>CBDDRB010000024.1:0-132033 GCA_965232965.1 uncultured bacterium
TCGCCCATTGCGCAATATTCCTTACTGCTGCCTCCCGTAGGAGTCTGGCCCGTGTCGCAGTGCCAGTGTGGCTGATCGTCCTCTCAGACCAGCTACCCGTCGAAGCCTTGGTGAGCCGTTACCTCACCAACAAGCTGATAGGACATGAGCCCATCCAAGAGCGCGATACCCACGGTATCGCTTTCCTCCCTGAACCGAAGTCCAGGAAGCGTACGCGGTATTAGCTAACCTTTCGGCTAGTTATTCCCCACTCGAGGGTAGGTTACCCATGAATTCCTCACCCGTTCGCCGCTTTACAAACGTATTGCTACGTCTTCTCGCTCGACTTGCATGTATTAGGCGCGCCGCCAGCGTTCGTTCTGAGCCAGGATCAAACTCTCATAAAGGTGTTCTTAAAATTTGGACCAAGGGCCACCACTTCAATACACTTACACCATTGCTCAACATTCTCTATTCAGTTGTCAAAGAACAAGAAAGCTCGTCACGCGAGCCGTGCACTATACTCCGTGCACAGAAAGCGTGTCAAGGGACCCTTTTACCAAAACCTATGGCCGGGTATTCCCTAGAACCGCATGCCTTCACCGCACTCTCGCACGCGGTCAACAGGCAGGAAGCACAAGCACAATCGAACAGGCGGAAGATAACAAAGCCACCTGATGGGAGTCAAGTATCATTTGTGTGTATAATCAAAAATAATGTCACTGTATAAACCATCCCTCTCCTTGAGACGGCGAACTATTCTGAAGGCCCTCGGCCTCGGCACACTCGCGGGGGTAACCGGAGGCTGCGACGCGGTGGGATCTGTGTTCGGGCGCATGTTTGCCATGCCTGCACGCGACACGACCTACTTCACACCGAACGCAAAGTTCTATGTGGTCAACTACTCCGACTCGGCAGTATCCATGTCGCGTGACGTCAACATCGAGCAGTGGAAACTGCACATCAAAGGCGCTGTGAGCACTCCGATGGCGCTCGGCTGGCGTGATATTCTGAATCGCGATTCTCACGATCAGGTCTCGACACTCATGTGCATCGACACGTTGCCCGGTGGAGACAGCATGGGCAATGCGACATGGCGAGGCATCTCGCTCAAGAAGCTACTCAAAGACGCCGGCGCCGATGAAGAAACCGCGCGTGATGTTGTCTTCCGCGGCATTGATGGCTACGACGACAGCATTCCTTTCAAGCGGGCCATGCAAGACGACGTGATGCTCGCATTTCTGATGAACGGTGAGAAGTTGCCGAAGGAACACGGTTTTCCGATCAGACTCCTTGTACCGGGGCTTTATGGGATCAAGAACGTGAAGTGGATCGTCGAGATCGAAGTCTATCCCGGAGACTATCTAGGCTATTGGCAGCGCAAAGGCTGGACCGACGACGGGACCATTAAGATTTTTTCGCGCATCGACAGTCCCGGTCATTACCAAACGCTGCGTGGACCCGAGCAGAAATTCCGTGGCATCGCCTTCGGTGGACCGAATTCCATCAGCAAAGTTGAATTGAGCTTCGATGCCGGCCGGACATGGAACGAGTGTGAAATCGAGACGCCGATGTCGCCCTACTCGTGGGTTATCTGGAACTACACGTGGAAAGCGCCCCAGCGTGGTAAGTTCCAAACCGTTGTGCGTGCGACAGACACAAAAGGGCAGCTACAGATTGCGGAGATTGTTCGGCCACAACCCGCGGGGGCGAGCGGGCTGCACACTATTATTGCGGATGTTGAGCAGGTGTAGGATAATGCCGCTCAACTTCAGTGGGGGAATCGATGTCCAAAGGAACCAAGCAGGCAGTACTCAAGATGATCGAGCGGATGCCGGAGCAGTCTTCGGTGGAAGATATTATGTACAAACTCTACTTCCGGCAACGCGTTGATCGCGGGCTCAAGGAACTCGCCGCTGGAAAAACGATTTCCCATGAGCAGGTCAAACGGAGCATCGCGAAGTGGCGAAAATCCGCTGGACGGTAGGAGCGCGCCGGGATCTCCACGAGATTATCAACTATATCGCCGACGATTCCCCCGCCTAGGCCCTCAACTTTGTCGAACGTATCATTCTCGCCGTCGATCGATTGGAAACATTCCCCAAGCTCGGACGAATCGTGCCGGAGTATCAAGATACGAACGTACGGGAACTCATCGTTGGCAATTATCGAGTCGTCTATAGAATTCAGGGCAACCACATCGGGATCGCAGCCATTGCCCATGCCAGCCGAGACCTGCTCCGAAAACTCCCCTCGGCACCATGGGATCTGAGCTAAAAGGGCGTAGCGGACCTGCTTCGTGCTCGCAGAACGCGCACGATAAGAATGTGCTCGTCCGATGCGCGCAGTAAAGAACAATCTGCCTTCTCCCTCTAAGGATCTTGGAGAATCAGATGGCCCTCGTTCGACGTGCGCATGTTGTGAAGGGCCAGCCGAGCCTGAAACATAGAATGTCCCAATTTCTTGATCTAAGGCATGGGTCAGCAACCGCGGGCGACGTGAGAAAAGTTGGCTCAGCCATGTTTGTCTACTTTGATACCAACGTTTTTGATCACCTTGAGCGGTATGGCGTATATAAGTGGGGCCTATTTCGGATCAGAAGAGCAGTGCGACATGGATGTATTCGTGTAGTAATCGGCTATCTGAATATTGAGGAAACCCTGTTTATAGTGTCGTCTCAACCCAAAAGAGCAGAGGCGAGAGTGAAGCTGATTTTCGAATTGGGAGACAAGGCTCTTGTGGTGAGAAGCAGCAAGGATGTTTTAGATAATGATTTTTGTTCGTATGCTAACAACCAACCACACCAGCCCCCTTTTGAAGTGCTAACTCCTCAATTGGAGAGCGATCTCTGGAGTTTTGTTGCACCGATTCTCAGAAGGGACATAAGAAGACTTAGGCGGGTAGTCGATAAAACAAGCCAAATCAAGAAAGAGCACCAGGCTTTTATGAAGCAGGCCAGTAAAAGAACAAAACTGTTGGTGCCTTCTGGTGGTAAGAAAGCGTATCCGTTCGATGCATTTTTGAGGAATAATTCTGGATGGCTTGCTGAAGGGCTTGCAAAACGAAGGAGACTGCTGAGCAAGGTTAGGCGACGAGGACTGCCAGGATTGCTAGAACTGAAAAGTATTGCACTTGCCGTGGGGACGAACCTTTCACTCATCTATTCACATCACTTTGAAGGACGCCATCCTATGTCAGGTGATTCACGAGATATCCTCCATGCAGTAGCCGCTAGCAGCGCAAATATATTCGTGACTAATGACAGGAGGCTTGAAGCTGTTCTTGCTCGAATTCCTGTGCGCGAATTCCAAGTTATGAATCTTCCTAGCTTTCTGAATTGGCTGCCTGGATGGGTCTAGTTCTGTGATCCAACCAAGTCCGTCTGAATGGGAAAAACAAACGGGTCGGGAATCTTTTCTGATTACGCGGCGTGATGAGATGAGATGTTCGCCCTCCCCATTTCGCGGTGCGCGGCAGACTACCCAATTACTCATACTCGCTTCCGGATGAAGCTCCGGATTCTGATCTCACCTTGATTTCGCCTGGGCCTCCCGTCTACAGTCCCTTCTCCGCACAGAGCAGACATCACGGAGTCATACATGGGCGAGACCCGCGTCGATCTTGAACATCTATTGGAAGACTTGCGGGATGCTTACCCCTACAGCATCGCAGAAACGATCCTCACCGAGATCATTGCCAATTCGCTGGACTCAGGGGCCAGCCGAATCACTATGACGGCTGACCCAGCGCAGTCCACACTGACGGTCGTAGACAACGGGTCCGGCATGCAGCGGAAGGCGATGCGCCAGTATCATGACATTGCCGCCAGCACGAAAATACGAGGCCAAGGCATCGGGTTTGCCGGAGTCGGCATCAAGCTGGGATTGTTGGTCTGCGAAGAGGTGATCACGGAAACAAAGCGCGAGAGTACGCACGTGGCTACGCGATGGCACTTGGCCTCGCGCCATCGCGCACCCTGGCAATGGGTGTCCCCGATCGGACTGGTCGGCGAGCAGGGTACTGCGGTGCGGCTGAAGCTACAAACTCCGCTCTCTCCTCTTCTAGACCCAGGGTTTCTCGAAGGGGTGATGCGTCGGCATTTCCAGCCGTTGCTTGAATCTACCTTCGATTCCTTTCTGGCCTCCTATTACCCAGCCAGGATTACCTTCGAAGTCAATGGACGATCGTTGGAGAGGCATCCAATGTCGGCGCCTGACCAAGCCCCCTTGACCATTCGATTGGCCCGGCGGCGCAAACCCTCGGCGTTGGGGTATATGGCTCGCCATCCGGCGCTATTACCGGAGGATCAACGCGGCATTGCGATCAGCACGCTGGGCAAAGTCATCAAATGCGGATGGGACTGGCTGGGTGTGACGTCGTTGCAGTCGGAGCGAATCAACGGCTTGATCGAAGTCCCCGATCTGGCCGCATCGCTCACGCTCAACAAAGGGGATTTCATCCGCACGGGTACCAGAGGGGCCGTCTATCTGGCCTATCGGAAGGCAATCCAGGAAACGGTCTCCCGGCAACTTGAGGCATGGGGAGATGGGCGAGCGAGAACACCGGAAGCCTCATCCCGCATGATGCGGCCGTTGGAACGGGATATGGATCGCGTGCTGGAAGAATTGTCCGACGACTTTCCGCTGCTCGGTTCACTCGTCGAGCGCCGGTCCGGCGGCCAAAAACGGTTGCCGATCGACGGCAAGACGACCGACTTCGCGAAGGGAATTGAAGCCATTGCAGTTCTCGCTCCATCGACAGCTGAACTGGAGCCCAATGGAACCGAACCGGCTCAGCCACAAACACCTGCACTGCCAACTGACCAAGGTTCGACAGTGACTGAGTCGGCGACACCCAAGACCCCTAATTCAACCTCTGCTCTGCTTCCGTCGGGTCATGGACGTTCCCGCACTCCAATGCGCTACGGGTTGGTGATTCAGTTCGAGGACAATCCCGACAACTCAGAACTAGGCCGGCTCTTCGAATCCACCGTCTGGATCAACCAAGCCCATCCTGCCTATCGGCGCGCGCTGGCATCCCGCTCCGTTGGCTACCACATTTCGCTCGCCGTCGTGCTGGCACTAGCCCCATTAGCTGTGGAGCCGGATCAAGAACACACCTTCATTACCAAATTTCTGTCCCACTGGGGCCAAGCACTCGATCAACCCCAAAGACACCGGCGTCGCCGGGGAAAATGATTAAGCGACAGTTTATCGGACGCTTACCAGGATTCATGTTTCTCGTGAAACGTATCTCGTATTTCCAAGGAATACTCAACACACAATTTTCAATTGATCGTGCAACAGCCGAGTCAACTCGCCCAACAGAGTGAAGAAAGAGGCTCGTGAATGTTTCAAGTTTATCGACGAGCGATAGCAGAATAGATCTGCTCAATCTCACCACTCGTCAGATCCCGCCATTTGCCTGTCTGGAGGGTGCCCAATGCAACCGGGCCGATAGCTACCCTCACAAGTCGCAATGTCGGGTGCCCGACCGCGGCGGTCATGCGCCGGACCTGTCGATTCAATCCCTCCCTTAGGGTAATCTCCAGCCAGGCAGTCGACACGTTTTTTCTGAAGCGGATGGGCACGGGGCGTTCGGGCAAATGCGGATCGTTCAGCAACAAACGTACCTCAGCAGGCTTGGTCTTCTTGCCGTTTAGCTTCACTCCCCGTCGCAATTGTTCCAAGGCTTTCTCGTTCGGGATGCGTTCGATCTGCGAAAGATATACTTTCGGCAGCTTATGTTGTGGGTCCGTGATGTAGTGAGCCAAACGTCCATCCGACGTCAGAAGCAGGAGTCCTTCGCTATCAAGATCAAGACGACCGGCTGCATAGACCCCTGGCAAATCGATGGAGTCCGCCAAGGTCGGCCGCCCTTCCGCATCAGTAAAACACGGCAACATGCCATAGGGCTTATTGAACGCGATCGTTCGAGGAGCGTTTGTGCGGCTAGATATGATGGGCTGGATCACAAGACCTATTTAACTCGCATTATTCATGAGTGCGGCTGCGACGAAACTTCCGCTGAAGGCTCGTCGGCTCTCTGCTACTAACCAGATAGACACATAATATTATCTTCGCATGTACGCACTCTATCTCATAAGCATCACCCCACAACGAGCATCGAGGCCACAATGCTGGCGCGCAGGCTCCCGCCTACATAATTTCACTAGTCTTTCCATAATCCGACACGGTCTCGTTGCATGATCATTCTCCATAAGCCGTTGAGAACGGAGTGTCTTCGCATCTTTTCTACTTTGGAGCCGGTGGATTTTACCCAATCAAGACACAAGACATCTACCTTGCTCTATTCGACGAACAAGAAGCTTCGCGACTCTCATCGCGAGCATCCAGTGTTTCTGAAGCGACAGCATCGCATCGTGCGGTGGCTCGGTTTCATCAACTCACTAATCATATGGAGGTTTCCATGACTCGCTACGCAAGCTTCATCGCACTCGCAGCGTTCCTTACATTCGGCATCGGCACAGCCGTGTCATTCGCCGGCGAACCAGCTCCTGCTGAGCAGAAAGACAAGAAAGGAATGACGAGCGGCAAGGCGGAAGACGATAAGAAGAAAGACGAGAAAAAGGACATGGGCGGAAAGTAAGACCTGATTCGGGGCGCAGTCAAGGCTGCGCCCCGTCTATTCCATGGCCGTATATCTGCCGACCGATAGACAAGCAGGTCAGTTCACGTCGCATCTCATCCGCAACAACATTGAGAATCTGTAGGGTAACCCCTACAATAATTCTGGCACTACACTCCAGTTCTCTTGCATTTCCTCACCCATAAGTCGACAATCCCACCGTTATTTCAAGAGAAAGAAGCCATTCTCGTCTCATTCATTTCCAGTTCATTGGGCATCGAGCTTGCTCCCCGTCACAAGATGCTGTTCGCCATCATTTAAAGGAGGAGACTATGCGACGGATGTTGACTGATCGGATCATGCCACTCCGAACTCCCACATTGGCCATGCTGTGTGCCATTGCGGTGGTGGGATGCGTCAGTTCGGGAACCCATACGAAGACGGTTGCTGAACTTGAGGACGCCAAGAAACAATCTGCCCAGCTACAACAACAATTGGCAGGGCTCCAAAAAAATCTTGACCAAGAAGCTGCCCAGCGGAAGGCTGCCGAACAGCAGGCATCTCAGTTGCAATCACGTCTGGATGGACTGGAGAAGGAGAACGGCCAACTGAACAGCGATCTCACTAATGTACGGAGCCAGATCAGCGATCTTGAACAACAATCCGCAAGCGGACGCGCGTCGTCTCAAGAAGAAATCGCCAAACTACAGAAGCAAGCTTCCGATCTTGAGGCAAATGCAGCCCGCATCGCGAAAGAGCGTGAGCAGCTGCGCCAAGAGCAGGCCCGATTGGCAGCGGCTCTGGATCAAGAACGAGCCGCCAAAGAAGAGGAGATCAAACGGCTGACACGTACCCAGGAAGAACTATCCAAATCGCTGCAAGACGAAATTTCCAAGGGGAATATTACCATTCAACAAGTGCGTGACCGCCTGACGATCAACATGGTGGATCGCGTCCTGTTTGATTCCGGGCAGGCCCAAGTGAAACCGGCCGGTGTGCAAGTCCTGAAACAAGTCGCCGATGTTCTCAACAAAATCACCGACAAGCAGATCCGGATCGAAGGCCACACCGACAATGTGCCCATCAGTTCAAAACTTCAAGACCGCTACAAGACAAATTGGGAACTCTCGACGGCCCGAGCCACCATCGTGGTGCGCTACCTGATCGATCAGGGCGGTGTGGACCGTCAGTATCTCTCCGCAGTCGGTTATGCGGATACTCATCCCCTCGCGTCGAACGACACCGACGAGGGACGGTCATCCAACCGCCGAATCGAGATCGTGCTGTACCCCAAGGACCTCAAAGACATTGCCGGACAAGTCGAGACCAATACGGCTGCATCGAAATAGCTAGCCCTCTTCAGGAGGTGCTCACATGATGTGAGCACCTCCTGCTGCCATCAGGTCTTTCCCCTCTCCCTTGCTTCGGTTATGATGCATCACATGGCCGATCTTCGGATGGCTGCACAGGAACTTTCCCAACTGAACCGCTGAGGGTGCCTCTCGATGTTAAGACTCATGCTGATGTTCATGCTCATCATGGCATCCCTCGGTGTATATGCCTGTGATACCGCCTATATCGCCGCAATGGATAAGATGGGCTATGCCAAGCGGGATCTCCTGAGCAGCCGCGTCAAGTCAGCCCGAGATGCGCAGGAAGAGGCCAAGAAAGATATTCAAAGTGCCTTGGAACAATTTGGGAAAGTCGTGGCCTATCAAGGAGGAGATCTCGAAGCCACGTACAAGAAGCTCAACGGCGAGCTGCAAAACAGCGAAGACAGTGCCGAGACGGTGCGGAAACGCATCAGAGACGTCGAAAGCGTGGCTGATTCGCTCTTCTCGGAATGGGAAGGCGAACTCGGCCAATATTCCAATGCGGACTTGCGCCGGAAGAGCGAAGCGAAGCTGACTCAAACCAAGACACGCTACAAAGAGATGCTCGGCGCCATGAACCGGGCAGAGCAGCGCATTGATCCGGTTCTGAGGCCGCTTCGCGACCAAGTGCTCTACCTGAAACACAACCTCAATGCGCATGCGTTGGCCGCCATGAAAGATGAGCTGATAAAAGTCGATGCTCAGGTCGATCGGTTGGTCCGGGACATGAATCGTTCCATTGCCGAAGCCGACAAGTTTATCCAGGCCATGGAGAAGGAGCCGGCCTGAACGGTCCCTGATCGAGAGCCTTCGTCCAATTAGAAGGTCCTTATGCGTTGGGAGGGACAACGAGAAAGCGGCAATGTTGAGGATCGCCGAAGTATGGGGCCGGCCAGGGTCGGAGGAGGGCTGGGATTGGGCGGTCTCGTGCTGATCCTCGCAGTCAGCTATTTTACCGGGATCAATCCCATCACCCTCATCAGCATGCTCAATGGAGTACAAGAAATAACCGACTCATCGGTTCCCCCGGAATCTGTGCCAACTGGGTCGCCCGACGACCAGTTAGGAAAATTTGCCTCGGTTGTCCTTGCCGACACGGAAACAACCTGGAACCAACTCCTCGGTCCGCAATATGAAGACCCTCGTCTCGTACTCTTTACAGGAGCAGTCCGTTCTGCTTGCGGCACGACGTCGTCCGCCGTCGGGCCCTTTTACTGTCCCTTAGACCAGAAGGTGTATCTCGACCTTTCATTTTTCAATGAAATGGCGCAACGGTTGGGCGCACCTGGCGAGTTCGCACAGGCTTATGTCATCGCCCACGAGGTAGGGCATCACGTGCAATACCTCATGGGTACAGCAGAAAAGGTGAGGCGCCTTCAGCGCCAAGTCTCTGAACGAGAGGGAAATGCCTTATCAGTGAAAATGGAACTTCAGGCTGACTGTTTCGCCGGCGTCTGGGGCCACCATGCCAAGCGCGAGCGGAACCTGATCGAACCGGGTGATTTCGAAGCAGGCTTGAACGCCGCTGCCGCGATCGGAGACGACCGGCTTCAAAAGATGGGGCAAGGCTATGTCCAACCGGAGAGCTGGACGCATGGCTCCTCCGAACAGCGTAAGACCTGGCTCCGAAAAGGCTTGGAGGCCGGCGACCCAAAGGCTTGCGACACCTTCGCGAGCAACCAGCGCTAGTCCTCTTCATGGACTACGATTACGAACAATCGCAAGTAGCATCATCGCAGGGTATCTGTGCGGCCTTTCTCGCCGATGCACCCTGGAATGCAAAATCCGTCATTGCTGCCGGCATCGCAACGGCCGGAAGTCTCGCCGCATGGATCGCTGATTACTCATCACCCGCTATCGCCGGCATCGGTGCCAGTTACCTCGTGGGATTTTTCCTGGGATGGGCATCCCGGCGGTTCCTGAAAATGGCCGCGCTGATCACCGGAGGGCTATTGGCCGGCATCGCCGTATTAGAAGAAACCGGGTGGATCGATTTCGATTGGACGTCGGTGGAAGCACAGATCAGCCATGCCATCGCAGCGGCACAGCAGGGCGCTCAGGGACTCAAACACATCCTCGCCGGTTATCTCCCGTCGACAGGGGCCGGCGCCGTCGGAATGTTTTTCGGATTTCGAAAAAAATAGCGAACGGAGTTCAGCGGGACCTACTGCCCCGGCAACGCTTGGTACCATCCATTGGCTTGAGCCAATGCGACCGGGCAGTTGAACAAGGCGCTGAGGTTGGCTTCTGTGAGGACGTCGCGTTTGTCCCCATCCTGAAGAATCTTTCCTTGTTTCAGCAATACGATACGCTGCACTTCCGGTGGGATTTCATGGATATGATGCGTCACGAGCAACAGTGTATTCCCTTTCCTGACATAGCTGCGCACGAAGTCCAGGTAGTGAAACGTCGCCGTCAAATCGAGCCCGCTTGTCGGTTCGTCGAGCACGAGCGCAATCGGTTCATGGACGAGCACCCGTCCTAACAAGCATCGGCGCTGCTCTCCCGTCGACATCTGGCCAAACCGTCGATCTTTTAAGAAACCTGCGCCCATTTCCTCCAACATGCCGTCTGCCCGAGCAATCTGCGCATAGCTGAAATCTTGATATCCGTAAGTCCCGATGCTGGCATAAAAGCCGGACAAGACAACCTTGAGGCCGGTCACTTGATCCATATATTGATGTTGAAGATCATGGGACACCATTCCCAACCGTTTCCGGACGTCCCACACATTCCACTGCTCTTGGCCAAAGAGCCGGATATGCGTCTCATCATGCGGAACTGGATGGATTTCACCGGCCAGTAATTTCAACAATGTCGATTTGCCCGATCCATTCGGGCCAAGAATAGCGGTGTTCACCCCTGCATCAAGAGTGAAAGACAGGTCTTCGAACACGCAGGTGTCACCCCGATACACTCTGGCCTTTTCAATTTCGAGGATGGGACCTGCCTGGAGGGACGATGAGGTCATACCGCAACGAGGGCAGGGTTCTATGCTTCGTTCGGATCGGGATTGATCTTCGCGGTGGCTTTCTGCTTCCCGGAGGCAGACTGTCTCTTCAACGAGCCTGGAATCTTCGGAGTTTTCGTGGTCACGTCTGCATTCTGAGCTCGATGGAGCAATGCATGATCCATAAGCACCAGCGCCATCATGGCTTCAGCAATCGGCGTCGCTCTGATACCAACGCAAGGATCGTGACGCCCGTTCGTCTCGACGGTTACCGGTTTCCCCAGCTTATCAATGGACCGGCGGGCCACACGAATACTCGACGTGGGCTTAATCCCGATCGTGACGATGATATTCTGCCCGGTGGAGATCCCGCCCAAGATGCCGCCGGCATGATTTGTCACAAAACCTTCCGGCGTCAGCTCGTCTCCATGTTCCGACCCACGTTGCATGACCGCACCGAATCCTGCACCGATTTCCACGGCTTTGACTGCATTGATGCTCATCATGGCGCCGGCCAAATCGGCATCGAGCTTCGCATATACAGGACCGCCCCACCCGACTGGGACGGCTTCGGCCACCGTCGTGATCTTCGCACCGACCGAATCACCGGCTTTCCGCAACTCATCCATAAACGATTCGAGTTTCGGCACGATCTCGGAGTTTGCGGAGAAGAATGGATTCTTGCCGACTTCCGCCCAATTCCTAAACGGCGCTTCAAGCGGGCCAAGCTGACTCAGATAGCCGCGAATCATGACCCCGTACTTCTCCCTGAGCCATTTCTTCGCAATTGCCGCCGCCGCGACTCGCACGGCTGTTTCCCGCGCAGAGGCGCGCCCGCCTCCGCGATAATCACGAATGCCGTACTTCTGCCAATAGGTGTAATCGGCGTGACCGGGACGAAACGTGTCGATCAGATTCCCGTAATCCCTGCTGCGGGCATCTTCATTCTGGATGAGCAACGCGATGGGTGTGCCTGTGGTCTTGCCTTCAAACACACCTGAGAGGATCTCGACCGTGTCGGATTCCTGCCGTTGCGTGACGTGGCGGGATGTGCCGGGCTTGCGCCGATCAAGATCGTGCTGGATGTCATCCACGGAGAGTGCCAGACCGGGCGGACAGCCATCCACGACACAGCCGATCGCAGGCCCGTGGCTCTCGCCGAATGAGGTGACCGTGAAGACTCGACCGAACGAATTGCCTGCCATGGGACGATGGTTCCTCTATTCCACGAGATCCAGTTTGATGCGTAGCTCCTTCAATTGCTCGGCACTGACCGCAGACGGCGCATCCGTGAGCGGACATTGGGCCCGTTGTGTCTTGGGAAATGCAATGACGTCGCGGATCGAGTCCGCTGCCCCCAACAGCATGATGAGGCGATCGAGGCCGAAAGCAATGCCGCCGTGCGGGGGAGCTCCATAGTCCAGCGCATCGAGCAAGAACCCGAACTTCGCCTGAGCCTGCTCCTTATTGATACCGAGCAGATCCAGAATACGCAGTTGGATGTCGCTCCGATGGTTGCGGATACTCCCGCCGCCGATTTCACTCCCATTCAGCACCATGTCATACGCCTTCGCCCGAACTTTCAGCGGCTCCGAGTCCAGGAATGCCACATCTTCGTCCATCGGCGCGGCGAAGGGATTGTGCATAAAGATATACCGCTTCTCTTCAGGCGAATAATCCAGCAGAGGGAACTCGACGACCCACAGAGGCTTCCAAGCGGTCGTATCGATCAGTTTCAACTCTTCACCCAATAGCAGCCTGATGCGGCCTAACACGTCGTGGACCACTGAGGGTTTGTCGGCGCCGAAGAGGACCAAATCTCCAGGCTTCGCGTCAGGAAGAACCGCCGCGAAAGCTTTGGCATCCAAGAACTTGGCAATTACGGACTCGAGCTGTCCTTCCGATGTGATCTTGAGCCAGGCGAGTCCCTTGGCGCCAAAACTCTTCGCGGTTTCACCAAGCCCATCGATCCTGCTTCGAGGCGTAGCCGCACCGCCTTTGACGATCAAGGCCTTCACAATCCCGCCCTTGGTTGCCGCCTCCTTGAAGACCTTAAACTCGCTGGCCGCCGCAAATGCGGTGACGTCATAGAGGGGCATGTCGAATCGCAGGTCCGGTTTGTCCGATCCGTAGCGGCCCACCGCCTCGGCGTAGGTCATACGCGGGAAGGGAGTCGGCAACTGGACACCGCCCGCTTCACGAAACACCGTGACAATCATCTTCTCCATCAACGTCATGACTTGCCCGCGGTCCGCAAAGGACATTTCTGCATCGATCTGCGTAAACTCCGGTTGCCGGTCATTACGCAGATCTTCGTCGCGGAAACAACGGGCGATTTGATAGTAACGATCGACCCCGCTGACCATGAGCACCTGCTTGAAGAGCTGTGGCGACTGAGGAAGTGCGAAAAACTGACCCGGGTTGACTCGGCTTGGCACCAGATAGTCTCGCGCGCCTTCCGGTGTACTCTTGGTTAAGATTGGCGTCTCCACTTCAAGGAACTGTTCTGCATTCAGAAATCCACGGACTGCCTGCAGGATGTCATGCCGGAGGCTCAACAGCCGCTGCATCTTCGGGCGACGAAGATCCAAGTAACGATACTTCAGCCGGATCGACTCCGTCACTTCGGCATCGTCTTCGATTACGAACGGGGGTGTCTTCGACTCGTTCAGAATCTCGACGGCATCCACAAACACTTCGATCTCGCCTGTAGGCAGATTGGGATTCTTTGACTCTTCAGGACGGGCCATCACTTGACCTGTGACAGACACGACACACTCGCTCCGCAAGGTATGGGAAGCTTGATGCACCGCTGCATTGCGTTCAGCGTTAAAGACCACTTGTGTAATCCCTGTTCGATCGCGCAGGTCGATAAAAAGGACCATGCCATGGTCGCGCCGCTTCTGCACCCAGCCGTTCAAGACGACGGTCTGCCCTACGGCGGCTTTCGTGAGTTCCCCGCAACGATGAGTTCTGTCCTTCATGCCACCTTCACCTTCTTTGAACGGGCCCACCCAGCCCGACTGACCGGCCTCTTTGGCCGAGGAGCCTGCGTGTCACTACCCTCTGCCGAAGCCAGCTTCTGTTCTGCAAGTTCGCGCAACGCATTGGCCTCACGGTCAGTCAGATATCTGAACTCACCGGATTGGAGATTCCCCAACGAGAGCGGCCCCATCTTGATCCGAGTCAGCTTCAAGACCGGATGACCGACCGCCTCCATCATCCGCTTCACTTGATGTTGCCGTCCTTCGCGGATTGTCAATTCGAGCCAGGAATTCAACTTGGCCTTTTTGATCTTCTTGACGACAGCCGGACTCGTCATGCCATCTTTCAGCAGCACGCCCTGCTCCAACTGCCGAATATGTTCATCCGGCACTACCTGCTTGACCTTGATGAGATAGGTCTTCGGCACATGATAGCGGGGATGCAGCAATGTCTGCGCCAAGTCCCCATGATTTGTTAAGAGCATCAATCCTTCGCTATCGAAATCTAATCGACCGACGGGAAACACCCGCACTGATATCCCACGGAGATAGTCCTTTATCGTCGGCCTGCCTCCCGGGTCATCCAACGTCGACATCACATTCTTCGGCTTGTTCAACAATAAATAGACATACGGCTGAGTGGAACTGATGTGCTTACCGTCCACCTTGATATGGACGCGATCCGGATCGACTTTGGTACCGAGTTCCGTCACAACCTTGCCGTTCACCGTCACACGCCCAGCAGCAATCCACTCTTCGGCCTTTCGCCGCGAAGCTAATCCAGTTCCGGCAATGATTTTTTGCAATCTAACTTCCATCACGTGAATCGTTAATCGTTAATCGTTAATCGTTAATCGTTAATCGTCAGAATGCTTATCCCACGTTTAACGAATAACGGTTAACGTCCTATTCCCATTCTATGGTGGCCGGCGGCTTCGAGCTGATGTCGTATACCACCCGGTTCACACCCTTCACTTCATTGATGATGCGGTTCGACATTCTCCCCAACACGTCATTCGGAATCTTGGCCCAATCAGCCGTCATGCCGTCCAAGCTCGTGACGGCACGAAGCGCAATGACATGTTCATAGGTCCGTTGATCGCCCATGACGCCGACAGTCCTGATGGGCAACAACACGGCGAGCGATTGCCAGATTTCACGATACAAACCGGCGGCGCGGATCTCTTGATCGAGAATGGACTCGGCCGCGCGCAGAATGGCCAGTCGCTCTTTTGTCACCGCTCCCAGCACTCGGATGGCGAGGCCAGGCCCTGGGAAGGGTTGCCGCCAGACGATCTCGTCCGGCAATCCTAACTCCTTACCCAACACGCGCACTTCATCTTTGAAGAGTTCCCGCAACGGTTCGATCAACTTGAGCTTCATGCGAGCCGGCAGACCACCCACATTGTGATGCGTCTTGATCGTAGCCGACGGGCCCTTGAAGCTTACGCTCTCGATGACATCGGGATAGAGCGTGCCCTGGACCAGAAACTTCATGTTCCCCGATTTTTTCTTAGCTGCAGCCTCGAATTGCTCGATAAACTGCTTCCCGATAATTTTCCTTTTACGCTCGGGATCAGTCACTCCTTTCAGCTTCGCAAGGAATGCATCTGATGCATCGATGAGCCGGAGATTCAAGTGAAGCTGTTGGGCAAACGTCTGTTTGACTTGTTCTCTCTCTCCACTCCGAAGCAGCCCATTATCGACGAAGATACAGGTTAATTGGTCGCCGATGGCCCGGTGAGTAAGCGCCGCCGCTACCGACGAGTCTACCCCTCCACTCAAAGCACAGATCACTCGCTCTTTGCCGACTTGCTCGCGAATCTGCCGCACTGCCGTATCCACATACGACAACATCGTCCAGGTCGGTTTACAACCACAGATATCGTAGACGAAATTGCGAAGCAGCGTCGTCCCTTCCGGTGTATGAACGACTTCCGGATGAAACTGAAGACAATAGATTCGGCGCGTGTGATCGTCGCACTTCATCGCGGCAATCGGCGAATTGGCCGTATGCGCGATCGATCGGAAACCCAGAGGCATCCGCTCGATACGGTCTCCGTGCGACATCCAGACGACGGTCGATCCTTCTGTGCCGATGCCCTTGAACAGATTGCTGCGGTCGTCAATCGTGAGATCCGCCCGGCCGTACTCCCGATGCTTCGACCTGGCGACCTCCCCACCCGAAAGATGCGTCACCAATTGCATCCCGTAACAAATACCGAGAATGGGAATGCCTTGATCGAGGAGTTCCTTGGAAACCGTCGGTGCCTTCTTCTCGTACACGCTGGAGGGGCCGCCCGACAGCACGATGCCTTGCGGACGATACGCAAGAATGGTCGCCAAAGGAACCGTACAGGGCAGAATTTGCGAGTAGACTTGGGCTTCGCGAATGCGGCGGGCAATCAGTTGGGTATATTGCGACCCAAAGTCGAGGACCAGGATTCTATTGTGCCAGAGTTCCATGAAGACGTTATTCGTTAACCGTGCAACGTTAAACGCAGGAGAATAATGATGAATAGGCAGGTGTCAGATTCTGACTAACTTACGGTTAACGATTAACGTTGAACGTGTAACGTCTTATTCCCAGTCCATCCGATAATTCGGCGCTTCCTTCGTGATAATCACATCGTGCACGTGGCTTTCGCGGAGCCCGGCGACCGTCTGCCGAATGAACTTGGCTTTCTGCTGTAGATCCGAGATCGTCCTGCACCCGCAATAGCCCATGCCGGACTTCACGCCACCGATTAATTGATAGATGACGGCCGAAAGTTTTCCCTTATAAGGCACGCGGCCTTCGATGCCTTCCGGAACCAGCTTCTGCGCCGGACGTCCCGCTTGACCGTACCGATCTCCACCGCCGCGCTCCATTGCGCCGATCGATCCCATGCCGCGGTACACCTTATACGTCCGGGCTTGGTACAGTTCCGTTTCACCCGGCGATTCTTCCGTGCCTGCCAAGAGTCCGCCGAGCATGGCCGAGGAAGCGCCGGCAGCCAACGCCTTTGTGATATCGCCCGAATACTTGATCCCGCCGTCCGCAATGATCGGGACGCCGCTGCCCGCGAGGACTTTTGCGCAATCCGCAATCGCCGTCAGCTGGGGCAACCCAGCCCCGGATACGATACGGGTCGTGCAAATTGAGCCAGGCCCCACACCCACCTTCACGGCATCGACACCGGCTTTCAACAGATCTTTCGCCGCTTCGGCGGTGCCGATGTTCCCGGCTATCAATTCAAGGTCCGGATGACGTTTCTTGATCAGCCTGACCGTATCCAGCACCGCTTGAGAATGCCCGTGGGCGGTATCGACCACGATCACGTCTACCCCGACTTTCTTGAGTCTCGCCACACGATCTTCCGTATCCGGCCCCACACCGACAGCCGCACCCACGCAGAGCCGGCCATGTCCGTCTTTGCAGGCATGGGGATACATGATGCGCTTTTCAATATCCTTGATGGTAATGAGCCCCTTGAGCTCGAACTGCTTGTTCACGACCGGCAGCTTTTCAATTCGATGCTCGTGCAACACCTCGCGAGCCTTTTCCAAACTCGTCCCTTCGGGCGCCGTGATCAGTTTGTCCCGCTTCATGATCTGGGAGACCTTCAGATCCATCCGGGTTTCGAACCGCAGGTCGCGATTTGTGAGAATACCGACCAACTTCTTATCCTTTGTCACGGGAATTCCAGAGATCCGATATTTCGCCATCAGCGCGTGAGCGTCACGAATCGTTTGATCGGGCGAGATGGTAATTGGATCGAGAATCATTCCGCTCTCGGATTTTTTCACACGGTCCACTTCTGTCGCTTGATCCACAGGCGATAACACGCGGTGAATGATCCCAATACCACCTTCACGGGCGATCGCAATGGCCAAACGGGACTCGGTGACGGTATCCATGGCTGAGCTGATGATGGGAATATTGATATTAATATGGCGGGTCAGCCTCGTACGCATGTCGACTTCACTCGGCAAAATCTGAGATTTAGCCGGAACCAACACAACGTCGTCATACGTCAGTCCTAGGCGTGGTTCTTTATCGAGCATGTCTTCCCTCACCAAACTTTCGTGGCTGCCTATGCCTTTGATGTCCCTTCCGCGTTCTCGATCTCTGCCACAGTCTCGGCATCTTCCTGAAGCCGTTCGCTCCCCTCATCCGCCGGCATGAACTGTTCGACTCTGGTGTTCCCGCTATCGACGACGAACACACTTCCCCTGGCATCAACTGCAATACCATATGGGAAATTGAATTGCCCTTTGCCGTTCCCAAACCCGCCCCACTGGGTGATGAAATTGCCTTCTTTGTCGAACTTCTCGACACGGTGATTGCCGGTATCCGTGACATACACATCACCGGCCCCGTCGACCGTAATGCCCCAGGGAGACCGCAACTGACCGGCTTCCTGCGCAAGCTGACTGCTGGCATGACCAGGTTCGGCGCTGCCGCCCCACTTGGCCAGCAACTGCGGGAGGACGTTGGTGCTGGTATCGAACTTCTGAATCCGGTGATTACCCATATCGACGACGTACACAAACCCATCTGTCTGGTCCACTGCCACGCCACGCGGGAAGTAGAACTGGCCGTCTCCGTTTCCGAAGCTGCCCCAGGACATGATGAACTCCCCGTTCATATCAAACTTCTGAACACGAAAGTTGGCGCTGTCGACCACATACACATACCCGCGCACCCGATCGACCGCGATGCCCCAAGGCGAATTGAACTGTCCTTCGCCGTTTCCACGCGACCCAAACTTCATGAGATAGCCGCCGAGTTTCCCGTCGAATTTCTGAACCCGGTGATTGTTCGTGTCGACCACCCAGACGTCGCCCTTACCGTCGCATGCGACCCCGGTCGGGTTATGGAAATTGGAGTTCGCTGAGCCAAAGTTCCCCCATAGGATAATGAAGTTGCCGGCATTGTCGAATTTTTGAACGCGGTTGTTTCCGTTATCGACGACAAACAGCGATCCTTGCTGATCCACGCAGAGACCGTATATCGGGGCCATGAACTCGCCGCCATGCAGTAAGGAAGCGCCGCGACCCGTACGACCCCATTCGGACACACAGAGATATCCCGATGTGTTGACCAGAATCGTCGTGCTCGCAGGGGTGGACACGTTCCCACCCACATCCTTAAACCAGACATAGATCGACTTCTGCCCGTCTCCAAGCGACAGAATAAACGGGATTGTCGCACCGAACTTGGTGGCCGGCGTGACATCAACCCATCCCGGCGTACCCGCCATAGGAGTCATCGGCGCTTCGGAAATGAAATAGGCCGCAACTCCGGTATCGACATCGTTCGCGGAGATCGTGACGATGATTTCCGGAGAGTTCGTCATGAACGCGCCATGATTGATCACGGCATACGGATTCTGCGGCGCCGTGATATCGATGAGCACCGGCGTGGCCGACACTTCATTCGACAACTCGCTTTCGGCGCCGGACTCGAATACCGCGGTTACGCCATAATGGTACGGGGTATCGTTTGAGAGACCGGTGTGCGCATACGGATTCGTCACACCCTCAATTTTCGTCGCCGTCTGCTTCGTGAGCTTGGAGACCGTGTTGAAATACAGATTATAGGACTGCGCGCCAGGGACCTCCATCCAACTCAAGAAGGCTTCCGTATCCCCGGCCTTGACCGCCACGCTATGAGGGGCCGGAGTCTCGCTCGGCGCCTGACTGGCGGAGGTCTCATCCTTCCCGCGATTGAGTTCCTCGTCCGTCGGTACATATTTGAGAATGCGGCCATTGCCGCTATCGACGACATATACGGCGCCTTCTTTATCGACTGCGATCCCATAGGGATAATTCAGTTGCCCTTCTGTCTTTCCGCGGTTTCCCCATGCACAGAGGAACGTCCCGTTGCCGTCGAATTTTTGGACGCGATGGTTGCCGGTATCGACGACATAGACGTTGCCGAGGGCATCGCACGCAATTCCCCAGGGAGATTTGAATTGGCCCAGACCAGCTCCTTCTCGCCCCCATTTGGCAAGAAAGCTCCCGCGGGAGTCGAACTTCTGAATGCGATTATTGCTTTCATCGGCTATGAAGATGTTGCCGACAAAGTCGACGGCCACGCCTCGAGGAAAGAAGAACGCGCCGTCGAAGCTCCCGTCACGACCCCACTTGAGTAACGGCGTCCCGTCAGAGGTGAACTTCTGAATCCGTGCGTTACTCGTGTCGGACACGTACAGATTTCCTTCTGCATCCGTCGCAAGCCCCCAGGGCACATCGAACCGGCCCAGGTCGGCTCCACGCCAAGCGAACCCGAACTTGCCCCAGGCCTGCATGACATTGCCGTCGAGGTCGAATTTCTGCATGCGGTTATTGCCGCTGTCTGCGATATACAGCACGTCATTCGGCCCGATGGCCAAACCACGCGGATAATAGAAACTCCCTTCTTGTGAAGAGGGTTCACCACCCCATCTCGCAACAAATTTCCCGGACTTGTCGAGCTTCTGAATCGAATGGTTATCGGTATCGGCCACGTAGATGTTGCCGTCCTTGTCGAGGGCGATCCCCGTGGGCGAGCTGAACTCTCCATCATCTACACCTTCCCGGCCGATGCTCATGGCCAAGAGATAGGGCGAGGGAATCGCCATGACCTCCTGAGACTCAAGACTCTCCCCCTTCTGCGTCACGACAGTCACGACGTAGTGGTAACAACTTCCGTTGGCCAAATCGTCATGGACAAATGGGCTCTGGCTACCTTCCAAACAAGTGGCTTTGTCTTTTTTCACTCCGATGACGGCTTTAAAATCCTCGTCGCCGGCAATCGGACGCGTGAGCTCAGAGAACTTGATCATCACCCCTTTGGTGGTTTGGAAATAGAGGTTGTAGTACATGGCATCAGGAACGGGATCCCAGGTAATGGTGATCCGGCCATTCCCCGATTTTGCGGCCACGTTTGCAGGCGGCGGTGGAAGTTCTTCTTCTGCGGCGATCGAATCGCCGGCGCCCCATTCCCCCTGGATCCCTTCAATGCTCATATGCGTTCGGTCACACTGAAACATCTCGTCGAGTAGCCAGGCTTTGATCATCTGGTGATACATGGTGTTCCTAAAGGTGCTCAGCTAGAGGAAACAAGGGGTCTTTCAACGACTTAGAATTGGATTGTGGAGTCTAACAAAGCGGCGGAAAGAGAGTCAACGGGGGAGCGGGAACGGCACCCGCGTAGTCCCGTGCTCCCGGAACGCGCACGATAAGAATGTGCTCGTTCGACGGGCGCAGTCGGACCACTACGGATGCCATTCCCAGAGAGGAGGGAAAAAGTTGGCGCACGCTCACGTCGGAAGAATTAGGAAGCAAGAGCCATCGGAGGAGGGATGGCTCAAAAAAGAAGGGAGTGACCAGCGGTTTACGAAACCTCTCCCTCTCTATTTCGAACTATTCTTTGCGCTCCTTGCTTCTCTGAATTACAGTCACTTCATGCGACTGCAATCCTCATCATTGCCAAATCAAACTGCCCTCACTTGTCCCAAATGCGGATTTGAACAGGAAGTGGGGCCGGAGTGTCTGCGTTGCGGGATTATCTTTTCCAAGTTCAAATCACCGATTCCGGCTGTTGAGACACCACGGATCACTGACACTGAGGCCTCGACGCAACCGGCAAATCCAGGACTGTTTTCTCGTCTATTCCGCATACTTCCTTGGATCTCGCTGACACTCACAGTCGGCATTCTATTGCTCATTCTTCGTCAGGCGCCACCGTTGCCGATCCAAATCGATCCACAGGCAGCCGGTCGCGTCGCTGAGAAAATGGCCCAACTACAAACGGCTGTGCAGACGAACCAACCTCATTCGCTCACGCTCGACGAAGCAGAGCTGAATCAGTGGATGCGTGACAATCTTGCGATCGCTTCAACCCATCAAGCGCAGCAGGCCGGTATCCCGATACCCACAGGAAGCGAGCCGAACGTACAAGAAATTCAATCGGCATTAAAGGACGTCCGTATGAAACTCTTGGGCAATCAACTTCGAGCCTATGCCCTCTTCGTCCTGTATGGGAAAGAAATCTCACTGCAACTCGACGGCACGATCACAACGGAAGGAGGCTACATTCGACTACAACCCACAGCCGGCAAGCTTGGCTCGCTACCCATTCCATCCTCGACCCTCGACAGTGTCGTCCATCAACTGTTCGACTCGCCGACTAATCGAGACAAATTCCAGCTTCCACCTCAGATTGAATCCGTCCGGGTCGAAAACAACAGTCTCGTCATCTCCACACGTTAGCCCACGTCACACACGAGGGTTTGTCGCAAAACCGTTTAGAAGTCGGGCAAGTGAAATGTGGACGAGGCGAGAGGAAAAACATTCCTTCTGGTCACCCCTAGCCTCAGGTCCCGCCCCTCTTGCCTGAACATTGGCGATTACAGCAGAAGCGTTCATGAATAATGTGGGGTCGGCGTCGGTCATGTCGGTAGCCACGTGGTAGCAGGGCCCCTAAATTGCTGGCTACCTTACGGAATGTGAGGGAAAGCAAACTAAGAAACCGCAGGTCGCATGCACCTCCACCTGCATCTGATGCCTCTCATTGAGCTAATCACAGGCGCGATAATAGCACTTGACCAACCGGTGCCTTTGGGCGCTAGATAAGATATTCATCTATTTTTGGTCGAGAAGAAGGAGGGAGCGTAATGGCGCTGCTGATTACCGACGAATGTATCAACTGTGGAGCCTGTCTGCCAGAATGTCCGAACGAGGCCATCTTCGAAACTCGCGGCGACGCAGAAACGAAGGGAAATCATGTGGGCGACGGCCAGGGAGTGGGAGACAGTATATATGTGATTACACATGACCGCTGTACCGAGTGTGTCGGACATTTTGACGAACCCCAATGCGCGGTGGTCTGTCCGGTCGACAATTGCTGCATTTCTGACCCTGTCTATCCGGAAACCACGGATGTCTTGCTGGACAAGGCGAAGAAACTCAATCCTGACAAGTCTATCGATCCGGCAAAAGTGTGGAGCGGCGTGCGGAACTGATCGTTACTTCGAGGTACCGCGCCACGTTTAGAATGCTGAAAACGCCGCCTGTATAGCGTTCGCGGATGATGTACGAAGAGAAGATTAACTTGTTTGCCTTGGCATAACCGAAACGATCGGTCGTGGCTGATAAAATTCCAAAAGCAATTTCTAATGCAACCGTCATTAAGGTTTTAGCTAAAGTCTTTGCTTTCCAAGCCATCGAGATCAACCTATTGCGTTCACATGCTGGAATATCAGATGCCAATTGGAAAGCCCTCAAGACCGAAGCCTTTAAGAAAACCTACGCGAAGCAACGCTCTTTTTATGAAGGTCGCTTGACGGGTGCGTTCGCTTTAGAGCGCCTTTCCCAGTCTGAACGCGAGACAAGACTGCTCGAACTCTGGCTAAAACAGAGTGAGGATTCTCCCAAAGACGAACCCTGAACCAGTGCTCTCAGCTGCAGCTCGTTTCGGCTCTGCCAATTTTTGTGTCATTAGGCCTTGGGTTCGACTCCTCAAGAGGGCTAGGTTTAGTTATCAGCATCTGCTCCCACGCTGCTACCCGACAGAACAAACCAGCTCCATCTCCTCCCATTTCAGGAACACACTGGTTTGAAGTTTCTTGTGGGGTTAGATTATCTGCGGTTGGGCTATCTGAAATTTGCAAACCGCAGGTCGTCTGTTCAATCCTGATCGACAGATCCACGCTTCACTTCGTAAAAAAGGCAGAATCGCCTGGACTTAGCACGGCTCTGTCTCTTGGGAGTCCACTTCACCGTTCACGGAGGATTGTTCTTGTTGAAGTGCAGGGGCGAGGTGAGGTCAGCGTGAAGTGGCCTAGTTTCCGTTGCAGGATGCTCAAAAAGTCCGTTCAGCAGGCCGCAGCGAGCTATCACTTTTAGTGTGATCCCAACTGCGCGTCTTCCCAATTCCCTATTTCATTTTCAAGGGTAGCCTGGTCGATCCTCGATTGCGCGCGTCGAACGAGCACCATCCGTTTAATTGATCCTTCCAAGCTCGCTCGCGTTCTCTTCAGGGATGAGGGCTGATTGATCTTCCACTGCGCGCGTCCAACGAGGGCCTTCTGATGCCGCGCGTTGCGCGAGCACAGAAGATCATCAGGCTCCATCCCCTCCTCTGTTCCGCGAGCCGGAGGACGGGTCAAGCTACCCGTCCCCTTTTCAGCGTCCTGCTTAGGTTTGTTCGACCGGTTCGTCGACGAGCGTCCCAGCGGCTTCTCCCTCGAAAGCCATCGCGGCCTCGCCTTCCGCAGAATCACCGATGGCGGGAAATTCTTCGGAGAAGGGTATCTCGGAGGTCTCGATTACCTCGAGTGATTCCTCTTCGATCGGGAGAAGAGCCTGCTCGGACTCACCGAGTTCTTTGAATTCGCGCAATGGCGGGAGTTGGCTCAAGTCTTGTAGCCCGAAATGCTCAAGGAAAAACTTGGTCGTCCCATACATGATCGGTCGGCCGGGTACGTCTTTTCGACCGACGATCCGAACCAACTTACGCTCGCATAAGGTACGCAGGACACCGGACGTTTCGACGCCACGAATCTCTTCGATCTCAGACCGAACAAGCGGCTGTTTATAGGCGATAATCGCCAGGGATTCCATTGCGGAGCGAGAGAGCTTTTGCACAGCCTTGGTTTTATCCATCCGTTTCAGCCAAGGCCCATACTCCTGCTTCGTCACCAGCCGATACCCGCCTGCGATCTGTACAAGCTGAATGCCCCGTCCATTCTGATCCAAATCGTGCGTGAGAATCCCCAGGGCCTGAATCACTTCGGCTTTTGAGACTGTTCCCACAATAGACATGAATCGAGTCACCGGTACCGGTTCGGACGACACGAACAAAATCGCTTCCAATATGCCTTTCAAGTCCCGCCCGTCGATAGTCTCTGTGTGGATAGGCACCGACTTGACGGCAGAATTCTGGGTCGCATCGTCCTGTGCCCCGTTGTCCTCAAGAACCGGGGGCAAATCCGCGAGCGCACTATCGCCTGCTTCTTGTTCCACAGTAGAGTTCATGCCCCCCTCCATTCAGCGTCGTCCAATTCTGCCGGGTCCGGTACAAGCGAAAACGCGCGCGACACGAGAATCGGCCCGAAATGATCCGACTGGAATACCCGAGCTGTTCGAAGCCGCATCAGTTCCAGCAATGCCAGGAATGTGACAATGATGACAAGACGATGGCAGGACGGTTCGAACAGCTCGAGAAAATTCACGGACTCCTGGCCCTCCAACTTTTCCAGAATCGCATTCATTCGTTCTCGAACCGTCAGATTGTCCGGCAAGATCTCCATGAGTTTCTTGCCGGGATTCCGATCGAGTACTCCTTGCAATGCATCGACGAGATCGAACAGGCTGACATTGTCCAGCAGGGTCTCATCCGATTCCAATTCGATCGCCGGGCTCTGCGAACGACTGTAAATCTCCCGCCACAACCGCTCATGGTCGTCCAACTGACGGGCGGCTTCTTTGAACTTCTTGTATTCGAGCAGCCGCCGCACCAATTCCTCACGCGGATCGGGCCCGTCCTCTTCATCGGCGACCGCCTCATCAGCAGGGAGTAGCATCTTGGACTTAATCTGGAGCAAGGTGGCCGCCATGACAAGAAACTCTCCCGCGACAGTCAAATTCAGATCTTCCATTGCCTCAATATAGGTGAGGTATTGCTCCGCAATGAGATGAATAGGAATGTCGTAAATGTTGATCTCGCTCTTCTTAATAAGGTGGAGCAAGAGATCGAGGGGCCCTTCAAAGTTATCGATCCGAACCTGATAGGGCAATGCGGTTTGTTCGATGGGGTCGAATTGGTCATCCACAAACGGACTTATACCAGCTTTGGGGGAGAGGGGGCAAGCCTTCATCTATTAGTAGTGGTATGTGGACCGGCAGCACCCGCTCATCGCGACCGAATCAGGTAGACAATCAACAGTGCGCCGAACACCAGAACAGAGAAGATGATTGCATACTGTGTGATCTGATTTTCTGGTCCCGGAGGGACCTCTTCGGTCGTCGACTTGGTCGCTCTGGTAAACTGTGCCCCCTTCTCGAACACGGCCTGAGAAAAGTCGTCTCGCTGCTTGAACGAGGCATCGGAGAAATCAGCCGTAGATCGGAACGTGACCCCGTGAAAATCCGCGTCTCCATCGAATCGGGTGAAGGTAAAAAACGCGTCGCGATCGAATGACGCTTCGGAAAAATCCGCCAGGCCGTGAAAGAGGCTCCCGGAAAATCCGGTACCCATTTGAAAATAGGTGCGTGACAGATTGACATCCTTCCGGAACACGACTTCCAAAAACTCCGCAAGCCCATTGAACCTGGACTGCCGGAACGTGACCGGCTCCTGAAAGACAGATCGGTGGAATCTCGTATGCGGACCGAACGAGGTATTTTCAGCAAACACGTCGCGTAGAAATCGACCCTGTACAAAATAGCTCTCTTGCAAGAACTTCACGCCTGACAATGTGACCGGCTGAGTGAACACAGTCCTTGAGAGATCCACTCCCTGTTCAAATTTCGTCCCGCTGAACGTCACAGGACCCTGTATCACCAGAAACCCCTGGGTAGATCCGTGCCTGATCGCTCCTCGCATCACCGAATCGACAATGGTCATGGAGCCGGGAATCACGCGTATCTCGCGATCCAAGAGTTCCTTCATTTCCTGAAGCTCGGGTGGTAACGGAACCACGGGTAACCTATCTAGAAATACATCGCCACGAATAATCACTCCCGAGAGATCGATCGCCTTGCCTTCTTTGAAGGCCTGCATCAGTTGCCCAGCATCCACTACTCGCACCTCTCGCTCTTGTTCCGTGCAGCCGGCGCCCAAATGACGCGTCAATGTCACTGCCGACTCGAGAGCGAGCGAATCCACCTGACAATCCGACGCAGTGGCGCCAATCGGTAGCCAAAGCAGCGCCCACCCTCCGATCAACACTGACCGAGCAACCCATTTCATCATGCAGGCCCTTATACGAAATGCCATCACTCAACGCAAGGTAAGAACTGCCAACTCTCTTTACTGCCCTACCGGATTTGCTACACTTTCGCGAGCAATCGCAGGAGATGCACCAGCGCCTTCTTACAATCCTGCTCGGAGACCCAACGATGCTACGCCGTCTCGCCGCCACTTGCACATTCGTTGCCACCCTCATGTGTGAAATCCCGGCCTCGCTCTCAGCCAACAATTTCGTTGAGCTCCCGGTCCTGGCGGCGATCCGCCAAAATAATCTCGGCGTGTTTGAAGTCCTCATGATGTGGTGGGATAGGAAACCGGAACCGAATCCCATTCAACTGCAATGGCTCCTCGCCGGCGTGCGACTGGGAAATGATCATTTAGGCGCCATGGCCCAGGCCTTTGCCTATGCGGTCGAACGCACACCCTCCGTCCAGCATAGTGGGACTGTCTCCGTGCAAGCAGTAGCCTATCGACCTACAGGCAGCGACGGACCAAGCGCCGGCGCCGCGATGGCCGTCGGCTTCATTGCCTTATTTAAGGGAGACCAGATTCAGCGGGGCATCGCCCTGACAGGCACAATAGAACCGGGAGGACAGATCGGTCCCGTGGGCAGCATTCCCGATAAGATTCGCGCCGCAGCGCGAGAAGGGTATCGCACCGTCTTGATTCCACAAGGACAGGCACATGATTCGCAGGGTAATCTGACTCAATTGGGATTTGAACTCAATGTGACGGTGAGGGAAGTTGACACCATCGATGCGGCATACTTGCTCATGACAGGCCAACGGATTTAGGGTCTGTCTGGTCTATTTGGTCTATCTCGTCTATCTGGTTCGGTTTCATTCGATCGAATAAACAAGACAGACCAAGAAGAGATAAACCGGTTAACCCATCACTCAGACCCCGGTCGCTCCCTGCATAATTGCGTCATACTCCGCTTGCGTCAGTCGATGCATGCCAAGCTTCAACCGGCGAGTGAGTTCGGCCTGGTCGGCAATCTGCAATATATTGAGCAACAACGTCTGACTCAATGCAGACGAGGACACGAGCCGTCGCATACCAGCTATTCGCACAAAACCGAATCGGGCTTCGGTTCTCAGCTCATCTCTGAGGAACGCATCCAATTCGGAAAAGTCCGACACAGGCGGCACGATTTGAAACTCAGCACAGAGCCCGGCCTTCAGCACATACACGAGGCCGTGGGATCTTACATCAAGATAGGCTTGCAGATTCGTCCGGATCAGTTCAGTGCAGAGTCCCCAGAGGCCGTGCCCAAGTTGTAGTTCGGCGCTTTCCTCCGAGGTCCTCTCTCGCAGGGCCCCTGCCACGAATAAAAAGTGACTCATTGCAGATTTGCCACGGAGCATTCAGCAGGAGGATGGCATGCACATGGAACAGATGCTTATGGTACCGGGGGGGCCTAACATCAGCTCAGCGAACGACTCGGGCCGTTCGTCCAGAATCGACATCCCATACGGGTATGTCAGTGTGTATGATAATCGTCTGTGTCGTCTAGCAAGCCTTCTCGTTTTTCAGGGAAATCGGTGTCTTCATCTTCCCCATCCAGTGTCAGCTCCTCTTCCACATCCTCATCGACCTCAACGGCGATATCCACGTCGTCCTCACCCAATTCCTCGTCCAGATCGGAATCTTTCGGCATCGCCGACCCCATCGGCTGCGACAACGAGGATTTCTGACGTTCCTCGCTTGCAAATGGCTTCACGGATTTCTTGTCGAACGTTGATGCCGCTGGTTTGGCCGTTGCAACTGAACCGGTCATGACCGAAGATTTCCTTTGACCTGCCTTGGATGAGATTGCACCGGATTTTTTGGCGGTCTTCTTCGCGGTAGTCTTTGCAGCCGGCTTCTTGGCGATCTTTCTGGCAGTCTTCTTGGCAGCCTTCCGTGAAGCAGGTTTCCTGGCGACCTTCTTCGATCTGGGTTTTGATTTGGCTTTCGCCTTCGCCTTCGCAGCTTTTTTCTTCGCCGGCTTCTTCTTGTTCTTCGCCATCAATATTCTCCTCTCTCATCCATTGGATGTTTGACGTGACCTCCATCTAGCATAACTTCTAACGATCTTGCAACTCACACTTTTCTCACCTCTACACAACCAGTGAGCCAGACCCCTGCCCTGTCCATCGCGACAGCTCACAGAAACTTCCTGGATCAACTTCCAGGGGATGAGAGAATCCTACAAACAGACTACGACGTCAAGAGGGAGGCAAAGAATCTTGCCGGGTTTACCGTATCTCCCTTACATCATGGTACAGTGAAATCGACATACAAGAACGACCATGAAGACACGGATGATCCTCAACGTCATAGCGTTGGCACTCTTCACTACTTGGCCAGCCATTGCCACACCCCTGTACACTGCCATTCTGATCGAGAGCGGGGCACCCTATTTCGTTCCCAAATCAGCCACTGTATCTAAAGGCGCACCTATCAGGTGGGACAATCCCACTGCTACCGAACACACAATCACACACGTGAGCTGCCTGGAGAATGGGAGCACCTGTGCATTCGATTCTGGGATCGTCCTGCCGAACGGTAGCTTTACACTTCCAGGGTTAGATCCCGGTCACTATCCCTATCTTTGCCGTATCCATCCCATCATGCATGGAATCATTACCGTCACAGATACAGTTGCTCCCTCCCAACTCTAAAACCTGTCGTTCGTCTGTCGAACCTCTTTGGTCTCTCTCGTCTGACACCAGACAGACCGAGAGACCGGGCAACAACGAAACAGACCGAATTACGCTTCCTGCCAAGACTTGCGAGAATCCCAGCCTGTCATGTAGGCTTCGGCACGTGCTAACCAGGCCCCTTCAAGACCGATGCAGGTTATCCGGTCGTGTCAATCATGAAGCCATCTGTTGCTGCTCACGAACCGCTCAACCTTACTGAGGATACGCTCAGCCAATTAGCCTGGCACATCCCCGATCTCGTCGCCTATCGGCACCACGAAGACGAATGGTGGCTCGCGCCTCTCGACGACAACCTTCCCATCGTAAGACTGAATCGCACCGGCCTTGAAATGTTGCAGGCGATGAACGGTCACACATCAGTGGGTGCGCTAGTAGAAAAGTATGGATCCCAAGTCTGCGGACCGGATGGACAACCGGGACGGTGGCACTTGGAGCACTGGGCTCTGCCAACCTACTCCCTCTGTTATTACGGCACAGAGCCTCCGGGCGGCCACCGACACAAGGCCAAATGGGACGTGCTCCTCCAACAAATTAGGGAAGGCTGGTCAGGACAAGACGGATTCGAAGGAGAGGACCATCTTGAAGACTTTCACCACCACGGGCTGACTGACAGCGGCAAAGGCGACGGCCACTTCGACCTGATCGAGACCACTGTCTCACATCTTTTCCGCGAGCCGAACGACACGCTCAACGGCCTGAGCTATGGGCGACTGCTCATGCGGCAATTCAGGAAGTTAGGCTGGTTCGCGCCCAAACCCCGCGTGATCGTCGAAGTGGGCGGCGGACTCGGATACCTCGCCCGTGAGTTGGGAAAAGAACTCTTGCCCTTTGAAAAGCAGACCATCCGATACATCTCCCTCGACATCACCCAGCCCTTTCTCACACTGCAAGTCACCCGCGCCAAAGCCGGAGGTTGGAGCGGTATCGGCACACGCGCGAACGGCGAACGGCTGCCCTTGAAAGACAATTCCGTCGATCTTGTCATCGACAACGAAAACATGGCCGACATGACACCGGTAAAATTAGCCAGAAAAGAGATCCTTGACGGTACAGGTACTACCCCGCAGCATCAGGAGGCCCTGGATTGGATCAGGCGTGTACGACTACCATTGGGTACGGACCTGCCGGAAGACGTGATCTTCAACCTCGGCCCGTTTCGATTTGTTGCAGAACTGTGGCGCGTGTTGAAGCCGGGCGGAAAGGCATTTCTCACTGAATTTGGGGTTGAAGAAGGCTGGCCGGCGCCGGTTAAGCTGCCGGGCCACACGGAGTACGAGGTTCAGTACAGCCACCTACGCCAGGCGACCCGCTGGCTGGGTTTTCAAGATCGCTATCTCTCACTGCCACAGTTCCTCGCGATCAAACCGGACGCCAAAGTGCTCTGCACCGGCGCAGCCTATACCATTCAGCGGTTCTGCCAGGCCATGAACAAACCGTTTGCTGTGCGAGCCTATACGGAAAAGGAATTGCAATATGCGCTGGGCGACACGCTCTCAAAACTCCACGGCTGCCATTATCATGACGTCACAGATCCTGCCTGGTTCGGCCTCATGGATTTCAAAGTATTGTTACTTGAAAAGCCAGGCGGGGCTCCGAAAGCCACCTTCTCTGAAAACAAAGGCTATCGGTGGTATTCGCAGAAATGAGATGTAAAGGGATTATAGGGGTATGGGATAAAGACCTCAGAGCCTTTCGAAGCCAGAGCCAAGTTTCAAAACTCTAAGAGCTACGGAGTCTTCGCACAACGGAACCCGGTGCCATAGCCCTGGAACGACGGCAAATGGGTCTCGCGTTCCGCGGCGCGGAGACCCTCCGGACCGCTGCCCCAGGAACCGCCACGGACTACTTTATAATCGCCTGTTGGTGGTCCTGTCGGGTTTCGCAACGGGCCAGTCTTGTAATAGTCTGGGGCATACCAATCGCTGACCCACTCCCAGACATTCCCGGCCATATCATTGGCGCCATAGGGACTCTTGCCATCTTCAAACATTCCCACCGGTGTTAAGCCCATATGGTTATTCCATAACTCCTTCTTCATGTTCCCATGAAACCGCGACGGAGGCTCATCCCCCCAGGGATAGGTCCGGCCATCCGTTCCCCGTGCCGCCTTCTCCCACTCGGCTTCGGTCGCCAATCGCTTGCCGGCCCATTTACAGTACGCAGCTGCATCCGCCCAATCCACATTGACGACGGGACGTTTCTGGTGCATGGATCGGCTCATGATATTCCATTCCGGCGGTGCCACATGGGACGTCGCTTCCAAAAACTTCGCGTATTGCCCCACCGTCAGTTGGTCTTTATCAAAGAAAAAGGCATCCAGATAAACCCGACGCACCGGTCGTTCGTCTGCATCTCCCGCCATACTCCCCATGAGAAATTCCCCTGCCGGCACCAGCACCATCGTCCGTTCATCATGTTTGGGCAGCGCCGGGTTGTCGTGATTGAGTTTCTGCCTCTGCTGCATTTTTACTTGCAACTGATTGTAAACCGCCTGTTGTTCATCATCGAGTCCCAGCTTGTTCGCGACGTCCAGTCTGTCCTTGGCCTGGACAACCTGGTCGGGTAGGGCGTTCGGTTCATTGACGACCTGCTTCCCTTCATCCAGCAAGCGCCAAACCTTGGCCTTGCGTGCCCGCTGTTTGGCCAAACTGGCCACCGAGGATTTCCCATCAAGCTCCAGCGATGTCTCGTAATGCTCTTCCGCGCAAGCCCAGGCCTTCAGGCCCCGACAGGCATCGCCGAGATAGAAGTGCGCCATGGCATTCTCAGGATTTTGTTGCAGACCGGCCTCAAAGGCCGTCCGCGCCTCTTGGTATTTGTGTTGTTTCAGGAAATTGTACCCGGCGGAAAACTTCTTGGCACGATCATCAAAGAGTGCTGCAGATGTCGTTGGATCAGCATCGAGCGCGAGAATCGCGACGAGTGCAAGGATCTTCCTCATCAACCACCTCCTGATTGTTCAGCAGAAGAGACGATTACACCTTGTCCTCAGCTTCTCTGAATAGCTGGGAAAACTATATACCTTGCGCATCAGGAACACAACCGCACAGGGGGGAGAGAAACCGGATGGCATGGCCAGTCCCTGTGCTCCCGGAACGCGCACGATCAGAATGTGCTCGTTCGACGGCCGCAGTGAGGACTAACCATGCCATCCGGTAACGAGAGAGTAGAAGAATAGGGAAGGAAGTCGCTCGATGCGCGCAGTGAATGACGGTTTGCCTACTCCCTATGGATAAGGTGAAGAATCAGATGTTCCTGATTGGACGCGCACGGTCAAGGGAGATATGGTATTCCTGCTTAGAGAGGATCTTGAAGGACCCCGAAAGCAATAGTTTGATCGTGGTGATTCCATCTGGTTTGGTCTCATCGACTTCAAAGCATTGTTACTGTATTGTTGCTCAAAAAACCAAGGAACAGGGTCTCGAAACCCAGCTTCTATGAGACCATCTATCGATAGCACTGGCAGAAATAGAGGAAGGCAAACCATAACCCGCAACCATAACAATTTCTGAGATTGCCCTCGACATTCTCGACGAAGATCAAGGGTACGATCCGAACAATGAAACCTATCCAGTCCTTACGTAAGGTAATCGGTCAAATTCCAGGTGCAATCTACGAGGTACCACCCGAAGAGGTTTCACGCGGGTACGAATCAGGCATTCAAACGTCATGGGATTGTGCCACTCTCCATCCATATGACGCCGGGAATCTTGTCCCTGAAGACACAGAAACGTCGGCCTACGCAGTTACTCATCAACAAACACAGATAGAAGAACTGTTCGAGTTTGGAGCTGATATCGACCTCGATAGACTTGTAGCTGCGTTTGGAGGTTGTGAAGGGGACAAGATAAAGAAAAGTGTAGCAGCCAATCGCGGCACCGATGCCCTCGCCTGGTACGTGACATTTCATGGAAAGGGTGTTCAGTGGGGAATTTACATTCCCGTTTCAAGCATCGGCTATCTGATGACCAATGTGTTCGGCACTCTCAACTGCGACTCATTGATGAAATTCAAGATGGCCTTTCGGATGCTTCATCAACATGAACTCTTCCACTTCGCTGTGGATTACATGGCTGCGCAGTTAGAGGCCATGGTGGGACTCCCTTGTCACAAACCGGCGCGGAACCTAAAGGATGAACAGCTCGGCTATATACTCCTCGAAGAGCAACTTGCAAATGCGCATATGATTCGTTCATTCAGATCTGGCCCTCGTGCTAACCAAGTGAAGGGGGCAACCGGTGCAGTGCGTGAGTTTGTCCAAAACCAACCTCCTGGATATAGCAAAGGAGTAAAAAGCACACGTACGCCTACCTTCATCAAGGAATGTGAGCTCCTAGGGCTGAGTTATGGGGAGTGCGTTCCTGATTACGATCCGAGAGGCCTTGAGGCAGTTGATCTAACGGCTCTCTACCCAATGTGTCCACAAGTCGATTGGCGGTGCTGTCCAATCCATATCATTCATGATGAGGTCCGTTTAGCAGTGCCCGCTATAGAGTTGGGGCTCTTCCGAACCATACAATCCATCTTGGAGTCAAAAACCTTCCTTGATCAACTCTCAAAGACTCCTTCGTCCATCCAGATAAAATGGCAAAAAACGAAGGATGTGCTCAAAATCACCACGTCGGCTCAGGGACTTGATTTCAAGCTATGGAAAAACCAGGAGAACCAACAAGTATTCTCAATTAGACTTTCCGATAACTACAGGGCTCACCTAATGTATTCGAAAACCAACTGTTTATGGACAGCTGCAGAAGTCGGACCACACACTGCTATGGGTCATGGATGATGAACCCTATACATGGGAAAACCAGTGCCAGGCATGATTATTAATCTCTCCATCTTCCCGCCCCTTCGCATCACAGAATTCCTATATGTCTACGAAGGCAAAGTGCTCAACTTTTCATCACCTTCTTCGCCAGATTGATCAGCACCCCCTCTCTCAGTCCCAGATCGCTGACCAGCACCACCGATAATCCCAACGTTTCCATGATTGTCCGGATGATGATGGCTCCAGCGGCTATGACTTCTTCACGGCCTTTTTCCAGGCCTGATAGACCGGCTCGGTCGGCAATTTTCCGGCTCAATAACGTCTGCTCAATTTCTTGAATTGTGTTGAGGCGTAACAGATAGTTGTGAACTCTGGCCGGTTCGTACACGGGAAGTTTCTGGGGCATGGCGGCTAAGCTTGTGATCGTTCCAGCCGTGCCGACGAAAGTTGCCGTCTGATAATTGCCCATGGCGGCAACGGCTGCTTTGGTTTCTCTAGCGACCCACTCGCGAGCGTGACGTACTTCGTCGTCGGTCGGCGGATCGTGATGAAGGAACCGTTCACAGAGCCGGACGACCCCGACATCAATCGACTGCACGAGGGGTTGGTGACCTAGCCGATCCAGAATAAACTCGGTGCTGCCACCGCCGATATCTAGAGCCAACACGTTGGTCACGCCATCAGGAAGACCTGAGCGGATACCAAGCAACGTGCGCCGCGCTTCTTCGTCACCCATGACAATTTCAACATCGAAGCCTGCTTCAAAGGCCACACGCTCCAGGAATTCGTCCCGATTCTCGGCATCACGAACGGCGCTAGTGGCCACTGCGATGCAGGCATTCACGTGATAGGTGTCGATGACGTCTTTCCACTCCTGCAAACACTGAATCACTCGATCCATCGCCGCCACACTTAGCTGCTTGGTCTGATCGACTCCTTCGCCTAGCCGAAGAATCCGCCGCTCCGACCGCAATTCGGTCAACCGCCCATCGGTTGGTACGTCAGCGATGAGAAGTCGGCAGGTGAGCGTCCCGATATCGATGCCAGCGAGACGCAACGGCTGCGTATGGTCCACCGTCATTCGTGCTCTCGAATCTCAGCCATGTCCAGCTCAAGCTTTTCCCGAGATTCCTTGAGCTGCTGAATATCTTTCACAAGGCGGGCGATTTCCGTATCGCGCAAGATTCGTTCGGCCGGTTCTCCTGCCTCGCGGAGGCTAACGGCCCGTTCTCCGACATCGCGATAATGTTCGTCCAATTGTTGGTCGAGCTTGCGTATTTCGAGGCGAACCCGGAGCAATTCCGTTTCTTCCAAGGCGCGATTCGCCGCCTGCGCCGTGCCAAGGCGCAACGTCACCAACCCCGCCTTCAAATCATGCTTTAACCGTTGCAATAAGCCCACAACAACTCCTGGCTGACAAGTTGGCAGGCTTCAAGCTGACATTCGGACTCTAATCTGTCAGCCTGTACTCCTGTCAGCTTGTCAGCTTATTAACTGACCGAACCCAGATCCAACTTCGCTTCCCACCGCCGCAACATCGTCTCTCGCAAGACACGATGCATTGGCATCTTCAACTTGGGGTCCTGCTTTAACAACGCAAAGGCCTCCTGCCGCGCCTGCTGGAGTATATCGGCATCCCGTATTAAATTTGCGGCGTGAAACTCCGGCATACCCCACTGCCTGAACCCAAAAAACTCGCCCGGCCCGCGAATCCGGAGATCCTCCTCGGCGATGACAAACCCGTCGGTCGATCGGACAAGCGCATCCAGCCGCTCCCGGGCGGCGGATGGGGGGGTAGAGGGATACGGGGATAGAGGGGTACCACTACCCCCTTGCCCCCTGAGCCCCTTACCTCCCGATACCCATGAGGCCATCAGCAGACAGTAGGACTGATGCCCGCTTCGCCCGACCCTTCCGCGCAATTGGTGCAACTGAGCCAGCCCGAACCGCTCGGCATGCTCGATCATCATGACGGTCGCATTGGGAACATCGACCCCGACCTCGACCACCGTCGTCGAAACCAGGACCTGTGTTTCTCCCTTCTTATACGATGCCATGATCTGTTCCTTCTCTTCCGACTTCATCCGACCATGCACAAGCCCGACGCGAAACTCCGCCAGCTCGTCTGCCTGCAACTGCTCAGCGCCCTGTATCACCGCTTGCAGGTCGGTCTTTTCCGATTCCTCGACCAAGGGATAGACCACATAAGCCTGCCGGCCGCTCCGCAGCTCATCGCGGAGAATCTGATATGCCCGCCCCCGCTGGCCGTCACTCAAGAGAAACGTCCGCACGGGCTTTCGCCCCGGCGGCATCTGATCGATCACCGATACGTCTAGGTCCCCATACACTGTCATGGCCAGCGTGCGTGGAATCGGTGTCGCGGTCAGCACCAGCACATCGGGTTTATACCCTTTCTCAATGAGCGTCTTCCGTTGGAGGACACCGAATCGATGTTGCTCATCCACCACCGCCAGTCCAAGCCTCGCGAACGTGACACCTTGCTGTATGATCGCATGGGTCCCGATCACAACCTGCGCAGTCCCGGAAGCTACCTGAGCGCGAACGGTTTTACGCGCTGCTGCGCGCCCGCCACCACTCACAAGCACGACAGAAAGCCCGATCGGCTCCAAGAGTGTCTTCATCGTCCGATAGTGCTGCTCGGCAAGAATCTCCGTCGGCGCCATCAACGCCGCCTGATAGCCCGATCCACAGGCCAGCACCATCGCTTGCGCCGCCACGATGGTTTTACCGGACCCTACATCACCTTGCACCAGACGGTTCATTGGTTTAGGCGACGTCATGTCCGACAGGATCTCGCGACCCACTCGTTCTTGCGCCGCAGTCAACTGAAAGGGTAACGCCCGATCCAGCTTGCCGAGGAGCCGAGTCTTCGGATCGAACACCACCTGCTTGACCTCTTCCTTCACAACCCGTCGCCGCGAGGCCAATGCGAGTTGGAGCACGAACAGTTCTTCGAACGCCAAACGGCGATGCGCAGGCGTGAGACCTCGATCAAGCTGTGCCCCATCTGTCCCTAGCTGAGGGAAATGCACTTCCTGTATGGCTTGCTGGATAGGCAATAATCGGTAGCGGGCACGAAGCGGAACCGGCAACACTTCTTGCGCCTCAGCGGTATGCGCATCAAGCAAACCTTTCATCAAGACACGCATCTGGCGAGAGGTCCACCCCTTGGTTTCGTGGTACACAGGAACAATCCTCCCGACATGCAGCCGCGCTTCGGATTCAGCGCCAACCACTTCGTATTGCACAACCTCCATCCTCATGGCCACCCGCCCCTGCGCACCGGCCACGACCCGCCCGGTCAGCATCACGCTCGTTCCAATTGTGAAGATCGGTTCAAGAAACGGTTGATTGAAGAACACCGTTTGGAGACGCCCGGTTGAATCCTCCACCACAATATCGAGGATGGTGAGGCGGCGACGGCGGGCACGCTTCGCTTCGCATCGAACGATTGTGCCGCAGATCGAGGCCTGCACACCAGGCACGAGTTGTCCGATCGGCGTTATGACCGAGCGATCTTCGTAGCGCCAAGGCAATGTCCAGAGGGCATCCTCAACAGTCTCGATCCCGAACCGTTGGAGCAACGCCGTGCGCTTCGGGCCTACCCCTTTTGCAAAACGGATGGGCTGCGCCCACCAAGGCTTCGATGGGGTGTCAGCCATGACGGATTCACGCACCACGATGGACTCCGGTTCATCCCACGCTTTGGTCGGATCGCGAGCGGCCCTGCGCAAGGCTTCCAGAATGATCGCGGCTTCCTGCAGCCGAAGCTGTTGATCCTTTGCCGGGAGCCGTTGTTGGTCTTCAAGAAACAGCTCACGTAACTGGAGTAACGCCGCTTCAATGTTCCGTGGATAGACACGATCGGACAGAGCTTGCATGACTTGTGAAGAGACAAAGTGATTCAGATTCTTGATGGTAGGCAGATGGGCGAACGCGTCGCGTGTCGCGAACTCGATCGGACGCGCGACACGATCCAGCCATTGCTGAAACTGTTCCGGGGGGTTGGGCTCGGAAGAGCGCCGTATCACAGGGCGGATCGTATCATAGCCTTTGCCTCTCCTCAACGAGGACTAGCAGGATGCTGAAAAAGTCCGCCAGCAGCGTTCTCGCATCGTTCAGACCCTCAACGTACCCCAGAGGGTACGCCTCGCGCCTTCACTCGCTGCGGCCTTGCTGAACAAACTTTTTGAGCATCCTGTCAGGTGCCCTGCGATTCTTGTCAGTTTTCTGACAATCCTTTGTCGAGTCTACGTGCAGTGATACATTGAATTTCGTCCGAATAGGGTCCATATGTATCGTCACAACATTCTTCACATTCTTTTTCCTCTCGCCTGTCTCATCGGGCTGTTCGTCGTGTATCAAGCCTGGTTCAAACCTACGTACCTGCCTCCTCCGCAGCCGAGTCAATCCAATACCACGACGGAGGATTCACAGGACCTACCGCCAAAACCTCAGCACGAGAGTCTGTTGGATCCGGAGCCTACACAGACTCGCCTCATCGATCCCAGTGTCGTCCCAAAGACGACGCACCGTGACCTATTGGAAAGGATTCGCGACGAGATCGAAAAAGGAAATGTGAAAGCCGTGGAAACGGCACTCACCGATCTGCCGGCAGTCATCATGAATGACCACACCACACGTCCCTATGTTTCCATTCTCTGGAATAATCTCGGCATTCAACAGGAGAAACAAAGCGGGACCGCCGTCTCGATCAATGCGTTCAAGAAAGCTGCCTCATTCGATCCCAAGAATCCAATCGTTCAATTGAACCTTGCGCATGCCTACTGGGAACTGCGCGATCCGGCCATGACGCAAGATTTCCTGGAACAACTGGCCGCCCTGGCTCCCAATGAGCCCTTCCCCCATCTGGCACTGGCCGATCTCAGCCAAGAGCGGGGTCAACTCGATGAAGCAGCTCGCCATCTCGATCAAGCCGCCGCCCGCGCAGACAAAGATCCAGCGGTCCAATCCTATCTGCGAACCGTCACGGCCAAAGTCCGCGGAACCGAAAAAAGCGACGCACGTCTCACCAGTCGGGACAGCGCGCACTTTACCGTAAAATTCGATGGCGAAACCGATCAGGCAACCTGGGCCGCTGTGTTGGAGATTCTTGAAGAGGCCTATCGAGAGATCGGCCAAAAATTCGGGCACTTTCCGTCGAAGACCATCGTCGTCGTCTTGCACACCAAGTCCACGTTTCAAAGCGCGACCGGCAGCCCGGCTTGGGCCGACGGGCTTTTCGATCCTGTGCTCGGGCGCATTCAAGTCCCTGTACAGGAGGCCTTGACAGACCGCGCCTGGCTCACGCGCGTCCTACGACACGAGTTCGTCCACGCCCTTCTGCACGATCAACTCGGCCCCGCGGGCAGCGCCATCCCAACCTGGCTCAATGAAGGGTTAGCCATGGAGTTGTCCGGCGATCATTGGGCGGATCTCGATCAGATTATGAAACAGGAGTTTACGCTGATCCCGTTGTCCACCTTGGAGGGGGGATGGGGAGGGCTTTCCAGCGATGCCGCAGCCGTGGCCTACCTGGAAGCGAACTCAGCCGCGCACTATCTGGTTGACCGCTACGGCATGGCTCGGGTGCGAGAACTGCTTGCACACCTCAAGGCCAGACAAACGCTTTCTGCCGCCATGCAGTCTCAGTTCTCACTGTCGTACGAGCAGTTCCAGTCCAGGTGGGCGGATCAGTTGGTGGAGCACGGAAAGAAAAGCTAGCAGGATGTGCTGATAGACGGTGGTTCTGCTGCCGGCAGGTCGAAACCCTCTTCCCCCTATTTAGATCTCCTCCTTATTCATTTCCTCCGACTCCGCGCCAAGCCACGCCGGTAAAATCTCAGCCGCACCATCGTGCCCGGCTAGTACGTCCGTCTCCTCCACAGTCGGCTCGATCGTGTCTTCCCACAATATCTTCTGGCCCCGATCATCCGTCATCCGGATACGAAACTCGATCTGTTGAGACAGAGCAACGAATTCCTCTGCTTGGCCAACGACAGCTCTGCCGACTCGTTCTGGACGCGCAAGCCTGCCGCTGTCGGCAGAGAAATGGTCGGTCCACATCAGCTGTCCGGTTGCCACATCAACGGCACGAAGGAAGAAGTGGGGTTGACTGCCCATTACACTTCGGCTGTGAATCTGAGTCACCGTCGCCTGTGGCGCAACCAAATGGGCCACGACTCTGTGGGTGGAACCGGACTCTTGATCGCCGCCGGTATTAAGATTCAAGAGGCCTGCCCAGAGAAATCGGCCCGTGGCTGCGTCATACACACGAAGCGTGAACGCTGAAAGTCCGTCAAACCCCTGACCGACTCCGCCGGCAAAAATCCGCTCACGAGGTTGGCTGTCCGCCGAAGCGGCGTCCTCTCTTACGTTCAACTCATATGTTTCATCGGACAGGATCGCGCCATTCTCGGCATCGTAGGTTTTCACAGTAATCGTCGATGTCTCAGCATTCTCGTATCCAACCCCGGCGGCAATGACCGTCCGAGGACTCACCGGCGGGAGAGACGGCAGGTCTTCCGTCCACGCTGTCAGCGGAAGACCAGGACCAATCACCGTGCATACAAACAACGCAGCGAAGAGTCCCTTCCTCCTCCGTCCATCTATCCGGTGATCCTGATACAGCGTCGCGAACACACGCTCGACCAACCAGAACCTTTCCCTTGCTTGACCTGTCATCTGAAGCAGCCGCTGGATGTTCGTCATGCGCGATCCTCCTCGCTTGGCGGGAGTCTCGCACTGACGGCCTATGGCGTAAATTCCCCACTGTGGGGAGAAAACCCACCGAAAGAGGGGGACGCTAGAGACCCATAAGATAAGGTGACAAGGTGGGAAAGGCGCGAAGTCGAAGATTATTCGTCAGAAATTCGAGGTTTATAGAGCTCGACATTGGTATGGCGCACAAAAAAACCCTTTATTTATGAGTGATCTCTCGACTCGATACGCTAGGACTTTCTGAAGCCCGCTCAAGTGGGACTCTGCCGAAGACGGCATAGCGATACCGTGCCACAAACCAATAGAGCAGGTAGCCCACGGGCTTAACCAATGGAAGGCTCAGGAGGGCTGAGAGTATGCGCCCACCCCTGAGACCAGGCAGAAGGGCGAGAAAGGCATCAAGCCCGCGAGCGATCCCCCCATCAGGATGGACCAAAAATGCGGCGTTGGGACGACCCGGCCGGTAGCTCTCTCCCAAAGCTTGCTTGGCCTCTTCACTCTGATATGGAACCATTCGTACCGGGGCGGCATCTGCATGAGTGTCCAACCGATCAAGACCCTTCTTGGCAGTGACACACAGACGGCATTCTCCATCGTAGACAAGAAGACAAGTTTGAGACGATTTTTCGGATGGGCCTGCCATCGTCGAATTCCTTCGCAAGTTTCCCTTCACCGCTGTCGCCATTCTATCAGGCTGCGGAAACACCCAGGCGCGCAAAATAGCAGGACAAGCAAAAAGAGGCAGAAATCCTGCTAGTTCACGTCGCGCTTTTCACGCCTGTCTCGCGTTTCTCGCGCACCTGTCTGAAGCGCTGGCGGCCTTTTCAGCATCCCTGCTGTTGCTGTGAACCAGTGATGGAGCGTATCATCCCCTGCATGCGACACACGTGGGCACTTATCGGACTCCTTGCCGGCCTTTGCCTCATCGGAGCCAATACCATCCAGCTCATGCCGGCTGCAACCGAAACAGGCCGCATCGGATGGATGCTGTATCTCCTCGCATGCCCTATCGTGCTCGCGGGTTTCGTACGGATCGGATGGACATGGACATCCATGGCCTGTGTCATCTATGGAACGGTGGGATTGGCCTTAGACCTTGCCACAGTCACGAGCATTCTCGGTGGTCAAGGAGAAACCGGCACCCTGTTTCTCTTCAGTGCGATGAGCGGGATTGTGAACTTCTTATTGATCCTGCTCGGCGGGCGCGCGTTTGTGCATTCGTTCCAGGAATCCTCGCTTCCAGTATCCCGCCCTCCCAATCCTCCGTCCCCTTCTTCATCCGCAAGACCTTGATCCGCTCGAATCCGGCATCCGTCAACCACGCCTTGGCTTCGGCTGCCTTATAGGTATTGCCCCTCTCCGTGAACAATAACATCGACACCGAGAAGAGGCTTGCCTCTGCGGGGAACAGCCCGTCCCGATCGTGAAGAAAGGCATCGTGAATCAGGAATCGGCCTCCGGGGTTCAAGGCAGCAGCTGCACGCCGGAATATCGCCTGATTGTCTTCCGGCGAATAGATGTGGAGTACGTTCGAATACCAGATCACATCGTACGCGCCGGGGAAATCCTCGGCTATCACATCCAGAGGCAGATAGGAGAGACGCGCCCCGATCTTGTGAGTCGAAGCAATTTCCCTTGCCACATCGAGGGCTGGGGGACGGTCACAGACCGTGGCGCGAAGCGCAGGATTCTCTGTGAGGAAGGCCATGGCATAGGTGCCGGGACCACCGCCAAGATCGAGCAGGGTCCTTGCCCCACGTAGATTGATTTGAGCGGCAATCTTCGGAGCGATCTCCAAGGTCCGGTGATGCATCGCCCATGTGAACCGGCGACGATATTCCGGTTCGTCCAGCGCATTGCGATCGAGTGGCAATCCAGTCTTCACCGACTCAAGCATACGTCCCCAATCTCTCCAATGGCTCGTGATCAACCGGAGATAATCTCCCCGATAGGCCTCATGGTGTGCGTTCAACGCCGTGGCCGCTAACCGGCTGTTCCTGTAGGTCTCACCCCGTTTCTTCAGCAGGCCGGCCATCGCGAGATTCCGACAAAGAATGGCAAGCCCTCGCTCGCTCACCTTCATCTCTCGAGCCAGTTCGGGAATCGTCCACGCCTCCGTCCCTATAGACGTGAAGAGGTCCAGTTCGATGCCCGCGATCAGAACCCTCGGCAACCGGTATGTCGTCACCACATCGCGAAAGTCGTCGAAGGTGGCGATCCGCTTGCTCACCGAGTCACACCAATTGTCCGCACACACCAGCGCATCAAATCCTGCACAGCTGGAGGGTTCGCCATGTCCACGATTCGTTCAAAGCGAACGGCCACATAGGCATCGGTGATCTCGGTCTGTTCGGAAAATCCGGATTTTAACAGCAGGGCACGATACTTCGACACGGCAGGCTGGATAAAGTACTTCGCCTGCTTCGCAATCTCGTCAGTACCGAGATCTTCCGGCGTGCCATCGGACAGCAGAGACATGACATCTTCAATCGCAACACCGTACTGGCAGAACAGCTGTCCACCAGGCGTGAGTTCCAGCATCCACCCGTCGGAACCAAGGTCCATCGTCAATGCGCCGCCGGCCTCAAATTCCTGTAGTTGGGGAAATGTGGGGGCCAAACAAGCCCTGAGAGCAGGCCACGCAGGCGAGTCTTCGTCACTCATACGTCCTTCTTTCGTTGGAGCGGTGTTCCATCCTCCCCCGCGAGCCTGGCACGCAGGGACGCAAGTCGTGTCGTATTCTCTTCAAGTTTCGGCAGCTGATACTTGCGATCCATGTGCACGACCAATTCGAGGAGATCAGCCGCCTCACGCAGCTTGCCGGTTTCTTCATAACATTGGGCCAGCGCATAACGAGCGCCGCCTGTCCTCAGCTCATCGCGCGATCGCTCCGCAATGGATTGGCTGGTTTGGCAACAGGCGATGGCGTCGTCATAGCGCTGCTGAAGCAAAAACGTTCGCCCGATCATACGCCACGCATCGGCGACGCCGCCCTCATTGCCCAATCTCCGCATCAGGACCAGCGACTGTTCATAGTATTCAATCGCCTGATCGTACGCTTTCGTCTCACGTGCGACCAAGCCAAGGTCCGAAAACAACACTGCCTTGCCGGCCTCGTCATGTGTCTTGCACATAAGATCCAGTGCTTCAAGATAGTAGGCCCTGGCGCGATCCCATTCGCCTGCATCGGCTCTGAGATTCCCTAAATTGCCCAACGTCGTTCCGATTCCCTTTTCATCGCCAAGGATCTTCTGGATTTCCAATACCTCTTGATAATACGTCTGGGCCGACTCCCGGCGCCCACTGACCGCACAAATATTCCCCAAATTTCCCAACGTGGCCGCCAATGCCCGTTGATCTCCGGTTAGCCTGTCGCATTCCAATGCCTTGGCATAACAGGCATAGGCATCGCTATAGAGCCCGCGCGAGAAATGCTCGTTTCCCTGGCGATTGAGTTCTTCGGACAGTCCGTTGCGTAGCGTCATGGCGAAGGCTGAAGCAACCGTTCAACCGCCTGCTTGGCGCCGGTAAGGATCGAAACGCCGTCGCCGACCAACAAGCTCTCGAAATTGTATTTGAGCAAACGACGCAATCCCTCTCCAGCCTTCCCCGAATCCGCATACTTTTCAGCGGGTAGCATATTGACGGATCCGGCCGGCTTTCCGATCAACGCGTCGCCAACAATCAGCACACCCTTTCCCTGCTGAATAAACAAGGCCGATTCGCCGGGAGATTTCTGGCCTTTCAATTGAATCACCCAGATCCCGCCTGTCAGCAATTCCCCATCTTTGAATGTTTTGGTCGGCTTGAGATCCATTTGCGCTGCGTCGGCTTCAGGTACGTGCAACTGGCAGCGAAACTCGCCTTGATACTTCACCGCTTCGCGCGCATGGTCCCGATTTGTTACGATGATGTAATCCACGGGCCCATTACGGAGGATCAACGAGCTCGCATCGCCTGTCATTGGCGGAGGATCGATGAGAATCTTGTGTTCCCCGATCGTCAGAAACAGCCCGTTGAAATCGAGCTGCTTCTCCTCGGAGAACCAGGACCATTGCCAGATGCCGGGTAACAGTTGTTTCATGATATCACCGCGCGACATGCGGGACTTGCGAGAGATGCGAGATTCGTCGGAACATTCTTAATCGTTTTGTATCTGTTCGCTTTTCACGTCTTTCGCGCGCCTCCCGCCTGTTGCGCCGGTTTAAAGAGCAGAGACGGCATCTTTGACGGTTTTTGTCACCTTCGCGAGGATACCGGCTTCGTTTGGCAGATCGATGATGTCGTCTTCCGAAACCGTAATGAATTTTCGATTCGGCCCCTTCGTCAGGGAAATCAAAAACATACTATTAGAAGGCGTGACGGGAATGACCACCTGCACAGCGGCATCAGTCCCTTTCACCACTTCTAAAAACTTCTGCTTTCCCTCTTCCATCTCATCCATACTCTCTACCTTCCTCTTCCAGCAGGCGGCGATTCTCTTCGCGGTGGTGGTCGGGTCGTCTCCTATTGCGCGCATCGACCGATCACCTTCTGAGGTGAGGGGTCTGCGAGCAGGGAGACGGCCCGACCGCCGCCGCTCTTACATTGTTTTTCCACCCGCCAACAATTTTTCGACTTCTGCCACAATCACCGCTTCGCCTGCCAGATCCATATCACCGACTCGCTGCCACCGGATCACGCCCTGCTGATCGATCACATACACATTGGGGATAAACTTCCCTCCCCCGTACAATTTGTCCGTCACCATGTTCGGATCCAGCAGATAGGGATACGTGACTTTGATCGGAAAGGCAGACAGAAACTCACTGACATTCTTCTTGGAGTCGCCGGAAGAATTGATGCCGAGCACAACTACGTTCTTTCCCTTTGTCATCTCAGAAACTTTTTGGAGTGTCGTGCCTTGCATCATGCAGGGTTCGCAAATATGAAACAGCCCGAGGACGACGACCTTTCCCTTATAAGAATCCAGCCCTACAGTCTCACCGGTGATGGCCGTCAACGCAAACGTGGGCGCCTTCTCCCCCACCTTGAACAACCCCGCAGCAAGAACCAGATGGGCCGCCAGAACGGGAACCAGAAACACGCCGAGGACGAGGATCATCCGTTTCATCGCAGCCTCCATTATTCAGAAGTGCCGAGTCCTGAGCGGGGTCAATTATTTCTTGCTTTGCTCAGTACTTCCTAGCGCGCTATCCTACCATGCAGATTTTTTCATGGGCAATGGTGCGGAGCGGTGGAGCGGCCAGGTGCCCTACTTGCTCGCAGAACGCGCACGATGAAACTGTGCTCATCCGATGCGCGCAGTTGAGGGCAGCCTTGGCCCCTCCCCCTAAAAAGTGGACGGAGAGAATCAGAAAGCGTCGCATGAGATAAGTAGCTCTTGGCGCGTAGGGGTTGGGCGGGTGAGAAGAGCGGCGTTTGGAGCAGCCTGTTAAACGGAGGGTTCGAAGAGGCCAAGCTGCCATTCCTCAGCACGGGTCAAAGGAATGGGGTAGCGTTCTGTGAAGCAGGCGGTACAGTACTGCTCCGGCGCACCGGGTGAAGCGTTCAGCATGCCTTCAAGACTCAAATACGCAAGGCTATCCGCCGTGATGTATTTTCGAATTTCTTCGGTCGAGTGGCTGGAAGCGATGAGTTCCTTTCTCGTGGGCGTGTCGATGCCGTAGAAGCAGGGCGAAACGATCGGCGGCGAACTGATTCGCATATGCACTTCTTTGGCCCCGGCATTGCGAAGCATTTTCACAATTTTTCGGCTTGTGGTGCCTCGCACGAGTGAATCATCGACGACGACGATCCGTTTCCCTTCCAGGACCTCCGGTACCGCATTGAGTTTGACCTTCACCCCGAAGTGGCGGATCGATTGCTCCGGTTCAATGAACGTGCGGCCGACATAATGATTTCGAATCAGCCCCAGTTCAAACGGAATCCCTGCCCCCTCGGCATAGCCGAGCGCGGCAGGCACCCCGGAGTCCGGTACCGGAATGACAATATCCGCCGGCACCGACGATTCCTTGGCCAGTTGTCTTCCCAAGGCCTTGCGCGTGGCATAGACCGCGTTCGCGCCAAAAATCTTGCTGTCCGGCCTGGCAAAGTACACATATTCAAAGACGCACATGGCGGGATTGACCGTAGCAAACGGTTTATAACTTGTTACGCCCTTGTCGTTCAGCAGGACCAACTCGCCTGGCTCGATCTCGCGGATCGCTTCGGCGCCGAGCAGATCGAAGGCACAGGTTTCTGACGCCACAAGGTACGTATCGCCCAGCCTGCCAAGACAGAGGGGCCGGAACCCGTGAGGGTCTCGGACTGCAATAATTCCTTCGTCCGTCTGTAAGACAACCGAAAACGCGCCACGAACCTGAGTCAACGCATCGATGATCCGGGCCAGCAACGTATCGGCGCGCGAATGGGCGATCAGATGGATGATGACTTCGCTGTCTGAGCTGGATTGAAAGATTGCGCCGTACGCTTCGAGTTCATGCCGAAGTACTTGAGCATTGATCAGATTGCCGTTATGGGCAAGGGCCAGATTCCCAAAGGCAAAATTGACGGAGAGCGGCTGGACGTTCTTGAAGTCATTCCCGCCGGCCGTAGAGTAGCGATTGTGCCCGATCGCCATCGTGCCGACTAATTGATTGAGCGCGTGCGGATTATAAATGTCCGCGACAAGCCCCTTCCCCTTATGGACATAAAACTGCACACCATCGCCCGATACGATACCGGAAGCTTCCTGTCCTCGATGCTGCAAGGCGTACAACCCTAGATACGTCAGGTTCGCTGCTTCCTTGTGGCCGTATATGCCGAACACGGCACATTCGTCGTGAAACTTATCGGGGCTAAACATTGGTAAGGGACGAGAGGTGACGGGTGAATCGAATGGAGAAAATTCTTCGTGCTTCTGACTCATGACACCTTACCCCTTACGCCTAACCCCTCACGCTTCATTCAGCATCCGTTCAATGGAAAAGGCCCACCGATCGTAAAGTTGATCGACCGTCAGATCGATACGGCACCCTTCGCTCCTTTGACCCTTGTTGACATCAATAAGGAATCGATCGCCCCCCACCGTCCCGACCTTGATCGCTGGAATGCCGAATTCTCCTGCACGATTCAAGACCCGATCAACCATTTCCGGTTTCACTGAAAGGACAACCCGAGATTGGCTTTCACCGAACAAAAGGGCATCCAACCGCAATGTATCAAGAGGTAATTTTACCACAGCCCCCCGCCTGATGTCCGGGGCGGAGATACAACATTCAGCCAATGCGACAGCCAACCCGCCATCTGAACAATCATGAGCGGATTGAATCATTCCCTCACGGATCACGTTCAAGATGAAACCCTGGAGTACCTTTTCCGTTTCCAGACTCAGGAAGGGCGGCGATCCCTGCTCCCGATGATGCAGCACTTTCAGATATTCACTGCCGCCCAAGTCCTCCCGTGACTTACCCAGGAGAAGAATTGCATCGCCGTCCTGTTTGAACCACTGCGTCATCGTGCGATCGGCTGCATCGATCAAACCCACCATTCCCAACATCGGCGTAGGATAAATCGAGAGACTATTGGTTTCGTTATAGAAGCTCACATTGCCGCTGACGATGGGAACCTTGAAATGTTCGCAGGCATCCTTCATCCCCTCGATCGCCAACACAAATTGCCACATGATGTCGGGCCGCTCGGGGTTGCCGAAGTTCAAACAGTCCGTAAGTCCGATCGGTTCCGCACCTGAGCAGACTAAATTTCTCGCCGCCTCAGCCACCGCGAGTCGAGCCCCTTCATACGGATGCAGCAGACAATAGCGGCTATTACAATCCACCGTCATCGCGAGAGCTTTATTCGTTCCCTTGATCCGAACCACCGCCGCATCAGAACCAGGCCGTACCATCGTGTTTGTCCGTACCATGTGGTCATATTGCTCATAGACCCAGCGTTTGCTCGCGATCGTCGGCGACTCCAAGAGCGACAATAAGGCGGCGCTCACATCCTTCACATCGGGCAACGCATCGTAATTCAAGTTCGTCAGCATGTCCTGGTAACCGGGCGGCGAATAGGGCCGCTCGTAGCGTGGTCCGTCATCGGCCAGCGACTTTGCGGGAATCTCAGCCACCACCTTGCCCTGGTCCTTCACGCGGAGCATCCCATCGCCAGTGACCCGCCCCACCACTGCCACATCAAGATCCCACTTCTTACAGATCCTGATGCATTCGTCTTCCTTACCCGCCTGCGCCACCATCAGCATGCGTTCCTGCGACTCCGACAACATCAATTCATAAGGCGTCATGCCCGGCTCACGTCGCGGCACATCGGTCAGGTCCAGCTCGATGCCATTGCCGGCTCGCGACGCCATTTCACAGGACGAACTAGTCAACCCCGCCGCCCCCATATCCTGAATCCCGACCAGCAGATCGCCCGCCATCAATTCGAGACAGGCTTCCAACAGCAATTTCTCTTGGAACGGATCGCCCACCTGCACCGTCGGCCGCTTCTGTTCCGATTGATCGTCGAACGAATCTGACGCCATCGTCGCCCCATGAATCCCGTCGCGGCCCGTCTTCGAACCGAAATAGATCACCGGATTGCCGACGCCGGCCGCTGTGCCAAGAAAGATCTTGTCCTTGTGGGCGATGCCGAGGCAAAACACATTCACGAGCGGATTCTGCGAGTAAATATCGTTAAAGACGATTTCGCCTCCAACCGTCGGCACACCCAGACAGTTGCCATACCCAGCAATCCCGGCCACGACACCTTTGACCAGATGTCGGTTCTTTGCATTATCCAGTTCCCCGAATCGGAGTGAATCGAGCAAGGCAATCGGGCGCGCACCCATCGTGAAGATGTCACGTAAGATCCCACCCACCCCAGTCGCCGCACCCTGATAGGGCTCAATGAACGAAGGATGGTTGTGCGACTCCATCTTGAAGACCGCGCAGAGCCCGTCACCGATATCCACGGCCCCTGCATTTTCCCCCGGCCCCTGCACCACCCGAGGCCCAGTAGTCGGCAACTTCTTCAAATGCACACGCGAACTCTTATACGAGCAATGCTCCGACCACATCACCGAGAACATACCCAGCTCGGTGATATTCGGCTCGCGCCCCAGAATCTCGACGATCTTTTTATACTCATCGTCAGTCAGATTATGCTGGGCTATGAGGTCTTTGGTGATAGTCGGTTCAGTGGATTTCATTAGCCCTGTTGCCTTATCTGGTGATCCATAGCTTGTAGGTGGCTTGCCTCTTTCACCTTCCATCGCTTGACCCAACCCCTCTTGTGGGGCTTGCACAACGCACAAGCTCGGCGTTTACGCTTAATATACCTTTCCCATGCACTCCTCCTTCACCGCTCAATCGGGCGTCTCGCTTGGTGATACACGCGAATCACCTGCAACTCTTGCCCTTTGACTCGGTAGTAAATTCGATAAGGAGGAACCGGCCATGTTTTGACCCGTTTACCATCATGAAGCAGCACATCCCTTCCTCTGACAGCTTCCGACACCAGCATCCCAATGACTTCGACAATATGGGCTAACACCCGAGCGGCAGCATTAGGATTGTCCTTGCGGATGTATTCGTATGCCTCCTGCAAATCCTCACGGGCCTGAGGAGCGACAACTATCGTCATCGCTTGGACGTGCCACCTTGAATGATTTCACGCACAACATCGGCGAGAAGAATCCCTCTGCCTGCATCCAAATCGGTCAGTCCGGCAAGAATTCCAGCCTCTTCCTCCTCCGTCAGGATGTCAACCCGATCAACGGATTCGATGGCGTACCGCCCTGGCGGAAGACTTCGCAATTCTTCCGGCACGTGACTCCCATCCCACTCAATGACCTTAGGTCTCATGTCTCACCTCCTCGGAAACTAACCCCTCAGAAAGTATCGTACTCGTCGTCCGTCAGATCATGCTGCGCGATGGAGTTATTGCTGACTGCAAATCTATGCTTTTTCATTCGAGCAACCAAACGAATTGTACTGCTCCCTATCCCACCTTATTCAGATGAGATACTCCGTTAGATCAATCCTCTCAAAACCTTTTTTTCTCTGAAGGAATAGCTTCTTGCTCTCTTGGAATACATGCACATGCCAATAAAATCGTTCAGCTTCCTGTGTAATATTCATCCCCTCAAGCCAACCCTTGAATACTTTAAACGGAATAAGGAGAACGACTCTCTCGGAACCGCATCCGAAAGCAACAAATCCCTCACTCACCGTCTCTAATTTTTCTTTTTGGTGTGGGTGGAATGCATACCAATACCACTCTTTTCCTGCTCTGGAATAAGCCTTGGACACAGAGCAGAAAATGAAGATTGAACTATCTGGAGTCCCATACCCTGTACGAGTTTGGCGAACGAGAGGTTGCTTTAAATACGCCTGAATACGTTCAGCACAAGCGTCATTGAAGTTGACAGGCACAGGTCTAGGTTTTGTTCGCTCGCCCCCTTCAGCGACTGCCTCCTCTACTTCCTTTCCTTCCGACTCTTGCCTTACCTCTTCAGCAGTAGAAAAGACTAAATCGATAATTCCATCTATTTTGGTAAATTCCTGGGGAGTCAGAACCTCTGATATCTTTTTTAGGATCTGAGGATCTTCGACATTCTCTTTCAATCGCATAAGTCTGAGCAAAGCTTCAGCGCTTACAAGTCGAATGTCCCAGGCGTGTCGCGACCCCCTAATTTGAGCCTCAAGATCTCCCGTATCTTGGCGCCCAACAATGATAAGGATGGAAGATTTGATCTCTCCAATTTTTCCTGACTCAATAAGGCGTCGCCTATAACCAGCCAGAGTCTCTAGATCAATGCGATAAGCGTCGGTTGTCTTAACCTCTACAATGATCGTATTACCGAGAGACGAGCTCCATAGACCATCATGACCAATTTCACTAGAGCTGCCACGATATCTACCATCCTCAACTTTAAAACCGAGGCGACGACCGACCTGATTGACAATGTCTTGGAGTGCTAAGCCACTAGCTTCGAACTTCTCAGTTAAGCACTGCTCGGCATATCTCGATAGAATGTCAAAAGGAACACGAGAAAGAAAATCTCGAAACTCCCTTGAGGCAACACCTCCATCCATCAACTTCCCCGATCCAGCAATGCTGATAATCTGCTGAACCTGTTTGCCTTCGAGTTGGCTCTTTGATCTATTCCATAAATCGATAAGAGACATATGCGGTCGCTCCCAGCATGCCTGTTACGAATTCGCGGAGAGTACTTTACCTCCTTACCAATCCATTAACCACTAAGCACTGGGTGAGGGCATGGCCAGAGCGACTTGCCGAGAGCGGTCGGGACCCATCGAGAGTGTGCCAGGAGGGAAAGCTGGAACTGACTGACGATTCACGGTCTGCAAAGACCGTGGCGGAAGGAATTCCAGAAGGCTTCCACCTGGCGCACTCCGAAAGGGTGACCGCGAAGGCACAGGAGCGGTTGGCCATGCCCTCACCCAGCCCCCACCATCTTCAGTGGCTTCTTATTCCCCTTCAGCGACTCCAACATCGACAGGAAGATCAACTTCCCTTCGTCGTTGCCTAATACCGTTTCCGAGCAGCGCTCCGGATGCGGCATCATGCCCAGCACATTGCCCTCGGCATTGATGATGCCTGCAATGTTGTCGAGCGAGCCATTCGGATTGGCTTCCGATGTCTCTTTGCCATCTGAGGTGCAATAGCGCAGTACAATTTGCGCGTTGGCCTGCAACGCCGCAAGAGTGACCGGATCGGTATAGTAGTTCCCATCCGCGTGGGCGATTGGAATCTTCAACACCTGGCCGGACTGAAAGGCACCCGTGAACGCTGTGGCTGCATTTTCGACCTTCACTGCCACATCCTTGCAGATAAAATGCAGAGATTTATTCCGGAGCATGGCCCCAGGCAACAGCCCTGCTTCGAGCAGAATCTGAAACCCGTTGCAGATGCCGAGTACCAACCCACCCTTCTTCGCAAATTCCTTCACCCCTCCCATCACCGGCGAGAACCGCGCAATCGCGCCGGTCCTCAAATAATCGCCGTAAGAAAACCCACCCGGCAGTACGACCGCATCCATGCCTGAAAGCGACGTCTCCTTGTGCCAAATCATCTCCACATGCTGTCCCAGCACATCCCCAAAGACATGCTGACAGTCATGGTCGCAATTACTGCCGGGAAAAACCACCACTCCAATCTTCATTTCACCTACCCTCACTCCGTTCCAGCGAGATGACAGGATTTGGTTTTACTTCGCGCGTCCAACTGAAGCCTTCCGACTCTTGCTACTTCTCTCTAAGGGAGCGGCCAAGGCTGCCCTCGACTGCGCGCTTCAATAATCCCTCCAAGCTATCTCGTTTCTCTCTTCGGGAATGACACCCATGCAGGTCTCACTGCGGCCGTCGAGCGAGCACATTCTTATCGTGCGCGCTCCGGGAGCAAGAGCACCTGCATGGGTATCGTTCCCGCCCTTCATCGTGCGCGTTCTGCGAGCAAGGAGGGCACCTGGCCGGTCCCTCTTCATCCATCTCACTGCAACTCATACCGATACTCTTCGACGATCGTATTCGCCAATAGCTTTTCGCACATGGCCTTGACCTCAGCCTCAGCCTTCACCTTGTCCTTCTCGTCCACATCCACTTCCATGTACTTCCCGACTCGTACATTGCCTGCATTTTTGAACCCAAGCGAATCGAGCGCATGCTCAATGGCCTTTCCCTGAGGGTCTAAAATTCCTTGTTTCAACGTGACATGAATTTTCGCTTTCACCGACCCCTCCTTAATTCTTTTCTCACCCCTCGACGAAGGGCGGCATGAATGCTCTCAACTGCGCGTATTGGACGAGCACAGTTTCATCGTGCGCGTTCTGCGAGCACAGAGAGCGTTCATGTCGTCCTTCACTCCTGATTCCCCTGATCAGGCGGTTTAGGCTGTCTATCGATGTATCTTCTGATCCAAAAAATCCCCGCGACCGTCCCGAGCCCAGCCAAAGCGAGGGCCACCATCGGCCAGCGCCAACGTGACCCTTCCAGTCGATACGCCAAGACCGCTACCAGCGCGGTAGACACCAAAATCGATGCCACCAACCCATAATTCATGAACCACGACCGAAACGCCCTCACGATAGTTCCTCTTCTTTTTTCCTAGAACTTATAGAAGAGCTGCGATGATCGGGCTCGCCTGCGCGCATCCAACGAGGGTCGTCCGCGACAACGCGTTGGGCGAGCAAAGAGCCCGATCATTGCACCCCTTCTCCTTCACTTACCCCTCTCAAAGGATTTGGAACTTCCCGACGGGATGGAGGGGTTAGCCTCAAACTGCGCGCATCGAACGAGCACATTCCTATCGTGCGCGTTCTGCGAGCAAAGAGGCTGGCCCCTCCATCCCGTCATCCACAGACCCGCTTTAACACTTCCCGATACGCCTCTTCAATCTTCCCCAAATCCTTCCTAAACCGATCTTTGTCCATCGACTCTTTCGTCGTCTGGTCCCAGAAACGGCAGGTGTCCGGCGAAATCTCATCGGCCAGGATCAGCGCGCCATTGTGCACTCCGAACTCCAGCTTGAAATCCACAAGGATCATCTGTCGCTCGCGGAAGAACGGTTGGAGCACGCTGTTCACTTTCAATGCGAGCGTCTTGATCTCCGTCATCTGCTCCGGCGTGGCCAGCTTGAGCAATCGTATATGTTCATCGGCGATAAGCGGATCGCCCAGCGCATCGTGCTTGTAGTACCACTCCACGACGGCCGGCTCGATAGAATCACCCTCTTTCAACCCCAGCCGCTTGGCCAAACTGCCTGCCACCACGTTGCGGACTACCACTTCGACCGGCACGATCGTCACCTTTTTCGTGAGCAATTCCCGGTCGCTGAGGCGCTCGACAAAATGCGTCGGCACACCCGCCTGTTCCAATAACCGAAAGAGCCGCTCGGACACTTTGTTATTGACGACGCCTTTTTCGACGATGGTCCCGCGCTTCTGCGCGTTGAAGGCCGTTGCATCGTCCTTGAAGTACTGGACGACCTGATCCGCCTTGTCGGTCGCAAAGACCTTTTTGGCCTTACCTTCGTAAAGTAGTGTGCCTATCGTCATGGTTGTTCCTTAACCAGTCTGGAGTCGAAGTCGGACATCGAGCCTTCACGTGTCCCGCTTTTCCCGCCAGTCGCGCGTGTCTCGCACTACTGCGCCAAGGTCTCGATGATTTCGTCCAGCGACTGCACGGTGCCGAGCAATGTCGGATGGCCGAATCGGCGCGTGTACTGAAACTCCTTCACCTTTTCTAACGACAACACCAGGTTGTGAAAGTCCTCCAGCTTGGAGGTTTCGAAATAGGTGATGAAATCCAGATCGTCAAGTCCGCTGGAGTGGTAGAGCTTCCGCTTGACCGTCTTGAGATACGGTACCGTGGCTTCTGTATGTTCCAGCATCATGGCCGTGCGCTTCTCCTGATCCAATCCCCACCATTCGGCGTTCTTCCGAATCGGAATGACGATCGCATACGGTTTGCCGCCGGGTTCGCTGGCGATTTTAAGATCCGCCTTCATCTGATCCGGAAACGCCGGCACATAATTGGCCTTCTTCGTCAACCCATGCATGACACCAGCAGAGTTGAGATGCTTGCCGAAGAGACTGCCTTGAAGATCCAGAAGAAATTGTTGGGTGTCGCGCAACTCGGTTGCGTGTATACGAAACAGCACGTCCGCATGATCGGACAGCCCGCGAAGCAGATAGAGATCGATCGCCACCTTCTCCCGATGCTGCTCGACGATTCCCTTCAAGAAGGTCAATTGAGCGATACGCACAGCCTGATCCTGTTTACCCCAGTCCGCATCGAGGCGAAAGGCGGCAAACGTACCGTAGACGCCCGGTTCGCTCAGCAGCTTGTCGCGATCGGCCGCCTCAACGGCCGGAGCAATCGCCAGACCGACAAGCACCAGCACGGCAAAACGCATGAGAATAGCCATACGCAACCTCATCGTGTCCTCCCCTTCTCTGACTTACGCACTCCCGATCCGAATACCCGTCGAAAAATCTTGTCGAGATGGCGCAGATAGTACTTCGGATCGAAGCAGGATCGAATCTCCGCAGCCGTGAGATGCTTCGTCACAAAGGGATCTTTACCGACTAATTGCTGTAGCTCCCCCGCCCCCCTCCAGGAGGCCATGGCATTGCGCTGAACGGCCTCATAGGACTCCTTCCGCTGCGCGCCCTTTTCGATGAGCCGGAGCAGCAGCCGTTGCGAATAGACCAGTCCTCCGGTGTGATCGAGGTTACGTTTCATATTGGCGGGGTAGACCACCAAATATTTAATAACCTCGGTGATGCGCGCCAGCATGTAGTCGATCAGAATCGTGCTGTCCGGCATGATCACACGTTCGACGGAAGAATGACTGATATCGCGTTCATGCCACAGCGCAACATTCTCCATCGCCGCGAGACTATTGCCTCTCACGACACGCGCCAGCCCGCAGAGATTTTCCGAAGCGATCGGATTCCGCTTATGCGGCATTGCCGAAGACCCTTTCTGCCCTTCCGAAAAATATTCTTCTGCTTCGAGCACCTCTGTCCGTTGCAGATGGCGAATTTCGGTCGCATATTTTTCGATGCTGGCAGCCAATAGCGCCAATGCCGAGGCATACGCCGCATGCCGATCGCGCTGTACGATTTGATTGGAGACCGGGTCCGGCGCGAGCCCCAGCTTGGCACAAACATACTCTTCCACTTCGGGCCCTTGATGCGCAAACGTCCCCATCGCACCGGAGAGCTTCCCGACCGCAATTTCTTGCCGTACGCGCGTCAACCGTTCCCGGTGCCGGCGGGTTTCTTCATACCAGATGGCCAGCTTGAAACCGAAGGAAATCGGTTCACCGTGAATGCCGTGCGAACGGCCGACCATCACCGTATGCCGGTACTTCAACGCCTGGCGCTTTAAGACCACCATCAGCCCGTCAAGATCGTCGAGAATGAGGTCGAGCGCCTCGGTCATTTGCATGGCCAACGCGGTGTCCACAATATCCGACGAGGTCAACCCCATATGGAGAAACCGATGCTCCGGGCCGACCGACTCGACAAGCGATTCGAGAAAGGCGATCACGTCGTGCTTTGTCACGTTCTCGATCTTGGCAATGCGCTTCACATCGATCACCGCTTTTTTCCCGATGCGAGCGGCCGTGCCTCGCGGGACCTGCCCGGCCCGTTCAAAAGCCGCGCAGGCGGCCAGCTCGACCGCGAGCCAAATCTCATATTTGCGTTTCAACTCCCAGATGGCTTTCATCTTGGGACGGGTGTAACGGTCAATCACAATAGTCCTCACTGCTGAGTGCTGAGTGCCAAGTATGAATGGGCCTGCTCATCCCCTTACTCCTCGCTCTCACTCCTCAACCTTTATCCTTTGCGTCCACCGCTTCGGCACGCTTGGCTTCCAAGCGGGGCTCCTTCGTCAAGACCTGATCCAGAATGCCGTTTACAAACTTCGACGCATCGTCGTCGCCGAAGCTTTTCGCCAATTCAATGGCCTCGTTCATCGTCACCCTGGCCGGCACGTCATCCATCCACAGCAATTCATAGGCGCCGGCGCGCAGGATATTGCGATCCACAATCGGCATGCGGTTGATTTTCCAATTGGTGGCATATTTTCCGATAAGAACATCCAACTCTCTTTTTTTCTCCAACACCCCGGCCACGAGTCGTTCGGCAAAGGCCTTCACGTCATCTGCCGCTTCGTTCTCCTTCCAGAACATATCCAGCCAGAGCCCCGGCTTGCCATGAATATCATATTGAAACAGGATCTGGAGCGCGCGTTCCCGGGCTTGATGGCGGCTACCCACAACAGCCTCGCTGACAAGCTGACAAGAAACCAGGCTGACAAGATCGATTTATCATTTTCTCCTGGCCCGTTTGGTACCAACCCTTCCACTTGCTCGCCTGTTACCTGTCAGCTTGGTACTTGTGGTCCTGTCAGCACTTCCTTTCAATATCCTCATCACCGTCGCCATTTCGATCGCGGATCTGGCCGCCCCTTCGCCACGGTTGAACTTTGTCGGTTCAGACCGCTCGATCGCCTGCGCAATAGTATGAGTCGTCAGTACACCGAAGATGATCGGCACGTCGGCATCTAACGCCGCCTGCCCGATGCCGCGGCTCACCTCTGCGCTGATGTAATCGAAATGCGGCGTGTCGCCGCGAATGACCGCCCCGAGACAAATCACTGCATCAAACCGCTTCGTCCGTGCCATCGACCGTGCCACCAAGGGAATTTCGAACGCTCCCGGCACCCGTACGACCTCGATGTCTTCATCCTTGACCCCGTGTTTGGTCAGCCCATCAACGCAGGAACTCAACAGCTTACTCGTGACAAATTTATTGAATTTCGCGACGACAATCCCAAAGCGCAACCCCGTCGCATCATGTGATCCCTTCCGAAGTTTCATCCCTCTTTACTTCTTCCCCTCCCCCTGGCACATCGACACTCAGACGGATGGTTGGGGGAGTCCCCACTGCGCGCATCGGACGAGCACCGCTTCATCGTGCGCGTTCTGCGAGCACAGGGACTCCCCCAACCATCCGTCTCACACTTTCTTGAGAATGTGCCCCATCTTATTTTTCTTCGTGCGTAGATACTTCACATTCGCCTCACGAGGCTGAATCTCGATCGGCACACGTTCGACGACTTGCAATCCATAGCCTTCGATGCCGACGATCTTGCGTGGATTGTTTGTGATGTACTTGATCTTGTGCAGTCCGAGGTTCACGAGAATCTGCGCTCCCACCCCGTAATCTCGCAGATCGGCCTTGAAGCCCAGTTTCAAATTTGCCTCAACGGTATCGCTCCCCTGATCTTGCAGCCCATACGCCCTGATCTTATTGAGCAAACCGATGCCACGCCCTTCTTGATTCAGATAGAGTAGAACCCCGCGCCCTTCCTTTTGAATCACCTCCATGGCCTTGTGGAGCTGGTCTCGGCATTCGCAACGCAGCGACCCCAATACGTCGCCAGTCAAACAGCTCGAGTGTACACGCACTAGGATGGGATCACCTCCCTCTACGCGCCCTTTCACCAACGCGATGTGCGTCACGCCGTCCAATTCGTTTTCAAAAGCCACCGCCTCGAAATCGCCGAACATCGTCGGCAGCCGAGCACTGGCCATCCGCCGCACAAATGGCTCGCGCTGCATGCGGTATTCGATGAGCGCCTTGATTGTGACCATCTTGATCTTATGCCGTTTGGCAAACTTCGTCAGCTCCGGCACACGCGCCATGGTGCCGTCCTCACTCATGATTTCGCAGATGACGCCGGCAGGAATGAGCCCGGCCAGCCGCGCCAAATCGACAGACCCTTCTGTCTGCCCTGCGCGTTTCAACACGCCGCCTTGCTGCGCCTTCAACGGGAAGATATGGCCTGGGCGCGCCAGATCGCCGGGTTTGGACTTGGGATCGATCGCCACATGAATCGTCGTGGCCCGGTCCGCTGCGGAGATGCCCGTCGTGATGTCTTTCCGCGCATCGATGGACACGGTGAACGCCGTGCTGAACGTAGCGGTGTTTTCAATCGCCTGTTGAGGAAGATGGAGTTCTTCCACTCGCTGGGGGGTCAAGGCGAGACAGATCAGCCCACGGGCATGTTTGGCCATGAAGTTCACGGCCTGGGGCGTCACGTGTTGCGCGGCCATGACGAGATCGCCTTCATTCTCGCGATCTTCGTCATCGAGGAGGATGACGAATTTCCCCTGCTTGATGTCTCGTATTGCCTCTTCGATACTATGGAAGGGAGAAGACATAGGGTGAATCTTCAATGGTTACGGTTCAATGGACGACCAATTTATCATTGAGCATTGTATATTTAACATCGTTTTTTTCGCCTTCCCTCTCACTGGTGAAATTGATCAGGGGAAAGGTCTCACCGGAGAAGCCACCCGAGCCCGCAACGCCACGATCACTGTTCCCCAGGCACAGACCCCAAATCCTGCAAAGAGCCAGAGACCCAGATCATAGCTCCCAGTGAACCCCTTCACGGTTCCAGCGATGATGGGCAGGAAAAATCCCCCGAAACCGCCGGCCGCTCCCACGACACCCGATGCGAGGCCGATGTCTTTCGGAAACCATTCGGCGACCAACTGGAAAACCACGCCGTTCCCAAATCCCATCGCACCGGTTGCAATGACCATCATTGCCACAGCCATCGGGAGCGAAGGACTCGTCACCGCCACGACTGAACCGACGATGACCGGCAAGACGTAATTGAGGATGCGGAGACCACCCTGCCGATCTGCAACATAACCACCTACCGGACGGATGAGACTGCCGAACAGCCCACATAACGCGGCGATTGTCCCAGCCATGACCGCATCCAACTGATACAGGTCGTGCAACAACAGCGGCAGCAGGCTGCAGAATCCGACAAAGCCTCCGAACGTGACCGCATACAACAAACAGAGCCAATAGGCGGATCGCCGGCGAATAAGTTCCGCGGCATTGTGCCACCATTCGGCACGATGCTGTACCGGGTGCGGCTGTTCCCGTGGAACAAGAAGGGTAAACAGGACCAAGGTGGCGCCGACGACGCCGGCCATCAATGCACAGACGTCATGCCAATCCATCACGGCAGCCCAGCGCGGTGCGAGAAACAGGATCAGCACAGTGCCGACGTTCCCTGACGCAGCCAGACCCAACACGAACCCTTGCGCAACCGGCGGATAGGCTCGCCCGGCAACCGGCAACGACACAGCAAAACTCGCGCCGGCAACGCCAAGGAGCAGTGCGAAAACCAACCCTTCATGATAGTTGGATACGCCAAGCCATCCCCACAACAAGACGATCAATTCCGCGAGGAGAATAACTAGCGCGGTGGAACGTCCGCCCAGCCAGTCGGCGCTCCAGCCTGCCACCATTCTGATCCCCGCACCACCGAGTAACGGCAGGGATACCAGCCATGCCATTTGCTGATCGTTCAACTGTAGATCATGGGCGAGTGCAATACTCATCGCCCCGATCAGCAGCCAGACCATGAAGCTGATGGTCAAATGCAGCCAGGCCCCCACCAAGGACGGCCAATGCCCGCTCCGCAATACCGTCAAGATCGCCATGTCAATCTATCCAGGTTATGCTGTTCAATCCGTGCCATACACTATGACCAGAGTTCTTTGTTCGCACAAAAAACTCCATCATAGGGGACCGCGTTTCGTCCGTGCAAGGGAACCATCACCGCAACCAATCAGGATTATTCATGATGGTTCATCGCAAAATGATGAAGTCGTGCGCGGCAAGCGCGTATAACAGGACTTGCGTGACGTGTGATCCCCGTCCCTGCCTGTCGCGCTTTTCCCGCCAGTCTCGCCCGTCTCGGTTAAGCCCCGCATCGACAATCGCAGCAGAGGCTCTCGTGGATAATGCAGGCTAACAGTTCTTATGATAATCTCGACCGTCATGAGCCCGCGTAAGAAGGTCGTCGACAAAGAACCGATTGAACCGGAGATCGTAGACCCGGCCGATGCTGAGATCGCCGAGATCAGTCCGCCACCAGAAGTGTCTCCTTCCACGACCCTGGAACCTCACAGTATCGCCGATACGACAGCCATCGTACCGGTTACGGCGCTCCAGCAATATCTTGCAGAGGTGCGTCTCCATCCCTTCCTCTCCAAAGAAGAAGAGTTGCGCCTGTTCCACGAATATCGAATACATGGAGACCGCGATGCAGCCGTCAAACTCATCATGGCCAACCTGCGGGTGTCCATCTCGATTGCCGCCGAGTATCTCCACACCGGTGTCGACCACATGGACCTCATTCAAGAAGGCAATGTCGGGCTGATGCATGCGATCAAAAAATTCGACCCGTCGAAGAACGTGCGCTTCTATGCCTATGCGGCCTGGTGGTCGCGGGCCTACATTCTCCGTTATTTGTTGAACAACTATCGTCTGGTCAAGATCGGGACGACGCAGGATCAACGGAAGCTGTTCTATAACCTCAAACGAGAGAAAACCAAGCTTGAACGGGAGGGGTTCGCTCCGGACACGAAATTACTCGCCGACCGCTTAAACGTGAGGGAGCGAGACGTGATCGAGATGGGACAGCGGTTGGGTAACTGGGAGCTTTCGCTGGACCAGCCGATCGGCGAGGACCAGGAAGGCAGCCTGCTCGACGTGCTCCCCTCCCAACAGATTCCTGCCGACGAGCAGCTCGCGCAAACCCAATTACAGACCCTGTTCCGTACCAAGCTCGCCGAATTTGTCAAAACACTGGACGAGCGGGACGAAGATATCCTCAGGAACCGGATTCTTTCAGAGTCTCCCTTGACCCTGGACGACCTTGGCGCTAAATACTCCATCACAAAAGAGCGAACCAGGCAGCTTGAGGCCCGCATTATCAAGCGTCTCCGTGACTATATCAAGAAAGACATCAAAGATTTCGAACACTTACGCGTGTAACCGCTAGATCCATACGGTCTAATAGATTTTTCCTCTCTGTTCTGACCGCGAAAAGAATAATATTGTCAGCCCCCTTGACTTGGGTCAACCTGACGCTATCTCCACTTCCGTGCTAAGCAGATCAGGCCTTCTGCTCGTTCTGGAGTACCACGATTACGCCATCGAGTTCGAACCTGCTCTACATCGCTGATATTCATCGGGTTAACTTCACGAGGAGGTATCGTAATGAGCACTGCAGCCAAAGAGAAGACCGAGAAGAAGAACGTGTCCAAAGGGTTCCAGCCTCTTGGTGACCGGGTATTCGTCACCTATACAGAGGAATTGGACCGGACGTCCGGGGGGATTTACGTGCCGGACAGTGCGAAGGAAAAGCCGCAACGAGGCATCGTGCAGGCAATCGGCAAGAAGGTTGAGAATGTGAACGTCGGCGACCAGGTGTTGTTCGACAAGTATTCCGGCAGCAAGCTCCGGATCGATGACGAGGAATGCTTGATCCTCAAGGAAGAAGACGTTCTTGGGGTGTTCACCAGCTAATCACCACACACTACGACGATAGAAGGGGGAACGACTATGGCAAAGCAATTGATGTACGGTGATACAGCGCGCGCGTCCATCCTGAAAGGGGTGAATCAGCTCGCCGACGCCGTCAAGGCAACGCTCGGTCCAAAAGGCCGCAATGCAATTTTGGACAAGAAATTCGGCGCTCCGACAATCACCAAAGATGGTGTCACCGTCGCGAAAGAAATCGAACTCAAAAATCCCTATGAAAACATGGGCGCCCAGCTCGTACGCGAAGTCGCCAGCAAGACCAGCGACACGGCAGGAGACGGCACCACGACCGCAACCGTGTTGGCCCAGGCCATTTATCGTGAAGGCGTGAAAAATATCACCGCCGGTGCGAACCCGATGGAAATCCAGCGCGGGATCAACAAGGCCGTCGAAGTCGTGATCGCCGAGCTGAAGAAACTCAGCAAGCCCTGCCAGAACAAGACCGAGATCTCCCAAGTCGGGACCATTTCAGCCAATAACGACAAGACCATCGGCGACCTAATCGCAGAAGCCATGGAGAAGGTCGGCAAGGACGGTGTCATCACGGTCGAAGAAGCCAAGTCCATGACTACCTCGTTGGACGTGGTCGAAGGCATGCAGTTCGATCGCGGTTACATCTCCCCCTACTTCGTCACCAATGCCGAGCGGATGGAAGCCGTCATGGAAGACCCGCTCATCCTCATTTCTGAAAAGAAGATCAGCAGCATGAAGGACCTGCTGCCGGTCCTCGAGCAGGTCGCCAAGATGGGCAAGCCGCTCGTCATCCTCGCGGAAGATGTAGAAGGCGAAGCTTTGGCAACCCTCGTGGTGAACAAGCTCCGAGGCACGCTCAACGTCACGGCCATCAAGGCCCCTGGATTCGGCGATCGCCGCAAGGCCATGCTGGAGGATATTTCGATCCTCACCGGCGGCCAGGTGATTTCGGAAGACATCGGCATCAAGCTGGAAAACGTGAAGCTCACCGACCTCGGCCGCGCCAAGCGCGTCACGGTCGACAAAGACAATACCACCATCGTGGAAGGCTATGGCGATCCGAAGAAGATCGAAGGCCGCGTGAAGCAGATCAAGGCGCAGATCGATGAGACGACCTCCGACTACGACCGTGAGAAGCTCCAGGAGCGCCTCGCGAAAATCGTGGGCGGTGTGGCCGTCATCAACGTCGGCGCCGCGACCGAAACCGAAATGAAGGAGAAAAAGGCCCGCGTCGAAGACGCGTTGCACGCCACCAAAGCGGCGGTCGAAGAAGGGATCGTCCCAGGCGGCGGAACGGCGTATCTCCGATGCATCAAGGGGCTGGATAGCCTCAAGGATATCCCGGCAGAGCAGAAGGTCGGTGTGGACATCGTGCGCCGCTCGCTGGAAGAACCGATCCGCCAGATCGTGAGCAACGCCGGGGGAGAAGCTTCGGTGGTAGTCGGCAAAGTACGCGAAGACAAGAATTCCAACGGCGGCTACAACGCGGCAACGGAAGAGTATGTGGACATGATCAAGGCCGGTATCATCGATCCCACCAAGGTGTCGCGTTGCGCGTTGCAAAATGCGGCGAGCGTCGCGGGATTGATGCTCACGACCGAGGTGATGGTCACCGAATTGCCGGAAGAAAAGAAAGAGCCTGCCGGTGGTGGCGGTGGACACAACCACGGCATGGAAGGCATGTACTAAGAACGGGAAGAGCTCATAGCATACAGCTGATAGCTCGGACGAAGAAACGAAGGGCTCGGGAGATCCTCCTCCGAGCCCTTCGTGTTTCATGGCATCTCACTGCGCTACAATGATCAGCAGTTCTAGTAAGCCGATGGAGCATCCCGTGATTGTCGAAGTCGAATCAAACGAAAATTGCGAGGCAAGCATCTTTGCGCGGTTCAAGGAAGTCAGCCCGGCTCGACCGATCAATCAGGTCAAACTCTACGACCGAAATTCTGCCGGGGAGTGGTACTGGATCACGGGCTGGACCGACGATGAACAGACGCCGGTGTGCCCGGCCTACGCCCAGCTCGTTGAGGACTCAGGAGCGGGATTGACACATCTGGTCTATGGGGGACTCTTCGGTTTACGCTTCAAACCTATCAATAGCCATGAGCCTTGGAGTCTCGGAAGTCCACACCAATGGGGAGAAACCTACCTCTCACTCGTCAGCGAGCGCGACCTTCGCTATGCAGACTAATGTTCTCTGCCTTTGTAGATCGAAAAAGATGTTCACGAGACAGCTGCGATCAGACAATGGACAGAGCTCAGTGGGAATCCGTAGCGTTACTTCATCGGGGCTCGCTCCATCAGTTGATACGTTTTTTTGAGCATCGCCGACGTGTTCGGCCGGTCGAAAAAAGACCGAAAGATGTCATGCACGAGAGTCGTATGGGCGGCGTGGTCGGCTTGAAATTGCTTCACGGCGGTCGGTCGATCGACCTTGTGGTAGCCCATGCGGATCGCGCAACGTTCCAACTCCTTCTGCTGATCCGGAAGCGCATGCGTTTGTAAATCGTGCACCATCTGGAGTTTGTGCTCGACGTCCCGGAGAAATTTATAGGCGCGTGTCAAATCGCTCTGTTGCTTCTTCGCCAGAATACCGATCTTCTGAAGCCGCACCAACGAATCGAGAGTCCCCCGCCCAAGAATTCCAGGCAACCGCCGGCCGGCCAACACCTGGATCGTTTGGACGAGAAATTCAATTTCCCTGATCCCCCCGACACCGAGCTTGACGTTGCGCTGTTCATGCCCGCGCTCCGCCATCTTTGCATCAATCTTCTCCTTAACTGATCGAACCTCTTCTACGATCGCGAGGCCTTCTTCGACATCCGGACGTTTCGATGAGGGCGCCAGCACGAAGGGTCGCACAAGCCTGATGAACGATCTCCCCACCTTCTGCGATCCGGCGATCGGCCAGGCTTTCAGCAAGGCCAATCGTTCCCACACTTGTCCTCTAGTCCGATAATACTTGTCATAGTCATCGAGTGAACGAGTGAGCTGGCCCACCGAACCTTCCGCCCGCAAGCGGAGATCTACACGATAGACGTACCCTTCATGAGTCTGGGCGGTCAATGCCTTCGTCAGCTCGCGCGCGAGAATTTCAAAATATTCTTCATTGGACAGCACACGCGGCGCAGCGCCCTTCGCCTTTGCACGTCCTGACTGAGCCGGCCTCGTTTCCCCTTCATGGGATTCACAGACATAGAGCACGTCTACATCGGAGCTGTAATTGAGTTCGTGTCCGCCCAACTTTCCCATCGCAATGACGGTGAAGCCCGTTTCCACCAACCGCCCCTGCCGATTCTGATGCATCGGGATACCATGACGCGCCCGGAGGTCGTGATCAACAATGCGATAGGCGGCATCGATGAGAACCGAGGCCAGATCGGAAAGGGAGCCGGTGGTTTCCACCACATCGGCCAATCGGAGGAGATCGCGCACACCGATACGCAGCATTTCTCGGCGGCGGAATCGCCTCAGCGCGTCCAATTTGAGTTCTGTCGCGGTGACACCCTCCAGACTTTGCCGGATTGTTCGTTCCATTCCTCCCCTGGTCGGCGCAGTGGACAACACATTCTGTTGGGCCAACCAGTACAACAACAGAGGATCGCGGACGAGGGTAAACGCGAGCGAATCGCTATTTCCGAAAATCGCGCACACCAAATTCAGCATGCGGGGAGCGCCGCGCAGATACTCCAACACAGCCGACCGGCTGACTCCGCTCGCAAGCCAACGTTCCCAGTGATTCAAGGCCTGATCCGGGTCGGCGGTCCGCCCAATGGCCTCGAGCAATGCAGGCAGGATGTCTGCCAACTGGCGACGCTGGTGCGGGTCGCCGGCCATCGACTGCAGATTCGCATTCGCGTCTTCAACACGATGGAGCCCGTAGGATCGGAGAGTCGATTCAAGCCGGGCCGGTTCCAATCCGAGCGCTGACAGAACCGGCGTCGGATCCGGCTGAGGGGCACTCTCAGGTATAGGAACACCACAATATCGCGGTGCCGGAGTCTTGGGTCGATTGGACATAGAGCGCGCATTATACTCATACACCCGCGCTCGCACAACGAACCCCACTTCGGCTATACTCCGAGCCATGACCGATGGGCTTGGATCACGCGAGTCGATCATCAAGACCCTGACTTCCCGTTGTCCGGATGTCGATGATGAGGTACTCCAGGACTTTGTGTCCCGGATGGACCCCGAGTACTTCGAGCGGTTCCAGCCGGATACCATCGCACACCATATCCAGCTTGCCAACCGGCTCACACCCGACCATCCCTGCGAATTGTCGGTGGTCGACAAGGGTGCCGGGCGATCAGAAATCAGCATTGTCGCCTATGACTACTTCTCGGAATTCGCCGCCATCTGCGGTGTGCTCTCGGCTTTTGGACTCAACATCGAGGAAGGACGGATCTATACCTTTATCGGGGCGACGTCCGCTCCATCTTCGCGCCGAGAGGTGTCTTCTGCAGCCAACAGGCCTAAAGGCCGGCCGGGCCTCAGTCGCAAGAAAATCGTGGATGTCTTCTCAGTGCATCCCTTAGACAGCGCAGGGTTCCCCCAGCCACAACACGATGCCCTCCGGCAGACGGTGACCGAGGTCGTTCAATTGCTGGATGCAAGTCAGTTCGACGAGGCGCGCCAATACGTCAACCGCCGGCTCGTCGAACGACTCGACAAGCAGCGGAGCGCCTTTACCGGCCTGCTCGATACGGTGCAGATTACCTTCGACAATAGCCAATCGCCGACCGATACGATCATGGATATCCAATCGGATGATACTCCGGCTTTCCTCTATGCACTCGCGAATGCCCTGGCCATGCGAAACATTTACATTACCAAGGCTCAAATCGAATGCGACGGCTCCAAACTGCACGATCGCTTCTTTGTCAGAAATCGCGAAGGACAGAAACTGCTCGACTCCACCGATCAACAGCAACTGCGGCTGACCGCCGTGCTCATCAAACAATTCACGCATGCCTTGACCTGGGCATCCGACCCGGCCAAAGCACTGGCATCGTTCGACCAATTTCTAGACCTCATCGTGAAAGATCGCGGCAAGGGCGGCAAGAGCCAGGCACTCGACTTCGTCAGTGATAAAAAAACCTTTCCTCTGCTCGCACGATTACTCGGCGCCAGCGATTTCCTGTGGGAAGATTTTCTCCGGCGCCAGCATGACAACCTCCTTCCGCTCCTCACGGAATATCGAGATGCGCCTCTGATTAAGCCCCAAGCGACTCTCAGAAAAGAGCTTGGACGTCAGGTCTCGCGCGCCAAAACAGACGACGCGCGAAAGGAGGCGTTGAACCGGTTTAAGGACCGGGAGATGTTTCGAATCGACATCAAACACATCGTCGAGCCTTCGAGCAATTTCCCGGATTTTTCACTGGCGCTCACGGAACTGGCGGAAGCCATCATGGAGCGAAGCATTGCGGATTGCAGCGCCAAGCTGGAGAAATCGTATGGGCGCCCGCGTCTCGCAAACAAAAAGCCTTGTCCCTTTGCCGTCCTGGGCCTGGGGAAATTTGGAGCGCGAGAGCTCGGCTATGCCTCCGACATCGAAGTGCTGTTTGTCTACGGTGGATCGGGGAACACAAACGGGAAGGAGAGCATTGAAAACAGTGAATACTTCGAGCGGCTGGCGCAGGAACTCCTGGGATGGATCGAAGCCAAACAAGAAGGAATCTATCGGATTGATGTCCGGCTGCGGCCGCACGGAGGCAAGGGCGCGCTGGCCAATGCGTTCGAAGAGATCTGTCGCTACTACAGTCCGAGCGGACTTGCCGCGCCGTTCGAGCGGCAAGCCTTGATCAAGTTACGGCATATCGCCGGCGACCCTGCCTTGGGCCATCAACTGGAAACACACCGAGACTCCTTCGTCTACGGGAAAATTCCCTGGGACGTTCCCGCCGCCCTGGAACTCCGAAGGCAGCAACTGAAACAAATGGTCGCGCCGGGGAAAGTCAATGTGAAGTATAGCGCGGGAGGACTGATCGACATCGAATATGCGGCGCAATATCTGCAAGTCATGCATGGACACTCCCACCCAAGCCTGCGTACGCCGAATACCCTGCAGGCACTCGCCGCACTGGTCAATGAGGGGCTGCTAGCCCGCATCGATGGAGCAGGCCTCCGCAAGGCCTACATCTTCACCAGGATATTGGTCGACGGATTGCGCATGGTCAGAGGAAACACCAAGGATCTCGTGCTCCCTCCGCCGGATTCGGAAGAGTTTGTCTCTCTAGCCCGCCGCGTTGGCTATACGAAAGATGATTGGCAGGCCGGCGCACGCGACCTGCAGTCGGATATCCAGCAACATATGACGCTCACCAAAACCTTCTTCGAACGGACATTTGGAGTACTGTAAGAAGGGAAGGAATGGGGGCTGATGATCTTCCGTGCTCGCGCAACGCGCGGCCTCAGAAGGCCCTCGTTGGACGCGCGCAGTTGAAGATCTATCGGCCCCCATTCCTGAAAGAGAGGAAGACGCGGACGATAAGAATGTGCTCGCATGGGTCAAGGGCGCGTCTTGGCGCGCCCAGGGCGGGCGGGTGAGAAAATGCGCGCAGTAAAGGGCAGCCTTGGCCACTCCCTTTGAAAGTGTAGAGAAAAGAAAGACCCTTGGAAGGGCTACTGGCACGTCTTGGCGCGCCGTCGAGGAGCAACCATGACTCGACCCTATCTCGGCTAAATCCTTAACGAGACGATCCTGCGTTGCTCATCCCCCATGTAATCACGAACACCATGCCGGCTGTGATGAGAGGAACGTAAATGGTTGCGAAAATCATCGTATGGTTCATGTGAGTACTCTTTCTTTTCTTCTACGTATTGGAAAATTTCGTCAAGACGAGCATCCCGACTCTTTGGATTTTACTCTCTCAGGAATTGCCCCTCTGCAACCATCCCCATGCCATAGCCAAGAGTCCAAGCGAAACGATGTACTGCGCACCATTGAGCAATACGGCATTGATCATCGTCATGGTGTTTCTCCTTTTCTAAAGTATGAATAGCCCTGAAACTGTTTCTTGAATTGTTCTTTACAGTAGGTCGGTAGGTGCACAGGCCATGCCTGTGCACCTCTTTTCAACCATCGGTCGCAACTCATTGAAATACTGGTCTACAGCGGTCACACTGAGAAGATGATCGTTGCTTGCCCTTGATGGATCACGGCAAGTCAGAGCCTCAGCCCATGACCGCTCAAGGGCTGCCGCTTCTGAGAGGTGTGTCGGGGAAATTCGTACAGGGAGGGATGTGCCGTGGCTTCAGCGAGACTTCGGACGTGTTATCCCAAACTGCTTCATTCTGCTACGTAAGGTTCCGGGATTGAGCCCCAAGCGTATCGCCGCTCCATCAGGACCTTCGATGCGCCAATTTGTCAGGGTCAGGGTCTGTAAAATATGCTGTCGTTCCAGATCTTTGATGTCAGCTGGTGGCGGTGCAGTGATGGAGGAATCCTGCGATCCCAAGACATGTTGGTCGATCCGTAGTACCGGTTCACGGGAAAGGATCATCGCTCGCTCGATTACGTTTTCCAGTTCACGGACATTGCCGGGCCAGGTATAGCGAACCAACCGTTCGAGAGATTCTTGGTCGATATCTTTGCACGAACGGCCGAGTTTTATGCCGTACTGTTGAAGGAAATGTCGAGCCAAGATGGGGATATCCTCCGGGCGATTCCTGAGTGGAGGCAAACCGATAGGAAAGACGTTCAAACGATAAAAGAGATCGGCGCGAAACCCGCCGTCTTTGACGGCGGCGGGTAGATCGCGATTCGTGGCGGCGATCACGCGAACATCAACACGAACGGATTGTTTCCCGCCCAGACGATCCACCATGCCGTCCTGCAGAACGCGCAGCAGCTTGGCCTGCGTCTCCAACGGCATCTCACCGATTTCATCCAAGAACAGCGTGCCGCCATGGGCCAGTTCAAATCGGCCTTCGCGAGCGCGATCGGCTCCGGTAAACGCACCTCGTTCATGGCCGAACAATTCGCTTTCAACCAACCCGGCCGGAAAAGAGGCGCAATTAACCCGAACCATGGGTTTCTGGCGCCGCGGACTCCAATCATGAATCGCCTGGGCAATCAGTTCCTTGCCGGTTCCCGTTTCACCGGTAATGAACACAGTAGACGGAGTGGGCGCCACGTCGCGTGCCAAGCCCAACACATGCTGGAAGGTGAGGCTCCTCCCCACCAATGAGCCGGCATTCTTCATGAGCCGCACTTCTTCGGTGAGATAGGTATTTTCCTTGGCCAGCTGGTGTTGTAGCCGATCGATCTGTTCGTACGCTTGGACGTGATCGATCGCATAAGCAATCTGCATCGCTGCTTGAGTCAGGAACTCGAGATCTCCCGGATCGGGAGTCCCCGACTCCCTACTGCCGATATTGAGGATCCCGAGACATCTCTCTCTCACAAGAAGAGGCAGATTGATCATGCGTCCGAGACCTTCTTGGACATACCATTCATCTTCAAGAAAGACTTGCTCCCGCTTCAGATCTGGCCGGATGTGGAGAGTTTTATGATCGTAGACCCAACCCATCCCGCTTCCTACACGCGGAACAATGGCATCGCGTTGCAGCACCACCTGCGCAGTGGTCGTTGACATGACGTAAAACCTGAATCCGTCCGCCTCGCGATCGTAGAGGGTGACGGAGGCCCGTGCCCATGGAATAACCTTGGTGATCTCGTCCGTAATTGCTTCCCAGAGGCTATGCGTATCCCGCTGCGAATTGAGCACGACAGCGACGGCTAAGAGAGCTCGGTAGTTTATTTCAATCTGATCCATACAATCTGTCGATATGTTTTACTCCAACGGATTGAATCATAGCGCCTACACTCATGTCTATGCGCTCATTTGAGAATGCTATGCCATCCGAGACAGCCCTGACTGATCATTCTGAAATTGTGTGAACGATCGAATTGCGAGAGAAGCTGGGGGAGTTCCGCAAGAGGGAAGAACAGGTCTATTCTAAGCTGGATGCGCAGTCTAAAAACACCACGGCGTCCGCCTCCCAGTGTGGAGGACGGACGCCGTGGTTTCGTTGGGCCTATGTAGAAAGGACTCCTGAAGCTCGTGCCGCGCGGGACAAGCGAGAAAGGCGCGAATCGTCAGTTCACGTTACTCTCGCTCGTTTCCCGCCTGTCTCGCGGGAGTTACACATCATAATACAAAACATACTCGTACGGATGTGGCCGCAGCCGCATGGGGTCGACTTCCTTGCGACGCTTGTAGCTGATCCACGCCTCAACTAAGTCCTTGCTGAAGACTCCACCCTTGAGCAGAAATTGATGATCTTGTTCGAGATTGCGCAGCGCTTCGTCGAGACTACCAGGCATCGTGCGGATCGCCGCTGCTTCTTCCGGTTCCAGATCGTATAAATCCTTCTCAGCTGGTTCACCCGGATTGATCTTATTCTCGATCCCGTCCAACCCGGCCATCAGCATGGCAGAAAATGCGAGGTACGGATTCGCGGTCGGATCGGGGAAGCGGACCTCGATCCGTTTGGCTTTCGGGCTTGGTGAATACATGGGAATCCGGATTCCTGCGGATCGATTCCGGCTGGAATAGGCCAGCAGAACCGGCGCTTCGAATCCGGGTGTCAGTCGCTTGTAGGAATTCGTCGTCGGGTTCGTAAACGCAGCCAGAGCAGGCGCGTGCTTCAGGATGCCTCCGATATAGTAGAGACAGAGTTGCGAGATGCCTGCGTATTCCTTCCCTGCGAACAGAGGCTTGCCCTCTTTCCAGATACTCTGATGTGTATGCATGCCGGTGCCGTTATCCCCAAAGATCGGCTTGGGCATGAACGTCGCCGTTTTGCCATGCCGGCGAGCCACGTTCTTGACGATGTACTTGTACATCATCAATTTGTCCGCTGTGTTGACCAGCGAACCAAAGCGGATATCGATTTCGCCCTGGCCAGCCGTCGCCGTTTCATGATGGTGCTTCTCAACGGAAATACCGACTTTTTGCATCTCCAGGATCATCTCGCTGCGGAGATCCTGTTGCGTATCGTGGGGCGGAACAGGAAAGTAGCCTTCCTTATGGCGAATTTTTGCGCCCAAGTTGTGGCCTTCTTGACCAATGTTCCAGGCTCCTTCTTCGGAATCGATGAAATAGTAGCCGCTGTGACCCGTTTGATCGTACCGGACCTGATCGAAAATGAAGAATTCCGCTTCAGGCCCCCAATAGGAAGCATCGCCGATTTTCGTACTTTGGAGATACTTTTCTGCCTTCTGCGCCACAAACCGCGGATCGCGATCGTAGGGCTCGCGCGTGATCGGATCGACGACATTGCCGACGAGACTCAATGTCGGCACGGCACAGAACGGATCGAGACAGGCCGTAGTCGAATCGGGGACCATCAGCAGATCGCTGTCGTTGATCGCCTTCCAGCCCCGGATCGACGAACCGTCCAACCCTGATCCATCCTTGAATACGCCTTCGGTCAGCTCGTCCACAGGAATTGAGAAATGCTGCCAGGTGCCGATCAGGTCCACGAACTTCAAGTCTACGATTTGCACCTTGTTCTTCTTCGCAAACTCCACTGCCTCACGGGGATTCATTCCGGTCCCTCCTTGATACATAGCCAAATAGAGCCCGATTGTATACGATGCCTATCCGGTCGATACTGTTTCAGCCGCATCAACCAGTTGGCCCATGAATTGATCGATATCGTGTTTGAGGGTCGAGCGTATAGTTTCCAGTCGAGCTCGATCCTCGACTTTGGTTCCATCCAGATTTGTCACATAGAACACGTCAACCACCTGGTGCGTGCCGCTCGTGCGCAAGGACGGTTGTACATCGTCATCCAAACTGGTTGAAATCCTGGCTGCATGAACCGACAGGCCTAGCTGAAAGATGGCATTCGTGATGACATACAACAATCCTTGCGTGTCGTCGGCAAACACATCGATCACCGTGAACCGGTCGCCTATCCCGTTATCGATCTCCACTTGGCTCCCATCGCGCGAGACAGGCAACCGGCGAGCGGTTGACATGCGGGTTTTCCGGCGCATCAATTGATCGAGGGCTTCCTCACCCTTCAACACACGGATGATCGTCTCGGCCGTGGATTCGCGACGTTCTGCTGGAGGAACACCGACATAATCCGGATCGGACACCTGGAAGGTATTCACCACCACTCCATCTTCTCTGGTGAAGATCTGTGCGTCCAGAGTTTCAAGCCCTTCGGCCGCGAGCACGCCGGCAATTTTTGAAAAGATGCCCGGAGTCAGATTATCGTGGGCAATCACCGTGTATTCGCATGTGCCGAGTTCTTCATTGAAAGTATCCTCGACCAACGCATTCCCCGCCTGTAACTTTCTGACAGCGCGCAAGTGAGCCGCGATCCGCTTCGGATGAGTGACATGCAAATACCGTAAGGGAAACTGGCTCAGCTGAGATTCGATCCAATCGAGTGGTACGGTCGCAGTGTCTGTCGACTCGCGCGCAATCTCGATCGCCAATTTTTTGAGGTAATCCGGGCCGACGGTTTTATCCTGCTCACCCGACACGACCGGCAGCGTACGTAAATAGAGCGCAACGAGCAACGACTCTTTCCACTTGGTCAGGACTCCTGGCGCCACTGCCGCAATATCGGCGATGGTCAGAATCAACAACATGCGGAGAACTTCCGGGGTTTCCACTTCCTTGGCAAAAGGCAAAAACACCTTCTCGTCATACGGATCACGCCGAAAGGCCGTGTTCGTCATCAACAGATGCTTGTGCACGAGAAATACCAGTGTCTTCGTCTCTTGCTCATTGCACCCCAACCGCGCCGCGGTCTCCTCGGCGATCACCTTGCCCACTTCGCAGTGATCCTCTTTTCGTCCCTTCCCCAGATCGTGCAGCAGAACCGCAAGATGCAAGAGGTCTTTCCGCTTGATCTCCTCATACACCTCTCCGAGGATGCCAGGGTCCAGGGAGAACGCTTCCGCCTTGGCCACAGCCAGCAGCGTATGTTCATCCACCGTGTACTTGTGATACTGGTTGAATTGCATCAGGCCGCGGAGCGTGGCGAAAACCGGGATGAGCTTCTCCAGCAGATGGGCACGATGCATCGCTTCGAGCGTGCCTGCTATCGGACTCGGTCCTGCGAGGATCTTCAGAAAGACTTTGCTGACTTCAGGAGTTCGGAACGCCTCGTTCGAAACACTATCCATGTGGCTGTGAATCTCGTCCAACAGACCGGTCTCGATCTTGAGGCGCCGAGACCTTGCCATCTCAAACAGCCTGAGAATCAAATCCGGACTATCCAAAAAACGAGCACGGAGATCGGAGGGAACGCTCACTTGCCGGCCGGTCACGACGAAATAGCCGTCTATCGTGGCAGACGGCAGAACACGGGACGATCGTCGCTTCGCAGGCACAGCCAGGCAGCGGTCCACGAACCGGAGTAACGCCTCGTGGAGTCCCATTGTGTGCCGATAGTACTGCTGCATGAACTGCTCCACCCCGAGGAGGTGGGGGCGATCCTCGTATCCATACACAGTCGCCAGACGAACCTGCTCGTCAAACGACAGAATCTCTTGTGCCATCCCGGCTTCGACATGCAGAAAGGCCCGAACACGCCATATAAAATCACGAGCCTCCGTCAAGGAGAGACAATCCTGCCTGGAGAGGAGGCCACGATCCGTTAAATCCTGCAGTGTCGCAGCCTGATACTTGGCCAACGCAGCCCATCGGATGAGCTGGAAGTCCCGCAGTCCTCCCTTGCTTTTCTTGACATTGGGCTCAAGGAGATAGACTGTCTGCCCAAACTTCAGATACTCACGTTGGCGCTCTTCCATCTTCTGCTCGATAAAACGCCCCGCTCCGCGAGCGACCACTTCCTTGAAATATCGGCGATGAAATTCCTGGAACAGATACGGACTTCCCACCAAAAACCTGGACGACATCATCGCGGTACGGATCGTCAAGTCCTGCCCGGCCAGTTCGATGCAATCGTGAATCGTTCGCATGCTGTGGCCGACCTGGAAACCGAGATCCCACAGATGGTGCAGCACTTCACGGAACAGCGCCGGCGCCGCCTCACCCGCTTTCTCACTATAGAGAAACATGATGTCGATGTCCGAGTAGGGAGCCAATTCCCGATGGCCATATCCTCCCAGCGCGATCAGGCAACAATGCTGGGCCCCTGCGACCTGCGCGCCTTCTCCGGCCTGCCGCATGGCATTTCTATACCGGTCGATGGTCAGACCATCGACGAACTCCGTCAAGGCCGTCATCACTTCAGCTCCGGAGGCTCCATCTAATAGCCGCTGCCGAAGCGCCTGCCTGTACCCCGCCAGGGCGGAGACCAGTGCGGTCTCCGCCCTCTGCGAGAACTCCGCCGAGGACCCGTTGTTCGGCACGGTTGTCACAGCGCGCTTTCTCCCGTTTCACCGGTCCTGATCCTCACCACGTTGCCGATATCTGACACGAAGATCTTCCCGTCCCCTACGCTGCCGGTTTTCGCAACGCGTGTAATAGTCTCAACTACACGAGTCACCTGATTTTCCGCAACGTACAGTTCGATCTTCACCTTGGGTACGAAGTCGGTAGTATATTCGGCGCCCCGGTAAACCTCCCTCGTCCCCTTCTGACGCCCGAATCCCTTCACTTCTGACACCGTCATCCCCTGTATCCCTATTTCCACCAATGCTTCCTTGACCTCATCCAACTTGAACGGCTTGATTACGGCTTGAATCATCTTCATGTAGATACCTCCCTCACAGGCTTACCCGAGGACGCTGATCCCACAGCGTCGCCCGGGTCGCCGTATGATCGTCTGATCAATTGCGGTACAAGCTGGCTATGAATAGGCCTTTTCCTCGTGTTGACTGAGATCCAAGCCTGTTTGCTCTTCGTCTGGCGTCACACGGAAGCCCCAAATCCCATGGACAATCATGACAAGGATCCAGGAGACGATCCCGGTAAACACACACACCGAAACCACCATCACGATCTGCGCCCACAGAAGATCGAACCCCCCACCATAGAACAGCCCATCGGCGGGGGACCCCATTGCCTTTGACGCAAACAACCCTCCCAAGAGGCAGCCGGTAATTCCACCCACACCGTGGACTCCGACCACATCCAGCGCATCATCAACTACTTTATGGCCCAGTTTATTCTTCATGTACACAGCAATGTAACAGATCACTCCAGCGCTTACACCTACCAGTAGCGCGGGAAACAGGGAGACGAACCCGGCAACCGGTGTAATGGTTGCGAGACCGGCGATCGCACCGGTAGCAGCGCCGAGCATAGTGGGCTTCCCACGATGTGCCCATTCGATGAACATCCATACCAACACCGCAGTACTGGCTGCGAGGTGGGTGGCCACGAAGGCGCCCACAGCCTGCGCATTGGCGCCCAACGAACTGCCCGCGTTGAACCCGAACCAGCCGAACCACAGAAGGCCGGTCCCCAACAACGTAAAAGGAAGATTATTGGGAGGCATATGGGTCGTCGGATAGCCCGCTCGTTTCCCGAGGACTATGCAGGCAACCAGGGCCGCCATTCCGCAGGTGGCATGCACGGTCGTGCCTCCGGCAAAATCCAATGCGCCCATCTGACCCAACCATCCGCCACCCCAGACCCAATGGGCAACAGGATAATATACTGCGACCGACCATAGACACACAAACGCAAGTAGTGCGGAAAACCTGACTCGCTCTGCGAGCGCTCCGACGATCAGCGCAGGGGTAATGCCGGCAAACATGAGCTGGAATACCATGAACAGCATGTGGGGGATTGTTGTGCCATAGGTCGAATGGGGTTCAACTCCCACTCCATTCAACCCTATCCATTCAAGACTCCCGATGACCCCTCCTTGATCAGGGCCGAAAGTCAGGCTGTATCCGAACAATACCCACATAATACTGGCGAGGCAGAGCGTGATGAAGCAATGCATCAGCGTACCCAGGATGTTCTTACTCCGGGTCAGTCCTCCATAGAAGAGCGCTAACCCCGGCAGGGTCATCAGCATCACGAGCGCCGAAGAGGTAAGAATCCATGCCGTGTCCCCCGAATCGGCCTTCAGCGCTGCCTCCGCCGCTGGAGCAGCCTCCGCCGCCGCTGGAGCCTGCGCAGCGACGTCTTGCACGTACAGCGCCGTCCCTCCTGCAAGCAGGAGAAGGCAGATCAGAAAGACCGGCAGAATCTTTTTCATACTGCTCATATCCAATGACATAGTTGTAATCCTTTCATCCCCTGGCTCGGGACGAGGTTGTCAATGCGTTCTTGAACTGTTCCAGCCCGGGTTCCTCATGATGACCTGCTATACTGTATTATTGGACTTTCCTACCCAGCGTAGCTTTTTCTTGTTCGATCTCCTCAATAAGCGCTCAAGAAAACTCCAGATAAGAGACTCACTGTATTCTTCGTTTGATCTGGTGGTGGCGCCTACCGCCATTGTCTATCTGCCTGACTTCAACACTCGCACGGTCGATGGTTCTTTTAACGATGGCTCCCTTCATGGATTGTTCCACGAAGGGAGCCATACACCGCTGACTTACGTCTACCTTCGTTTAGAACAGGTAGACAACTGAGAACGCAAGGGTCTGCTGACTGCTGACCGACTCAGTTCCTCGTAAAAAGACATTCTCATTTGATTTGTCATACCGGAACTCTGCCCTCGTCACGAGTGACGGAGCCGGCTTATATTGAAGTGTGAAGGTGCCTGCCCAAATAGTCTGGACCTGTCCAGCGCCAGTGGCAGCATTGAATAAAGGCGCAGCCGGTACAAAACCACCCGCTGCAGTTAATGGATTACCGGGGACAGGAGCACACGTATTGGTGCCGCCGTTGAAGTTATTACCACCGACGCAGGTACGGGCACCCCCGTTATCCTCGAAGATTTCTCCGCGAACCCGTAGGCTCAATGCATGGGGCTTCTCTTGATCATTGAAGTCCTGGATCAAATAGGCATTGATCCCATTCCAGCGGGCATTGGCTCGTCCAGTATTACCCCCCGGGACTGCGCTTCCCCCTCTGGCAAAGCTGGCATTGGCCTCGTTCCCATAATAGGGTTCGAGGACAACGGTAGTTGTCATGGTCGGCTTGATCGTGATGATCCCGCCCACGACCGTTCGCTTGGCGTCAGGATCGCACCCGGTGCTACCGTTCGCGCAGGCGCCAGTCGCGGCATTGCCGAAGGCCGCATTTCCATTCGACTGTTCGGAGCCGTAGGATCCATAGACGGCGACTCCGAACATCTGGTGTGGGGTCAGATCCACTTTCCACTCGAGCGTTTTTCCTCGGTTGTTGTCCTCAATGTTGTCCCACCCATTGATGACGCCGAGTGCCACGGTTCCCTTGTCTCCAATCGGATAGGTAACTCGAAGGCCGGTCGTCGTGAAGGCTTGGCTCAAACCGAACATGTGGCTGCGGGAAAAGTTCGGGTTCTCCCAACTGTTGATCGTCTCATAGCCGATCATGGTATTGATCTTACCGGCTTGAATCTTCAGGCCGGCCCCGATCGGCGCAATGTACTCTGCATAGAGTTCTTGGAAATCCACTTCGTTGCTGTCTGTTCCAGGTTGGTAATTCGTCCTGGCCCGTGAAAATCTGGACTGGGCTCCAAAATTCAGCCGCGCCCGAAACCCAATACGGTCAGTGGCACTCCCTGCCGTCGCCTGCCGTTCAAACACGAGCTGCGCCACTTGCGGCACGAACGAATTCGCCTGCGTATCGAAAATACGCATCTGATTGAGATTGGTGCTAGGATTATTGAAATTCTGCGTATAGGAGGCTTCCACGGCTCCAGAGATTTTGAAGCCCAACGTTTTCCAGAGGGATTCCGCATCATCGGCGGCAGACACGGTTTGACCGCCAAGCAACGAGACCATTGCGCACATTCCGATCCCGATCCCGATACGACTACGTACTGACATAATATCGTCCTCCTCGTCCGATTGGTGATTCGGTTGCTCCCTTGCCTCTCTCACCCCGACGTCGTTGTCGCGACGCACGCCATTGTGCGCAACTGCCGGCCCGCGTGGGCCCATTCAACTGTCTCATCCACATCAATTCCCACCAGCCCATCGTATTCCACTTGCCCGTACGGTCAATAAAAAACGTCCTCTAGCCCGTTAGGACCGGAGGACGCCATTGTCCGTGCCGTAGTACTTTTTTATGTCGAGACCGGTGGGAACGTCGTTGTTCCCCGAAATGAACTGGGCTTCCTTCGCGGAGCCCTTAAACTACGCGCCCTTATACCTGTCTCAAGAAAATCTGTCAATGCCTTTCTCTCACAAAAGAAAAGCGCGACGTGCGGGAAAGGCGAGACTGGCGCGACATGAGGGGGAAGTTCGAGGTTCGAGGTTTCTGGAACTTCGAACCCAGAACTTCAAACACTTTCCGACTCGTCGCGCGGTCTGGTCTGGAATTGATCAATTGTCTGTGTTAGATTCCTTTTCGTCTTATGGCTTCCGCACCACAGCACCAGAGCCCACGAGTGTCTTACCAGTCCTGTTTCTTATTCGTCCTGCTTTGTGTCACCGGAACAGCCTGTAGCACCCCTGCCCTGCCGGGGAAAATCCTCTTTGACGACCCGAGAGGAACGGTCTCACTACAGACGACGTCCGATCCATCGATTCAGGCGACACAGCCGGTCAGTCTGGAGCCGGCTCTTCTCGCCCATGTGTTGAAAGGCATCGAGGTTCAGTATAAGGAAAAGCACGGCATTCAGAGCCTGATCGCGGGCCGCTCGCTTCCCGTCCTCGTGTTCTCGGACGATCAAGTCCAGTTCCTCGCTCCACTGCTTGCAGAAGGCTTACGTTCGGCAGGGCCGGATCAGCGTGTTGCCTTTCGCGTCCTGACGACGCACGAAGGTTCCATGCTGGAATCATCGACGACGGAAACGACCAGCGGGTCCCTCTATGCCTATGGCCGGCAGTTGTGCGTGATTCTTTCTCAATACCGCTCTTCACCGAAGCTGACAAAGCTGAATACAGCGGGCGACAGCGAATACAAATCGAATCCCCCCGATTTATCAGGCCTGAAGGATCATATTGTTCTGTTTACTCCGAGGGCAGCTCAACGGACCGACCACATCGATCCTCCGACAGGTGGAAAGCCGACTGACAGGTTCGTCGCCGTCGACTATCAGCTATTGCAGCAAAGGCCGCAGGCGCCAGTAACTGCCGAGAAGCCTGTGCCGGAAGGAACGAGCCCAGCATCCGGTGCTTCGGCGCAATCCACAGAGGACTTGGCTCGGGAGGTCGAAGCACTCAAGAAGGAAATGCAATCACTGAAGGAACAGCAGAAGCAGAAATGAGGCTGAAGGCTGAAGGGGTTCAGGCTGAAGGCCGAGAGTTAGGCTGAAGGTTTCGGCGAGACTGAAGGCTGAAGGTTCGGATTTTCGGATGTAGATTCTTATCTTCAGCTTCTCAACTTTCATATTCGCATCTGCTTCAGCCTTCAGCCTATTAACCTTCAGCCTTCTTCCTTCCCCGATATCCATTCGTAATCGGCATTCGCCGATCCTTCCCCAAGGCCCGATGCGTGATCTTGATGCCGATCGGGGCCTGCCGGCGCTTGTATTCGCTGCCATCCACCATCGTCATCACGCGTGCCACCGTGCTTCGGTCGAACCCCGCTTCAACGATCTCTTCGAGAGACCGGTCTTCCTCTACATAGGCCTGGAGGATGGGATCGAGTATCTCGTAGGGCGGTAGCGAGTCTTCGTCCTTTTGGTTGGGCCGCAGCTCGGCGGTGGGCGGCCGGTCCAACGTCCGTTTGGGAATGACCGGATTGTTCCCTCGGAGGTTGCGGAGCCGCGCCAGGTCGTACACCATTGTCTTGGGTACGTCCTTAATCACGGCAAAACCGCCGGCCATATCGCCGTACAACGTGGCATAGCCTACGCTCATCTCACTCTTGTTGCCGGTAGTGAGCACGAGATGGCCGAACTTGTTGGAGAACGCCATAAGGAGACTGCCCCGGATGCGGGACTGGAGGTTCTCTTCTGTCGTATCGGGCGCATGCCCCTCGAACGTCTCTGCGAGCGCCTCCCGATAGGTGTCGAACAGCGTGGTGATGGGAATAGTCCTGACGGAAATCGCAAGGCGCGCCCCTAACTCGGCAACATCCTGATGACTATCTTGCGAGGTATAGGGAGACGGCATGAACAGACCATGGACATTTTCGGCGCCGAGCGCATCGACGGCGAGCACGGCGGTCAGCGCCGAATCCACGCCGCCGCTTAAGCCGATCACGACACGTGTAAATCCATTCTTCCTTGCGTAATCGCGTACCCCCAACGTCAGCGCCCGATACACTTCCTCCAATGGGTCCAGGACTGCCGCTACAGCAGGGATCGTGCGCACCCGAGTTGTTGGAGCCGATGGAATCGACGCAGCATACACCTCTACCGCAGCGGCCATGCGACGCGGCAAGACCTTTTTCCTGCCGGCTCGTTTCGCTCGCGCAACCGCTTCCATATTGAGATCGGCGACAATCATGTCTTCTTCAAAGGCTTTCCCCCGCGCGATGACCTCACCCTGGTGATCGAGAATCACACTATTCCCGTCGAAGACCAGGTCATCCTGGCCACCGACCGCGTTCGTGTAGGTGAGCACCACCCCGTTTTCTCTGGCTCGGGTTGCCAACATCTGCTCGCGCACCCGGCTCTTGCCCAGATGAAACGGCGACGCGTTGATGTTCACGATCACTTCTGCCCCGACTGCCGACTGGAATCTGGTCGGACCTTCCGGCAACCAGATATCCTCGCAAATGTTGATCCCGACCAGCGTGCCTCGCAGACGGATGAGGGGCAACCGCCGGCCAGGATGAAAATACCGGCTCTCGTCAAACACCCCATAGTTCGGCAAGTACCACTTACAATAGCTCGTGACAAGCGTCTGATCCGCAATGACCGCCGCCGCATTGTAGAGTTCATCCACGCCTGCCGATACCACCGGCGAGTGAGCCGGCTTCGGATCGATGCCATCACTCTGGCTGACGTAACCCACCACTGCGGCGAGGCCTCGACAGTGACGGACGATTTCCTGAAGCGCACGGCGGTTGTCTGCGACAAAACGGGGTTTTAATAGGAGGTCTTCGGGCGGATACCCGGTGATGGCCAGCTCTGGAAATGCGACCAAGTCGGCCTTTGCCTTCTTTGCCTCACGCAGCCAGGCCGTGATGAGGCGGACGTTCCCGTCCAGATCCCCTACCGTGGGATTCATCTGCACCATGGCAATACGAATGGTACGCATACGCGCCATTTATACCATAAATGGCAGGCGCGACGAGCGAGACAGGCGAGAATTGCGCGACTCGAAGTTCCGGAAATATCGAGCTCTCCCCGTCCAACCAGTCGCGCTTGTCCCGCTTTTCCCGCTCGTCTCGCGAGCCAGCGCCACGGTGAGTGGCGCTGGCTAATACCTCCGTAAATTAGGGACTGAAAGATTCCAAAGAGCGTTCCGAACTGCCGCCCAGATTGCCTCGAACGTCTCAGTGATGTCCGGCGCCGACCGTGCCACCAGTTTGACCGCCAGACCTGGGGCTGCCGGGGTTGAAACCCCTCCCAGCACTCGCCCAGGACGCTGTTCAAGAATCGAAGCCAATACTTCGTCGAGACCTGTCCAGGCATCAGGCGCAAGCGCATCGCCAATGACAAAGAACGACGCAACATAATCCCAATTTCCGACGAAACCGACCGATTCAGGCAATCGGCCGGGGGCCAGACAATACCGTTCGACGACCGAACCGCCTACAGACGTTCTGATACAGATCTCGTTTTCGAATGATTCGAAAACCCAGCGCTCCTGTCTGGCAACCCGACCGGAGGCTGTCGCGTCCCACAATACCACCGTCGCACCGGGTGCAAGATCCACATGGATCGATTGGCGGAAGCGAGAACCGGCAAAAGGGATCGTGACTTCGGGCAACCATTCCAGCCGAGCCCCGGGACCAACCGACAAACGAACCTCCTGGACAGCCGGCTCAGACAGACTTCGATAGACACGATTGGCGGACGGACTCGTCATGAGTACATGCGTCCCGGCATGGAGTTGCGCCTCCACCGACACATGATCGCCGCCGACCAATCCACCGGATGGATTCACGAGCCAGGTGTAGACACATCCGCTGTCATCGAGGTACGAAGGAGGGAAGTGATGCCAAGGACTCGTACAAGACGAGTGCGTGAGAATCGTGCGTGAGCCCGCCCGCTCGAACTCGTAGGACAGCGCCCCACGCCGCCCGACAGTGTCGACTATGGGACAGGAGGAGGGTTCGAAGTTCGAGGTTCGAGGTTTTTGAAACTTCGAATCCTGAACGTCGAACCTTGAACCTCGAACTTCCAATCGCACAGTCGCGCCTTTCTCGCCCGTCTCGCGGGACAGGGCAGGACAGAGAAAAAGTTCGAGGTTCTCAGCTCAAGGTTTTCAGAACTGAGAACCTAGAACTTCGAACTACGGAGCCCTGCGGCAAAAGCCGCTCAATCCATGTACTGACCTGGTCAAGCCCCTGTCCTGTCTTGAGATTCGTAAAGAGATAGGGCAATTCACCCCGCATGCGCTTGCTATCCCGATCCATCACGGACAGATCAGCTCCGACATGCGGCGCGAGATCGATCTTATTGATCACCAAGAGATCGGATCGTGTGATGCCGGGGCCCCCTTTGCGGGGGATCTTATCGCCGGCAGCCACATCGATCACATAAATGACTTTGTCCGCGAGTTCCGGGCTGAATGTCGCAGCCAAATTGTCACCGCCGCTCTCGACAAACATCAGCTCGACATCGGGATGACGCTTCAGCAAATCGTCCAAGGCCTCTTGATTGTGCGAGGCATCTTCCCGGATCGCCGTATGTGGACAGCCTCCGGTTTCGACGCCCAGAATGCGGTCTTGAGGCAACGCGCCCCGGCGCGTGAGAAACTCGGCATCCTCCTTGGTAAAGATGTCGTTCGTGACCACGGCCAGGCTCACGTGATCACGCAGACGGAGACAGAGTGCTTCGACAAGAGCGGTCTTGCCAGACCCCACCGGCCCGCCGACACCGATCACAGGAATATGACGTGCCCGCGCCGCCGTGACACGCCCGCTACCTGAAAAATGTTCATCGGAACGATGCATTGAAATGAAAAGACCGGCTCCTAGGATCGAAACAGTCTCGATTCCAGCCGGCTATGTCTCATTGCGTAAATATCCTGGACCGGGGACCAAGACTGAAGCACATGTTGATGTGCCGCTTTGTGACTGACCCGTTGGATGAGCTCGAACCAACCTTCCAATAGCCGTTGTCCCTTCCGCTGACCGATCGGCATTAACTTCATCGCCGCCGCGACACAACCTGTCGCGGTTTGGTACAGGAAACCGGCAATGGTGTCTTCTTTCGACCAACCGGCTGCCGACAGCGTGAGGCCGAAACTCACGGCCAGATGTCCAGGCGTCCGCTCAGCCTCAACCGCCGCAAGATAGTCTTCGATCAGCGGATGTCCATCCGGTCGATCCGCTGCCAGCCGAATCACCTGGCGCCCCATCTGCCGGCTCGCGGTCCGTGATTCACGGCCCAGCTTCATCGCTTCCAGTTCTCGATCCGCCTGGAAGGCAATGTTCAAGACGCCGGACACATAGGCATCATGCGCCAAACCTACGGCCACGGCTTCACGCTCACCGACCCCAGTCGTGAGCAATTCTCCCACATAACGCGACAGCTCTTCCGCATTCCCAACCGCCCCTCCCTGCACCGCCGCCTCCAGCCCAGACGAGAACGCATAGCCTCCCGATGGAAAGAAGCTATCAACGAATCGCAAACCGTTGAGAAGCGATAATGTATTCATGGATTTATCTGACTATCCGTCTGATAAACAACAACCACGGCAAAGGCTGGTCAAAATGGTCTTCAGCAAGGCCGCAAGGAGTGCGGACCCCGAGGCGTACTGGGCAAGTACGTTGAGGGGTTCGGACGACTGAGAACGAAGCTGGAGGCCATTTTCACCAGCCTGCTAAAACAAGAAATAGCGTTGGGCCATTGGTAAGATCGCCATGGGATTACAGGTTAAAATTTCTCCGTCGGCCTTCACCACATACGTTTCCGGATCCACGTCGATGCGCGGCAATGCATCGTTCAGCTTCATATCGCGCTTGCCGATGCTGCGGCATTTCTTCACCGCCGTCACACGTTTCTGCAAGCCGAGTGACTTGTGTACCTCGTGATCGATCGCGACCTTGGAAAGAAAAGTGAGGCTCGTGGAAAACGGGGCGCGGCCAAAGCTCCCGAACATGGGTCTGGTGAACACCGGCTGTGGCGTGGGAATCGACGCATTCGGATCTCCCATGGCAGCAGACATGGGAAAGCCGCCTTTCAGCACAATCTCAGGCTTCACGCCAAAAAAGGCCGGTTTCCACAGCACAAGGTCGGCCAATTTACCGACTTCGACTGAGCCCACTTCATGCCCGATGCCGTGCGCAATCGCCGGATTGATCGTGTACTTCGACACATAGCGCCGCACGCGAAAGTTATCGTTCGAACCGGCCAATTTGTCGGCTGCAGTTTGGGAGAGATGCCCGCGCTGCACCTTCATCTTGTGCGCCGTCTGCCAGGTACGAATGATGACTTCACCGACGCGCCCCATCGCCTGCGAGTCGGACGACATGATGCTGATCGCTCCCATGTCGTGCAGGATATCCTCCGCGGCAATGGTCTCGCGGCGAATGCGCGATTCGGCAAACGCAATATCTTCCGGCACACGCGGATTCAAATGGTGACAAACCATGAGCATGTCCAAATGCTCGTCCATCGTGTTCACCGTAAACGGCATCGTAGGATTCGTGGACGAGGGCAACACATTGGCCTCGCCGCACACCTTGATGATGTCGGGAGCATGCCCGCCCCCGGCGCCTTCGGTATGAAACGAATGAATCGTGCGTCCCTTGAAGGCCTTGATGGTATCTTCGACGAACCCCGCTTCGTTTAATGTATCGGTATGAATGGCAACCTGGACATCGAATTCCTCCGCGACGTCGAGGCAGGTCGAAATTGCCGCCGGCGTCGTGCCCCAGTCTTCATGCAACTTGAGCCCGATCGCACCGGCTTCTACTTGCTCGCGTAAGCCCTCCGGCAACGATGAGTTACCCTTTCCGAGAAAGCCGAGATTGATTGGGAACCCCTCGGCCGCTTCCAACATCCGATGGATATTCCAGGCCCCGGGCGTACAGGTCGTAGCATTCGTCCCGGTTGCCGGACCAGTCCCACCGCCGATGAGTGTCGTCAGCCCGTTCGCCAGGGCTTCGTGGATGATCTGCGGACAAATGAAATGGATGTGCGTATCGATACCACCCGCCGTAATGATCTTGCCTTCTGCCGAAAGCACTTCGGTGCAGGCGCCGACCTCCATCCCCTTCGTGACACCCTCCATCAAATCGGGATTTCCGGCCTTGCCGATGCCGACGATGCGCCCATCGCGGATACCGATGTCGGCTTTCACGATTCCCCACCAATCGATGATAACTGCATTGGTAATCACGAGGTCGAGCGCGCCCTTCGCTCGGGTGGCCGCCGGCGACTGGCCCATGCCGTCGCGGATAACCTTACCGCCCCCGAACTTGGCCTCTTCACCGGGCACCGTCAGATCGCGCGTAATCTCGATCAGCAAATCCGTATCAGCCAGGCGAACGCGATCGCCCACCGTCGGTCCGTAGAGATCGTTGTATTGACGACGCGGAATCTTCACAAAGTCCTCCGTGAATCGTGAATCGCGTTTAACGGTTAACGATAAACCCCTGCTCCCGCGCAGCAGTCAGCGCGGCGGCTTTCACGCTCGGATTATCCAGACGACCATTGACGAGTCCATTGATTCCATAGGCCACGCGATGACCGCCTATCGAGACCAGCATCACCCGCTTATCTTCCCCAGGTTCAAACCGCACTGCGGTTCCAGCCGGAACTTGCAACCGAAACCCATAGGCCTTCTCACGATCAAATCGCAGGGCGCGGTTCGCCTCGAAGAAGTGACAATGCGATCCGACCTGGATCGGCCGATCAGCGGTATTCGCGACGATGAGTTCAATCGTCTGACGGCCATTGAAGGCCACGATGTCTCCTTCACCAAGGATGATTTGACCGGGGATCACACTCAAAGGCAATGCCGCCCTGGACCCCTTTGCCCCACTCGATCGTTTCGACACCTTTTTTGCGGCGCCACGTCTTGAAGCCGATCGAGATTTGGAGGTCTTTCTTTTCATGGCGCTCCTCACAATCCTACTTTCACCACTTCTCGAGCATGGACTCGAACCGTTGGTGGCTGTGGCCCAAGATCACCAGAGGGGAAGACCTGGACTTGCCCTTGGACGGTTACGATATCGCCTTCATCGACAGAAGGCTTGCTCTCTACGTCATTGCAGCGACCCACTTTTTCCACGTCCACTTCTCCACTTTCGTCTACCAATGTAAAGGCATAAGAGCCAAAAATGGTGCAAGCCATCCCTGGGTGCAGAGGAAATGCGTTGAGATCCTTCACCATCCCCTGAAGAGAAACCGTTTTGAGCTGATAGAACTTGGGATTATCTTTCAGATCCTTGATGCTCATTGTGTCGGCGCCCGACGACGAGACAGGGAGAGACGCCAACAGGATCGAGACCATTATCGAATAGCTCAAGAAAGGCCGAAGCTTTCGAAACGTCGAGGTCTGAACTTCACCCTTCGGACTTCGCACCTTCAGCCTTCATGTATCTATCGAATCGGCTCATGGACCGTAACCAGTTTGGTTCCGTCTGGGAATGTGCCCTCGACCTGCAATTCCGAAATCATCTCTGCGATACCGGGCATGACATCTTTCTTCTTGAGAAGCGTGGCGCCATAACTCATGAGATCTGATACGGAACGCCCATCACGAATGCCTTCCAGAATCGCGGCCGTGATAAACGCCACGGATTCAGGATGGTTCAACTTCAGCCCGCGCGCTTTGCGTTCCTTGGCCAAATTCGCCGCGACATAGATCAGCAGCTTCTCTTGTTCTCTCGGCGTCAGATGCATGTCAGGTCTCCACTACCTATCATTCCTTGCCCATTCACTGAGTGGGAGAAGCCGTCGGCTCGTTCAACACCGTTTTGGCGTCATAGAAATCGGTGGAGCCGGGCGGTTTCATCCCTTTATACATTGTCACGGTCATTGAGGTGCGACGATTGAGCGCCAGCACGTCAAACCGTTGGCCAAGATAAAAATAATCATAGCCCTCTCGAATGGTCAGCTCCGCGCAGCGGCGTCTTACATACACATCCAACTGCTCCTGCGATGTGAAGATCGTGACACGATATTCGACACGGTAGACATGATTATTCAACTGTTCGACCAGATCCTTGTCGGTCTCGACCAGCGGCGTATACGACACGGTCGCACAACCCGCCAGCAAGACGGTCATCATAATGGCAGACAAGCACCCTCCCACATTGCACTTTTCGATAACCATCACCGATCGAGCTTGCGCCTTTCTACGCCGCCGTCCCCCTCAGTTTCTCTGTGACCGGGCAGACAGGCGCAGAATGATAGCGATCTCCCTCTCCGGGATCAACCGCTCTCGGCATCAATCACGCCGGTGCTTTTTCCTTTCGCCTCCTCTCGTCGGGCAAGGAAATCAATCCAGTTGGGTAGCCGGACAGGACTCTACTGCGTGCAACTTTGTCACCCGCCCAACCCCGAGCGCGCCGAGGCGCGCTTTTTCCCGAGCGAGGGCGTCCGGTTCTTTCAACTCTTGGGGAGCGGCCAAGGCTGCCCTCGACTGCGCGCGACTTTCTCACCCGCCCACCCCGAGCGCGCCAAAACGCGCTCTTGTCCCAGGCGAGCACAGTTTCATCGTGCGCGTTCTGCGAGCAAGGAGGGCACCTGGACACTCCCTCCCTCCTAAACTGTTAGATGCTGCTTCACCATGTCGGCGCTCAACTCACTGCTCTTGCCCGATACCACCACCGCCCCTTTGGCCATCACCACATACTTTTCCGCCAGGCGAGCGGCAAAGTGGAGCCCCTGTTCGACCAACAAGATGGCGAACCGGCGCTGATTCTTGAATCCAATGATCACGTCTTCGATGTGATCCACGATTGAAGGCTGAATGCCTTCGGTCGGTTCATCCAGCAGAAGCAATTTGGGATTCGACAAGATCGCGCGGCCAATCGCCAGCTGCTGCTGCTCGCCGCCACTCAAGACGCCTCCCGGACGATTGAGAATTTGCGTGAGCTTGGGAAAGAGATGGTAGACCTCGTCAAAGGCGGTCTTCTCGACCGTCCCATTCGGCTTGTCCGATCTTGCCCAGAAACCAAGCAGCAAATTCTCCCGGACCGTCAAATGCGGAAGAATCTCGCGGCCCTGCGGTACGCAGGCCAAGCCTTTACGGGCACGCTTGTCGGTCGTGTCCTTTGTGACATCGTCTCCGTTGAATATCATCCGTCCTGACCGTGCGGGTAGGAGGCCGGTCAGCACTTTCAGCGTCGTCGTCTTGCCGACACCGTTCCGGCCCATGAGGCACACCACCTCTCCGGCATCGATCGTAAAGGACACATCCCGAAGAATGTGACTTTCACCGTAGTAGGCGTTAATCTTCTCAAGCTGAAGCATGGTGGTCTATCTGGTCTATCTGGTCTATCTGGTCTTGCACGAGACAGACCGAACAGACCGGGTGACAACTAGACAGACCTTCACATCCTGTTAGTGCGCGACTTTCTGCCTTCCCAGATATATCTCCCGTACGCGCTCGTCGCCCTGCACCTTCTCGACGGTGCCTTCGCAAATGACGGTGCCCTCATGCAAGACCGTCACGATACGGGCGATCTGCCGGACGAACTCCATATCGTGTTCGATGACGATGATCGCGTGCTTCTCCGCCAACGATTGGAGCAATTGCCCCGTCTGCTCCGTTTCCTTGTCTGTCATCCCCGCGACCGGCTCGTCGACGAGGAGCAAAGAAGGATCTTGCAAGATCACCATGCCGATTTCGAGCCACTGCTTCTGACCATGCGACAGCGACCCGGCTCTGGTATGTGCGTAATCTTTCAGGCCGATCGTTTCAAGATTTTCCTCGATCCTAGCCCGTTCCTCCGCCGTCGACTTCCCGAACAATGTCGAGAAGACCCCTTTACTGCTCCGTTTCAACGACAAGTCGAGGTTTTCCCAGACGGTCAGATTTCCATAGATGGACGGTGCTTGGAACTTTCGCCCGATGCCGAGCTTCACGATTTCATCCGCATGTTTCCCGATCAGTTCCTTGTCTTGGCCAAAGACGACACGGCCGGCAGCCGGTTTCGTCTTCCCGCAAATCACATCCAACAGCGTCGTCTTTCCCGCCCCGTTCGGCCCGATCACCACACGCAATTCCTTGTAGTCGACCATGAAGGTCAAGTGGTTCAACGCCTTGAAGCCATCGTAATCGACGGTCACGCCATCGAGATAGATGATGGAATTTTGAAAGGAACTTGTCTCGGCCATCTCAGCGTTTCCCTTCCGACACAGCCACTTTCCGATCAGGCACAGCCGGTTTTTTCTCAGCGGCTTTCCGCTGGGTCAGGAGACTCTTCCCCTTACGCAGGATGCCGACCAACCCATCGGGGAACAACAGCACCACCAGCACGAACAGTCCTCCGAGGATGAAGGGCCAGAGTTCTGGAAAGTAATTGGTCAGCACACTGCGACCATAGTTCACACTCACAGCTCCCAGTACCGCGCCTGCCAAACTGCCACGGCCACCCACCGCCACCCAAATGACCATTTCAAGAGACGGCAGCACCCCAATCTGCGCCGGCGTGATGATGCCGACCTGAGGGGCATACAGCAACCCTGCCAGTCCAGCCAGGCCCGCAGACACGACAAAGACAAACAATTTGTAATTGGGGGGAGTATATCCAGAAAAAACGACGCGCTTCTCGCTGTCCCGAACGGCAACCAGCACCCGGCCGGCCCGTGAACGAATGATCCACTGGCACAAGAGATACGCCACGCCGAGACAGAGCACGGTGATGATATACAAGACACGCTGCGTACCGGGGTCCGAGAGCCGATACCCGATCACCTGCTTGAAATCGGTCAATCCGTTCGTGCCGCCGAGATTCGTATCGTTCCGGTTAAAGACCAGCCAGGCGGCGAGAGCCAGCGCCTGCGTAATGATGGCGAAATAGACGCCTTTGATGCGGCTGCGGAAGGCGAAAAATCCGAATATCAACGCGAAGATCATCGGCACGATGACTGCCCCGATGATCGCAACCGGAAAACTGTAGAACGGTTTCCAGAAGAGCGGCAGCTCTTTGACCTGGTTCCACACCATGAAGTCCGGAAGATCGCTGCCGTAGACGCTTTCCTTTCCGATCGTGAGCATGAGGTGCATGCCCATGCAGTAGGCGCCCAATCCGAAAAATACTCCCTGCCCCAAGCTCAAGATGCCGGTGTAGCCCCAGATGAGATCGAGTCCGAGCGCTAAAATCGCAAAGGCGAGAAATTTCCCGAACCGGTTCAGACTGAAATCGGAGAGGTGAAACCAAGAATCTTCAGGCGGCAAGAGGTTCAAGAGAGGCATGACGACAAGCAAAATGCCGCCGACGACCCAGAAGGCCAGCCCTCCACCACGATTCGTGCCTGTTGTTCCATCACTCATGGTCTTCTCTGTTGGGGGACACACACCCTTCTTCTTGGTGCCTGTTCCAGTCTGAGGAGCGGGACGGGCACCTCCGCAGACGACGGAGCCAGTCCTTTACGTTCAATCGGCATCGCGACCCTTCATAGCAAACAATCCCGATGGCCGCCACTGCAAGAACAGAATGACCATCACAAGAATGAAAACCTTGCCGTACACAGCGCCGAAGCTCGGTTCGATGAACTTGTTCAATCCGCCGATCCCCAGCGAAGCCACGATTGTACCAGCCAATTTCCCGACCCCGCCTGTCACCACCACCATAAACGCATCGACGATATAGTTTTGACCGAGGCCCGGATCGACGTTCCCGACCATTGTGAGAGCCCAACCGGCAATACCCGCCAGCCCCGAGCCGAACGCAAAGGTATAGGAGTCGACTTTCCTGGTCGGGATGCCGAGGCAGGCGCTCATATTGCGATTTTGAGTCACCGCCCGCACACGCAAACCGAGATTCGATTTGAAAAGGGCAAAATAGATCGCCAGTACGCAGATGATTGAAAGCCCGATGATGAAAATTCGATTGTACGGCAGATAGACCCCGACCAGTACTTGTACGCCGCCTCTAAGCGGCCCCGGCGCGATCACGGCGGTGAGATCGCCGAAGTAGACCCGAGCCGCCTGCATAAGGACCAAGCTTACTCCCCAGGTTGCCAGCATGGTTTCGAGGGGACGTCCGTAGAGAAACCGGATGACGGTCGCCTCGAGCAGAAATCCGGAGCCGGCGGCCGCGAGGAATGCAACCGGTAATGCGATGGGAAAGTACCAATCGAAGACATCGGCTGGGAACCAGGCCATGAAGAATTGTTGTGTAACAAACGTCGCATAGGCGCCGACCATCATCAGTTCGCCATGGGCCATGTTGATGACGCCCATCAAACCGAAGACGATCGCCAATCCCAACGACATGATCAGCAGAATCGAACTGAGACTGATGCCGCGGAAGATGGTTTCGATGGCGTTCGACCAGAAACCCCACATCTCAATGCGTTCGATCGCGGCGCCGGCCACCTTTGCCGTCGCCTTCTGCGATTCGGTCGCCTCAGCGCCCGTGCCGGCCACAATCAGCGCCTTCAATGCGGGCACCCCGTTCTCGCTGCGGAGTTCTCCAAGCTTTTCCGCAGCGGCAGCCTGGATCGACGGATCGTCCGACGCAAGCTTGAGTAGCGCCGCAGACTCTTCCATCGTGTAACGCACCCACTTGTTCGACTCTTTCACCGCGGCTGCATCCAGCGACGGTATCGCTAACCTATTACCGGAGGTGCCGAGATCCGTCGCCGCCGATCGGCGAACGTCGGCGCTGGGGTTGCTGAGTTTCGCTCGATTCTTGAGGATGTCCATCAGCGGTTTGATGGCCTGCCGAATGCTGCGATCCGCTGCGGTACGGATCGCCTCGAGCCGTGGAACCAGACTGACATCACCCTCTTCGATCAGCACGCGAATCGCAGCTTCGCGGACGGATTCATCCCCGCTGGTGACCTGGGTCAGTGCTTGCTCTACGGATGAAGACGCCGGAGGAGCGGCGACAGGCTCCTCCGCCGCGACAGTCCAGTTAGGTCCGGAAAATAGGAACAGTCCTGCTATTATAATGATAAGAAAACGTAAGGTGTGAGACGTGAAGCGAAAGTCAGCCTCGGCTGAAAGTGCTGCAACGGTACGACGTAGATGAATCACCATGATTGTGAACTGCGCCTCCAGGCGATACACGAGCGAGGCGATATAAAGGAAAGTTCGAGGTTCTACGTTCGAGGTTGTCGAGGACTTCGAACCCGGAACTTCGAACTACGGATCGCGCTTTTCTCGCTTGTCCCGCAGGTCTCGCGAGTGCTAGACACACGAATGACGTAGACATCACGTCCCGTCAACCGCATTCTCGCACATGCGCGAGAGAGCTACCGGGTAGCTCCCTCGCGCATGACGGACTATTTTTGATAGGTCCCTTGATGACCGACCCAGTCGCAGCCCTTGTCTGGATTCGTATATTCGCTCCAGGGTTCTGGCTTTACCAGCCCCGGAGAACGGGAGACCACCTTGAACTGCCCGTCCGCCAAGATCTCACCGATGAGCACCGGTCTATAGGTATGGTGATTGGCGGCATCCATCATGATCTCACCGCCCGGCGCCAGGAACTTGCTGCCATAGACTGCCTTGCGGACTTTATCGACATCAGTCGCCCCGGCCTTCTCGACTGCTTGCTTCCAGATATAGACGCCGAAGTAGGCGGCTTCGATCGGATCGTCCGTGACCCGTTTCTCACCGTCCGGTAAGTTGTTCTTCTTGCAGTAGGCCTTAAAATTCGCCACGAACTGTTTGTTCTGCGGCGTATCGACGCTTTGATAGTAATTCCACGCCGCCAGGTGACCGACCAGCGCGGACGTGTCCATTCCTCGCAGCTCGTCTTCTGCTACGCTGAAGGCCATGATCGGAGCATCTTCCGCCCTCAAGCCCTGGTTCGCAAACTCCTTGTAGAACGGCACGTTGCTGTCGCCGTTGATCGTACTGATCACGGCGGCCCCTCCACCGGCAGCAAATTTCTTCAGTTTGCCGCAGATGGTTTGGTAGTCCTGATGGTGGAATGGCGTGTATTCTTCCATGATCTTGTCTGCCGGGACTTTCTTCGCCAACAGCATCGCCCTTAGAATCTTGTTGGTGGTGCGGGGATACACATAGTCGGTCCCAAGTAGATAGAACTTCGTGAACCCGCCCCCGTCTTTGCTCATCAGATAATCCACCGCAGGCACCGCCTGCTGGTTCGGCGCAGCACCGGTGTAGAAGACGTTCCGCGAACACTCTTCTCCCTCGTACTGCACCGGATAGAACAGTAAGCCGTTATTCTTCTCGAAGACCGGCAACACCGATTTACGGCTGACCGAGGTCCAACAGCCAAAGGTAACCGAAACCTTATCTTGCAGGAGGAGCTGCTTGGCTTTCTCTGCGAAGAGGTCCCAGTTCGAGGCCGGATCGACGACAACCGGCTTGATCATCCGGCCCATCACCCCGCCCTTCGCATTGATTTCTTCGACAGCCATCATCACGGTGTCCCGCAACGAGACTTCGCTGATCGCCATGGTGCCGCTCAGCGAATGGAGTATGCCGATCTTAATCGGTTCCTTATCTGCTGCATAGGATAGCGCCCAATTCCCCAAATTCCCGAGTAAGGCAGCAACCCCTACACCGGCCGCTACCTTACCTCCCTTAACCAGAAGCTCACGCCGCGATGGGCCCGCTTCATTCTCAGCAGCAGGGTCTGCCTTGACCGGAGGGCTTGCCTCATTGGGTTTATTCGTTTCCATGGCCGACTCCTTTCACCAATTGAAGTTGTATCAGTTCGACAGCATGAGGATATCGCCATGGGATTGCTCTGCACGACCCAAATTCACCACGGCATTCGCCCATGTCGTCATACGATAGCTCGGGTTTAAAGCCTTCTCGCAATTACCTCTCATGCCGGACTGTGAACGACACTCACCTCCTTAGTACTGCAACTGTAAGGCCATAACCCACGTGTCGACGTGCTGCCCTGTCGACCCTGGAGCATAGTTCAAGTTCTGTCCGTTGAACGTGCCGGTGCCGCCGATGTCGCCGGTTCGCCAGTACGACGAGATGCGCGCATTGTGACCGGCAATGACATAGTTCATCCCAAACTCCCATTCAAGGCGCGAGCCGGCAAACTCAGCATTCAGCCCGGTATATCGCGCATAGGGCTGAAATTTCCCGATACCGATCTGTTGCGGAAACAGATACAAGGCGTACGCGGTCCATGATGTTCCGCCGAACATACAGAAGCAGCCTACATCCGTGAAGGCTGCGGCATTCTGTGCCCAATATCGTTTGAGTTCCGCGTTTACCGTGAATACCCCAGCAGTACCGAGTACTTTTTCAAACAGGACATCAGTGACGAAACTCGTGAAATTGTTTGGGTTTGCAAATGAGCCTGAGCCATCCTCCTGATATTCTCCCCCTGCCGCGATTGCGAGAATATCACCGGCTGCCCCATAGTAGGTACCGCTGGTATAGTATCCGGGGTTTGACTCATCGTTCAGCAAATTCCAGGTAAGACGTCCGGCGTACTTAATTTTGTTCCTTTGATTCGGCCCTACGCCTGCCGCTGACTGCAGTCCCGTGAACACCGACGCGACGTACTGGAAGTGTGTCCCGAACGGGTGGACTTTTCCGTAGAAGACCGCGCCATTGTCGCGGCCATAGATACCGGCCCCGCCTGCCCCGAAGTTCCCGCTAAAGTCAGCTTGATTGAACGGTGTTCTAAAACCATCAAAGACTGCATGGTAGAACGGACCATTCAATTCGCCGCGCTCTGTCGGCACCAACGTGCGCCCAACCCACAAGTTCACCAACTCATTGATTTCGAATTTCCCGATCGCGTCCAGCATACCGACGTTGGCATTCGATCCGAATCCAGCACCACCCCCATTAATCGTACAGTTAAAGCATTCCGTATTGAACGTGAACTTGACGTACTTATGGATCTGTCCATCAATATAAATACGAGCGTTGTTGACACCAAATGTATTGCTCCATTGTGCACCGCTCGCCGAACCGTCCTCTACGGTATTGAAACTGAGACGCGTACCCATCCCGATGGAAATCCATTTGTCATCGTCTACTTTGATCATGCCACCCGCGTATGCACTGGGGACCGTGGTTGCCATCCCGGCAACCAGCGCCATAACGGCCCCAACAGCCCAAAAACTTTTCCACCGTGTCGTTCGATCTACCTTCATGGTGCCAGCCTCCCATGTCCGGTGATGATTCCGTTGCTCACTTACGTTGCGCTATCCCGCTTCGACGACGTCGTCGCGGCGCACGCCGTTGTGCGCACCCTCGAATCCCTCGCCATCCACTCACCGCTCACGATGCAACCGCATCGGGTGAGACCATCGGTGGCTGAGCTGTGACCGAATCAATGGGAGCTACCTATATGCCGAGAGGGTCGATAAATACACTAGGCATGTCCCTAGGATCGTGAGGCAATATCCCTAGGGGCCTTCAGACTGCTCGGGCTAGTCCGATGCGAGGAGGCCGTGGACGAGAGCGTACTTGGTCAGTTCCGCCGTCGTGTGAAGGTCAAGCTGCATCATAATCTGCGATTTGTGAAATTCGACAGTCTTTGGTGAGAGAGTGAGCGCGGATGCAATTTCCTTGACTGTCTTCCCTTCTGCGACGAGTTGCAACACTTCCCGTTGGCGCGCAGTCAAGGATTTGTCTCTCAGCACTGGAGGCATCCCACTTGTGATCACCGATTCCACCAGCCCTTTCGCGACCAAAGGGGTGACATAACACTGACCGTCCATGACTGCTTGGATCGCTTGAAGTAATTCTGACCCTGCGGATCGTTTGAGCAGATACCCGGAGGCTCCGGCCTTGAATGCTTCGTTCACATACGCCGGGTCTGCGTGCATCGTCACAAAGATCAGCTTGGTGCGAGGCAGTAACTTCTTCAACTTCCAGGCGGCATCGACTCCATTGAGCTGCGGCATCGAAATATCGAGTGTAACGATGTCGGGTTGAAGTTCCTGGGCCATTCGGAGCAGCGTACGGCCATCCTCCGCCACACCAACGACCTCGCACCGTTCCTCCAACAGCTTACGGAATCCATCCAGCACAAGGGTATGGTCATCGACCAAGAGAATCCGGGGCTTGTTCATTCCTCCCCCTCCGGAACGAGTACCATCACCTGTACCTTCGTCCCTTTTCCCACGGCAGACTTCACAGAGAGTTCCCCACGGACCAAGGCCACTCGCTCTTTCATGCCGAGCAAACCCAACCCATGCGGCCCGTGTCTGGGCTGTGCAGAGTCAAATCCCACTCCATTATCTGTAATCGTGACTATCAGCCCGGATTGAGAGCCGATCAGTTCCACATTGACTTGGGACGCCGCAGCATGACGAGCCACATTGCTGAGGCTTTCTTGGGTGACACGATAAAAACAGGTCGCAATGTCCTGAGGCACGTCCTCAGGAATGTTCTTATGTCCGAAGCTGCCTCTGATATGGCTTCGAGCGGTGAAGTCGTCCACCAACCGTTGCAGGGCAATCGGAAGGCCAAGATCGTCGAGAATGGAGGGGTGAAGCTGATAGGCCAAGTGCCGCACAATATCGGACAAATCCACAACGCGTTCTTGTATCGCGGTGATGGCTCGGCCCACTTGATCCGGCGAGAAGTCGCGCTGCCGTCCGACTGCTTCGATATCCATCGCTAGAAGCGCGAGCTGCTGATTGATGTCATCGTGCAAATCGCGTGAGATGCGGCGCCGCTCTTCCTCCTGCACGCGCAACAGCCGGAATGCCAGCTTCTGCAGTGCCTGCCGGCTGCTTTCGAGCGACGCCTCTGTCTGCATCCGTTCCGCCACTTCAGCCAATAAGGATTCGTTGACGGAAGCCAACTCCTGCGTGCGAATCTGCACACGCTTATCCAGTGCTTCGTTGAGTCGTTGCAGTTCTTCTTGGTGCAGGCGGGCCTGCTGTTCTGTTCGCTTCCGCGCTGAGATATCCCGCACAAACGCGCTGAACGTGTATGCCCCGCCCTGCCCCAATGCCGAGATGGCCAGTTCTATCGGAATTTCATATCCGTTCCGGTGCCAGCCTGTAATCTCAACCCGTGTGTTCAGCATCGGTCCTTCGCCGGTAGCGAGGAAGTGACGCAATCCCTGTTCATGGGCTTCCCGATACTGTGCGGGAATGATCATGGCAGAGAGCAGCCGTCCAATGGCCTCGTGCCGGGGCCAGCCAAATATCTGTTGGGCTTGGACATTCCATTCTGTGATGATGCCGGCTGCGTCCATGCCGATGAAACCATCAAGCGCCATCTCGACGATGCGCCGCGTATGTGCCTCGCTTTTGCGCAGCGACGCTTCGGCTTCTCTGGCCAGCGCACGCTCCTGTTGCGCGTGCCAGTACTCTTTCCGAACCCGGCTGACGGTCCACACCAACAGTCCAAATGTTGGAACCACCACCAGGCCACCTGCCAGACCAAGGTTCCAGAGAAGCTCTCGAATTGGTTTAAGAACATCGCGCCGATCCATGCGCATCAACACCGTCCAATGCATGCCTTCAAAATCGCCGAGGCCCTGCGCTCGGGCATAGCCGGTGATCATCGGCACATGGCGATGTTGATGCTCCTCTTCGACGTAGCCGGAGAGGACTCCTTCGCTGAGCAACGCCGATGGAAGACCGAGTTGTTTAAGATTAACGTGGCCTTTATGCTCGAGATCCGAATCAATGAACGCCACACCTTTTTCAGTCAGAAACTGGTACTCGAGCGCTCCCCAAAATCCCTCTCGCTGGCGGAAAGCCAGAAGAGTCCCCGTCATGACCTTTTCCAACCCTGGAATCCCCATCCGCGCCGTGACCACTCCCAGGAATTCTCCGCGCGGCCCGGTGATGGGAGCTGTCATAGCTATCGCGTCAGGCCCCCCCATCACGGCGAATGGATCCACATCGCCCATCGAGACCTTTTGCCCGTACCGCACAACCTGAAACCAGGATTCAGCGCTGAAGTCACGCCCGACCGTGGCCGGATCGGTCGCGACCACCACCTGTCCATTTGCATCCGTGACGCCGATCCATAAGTAATCCGAGTTCGATGTCTTCATCCAGGAGAGATAGGCCGACTGAAACTCGCGATTGTCCGGTTGCACAGTGAATGCTCGTGCAATCGTCTGCACATCGCCATGCCGTTCAAACAGCACTCGGTCCAACTTGTCGGACACTTCGGCGGCTGTCAGGGCCAGGGTTTCGCCTGCGGTCGCGACCATGCGAGATTCGATGTAGCGGAACGCGATTCCGCCAATGGCGATCGTGATAACCGGCATCACGATGATGAGGACTGTCAGCCAGGAATACGGACGGGGAGCCGTTGCTTCAGGCATGGACCTTTACCCTGTTCGAATTGCTGAGTGCGTCCATTAAGGACACAGCCGCCGACTGATCATTTCTTGGGCAACGCATGGCGCTGTTCCCTCCAGCATGTGCGATACATCCATGCTGATTGACCGGAGGGCTTAGCCGTGGCAGGGGAAAAGGCCCTTCCGGTCATTCTGTCTGTATCGACAGGACGCCATTGTCCTTTTCTTCTGTTCTGGTTGAGTCTTGGGGACGTCGTTGTCCACTGCTCAACCTCTGTTGTTGGGGTGCTAATAATCGGAGTCTACGGCCCTTCTGTCAAGTAGGAGAATGTCTGACTCTCACCTAGCAGAGGTTACCCGTGTCCTCGCCCTTTCAATTGTGCTAGACTCACGGCTTATTACGGACCGCACCACTGCCTATGTCTCATCATCCGCCTCTTGCTCTTGTGCTGATCACCGGAATCACCGTAGCCTTCTCCGCCTGTGCAACGGGACCAGACTTGGACATCACGGTTCATGAGTCGGAACGAGGGGCGGTGTATGTGGAACGGGTCTCCGATCGGTCTTTTCAGGCTGCCCACCCTGTGACGCTATCGGCGGATATGATGGCTCGGGTCCTTCGTGGCGTGATCGTCAAGGATAGCCGGGAGGGATCGAGAAAGTCAGCAGCTAATAAGCAGGAGGCCGTTCGAGCGTTTGGGGACAAGGATGTTGAGTACCTCGCACCGCTGCTCGTCGAAGGACTCATCAAAGCCGCATCGGACCAGCAGGTCGGGTTTCGCGTGGTTCAAGCCGATGACTCGATGGCGTCGCATTCCAACGGGCTGACCTTCTGCGTATCCTCCGTCCGTTTTCCCGGTGTCTGTGAAAATGAAAAACCGCCGGGGCAGGTATCCGAGGAATCGACAGGAGGTTCGCTCTATGCCTATGGACAATCGCTGTATTTGACGTTGACCGAATACCGCCACCGGACGGAACGGGCCGAATCGGACGACCGAGTGCATCGACGCATTTCCAATTCGACGGGATTGGTCAACCATACGGTAGACTTCCTGCCGGAATCAGCCAAACGCCCCGATAGCTATCGAACTGCACGCGCAACCAATGCGACTCTGGTGATCGATTACGATGTGCTTGCGGCAATGCCTGCCGCAACGGATATGCGATCGACCGCTGCCCAACCAGCGTTGCCTGTAAAGGGGGAACCCTCGCAGCGAGACTCCGATATGGACGAGTTACGGAAGGAATTGCAGGACATCAAGAAGAAACTGGCGGAGCAAGAAACGGAGCGGACACGTTCCACTCCCTCATCTTCCTCGAAATCTGCTCCTCGATCGACCCCCTAGCAGGATACGGGAAGAATCCCGAATCTCACCAGCCCAACCCCCTATTCATGCCGGTCGATGAGACGCATCGTTGGAAGTACACGCCTCGTTCCAACTCGTTTCGCATTGTATGTGGCTGTGCTAGACTTCTCGCCTCAACATCTTTACGACTGCTCATATGCACAAATCCCAGCACTATCGACTCCTTCTCATGACAGGACTCCTCCTCTTCGCGTCTGCCTGTTCGACCAGACCAGAACTCGACTTCACACTGCATGAAACGGATCGCGGAGCCGTGTATTTGGAGCGAATTTCTGATCGATCGTTCAATGCCGCCCACCCCATTACGTTATCGGAGGATACGATGGCCCGAGTCCTTCGCGGCGTGGCCGTCAAGGAGAACCGAGATCTCTTGGGAGGCCTCATCTTAGGCCAGCCACAGGCCATTCAAGCGTTTGGGGACGAGGATGTGCAATTCCTGGCGCCGTTGCTGGTGGAAGGACTCACCCGAGCTGCGTCAGATCAGAAGGTGGGTTTTCGCGTCGTTCAAACAGGCATGCCATGGGAATCAACGACAGGCTCGGTATACATCTACGGACGGTCGCTGTATCTGACTATACCCTGGTTGATCCCCCTCTCCCGGTACGGAGGCGACGGGCAGGCGCAACCACCACCCACACTGCTCTTTTTCCCTGAGTCGGCAAAAAGACCAAACAGTGATCGCGAGGCGCGTTCGGCCGAATCGACCCTGATCATCGACTATGCGTTACTGGCTTCATTCCCGACCGATGCAATAGGCACCACTCGTTCACATCCCCGCCGGTGAACTTGCCGTCTTGAACGGATACACCACTGTCCCCCACAGGCGACAGAAACAATTCAAGCGCGTTCCGCAGAATACTCTTCTCTGTCATCCCCGTTGCTTCTCAGCTCGTTGGTCGAGTTCTCCAGCTAAAAGTACAGCCTCGGCTATCTCGCGCATCGATTTCCGGAAATCCATACTTTGACGCTGAATGAGTTTGAATGCTTCTTCTTCAGTCAGTTTCTTCGAACGCATCAGATAGCCTTTGGCTCGTTCCATGAGCTTTCTCACCGCCAGTGCTTCCTGCATCTCGTGAGACTTCTCAATCAGCGTCGTATGCTCGATGGCAATGGCAGCCTGGTTCGCGATGGCCTGGAGCAACTTGACTTCTTCGCCCGTAAACACGTGCGGGACGGACGTATAGCTATTGATCACGCCCAGCGCCTTCTCCCGCACCATCATCGGCACCGAGACCAATGAGCACAGCCCTTCCTTCTTCGCCATATCCGGATACATGTAGTCGCGCTCGGTTGAAACGTCGAGCACGATGATCGGTCGACGGTCTTTCACCGCACGGCCACTAATACCTTGCCCGATCTTGAGATTCGGCTTCCGGCGATACTGCTCGCTGAGGCTTTGCGTCGCTGCAATACGTAGTTCTCCGCTGGGTTCGTCCAAGAGCATAATCGAGCAAATCTTGGAGTTCATCATTTGCGCGGTCATCGTCACCAGAAGTTGAAGCACGTCTTTGATCAACCGATTGGATGCCACTGTTTCCGAAACTTGCGACAGAGTCTCCACCTGCAACGCTTTGCGTTGCATCTGGTCGTAGAGCCGAGCGTTCTCGATTGCTCCGCCGACCTGATTGGCGATTGTCGAGAGTAGCGCAATCTCATCGGGTTGATAGCGCTTTGGACGCTTATGTTGAACGTTGATCACCCCGACCACTTCTTTTTTGGCCATGATCGGCACAGAGACGAAGGCTTGGTAGCGGTCTTCTGGAAGGTTATGAAAAAACTTGAACCGTGGATCGTCGTTGGCATTGCTCGGAATGACGACACGCGTCCGCTCTTGAGCGACCCACCCGGTGATGCCCTCTCCCAAGCCGATCGTGATGCGGCCGATCAATTTCGGATGGGGGTTTTTCGAAGCTCGAAGAATGAGTTCATCCTGGCTGTCTGACAACAGGTACAGGAGGCAGGCATCCGCTTTGGTGACTTCGACGACGACTTCGACAATATGTTTGAGAATGGCTTCGAGATCCAGCTGGTTGCTGATCGATGCAGAGATCCGATGGAGCACATCGACTTCACGTGTTTTTTCCCGCAGGGCCTGTTGGAGGTGCACCACAGATGGCATGCGTTTCATCGTCATGGAGAATTACCTTCGCACGCGAACTGGTCGACGAACCGGAGGCTTCCCATGACGCCTACTCGACGATCGGTCCCCACGACCATACCTGCGCTGAAACCATACCGCACAGATCTGCCGCTCGATTGGTCGGATGACGACCTCGCCAATCCGCACCGGCCACACCCCGACCACCTGCCCTCCAACCACCTTCTTGTCATGCTGCATAGCGCCCCAGAGAGACGCAAAAGAGACCCGAGAGATTTCTTCAGGCAACCCAGCGCGCTGTACCAAACTTCTGACTCGTTCGACAACGTCTCGCCCGCACAGGCCCATGTCACAAGCCAAATCTGCTTCATTCACCAACCCAATCCCAACCGCTTCACCATGGATCAACCCGCGATAGCCTGCGAGCGACTCCAACGCATGTCCAATCGTGTGGCCATAATTGAGAACGCGTCGGTGGTCAGCCTCCCGCTCGTCTGCGGCAACCACCTGCGCTTTGATCTCACAGGATCGTTTGATCGTATGGATTACCGGCTCTTCATCGACTTTCAGAAGCGAAGGTATCTCTCTCTCTAGAAAGCCGAAGAACTTCTCATCGCTGATAATGCCGTATTTGATGACTTCGGCGAGGCCGGCAATCCACTCTCGACGTGGCAGGGTGCGAAGCGTGAGGGGATCGATCAATACCATACGCGGCTGGTAAAACGCCCCGATGAGATTTTTCCCCAATCGATGATCTACACCGGTTTTGCCCCCGACACTGGAATCCACCTGAGCTACGAGTGTGGTCGGCACTTGTACGAAAGGGATTCCTCGTTGATAGATCGCAGCAGCAAAACCGGTGAGGTCGCCGATCACTCCGCCGCCGAGAGCCAACAGCAGGGATCGTCGTTCAAACTTGTGTCTGGCTAATGTGTCGAGTATCTTGGTGATCGTACCGAGCGTCTTTGTTTGCTCTCCCGACGGCAAGATAATCGGAGTCGGGTCGTATCCGGCCTTGCGAAGCGAGCGGAGTGTCGCTTGAAGATACCGGCGTGCCACATGCCGGTCTGTCACAACTCCGATCTTGGGAGTCGTAGCAATCGCGCTGAGTCTGGCTCCCACTGTCGCAAGTAACCCAGGTTGAAGGGCGATGTCGTAGCTCCGCTCCCCCAAGGTCACCGGTACAATCTGTTCTGTCACACCGACCATGCTTAACGACAGGCTCTCTTAATTCAAGATACCAATCGCCCATCCGATTATGCTTGGATAAAAATGCCTGGATTCACGAACCAGTTCGCCGACGGCAATAATACAGTGCCATGGCCGGCATCGGGGAGGATGGTACCACAACGGTACAGAAACTAGAAGGTTTTCAGATAGACCCTATCCCTGAAGATCGCATTTCACGGTGTCAGAGCAATGAAGCTGCAGGGTATCGCACTCTGATCATGTCAGAAATACGCTGGGGGATAACGGACACATCTTGGAGAATCGAGAGGGAGTAGCAACCTAGAAAGCTTGCCATCTTCAACACTCATTCAGTGAAGAGCTAGAAGGAACCTCTTCTAGCTCTTCACGATACTGGGCGTTAAGAAGATGAGCAGCTCTTGCTTTGCGACAGCTTCGGTTTTCTGTTTGAACAGCCATCCCAGAACAGGCACTCGAGAGAGATATGGGACACCGATCACGCTGTTATTCTGCGTATCGATAAAGACTCCGCCGATTACCATGGTCTCGCCATCGCGAATTATGACCTGTGTATTGGCTTCACGGCGGTCGATGCTTGGGCCGGCCGGATTGCTTCGCGCACCGACTGCGTTTCTGGTCGCGCGAACTTTCATCATGATCTGCTTACCAACTTCCTTGGGATCGCGCGAGGTAATCTGAGGAGTGACGTTCAGTTCCAAGTTCGCATCTACAAAGGTGGTCTGAGTTCCCTGGAGAGAGGTCGTCTGGAACGGGATCGACTCTCCTTGCGAGATCTTAGCCTCCCGTTTGTCCAAGGTCGTGACCTTCGGGGCAGCGATCACTTTACTCAGACCAAGAAACTCACCCGCAGACAATCGAACATCCAACAACGCTCCATCAGCTTTTCCAATCGTGAACCCAACACCGGGAGTTGACGCCAAACCTCCAACCGTAGCGGGAAGATTGACCAGAAAGTTCGATACCTGATTCCCAAATGCCCCGGTCGTACCTGATTTGAAGTTCGCCACGCCAAAAGCGGGCCCGAGCTGGTTCACATTCTGAATACCCCACTGAACGCCCAACGAACGGGAGTAGTTTGTATCGGCCTGTACGATTCTCGCTTCGATTTGGACCTGAGGCACTTCGAGATCGAGACCATCAACCAATTGTTTCATCACTGCGATCTTGCTTTCCGTATCTCGAACGATTAAGGCATTGGACCCCAGACTAAATTGCATCAATCCTCTCGAGCTTATGTACTGCCGGAGAGACGTCATGAGTTCCATCGCCGGAAGATTCCTAATGTAAAACACACGGTCGACCAATTCTTCTGCTTTCACCTTGGCATCCTTGGCCTGCGCTTCTTCATTCTGCTGTTTCGCAATGTTCGCCAACGAATCGATCCATAGGATATTACCCTGCCGCATCTTGCCCAGCCCATTCATCTTCAGAATCATATCGAGCGCTTGATCCCAGGGCACACTCACGAGCTTCATCGTAACTTTACTCTTAACCCCTTCACCGACGACCATGTTAAAGCCGCTCACTTCGGCAATGAGACGCAGCACATTGCTAATATCGGCTTGCTGAAAGTCGAGCGAAATGCGTCGGCCGACATAGTGCGTTTCTCCAACGACCAAATCTTCCTTCGGTGTGCTTCTCTCACCACTATCTGGTTCGGAGGTCATCTGGACAGGCTGCACATGAAATCTCGTTGAAGAACGACTTACTGCAGCCGTCGCCCGTGGTGTCACCCGGGAAGGGACATCCGTCCTGACCGGCAGCATCGTAATGGGATTCTCCGACTTTAGAATTGTGCCGGCCTGATCACGGTGCGAAGGTATATCTGCGCCGCCATCCAGACTTGCATTTTCTCGAAGCGTTACAATAAGACTCGCGCCTTGCGATTCAATCGAGTAGGCAGTCGAACCGGCAAGATCCAATACCACCCGTACTCTATCGGCATGGTAACCCAGACGCACTTGCTTCAACATGTGATGATTCACCGAGATGACCGGTTTGCGCATAATCGACGCCACTCCTGGAATGTCGATCATCAGGCGCCCCTCATCGAGGCGCGTCGCCTCATGAGTCATCCTGCCATCCCCCGAAATGACGACACGGATGTCTCCCATGCCGCGCTGAACGTCGATGCGAGTCATGGTCTTCGCCGGACCTCCTTCGACGCTTGATAGCACGTCCGAATCGACATGCGGTATGTCAGTTGACTCCCCTGTCGAAGGAATGGCCATCGGAATACTGAGCGCTCCCACCGCCGAGAGCACGCGAACTAATGCTGTAGTTGTTCTAGTTAGTTTAGGTGTCATTCTGCGCCCTCTTTCGGGTGAAGGAGCTTGACATACTCCCGCTCCTGTTTGCTCCCATACACATCCGTAAACCGTTCCTGCACAACAATACCTTTCTCCGTCACGGCACTCACCACGCCGTTATTGGGACCGATGCGCGTTCCCCGGCGCACCGAATATCCATTCCCATCTGGCATCTGAACCATAGCCGTGTAACCATAGGCCCCCCATATCACTGCAATCAGGTTCATTTCGGTGAGCCCAACTCGCTGGAGCGGAGGTAACGTGGGGTCGATCGGCCCGAGGCCCAACTGTTGCAACACCGGCACAAACGGATCGCGTCGCCCGGAAGGATCATAGGACCGTGCACTTGCTGGTTCCAACATCGGATTGGGTGCAACTGGTTGAACATTCTCATCGCCGACTGGCGAGGCTGCCGTAGGAGGCGGTGCGTGCCTCGGCACATCGTTGAGAGGCGGCACTGTTATGGAATCCTGCCGCATTGGGCTGATTTGTCGGACATGAGAACTTATGCCCGTTCCGGCATAGCCCAGGCCAGTTATCGCCACGAGGGTGACACATCCAATTAGAATCGTGCTCGTTGTCTTCATGGTTAACCGCCAGTTCTTACAACTACAAGACTTTATGCTCTATTTCCCCTGAGCAGTCGCCGGAACTACTGCCGCCACTTTGGTTTCCTCTGGCGCTGCATAGGCGATAAGGTCGAACACGGTCTGTGTGACAACCCGTCCCTTCTCAAACTTTGGAGCCCCCATCTTGAGGCCGGATACAGTCACAATCCGAGGCATTGCATTGATGCGATCGAAAAATAACGCTGCGGTATGGTAGCCACCGGAGACCTCTACGTTTACCGGCATCCTCACGAAGAGTTTTGACGGATCTTCACTCTTGGGACTCGGCTTCCACAACCTTATGTCGAGTCCAAGGCGAATACCCAAGTCTGACACCTGTTTGAGTAACATGATCGCCTCTTCTTCCGGCGGTAACCGCTCTTTCTTTTTCGCAAGTTCAATCTCTAGTTGTTTGCTGGCAGCAATGAGCTCATCGAGATGCTTGACTTTAATGGTCAACGTTTGAATCTGCCCGTCAAGTCCGCCGATCTCTCCCTGGAGCGCTGCAATCTGTTCAGATTTCGGTTCGGCAACATAGTAGTAGAAGCCCACGATAATCCCTGCCAGAATCATGAGAAGCAGACCCACCTTCTGAACCAATGGGATTGACCGTAATAGATCAAGATTGATAGAGGGCACCTTCATGATGCTTATCCTTTGAGGCGGAATCCGAGTTTAAACTGATAGATATTCAGTTGGCTCTCTACCGCAGCTTTACTTTCTTGTAAATTGATATTCGAGAAATAATCGGTGCGACGCAGGTTATTCACAAATTCCACCACATCGTCGTTGGTCGCTGCACGACCCTCAATGTCGATCTCTTTCCCAGAAACTGCGACCCTGACGAGCCACACCTTCAGCGGTTCCAGACTTTGACTCACATGATCGAGAACCTTCACAGGACCTATACGTGACTTTTCCAATTCATCAATAATGCGATTCTTGTCTTCCAGTACCTTCTTTCGGGCTTCAAAATCTGAAACCTGCTTGACTTGTTCCTTCAGCTGGGCGACTTGCTTCTCCTTGTCGATTTTTTCTGCTAGCCGTGCGCTTATTTCATCATCGAGTGAGGCAGAGTACCACCAGCATCCCGCCAAGGTTATACATAACATTCCTATGCCCAACAGCGCCTGCGCTCTTACATCATACTGGGGCTTCGCTTTATGGCCCTTGGGTCCTGGCAATAAATTAATGCGAATCATCGATCCCCTACCGATCTAAGAGCCAATCCCACACCCACGGCAGCCAATGGAGCTAATTCGGCCAACGTATTCTGATCGAAATCGCTCCCGGATGTATCGATCTCTCCGAACGGATTAGCCACCTCAACAACGGCCTGCATTCGGTCTCTCAGTTGTGTCACCAACCCCTTCACCTGAGCGCCCCCTCCGCACAAGAGAACTTGCTGAACGTCTGCATCTGACATCGTAGACTTGAAATAGTCGATGGTCCGCGCAATTTCCGATGCGACTTCGGCATTGACACTGTCGACCACTGTGGTGACCGCAGCCTGATTGTTTCCTGCCGAACGCTCACCCTTTTTTGTTTCCTCTGCCTCTTCATAGGACATACCGATTTCTCGCTGAATGGCTTCCGTATAACGGTTACCTCCGATAGGGATATCACGGGTGAAGAGCGAGCTACCCCCTCGGACAATATTAATATTCATCACACTAGCGCCAATATTGACGAGAGCCGTCGTATCTTCCTGCGAAACGGGATAATTAATTGCATGCATATTTTCGATCGCGAAGGCATCCACATCCATGACGATCGGAAACAGCCCCGCTCCCTTGACGAGTTCGGTCAACTCATTAATCTTGTCTTTCTTGGCTGCAACTAAAATGATCGACATTTCTCCATGCGCATCGCCCACAGCCTCGGAAGAAGGCAATACACTAAAATCGATGTTCACCTCATTAATATCGAAGGGGATATACTGCTCAGCGGCCAACCTCACCTGCCCCTCCAACTCATCATCGGGCATCGGCGGGAGGCTGATCTTCTTAATGATAACCGCATGGCCAGAAATCGACACGGCAACTTGCTTGACCTTGATGTTCGTTTCCTCGAACAGTTCTTTTATCGCCGACACGACTCGCCCCTCATCCATCACTGTCCCGTCAACGATGACTTCCGGCTCGAGTGGTTTGAATCCGAACTTCTGGAGAATGTATCGCCCCCGGCTCTCCTTCAACTGGACGATCTTGATGCCGCTCGACCCGATATCCAGCCCAACAAGCTGTCGTCTTGGGGTGAACATCGAGAACAAGTCGGTCTCGGCGAGACTCTTGAAAGAACTCAACATACGTGCCTCTGACTGTACATGACTATTCCCGCAGGGCAAATCTTTATCTGAATTTCGCGCAGACTGTCATTCATATCCATACCTTTACACACGTCAACATCCCCAGGAAGAGAATATGTCGCGAGACCATTCTGGTTATTCACCTACGTTCTACCACTCACTCCATATTCCTGCGTATAAGGTAGTCCTTGAAGCCTAACGTCGCACCCAGCACACGGCTGAACCCTCCGTCATCACTGTGGGTCAGCTTCATGCACATGCTAAGTATAGTCCGTATGCTCCACCTGTCAAGGAAATCGCTTTCCGCGCACAGGCATGAAGACAACCGTTCTGTTATGGTGGTGGAAATACGTGCCCGGTGTTGAGTTACTGCCTATTGAGATCGCGATGCGTGACCGTCACTTGATATCCAAGAACTGAAAAACATTCTTGGAGTCGACCGGCAATCGCCACAGACCGATGACGTCCGCCTGTGCATCCGATCCCTACATTCACGTAGCTGCGACGCTCTCGCTCGAAGAGAGGAAGGAGGAATTTAAAGAAGTTTTCCAGCTGCCCAATGAACGCGACGGCATCCGGGTCGGTCAGCACATAGGCCCGCACCCGTGGATCTTCGCCGGTCAATGGTTTGAGATCTGGAACAAAGAACGGGTTTCGCAAGAATCGGACATCGAATAGGAGGTCGATGTCGTACGGCACTCCGAACTTGTAACCAAATGTCGCCAGCGAGATAGTCAGCCGGTGAGGCGCACCCTGCTGCCTGAACCGCCTGGCCAACAGCTCTCCCAATTCATGCACCGTCAGATCGGAGGTATCAATAATTCTGTCCGCATGGCGTCGTAAGTCGGCGAGACGCTCCTTTTCAAATCGCACTCCCTCCAGGACCGGGAGATGCGATAGTAGCGGATGGGGCCTTCGAGACTCCGAGAACCGGCGAACCAACACCTCATCACGAGCCTCGAAGAATATCAATTCAACTACATGACCGAGCGCCTTCACTCGCTCAAGAATGCCGACGAGATCGGAGAAGAACACGCGCTCTCTGACATCAATGCCAAGCGCAATGTTCTTGATCTCTCCACCCTGCGCATGACAGAGCTCGACGAAGATCGGCAGAAGAGCCGGCGGTAAATTGTCGATACAGAAATATCCGGCGTCTTCGAAACATTTGAGGGCATGCGACTTCCCTGAACCAGAAAGGCCGCTGATCACGACCAATTTGAGTGCGGTCATGCCCACTTACCTACCCTTACGGTTCGATGAGAACGACTCGATTGCGGTCGAGACGCTGTAGAATCTGCAATTTTCCAGAAGCTCGCGCCGTGAACACCACTAGGGATCCAGGCAGAAGGTCTAGCCGGCGCTTCGCGTCCTCCAAGGTCAGAACCTCCCGGACCGGATGAACCACTTCAATTGCATCTTTTTCTTTATGATTCTCCCGACGCAGCACTTTGCGAACCAGCCTCTTCGCCGGTTCTTTGTGGCTTGTCTGTCGTTCTTTGTATTTTCGTATCTGAGTACCCAGCCGGTCCACGAGTTGGTCAATTGTTGCGTACATTTCTAATGTAGAAGCTTTAGCCTGTACCCGTCTCCCTTGTACCGTACAGACAACCTCCGCGCTATGCTGAAGCTTGCTCACACTCAGGATCACCTCAAGATGGCTTAGTTTCACTTCATACCGCATGAGCCGCTCAAACCGACTTTCAATGTGCTGCCTGAGCGCCGATGTGATAACAAGTCGCCGTCCTGTTATTTTCATAGATGTTGATCCTTTCAAGCTGAATCATGGCCCTCCTCTGTCATCCGTCTCTGCGTGGTCATTCCAAGCATTTACAACACCAACACCAGAAAGGCACCAGATAGCAGAGAACAGGATGCGCATCCGAACAGGGAAGGCTTAGCATGTTGCGGAGAAACTCGTACGTCACGGTGGAAATTCAAAGACTCGCACATCTTATGGTAAGAGAAGAGCCTCGCGCAGATTGCTCAAAAAACTGACCCAACGGCCACGGTGCGTATAGCGGCAGGTCGAATACTTCAGTGCATTGCGCTTCTGAGCGGTAAAGCCGCTGACGAACTTCTCAGCATCCTGTTAAAAAAACCGTTTGCGCTGAGTCGCGGAGGGAATATGTTCTTCCGCCCGATACTTGGCTACCGTCCGGCGCGCAATCACAACCTTTTGCGTGAGCAGCCGTGAGGCAATCTCCTCATCCTTCAGCGGATGGCTCGCGTCTTCCTCTGCCACCATTTTTCGAATCATTTCTCTGACCGTCACGGACGACATCATGTCGGAAGGCTGGTCGGCTCGCTGCAGTCCGGCATTGAAAAAGAACTTCAGTTCCAGCATCCCTTGCGGACAATACATATATTTATTTGCCGTCACACGACTGATTGTGGACTCGTGCATCCCGATATCTTCGGCGACTTGTTTAAGCACCAATGGTTTCAGATATTGCACGCCCTTTTCAAAAAACTGCTCTTGAAATTTCACGATACTCGACACCACTTTGACGATCGTCTTATTCCGCTGTTCGATACTGCGAATGACCCATTGCGCAGCCCGCAGCTTTTCATCCAGATAGGCCTTTGTCTCAGCCGACCCACTCTCACCTGCTCCCATCAATTGCTTATAGTAGGGACTAATACGCATGCGTGGCAATCCGTCATCGTTCAGGAGTACTACCCACTCCCCTTCATTCTTGACGACAAACACGTCAGGTACGATGACATAGTTTTGGGTGTTCGTAAACGGCCGACCTGGCTTCGGCTCAAGCACTTCGATGACCTTGGTCGCCTGAAACACTTCTTCTACCGTGACGTCTAACGCTTTTGCGATCTTCGCATACTGCTTCTTTTCCAAGTCTTTGAGATGGTGCTGAACAATGGCTTCAACAATCGATCCCTTCAAAGCGCCCGGCCGGGCCCCCAATGAACCCATGGGACTCTTCCCCAGATGTCCGATTTGCAACAGCAAGCATTCCGCTAGGTCTCGAGCAGCCACGCCGGTCGGATCAAAGCTCTGAATATCCATAAGCACTGACTCGGCTTCCATCTCGGTGAAATCGGTACCTCCGACCATCTCAGCAAGAGACATGCGCAGATACCCATCATCATCAAGATTACCGATGATCAACCGCCCGATCTCCTTGTCCCGGTCCGATAAACCGGAGAACGACAACTGCCAGAGAAGATGGTCTTCTAATGATGTGGCTTTCGCCATCGTTTGTTCATAGGATGGGAACTCGTCCTGAGCGGACGACCGAGATTCCGATCCACCTATCCGACGGTCACTCCCAAAGTACTCTTCCCAACCAGCCGCCGAAGCCTCATCTGGTGTCTCTCTCTCTTCGGGAGTCGACTCCTCAGAATTTGATAGTTCACTGTTCGCCGATGCCGCTGCATCTTCCGCTTTTTCCTCTGCGCTTCCAGCTTCACTATCCTCTGCTTCAGTAGGGAGATCCTCCAAGAGCGGATTTTCCATTAGATGTTGCGTGAGGCTCTGCTGGAGTTCGAGTCGCGACAGTTGCAGCAGCTTAATCGCCTGCTGCAACTGGGGAGTCATGATCAACTTTTGACTGAGTCGAAGATCGAGCCGGAGTTTCATGCGTACACACCCTTACGCGTCATAGCTTAAACCGTTCTCCAAGATACACAGCGCGCGCCGTCTCACTCTTGACAATGGATTCGGGAGACCCTGCCTCAAGAATCGATCCTTCGTTAATAATATACGCCCGTTCCGTGATGGACAGCGTCTCCTGGACATTATGATCGGTGATCAAAATGCCGATGTCTTTTTCTTTCAATCGGGCAACGATGTGTTGGATATCGGCGACGGCAATCGGGTCGATTCCTGCAAAGGGTTCGTCGAGCAACATGAATGACGGGCTGGTCGCGAGCGCTCGGGTAATTTCCAGCCTCCGACGTTCCCCGCCCGACAACGCATATGCCATGCTCGTTCGAATATGAGAAAGGTCCAATTCCTTAAGAAGGGCATCGACTCGATCGCGACGTTCTGCCCGAGAGTAATCCAGCATCTCAAGAATTGCTAGAATATTGTCTTCAACCGACAGGCGTCGAAACACTGATGATTCCTGCGGAAGATACCCAATCCCCTTTCGCGCACGTCTGTACATGGGCAGATCCGTGATGACCTCTTCCCCGAGCGAGATCACACCTTCGTCAGGTTGGCATAGGCCGACAATCATGTCGAAAATGGTGGTCTTACCAGCCCCATTGGGTCCCAGCAAACCCACGACCTCGCCGGCGCGGACTTCGATCGAGACGCCCTTGACGACCTTGCGCGCACGAAAACTTTTCACCAATCCCGTTGCGCGTAAGCAGAGGCCGTTGGCTTTGTCGACCGAGGAGTCGGTGTACGGCGTATTTCCCTGGACCGCCTCGATCATTTGGCCCCTTTCGCATCCGGCTCGATCCGCACATGCGAGCCTCCCTCCACCACACTTCGATCTTCTGCCAAGAACATCGTGATTTGTTTACCGCTCACCCTTGTTCCCTTATCCCAGGCCACTGGGTCACCTGTCAGGATGATCTTATCTCCATCGTGATAGTAAACAGCTTTCTCACAAGTCGCACTCCCCGAATCTTTCTCAATTTTCACTCGCCCGGTCGCCTCAATCCTATTGACCGAACGATTTGATACAGCCGGCATGGCATCAGGTCCTTTCGAAGTCGTTGTACCCTTGACGACCTCGGCGCCTTTTTGATTATCGCTCGAAGGTGAGTCTGGTGCGCGAAACAGCACAACCATGCGATCGGAATAGACAACCAGCGAACCACGAGTCAGCACAACTGCCCCCTCAAAGACCGCTTGGCTGTCCTGATTTTTTACCGTCATCTTCTTGGCTGTAATGGTCGTGCTGACCGCTTGATCGGCGCCACCCTTGGGAATAGCTGCCTCAGCCGATTCGCTCAATGAAGCCATCCCAAGCGGGAACATATTAAGAAGCAGGAGCCAAATCCACATGTACGTCCTCAAGTATTTCAAACTCCTCTGTATCCAAATGACCCAACAATCCTCGTCCCGTCACCTCTAACCCATGTCCAACGATTCGGACAGGATCTTGCGTGCGTAACTCCCTCGTCTGATCGGTCCAAGCCAGATGGTTGGTATAGATCACGTACCCGCTCTCGGTATGAATCGCCAGCGGCTCCGAACGGTTAGACAGGACAAAGTTCTTCGTCTCCGTATTCAATGTCCCTTCATCTCCTGTCACGGTCAATTCTTTTCCCTGCTGGCCGAACAGCGTGACGGCGACAGCTTGGAGCATTGCCCGTCTATCCCGTTCAAAGAGCCGAGCCTCCTGCGCCTGTACTTGCCATTGAACCAAATCACCTTTCGTTTGGGTAAACGCAAACTGGGAGATCGTCGCATCAGCCTTATCCATCGAACCTGGCGCCGCCGTCGTCGGGGTAGAAATCTTTGTCGAATTGGTCACGAGCAGGTAGGTAAGAATACAGGCCAACATCACACTGAGCGCTAACAGACCTCCTCGTACCCAGCGTTGCCACACTGTGTCCCTGCTTCCTGTTACGTCGCATACAGAAGACTGGCACGATAGTAGCATGCACCCATGTCCAAGTAAACTTATGTGCGGAGCTCAGCACAGTCTACACGATGAGGATGGCGCGAATAATCCGGTCTCCCTGCAGGAAGTTCCGGTAGATCTTCATCCGAGAGATTGCGAACACAGTCGAATGTGAACGCGGTGACGCGCACGCAGCTAAATCTTGCGTACAGGAAATTTAGCTGGCGGCAGAACTCGTGGGAGCTGCAGGAGCTGATCCAGTCGATGTTTGTTTCTTTGCAGACGCAGTATCCGGCCGCGTCACGAGTTCAATCGCGACAAGCTTCGCAGCATCACCGATACGCCGTCTCGTTTTCACCATTCTTGTATAACCACCGGAACGATCTTTAAATCGAGGCGCCACGTCGCTGAATAGTTTTGAGACGACGTCCTTACTTCTGATAAATGAAAGAGCGTGCCGCCGAGCCGGCAATGTCCCCTCCTTGCCGAGCGTAATCATTCGATCTGTGAACCCTCGAATTTCTTTTGCTTTGGCCTCGGTCGTCTCAATACGCTCATGTTCAAGCAGCGAGGTCACGAGGCTTCGGAACAACGCCCATCGATGTTTGGTCTGTCGTCCCAGCTGTCTGCCTTTTTTTCTATGACGCACGGGTTCCCTCTTGTTTCGTTACTCGCTCTTCGGACTGCCGCCGATCTGCTGCACGGCATCCAGCTTCACGCCGAGCCCCAGACCCATCTCAGTTAAAATTTCCTTAATCTCGTTGAGTGATTTCTTGCCGAAATTCTTCGTCCTCAGCATCTCTCCTTCGGTCTTTTGAACCAAATCGGCGATGGTCTTGATGTTCGCATTCTTTAAGCAGTTTGCAGCACGAACCGACAGCTCCAGCTCGTTCACGCTACGGAACAGATGCTTGTTGACCTCTCGTTGTGCTTCATCGCTCCCAAGATCGGCACGCCCTTCAACCCGTTCATCTGGATTGATAAAGATATCAATATGATCGCGTAGAATGCTGGCCGCCGTGGACAAAGCATCTCGAGGCGAGATGGTTCCATCCGTCCAGATTTCCAAAGTCAACTTATCATAATCGGTCATTCGACCAACACGGGCGTTCTCCACATGAAAGTTCACCCGCTTGATGGGCGAAAATACCGAATCAATCGCGATCACACCGATCGGTAACCCTTCTTCCTTATTTCGCTCGGCAGGCACATACCCCCGCCCATGCTTCACCGTCATTTCCATGTCAAACGATGCGTCTTTGTCCAACGTCGCAATGTGGAGATTCGGGGTCAAGATCGTCACATCCCCATCATGAATAATGTCAGACCCCTTTGCTTCACCAGGCCCCTTTTTCTTGAGACGAAGCGTCTTCAGCTTATCCGTATGCAAGGCGAGACGCAACCCTTTCACATTCAGGATAATGGAGGTCACATCTTCTGTGATACCAGGGATCGTGGAAAACTCATGCAATACACCTTCAATCTTCACGGTGGTCACTGCCGCGCCCGTCAGCGACGACAACAACACCCGCCGTAACGCATTGCCGACCGTGGTTCCAAACCCACGTTCATATGCCTCTGTCGTAAACCTGCCGAACGTTTGGTTATGCGTATCTTTGTCGACTTCCACCCGCATTGGGATTTGAAAGTCTTTCATCGATTTAATCATGACTCCCCCTTATCTCATCGAGTAACCAAGTCTTGCCCGGCATCTGTGTGCAGCGCAAAGACCGGCTTTCCTTTTCCCAGTTCGGCATCTACCTGGAATACAACTCCACGACCATCTGCTCATTCACCGGCAGCGAAATCTGGTCTTTTGACGGCAAGGCCCGCACCATACCCTTAAATGCCGTCTTGTCCAGCTCCAACCACTCTGGAATGCCTCGTCCATCAACCGACTCTAAGGCGGCTTGGATCGAGACTAACGTGCGACTTCGCTCCCGCACGCTGATGATATCGCCGGTCTTGACTTGCGCACCAGGCACATTGATCTTCCGGCCGTTCATGGTCAGATGTCCATGGCTCACCAGCTGCCTGGCTTCTTTTCGTGAAGCGCCAAATCCTAGTCGGTAGGCTACGTTGTCCAACCGACATTCCAGCAACCGTAAGAGCACTTCGCCGGTAATACCGGTCTGGCGTTCAGCACGCTCAAACACGCCGCGGAACTGGCACTCCATGAGACCATATATTCTGCGCAACTTCTGCTTTTCCCTGAGCTGGGTGCTGTATTCAGAATTCCTCGGGCGCTTCTGTCCATGCTGCCCAGGAGGATAGCTCCGTCGCTCGATCGCGCACTTCTCTGTCATACAGCGCGAGCCTTTCAGAAACAACTTCTCACCCTCTCGCCGACACAATCGACACACGGGGCCACGATACTTTGCCACTGCTCTACCTCCGGTTACCGGACATCACCACGCGGGTGCGTCCAACAAATCTCTCGCATTCGATTCTCCCGACATACACCACTAAACGCGACGCCGCTTCGGTGGACGGCATCCGTTGTGCGGAATCGGGGTCACATCACGAATCATATGGATCCGCAATCCAGCAGCCTGAAGCGATCGTATCGCCGACTCACGGCCGGACCCAGGTCCATTCACATAGACATCGACTGTGCGCATTCCGCTTTCCATCGCCTTCCGCGCTGCGGCCTCGCCGGCCCGCTGAGCGGCAAAGGGCGTACTTTTGCGAGAACCCTTAAAACCCTGGTTCCCTGAACTGGCCCACACAATCGTGTTGCCACTCATGTCGGTAATGGTGACGATCGTATTGTTGAAGGACGCCTGGACATGTGCGACACCACTCTGCACAATTCGACGCTCTTTCTTCTTCCCTTTTTTGATACTCATACAAACTCCCTACCCACGTGGCAACCACACATTACGCCGGACGCACAGACGGTTTGGGTTTGCTTCCCACACCGGAGCGGCGGCCTTTTCTCGTCCGTGCATTTGTCTTGGTGCGCTGTCCGCGGACGGGCAACCCTTTCCGATGGCGCAGACCTCGGTATGTGCCGCTATCGATTAACCGCTTGACGTTCATTGAGAAGGTCTTTCTCAGATCGCCTTCGACCTGATAACCCTCCTGAATAATTTCTCTAATTTTGACGATATGTTCTTCACTCAAATCCTTCACACGAATGGCGCCGTCGATCCCGGCCTTGCTCAGAATCGCAAGTGCGGATGCCCGTCCAATTCCATAGACGTAGGTCAGACCAATATCAACCCGCTTCTCTCTTGGTAAATCCACCCCGGAAATCCGAGCCATAATTCCTCTCCTTACTTCCCTTCGTTCTTCAGTCTTAGGATGACTTCTTCAGACTCTATTGCCCGCGTCCAACGACGGCCTTCTGAGGCCGCGCGTTGCGCGAGCAGGAGTCTGACGAGGTCATTCCCAGACACCCCCTACCCTTGCCGCTGCTTATGGCGCGGATTCTCGCAGAGGATTCGCACTACACCCTTGCGCCGAACCACCTTACATTTGGCACAAATTGGCTTGACTGATGATCTCACTTTCATGTCCAGCTTGCACTCCTACTTAAACCGATAGGTAATCCGCCCACGTGTCAAGTCGTACGGCGACAGTTCCACAGTCACTTTATCGCCGGGGAGAATACGGATAAAATGCATGCGCATTTTCCCGGAAATATGCGCCAGAATCTTATGCCCATTGTCCAACGACACCCGAAACATCGCATTCGGTAAGGTCTCGTTCACCGTGCCTTGAATTTCTATGACGTCTTCTTTCGGCACGTGCCTTTATCCTTTCCACTCAGACTGCATGCTCACACCCCGGATCCTCAGAGTCGACTCAAAATACGAGGGGGACCACTCGGCTCAATCACAATTGTGTGTTCAAAATGTGCGGAGAGACTCCCGTCTACCGTGACCGCTGTCCATCGGTCCTCAAGAACTTTAACGGCAGCGCCACCCATATTCACCATCGGTTCGATAGCAAGAACCATCCCGACCTGCAGCCGAGGACCCTGTCCCGGCTTCCCATAATTCGGCACCTGCGGTTCTTCATGCAACTGCCGGCCAATCCCATGGCCGACGAACTCCGTGACCACCGAGAAACCGGCGGATTCCACATGTTGCTGAACCGCATATGAAATATCAGACAGCCGGTGACCAATCACCGCTTGCTTGATCCCGAGATACATCGCCTCCTCAGTAACTTGAACCAATCGTACATTTCGTTCTGATGTCTGTCCAACCGCAATAGTAATTGCCGAATCCCCGTAAAATCCGCCGACGATCGCCCCGAGATCGAGTCCGATGATATCACCCTCTTTCAACACTCGCTTGGAGGGAATCCCATGGACAACCTGATCATTCACGGAAGCACAGAGCGTTTTTGGATAATTTCTATACCCCTTAAACGCAGGCTTCGCGCCACGGACTAGAATCTGCTCCTCGGCTAATCTGTCCAATTCATCGGTCGTGATACCGGGCCGGACTGCTTTCTGCAATACCTCTAGCGTCTCTGCTACAACCCTCGACGCCTGAGCCATCACTGCAATCTCGTCCGGCGTCTTGAGAATGATCATGTCGTCTGGTACGGTGCCAACTCCTTCGAGAGATGCCGAGACACAACATCCACTGCTCCCGATGCATCCATAGGAAACAACAAACGTCGCTCGTCATAATATCGAACAAGCGGAGCTGTCTGCTCATCATATACTTTTAGGCGCATCTCAATCGCCTCGCGGCGGTCATCATTCCGTTGTACGAGAGGCTCACCGCATCGGTCGCAAATCCCGTCCATCTTGGGCGGCGCAAAGTCTATATGGAACGTCGCTTGACACTTGGGACAACTTCGTCGCCCACTCAAGCGGCGCACGACATCCTCGCGCGGAACCTGAAAATTGATGACCCGATCCAACGCAACCCCTTTAGCGATCAACACCGTTCCCAATGCTTCCGCTTGCGGAACAGTCCTGGGAAATCCGTCTAGAACGAAGCCCTTTGCACAGCTAGGATCGGCTAACTTTTCCCTCACCAGCCCAATCACGACAGCGTCAGGAACCAAGGTCCCCTGATCCATGAACCTCTTCGCTTCGAGCCCCAGCACCGTCTGGTTGCGAACCGCCTCGCGCAGAAGATCGCCGGTCGAAATCTTCGCCACCTGATATTGCGTCGCAATACGGTCAGCTTGAGTTCCTTTTCCGACTCCTGGTGCGCCGAGAAACACCACCCGCATGGATTTTCCCGTCACCCGCTCCGACCACGAAGAGGCGCCATACCCTTACCAAGAAACCCTTCGTAATTTCGCATGAGCATGTGAGACTCAATCTGTTGAGCGGTATCGAGACCGACCCCGATCACGATCAACAGCGACGTGCCGCCGAAATAGAACGGTACATTCAGTTTGTAAATCAACAATTCAGGGATCACACAGACGATCGCAAGATAGATTGATCCCGCAAATGTAATTCGTGTCAGCACCTTGTAAATGTAGTCAGACGTCCGTGTCCCTGGGCGAATTCCGGGAATAAATCCACCGTACTTCTTCATATTGTCTGCCATATCTACCGGGTTCAGCACCACAGCGGTATAAAAGAAACAGAAAAACAAAATAAGGCCGACGTACATCAGTGTATAGAGCAGCGACCCCGGTGCGAGTTGCGCGCCGAAGGCCTTCACCCAAGGCGTCTCAAAAAATCCTGCGATCGTGGCAGGAAATGCGATAATCGAAGATGCAAAAATAGGTGGAATCACTCCTGCGGTATTGATCTTCAGGGGAATATGCGTACTCTGCCCACCGAACACTCGTCGCCCGATGACCCGCTTTGCATACTGAACCGGTACTTTCCGCCGTCCGCTCTCCAAAAAGACAATGGCCGCGACCACTACAATCATCAACACTGCCAGAGCGACCAACAAGATAATGCTGAGCTGCCCGACGTTGTACAATTCCCAAGTCTGTGCCACAGCGGAAGGCAGGCGTGCGACGATGCCCGCGAAAATTATTAAAGAGATGCCGTTCCCGATTCCTCGCTCGGTAATCTGTTCACCGAGCCACATCAAGAAACCTGTCCCGGCCGTCAAGGTGATGACCGTCATGAGACGGAATCCCCATCCACCGCTCATCACGAATGCACCGTTATTCATTTGTTCGAGACCTACAGCGATTCCAAATCCTTGAATGATAGCGATACCGATCGTCCCAAACCGAGTGTACTGAATGATCTTTTTTCGACCGCGCTCGCCTTCCTTGGCCAGCTTCGTAAGATGCGGAACCACCACAGTCAGCAACTGAAGAATGATCGACGCGCTGATGTACGGCATAATGCCCAGCGCTAAGATCGTCAACCGCGAAAGCGACCCGCCTGAGAAAATATCCAAAAATCCAAGCAGCGCACCGCCTTCTTTTTGTAAAAATTCGGAGAGTGCATCGCCGTTGATTCCAGGCGTGGGAATATGTGCCCCGATCCGATATACCACCAACATCCCCATGGTAAAGAGGATACGGGTGCGTAGTTCGGGGATTTTAAAAATATTCTGAAAACTGGTTAGGAGTCTCTCAAACACTGGGGATGACCTCGACTCTCCCTCCAGCTGCTTGAATCTTCGCTTCTGCAGACTTGCTGAACTTGTGCGCCTGTACCACAATCGCCTTCGTAAGATCTCCGTTTCCAAGGATCTTGATCGGCAATGACTTACGCTTGACCAAACCGACATCGACTAACGTCTGCGGCGTAATGGTACCGGAGACGATCATGTCATCCAAGCTTTTCAGGTTGACAATCGAATATTCCTTACGAAATACGTTGGTGAAACCGTGCTTTGGCACTCGACGGATTAGAGACATCTGGCCGCCTTCGAATCCCCCCGCCTGTCGGCTCCGACCGCCCGATCTGGCCAATAAGCCCTTATGGCCCTTTCCCGACGTTTTCCCATGGCCAGATCCTGGACCGCGACCGATACGCTTACGCCGTTTTCTGGAGCCTTTCGCAGGCCCAAGCTCATGTAAGTTCATTGTGATTGCACTTCCAATAGATATCCAACTTTGCCGATCATCCCCCTGACTTGCGATGTATTGGGTCGCGTCACCCTCTGCCTGATCTTCCTCAGGCCGAGGCCACTCAACACCAGCCGATGTTTTTGCGGTGTCCCGATCGGGCTTCGTCGCAAAGTAATAACGAGTTCCTTTGGGGAAGCGGTAGCAGTCTTCGATGTAGGCATTAGACACTCACCCTATTCTGTGGGTCGGCCACGTCGCTGCGGCGCATTTTGAGCGCGTCTTCAGCATTGCGGAGCTGACAGAGACCGTTGAGGGTGGCACGAACCGTATTAAAGGGATTGCCACGGCCCAACGTTTTCGCAATCACGTTATGGACGCCGGCGACCTCTACCACCGCTCTGACCGCACCACCGGCGATGATTCCGGCTCCCTTCTTTGCGGGCTTAAGAAGGACATGTTCAGCCCCGAACAGCCCGTGTACCTCATGCGCAATCGTCCCGGACGTCAGAGCGACGTGCACCAAGTTTTTCTTGGCCTGTTCGACCGCTTTTGAAATCGCGACGGGTACTTCGGCAGCCTTCCCTTTCCCAATACCAACCCACCCTTGTCCATCTCCCACGACTACCAGTGCGCAGAAGTTAAACCGTTTTCCACCCTTTACAACTTTTGCCACTCGGTTGATAAAAACAACCTTGTCCTTCAGGCTTAGTTCATCTGGATTAACTCGCACCTAACATCTCTCCTCTTTGTTCTCCTCGCTCATACACCGGGATGGTAGCGAGGCACGACCTAGAACTGCAGGCCACCTTCACGCGATGCTTCCGCCAACGCTTTGACGCGACCATGGTACATCCGACCGCCGCGATCGAATACCACAGCCTGGATCTTGGCGGTTTTCGCTCGTTCGGCTAACAACTTTCCAACAGCCTTTGCACCATCAATGCTGCCGGCGGATTTCACCGACGTGCGCAGCGACTTATCCAAGGAGGATGCGGCAGCCAATGTGGTCCCTTTGAGATCATTGACGATCTGGGCATAGATATGTGAACGACTGCGAAATACATTGAGACGCGGACGTTCGGCCGTTCCAAAGACTCGATTTCTTACCCGCTGCTTCCGCCTGATCAACTGACTCGCTTTATCTGCGGCATTCATGGGTCACCCTATTTCCCTGTCTTTCCAGCTTTCTTACGCAACACTTCCCCGACATAGCGAACACCCTTTTGTTTATAGACGTCGGGAGGCTTGATGGCTCGCAGATTCGCCGCAACTTGCCCCACTAATCGCTTGTCAGCCCCCTTCACGTTGATCAGCGTCTGCTTGTCCACCTTCACATCGATGCCGAGGGGGATCGGATAGGTAACTGGGTTGATATAGCCCAAACTAAAACTCATCGTTCGCCCCTGCACTGCGACCTTATAGCCGACTCCGGTGATTTCTAAGTTCCGTTCGTAGCCCTTTGTTACACCATGAACCATGTTGCTCAGCTCTGCGCGAGTCAGCCCATGCATGGCTCGAATTTGACGATCTTCATTTGAGCGGCTTACCACGAGTTGCCCGTCTGTGACCGAAATGCCTAATCCTGTAGACAATGACCAATCGATCTTTCCGAGCGGACCTTTCACGGACACAGTAGATCCGGCAACTTTCACATCCACTCCCGCTGGAATCTGGATTGGCTTATTCCCTATCCTCGACATTGACGCCTCGTTCCTCTAGCCGGCTTATGCCATGACACTCTGGATATCGCCACCCACTACCAGACCGAGCAGAGTACTTCACCACCCAGTCCAGCACGGCGAGAATCCTGATCCGTCATCAACCCTTTCGAAGTGGATAAAATCGCCACCCCAATACCATTCTTCACTCGCGGAATGTCCTTGGTCCCAACATACACACGACGACCCGGCTTACTCACTCGCTGCATACCGGTGACCATAGGTTGCCCTTCTGCGACATACCGTAACTGCACTTTCAAGACAGGATGTCCGTCCATAACGTCTGCCTGAACGCCTTGAATATATCCCTCGTTCTGGAGGATCCTGAGGACTTCGCGCTTCAGACGGGATGCTGGAACATTTACGCTATCGTGACGCCGCCGAAATCCGTTTTGTAATCGTATTAAGAGATCACTAATGGGATCTGTAACCATACCAACCCTTTCACCAACATTCGTCGTATGACCGGATACGAATTACCAAGCCAGTAACACGGACAGCAGATACCCTTACCAACTCGACTTCCGAACTCCCGGGATCTCACCCTTCAGACTCAGTAAGCGAAAACAAATCCTGCACATACGGAACCGACGCAAAAATCCCCGTACACGTCCGCAAATCTCACATCGGTGATAGTCTCTGACCGGAAACTTTGACTTAATCGCAGATTTATTTCTGAGCGCTAATCTCGACACCTGGAACTCCTTCGCTTGACGTTACGTCCGGAATGGCATTCCCAAATATTTCAACAATGCCCGGCCTTCATCATTAGTCCTGGCAGTTGTGACAATTGTAATATCCATGCCATGGATGGATGCGACCTCGTCGTACTTAATCTCCGGGAAAATAAGCTGTTCTTTGAGCCCAAGCGTATAATTCCCTCGGCCGTCAAACGACTTCGGCGAGACACCCCGAAAGTCTCGAATCCGTGGCAACGACAACGTCACGAGACGATCAAAAAACTCCCACATCCTACGACTACGCAACGTGACTTTTGTGCCGATAGGCATCCCTTGGCGCAACTTGAAGGAGGCAATGGCCTTCTTGGCCTTTGTAATCAAAGGCTTCTGGCCCGTAATCGCACCCAGCTCCGTTGCCGCGCTTTCCAGCAGCTTCACGTTTTGGATGGCTTCGCCCATCCCCACATTCAAGACGATGCGCTCAAGCTTTGGGACCTGCATAATATTCTTGTAACCGAACTCTTTCATGAGCGCGGGCACGACCTTCTGCACATACGCTTCGCGCAATCGCGGATTGAACTTAGATTCATCGCTCCCTTCGTCCAACGCTTGCGGTGCTGACGGCCCCTCTTTCTTTTTGGGCGACCGTCGCTCCGATGTCTTACCGCCTTTTCCTGATTCAACCTTCGCCATCCGGCGTCCTCACTCCTACTCGACTGAGTCGTTCGATTTTTTACTAAACCGGACCCGTCGGCCATCTTCAAGCGTACGCACACCGAGTCGGGTCGGCTTCTGCGTCACGGGACACAAATACATGACATTTGAGACTGCAAACGGCGCTTCTCGCTCAAGTATCCCGCCTTGCTTAACTTTCTGATTCGGCTTGGTGTGGCGTTTGATCATATTCAACTTTTCCACCACTATTTTCCCCACGCCGGGGTCTACCGAAAGGACTTTGCCAGACTTGCCGCGATCGCGTCCTGCGATCACAACCACCATATCGCCCTTGCGAATTCGATTCTTCTTCATACCCTGCGTATTCATCCCACCATCCCCATCCTTACTACAGCACTTCCGGAGCCAGAGAAATAATCTTCATGAACTTCTTCCACCGCAGCTCACGCGCGATCGGCCCAAAGATACGAGTCCCAACCGGATCACCGTCCTTATTGATCAATACGCAGGCATTCCGATCGAACTTAATGTAAGACCCGTCTTCCCGGCGTACTTCTTTGGTCGTCCTCACAACGACGGCACGGCTCACATCACCCTTCTTGACCGTTGCCGCTGGAATGGCTTCTTTGACCGCCACCACGACAATGTCTCCGAGCGAGGCATACCGACGCCTGGTCCCACCAAGCACATGAAAACACATGGCCTGCTTGGCACCGGAGTTATCGGCCACGTCCATGTACGTATAGCTTTGAATCATAGTCTCGATGCTTTCTCTATCCTATGCACAACCTACTCACTCTGTCCCTTTTCCATGACTTCGACCACCCGCATATGCTTATCCTTACTGATCGGCCTCGTCTCGACCATCCGCACACGATCTCCGATTTTGCACGTGTTATCCTCGTCATGGGCCTTAAATGTTGTGACCCGCCGAAGCACTTTCCGATAGAGCGGATGAATGACCGAGCGCTCAATTTCAACAACGACAGTCTTATTCATCTTGTTGCTGACGACGCGCCCAACCCATACCCGCCGCTTGTTCGCCGACTCTCCCATCTTCACGCCCCTTTCGCCCCGGTAGAGATTGAATCGGCCAACGCGAGCTCGCGCTGAATAGTCTTTACCCTGGCAATGGATCGCTTCGTCTTTCGAAGTTGCATTGGATTTTCCAGTCGCCCCGTTCCTAATTGAAAACGAAGATTGAAAAGTTCCTGAGTAAGCTGCTGTGCTTTCTCCGTCAACTCCGGCCCTGAGAGTTGCCGTAATTCCTTCACGTCCATGGATGCGCTCCCCTTACTCTTGCGTCCGATTCAATCAATGCTAGAATTCGCCGCGCGTGACACACTTGGTGGCAATGGGCAGCTTATGAGAAGCCAAACGGAATGCCTCCTTAGCTACATCCGGCGTCACGCCATCCATCTCATAAAGAATGCGACCAGGCTTGACTACGGCGACCCAATACTCCGGGTTGCCCTTCCCCTTACCCATTCGAGTCTCGGCCGGTTTCTTGGTAATCGGCTTATCGGGAAAAATTCTCGTCCAAACCTGTCCGCCACGCTTCACACATCGAGTGATCGCAATACGTGCGGCTTCGATCTGCCGACTGGTAATCCAGCCAGGCTCAAGCGCCTTCAAACCAAACTCTCCGAGGGTTATCTGACTGCCACGATAGGCTTTGCCAGTCATACGCCCCTTCATCATTTTGCGGAACTTGACTTTCTTTGGTGCTAACACGATGTCCTCTTCAACTATCCAAGTCGGCGGTCAAATGCTGACTCTTTATTCACAGGGAGTAACGGAAGCACTTCCCCCTTATAGATCCAAGCCTTGATCCCGATCTGCCCCATCGTGGTATGAGCTTCGGCAAATCCGTAGTCGATGTCGGCCCGGAGCGTATGAAGAGGCACACGGCCCTCGCGATACCACTCCGAACGCGCGATCTCAGCCCCGCCAAGTCGGCCACCCACCATGATCTTGATGCCTTGAGCTCCAAGACGTAGCGCGGACTGCACACTTCGCTTCATGGCCCGACGGAATGCGACTCGTTTTTCCAACTGGGTCGCCACGTTTTCACATACCAGCTGAGCATCCAGTTCCGGCTTCTTGATTTCCTTCACCGTAATGTACACTTGGCCAGAATAACTCTTCTCCAACTCTGCCTTGAGTTTATCGACCTCAGCCCCCTTCCGGCCGATGATAATACCGGGGCGCGCGGTATGAATAATCACGCGTGTCTGATCTCCCGATCGCTCGATTTCCACCTTGGCCACACCAGCATGAAAGAGCCGCTGTTTGACCATCTTGCGAATCCTGATATCTTGATGAAGCAGCTTTGCATAGTCCTTGCTGGCATACCATCGAGATGACCACGTCACGTTGTATCCTAGCCGGTACCCAATCGGATGTGTCTTGTGTCCCATAACTCCTTGACGCCTCACTCAGACAGAAAATGAATTCGTTCCGTTAGCCGCCTTTACTTTTTCTTTTCCTTGATACTGTCAGCCGACACGACGACGGTAATGTGGCTCATACGTTTGTGAATCGCATTCGCACGCCCCTGAGAACGAGAACGAAAGCGTTTCAACGTCGGCCCACAATTCACGAATGCTTTCGACACCACCATCGATTCACTGTCGCCCATTTCCTTTTGCTCCGCGTTCGCCACGGCGGACATCAAGATCTTTTCGACGACTTTCGATGCTTGGCGCGGTAAATTCCTGAGCATGGCCAAGGCCATGGGAACCTGCTGCCCACGGATCAAGTCGACCACTGGGCGGGCTTTCCTCGGAGAGACACGTACAAACCGCAATACTGCTTGTGCTTCAGCCATAACCGTCCCATTCAATCGAGTGTGCCGAGACCGTAACCTATCCCTTACTTAAGAGGGACCGCCTTCTCTGTCCTGGCGTGCCCATGCCCCTTAAAGAACCTGGTCGGAGCAAACTCTCCCAACTTATGCCCGACCATGTTTTCCGTTACAAACACGGGAATAAACTTCTTTCCGTTATGAACCGCGAACGTGTGTCCGATCATATCTGGGACGACTGTGGACCGTCTCGACCATGTTTTGATGATCTTCCGATCCTTATTCTGATTCATCCGCTCCACTTTCTGAAGCAGGTGGTCATCAATGAATGCGCCCTTTCTGACTGACCTCGGCATCGCGTACTCCTACTTGCGGCGGGAAATGATGAACTTATCCGTTGATTTGTTATTCCGAGTCTTGTAGCCCTTGGTCGGAAGACCCCACGGGGAAACTGGATGGGGGTTACCCTGTCCGGATTTTCCTTCGCCGCCTCCATGCGGGTGGTCGACCGGATTCATTACGACGCCTCGTACATTCGGGCGTCGGCCTAACCATCGTACCCGGCCTGCCTTCCCGACATTAATATTCTCATGATCCGTATTTCCAACCTGCCCCACGGTCGCCATGCAGGTCGAAAGAATTTTCCGCATTTCACCTGACCTGAGCCGCACTTGCACATATTCACCATCGCGCCCCATCACCTGAGCAAAGCCTCCAGCACTACGAATCAGCTGTCCACCTTTTCCAGGCTTCAACTCAACATTATGAATGGTGGTTCCCAGCGGCATCCCGGACAAGGGCAAGGCATTTCCGGTACGGACCTCTGAGCCAACACCAGACTGCACCACATCCCCGACCGCTAATCCGACCGGAGCCAGGATATAGCGCTTCTCTCCGTCCTTATAGTGGACCAATGCGATCCGAGCCGACCGATTGGGGTCATATTCTAGCGCCGCAATGGTCCCTGGGATTCCGGTCTTGTCGCGCCGGAAATCGATCTTTCGATAGAGCCGTTTGTGGCCCCCCCCACGGAAACGAACAGTTGTCCGCCCATCGTTGTTTCTGGCCCCGGTACTGCGACGGAATGACGTGAGCGACTTCTCAGGCCGCTTCTTCGACAACTCTTCCGTCGTCACTGCAGTCATCCCGCGACGTCCCGGCGTCCTCGGCTTGTACACTCTGATTCCCATGCTACAATTGTCCTTCCAGCACACCGGGAGCAGCCCGGTGCAATCTCCTGCTATGCACTCTCGTAGAGTTCTACTTTCTCGCCCGGCTTGAGCTTGACGAAGGCCTTTTTCCAGTCCGATCGCTTTCCGGAGAAGCGTCCCAAGCGCTTGACCTTTCCTCGAACATTCATGACGTTGACTCGCTCGACCTTGACCTTCAATAGGGCTTCAACTGCCTGCTTGATCTGAACACGATTCGCGTTCGGGTGGACCAGAAACCCCAACGTGTTATGGCTTTCCCGCATCGCCGTAATTTTTTCCGTCAACAACGGCTGTATCAGAATGCTCTGGAAATCCGCTTTCATGCCCAAACCTCTTTCACTCGGGGCAACTCACGCTCAGGAATTACAATCAATTCAGCTCGAACAATGTCATAGACATTCAATCCTTCAGGCCCCACCACAGACACATGAGGAAGATTCCCCGCGGCTTGAACCAACCCAGCATGCCCGGCACCCGCTACGATCAAGGCAAAAGCCCCGGCACCCAAATTGGTCAGCGCTTGAGCCAACAATTTCGTCTTGGGCTGGCTCAATGACAAATTCGACACGATCACGACTTGCCCATCAGTAAGCTTTGCCGAAAGCGCGCTCTGAAGCGCGGCACGGTACTTCTTCTTTGGCATGCTGTAGGAATAATCGCGCGGTTTTGGCCCAAACACCGACCCGCCATGTCGCCATACAGGAGAGCGAATTGATCCAGCCCGTGCGCGCCCAGTGTGCTTTTGCTTCCATGGCTTTTTACCCGACCCCGCCACTTCTCCTCGCCGTAATGTCGATGCTGTGCCCTGACGCTCACAGGCGCGCTGCATCACTACGGCTTCATGAACCAACGCCGTGCGCAGCTTACAGCCGAACACCTCTTCGGGAAGCTCGATGGACCCGACTTTCTGCCTCTTTAAATCGACTACATCAACCGTGGGCATGCCCCTATCCCTTCTTCGACTTTCTCACCATGATCAGTCCATTGGCCGCGCCGGGAATTGCCCCTCGAATGAACAACAAGTTCTCATCAGGTCTGGATTCGATAACTTTCAATCGTTGGGCCGTAATCCGTTTCGCCCCCATGTGCCCAGGCAACGTCTTTCCTTTCCAGACACGAGAAGGATACGAACTGGCCCCCATCGAACCGGGATGACGATGGAACATGGATCCATGAGATTCAGGGCCACCGGCATAGTGATGCCGCTTCACCACCCCCTGATACCCCTTTCCCTTGGAAATACCGATGACATCGACCCAGTCACCTTTTTTGAAAATATCGACCTTGATCGATTGTCCTATCGTCACATCGCCAACCTTTTGAAACTCTCTGAGGACACGGGTGGCTGGTGCTTCTGTTTTTTTTAGATGTCCCAACTCAGCCTTGGACAACTTGCGTTCTTTCACTTCGCCAAAAGACAACTGGACAGATTCATATCCATCACGTTCTGTTGTCTTGATCGTGACCACGCGGCACGGACCTGCTTCGATGATGGTCACTGGCGTTAACCGTGCCTCATCAAATATTTGGGTCATTCCCAATTTTTTACCCAGTAACCCGTTCGTCATGATTCATCCAGTCCCGAATTGTAAGTCTTGAGTCTTCGATTATTCCTAACTCAGCACGCAAAGCTGGGAGCTCATAACTTTATTTCCACATCGACGCCGGCGGCCAAGTTCAGCTTCATCAGGGAATCCATGGTTTCAGGAGTCGCGTCCATGATGTCCATCAACCGCTTGTGGGTTCTGATTTCAAACTGCTCGCGAGCCTTCTTGTCCGCATGCGTCGCACTCTGCACCGTAAACTTTTCGATGCGCGTAGGGAGCGGAATCGGCCCCACAATTTTCGCTCCGCTCCGACGGACGGTCTCCACGATCTCCGTCACTGACTGGTCTAGCACGCGGTAATCGAATCCGCGCAATCGAATCCTGATTCTTTGTTCAACTTTAACCATTCATTCCTCTATTCATCGAGCACTTCAATTTAGGCCAGAATTTCGGTGACGACGCCGGAGCCGACCGTCTTGCCGCCCTCACGCACCGCGAAGCGTAACCCTTGATCCATCGCGATCGGACTGATCAGCTCCCCCGTCACACTCACATTGTCCCCCGGCATCACCATC
>CBDDRB010000025.1:0-302466 GCA_965232965.1 uncultured bacterium
GGGCTGGTGCGGGTTGTTCGGCGGGACGGGCGGCGTGGCGGCGCAGATTGTGGCGCGCATGTCCAACCTGTGTGACGTGGTCTGGAACAACGAGAGCAAAGACTGTCTGCATGTGATCCCGTACTAAATCGGGGGTTGGCATCGGTGGGCCAGCCCCTAACACCGGATAGTCGGTGAGCGAGGGTTGGCCAACTAGCCAGTTGGAATATCAGGAAGGAGACAGGATGTTCAGAACGAGCGAGGAGGAGACAAATGGCACTGTTTAGAACCGCTGAGATTATCAAAGCCAGCAAGCTTCCGCCGGAAGGCGTCAAGCTGTCAAGAATGATAGACGCGGTGTATTTTATTCCGATTGCATATCTAGGAGTATTCGCAACCTTTCATATGCACTTTGACCTGCTTGCGGGAGACTGGGACTTCTGGATCGACTGGAAGGACCGGCAGTTTTGGGTAACGGTCACACCAATCGTAGAGGTGATGTATCCCGGGGCAATCATGTACTACTTCTGGACGTTCTACCGACAACCGTTTGGTGCAACGTTAAGCATCACGGGACTCCTCGTCGGGAAGTGGATCACGATTGTATTTGCTTGGTACTGGTGGGCCAATTTCCCAATGAATTTCGTCATGCCTGCCACCATGGTCGGCAGCGCGCTGATCCTTGATTGCACCCTGTTGCTGACTCGGAGTTGGATGCTCACCGCGATATTCGGGGTGTGGGCATTCGCCATGATGTTTAATCCAACACAATACGCTCTATTCGGATACAGCCACCAACCGTTGGTTGTGGATGGTCAGCTCATGTCGCTAGCCGATTACATGGGATTCACGTATGTCCGTACGGGAACGCCTGAATATATCCGAATCATCGAAGTGGGATCGCTGCGTACATTCGGTGGACACACCGTTTGGATTTCAGCGTTCTTCTCAGCCTTCGTCTCCATGCTGGTTTTCACCATTTGGTGGCAAATCGGGCACTTCGTTGGCCAATCGTTCTTTTGGGTCAAGGGCAAACGAGGCGTGAGACACCGGGCGAACGATGTCATGATCATCGGAACAGACGAGTATGCAAGAAGGCATGGCACACCGGATGGGGTAGCGCCTAGATTGTCAGCAGGGACAGGGGCTATCGGGACCTCGGGAGCCACATTAGCAGAAGGGAAATCATGAACGCCAAAAAATTACTAAAATTGTGCGTGATCGGCTCCCTCGGGATGGCGACACTGGGGCTTCCCCTAGTATTCTTCGCCTCTCCCGCTGCCGCCCACGGGGAGCGTTCTCAAGAGCCATTTCTACGGATGCGTACCGCCCAATGGTACGACACACGGTGGAATCCACAGAAAACCGCCGTTAATGATGAAGCAATGCTATCTGGCAAGATCCACATATCCGAAGACTGGCCAAGGGCCGTTGTTGCGCCCAAGCGTACGTTCATAAACGTAGGCAGCCCAAGTTCGGTATTTACACGTCTCAGCTCGAAAGTGAACGGAATTCCGATGGTCACCTCTGGCCCATTGGAGCTCGGTGGGGACTACGAGTATGTGATCAAGCTGAGAGGCCGGCTCCCCGGTCATCACCACATCCACCCGATGTTGGCAGTCAATGGGGCCGGCCCTATCGCCGGACCTGGGGGCTGGATGGATATCACAGGCAACTATAAGGACTTTACCAACCCGGTGAAGTTGCTGGTTGGTGGAACCATCGATACGGAGACCGCAGGCCTGGCAGTCGGTCTCTTCTGGCATGCCCTATGGGGTGGTCTCGGGTTTGCGTGGATAGGCTGGTTCATGCTTAGACCAATGTTCCTCATTCGCGCCCGTGTGCTGGCGCAGGAGGGAGGAGATGCACTTCTGAACGATCCAGTCGACCGCGTAGTAGCCTATGGCATGCTCGCAGTGTGCTTTATCTTGATCGCAATTGGGTTTTTCGTTACGGATTCTCAGTACCCTTATACTATCCCGCTCCAAGCGGGTGAACCAAAGATCAAGGCGACTCATTTGAAGTCAGACCTCACGATTAAGGTGCTCACCGCAGATTACGACGTTCCTGGTCGCGCCCTTCGCATGACCCTACAGGTCACCAACAGCGGAGAGCAGCCTCTTAGGATCGGAGAATTCACGACGGCGGGTATCAGGTTCCTTAACAAGGTGGGGGTGTCCAACAATATGGACCCGACCTATCCACCGGAGATCATGGCGCAAGACGGCTTGCATATCGAAGATGAGTCTCCCATCAATCCAGGCGAAAGCAGAGAAGTCAAGCTCGACTCGCGAGACTCGCTATGGGAAGTGCAGAGGTTGATGGATCTGGTCCACGATCCTGACCAGCGCTTCGGAGGGCTCGTGATGGCTTGGGACGAAGCCGGAAATCGTCATATCAACAGTATAGCCGGTAACATCATCCCCGTCTTTACGAGGGCCGCGGGAAGCTAAGGGTTTAAGCACGTCCAAGCGTGACGCCGATCCGCCCCCGTCGTGAGACGGGATGGCGGATCGGCTTTTTTATTTTTATGGGAGGAGAAGATTAACGTCTTTGAATTAAGACACTCTATGGAGGTCAATGTTAAGAGATTACCTGGGCTGGTGCAGTCCAAGTTCACCTGGTGAACGATGGCGCAGTTGCACATATACTGGCGGGGCGTGCAAATTGAAGACATGTTTGGGCGCGTGTCTAGCGGATGGGCGATAGCGTTCAACTCGCCCAGTGTACCCAGACAGATCCGAACCCTTGGACATGTATCGGCGCAGCAGGTCATGGGTGTTCTCGTTGGTGCCGCGTTGCCAGGGCTCCCGATACCACACCGCCAGCAGCGCCCTCTTCAAGGTGCCATAGATAGTCTCTCAGCCGAGGGTGGTTTTCTATCGTCAACAGGATATGCGCCGGAGCCACCGGCAATATATTCAGGAGAGGAACCGTCAGCCAGCTGAGCGTCCGCACTTCCATCCAGCGGTCCAGGAATTTACCGTGCTCCTTATCTTTGATGGATCCTAGCCAGCAGCGCCGGGGGATATCTTTCGAAATTCTCCGAAGCTGCTACCCCCTCCTTCGCCAACCCTGCAGAGGGTTCTCCTCGCCTTGATAATCGCCGTAAGAAAGGGGATTGACTCGAGGCCCCACAAAAGGTAGGGGATTGACTCGGGGCCTCGCAAGATGAGATATATTCTTGATTCATTCTAGCGTGATGGTCTCAATAATTGCTTTACAATGCATGGATCTTCTTGCCGCCAGCAGACAAATCCGCGACCGCAGCGCAACCCGCTGGGGGACTGGTCTTCGCCCGCATTCCCATGCCCCCAACATCTGTGTCTGTGTTCCCGTCATCGGCAACGAGTCGGTGGGGTCCCATATGCCCCAGACGATAGTAGACCTAACCAACTATTAGAAAATATTACTGAGACGCTACAATAGAAATATGGAGAACGGTCTAGTATGAACAAGCTGGTCCAGATTGGCCTAAAAAGGCCTTATACATTCGTGGTGCTGGCCATCCTCATCCTGGTGTTTGGGGTCCTGACAGTAGTCAAGGCGCCGACCGACGTCTTCCCAAATATCCAGATGCCCGTCAGCTCCGTCGTCTGGCTCTACGATGGTTTGATGCCGCAAGAGACCGAGGGACGAGTCACTCGTGTGTTCGAACAAATGTTGACTCAGACGGTCGAAGGCATCAAGACGATCGTGAGCACTTCTTACTTCGGTCACTCCATCATCAATATTTACCTTCAGGAGGGAGTTGATCTGGCCGGCAGCGAGGCCGATATCGTGGGGATATCGCAGACCTCCGTCAAAGCGCTACCGCCGGACGTTGCCGCGCCCATGGTCATGCGGCTGTTCCCTTCCCAAGTACCGGTAGCCGTCTTACAAGTCGAATCCGATATTCAGACACCGGCGGAGCTCTATAATCTCTGCGTCATGCGAATTCGACCCATGCTCGTCACCATACCCGGCGCGATCCTGCCGCACCCTTACGGGGGTCAGGACATGCAGGTCATGATCAATGTCGACCAACAGAAATTGATGGCTCGTCACCTCACCACGGAAGATGTGCACCAAGCGATCGAGAGACAGAATCTCGTGCTGCCAGGCGGAGACATGAAGATCAAGGAGACTGACTGGCTTGTTCTGACGAACGCATCCCCGTTGAAGATTGAAGAGTTTGACGACATTCCGATCAAGCGAGACGGCAACGCTTTCATCCACCTGCGCGACGTCGCCACAGTTCGCTTGGCTGGCCGGGTGCAAACGAACTCTGTGCTGGTCGACGGCAAACAGGCCGTCATCGTCGTCGTCATGAAGAGCAGTGAGGCTTCGACCATCGATATCGTGGATGGAATCAAAAAAATGATCCCACGCATCCAGGAGGTCGTGCCTTCTGATGTGAAAGTGAGTCTCATCAGCGACTCCTCGGAATTCGTGAAGGATGCCATCGCTGATGTGGTGCACGAAATGGTCATCGCCGCTTTGCTGGTCGGCTTCATCGTGCTGCTGATGCTCGGCTCCTGGCGTCCGACGGTCATTGTCCTCACCTCGATCCCGCTCTCCATCCTCAGCTCCATCATCATTCTCCATCTGCTCGAACAATCGATCAATATTATGACCCTCGGTGGGTTGGCGCTGGCTGTCGGCATTCTCGTCGACAACGCCGCGGTCATGATCGAGAACATCGACACTCACCTCGCCTTGGGTAAGCCGTTAGAGGAGGCGATCATCGATGCCGCCAATCAGATCATGCTGCCGACGTTCGTTGCCACACTTGCCATCACAATAGTCTGGGTTCCGCTGTTCCACTTAAGCGGCATTGCCGGTTGGGTGTTCCCGGCGATGGCCGAGGCGGTCGTCTTCGCGATGCTGGCATCCTTTATCTTGACCTACACACTCGTGCCGACCATGGCGAAGTATATTCTGAAGGTTCATCACGCAACTGTCTCGGGCGGCGGTGTCTTTGCTCGTTTCCAACGGGGATTTCAGGATGCCTTCGACCGATTCCGTGATGGCTACGCCGCACAACTTGAACGGGTGGTCGCCCATCGCGTGGGCTTCGTCACGATCGCCCTGGCGCTCTCACTGGGGTCGCTCGTGCTGTTTTACTTCAACGGCCAAGAGTTTTTCCCCCAGATCAAGGGAGGAGTGCTGCAGATGCACATGCGGGCGCCGCTGGGGTTGCGGATTGAAGCCGCCGGGCGAATTGCCTCTCTCGCGGCAAACAACATCAGGGAGATGCTGCCCGGTAACGTCGAAACGATTGTCAGTAATTGCGGTCTTCCGGTCGGAGCGCATAACCTCGCCTTCATTCCATCCCCAACGATCGGCACTCAAGATTGCGATTTGACCATCGCGTTAAAGGATCATGAGTCACCAGTGTGGGAACTTCGGGACATCCTCCGCAAAGGTTTGTCGGAGCGCTATCCAGGAACGGAATTCACGTTTCAACCGGCTGATCTGACCGATAAGATTCTGAATTTTGGCTCGCTCGCGCCAATCGATCTGCAGATCAACGGGCCGGACCTGTATGCCAATTACGCGTATGCCCAAAAATTGGCGGGAAAATTCCGCCAGATTCCCGGTGCCGCCGACGTCTATATCTATCAAACGATGTTTCAGCCGACTATTCTGGTCGAAGGCGACCGGAGATTTGCCCTCGGCATGAATCTGAGCCAGAGAGACTTTGGCTTCAACATGCTCCTGGCAACGGCCGGCAGCCAACAGATTGATCAGAAATATTGGCTCGACCGTTCGACACAACAGTCTTATCGACTCAATGTCTACACCCCTCAACCACAGTTGACGAGCATTAAAGACCTCAAGACGATCCCGGTCGCTCCAGAAATGCGCGGGAATGAGGAAGGTTCGGGAGAGAACCTGCAATTGCTGGGCAATCTAACCAAACTCTCCTTGATTGGAACACCGGGTGTGGTGACGCACCGGAATCTCCTACCGATGATAGACCTTTTGGTATCGGCGGAGGGACGCGATCTCGGTGGTGTCCTGGCTGATGTCCGGAAGATAGCGGAGAGCATGAAAGACGAGCTGCCGCGCGGTTCGGAAGTTGAAATTCACGGCCAATCCGAAGTCATGCACGACGCCTTTGTCGAACTCGGTGGTGGTCTCCTCATCGCCATCCTGCTGGTTTATCTACTGATCGTCGTCAATTTCCAATCCTGGCTTGATCCCTTCATCATTATCACGGGTTTGGTGGGCGCGTTTGCGGGTATCGCGTGGGCACTGTTCGTGACGCACACATATATTTCGGTGCCGGCGCTGACGGGGGCCATCATGACGATGGGCACGGCCACCGCCAATTCAATCCTGCTCGTGGCATATGCGCGTGAGCGACTGGCTGTCCACGGTAACGCGCTACAAGCCGCGGTCGAGGCGGGGAAGGGCCGTATTCGTCCGGTACTCATGACCGCCGCTGCGATGATTATCGGTATGCTCCCGATGGCAATGGCAAATTCCCAGAATGCGCCGCTGGGGCGAGCCGTCATGGGTGGATTGACAGTTGCAACCCTGTTCACACTGTTTTTTGTTCCCTGCGTCTACGCCATCGTTTACCACCGACGAACTGTTCTCCAAAAGGAGCATGCCTGATATGAACAACTTGGGTGGGAAGGCTATTCTGATTCTAGTCGTCAGCGTGGGGCTCGTGTTTCTCGTTTACCGGTTTGCCGCAAACCAGCAGGGCGCGGCCGCCTTGCAGAAGGACACCTTGGAAGCGGCCATAACTCCGGTAGCCCTCGTGCATGCCAAGACGTCAGACCCTACCGACACCATTACGCTCCCCGGCAATATTGTTGGTTGGAACGAGGCACCCATCTATGCGCGTGTCGAAGGCTACGTGAAGGCGTGGCACGCGGACTTCGGCCATGAGGTGAAAAAGGGCCAGGTCCTCGCTGAAATCACCACGCCGGACCTCGATGCCGAATACCGACAGGCCGTTGCAGATCTGGAATCTGAACGTGCCAGGAATGCGCTGGCTGACCTCACCGCCAAGCGCTATACAGCCATGCGAGAAAGTCACGCGCTCTCCGAGCAAGCCATTTCAGTTCAACTCGCGGAGGCGCAGGCCCAGGCGGCGAAAGTCAGGGCGGCGGAGCAAAAAGTGAAGAACATTGAGGCCTTCATTGGGTTTAAACAGATCACGTCCCCCTTCGACGGAGTCGTGATCCAGCGAAACATCAATGTCGGTGACTTGGTGAGCAAAGAGGGTAATCTCAACACCCCCAACGCAAAGAGCAACCTCTTTACCGTGGCCGTGGTCGATAAGTTGCGACTCTTTGTGAGCGTGCCGGAAGCCTTCGGAGCCTTCCTTGGTCCCGGCCTGACGGCCGATGTGACCGTACCGCAACTCCCCCATCGCCATTTTACTTTCAAGTTTCTGACCGTGGCGAAAGGGTTTGATGTGAACACACGCACTGCAGTCACGGTCTTTACCATTGACAACAAGGACCGAGCACTCTGGCCCGGCTCCTATGCCAGCGTTCATCTGACCGCTCCTGTGGACAGAGGGGTGATGACAATTCCAACGAGCGCGTTGGTGTTTCAGGAGCATGGAACTCAGGTGGCCATTGTGGGAGAGGATGATCGGCTTCACTTCAAACCGATCACCGTTGACAAAATCTTCGACAACTACATCGAAGTCACTGAGGGCCTCTCCGAGGGGGACCGTATTGTGAATAATCCGAGTGCCGCGTTGCTCGAAGGAGACAAGGTGCGAATTGTCACGGCGGCAACTGGGTACGACATCGTTACTCCAACAGCGGTTAACCCAATAGCGGTTAGTCCAACAGCGAAACATGCCGGAGGCAATTGAATGAAAGACGGGAAAATCGGAACCTGTATGGTCACATCTCTATCATGCTCCTTTAGCGATATGGACGCCTCTTTGCAAACGGTTCAGCAGTGACAGACACCTGGTCCGCCTGGTTAGGGCGATGTGGCTTCTTGCTGGTGATCTTCAATCTGTCGGCTTGTGGTTGGTTCCCGGCTGTTGATCTGGCGCCGAAGTATGAGCCGCCGCAATACGTCGTGCCTGACTCATGGCATGGCTCAAGTCCCTTCGTGAAGGGAAAGCCATCGGATGATCAGCTCCGACCGGATTGGTGGAAGCTGTACGATGATCCAGTCCTGGACAGACTGATAGAGGAAGCTATTGCTGCCAATCCGGATCTTCAAGCCACAGCCGAACGTTTCGTGCAGGCCCGCGATGAGATGATGAAAGCCCGGGCGCAGTACCTTCCTCAGCTCGGCATAGGTTTTGATGCCTCAAATAATAGACAGTCAGATCATAGACTCTTTCGTCCTGAAAATATTCCCGCCGAAGAAAAAACTATGGCACTTGGAGGCCTCGCATCTTGGGAACCAGATTTCTGGTCGCGCCTCCGGAATGCCACACAGGCGGAGACCTATCGCGCCGAGGAACGTGCCGCCGATTGGGCGCTCGCGCGCCTGAGTCTGCAGGCGGAAATTGCCTCGAATTACTTCATGGTCCGCGGCCTCGACGCCCAGGAGGCGATCTATACCTACTCGATTGCGCTCTATAAGGATACGCTCAAGCTGACCAAGGCCCAGTACGCCGGAAAGATCGCGTCGGCGCTCGACGTCGCCCGCGTCGAATCGTTGTTATTCAGCACAGAGACAAAATTGGCGCAGATTCAAGGTCAACGCCAAGTGGGTGAACAAGCCATTGCCATTCTCCTTAATAGGGCGCCTGGTAGCTTCACGCTTGAGCCGGTGGACGAGCTTCGAGTCGCGAAGTTCACGATTCCTGAAACTCTCCCTGCCACCTTGCTTGAGCGTCGGCCCGACATCGCCGCAAGTGAGCGACGAATGGCGCAGGCGAACCGCACCATCGGTATCGCCCGTTCCGCATTTTTCCCCAATGTGTCGTTCCGGCTCGGCGGCGGATTTGAAGACGGGTTAAATCTGTTCAAGCTAGCCAATAGCTTTTGGTCCTATGGTGCCGGCGTTTCGATGCCAGTCTTCCAGGGTGGGTATCGTCGCGCCCAATTGCAACAATCTTGGTCGGTCTATCGCGAGACGGAAAATCTCTACCGTTCGACCGTGCTCAACGCCTTTCGTGAGGTCGAGAACAATTTGAGCTTGACGAATCGCTTGACGCTCGCAGTCGATCGGCAGGACGCTTCAGTGGGGGCGAACCTGAAGGCACAGCAGCTCACTCTTGAACTTTACCGGGGCGGTCTGGCTTCCAGCCTTGAAGTGATTTATGCACAGGTCAGCACGCTCTTGGCACGCATCGACTTGGTGCTAATCAAGACAGAATTGCTGAGGTCCTCCGTCACCCTCGTTCGAGCCTTTGGCGGGGGATGGGATCGTAATCAACTCCCTTCCGATGACCAGATTCAGCCGTTCAATACTTTTCAATATTCTGACCTCGACAAACCACAGCCAGTGGGGGGGATCGACGTCAACGCAGGTGGATCAAAGCCCTACAATAATCTGACGAAACCACATGTTCCATGATGAATCACTCGCACACCTCGAATGCATTTTTATTCGCACCATGACGGATTGCCTAGCCTCCATTTCATCGCCAGTGACTGGGTTTGGGGTTATGACGATCCTCATGCGCACGTTGACCAGACTGCCACGCGCCATAAGCAGGAAGAGGTAATCATGAAATCGACGACCAGTCTGACAGTGATCCTAGCGATCGTTCTTTATTTGTTCCCGGTGACGGGCCACGCAGCAGACGTGCCTGGTGTCCCCCCAGAAAAAGTCGCAGACTATATACATGCTGTTATTGAAAGCCACCGTGCCTTCTACACACTTCATGTCGTCGAACGCTTAGAGGAGCAGGGAGGAATCAAAGTGGATGGAGAATGGCGCACGCATAAGAATACTTTACCGTTACCACAGCAGTTCGTTACCGAGTCAAGCAACATGTTCGCAACATTCACGGGGCTTCGTTACCGATTGATAAGTCTTTGGCCGATTAATCCGAAAAATAGGCCACGCGATCAAGTAGACAAACACGGCCTAGAATCTGTGGCTGCGAGACCGGAACATTCTGTCACTCGTACAATCAAGATCGATGATCAAACCTTCTTTCACGCGATTTATGCTGATGTGGCTGTGAGTCAGGCTTGCGTTGCCTGTCATAATACTCATCCCAAGAGTCCTAAGAAGGATTTTCAGGTAGGTGAAGTTATGGGTGGCTTGGTCATCGAATTCCCGCTGGGAAATCAGTGATTCCCACGCGCATAAACAGGCACAAAACCCCCGTGATTGTGAAGCCGGATGCCTTGTGCGGCAAAGATGCTACGTAGGGCATGTGAGAGGAAGCACAAGTCTGAAGTCGGTTTGGTACCACCCCGTCCTGCAGCAAACATCCCAAAGGGAATCGTCTGGTAGCCCCAATGGCTTCATCGATGATCCCTATTTATGGGGAAGCCAGAGGCCGGCAGGCAACCCATTGATCAAGGAGTTGAGCCGTGAGCCGTCAGTGAGATAGTCGTCATAGACAGTCTCAGCCCGGCAGGCGTCCGGTATCCCTATCTTTATCATCGATACTACATGGCTTAGGAAGGAGAAATGGTACATCCATGAAAACTCTAATCATTGTAGCCCGGGACTCTATGTTAAGTGACTTGGAGGGGTTCCTGCAGAGTAATGGTGTTACGGCATATACGATAATTAGCAACGTAATGGGTAAAGGTGTCACTGGTAGAATGTATGGGACCTTCCTCAACCCTGCCATTAATGCCATCATTTTTGCAGTTCTTCCCTCCGACCAGGCAGATAGGGCAGTCAGCGCACTTAAAACGTTTCATGCAACACGAAACGAGCCTTCACTTGATGACAATCCTATCCCTCTCAAGGTGTTTTCATTTCCTTGCGAAGAGCATATCTAGCGCTATGGACTAGAACGGGCCCTGTCCTCACACCACCCTTGCCAGTCTATAATTCCTCCCGCCAACACACGGGTTATTCAGAGCTGCCCATAGATAAGGAATGCCGATTCTATGACGCAGATTGATCCGAGCATGAGCCAGTCGAGGCGATCGCTCCGACCACGCTCTGGAATACAAGTCTGGTCCGTCCGGAGAGGAAAGTCGGTTTGGTGCCCACGCTGAAATATGTTGAGCGGGATTCTCTACCGCGCTAGAGTCGCGGGCCATCTGAAGGAGGGATCGCATGCCGACGATCACAAGCAAAGAACTGACGACACGAACATGGGATTAAGGGAGCTGCCCGGCTGTTTGGCTTGGATCGGAAGACAGTCCCCAGGCCTGCGTGCCGCTGGGGACTTGCGGGCTTGTCCCTCGCTATCCCCCTAATCCGAGCGCGCCGCATTGTGGACTCGACCGTAGCGTTGATTGAGTATGCGCGGCGCGATCTCACTTCGGGGCGGTCAGGAGAAGGTTCTTGCGTGCCTATCCCCAAAAGCAGAGAGGGAGAGGCATAGCCTCTCCCTCTCCCAGACTACTTACCTCGTTGCGGTCCTCATCAGAACCGCGATGGCTTGACCACTATGGATTACTTCAGAAGGTTCTTGTAGATGTCCGGTTGCTCTGCACCTTCCACCTTGATCAGACCAACGGCGCCCTTCGCAATGCGGAAGATTGAGTGGTCAACATTGATATAGGTTCCAGGCACTTCGACCTTAAATTCTGCCATGGAAGAGCCGCCTGCAGGTACCACGGTGGTTTGAAGGTTCTGCAACGGAGGCGTGACCAAGGAGCCCTCAGGGTACACCCGGTCAAATATCTCACCGATGACGTGCCACGAGGCTACGAGGTTGGGCCCTGCGTTGATGTAGAACATTCGGATGGTGTCGCCCACCTTGGCTTGCAGAGGATTCTTGACGAGCGAACCCGCCATGCCATTAAACACCACATGTGACGGATGCTCCGCTAACCCGTTGTCGAACGAGAACTCCAGGGTCTCGCCCTTCTTACCAGGCTTGGTGTAGAACTCGCTCTGCACGACATAAAACTCTTTCTCTACCTTAGGAAGCCCGCCGACCGGCTCAACCAAAATCCCGCCGTACATTCCATTCGCAATGTGTTCAGGAATAGATGGAGACGCGGTGGCACAGTGATAGAAATAGAGCCCGGCATTGAGCGCCTTAAACCGCAACTTGCTTTCCTCTCCTGGCTCGGTATTGAGGCTTGCTGCCCCACCACCCGGTCCAGTCACTGCGTGAAAGTCGATATTGTGACTTTCCTTGCTGTCCTTCTTGTTCTTCAAACGGATCTCGACCGTATCCCCTACCATCACTCGGATCATGGGGCCCGGTGCGGTTCCATTAAACCCCCAGAACTTGTAATTATTATCGTCGCTGAGCTTGCCGACAAACTCAGTCGCTTCAAGTTCAACCACAACATAGGCAGGCTCTTTTCGTGTGATTGGAGGAGGAACATTGGGTGCCGTCGTCACGACCGCTTTGATCTGCTCTGCCGCTGAGGCAGACCCTGGATTGATGGCGAGGCAAGGTGCCATGACAAATGCACCTAGCAAACCGACATTACGCACGCTACGAGAAAAACTAATAGACATAGAGCCTCCTTTGATTTTCGACTGCTCTGACGATGACTTCTCTCATCGACGTTGGCACATCCTGAATAGTTTCACCCTATCGAGGCCTTCGGATTCGCTTGCTGATCAAGGCTTGTAATCCGTGTGTTCAGACGGCTTACCATCGTGCGAGAATTGGTGCTCGTACGCCATAACCTGCCAGATCTGCTCCTCCGACAGCATAGATTTCCACGCTTTCATTTTCGTCTTTGGAACACCTTCCGATATTCGCCAGAACCAGAAACTGTCTGAGAAACGGCCGGTGTTTTTCTGGTCACGAAGATCTCGCGCTCCCTTTTTCACCGGTTTACCGTCTTTGCCGTGGCAGCTGCCGCAGTTGATGAGCGGGTTGGCTTCACCGGTGAAAATCTTCCCTCCCTCTTCGATGACCTTAGGATCCGTCCACCAGCCAGCCGGCATGTGTTTTCCGGCATAATCGGCCGGAACTGGAGGCAATGGCACTGGTTCATCAGAGTTAGCCTTTCCTCCTGAAAGAATCAGGAGAGACACCATTACCACGACCGATATCCCGACCTTCCTCGTCGTCATTCGCACCTCCTTTTCTGATGGTGGTTATCGTCTTTCGACGATGTCTTGCTTTATGGGCCCTAATACAAATTATAAGTCAGCTCGATCACGTACTGATCTTCATGGCCATAGCCGAGTGTAGGAACCTGTACAGCGAACGTGCTGCTCATGGATCATGATTCGCGTATGGCAGATTTCATGCCCCCACTCCCGGCTTCAAAGACTTGCGGCGGTAATCACTTTACAAAATCTTCCACGCCAGCTTGATTGGCCGGTTCACTGCCTAGTCGCTGAAAGAGGGAGATCAAATGTGTCACGGATGTTGGGTATGATTCGTATGATGTGCACGCAGCAACCATCATCACTATCATACTCAACACAGCGACCAATGAAAAGGGGATGTTGACAACCCATGCCGCCCCCTTCCCTTCATCAGTGGCGCACACAATGCCTTACGCCTACCCCATTGTCAAGACTCAAAAGTTGAAATTCCTGACTGGATACGGAGAACGGCCTGCGGTGCTACTGACCATAGAATAGAACATTCACGATTAGGTGAGCATGAGGAGCGATAGAGACTGACAGAATGGACTTTCAACACCCGGTTCGGTCTACGCCATCCGGTCGGGTGCACTCTCGAAAAATAAAACGGTCTCTGTCGTAGCCGGTTTAGATCGGTGCCTGCAACGTCCGTTGGCAGACGGTCCCCTCAGAATGGACTACGGCCCAACCAGAACAGGGGGGCGGTACGGGAGGGGGCTTATTTTGCAATCTGCTTGGCCATTTCGACAATCGATCGCGCCCCGATACCAAAGTGATCGACGAGTTCATCCGGCTTGCCGCTGTGTGGGATCGTGCGAACCGCAAGCTTATGTACCTTGATTCCTTCAGCTCCGACCGCACTGAGCACTGCATCTCCGAGTCCACCGTGAGCGTAATGATCTTCGACCGTAAGTATCCGTCCCTGCGTGGCCCTGGCGCTATCCAGCAACGTGGTGCGATCGATGGGGACGATACTATAGAGATCGACGATCCGCACGGAGACACCGGCAGCCTTCAATGTGTCGTAGGCTTTTAAGGCTTCAAAGAGCGTGACGCCTGCTGCGACGATTGTGAGGACATCCGATGCACTCTGGCGAATGACTTTCGATCCGCCGATATGGAATGTTTCATCGGGCCCATAGAGAACCGGACACTTCGGGCGGCCGGCCCGAATATACACCATTCCCTTGTGTGCGGCGGCGGTTTCGGCCAACCGATACGTGCAGGTCGCATCGGACGGATACAAGACGGTCACGCCCGGTTGCGCAGCCATCATCGCAATATCTTCCAAGCCCATTTGCGAGGGTCCGTCCTCTCCGATGCTGACGCCGACGTGTGTACCGACAAGCTTGATGTTCGAACCGCTGATCGCCGCCATTCGGATGAAGTCGTATGCCCTGGCGAAAAAACAGGCAAATGTCGCGGCGAACGGGACTTTACCACAAGCGGCAAGACCGGCTGCTGCCCCAACCATGTTTTGCTCGGCAATAAAGTTCTCAAAAAATCGGCTGGGAAATTTCTTGCCGAACTTATCGGTATAGGTCGAATTCTTCACGTCCGCATCCAGCCCCACGACAAGCGGATTGACTTCACCCAGTCTCTCAAGTGCTATGCCGAACGCTTCCCGCGTCGCGACCGAATCACCCACTTTGTAGGGCGACGGTGGAAGGGGGCTGATCGATGAAGCCGCCGGAACCGGCGGCGATGGCTTCTTCACCGAGATGGTGACGCTGCTCGGTTTCAATTGCTTGGTCAACTCATCGATTGCCTTCTGAGCTTCTTCGCCTTTGGCAGCCGCCTTTCCATGCCAGCCAGGATGGTTCTCCATGAAGGAGATGCCCTTGCCCTTGAACGTTTTGGCAAGGAGGACCGTCGGTTTGCCTTTGGTGGCGGCAGCGGTCTCGAACGCCGCAAGTACAGCTGAAAGGTCGTGTCCGTCAACCACCAGCGCCTGCCAACCGAATCCGGCCCATCGGGAGCGATACGCCTCCATGTCGTGTTGCAGCATAGTGGGATCGCTTTGACCCAATCGATTGACATCGACGATGGCACAGAGGTTATCCAAACCATGATGGCGCGCAACTTCAGCCGCTTCCCATACCGATCCTTCGACGGACTCTCCATCGCCCATCAAGACGTAGGTCCGGTGATCGAGCTTATCGACGTATTTCGCATTGAGGGCGATGCCAATGCCGACAGGAAGTCCTTGCCCGAGCGAGCCAGTGGCCATATCGACAAACGGCAAGCGAGGAGTCGGATGCCCTTCCAGATCTGATGTCAAGGTGCGAAGCTTCAAGAGGTCACGTTTCGGAAAGAGACCTGCTTCCGCCCAGGCGGCATACAACAGCGGAGCCGCATGGCCCTTTGACAGCACAAACCGATCGCTGTTGGGAGCCTTCGGATTTTTGGGGTCATAGCGCATGACAGAGAAGAACAGGGCCGCAACAATATCCGCTGCGGAGCAACAGCTAGACGGATGCCCACTTCCGGCTTCGCTCGTTGCACGCACACTCTCGATTCGGAGTTGCGTAGCCTTGTTCTGCAGTTCAGCAAGCACGTCGGGGGAGGCGGTTGAGCTAGTCATCGGAACTCCTTTCGGGATCTGGATGCCAAGGATGTTGGCGGATTCTTTTCATCTGCCCTGCTCTATCGATAGCAACGTGGCGGGCTTTCAGGCTAACAAAATGAAATGAGGGAGTCAATGAACCACGCGAGCCGTCGGGCTCTCACGTGACACGAAGGTTCGAACTCACCAGGGCCGTGGATCAATGGTTTTTCCATCGCCTACTACGATCCTGCGACTAGCCCCCAAGCCCTCTTGTGCCGGAGCCCAAACCAAGTCGCTAAATGCAACGACATCGAGAAATCGTGGATTGGCCTTTCCAGCTCTTGCTCCGTAGCGGGGAAGATTGGCATAGACCGGAATGGTGATGTCTTCCCAGACCTTGGAGCAGAAACGGAAATCATCCGGGACTTGACTCGCATAGTGCGCGAGCTGCACTGCGCTGGCCGGACGATAGAAGGAATGGTCGATGCCGACGGTCCGGAAAATCGGAATGCTATCCTTACGGTAGCCGGCATATTCTGCAAGCGCATCTTGGCTGAACCGGTTCTTCGTATAGGTCCGTTGGTAGCCCCTGCCAGCCTTCATAGGCCCAGGAACTTGTGCCGAATCGAACATGCCTGAGGTCGGCGGGCATGAGAAGATGATATACAGAATTTATCTTTAAGAACAATGGGATAGCTTGACATGAAGGCGGGGTTCACGCAGACTGCCTTCATGCAGGACCAGACAGAGCCCACCCTTCTCGCCGAACTCGCTGAACGTGCCGGCATCGCGACTGACTATCACGATATTGCCGGCAATCTTCACCTCACCTCCGACGACACTCGACGCGCCATATTGACTGCTATGGGTTTTGCGGTCGACTCAACCGCATCGCTGACGCAAGCATTGCAAGATTGGGATGAGGCCCCGTGGCAACGTCCTTGCGACCCGGTGCGGATTCTGCGTGACGGTGAGATGGGAATGCCGGTGTCCTGTTGCCTCGCCCTCGATGACGAGCAGGAAAAATCCGTCACAGTGGAATGGCAGATTTTCGATGAAGCGAATGCCACGGTACAACAGGGACAAGTAGGACCCGGGCTTTCCGTTCTAGAAATTCGATTTCTCAAGGATCAACGCCATGTGCGAATCGAAATACCGGCTCCGCAGGGTCTCGCGCTCGGATACTACAATTTGTCGGTACAGGCCAAAGGTTTGGTCGGCGGGAGCGTGGGGACGATGCGTATTATTGTGGCGCCGCGCCAGTGCTATATTCCGCCGACGATTGAGGTAAACCAACGGGTGTGGGGACTGGCCTTGCAGCTCTATTCGTTGTCCTCCGATCGGAATTGGGGGTGCGGCGACTTCACCGATCTCGGACGGATTGTGAAGTGGGCCGGGAAGGAACTCGGCGCGGGAGTCATCGGGCTCAACCCGCTCCATGCCCTTCGGAATACCTCGCCCTATCACATCAGCCCCTATGCACCGAGCAGCCGACTCTACCTCAATGAACTCTACATCGATCTCGAGCGGCTGCCGGAGTTCTATGTATCGGAGAAGGCACAGCAACTGTTCCGTGCCCCCGAATTTCAAGCCAAGCTCCAGACGCTACGAGCCAACCGGCAGGTAGACTACGAGGCGATTGCGACTGCCAAGCGCGCCATGCTCGAATTGACCTATCGGACATTCCTCTCAGAAGCCTACAGCGGAGAGGAACCGAATCTCCAACCAACATCGGCGCGCGGCAGGCTCTTCGAACGGTTTATCCAGACCGAGGGCACACCACTCGAAGAATATGCCATCTTCCAGACACTGGAAGAAGAACGCCGGTTGATTCAGTCCAAGTCAGCCACCTGGCACGATTGGCCCAAACAGTATCTGACACATGGCCAACCGGTTCGTGAGTATGCGAAACGGCACAGGAAGCGCATTCGCTTCTTTCAATATATCCAGTGGGTGGCCAGCGGACAACTGAACGAGGCCCGACGGGCGGCCGAGCAACTGCCGATGCCAATCGGGCTCTATCACGATGTGGCACTCGGAGCCGACCGAAATGGCGCCGAGGCCTGGATCTATCAATCGGTGCTGGCGCTCCAAGCCGACTGCGGCGCCCCGCCTGACACGTTTGCACCGGAGGGACAGAACTGGGGATTGCCTCCAATCAACCCTCACGCGTTGCGCGCCAGCGGCTATGAATTGATGATCCAGCTCTTACGCCATAATTTCCGATCCGGCGGAGCAATCCGCCTGGATCACGTCATGGCATTCTTTCGTCTGTTCTGGATTCCGCGCGGGAGACCCGCGTCCGAAGGCACATATGTGCGGTATCCCTTTGAAGACTTGTTGGCGATCGTCGCGCTGGAGAGTACCCGGTCAAAAACCTTGGTGATCGGAGAAGACCTCGGCACCGTCCCTGATTGGATCAGAGAGCAGTTGGCGCGGACCCGAGTGCTGTCCTATCGAGTGCTGTATTTCGAGCGTGGAACAGACGGAACGATGAAACCACCTGGCGACTATCCCATGCAATCGTTAGCTGTCGTCACGACACACGACTTACCGACGCTCACCGGATTTTGGTCCGGTGAGGACTTGCATGTACGATCGAGGTTGGGCGCATTTCCCGATGACGCCTCGCGCCATAGGGCCTGGAACGAACGCCATCAGACCAAAGCAAGCATCCTCAGCGCGCTGAAGCGGGAAGACCTCCTGCCGACCGGCATCACGGAAGACTTGGCCACCGCGCCCGCCATGACAATTGAACTCTGCCAAGCGATTCATCGCTACCTGGCTCGCACGCCATCCTCCATCGTGCTGATGAATCTCGAAGACGGATTGGGGGAACTGTCGCAGACCAATCTTCCAGGGACTGTCGACAGTCATCCGAACTGGACCCGTAAGTATGCCGTTCGTGTAGATGACATGTTCTGTGATGATCGTCTCCGGCAGCTTGGAGCCATCTTGCGTTCGACCCGTCCACTAGAGTAAAGACCCTCTAGAAGGATGCTGAAAAAGTCCGCCAGCAGGAAGGAGGGAGCGGCCAGGTGCCCTTCTTGCTCGCAGAACGCGCACGATGAGAATGTGCTCGCCTGGGCAAGAGCGCGTCTCGGCGCGCTCAGGGTTGGGCGGGTGAGAATGTCGCGCGCAGTAAAGGGCAGACTCGACCACTCCCCCAAAAAGAGATAGAAAGAATAGAACGGGTCTTGCGGGATGGTCTTTCGAGCATCCTTCGGCGCTGTTTGTTTCATATCCCTGAGGGACAGCATCTCGAATGTCTCCTGCATTGAAATAGTTTCCCCGCAGCCTGCTAGAGAGTGGCCCATGGTTCATCGGCAGTCTAGGCATCGCCTACTTCCATGTTAAAACAAAATCGCATCGTGTTGGCCATCGCAGGGGCGGTGTTTCTGGCAATCGTCGGGCTGGAAATGGCCGCGCCGGCAAACGTCGTCGGCGCATATGGATTTGTATTGCCGATTCTCCTGGTTGCAACCGTGCGCAGCCGCAGCCTGATGATCCTGACGGTCTTGGCCTGTATCGTGGCGACCTATATGGGGCTGATGCAACCGACCAAACCGGGACGGTTGCAATCGGCAGTAATCAATCGCAGCGTCGTCGCAGGAGTTCTCCTCATCGTGGCCTATTTCGGCATGACGTGGGTAGAACGCAAAACACGCGAGGAGGCGGCGCGCGCCGCACTCGCCCGGGAGACCGAAAGTCTCCTAAAAGCCAATACGCAGCTGGTCAATGCGAAAGACCAACTGAATCGTTCGGAACGCTTGGCGGCAGTGGGACAACTGGTGGCATCCGTTGCGCATGAGATCGGAACGCCGCTGCACTCGATCGCCTGGCATGTCCAAGCGCTGGCTGAAGAGCCGGGTGTCACACCTGAGATGAAGAAGCGGGTGGCCGTGATCGATGAACAGCTCACGCGGGTGGTTCGGATTATTCAAGATTTGCTGTCATCAACCAGACAGCGCCAGCCTGAACCGACATGGCTCCCGGCGGAAAAAGTGATCACCCCGGCGGCCGTGCTCATGGAGCCTGCCTTCCATGCGAAGGATATTACCCTGACGGTTGACATTCCCGACAATCTCCCGCTCATCTGGGCAGATGCGGAAAAATTGCATCAGGTCTTGGTGAACATCTTTACCAATGCCTTAGCCGCGACACCGCCGAATGGAACGGTAAGCATTTCGGCAGGATTCCATCCAGCCTCGTCCGAGGAACTCGACCGCGGACGTCGGGCGACTGACACCATGTCGCCTCTGGTGGTGATCCTCGTGGTGCGCGATACGGGATGTGGCATGCCGGAGGCCGATGTGCAGAAGGCCTTCGAACCGTTTTTTACCACCAAGGCTGTTGGCAAGGGTACCGGGTTGGGGCTATTCTTGAGCCGCGAGACGGTCTTAGCCCATGGAGGCAGTCTTCTACTCAAGAGCGAAATCGGGCAAGGCACAACCGTCACCGTCAGCTTACCCGGCTTCATAAGTGAGTCAAGCCACATCAGAGGGTAGCACCGATGCAACCAGCGAGCATTCTCGTAGCCGATGACGATGCCGTCGCGCGCGATCTTTTGGCTGAGGCCTTAAAGAAGGAAGGCTACACCGTTGAAGCCTTTGCCAGCGGAGAAGAGGTGATCGCTCGTGGACGTAAGGAGCCGGTGGACCTTGTGTTGACGGATATTCGTATGGGGGCGGTCGATGGGCTCACAGTCTTGCGTGAATTTAAACGGATGAGCCCTGACACCGGAGTGGTGGTACTGACCTCGTTCGGTTCCCTGGAAGGCGCGATTGAAGCGATCAAACAAGGCGCCTACGACTATCTTGCCAAGCCCTTCAAGAAAGAAGAAATCACACTCGTGGTCAAGCGGAGTCTCGATCACTGCCGACTCGTCCGAGAGAATGCCCGATATCGTGAAGAGTTAAAGGGCAAGGACGAATGGTCTTCTCTGGTGGGGAGCAGTCCCGCCATGCTGGAAGTCTACAAGCTGGTGGCTCGGGTAACCGGAAGCAAGAGCACGGTGCTTCTGCAAGGGGAAAGCGGGACCGGCAAAGAACTGATCGCGCGAGCGATCCATGCGAACGGGCCCCGCCGTGATAACCCATTTATTCCGGTGAACTGCGGAGCGCTGCCGGATACGCTGTTGGAGTCGGAAATGTTCGGGTATGAAAAGGGCGCATTTACCGGTGCAGTGGGAAACAAAGTTGGCCTCTTTGAGTCCGCGAACGGAGGAACATTGTTTCTCGATGAAATCGGTGAGATGGGTCAGGCCGTGCAAGTAAAACTCTTACGCGTGATGCAAGATCACGAAATCCGCCGTGTCGGCAGTACGACATCGACGAAAGTCGATGTTCGTATTATCGCCGCGACCAATCGAGATCTCGAGCAGCTCGTCAAGGAAGGGAAGTATCGGGACGACTTGTTTTATCGGCTCAATGTGGTGCGTATCACGTTGCCGTCGCTGGTGGAGCGACGGGAAGACATTCCGATGTTAGTGCATCATTTCCTGCACAAATACGCAACGGGGGTGACGCACGCAGTGCGCGGAGTGCTGCCTGAGACCATGACGTTGTTGATGCAGTACCCGTGGCCCGGCAATGTGCGTGAATTGGAAAATGCCATTGAGCGAGCTGTCTCGTTGAGTCATGGTCCCCTTCTCACCCCGGACGATATGCCTGCGTCACTGCGTCGGACCGACCTGCCGGCAAAAGAGCTCGCGGCAGCGAGCGACCAGAGCCATGAGGGGAGTCTGTCTCTTGAAGCGGTCGAAAAGCGTCATCTCCTTCGCGTGCTGAAGGAAACCAAGGGAAATAAAGTCAAAGCCGCAAAGATTCTCGGCATCGATCGGCGCACGTTGTATCGGATGGCTGACCGATTCGGATTGGATCTTGGCGATGATGCCGACAACGGAGAGTCAGAGTAGCAGGGAGAGAGGGATGTGGCGGGCGAGGCGAAGCACGCGAAGCGTGCAGATCATTTCACTTTACCGGTCTTCAGTCGATAGACGAGATGGGTGTCGGTCTGTAAGACGCCGTCGATCTCATGAATCCGGCTCAGCACCAACTGAGTCAGAGCATCCTGGTCCGACACTTCCACCACGATGATAATATCCGGCTTGCCCCAACAGGGATCGATGGTCTTGATCTGCTTAATTTCGGATAGTGCCCGAACCACATCGCTCGTGCGTCCCGGCTGTACATTGATGAGCACGTAGGCCCGATCCGACATGATTCTCCCGCCGTCGACTGGAGCATGAATCGTACAAGGCACCGCAGAAATAGCGGGGGCTTCGCCAACGTAGCGGATGCCTGTCTCCTGTGTCAATGCGAGATTGCCCATAGGCGAGATGGGAAACTTGGCGACAGCAGCTTTTGGCTTTTTCATGTATGACCTCATTTTGGAGCGACGAGCACGTCGATGGTCAAGGATTCGCTTATCGTAGAGAGACTGGTTTCAAGAGCCCGCGGATTGCCGATGCGGCCTTCTGGATCGTAAATGAAGCACAACAGCGACGTGCAACGGCTCTTGGTGCGATACCGCTCGGCATCGATCCGCAGCTGTTCAGTCAGGTCTTTCGCCGTGAGGCCGTTGCGCGTTTTCTTGACGAGTACGGCGAGTCGATTATCATTCAATAAAAATGTCGTGCGCGAGGCCCCCTCTACGTAACTCGGCGTCCACTCCTCCGTGCCGATATCGTCAAACCGAATTCGCAGCAACGCATGGAGCAAATCCTGCACATCGAGTTCGTCTTCCACGCTGAGCGTGGGCCGATACTCCCCCCGAAGCCGCAACTGCCGTGCGACGGAATGGAATCGACGGCAGAGTTCCCTCACGAGTTCGACCGAATCCGATCCGGCCTGAAGAGACTCGGGTGCCGACTCTTGGGGTGTAGAAGGACCGCTCGGCTTTGAGGGATACGGAAGCACATGCGGCGGGACTGAAGACTCTTCCGGTGTCTGCCGCTGTGGGCCGGTAGAGGCAATTGGGTGCATCACGGGTGTTGACTCCTGGTGTGTCGGCTGAGACGTTCTGGCAACATTGGATGAATCGGTTGGAGCAGACTGCAGCGTCACGTGTGAGGGCAGCTGCTGTTGAAGCTCCGAATCTACTCGAACCGCAGGCTTGAGAGGAACAGGCACCACCTCTGCGGCAGCTGGAGTTGGGGCGACCGGTGGCGGTGTGAGTGAAATGACGGTTGGTGTTGGAGTCTTCGGCTCTCGCACAAAGTCTAAGGGTGGCGCCGGAGGAACCGGAGGTGAATTCGGTACGGCAACGGGTGCAGCCAAGTCAAGATTTGTAGTCAGGGCGACCGCCATGGCCACCGGCGGAGGGTTGATCGGGCCTGTCTGTGCCATGGTCATCTGAACGGTCGAGATCGATGCCGGCACCACAGTCATATGGGGAACTTTAGGTGCCGATGGGGTCGGCACTGGTGATGAAACTTGCTGGGAAGGAGGCCCTCCTTGCAGGTCGAGTTTCTTCTGTTCGAGTTTGGCGATAAGTGTCTTAATCAGACCGATGCTCTGTTGCTTTTCCTCGGGGCTTCCCATGAGAAGCCTGTCGTGACGATGCTCTTGGAATTCAGGGGATTTCTCACCGAATATGCGGCGAATGCATTCACGGAACTGTAAATCGGTTCGAGCCCTTGCCGCATCGATATAGGGAAAGCCTTCCCGAGCCAGATCTTCCACCCGTGCAAGGAAATCTTGGAGCTCTCCTGCGCCACGTGCGAGATCATCAATCATGGCGGTTTTGGAGCGAGCGCGGAGCTGCTCTGATGTTTTTGCCCGTGCCATAAGAATGTGGAGAAAGTGTAGCCCGGCCTCTACAAACCTGGCAACAAAACTTGGGAAATCAAACATTGATCGACAATCGAATCACATTGGAAAGAAGTGGATTGGAATGACGAACACACGATCGTACCGAATACCCTTTCTGCACGCCGTGCCGGTCGCAGCCGGCTAGTGAACATGGAAGCTCACGGACCTGCGACCGATTTACTCAAATTGGGCTTCGGTATATGCTTGTGTGCCGGTCCTTCTTAGACGAAAAAGCAGATGATTGGATCGCGATGCGTCGCCTGCGAGAGATTGACCAATGCTTCCATGCTGTCCATTCAAGATCCAGCCGAGAGTCTACCGAGGAGGGAATGTGATGCGGAACCAGCTCGTTCGAGTCCAAGGCCTGTTCCTAGTCTTCTTGTTGCTGGTGAGTTCGCTCGCAGCCTGTGCCGGATTGAGATCACCGCAACACACATCATTAACCCCGGTTCTCATTGCAGAAATCAAAACGACCGAAGGAACATGGGAGGGACTGGTGACACACGCGCGAACGGGGAAGGACTCAGGACGGATCGTCGTGGTCCTCACATCCCATGATACCTATGGAACCTACAGTTTCGGGGGAGCAACAGCCAAGGGTCCTCTCGTGGGAACGGGAAGAGTGACCCTGCAGAATGGGCGACTGTCATCCGAGATGGGGCAACGGGTGGTCGACTTTACGCTCTGCCTGCGCGGCAGCGAGAACGTCATGACTGCACATGTCTTCGGCAAAGACGGAAATCCCTACTACATGGAATTGACGCCACTGAAGTAATCGTTCGATCTTCATCTTCCGATTCAGAGTGGCACTTCATACTTCCGACTGGTCCTGTGGCGTAACTGCCGGTTGTTCCTCTGTCTCCGACGCGATTCGTCCGACACTGCTATCTAGGACTCCTCGCTTTTATCTTCGATCCATCAATGTTGGTTCGTAAACGAGAGAAACATCAGGGCGTCGGATCACGTGTTCGGCGACAATGGGATGAAAACCCCGCATATCATATGAAGACATCGGCTTGGAATACTCAGACCTGAACGAGAACCACGTATGGTATGCGCAGGAAGGAATAGCCAGAGTCGAAAGGAAAAAGTCTTGCTTCAGGAGTCGTGGGCTGTATACCATACGTCCCCCCACGCAACATTGTGCTGGAAATCTTCGAACAAAATCATTACTGTCGAATCGGAGACACAAAAAGATTGTACTGTTGAAAGCTTCTTGTGATGTACCTAATTGAGAAAGGAGCGCGAATCATGATGACCAACAAATCCTGGCTGAGTCGAAAACTTTGGAGATCCTCAATGTGGGTAGCTGGCCTGGCAATGGTCGTCGTCTGCTTGGGAACCGACGTTGCGGATGCCGCCACGGCCAGGGAGATCGACGTGAGCGTGGACGTCGCCCTGGAGAATTTCGAAAAGGACGTGGCCGGATCCAAGCAGTTTATGGCAAGCGCCAAGGGCCTGTTGGTGTTCCCGAAGGTCATCAAAGCCGGAGTCGGATTCGGCGGCGAATATGGCGAAGGGGCGTTGCGCATCGGCGGGAAAACGGTCGACTATTACAACACCCTCGCCGCATCGTTCGGGCTTCAGTTCGGCGCACAGGCCAAAACCATCGTGATCGTGTTTCTGAACGAGGACGCCCTCAAAGGGTTTCGAAATAGTGACGGGTGGAAAGTCGGAGTCGATGGCTCGGTCGCCGTCATTGCCATTGGCGCAGGGACATCACTCGACAGCTCGAAACTGAATGAGCCCATCGTCGGTTTCGTCTTAGACCAGAAGGGTCTGATGTACAACCTGACGCTGGAGGGCGCCAAGTTTTCGAAGGTGAAGAAATAAGCCCGCACCTGTTCCGAGAAGCTATTGCGATGCTGGGCAGACGGATCGTGTAGGAGGAGTGCATATGAATGAGTTCGAAAAGAATGGTTGGATATGTGGGTTGCATAGTCGCCGATGGCTCCTGACTTGCCTGCTCTTGACTGGTTTGCCGATTGCGGCATGCTCGTTGAACCCCGTCAGCGGACTTCCCGAGGTCACGCTTGTCTCGGTTGAGCAGGAAAAGAAGATCGGCGCAGAAGAGGCAAAGAAAGTCGAGGCGCAGATGGGCCTGCTCGACGATTCGCAATTCCTCCCATATCTGGATGCGCTCGGCCAGCGGCTGGCGAAGGAGTCTCCCCGCCAGGATGTGACGTACCACTTTCACATCGCAGACACGCCGGAGCCCAACGCGTTCGCCCTTCCCGGCGGCTACGTCTATGTCACACGAGGGCTGCTCGCCCTCGTGAATTCCGAGGATGAATTGGCCGGAGTGGTGGGACACGAAATCGGTCACGTCGCCGGGCGGCACACCGTGCAAAAGATTTCCAGGCAAGGTCCCTTTTCCGTGGTCTTCGGGATCGCATCGGGGCTCGCCGGTCTGGTCCTACCGGTTGCGGGAAATATCATTGAAGGAGTCGGTGATCTGACACAGGGGGTACTCTTTTCTCCATACAGCCGCGGCCAGGAAACTGAGGCGGATCGAGTGGGACAGGAGATGGCGGCGAAGGCCGGATGGGACCCGGCTGCCTTGTCCGTCTTTTTGAATACCCTCGAACGCGAAGTCGAACTCATGAGCAAAAGTAAGGAGCCCAGGAAGCCTGGATTTTTTGACTCTCATCCTGCGACACCCGATCGAGTGAAGAAAACGACGGAGCATGCGAAAGACTTGACGCGTGCGACCCGAGCGCCGATCAGTGCTACGCACGAAGTGTTTCTGACTCGCCTGGATGGCATGGTCTATGGCCAGCGGGCTGCCCATGGCATCTTTGAAGAACATACCTTTCTGCATCCCGACATGAATTTCCTCCTACAGTTTCCGAAAACGTGGCAGCACGAAAACACTCCGCAAAAACTGGTGTCGGCGGCGCCGAATGGAGAAGGGGCCGTCATTGTGGCAGCCGTAGCGGAAGGGACCGATCCCATGGATGGCGCGCGTGAGGTGGAAAAGAAGATCAAGTCCGGCGTGGTTTCCAAGACAGAAAAGCTGACCATCGGAGGTCTCCCTGCCGCACACACGCAGATCAAGGCGGACGGCAAGCTGACACTCGACCTGACTTGGATTGCGCATGGCGGGCTCATCTATCAGGTGGCCGGCTTGGCTCCAACCAAGCACTTCGACACCGTGCAGCCCCTCTTCCATTCAACCGCCCACAGTTTCAGACCATTGTCGGCATCCGAACGCGACGGGATCAAGGAGAAGCGTATCCGTTTAGTCAAGGCCAAAGCCGGAGAGTCGATCGAGGCTCTGGCGGCTCGCACCAACTCAGCCTGGAAAAAGGAACAGATTGCGGTCATGAACAATCTTGCGGTGGGAGATCAGCTCAACGAAGGCCAGGTCATCAAGGTGGCCATCGCCGAACATTATGAATCGAAGAAACTCAAGTAGCATCCAGGGCTCGTTGACCAGAGGGCGTTCGATACCGAGAGTGACACTCTTCGGCCTGTTCGCAACGGCAATACTCTTAGCCGTTCTCCAGGGCTGTTCCTACGTCAAACCTGTCCCGAACGAGCCGCTGGCTCAGTGGGACCCCGCCACCGGTTACCGGTTCCGCAACCTCATGCCGCCGGATAGTGCGAATACGGATGGTCTCCTGATTGTGGCGGCCTTTTCCGGTGGAGGCACGCGGGCATCCACCCTCGCCTTCGGGGTGTTACGGGAACTCGCCCAGCAGCAGATCACCTGGGAAGGCAAGCAAAAACGGTTGCTCGACGAACTGGACGTCATTTTCGCGTTGTCAGGCGGCACGTTCACCGCCGGGTACTATGCGCTCCGTGGCGATCAGATCTTTCATGACTTCGAAGCGCGCTTTTTGCGAAAGGATTGGGAAAGCGAACTCAAAGCCAGGGTCTTCCGGACCCCAAGCAATTGGATCAGACTCTGGTCTCCCTATTTTGGTCGAGCGCATCTGATGGCCGAGATATTGGATGAATCGCTCTTCGAGGGAGCCACCTATGGAGATCTGCTCAAGCGTAACGAACGTCCTTGGCTTGCGATTCATGCATCCGACATGGCAACCCTCTCCCGCTTCGAATTTCATCAATCACAATTCGACATGATTTGTTCCGATCTCAGCCGCCTGCCGGTCGCGTGGGCTTCCGCATCCTCCGCAGCGCTGCCTCTGGTGCTCAGTCCCATCAGCCTGAAGAATTACGCCGGACAATGCGATTATCAAGCACCACCATGGCTGACGGAACAAAAAAGAAAGGGCGGGATCGGCGCGCAACGAGCGAACGAGTTGCTGTCGTATTTGGATGTCGAGAAACGTCCCAATATTCACCTGCTCGATGGCGGCCTGGCAGATAATATGGCCCTACGCGCCCTCATTGAAGGAGCCAGCGTCATGGGCGGATTGGAGCGTTTCTTAAAGGAAGGGAACCTGAAGGGTATTCGGAAGTTCGTCGTGTTGATGGTGAATGCCGAAACCACTCCAGATGTGCTCGAATACCGGAGCGATCATATCCCGGTCGTCTCCCGGGCGATGAGCGCCATGATCGATCTGCCGATCAATCGCTATTCCTTCGATACGACGACGCTGGTGCGTCAGGGCGTAGAGAATGTGCGGCAACGGCTTAGCACCACGGCACGAACGGCCGACAACCCGTTTGCCGCTGACGCCGATATCTATCTTATCAATGCCAGCTTGAGCGAGGTGGAGGATCCGGACGAACGGCTGGCGCTCATGAAGATCCCGACCACAATGTATCTGGAGGACCCGCACATCGACCGCCTTCTGCTGGCCGCTTCGCGGCTGATCCGCAATGATCCAGAATTTCAGCGATTGATGCGAGATCTGAGAACCTCCCCCCAATCCCAAAAGAATTGAGAAAGGAGTTGAGACTGAAGAAACCGGATTCGTCGTTCACAATCACATCACACGAAGGAGCACACCATGAAATCAGTTGTACGTTCAATCATAGCGGGAATGATGCTATTAGCCGTGCCGGCATTTGCCCAAACCGAGGGGAGTAGCGCCGACACCAATATGGAAATCTTCGCGCAGAAGCTCAAGGCGGACAAGAAACTGCTGGTCGCCAGCAACATGGAGCTGACCGACGCGGAAAGCAAGGCCTTTTGGCCGTTGTACGACGCGTACCAGAAAGATCTCCAACAACTCAATGAGCGGCTCGGCAAGACCATCTCGGCCTACGCCGACGCGTACAACCAAGGCAAAGGCACAATATCGAACGACACCGCGAAGAAGTTGCTCGATGAAGCAATTTCGGCGGATGAGCAAGAGGTCAAGTTGAAGCGCACCTATGCGAATAAGATCGGCAAGGTGTTGCCTGCGGCCAAAACGGCCCGCTACATTCAAATCGAAAATAAAATCCGTGCAGTCATCAGGGTTGAGCTCGCGCAACAAATTCCGTTGGTCTATTAACGCGCGAGTGATGGGCGTGCCTCGATCAGGTCACACGCCTCGCTCCACATACGTCGAACGATTTCTACAATGATGACTGATGCCATTGTCCCGAGGCGGTTCGCATTCAGTCATTCGCTGTGGGCGATCGGGCTCCTGCTGTGCGTCGTGACGGCAGCAGGATGCCCCCGCATCGTGTCGCTCGACTATCAGCCGGACAATTCACTCAGAGGACAAGGTACAGTAGGGACAGCGCCGTTCCGGTATCAAGCGTACGATGAACAGCGTGTGCGTCCTCGCCAAGTCGAAACGAACCCATCGGCCAAGGCCAATGTATTTCTCAGTCAAGAAATCGGAGTCTTTTTCTCAGACGCGCTCCGGCTGGAACTGAACCATTCAGGGTATACAGTCAATGATTCGTCCGACCGCACTGTGTCCGGCACGATCACGCGGTTCTATCTCGACTGGAAGAGCGAAGAGGATCGATCGTTCGAATTGGCCGTCGATTATGTGGTCCGGTCGGGAGAACGTATCCTCTTCTCCTGGCCTTGTTCGTCTATTCAGAAGGGACCGAACATGTTTGCCAAAGACGGAATCTTGATTCGAGGAGGAACGGCCGATTGCATGCGGCGATTTATCGAAGCCGCGCAAGCGGAGAAAGTCCTCTGATCATGAGCCGGCTCCCCTCCTGTTCTTGTAGTTCGCGAGGAAACCGACCGTCCGGTTCGATCTACAGTCGATATTCTGAATCTTGACCTAAGCCGCCCAATGAGCGCAGATGTTCTTGCCGTTAAGGTGCAGCTCCTCGACGGAGAGGTCGGCGAGGCAACGATGATCATGATGAGCACGTTTGGTCCTCTGCTGTTTGCCGGCGGAATGTTTCTCGGCATGCTCCTGTTCCAGGAAGTCGGCCGGCGCATCGGCATCAGCCGGATGGCGAACCGTCCAGCTGACATAGGCATCGGTGCTGGTGCCATGCAAGCCGGTGTCTTTGCGTTGTTAGGCCTACTGATCGCGTTTACATTTTCAGGGGCAGCCTCACGGTTTGACGATCGCCGGAAACTGATCGCCCAGGAAGCCAATGCGATCGGTACAGCGTATCTCAGATTGGACTTGCTTCCTTCCGATACACGATCGGCATTGCGCCAGCGCTTCTCCCAATATTTGGACGCCCGGCTCTCCGTCTACCAGAAGCTGCCCGACATCGAGGCTGCACGGCAGGAATGGACTAGAGGCACGACATTACAGAACGAAATCTGGACTCATGCGGTCGCCGCCTGTCGCGTACAAACCGATCCACCCATCTGCATGTTGCTGCTTCCCGCGCTCAACGAGATGATCGATATCACCACGACCCGCATGACGGCCATGATGACACATCCACCAACGATTATGTTCGTGTTGCTGTTCGGACTCGCCTCGGCAGTTCGCTTGTGGCAGGCTATGAGATGTCAGGAAGTACACGACGGAGTTGGACTCACATGATCATGTTCGCGGCCATGACGGCCTTCACCGTATATATTATCTTCGACCTGGAGTATCCTCGGGCCGGCATGATCCGTGTGGACGCGGCAGATCAAGTCTTGATCGAATTACAAGAAAGCATGAAGTAATGGACCAAAACGATCGGCGACGCTCGACTCGCGCGCCTCTCATCAGTCTCGGATCGGTTGTCTGCGCAGGCCTCGCGCTCGCCGGTTGGTGGTTCAGCTTCGGCAACAATCAGCCGTCGACCGCAGCCGCGCAGGATTCCAGCATGACCTGTGACATGGGTATTTCAGCGGCAAAAGCAGCCCGAGGTTCGGCTCCCGTCACCAACTCCCCTCGCACGAAACTTCCACCGCCTCCTGGTCCGGCACCTGAAGGCATGGTCTGGATCCCAGGTGGTGAGTTCTGGATGGGCGCAGATGAGTTTCCCGATGCCCAACCCTGGCATCGTGCTTCGATTGATGGGTTTTGGATGGATAAAACCGAGGTGACGAATACTCAATTCGCGAAGTTTGTGAAGGCAACCAAATACGTGACAATGGCCGAACGGACGCCGCGTGCGGAAGATTTCCCCGGTGCGCCGCCGGAGAATCTTGTGGCGGGCTCGGTTGTCTTCTCCCCGCCCGACCACCCTGTCACACTGAACGACCATTTTCAATGGTGGAGCTACGTGAAGGGGGCCGATTGGCGACATCCGGAAGGACCGAACAGCACAATTAAGAATCGCGGGAACTTTCCCGTTGTGCACATGGCCTATGAAGACGTGCTGGCCTATGCGAAATGGGCGGGTAAACGCCTGCCGACCGAAGCCGAGTTCGAATTCGCGGCGCGCGGAGGGCTCGATCGCAAACCATACCCCTGGGGAGACGAGTTGAAACCTGGCGGCAAGTTCATGACCAACACATTTCAGGGACATTTTCCTGACAAGAATACGAAAGAAGATGGCCACGAGCATGCTGCGCCGGTTGCCACGTTCCCTCCCAACGGCTACGGACTCTACGACATGGCCGGCAACGTCTGGGAATGGACCAGCGATTGGTATCGTCATGACTACTACAAGACGCTGGTTGCGCAAGGATCGCTGGTACACAATCCGCAAGGGCCATCCGACAGTTTCGATCCGAGCGAGCCGGGGGTCAAGAAGAAGGTGCACAAAGGCGGGTCATATCTCTGCACCGACCAATACTGCGCGCGCTACATCGCAGGCGGCCGCGGCAAGGGCGAGCCTGACACCGGTACGAACCATCTAGGCTTCCGGGTCGTGAAAAATGCACCCTAACGTTTTCGGCTTGCGAAGAAGGATGGAGTCGCCATTTCGTTGAGCGCTGAGAATCCACCACTCAAACGTATCAGGTGAAGAGGTAGAGAGATGAGAATGGGAAGACCCGTGCCTGGAGTTTCACAATGAAACAGTTTCAGCCTGTGAAAGCATCCACAGCCGCAAGCGTTATTCTGCTGTTCATGTGCATGGCGGGCTGCGGCCAATCACTCTATGGCTGGCAGGTTCGCACAAATTCTACCCCGGTCGCTCCGTCGTTTGATCAAACACCAATCGATCAGAAGCGAGTGGCGATTCTTCCGACACTGTCGACGGGTCTTCACCAAGGGACAGCGGCGGGGATGTCACAGTATTTAGACCAAACCCTCAAGACCCTGACCCCGACATGGAAAGTAGTGACCGAACAAGAAGCGCTCACGAGGATCAACATGCAAGGGCTAGGGATGGACTATGTTCGAATGCGGTCGGACGCTGAACAAGGCTATCTCCTCATTCGCCAGCCGCTCGCGAAAATCGGCACCGCACTTGGAGTGCAATATATCTTCCAGCCTCGCTTGGCGGCCTTCACGCAAACCATGACAGAACGTTGGAAATTTCCGGGATTGGACCTCCGACTGGTGGAGACCCGTTCAAGCCTGCTTCGGGTATCACTGCAATTGTGGGAAGCAGAGAGCGGCGAATTGATTTGGTCCTCGGTGGCCGAAACGATCATGGAAAGCGAAGCACTATCGCAGGACCCGGTGTTCCTGGAGGATGCCGCACGGCTGACCTTCGGCAGCCTTGTGTCGGACTTTCTCAACAGGCGAACAGCCTCAAAATATACTCCCCTGAACGAAGTCCTTAACACGTTGGTTCAAGCGGCCATCCCGGAGGAGCAGCCAAACAAGAGTAGCAAGGGAACGGACAAAGAGAAGAAGTAGTCTGATTCCGTGACCCGGCAGCCTCTGCACCGACGGTACAAGAGACAGAGTTCGGCAGAAGGTGACTGCGATTGGACAGTACGGAGAAGACAGAAAACGCATGTGATTGCTATAGAGAGGACGTATGATGAAACAAATACTATTTGGGCTTTTCTCACTGGTATGTGTGATGAGCTTTAGTGGCCCAGCGGTCGCTCAAACCCCTGCGAAGGCGCCGAATATTCTCGTGATCTGGGGCGATGACATCGGGTATTGGAACGTCAGCGCCTACAACCAGGGCATGATGGGGTACAAGACGCCGAACATCGACCGCATCGCAAAGGAAGGCGCCTTGTTTACCGATTGGTACGGCCAGCAGAGCTGTACCGCCGGCCGCGCGGCCTTCATTACCGGTCAAGTCGGTTTCCGCACCGGCCTGCTCAAAGTCGGATTGCCGGGTGCGAAGGAAGGTCTTCAGGCTCGAGACGTGACGATTGCTGAGTTGCTCAAAGCGCATGGTTATAAGACCGGCCAGTTCGGGAAAAACCATCTCGGCGACCTCGATCAACACCTACCCACGGCACACGGATTCGATGAGTTTTTTGGCTCGCTCTACCACCTCAACGCCGAAGACGAACCAGAGCATCCGGACTACTTCAAGGATCCCGAGCTGCGCAAGCGCTATGCAACGCGCGGCGTGATCCACAGTTGGGCCAATCAGGACGGCACGCAGAAGATCGAACTGACCGGCCCGTTGACCAAGAAGCGTATGGAAACGGTAGACGAGGAGTTTACACGCGAAGCCTTCCGTTTCATGGAGGAGTCCAAGAAGGAGGACAAGCCGTTCTTCCTGTGGTGGAACTCGACCCGCATGCACATCTTCACGCGACTGAAGGCGGAATCGCAGGGGAAGACCGGCTTCGGCATGTATCCCGACGGCATGGTCGAACACGACGCAATGGTCGGGCAATTGCTCGACAAGCTCAAGCAATTGGGCATCGATCAGAACACCATCGTGATGTATTCCACCGACAACGGCGCCGAAAAAATGTCCTGGCCGGATGGCGGCGCGTCGCCGTTCAGAGGGGAGAAGAACACGAATTGGGAGGGCGGATACCGCGTGCCCACCGCGATCCGATGGCCCGGGGTGATTGAGGCCGGCACGGTGCTCAACGACATCTTCGCGCACGAGGACATGCTCCCCACCCTGCTGGCGGCAGCAGGCGACCCAGACGTGAAAGAGAAACTCTTGAAAGGCATGAAAGTCGGCAACAAAACCTTCAAGGTGCATCTGGACGGGTACAACATCATAGATGCACTTGCCGGGAAATCATCGAGTCCGCGTCACGAATTCTTCTATTTCAATGACGAGGGTTCACTCGTCGGCCTTCGCTATAACCAGTGGAAAATCGTCTTCGCCGAGCAGCGTGCGCACGGCCTTGAAGTCTGGCAAGATCCGATGGTGTCCCTGCGCTTCCCGAAGCTCTTTAACCTGCGCTCGGACCCCTTCGAGACCGCCGACGAAGAAGGCATGGACTATAGACGTTGGCGCATAGAGCATGCCTTTGTACTCGTGCCCGCGCAACAATATGTCGGACAATTCCTTGCCACCTTCAAGGAGTTCCCGCCAAGCCAGAGACCCGGAAGTTTCTCGCTCGATAACGTGATGGAAGCACTCCAACGTGGCGGGGGCGACAAGTAACGCGGAGCCGAGTGACACACTGAATATTCACGGGGCGCACGCGTCGATTGACGAAGGATCTCAGCGCAAATAAATCGGGCATTGATCATGAAGACGTGTTCCTTCGGTCTCTGCCCTGCAGTTCTGGAAAAGTAAAGGGTAAATTGGCAAGACAGCCTTCGACCTATGCACAGAGGGAAGGGAGTGGGATGATCAATTCCTGGTGGTACCGGCAAGCGGCTATGGTGGCGACTGCTGCAAGAATTTCAGGATCTCGCCTTTCCTTGCTTCCACGACCTTCGCAGCGGCCATGGCCACCAGGTCGCGATCGCAATCGGATTTCAGCCAGAGCCTGGTGACGACACTCGCGAGGCGCTTCGTGACCATCGGAGGGTTCGCGAGTTTTACCTTCTCATCCTCGCATGATTTTGGTAGATCACTCATATCTTCTTTCCACACCGCGTCAATATGTCTCAATTGAAGGAATTTCAACCGATTCTCGTCCGGTAATACCCCCTGTTCTGCCATCGTGCGAAAATAGAGCGTCCGGTAGGCTAACGCCCGTTCCTCCATGATGCCGGGGATTCGGCCATAGTCGTAGTTGAATAATGTAAACCCTTCGGGAAAATGATCCAGCCGATCTGAGCCTACCTGGAAAGGAAACGAACTGTCGAACGCAATGAGGAGTGCCCGACGCGCCGTCTTCTGCTGGAGCGCGTTTAATGCCACCGTCGCGAGTGACTCCAGTCCCATATTGTCGGACAATCCCCCATCCCCAACATGCCAGTACCGTTCTTCTCCCTCAAGCTTAAACGTGAAGGGGCCGACTATGGGAGGGAACGACATCGACGCCGTCACGGCCTTGCTTAATTGAATCGCGCACAGGTTGAGATTCAGCGCCTGCGGCGTCACAGATTGCAGCGAGGCCCATTTTTCTTTCATCAGTTCGACGGATTCCTTCGAGCGAGGGACTCCACCGCTGGCTCGAGTGACATCTTTCAGTAAGTCGTACTGGGTCTGCGCATGGGGCAACGTCGTGAACACGAGACGACGTCCATCGTTGTACAAGGTGGTATTGATCAGTAGTCGAGGAATCTCACCACTCAATTCCCGCTCGCGCACATCGTTAAATGTCAGCTCATGTAAGAACTGCGCATTCAGATGTTCAGAGAGAGAGACGGCCGTCCAGGCTGGATTGAGCCAGCGTAAATTGCGCATGTTCCGCCAAAAGAGAGGATCCTCATAATCTTGATTGACGGTGCTTTTGTACTGTGCAAAGAACGTCTCGTACTCCGTGCTGAGTTCACCTGAGGCAGTCAGAACCGGCACGTTCTTTCGCGGTTTCGTAGAGGCAAAGTACGACGTGGCCATGCTGCCGCCCGAGACGCTCGAAATCATCGAGACGTCTTCCAATAGAGAATGTGCAGGGCCTACTTGCAGCTTCGCCAGCGCTTCGAGGCCGGCCGCCCCGAACAATGCCGCCCGGCTTCCCCCTCCCGATATGGCAATCCCAATCAGTGTGTCCTTCGGGTTCATCGGATGGTTGCAGGATTTCTCGTCCGGCTTGGGCGGCGACAGTGTATAGACGGGAGAAGTCACGCATCCGGATAGCATCAACAGGAAAGCCCCAATGACGAGCCAGGCTGTTCGGCCTTGTGAGGCAGCCACGTTGACGATGAAGCCATGTCGGTTCGCCCCGCGCTCTCCAAGGTGGCATTCCTTTTCAATAGTCATGAATTCAAATCCCCCGATTGACATCCCGCCGATGTGAATAACGGCGCCCACTATAACGGAACGAGCCTCGGCAGCACAATATGGCTCATGAGAGAATCGCTTAAGAATTTCTGTCAGCCCCATGGTTCTGAGATTGACAATAAAACCCATTTCAGCGATATGGAGGCGCAGTGAAGATCACGCGCTCACAATTATTTGGAGTTTTTGCCGCACTGATGACGGCACTCCTCTCGAACGTCGCTCAAGCCGCCGACGTTCTTCCGTCCTGGAATGACGGAGCAACGAAGCAAGCCATCGTCAGCTTCGTCATGAAGGTGACGAAAGAAGGCGGTCCGGACTTCGTGCCGGCGTCCGAGCGCATCGCCACATTTGACAACGACGGGACGCTCTGGGCAGAGCAGCCGCTATACTTTCAATTCTATTTTGCGCTGGACCGCGTGAAGACACTCGCGCCGCAGCATCCGGAGTGGAAGGAGAAGGAGCCCTTCGCGTCGCTGCTTAAGGGTGATGTGAAAGGCGCGCTTGGCGGTGGCGAGCGCGCAATAATTGAAATTATGACAGCCACCCATTCCGGGATGACGACCGAGGAGTTTGAAAAAGTCGCAAGAGAATGGCTCGCCACGGCGAAACATCCCAAGTTCAACCGGCCATATACGGAATTCGCGTATCAGCCCATGCTCGAACTGCTGGCCTATCTCCGTGCGAACGGCTTCAAGATATTTATCGTCTCCGGCGGCGGCGTGGAGTTTATGCGCATGTTCGCCGAACAAGTCTATGGCATTCCACCCGAACAAGTGGTCGGCAGCTCGGGCAAACAGAAATTCGAACTACGAGACGGCAAGCCTGTGATCGTGAAGTTGCCTGTCGTCGATTTCTTTGACGATAAGGACAGTAAACCGATCGCGATTCAGAAATTCATCGGCCGCCGCCCGATCGCCGCGTTCGGCAATTCAGATGGAGACTTGCAAATGCTCCAGTGGACGTGTACGGGTGCCGGCCTGCGTTTTTGTTTATATGTCCATCATACGGACGCCGAGCGCGAATGGGCGTACGACCGTCAGTCCAGCATCGGCCGCCTGGACAAGGGCCTCGATGAAGCCAAGACGAAGGGATGGACGGTCGTGGATATGAAGCAAGACTGGAAGTTGATCTTCCCGCTCGAGAAGAGGTAGAGCGGAACGCACACAACCTGTGGCTACGTCTGAATCTGCGGCTCATCAGATCGCGAAGTTGTGAAGGAGGACAAGATGATCATGTCACGAATGATTGCAGTCATCATGGTGATCCTATCGGCCGTCACCACTACCACTCTGGCGGCGGACAAGATCGATCGCACGATACTGCCGGTTCCGGAACCCAAGCGCCCGGCGATCACGGAGTTCGACGCCCGCAAAGCGACACCACCGCCGCGGTTTGAGGTGAAGGCTCCTGCCGGCGCACCGAACGTGCTGATTGTGTTGCTCGACGATATGGGGTTCGGGATGTCCAGCGCGTTCGGCGGACCAATCTCTATGCCGACGGTCGAGCGGCTGGCCGATCAGGGGTTACGCTATAACCATTTCCATACGACCGCCCTCTGCTCGCCGACCAGGACGGCGTTGCTCAGCGGTCGTAACCATCATATGAACAACATGGGCGGGATCACCGAGATCGCCACGGCTTTCCCCGGCAATACGGGGAGCCGGCCCAACAATGTGGCGCCGTTGGCTGAGATGCTGCGACTGAACGGATACAGCACCGGTTTCTTCGGCAAGAACCACGAGACGGCGGCATGGGAGGTCAGCCCCTCCGGCCCGACCGACCGCTGGCCGACCCGTTCCGGGTTCGACAAATTCTACGGCTTCATCGGCGGCGAGACCAATCAATGGGCGCCGTTGCTCTACGATGGAATGACGCAGGTGGAATTGCGGAAAGATCCCAACTACCACTTCATGGCCGACATGACGAATCAGGCGACCGCCTGGATGCGTTACCAGAAATCGCTCACACCGGACAAGCCGTTCTTCATGTATTTCGCCCCCGGCGCCGTGCACGCGCCACACCATGTGCCAAAGGAATGGATCGCCAAGTACAAGGGCAAATTCGATAGCGGGTGGGACCAATTCCGTGAAGAGACACTGGCCCGGCAGATCAAGCTAGGCGTCGTCCCAGAGGGGACCAAGCTCGCGCCAAAACCGGAGGCGATTAAGGATTGGGACAAGCTGTCGGATGACGAGAAGAAACTGTTTAGCCGTCAAATGGAAGTCTATGCAGCCTTCGGCGAATACACGGACACGGAGATTGGCCGGTTGATTCAAGCCATCGAGCAGACAGGTCACATGGACAACACGCTGATCTTCTACATCATCGGCGACAACGGCACGAGCGCCGAAGGCGGCATGAACGGCATGTTCAACGAGATGACGTATTTCAATGGCGTACCTGAGACCGTCGAAGATGTCTTGAAGCACTACGACGACCTCGGTGGCCCGATGTCCTACCCTCACATGGCAGCCGGGTGGGCCGTTGCAGGCGATACACCGTTTACGTGGACCAAGCAAGTCGCCTCCAGTTTCGGCGGCACCCGCAACGCGATGGTCGTGCACTGGCCTAAGCGCATCACAGCGAAAGGCGAGGTGCGCGCGCAGTTCCATCATGTGATCGATATTGCGCCGACGGTCCTGGAAGCTGCAGGGTTGCCGGAACCGAAAGTGGTGAATGGGACCGAGCAGGCCCCGATCCAAGGGGTGAGTATGGTGTACACATTTGCCAATGCCAAGGCGTCGAGCCGGCACTATGTCCAGTACTTTGAAATCATGGGCAATCGCGGCATCTATGCGGACGGCTGGTTGGCCGGCACCATTCACCGTGCACCTTGGGAGGCCAAACCTCGGGTCGCGCTCCTCGATGATAAGTGGGAACTGTACGACACGCGAAACGATTTCAGTCTGGTCAACAATCTCGCTGCCAAGAATCCGGTGAAACTCAAGGAACTGCAAGAACTCTTTTTGAAGGAGGCGGTCAAGAACCATGTGCTCCCCATCGATGACCGCGTGTTGGAGCGCGTGAACGCCGCTACGGCGGGGAGACCCGATTTGATGGGAGGCCGGACATCACTCACGGTCTATGAAGGGATGATCGGGATGTCGGAGAACGTGTTCATCAATACAAAAAACCGGTCGCACACTATTACTGCCGACGTGGACATTCCTCAAGGGGGCGCGAACGGCGTCATCCTTGCCCAGGCTGGGCGATTCGGCGGATGGAGTCTCTATATCAAGGATGGCAAGCCGACGTACACTTATAATTTCCTCGGCTTGCAGCGGTTCACTGTTGCCTCGTCACAGCCGCTTGCAGCAGGCAAAGCGACGATTCGATACGAGTTTGCCTCCGATGGCCACGGCATAGGCAAGGGTGGTATTGGGACGATCCTGGTCAACGGCCAGAAGGTCGCTGAAGGGCGGATCGAGCGCACACAGTGTTGCGTCTATTCAGCCGACGAAGGCGCCGATGTCGGAACGGATGACGGCACGCCGGTCACCGAGGACTACAAGGAACACGACAACAAATTCACCGGCAAGATTCACAGCGTCACCATTAATCTAAAAGAGATGAAAGCTGCCGACAGACAAGAGGAAGAGAGGACGCGCGTGGAAGTGGTTCACAAGAAAGCGCTGGCGGACTAGAGGATGGAAATCAGTCTACGCTCAGGGAACGGAGCGGTTAGGTTGATCGGCGGTCTGAAAAGATGAGGCGGCCAGAATGGATGATCGCTCTCGCATTGGGTTTCCTGCTCGCGGGGATATTTCAAGTCTCCGCTCAGGCTCAAACTACTCAAGGGCCTGAACCCTCCGAGGTTGAGGGATTGAAGGAACGAGTGAAGGCTCTCGAGCAGACGGTGGAAGATCTGAAGAAGGAGCGCGGGTCCGCTCCTAGCGAGGCCGAAAAACTTCCGCCTGCGAAGGAACAGCAGCAGCCCACCGCCGGAACCAGTACAACCGTTCCCGAGAATCAACGAGAGCGTGGCTTCTTGCGTCAGGACTCCTACGCAGATCCCCGCCTCGATAATGCCCCCTTCGACCCAAAACTCAGGGGGTTCTTTCTCATCCCGGGAACCGAAAGCATGCTCCGAATCGGTGGATTCGCGAGGACCGATTTGATCCATGACTTTGAGCCGGCCGGTAATACGTCCAAGTTTATTCCCTCTTCCATTCCGACAGGTCCCAATCCAGGAAACGATAACACCAGCGTGAGCGTCGCCCCATCGAGGCTCAGCATCGAACTGCGCAACAATACTCGATACGGTCCGCTTCGCATTTACTACGAGAACGACTTTAACAATGGGCCTAATACCACGAATGCGTTTAGGCTGCGCCACTTTTACGGGCAGTGGGCAAACGTGCTGGTCGGGCAAACCTGGTCTTTATGGAAAGACGTGGATGCGATTCCCGACACGGTGGACTTTGCGGGTCCGGCTCCCGCGATCTTCTTATTCCAGCCGCAGATCCGATACACCTATGGCATCAACAAGGAGAACGTCGTCGCCATATCCGTGGAACAACCTTCGTCTGCAATTCCCGGGACGATCACGACACCGACCGGCACATTGAACGCGACGGCGACATCTCCCATGCCAGACTTCGTCATGCGGTACCGCTATCAACAAGACAGATTCCATATCCAAACGGCATGGCTATTCCGCTCAATTGGCGGATTTGTTGGCGCGACGGGGGAGCAACAGGTCTTCGGATGGGGTGGCATGCTGTCGGCTGGTGCAAGAGTGTACGGCAAAGACAACATCGTATTTCAGGTGGCGGGAGGGGAAGGGATCGCTCGCTATATCCTCGATCTGGGACCTGGATCGGGACTTGACGCAGGGCTGACCAGCACTGGAAAGCTTGTTGCTCAGCCGACATATGGAGCGTATGTCGCATATCAGCACTTCTGGACTGAACGATGGCGCTCAACCGGCACGTATGGGTTTCTTCAGACCAATACGACCGATCTCGCACAAAGCAGCAGCAATCCCGCCCCGCTGTTCAAGCAAACCCAATACGCAGAGGGCAATGTGATGTATAGCCCTGGACATGGATTCACAGTCGGTGCGGCCTTGCTGTGGGGACAGCATACACAAAAAGACGGTGCTCTCGGAGACGCATTCCGTCTGAATTTTGTACTGCAGTACGACCTTGTGAACCTGGGGAATTGGTAAGAACGAGTACGGTTGACCGATGCGTGGAGATAGGAGCTGAGATGATAGTTAACGTGAAAACATTCGCCTTCACCTTGACAACAACGGTCATCGCGACCGCGCTTTTGACCGCATGCACAGGAGTACCCCAAAACATCAAGGCGGGGATTGCTCGAGTCAACCTGCATGCCGCGGCGCCGCATCCAGACTTGCCTCACTGGTCTTACGAAGGCGCAGAAGGACCTGCTTCCTGGGGGGCACTTAGCTCAAACTTTTTAACCTGTGCTGAGGGCCACCGCCAATCGCCTATCGATATTGTGACAACGACGTCTGCATCGCTGCCTACACTGCGTGGGAATTTCCGACCGGCTGAACTGAGAATCGTCCATCATGAACACCATGCGGACGCTATCAATAACGGCCACACGATCCAAGTCAACTATACGGAGGGCGATAGCCTGACCGTCGGCGACACGAGCTACGAATTGCTGCAATACCATTTCCACGCTCCCAGTGAACATATGGTCCAGGGTAGACACTTTCCGATGGAGATGCATTTCGTGCACAAGTCGACCTCAGGAGCACTGGCGGTGGTTGGCGTCCTGATTGAACAAGGCTCGCACAACACCGCTTTTGACCCGATCTGGTCAAATCTTCCCGCGAAAAAAAGTGTCGAATCTCATTTTGAGGGGGTCCAGGTGGACGTGGACGCTCTTCTTCCCAAGAACAGCACAAGCTATCGTTACGAGGGGTCGCTGACCACGCCGCCCTGTTCGGAGGACGTAAAGTGGATTGTCATGGCGACACCCATTCAACTGTCCGCTGAACAGATCGGAATGTTCACCAAGTTGATCAACGGAAACAATCGACCGGTGCAACCGATGAACAACCGCACGGCCGTCACCGAGCTGCTGACAGAGAAATAGAGCTGAGCCGGACCACCCAGCATAGAGGGAGAACGGGTGATCCGACTATCAAGGAGGGCGAGCCAGTTACTTTGACATACTGACGGCCCAACGTAGCCTGTTCGAATCTGAACTTTCATGAGCTCGAGCGCGGCGCAGTCTGATGCGCACACGCCAGGCCAACACCATCGGTCATGTCCGTCACAATCCATTTCCTCGGTCACGGTTCCAACCTCAGTTCCCTCCAATGTCTTCCCGAGACGGTGACGGGGCTACCTTGCGACCCCTTCAGATTGCCTAAGACGGATGTTAAACTTTGAGTCCGATCATGACCGATGAAAATCATGGGCTTCTTCACTCCGGATTATTTCATTCACGCCGCAAACATCCTTCTGTTGATCGCATATAGCGTTCGCGATGTTCTCTGGTTGCGCTTGTTCGCGGTGGCTGCTTCGTTGATTGCCATTCCGTATTATGTGCTCCAGCCGACAATGTTGTGGCCGCCACTTGCCTGGAGGCATTGTCTTTGCAGGGATCAATCTATTTCAATCGTGGATTCTCTTTGTCGAGCGTCGTCCCGTCAAACTGTCGGCCGAGGAGGAGGAAATTCGCCAACTCGCCTTTCAGGGATTACCGCCTCGGAAAGTCCTGCAGGTTCTGAGTATTGGATCTTGGGTCACAGTTGACGTTGGCGAGCGCCTCATCGAGCAAGGTAAGCTTCCCGACTCTGTTTCGCTTATCATCCGTGGCAAGGTGCAGGTGACGAAAGATGGGAGCCTGCTCGGCGAATTACTCCCTGGTGACCTCGTAGGCTCCGCCCTCATCCTCAGCGGCATTCCGTCCAACGTGGAAGCGTGGGCAGTGGAACCTCTGCGCACAATGCGCTGGCAGATTGGGACACTCCAGAAGTATCTCAGCGCCAACCCGGAAACTCGAAGCGTCATGCAGCGGCATCTCGCTCATGACCTCGCTGGAAAAATCGGACGTCTGGCTGCAGACGCGTCCAAGCCCTCGACCAGCACTTCCTTATAATGACCAGACTTTCCGAAGATCAAGCCCGCTGACGAAGCAGGGGCATAAAGGTGTCCAATTGACCACTCAGAAGTGTCGGAAGGTGATCTTCCGTGATCCTAGGTTCGGATAGGACACGCATATCTGTTGGTGAAAACGAGAATTTAGACAATGACGGACTCCCGACGGTGCATTGGACCAATGGGGTTTGGGGAATCGCCATTCTCCAATTTCGCCGTTGCAACAACTGGTAGTATCACGTATATTTTTATTCCCCTTTGACAGACGCTGGATGATGGAACGGCCAGAACTAGAAAAAACAGCACAGGCCCTGGTCGCTGCAGGAAAGGGCATTCTGGCTGCCGACGAAACGGTACCGACCCTGACCAAGCGATTCGACACTCTGAAGATTGCCTCCACAGAAGACAGCCGTCGTACCTATCGCGAAATGTTTTTTACGACGCCGGGGGTAGCCGATCTTATTAGCGGCGTGATCCTCCAAGTCGAGACGATCCGCCAGAAGAACGCCGCAGACATATCGTTGGCCGAGATCTTGTCCAGGCAAGGGATCATACCGGGCATCAAAGTGGATACCGGCGCGAAGGTGCTTGCCGGCTCACCGGAGGAAACAGTCACCGAAGGGCTCGACGGACTTCGTGATCGCCTGAAAGAATACGCCGCCATGGGTGCGCGATTCGCCAAGTGGCGGGCGGTGATTCGTATTACCGACGCATTGCCCAGCCGGATGTGTGTCACGGTGAACGCCCATGCACTGGCTCGGTATGCAGCTCTGTGCCAGGAACAAGGAATCGTCCCGATCGTGGAGCCCGAGGTTCTGATGGATGGTTCTCACACCATCGAACGCTGTGAGGACGTCACGAGTTCGGTACTCCATACGGTGTTCCATGAACTTTTTGAGCAGTGCGTCCGGCTGGAAGGCATACTCCTGAAACCCAACATGGTGATCGCCGGGAAAGACTGCCCCGAGCAGGCTTCCGTGCAAGAGGTCGCAACGGCCACGTGGCGCTGCTTACGTCGTCAAGTACCGGCGACGGTCCCCGGTATCGTGTTCCTGTCCGGCGGGCAGTCAAGCATCGCGGCGACCGTGCATCTCGATGCTATCAATCGCCTGGCCAGATCCAAACCCTGGCCGATCAGCTTTTCATTCGGCCGTGCCCTGCAGGACATGGCGCTGGAAGCGTGGCACGGCCAAGAGGCGTACTTGAAGGCAGGCCAACAGGCCTTTTATCAGCGGGCCAAGTGCAACAGCGAGGCGGCGATGGGCCGCTATACCGACAAGTTGGAGCATGAACCGGTCGGCACGAGTCAGCCGGCTTATCGCTCGAATTGGCACGACGACTGACGACCCCCCTTCTGCCCTGAGGCTTCAGCGGTAGCATGCTCGTTCTCGTCATCAATAGCGGAAGTTCGTCAATTAAATTTCGGCTCGTTCACGTGGTTGAGGAGCCGAAAGGCGGCCTGACAACTCAGCCTGCATTGATCCAAGGCGCCATAAGAGGCATCGGGAGCGTCGCAACCTTTGAGGTGTCGGGACACATCATAGACCGCTCGACAACTACGCTCGAGACCCCGGACCATGCGTATGCAATGCGGGCTCTCCTCGCTCGCCTGGCAGGCTCCCTCGGCCAGGTCGAAGCGGTCGGGCATCGAGTGGTACACGGAGGAGAGCGATATGTGGAGTCCACGTTGGTGACCGAGCAGGTAGAGGCCGGAATCGATGCGCTGTCAGAATTGGCTCCGCTGCACAATCCCCCGTGTCTAGCAGGAATTCGCGAAGCACGCGCGGCCCTCGGTATGGCGTTACCGATGGTGGCCGTGTTCGACACGGCCTTTCACCAAACCATGCCCCCAGTCGCCAGTCACTATGCGCTTCCGATTGAGTTGACTGAACGGCATCGGATCCGCCGCTACGGGTTTCATGGAATTGCGCATGCCTCGCTCGCGAATGGGTACGCGATGTATACGGGGAATCCGTTGAAACAGGTGCGGCTAATCACCCTGCAGTTGGGCAATGGCTGCTCCATCGCCGCGATCGCACAAGGTCGGTCGGTCGAAACCTCGATGGGATTGACGCCGCTGGAGGGCTTGGTGATGGGAACACGCTCCGGCGATGTGGATCCTTCTATCGTCAATTTCTTGTCCGAGCGAGAGAAAGTCTCACCTGCTGAAGTTGAGCGGTGGCTGAACGAGCGGTCGGGCCTTCTCGGACTGTCCGGTCGCTCCCACGACATGCGGGAATTGCTTCGCCTGGCCGAGCAGGAAAGAGACACGCGCGCGGAATTTGCTATCGATCTGTTCTGCTATCGTGTGCGCAAATATCTCGGCGCCTATCTTGCCGTGCTGGAGGGCGCGGATGCCGTCGTGTTCGGAGGCGGGATCGGCGAAAACGCGCCGGAGATTCGAGAGCGGATTTGCCGGAACATGAAGTGGTGCGGCCTCGAGCTCGACCGTGAGCTCAATCGAGCAGTGGTCGGGTTTGCGCCCGGGCACGCGGCAAAAATTAGCGTGGATGGATCGCGGTTGCCGGCCTATATGGTCGCGGCGGATGAAGAAAGCTGGATCGCCATGGAGACGGTTCGGTGCGTGCGCGGTGATCATTCATAAGTCAATCGCGCCGACTACAAGATGGAAAGGAGCGGCTATGAGAAATCCGTTGTCGAGCAAGGAACTAAAATTGATCGATGCCTACTGGAGGGCGGCGAACTATCTTTCTGTGGGGCAGATTTATCTCCTCGATAACCCGCTGCTGAAGAAGCCATTGCGGAAGGAACATGTCAAGCCGAGGTTACTGGGTCACTGGGGCACCACCCCGGGTCTGAATTTCATCTACGCCCATCTGAATCGAGCGATCACATCACGGAACCTCAACATGATCTATATCATTGGCCCCGGCCACGGTGGTCCCGGCATCGTCGCCAATGCGTATATGGAAGGCACCTACTCGGAGGTCTATCCGAACATCGCACAGGATGAAGAGGGCATGAAGCGGCTGTTCAAGCAGTTCTCGTTCCCCGGAGGCATTCCCAGCCACGTCGCACCCGAGACTCCCGGTTCCATTCACGAAGGGGGCGAATTGGGGTATGCCGTCTCCCACGCGTATGGAGCCGCGTATGACAATGCCGACCTGATCGTCACCTGCGTCGTCGGCGACGGCGAGGCGGAGACCGGACCATTGGCAACCTCGTGGCATTCCAACAAATTCCTGAACCCGGCAACCGATGGAGCTGTGCTGCCGATCCTGCACCTGAACGGGTACAAGATCGCCAATCCATGCGTGCTGGCTCGTATTAGCCACGAAGAATTGGATCATCTCTTCCGCGGCTACGGCTACACGCCCCATTTTGTCGAGGGCAGCGATCCGGACAAGATGCACCGGCTCATGGCTGACACCGTCGACACCTGCATGGAGGAAATCCACAGCATACAAACCAAGGCGCGAACGCAGGGTGTCAAAGCTCGACCGCGCTGGCCGATGATCATCCTCCGTTCGCCAAAAGGATGGACCTGTCCGAAGGAAATCGACGGCAAACGGACCGAGGACTACTGGCGCAGCCACCAGGTACCGATGGGTGAAATGCACGAAAAGCCCGCGCATGTGAAAATTCTCGAAAAGTGGATGAAGAGTTACAAGCCGGAGGAGCTGTTCGATAAAACCGGCCGGCTCAAGCCCGAGCTCGCCGATCTGCCGCCGAAGGGCGAATGCCGCATGAGCAACAATCCGCACGCCAACGGCGGCCTTTTGCTCAAGGACCTGCGTCTGCCGGACTTCCGAGACTACGCGATCAAGGTCACGACACCGGGAGCCGTCTCAGCTGAATCCACCCGCCTCATGGGAAAGTTCCTGCGCGATACGATGAAGCTGAACATGGAGAGCCGCAACTTCCGTCTGTTCAGTCCCGACGAGAACAACTCAAACCGCTGGCAGGATGCCATGGAGGTCACCAATCGCGCCTGGATGGCGGATCGCTTTCCTTATGACGATCATTTGGCCCCTGACGGCCGCGTGATGGAAATGCTCAGTGAGCATCAGTGCCAGGGGTGGCTTGAAGGATATCTCTTGAGCGGCAGGCACGGATTCTTTTCCTGCTATGAAGCGTTCATTCATATCATCGACTCGATGTTCAATCAGCATGCCAAGTGGCTGAAGGTCTGCAACGATATACCGTGGCGGCGGCCGATCGCCTCGCTCAATTATCTGTTGTCCTCCCACGTCTGGCGGCAGGATCACAACGGGTTCAGTCACCAGGATCCCGGCTTCATCGACCACGTCGTGAACAAGAAAGCGGAGGTCGTGCGAGTCTATCTGCCGCCGGATGCCAACACGCTGCTGTCTGTCACCGATCACTGCCTGCGTAGCCGGAATTATGTGAACGTCATCGTCGCCGGCAAGCAGCCTGCTCCGCAATGGTTGACGATGGACCAGGCGATCAAACACTGCCATGCGGGCATTGGCATCTGGGAATGGGCCAGCAACGACAAGGGAGGAGATCCGGATGTCGTCATGGCCTGTTGCGGAGACGTGCCTACTCTGGAGACTCTGGCCGCCGTGGATCTGTTTCGTCAGCATCTCCCGGCACTGAAGATCCGCGTCATCAACGTCGTCAATTTGATGAAGCTGCAGCCTCAAAGGGAGCACCCGCATGGCCTGTCCGACATGGACTTCGATGCGCTGTTCACCAAGGACAAGCCGATCGTGTTCGCCTTCCATGGCTATCCGTGGTTGATCCATCGGCTCACCTACCGGAGGACGAACCACAACAACCTGCACGTGCGAGGCTATAAAGAGGAAGGGACAACGAGCACGCCGTTCGATATCGTGGTGATGAACGATCTCGACCGGTTTCACCTCTTTGGCGACGTGATTGATAGGCTGCCGCAACTCGGGTCCCGCGCGGCCTATGCCAAGCAGGCGGTTCGCGATAAGCTCCTCGAGCATAAAGAATACATCGCCACATACGGCGAAGACATGCCCGAGATCACAGACTGGCAATGGGGCCGGGTGAAAACACAGACGAGGCGAAGAACTACGACGGAGGGAGACAACGTCTAGCAGAGCGCTAAAAAAGTCCGCCGGCTTCGTTCTCGCGTCGCTCAGAGGCTCAACGTTGATGAGAACTTTTCGGAAGTCGGAAACACGGGCGGGGCTTATTCGTTCACCAAGAGCCACTCTAGGGGTGAACGGCCACACGAAGTGCGGTACGTACCTCCTTCGCCTCCTCGCTCGCTACGGCCTTGCCTGCGGAGCGGCGCGTCTTGGCGCGCCGGGGTTGGGCGGGTGAGAACCGTGGCCATTTTGAGCATCCTGCGGCTTTGTTGCCATCGGCGCCAACATGAAGGATTCCAGCAGTATCTTGTGTGTAAACCGAGTTTTCCCGCAGCCTGCTAGGCGGCTGCGGGAAAGTGTTGTTGGTTTGTTTGGTTCATCTGATTGGCCTTGTTTAACCAAACAGACCAGTTGGAGGTGTTATGGAAAAGAACCGTCAGAACGAACTTCTTGAGCAATATGGATGCGGTCAGATTCAGTTTACCGGCATGAGCGATGCGCTCTATGAACGGCATCTGATCTTCGACCATGTGATTGACCCCAAGAAGGCCGATCCGCGCGAACAGTTTGAGGCGGCGGCCCGTTCAATCCGCGACATCGTGTCCCAACGCTGGCTTCAGACAGAAAAAACCTACGAGCAGAAGAATCCCAAGCGTGTGTACTACCTGTCGATGGAATTTCTGCTGGGACGGTCGCTCGCCAACAATGTCACGAACGCATTGCTGGGCCCATTGACGTTTGAGGCCATGAAAACAAGAGGACTTGATGCATCGGTTCTGACCGAGACAGAGCCCGACGCCGGGCTTGGGAATGGAGGGCTCGGCAGGCTGGCGGCTTGTTTCATCGATTCGATGGCGACGATGCAGATTCCCGGGATGGGCTATGGACTCCGTTACGAATACGGAATTTTCAAGCAAACGATCACGAATGGCTGGCAATGCGAACAACCGGATAATTGGTTGCGTCGCCCCGATCCCTGGGAAGTGGCACGGCTCGAAGACTCCGTCGAAGTGAAACTGAACTGTTCATTCGAGCTGCACGACGGGATATTGCGCATGGTTCCCGGACAGCCGTCCACTCTCATCGGCATCCCCTTCGACCGTCCCGTCGTCGGGTACGGCGGAAAGACCATCAATACACTCCGGCTGTGGGCCGCGGCGGTACCGGATTATTTCAATTTCCAGCGATTCAGCGGCGGTGATTTCGTGGCCGCACTGGCTGGAACGCTTGGGGCCGAATCGCTGACGCGTGTGCTCTATCCCGACGATTCCACCGTTCGAGGCCAGGGGTTGCGATTTCTGCAGGAATATTTCCTCGTCGCCTGTTCGCTGGGCGATCTCGTGCGCCGCTTCCGACGCGGCAAACTCGATTGGAGCGCCCTGCCAGAAAAAGTCGCCATCCAGTTGAACGATACACACCCGAGCATGGCCGTCCCCGAACTGATGCGGATTCTGCTCGACGACGCGCATCTCGATTGGGACCAGGCCTGGGAGCTGGCACAACGGACGCTGGCGTATACAAATCACACTCTCCTGCCCGAGGCGTTGGAGAAATGGCCGCTCGACTGGTTCGCACAGATGCTCCCGCGTCACTTAGAAATTATCTATGAAATCAATCACCGGCATCTAGACCTCGCGCGGAGGTTCTTCACCGGCGACGAAACCCGTCTTGCCAACGTAAGCCTCATCGAGGAAGGCCCAACGCGCAAAGTCCGTATGGCCCACCTCGCCATCGTCGGTTCGCATAGTACGAATGGCGTGGCCGCCATTCACTCCGAGTTGCTGCGCACGGTGACGGTCAAGGATCTGGCCAAAATGTTTCCGGATCGGTTCAACAACAAGACCAACGGCGTGACGCCTCGACGCTGGTTGCTCTTGGCGAATCCAGGGCTCTCCGGCGCCATCACTGAGGCCATTGGTGACGGCTGGGTGACCGATCTCGGCCAATTGAACAGGCTCACAAAACTGGCCGGCGACAAGGGGTTTCACGACGCGGTCCGCAAGGCGAAGCGCGAGGCGAAATCGCAGTTTGCCCAGTGGCTCAAATCGACATCCGGGCAGACGATCGATCCGGACACGATCTTCGATTGCCAAGTGAAACGCATCCACGAATACAAGCGGCAACTGCTCAACGCACTTCGCATCGTTGTCCTGTACAACCGGCTGCGGGAGAATCCGAACCTCACGATGGCCCCACGGACATTTTTCTTTGCCGGGAAAGCAGCGCCGGCCTACCACTTGGCCAAGGTGATCATCAAGTTCATCAATAATCTGGCCGGGACCATCGACGGAGATCCAATCGTCCGCAGAAGGCTCAAGGTCGTCTTTCTGCCCGAGTATTGTGTGTCGCGTGCAGAGCGGCTGATTCCGGCCGCCGACGTCTCCAATCAAATTTCGACAGCCGGGTATGAAGCCAGCGGTACCAGCAACATGAAATTTATGATGAATGGGGCGTTGACGTTGGGAACTCGCGACGGTGCGACCATCGAAATGGCAGAAGAAGCGGGCGAGGAGAACTTCTTTCTCTTCGGACTCACGGCGGATCAAGTCGCCGCCAGTAAGGGCTGGTATAGCCCGGGCTGGCATTATGACAACGAGGCGGAAACCCGCACGGCGCTGGATCAAATCTTCTCCGGCTATTTCAGCCGCTACGATGACCCGGGCATCTTCGAGTCGCTCCAGCACGCGTTGGTGACGGGAGGCGACCATTATATGCACCTGGCGGACCTCACGTCCTATCTCGAGGCCGACGGCCGGCTCTGCGACCTCTATACCGACCCGGATGGATGGGCCCGCAAAGCGATCTTGAATATCGCCGGCTCAGGGAAGTTCTCCAGCGACCGCACCATCGCCGAGTACGCAGCCGACATTTGGAATGTGACACCGTGCCCGGTTCCGGATAGACGCTCATAGCGATTTCACCTTTTAAGCAGGAGCGTGCGCCGTTTTCGCGTCGCTCGAACGACGAAAGACTCGATCTCATCTTCGGTAGGCTTGCATTGGCTCATCCAGTCCAACAGGTGTTCCTCGTGCGTCATGGTGAAACCGAGTGGAGTCTCAACGGACGACACACCGGGATCACCGATATCCCGCTGACCGAACACGGCCGGCAAGTAGCCGGATTATTGCGGCCGATCCTCGCGAAGCAATCGTTCACCCTGGCCATGACCAGTCCCCTCCAGCGAGCCCGGGAGACCTGCCGGTTGGCCGGCTTCGAGGACGTGGCCAACATCGAGCCTGACTTGGTGGAGTGGAACTACGGGCAGTATGAGGGATTGACGCCCGCCCAGATCCATGCAATAGCGCCGGGCTGGCTGCTCTTTCGCGACGGCGCCCCGGGCGGTGAACAACCAGTCGAAATCGGCGCACGTGTCGATCGCGTGATCGAGAAAGCGCGTGCCGTCACAGGCGATGTCATCTTGTTCGCCCATGGGCACGTATTGAGAGTCTTCGCCGCTCGCTGGCTGGGACTCCCGCCTGGGGAAGGCCAACGCTTTTTGCTCGATACGGCCACGATGAACATTCTGAGCTACTACCGCGGAAATCCGGCGATCAAGCGATGGAACGCGCCGGTTCAGTTCTGAGCACGAACGGCTACAACGGCCTCCGCGACAGAAACCGAATGAGGAGCTGTGGGAATGCCAAGGAGGTGATGCGATGACGAATGCGATGGACCCGGATCTCCGGCACGACAGCTCGACCAACACGTTAATCCAGCGTTACCGCCGGTTTCGCCCACCGGGCTGACACATCGCCCGATAGACAACTCATGACCTGAAATGCGTACGATGAGTCGTGAACAGCTTGATCAATTCTGTCGCTTCGGAAGTAGGATCTGTCTCTGAAGGAACCTCCATGAAGTCACGCCTCCAGACGATGGGAAACGCTGCGCCTCTCGGCGCGACTGTTTGTCTTGGCGGCGTCAATTTCAGCCTGTTCTCGCGCGACGCGACGGGCGTGGAGTTACGGCTCTTCGACAGGCCGGATGACGCGAAGCCGGCGCGCGTCATCGCCCTCGATCCCGCATCCAATCGCACCTACCACTACTGGCATGTCTTCATACCGGGTGTACGGCCTGGGCAACTTTACGGCTATCGCGTTCAAGGCGCTTCTGCCCCTGCCGAGGGAATGCGCTTTGATGCGACTAAATTGCTGCTCGATCCATACGGCCGCAGTGTCGTAGTGCCGAAAGGCTACAGCCGCGACGCGGCCAGTCGGGAAGGCGACAATACTGCAATGGCCATGAAGAGTGTCGTGGTGGACCCGTCGACGTACGATTGGGAGGGCGATGCGCCGCTCAAACGGCCTTCCTCGCAGACCATCGTCTATGAGATGCACGTGCGCGGATTCACCCGTCATCCCAGCTCCGGTGTCCATGAGAGCCTACGCGGCACCTATGTGGGCCTGATTGAGAAAATTCCCTACCTGCAGCGTCTCGGTATCTCGGCCGTCGAACTCCTGCCGGTATTCCAGTTCGATACTCAGGATTGCCCGCCGGGAACAATCAATTACTGGGGCTACGCTCCGGTTTCGTTCTTTGCGCCTCATCAGGCCTACAGCTCGCGCCAGGACCCGCTCGGTCCGGTGGATGAATTCCGGGACATGGTCAAGGCGCTGCACCGGGCCGGCATCGAAGTCATTCTCGACGTCGTGTTCAACCACACGGCGGAAGGCGGCCATCTCGGGCCGACGCTGAGCTTCCGCGGTCTGGACAACAAAGCGTATTACATTCTGGAGCAGGACCGCGCTCGCTACGCGGACTACACCGGCACGGGCAACACGTTGAACGCCAATCACCCCATCGTCCGCCGCATGATTGTGGACAGCCTCCGCTATTGGGTGGAGGAGATGCACGTGGACGGATTCCGGTTCGATCTCGCATCCATCCTCACACGAGACCAAGCCGGCGGTGTGATTGCGAATCCGCCGGTCCTGTGGGATATCGAATCGGACCCGGCCCTGGCGGGCGTGAAGCTCATTGCTGAAGCGTGGGATGCGGCCGGGCTCTACCAGGTGGGTAGCTTCGTGGGGGACAGTTGGAAAGAATGGAACGGGCGGTTCCGCGACGATGTCCGCAGCTTCTTCCGCGGCGAAGACGGTTCGGTTGCGCATTTGGCTGATCGCCTCGTGGGCAGCCCCGAGGTCTATGGACACAAGCAGCGCGAGCCGGAGCAGAGCGTCAACTTCGTGACCTGCCATGACGGATTCACGCTGAACGACCTGGTCTCCTATGACCACAAGCACAACGAGAAGAACGGCGAAAACAACAGGGATGGAACGGACGACAACCGGAGCTGGAACTGCGGCATCGAAGGTTCCACGGATGACCCGGCAGTGGAGAAGCTTCGGACCCGGCAGGTAAAAAATTTTCTGGCCGTCACCATGCTGTCTATGGGCATTCCCATGATTCTGATGGGCGACGAAGTCCGGCGCACTCAGCGGGGCAATAACAACCCCTACTGCCATGACGATGACACCAGTTGGTTCGACTGGACACTCCTCGCCAAGCATGCCGACGTGCACCGGTTTGTGATGCTGCTCAACGCGCGACGGATCAAGCGGGATGTGGGGCACGAGCACCAACGCATGACCCTGACACAGTTCATCGAGCAGGCCGAGAAGGCCTGGCATGGCGTCAAGCTTGGACAACCGGATTGGAGCCGGCATTCGCACAGCGTGGCATTCAGCGGCGAGCTGCGAAAGGAACGACTCCCCTTTTTCATGATCCTGAACGCCTATCGAGAGCCGCTTCATTTCGAGCTGCCTCCGCTGCCCGATGGCATCGATCATTCCTGGCGTCGATGGATCGACACCGCGCTCGACTCACCTATGGACATCGGGCCATGGGAAACCGCCGCTTCAATTCCCGGCGATACCTATCGGGCCGAGGCGCACTCCGTGGTCGTGCTCCTCGCCGATTCGGCAGGGAGTCCACGTGAGCAGGAGAGATGACGTCTTGTTCCGTGGCAGGGAATCACGCCTCTGATCTGTTATGAAGAGAGGAGAAGACGATGGCAGGAAAGACACGGCAGCCAGACAACAATACATCCAAACTCAAGCGCAAAGAATACGAGAAGGAACTACGCCGGCTTCAAGCCGAGCTCTGCCACCTGCAGGCCTGGGTGAAAGCCAAAGGTCTCCGCATCATGGTGCTGTTCGAGGGACGAGACGGGGCCGGAAAGGGCGGCACCATTCGGGCTATCACGGAACGCGTGAGCCCTCGCGTGTTCCGCGTTGTGGCCCTCCCGGCGCCCACAGACCGCGAGAAAACTCAGATGTACATGCAGCGTTACATGGCCCACTTCCCGGCAGCCGGAGAAATTGTCATCTTTGACCGTAGTTGGTACAACCGCGCCGGGGTAGAACATGTCATGGGCTTCTGCAACAAGGAACAGTATGAAGGCTTCCTTGAACTCTGCCCTACGGTCGAAGGTTATATTACGAGGTCCGGGATCGTCCTGATCAAGTACTGGCTCGAAGTGAGCAACGAAGAGCAGGAGCGGCGATTCGAAGCCCGCGTCGAGGACCCGCTGCGCCAGTGGAAACTCAGTCCCATGGACCTGCCGTCACGCAAGAGGTGGTACGACTACTCCCGCGCACGCGACAGGATGCTGGACGCCACGGACTCGAAGCATGCGCCGTGGTACATCGTGAGGTCGGATGACAAGAAACGCGCGCGATTGAACTGCATTACCCATTTGCTGTCGCTGATTCATTACAAAAAGCTGCCGCGTGAAACAATCAAGATTCCCACGCGATCGAACAAGGGTAGGTACGATGACCACGCGACGATGAAAAAGAGAGGCTTTATTCCAGAAGTCTACTGAAGTCCGAATTCGCGGGACGATGACAGAGAGTTTACTTGAGCGCTTCGGCTCCGCCGACAATATCCATGAGCTCCTTGGTAATAACCCCTTGCCTGGTCTTATTATAGTAGGTTGTCAGTTTGTTAATGAGTTCACCTGCGTTCCTCGTGGCGCCATCCATTGCCGCCATGCGGGCAGCCTGTTCGGCAGCCGAGGATTCCAGGAGGATACGATACGCTTGGACATGAAAATTCCTGTGCAGAAGCTGCTTGAGCAACTCGTCTTCACTTGGTTCATACAGATAGGCTCCCGGGGTTGCCTCCGTTGGTTGATCCAGATCTTTCACGCTGGAGATCTCCACGATCCAGTCGATCGGGAGGAGCCGTTCGACAACGACCCGTTGCTGCATGACGTTCTTGAACTCGTTGTAGATAACATAGACCGCATCGATACGCCCGACCACGTAGTCGTCGATGGCCATGAACTCTTCTCCCATCACCATCCCGTGTTCAAATGTCAATTTGTCGAAGATGTCCACCACCTCCCGACGCACCGTCCAGGTGCGTCTTCGAAAAAAGTCACGGCCTTTCCGACCGACGACCACCACCTCAACCTTTTCACCTCGAGACTTCAATTCCTGCAGTGAGTTAATCGCCGTTCGAAGAATATTCGTGTTAAACGCGCCGCACAATCCGCGGTCGCTCGTCACGACCGTCAGCACCACGTGAGGGGGCGCGCTTTCCCGTTTACGGAGCAGCGGGTGAGCCTCTCGATTGACGCGACGGCTGAGGTTACGGATGGTTTCCCGCATCTTCAGAGCATAGGGCCGTGCCGCAAGAATACGGTTTTGCGTGCGTTTGAGTTTCGCCGCCGCGACCATTTTCATGGCTTTCGTGATTTTCTGGGTTTTCTTAACGGACGCGATCTTTCGTCTGACGGATTGAAGGCTGGGCATGTGGTCCTCGCTTGGGGTGCGATGCCCTGGTCAGTGTGACGGAACTCTTTTTGCGATCGTGGTCTATCTCGTTGATCTATTCAGTTTGCTGATTTTCACCCAGACAAACGAGACAAGCTCAAACAAGGGCGATGCTAGCACTCCCCTGTTTATGAGGTCAAGAAACGACAGACAGGGTTAGGTCATACCGACACGCGAGTCGCACTCTACGCGCATGTCTCGCACTTCAGGGCCCCCTCCTCCGTCACCGGCCATTCGTCGCTTCATTGCAATCTGACAGGGTATCATGTAGCTTCTCCCCGTACAGAGGCTTCAATGGGCAAGCACGATAGATTTCTTGGCTGCCCGAAGGCAGCGCCGGTCTTGGCGTTGATCTTATTGCCGCTCGTTCTCGTTCACTGCAAAGACGAAACTGCTTCTGCGCCCCCCTCTCCCCTGCCCCAAGTAGAAGTCGTAGAAATTGTACAGAAAGATGTCCCGATCTTCTCGGAGTGGGTCGGCACAACGGATGGGTCGGTCAATGCCCACATTCGTGCTCAGGTCAGTGGATATCTGTTGAAGCGCCACTATATGGAAGGAGGGTTCGTCAAGAAAGGCGATTTGCTATTCGAACTGGACCCCAGCAAGTTCAAGGTCGCACTGGATCAGGCCCAGGGTGATTTGGCGAAGGCGCAAGCCTATCTCATGAAATCCAAGTTGGACGTCGAACGAGACACTCCGCTTGCGAAGCAGGGGGCGATCAGTCAAAAAGAACTCGTCGATTCCCTTCAAGCCTTTGAGGCGGCGAAGGGTGCGACCGCCGCAGCGAAGGCCTCAGTCGAACAGGCCAAACTCAATCTCGGATGGACCAGGATTACCGCGCCGATCGATGGGGTGGTCGGCATCGCTAAGGCTCAGATCGGCGATCTCATCGATGCCAATACTGAGGTCACGTCGATGTCCACCCTCAACCCGATTCGAGTCTATTTCCCTGTGAGTGAACAGGAGTATTTCAGGGCTGCAGAGCAGATCGGGCAACAATATAAGAAACGAGACGAGGGAGAGGAGTACGGTGGGCCCCCACTCGAATTGATCCTGGACGGCGAAAAAGTCTATCCAAACAAAGGACAGTTTTTTCTCGTCGACCGGCAGGTGGATGTCAAAACCGGCACAATTCTCGTCGCAGCCCTCTTCCCCAACCCGAACAACCTCCTCAGGCCGGGCCAATTTGCACGCGTGCGCGCGGTCACCAACACAAGAGAAAAGGCGTTACTGGTTCCCCAGCGTGCGGTCACGGAGTTGCAGGGAAATTATCAGGTGGCGGTCGTGACCCCGGACAACAAAGTGGACATTCGCCCTGTCAAAGTCGGTCAGCGGGCAGGAAATCTCTGGATCATCGACCAAGGACTACGCCAAGGCGAGCGCGTGGTCGTGGAAGGGTTGCAAAAACTCAAGGCCGGTATGACCGTGAGCCCGAAACCGTTCCGGGATCCGGCGGAGGCACAGGCCGGATAATTGCGACCAAAACATCATTGATTCACCGCTGCGTTCGCTGATTCGCTCCCTTCGTCTCTATGGCAAAATTCTTCATCAATCGTCCGATTGTCGCGATGGTGATTTCGATCATCATGGTCATTCTCGGCGTCGTCGCAATGGTCCAGCTTCCCATCGCAGAGTTTCCGAACATCGCGCCCCCGGAGATTATGCTGCAGGCCACCTATGTCGGCGCGGATGCGGTCACCCTCGAAAAGTCGGTTGCCACCCCTATCGAGCAGATGATGAGCGGGGTAGACAACATGATCTACATGTCCTCGGTGAACGCAAACAACGGCCAAATGACGTTGCGCGTGAATTTTGACATCAACACGAGACCGAACGACGATCAGATCCTGGCGCAAATGCGCTACGCTCAGGCCGAATCCCAGCTGCCGTCTGAGGTAAAAAATTTCGGCGTGGCCATCAAAAAATCCACGACCAGTCCGCTCGCATTGTTCTCGCTCTATTCTCCGAACGGCACCTATGACGCCACGTTTCTGGCCAACTATGCCTATGTCAATATCAACGATCCCATGACCCGAGTCCCTGGCCTCGGCCAGGTGCAGATATTCGGCGCAGGCCAGTATGCGATGCGCTTCTGGGTGCGGCCGGACCAGCTCGCGAAGCTGGGGATCACAATGCCGGAGATTCTCAGCGCCATCAAGGCCCAGAACACCGTGAACCCGGCTGGTCAGATCGGCGCTGAGCCGGTTCCCGCCGGACAGGAGTTCACCTATAGCGTCCGCGCTCAAGGCCGTTTGGAGACGGAAGAGGAATTCGGGAATATCGTGATCCGCGCGAACCAGGACGGATCCATGGTCCGGTTGAAGGACGTGGCGCGCGTCGAATTAGGCTCGCAGATGTACAACATGATCGGCCGGATGAACGGGAAACCCTCCGCCATTATTGCCATTTACCAGCTCCCGGGATCGAATGCGATCCAGACAATGGATGCCGCCACGAAGCTGATGGAAGAGATGAAAGAGCGCTTCCCCGGCGACCTCGACTATGTCACCTCCCTCGATACGACGCAGGCGGTCCGGGAAGGTATCAAAGAAATTGTGCACACCCTCTTCGAGGCGCTGGTCCTCGTGATCCTCGTCGTCTATCTCTTCCTCCAAGGCTGGCGCGCCACGTTGATTCCTTTCCTAGCCGTGCCGGTCTCGCTGATTGGCACGTTTGCACTCTTCCCGGTGCTCGGGTTCTCGATCAACACGCTGTCGCTGTTTGGCCTCGTGCTCGCCATCGGTTTGGTTGTCGACGATGCAATTGTGGTGGTCGAGGCTGTGGAGCATCACATCGAGCACGGCCTGTCGCCTAAAGAAGCGAGCCTCAAGGCCATGGAAGAAGTGTCGGGGCCCGTGATCGCCATTGCGCTAATTCTCGTGGCTGTGTTTGTTCCGACGGCCTTCATACCCGGCATCACCGGTCGGTTGTACCAACAGTTCGCCGTGACCATCGCCGTATCTACCGTCATTTCGGCTTTCAACGCACTGACCCTTAGTCCCGCGCTGGCAGCCCTCTTGCTACGACCCAAACGACCGGCCAGGGGGCCGCTGGGCGCATTCTTCGGTTGGTTCAACCGGTGGTTTGGGCGTGCGACGGACGGTTATGTGACGGGCTGCGGTCATTTAATTCGCAAGGCCGGCCGTTCGATGCTTTTCCTGGTTGCGGCCACCGTCGCGGCCGGCTGGCTCGGCACACAACTCCCCAACGGTTTCATCCCAACTGAAGATCAGGGGTATGTGTATTTAAACGTCCAGCTGCCGAATGCCTCGTCACTTCAACGCACGGACGAAATCTGCAAAAAGATTGAAGCCATCCTGACCAATACGCCAGGCGTGCAATATGCCACAACAGTCGTCGGATTCAGTCTGCTGAGTACCGTCAGTACCACGTACAACGCATTCTTTTTCGTCACGCTCAAATCGTGGCACGAACGTACCAAAGCCGAAGAAAAGCTCCCCTCGATTTTCAAGAACGTCAATGCGCAGCTCGCCGCGTTGCCCGAGGCGAACGCCTTCCTCTTTCCACCGCCTGCCATTCCCGGCGTCGGCACCTCAGGCGGCGTGACCTTTATCCTGGAAGACCGGATGGGTAAGGACAACAGATTCCTCGCAGAGAACACAGAAACGTTTATGGATGCGGCTCGCAAGCGTCCGGAGATCTCCCGGATCGATACGACCTTCATTCCCGACGTTCCCCAGGTGTTTGCCAGAGTGGATCGCGACAAAGTGCTGAAACAGGGAGTGAATCTTTCTGATGTCTATCAGACGCTCCAGTCTTTCATGGGCGGGGTGATGGTGAACTTCTTCAATCGCTTCGGGCGTGTCTGGCAGGTCTATGTACAGGCTGAAGGAGAGTTCCGCACCCAAGCAGAAAACGTCGGACAATTCTATGTGCGCAACGCCAACGGCGATATGGTCCCGCTGAGCTCGCTGGTGACGATGGAAACCTTCCACGGCCCAGAGTTCACCATGCGGTACAACGAGTATCGCTCTGCGCAGTTGCTCGTGGGGGCGTCACCTGGCTTCAGTTCAGGGCAGGTGATGCAGGCGTTGGAGGAGGTGTACAGATCCACGATGCCGAGCGGCATGGGATACGACTACATGGGTATGTCGTTCCAAGAGAAGGCGGCCTCGGAAGGGATACCAGCCGGCGTGATTTTCGGTTTCTCCCTGTTATTTGTGTTCCTGATTCTCGCCGCACAGTATGAGAGCTGGGCCTTGCCGTTCAGCGTACTCCTCGGCACGCCGATCGCCGTCCTCGGCGCGCTCGGGACGTTGTGGCTGTTCAAACTGGTGGCGCCTCAATCCAGTGAGAACGACGTCTTTACTCAGATAGGACTTGTGATGCTGATTGGTTTGGCAGCCAAGAATGCGATCCTCATCGTGGAGTTCGCAAAGGTGGAGTATGAGAGAGGAAAATCCCTCACGGATGCGGCGCTGGCAGGAGCCAAACTGCGTCTCCGCCCCATCCTCATGACGGCGTTTGCGTTCATCCTCGGTGTTGTCCCGCTCGTGTTGGCTTCCGGAGCCGGAGCGCATGGGAGAATCCTTCTTGGGCTCACCGTCCTTGGCGGGATGCTGGCGGCCAGCCTCGTCGCCATCTTCCTGATTCCGGTCTGCTTCTACGTCGTCGAAAGCTTGACGCACCGTGGCGGGCAACACGGCACGCCAACACCGGGTGGGTCTGCACCAGGGGGTCTCAGAAAGACCGGCGATGGGGAATTTTCCCTTCCGACGCCACGACAGGCACTGACGCCGACCACCGTACCTGAAGGCGGAAGCAACGGAGGAGGGCGCTGAGATGAAAGGGGAGCGAGAGGGGCGTGAGGAGGCGAGACGGACGGCGGTTCGAGGTACGAAGGTCAAGGTTTTTGGAACTTCGAACCCTGAACTTCGAACTTCAGATCGTGCCTTTCGCGCATGTCGCGCGCACCACGCAGCATGGTCTGTGAATGTTCGCCTATATATAATGGTGGTGTTCACAGGTGTGGCATTATTGCTGACCGCGTGCAAGATGGGTCCCGATTACACCCGCCCCGAAACCCCAAAGGCTGATTCCTGGCGAGTCTCACCGTCAACCGCAGAGTCGATTGCCAATCTACCCTGGTGGGAGTTACTGAAAGATCCGCAGCTTCAGCGATTGGTCCGCATCGCACTCCAGGAAAACCTGGATCTACAGATTGCCGCCGCCAATATCGAAGAGTTTCAGGCTCAGCTCATGATCGCCAAGTTCGATCTCGTCCCATCGCTGGATTACTCAGGGATAGCGTTCGGTTTTCGGAATACGAACAACAATGCGTTTCCAATCGGTCCGGGCGCCGTTCCAATAGGAGGCAGAGACGGCGGGTTGAACCTCTTGTACGGAGCCGCTGATGTCGGGCTCAAATGGGAAGTTGATCTCTGGGGCCGCATCCGACGGTCGATCGAGGCCGCTCGGGCCCAATTGTTGTCGAAGTCGGAGAATCAACGCGCGGTGATCCTCGGATTGGTCAGCAACGTGGCCGAGGCGTATTTCGATCTCAGGGGATTGGATTACGAAGTGGAGATTACCAAGCGCACCCTCAAGTCCTGGGAGGACTCGGTCAGGCTGTCCGAGCTCCGGTTCAAGCACGGGACCATTCCGAAGCTCGACCTCGATCGGTTCCAAGCGGAACGCGCAGGGGCTGCGGCGCAGCTGGCAGATCTCGAGCGTCAAGTCGTCAAAGTCGAAAACCGCCTCAGCATCCTGCTCGGCCGGAGACCGTCGGAGACTGCTCGAGGACTCCACCTCACCGAACAACTCATTCCTCCTGCTGTCCCGCCTGGACTACCGTCTGATCTGCTTCAACGGCGCCCAGACATTTTGAAGGTCGAGCAAGACCTGGCAGCGGCGACGGCCAACATCGGCGTAGCCCAGGCAGTCCGGTTCCCGCAATTGGCACTGACTGGCGCAATCGGTGGAGCCGGGCTTGAAATCTCTGGGGCCGCCTTTGGGCCTTTTGCCACTCTCAAAGGAGCCGCCTCTCTGAGCGGCCCACTCTTTAACGCATCGGCATTAGGCTACCAAGCGAAGGCGACGGAGGCCCAGGCCCAGGCAGCTGTGGCCCAATATAGAAAAACCGTGTTGACTGCCTTCATGGAAGTGGAAGATGCACTGATTACTGTCCAGAAGACCGGCGAACAACGGCTCGCCCAAGAGCAGCAGGTCGCATCCTTGCAGTCCGCTCTTACGCTGGCCGATTTTCGCTATCAAGGAGGGCGAGCCAGTTACCTTGACGTACTGACGGCCCAGCGTAGTCTGTTTGAATCTGAACTTTCATTAGCCCGAACGCGGCGTAGTCAACTGACGTCCGTCATTCAGCTCTACAAGGCTCTTGGAGGAGGGTGGTCTCCTGGCGCTGCAGGAAATGCGCATGCACCCGAGGGAATGGCCGGAAGAATAGCCGAACCAATAGAGTCACAGATACCGAAATCCACCGAACAGTAGATCTGGCACGTTGTATCTTCCGATTGTCATAGTCGAAGCCCTGATGCGGAGCCTCACTCCGGGTCGGGAGAAAAGTTGGCAATTTTTCTTTGGGCTTTGATGCTGGTGTCCACAAGTTAGCTTGGCGTATGTTCTGGGGCTAGATTCTGCGTAAGACCCTCATAGTGGGAAGGAGGCACATCGTGAACATCAGATTCCTGATCCTGTGGCTGGCGCTGGGACTGCTCACTGCCGGAGGCTGCTCAAAGGCGTATGAGATCAAAGTGCTCACAGATTTCGATCGGTCCGCCGAGTTCTCTTCGTTTCAGACGTTTGCTCATTCGGGGATGACGGACAGAGGGCTAACGATCGGGGCCTCTGACAACAAATCGCCTTTGAGGATGCGGATCAAAGAGATCGTCAACAAGCAACTGGCCGCTAAAGGGCTCAGGCAAGTCGGCTTGGAAGACCGTCCAGACCTGCTGGTACACCTGGCATTCGGCGTGAACGAAGCCGATAAGTATAAGGAAGCCACCTTGCTGGTGAATCTGGCTGAATCATCGAAAAAGAAGATGGTGTGGCAGGCCGTGATCACGGAAACGGTGGGAGACAGCTTGGAGAAGAATTTTGAAATGGTCGACAAGGGAGTCGCCAAGGCATTCGAAAACTATCCCCCGACCAAATGAACCCATTCATTCTTCAAGGGCCTGGGTTCTGATCGAGGATCTGAATCTCGGTCGCGCGGGCACGGACCCGTCTGGGTGAGTCGGTCGCCATCACTTCGACGACCGCAGTCACGCGCACGCGGTTTCCATTTTGAGGAAGTTCATCGATCGCCTTGGGTCCGACACAACTGCCAAACACGTCAACGGGAAGGGAACCAGTCCCATCATCGAGCATGAACGTGGCTTGTCCATACAGAAGGCGGCCACACTTCGGGAGCAGATAAGGTGGCGCGATCACAATGTCTCTGGCCACACCTACCAGCGTCACCTGATGTTTTTGATACGATGCCGCTTGAGCAGAGAGCAGGGCCTGTATGGGGACCTGCTCCGGAGCGCCCGCATACCCCACGGTCACGCTAAAGATCAAGCTCGCAATAAGCAGATAGAAACCACTTATTCGACTTTTCCAGCTATTGGGCGGCATCGTCATGCTTCCATTGGTTGTTCTGTGATAACCCGCGTCTCATAGTAACAAGAGGGTCATGAGTCGTCAAAAGAAGCGTGGATATGACAATGCACCCAATACATGGATGCTAGGGCTCAAAAGGCGAGGAGTTGATCGTTCAATTCGAGTCTCCTGCCCCACAATCCTCTGCTAGACCTCAGCTGATTTTTTTAGACTCCGATCCTTCCTTCCACTTGCATCATCCCTCGTTCCTTCCTAGAATAGCCCACCTCACGAGGCTTTTATGGCCTTCACGACTCATCCTAACCACCACGCTATCCACATCGCCGTCCAGATCCACACCGTCTCTTTACCAAGGAGGGTATGATCATGACTCGACTACTCTACAACCTACCCAGTGGGGTCCGGCTCATCGCTGCCCTTGTGGCGACACTCGGCGTCTTGAGTGGATGGCTGTCCACTCCCGCCTCGGCCGCTACGTCTCGTGAAATTGACGTCGGTGTGGATGAAGCGCTGGTGCGTTTCGAGAAAGAAGTGGCAAACGGCAAGAATTTCCTCGCGAGCAGCAAGGGCGTACTGGTGTTCCCATCAGTGATCAAGGCCGGCCTTGGCATCGGGGGAGAGTATGGAGAAGGCGCGCTCCGGATCGCCGGTAAGACAGTGGACTACTATAGTACGGCGGCTGGGTCGGTCGGCTTACAAGCCGGGGGTCAGATGAAAACGATCGTCGTGGTGTTTCTGGATGCCGACGCGCTGAAGCAGTTTCGAGAAAGCGAAGGATGGAAGGCGGGGGTGGACGGTTCCGTTGCCTTGGTCACCTTGGGAGCCGGAGGCGCCATCGATACGACGAAGCTAAAAGACCCGATCGTGGGATTCATCTTCGGTCAAAAGGGCTTGATGTATAACCTGACGTTCGAAGGATCGAAATTCACAAAGCTGAAGAAGACGTAGAGTTGTATATGGGTTTGAATAAGATACCGAATCGAAATAAGGGAGAAGTTCATGCGACGAACTAGCATCACCAAGTCACTACGTCACCGATTTATGCAATTCCCTCTTCTGCCTCTCCTTGCGGCTCTGGCCTTGGGCGCCCCGGGCATGGGTTCTTCGATCGTCTACGGCGAGGAGACGCCGCCCGCCGAAATGAAAGACAAATTGATGCTCCGAGGCGGGTGGGCCTATGTCTTCGGAGCCACTGCCAATGTAGCAGTCGGTGGCCCTGTATTAGGGATCGGCACAACGGTGGACTTCACCAATACGTTGGGCGGAGACACCAGCACCGATGCCTTTCGCGTGGATGGCCTCTACCGGTTCAATGACCGTCATGCTGTTGGATTTTCCTGGTATCGGGTCGGCTTGAGCGGAGAAAAATCTCTCAACCAGGATATTATCATCAACGATCAAACTATCGGTGCCGGTGCAACGACCCAAACTGGCCTCAGTTTCAATACCTACCGGTTGCTCTACAATTATTCGTTCTACCGAAACGATAAGGTCGAGCTTGGGCTCTCGCCGGGGCTTTATGTGATGAAAACCAATTTTAATTTCGCAGGGCAAGGCAGCATTAACAATACGGCTGGTTCGGGGACCGTTGTGAATGAACAAGTCACGCTTCCGCTTCCGTCGATCGGTTTCATTGCGAACTACAACATCACGCCGAAGTTACAGGCTCAAACCCGCTTCGATTTTTTCTACCTGAGTATCGGCCAATACACGGGATCGATGTTTGAGTTCTACGCCGGCCTTGAGTATCGGCTCCACCAACACTTCGCGATGGGCGCGGCATACGACCGGTTGACTGCGGGGTTGAACGGGAGTGGGAATCAAGGGTTCAGCGTCGATTTCGGCTATAACCTGGCATACGTCTACGCGACCATCTATGCATTTTAGGAACTTCCTGACCTCGCCGGACTGAGACACGTATGCCACGCATCAACTATGCGGTATACGGTCGAACAAGCCATCCTCACATTACGTGGAACGGAGGTCGCCTTCGAGCAAAGGATAGCCCGTCGACTATATCCTGAACCACCCCCTCGCTTCGGTGCAATCGCGTGAACTGTCAATTTCCTGCCTTCGCCTGAATGCCCGCTCGCTTGTATATAATGGAGCCTGATTTCGCCAGAAAATGAACCCTGTGATTTGAACGAGACAACGGCTATTGTCTCCAGCTTTACTAGGAGAAAAAGCATACTCCTAATCACGACTACCGTCACTCTTGCCTGCGTGGTCCCCAATGCTCCGGCATGTTGGAGAATTGGTTCGAGCTCTTCACGGGACCTGCAGTAGGGTCGTCCTCACGGCCTGTCTGCTGGTTATCTGGCCGATCTCCGGTAGAGCGGCGGATCTCACAGAGCTCGAAGCGCTCGTCGATGAATCGCGACTCACCTTCGCCCGCTTCATCGGGAACCCGGACATGGCGTGGTTCCGGGATCGCGCCAGAAATGCCCGGGCAGTCTTCATTGCGCCGCAGGTCACGAGGGCTGGATACATCTTCGGGGCATCATGGGGAACCGGCATCGTCCTCGTCAGAAACTCCGCCACCGGCCGCTGGAGTCAGCCGGTCTTCTACCGTATTACAGGCCTTAGTTTCGGCCTGCAGATCGGAGCCATGCAGGCCGAAATCGTGGCGCTCGCGACCGATGATCGGGCGGTCGAGGAAATGGTGGACGGAGCATTCATGCTCGGCGTCAGTGGAACGTTCGGAGCCGGCCGGTACGGCGGCGGACTGAGCGGATCGCTCGATGTCACGTCGGGCGGGGGGTTTGTCACCGTGGGTTCTCCGACCGGCTTCTTCGCAGGAGTCGCGGCGGGTGCCACCATGGTCCTGGTCAGAGAAGGCGCTAACGAGCTCTACTACGGACGCCCTGTCGATATCCAGGAGTTGAGACAGGGCCAAGTCGAGCAGTGGTACTCGGACCGGCTGCTCAAGACCCTCACCGATCTCAGCGCCAGTGATTTGGAGGCCCGGCCATGAAATCGGTCATCAACTCGCCGCTGACAGCGATCCTTTCATGTCTCCTTTTTGCCTGCGCCCCGTCTTTCTCCTTATATCAGGAAGGAGTGCTGGTCCCCGCGGCTGGAGCCGGGCCGGAGACATTCCGGATCCTGACCTATAATGCCTGGCATGGTCTCAGCACCGGCGAATTCTGGGTCACGCCGGCCGAAAGTCCGGAGATCAATCAGGCTCGCCTGAAATTTCAGGCGGTGCTCATCAGCAAGGCGCGGCCGGACGTCGTGTTCCTCCAAGAGGTGAATCCGCTCCCCGCTCGTGCGGACCTCTACGTCCAGGAGCTTGCCGAGTTAGGGCTGGAATATGACGCCATCCATCAGGTCGACGCCTGCGGGATACGGGTCCGCGGAAACAGGGCGCTGATTCCGGGACTCAACAACGGCCTGGTCATCCTCGCGCGGCGCGAATTGCGCCTGCGCAAGCTCGCCGGTCTCAAGCTCAGCGGTGACCTCGGCCGATGCGACAGCTTGTCCGGTCTGCAGCTCGAGGAACTCCGCTATGCGCTGATCGGCGATATCACCATCCCGGAAACGGGACAACACTATCTGGTCACCAGCACCCATTTGCATTCCGCTTTTGAGTCGGGTGCAATCTTCCTGGAGGGACTCGAGCGGAAACATCTGGCCGGATACCTTGCTCGCTACCCGAACTTCCGGTGGGAGATCGACCACTCGCGTCTCCGCCGAATCGGCGAGCTTGACCTGATCACTCGCACGTTGAGACAGTTTCGCCGAAACGGTGTCTATGCGGGCTTCGCCATGGGTGGGGATTTCAATTTCGAGTCCGATTTTCCGGAATACGTGGAGGCGAGGCTCTTGAGGCTCACTGATGCCTTTACCTTAACGCCCGGACAACGTGAACTCTACACCGCTGACCCGCGACAGAACCGCTGGATACAAGAGGGAGAAAAGCCCGGACTTCCGGCGCAGATCAAGCGCCTATTCAGCGACCTGCCTCAGGAGCTGGCGGCAAAAGCCGAGGACGCCTACCAATCAGAAGCGCAGCGGCCGCGGCGTATCGACTACCTGTGGATCGAATCGTTCTTCCCCGAGTACTGTGTCAGGCAGGAACTGTTTGGCACGGAGACCAACGAAGAGGGGTTTCCTGCATCCGACCATTTCGGCGTCCTGACCACCTTCAGCCGCACGGAAGGACTCTGCCATCCTGTTGCGCCGTAGCCCATCATGCAAAATCCTCTGTTCCTACGATCGCAGGACTTCCGCAAACTCCCTACGCCGAAGAGCCCATCACCCGAACGCCGTGACCTTGCCACTGCGTAAATCGTAGACGGCGCCGACGACCTTCAGCGCTCCCTTCTTGACTGAATCAGACAGGATGGGCTCCAAGCGCTTGAGCCGTTCCACGCCCTGCTCCACGTTGGCTTTGATAGCGTTGTCGAGCACGTTACCGGGTTTGCCCTTCACCGCGATCACCGCCGGCTTGATGAGTTCGACAAGGCCGCCGATGGAACCGGGCAGGACGTCATTAGCGTCAATGTGCTTGATGGCTGCCTTGACCGCGCCGCATTGGCTATGACCCAGCACCACGATCAACCGCACGCCGAGTTCCGCGACGGCATACTCGATGCTCCCCTTCAAGGAGGCGCCCGTGCCTGAAATCACGTTCCCGGCCACACGGACCACGAAGAGGTCCCCCATCCCCTGATCGAAGATCAGCTCGGGCGCCACCCGCGAGTCCGCACAGCCGACGATAACGGCGAGGGGGGCCTGACCCTCCGCGAGTGGCACAAAGTCATCCGGCTTCCGGCGCGGATGAGCGAGATCCCCCTTCATGAACCGCTTGTTGCCCTCGAACAACTGGGCCAGCACCGAATCCGCGTCTCGTCCTGTCGCCGGCAGGTCGGCTGCCCGCCCTGTCGCAGACAGGGCGAGGCTCGCCGCCCCAGCCGCCAGTGCGGAGAGCCGCATGAACTCCCGGCGGGAAATCTGTTTCGAAACTCGCATCACATGCCTCCTTCGAAAACAGCAGTCAGGAAATTGCCTTCAACCCGAGTCTGTTCATCAGTCAAGTACATCGACGTGGGAATTCACCTCTTGCAAGATTTCCTGCTCCATCGCGGCACCTGGGCACCTTCGAGGATCAGTCGCCACCTGCCCGCAATAAATACCTAGTCCCTATCGGAGACAACTGTCAAGAATCGGCATCTGTCGATTGACTCAAAGACGAGAACTAAACCACAATGTGAGCGGCGAGCGTGAAAATTTAAGCGGGCCCTTTTGCATGATGAAGCCCCAAGGCCTTCGGACAGACGAGATCACGATTTATGACTTCCCGATCGTTCGTGTGTTATAAGTTACTGGTCTAACCGAAGAAGCCGCCAATGAACGAGACGTCTCTGAAAATACCCATTCTCCAGCATGTGTTTCATCCCACAGACTTTACCCCGGAAAGCGACATCGCCTTCGCTCATGCCCTCAAGGCAGCGTTGATTGCCAAGGCCACGCTTACCATGCTCCACGTGTCGACCCCCGATGAGCAGGATTGGATGGAGTTCCCTGGTATGCGGCAGACACTTGAGCGGTGGGGATTGCTTCCGAAGAACAGCCCCAGGTCCGCTGTGCTTGAGTTGGGGATCAATGTCCGAAAAGTTATGACCAAAGACAAGGATCCAGTGAAATCGGTGGTGGGGTTTCTTGAGCAGCACCCCACCAACCTGATTGTCCTCGCGACCCATCAGGACAAAGGGCGAGGCTTGTGGGAGGAGAAATCCGTCGCCCAACCGCTGGCTAGGAAATCGCGCCAAATGACGCTCTTCGTTCCCGCGGGTGTGAAGGGGTTCGTGTCGCTTGAGGACGGGGGCGTATCACTTAAAAACATCCTCATCCCTGTCGCCCAAGTTCCGAACGCGCAGCCTGCGATTCAGGCCGCCGTCCGTATGGCGCAGCAGCTCAATTGTCCTACCGGCCGGTTTACTCTCCTCCACGTGGGCGACGGCAGTTCCATGCCGGAACTCGACTGTCCGGAGCTGCCGGGATGGGAATGGACCAAATTGTCACAGGATGGCGACATTATTGAAGTCATTCTGCAGACCACTCGCGCAACAGATGCTGACCTCATTGTCATGTCCACCGAAGGCCACAACGGCTTTCTCGACGCCCTGCGAGGCAGCCATAGTGAACAAGTGCTCCGGCAGTGCACTTGCCCCTTGCTGGCTATTCCGGCACATAGTTGGGTCTCGTCCGTGCTGTAGACAGCGTCCGATTAAAGGCGGCTTCTTCGTCGATCGCAGATGTCGGCGTTATACCTCCTCTCGACTCACTGTGCACGTTCCTCCTGACGATCCTCGCGACAGCCTCGAACCAGGTTCTTCATCGCGTCTGCCACGGAGATAAGCCCGCCTTTGGCATAATTCCATGCCGCACTGTCCGGGCTAAACGTAGGATTTTCTCTGGATCCGTTGATCCGGATAGCAACCGGAAGCGCCGTAAATTCGTCAGGCGTTTTGAGAAGCGCCGACATGCAAGGGATGTTGATCTTTTTCGCAAGCGATGGACCGATTTTCACAAAAATGCGACCGTCGGCCATGTCGTCAGGCGAGACCGACGCGTTCCCCTCCAGCGAGGCAAGAGATCCAGTGATGGCCAAAGAATCGCCATGAATCCATCCGTCTTCCAGGCGCATGTTTCCCTGAAAAGCATCAAATCCCATCTGTTCGAGTTCACTGAGGTGCGTGTACTTCGCCAGAAATTGAAACAGTGGAGAGTGAAGCACTTGGCCGTCCATAACGGTGAAATCAAACGTTCCTGAGGCACGCGCTCTGAAAGATTCTTCGTTGAGAGGCCTTGACCCTGAAGTTACAAACGACGCTGTTCCTTTCAGGACAGCTTCCCGCCCTGGTTGCGCTGCTTGCATAATGGATTCGACATTCAACCCTTGGCCTGTACCAGACCAGGTCAGTTGCATCCGAGTGCCTTGCCGCGCGAGCGTCGTTGTGGCGTTCACCCGCCCACCCGCCATGATCGTCGGCTCCATCTTGATCTCCAACTGCTCACCGATTCCTTTCGCGATGACTCGTCCCGGCCCAATCATCAGTTGGTTGTAGGACAGAGATCCTATCGATAGGTCAGCATTAAAATTCATAGGAAACGCAAGCCTGTTCGACTGTGTTGATTTACCTTCTCCATCTTTCTGTTCCTGATTCGTACTCGTTTGAAATCCTGGCTCAGGTTTTGAGAACAACGCCGAGTACCAGGCGGCATCGAGTGAGGCGATTTCCGCGTTGATTTGTGTGCCTGGCTTCCCGCTCATCTTCACAATGCCGCCGGCAGTCATGTGATCAGGCCTGCCACCTGGACGATCGGCGGTTACGGTCAGAACCTTTAAACGGATTTCATCATCCTGCCGGCTCAGATCATGCTCAATGCGAAGGGTGGCCTGATGAAGATTTCCGCCCTCAGCTTTCCGTGCGACACGAATCGGCCCTAGGGTTTCCTGGCCTCGAACGACAACACCTCCCATGACGGAGTCCCGAGTGATGGCGACATCGGCGCTGACCGGTAAGGGACCCTGCTCCCGACCAGGAAATACGCCGAATAGATCCATAAGCGGTGCAGTGTCCAAGTCTTTGGCCACGACGGTGACGGCGCCGCCCTGTTTGGATGCCGCAATCGGCCATGTTCCCGCAAAAGTGAACGTTCCAGCCGGTTTCCCTTGTGACTTCAGGGTCATGCCGATCTTGTTGATCTCGATATCAGTCCGACCCGCATTCAGTTGCGCGGTCCCTTCTGTGAGAAACGAATATGTAAGGAAATGATCCTGCAACGGTTGGAACCGAAGATCATGTACAGAGATCGTACCCTGTGCTGAGACGGGATGCTGGTGGCCATGCCCCTTCAGATATCCTTTAGCAGACACCTGGCCTCCTGTGAACACGGTGCGTTGCCGTTCGTCGAGTAATCCAATCCGGTCGAGTAGTGTTGCGATACTGCCGGTATTGAATGTGGCTGCAAGATCCGTGGAACCATCGTCCACATTGGTTTGACCGGTGAGTTTCACCTTCGCGATCAGACTTCGCCCCGCCAGGGCCTCTACGCTCAGCACTTCCACCTGAATATGAGAGAACTTCGTGATCGTGGCAGCGATCCTGCTGCGAATGCGTACAGGGATGCCGATTCGTAAGGCTCCTGCATCAAGGCGCAGGTTCGTGACATCGAAAGTCCCGGCAACCGACAGGGCGCCAGTATCTCCCTGGGCCTGTACGATCCAACGTCCGTCAATAATGCCGGTCCTCACCCCGTTCAACGCTGAAATTCCCCAGACCGCCATTCGCGGTCCTAGCTGGTCGATTCCAAGATGGTGTGCTTGCACCGTGAAAACCGCGTCTTGACTATCTAGTTGAAGCGTCTTCCCACCTGCTGCCTTTCCAGGAATGGCGAAGCGAACAGGTTTGTTCAATGCGGCAGTGATGACGGTTCGCGATCGATCGAGCTCTGCCACACTCACTTTGTCCAGACGAAGAACACCGGTGGTATGCTCGAAGCTGCCGGATTGTCTCACGACAAGATCAAGCGGAGCCGTCGCGTGACGCAATTCAGAAAGCCGGAAGCTGATCTGATTCCCACGAAGGTCTATCTCCCAACTGAGAAGGTCGCCGGCCAACTTGATTCCCATCGTCCCGTTGAAGAGGCCTCTGTTGATGCGTGCGTCGCTCCAGAGAGCCAGCATTGGATTCCACACTTCACCAGGCAAACTCGTCAATGTCAGCGATCCCTCTAGCCTCGGGTCTCTCGAAGGCGCCCTCAGGTCTACAATTCCGGATAACCGTAATACCCCGACAGATCGATCGTGTGCCGAGGCTGTGACGATCCAGGAATCCATACGAAGAGAAGTCAGATTCGTGACTGTTCCCTGGATGTCATGCGCGAATGTCAATGATGTGCTGTCGGTGTGCACCTCTCTTCTGACCATCCTTACGTCCGAAATCATGAAGTGGGCACTCACATCTATCTCCGTTCCATTCTGACGGCCGATAAGAGCGACCGTGCCATTCATCTGTCCCTTGCGGACACTGTGCAACCCCTTCCAACCGAAGGCATCGCACCATTGGCGAAGATCTGCAACGCCGATCTCGTTGATCGTGAGCAACCAATCGGGCTGAGAGACCTTCTGACTGGCGATTCCCTTGACTGCGGCGTTCTCCATGCCAAGATTGATCGTCAACGCATGTTGTAGTTCTCCCGCCAACAGGACGTGCTCTCTCTCCGCAACTCGTAGGTCGAATATATCCAAGGTCATATCATGAGAGCCGAGATCGAATATTCCCGCCTGAGCCACGTCAACATCTACCGGGGGAGTTGTGCCATGATCCGAAGCCGCCTGCAGCTGCTGGCCGGTGAATACGGAACGGATATCGTACCGTTCTCCTATCGCATGAATCGTCACGTCGCCGCTCACCTTGGACGAATGAAGACGAAACGCTTCGTCGTTGCCGAGAACAAGATTCAGTGCTTCATCGGTCACTTTTTGCAACTTCACCCCAACGTCCATGATCGTGCCGTCGGGTGATTCGGTTTGCGTGAGCGTAAGAGACACGTCGCCGAGGGCTGTCTCCCCTTGCCGTAGAGTCACGGATGAGTCGGCATACACAGTTGCTTGAACCACGTCATAGCGACCTGACATCGTCTGATCGAGTGTGATCTGTTTAGAGTCGGCTATGACGCCCTGCCCAGGCCACTCCCGAACTGTCAGTGCATGTGACACAGTCCACTTCCACTGCCGGCCGTCGGAGGTTTCGTCAAGAGTGCCGGTCAAGAGGAGCGCACCCGCCCAACGGCTCTGGTCAGCCGAACGGTTCACAAGCACTTCGCTCCGCAGATCGATGGTTCCGGTCCGACCAGGCACGACATCGTCGATAGCGAGCTTGAGATCTCGGACCGTGAATTCATTGCCGCTTGTTTGAATCGATAACGCGACGTGATTCACACGCGCGTGTTGAACGGCAATAGGAATCATCACCGTGGTCTCTCCCGCCGTCGCCACTGTCGTGTCTCCTTGTTGCGGAGGTCTCGTCATCCCCAAGCTCAGGTGCAGGTTGCCGTTCTCAACATCGAGTTCCTCGATAAAGAGAAGGTGTTCACGTAACCACGCCATGACGGAAATCCGAACGTGAAGCTTGTCGATCTGTAGAGACTGCCCTCTTTCCGGTTGTTGATAGGAGACTCCTGTTAATTCGAGCGTGGCAGGGAAAGTAAGCGACCCGTTATTGATTCGAAGGTCGCCAGGTACACGTGCCGCCACAAGAGGAAGAATGATGTTCTGGAACGCGTGCGAGGTTTGAAGATACAACACCAATCCCGCGAGGAATAGGACGATGCCCAACAGAAGGAGACTCAGTGTGCGAAGCAAAGAAACATGGTGGTCGGAACCGGTGTCTGTCATAGCGCGCGTTCAGGGAAATGGAGAGACGATCACGACTCGGTTTTCACGAAGGAAGGGGTTCACTAGAAAACGTCTCTCGGTAGAGGTGGTTACGTCAGCACAATCTCGAGTGCCGTGAGATGGCGGGATACGGTCGTGAAATGTTACGGCGATGCATTGTGCAACAGCAGGCTCAAGTCTATCAAGAAGTTTGTGGCCTGCTCCCGCTGCGTCTGGACGACAGAATCCTCCACTCTGTTTCGGCTCGGGTTCTTCCTAGCCTGATTCCATCGGGAATGTTTTTACAATACGTCGTTGGACTCCAGCCACCCGTGTCACTACATCCATGAAACGAATAATGCCAGCAATGTTTGTCTGCTCACTGATCCTTCTGGGTTGGTCGGGATGCGGAAGCAACGGGGGGACGGAGGGGAGCCCTTCGACGACCACCAGGAACATAGGAGCAGGATTTAATCAGGCCAGAGGATTCAATGAATCGGTGACCCAGATTCTCCCGATTCAAGATGGCAGCGGCGATGTATACGTGTCCGGCGATTTCACGACCTATGGCAATCAGGTGGTGAGACCGATCGTTCGGCTGCGCCCCAACGGAAGCCTCAACCCAAACTTTGTCCTGACAGATTCTATTAAGGGGAGTATTTCCAGTATGGCATTAGCCGATGATGGCAGCGGCGATCTCTACGTGGGGGATTATGTGGTGGCGCAGCCCGGATTCTCCAATCCCAGTCTTGGTCATATCCGGAGAGTCAATTCGGATGGCACCATCGATCCAACCTTTGCCCTGGCCTCGATCACGGTGGAATTGGATGCTGTCCCCTCTAACCCGAGCTTTAAACCAGTAGTACGAAGCCTCGCTCCAGTGGGCGATAAGTCCGGTCGTATCTATGTCGCCGTGGAGGGCCGCTACAACGGCGCCCTGGCGGGCCCCGTCGTACGGCTCAATTCCGACGGCAGCCTGGATACTGCGTTTGATTCGAGAGCTTCGCCCGTACAGGTCTTTCGGATCGTTCCTGCGAATGATGGCAGTGGAGGGATATACATTGCGACCTTTCGACGGGCTGGACCGAGCATATGGCTGTCCCATCTGCTGCTCCGGCTCCGCGGAGATGGGACACTCGATCCGGCTTTCGACACAGGTGTGGGAGACTCGCTTGACTCACGCATTGATCTCGTAGTCCCTGTTGAAGATGGCAGCGGAGATCTGCTCGCCGTCTGCTTCTTCCCGAATTTTACTGAACCTTTTCCGATCGTACGAATCAAGCCAAGTGGCGCCTTGGATTTCGACTCGCCGCGGCCACTCGTCGACCCTGCCAGTCGCATAGTGGCGTTGGCGAAGACGGCTGACGGCAGCGGGGATTGGTTAGTCGCGCAAGTGATGAGTCTGCATGAAGTCCAGGTCATACGGTATCGGGCCGATGGCACGCGCCATCCTACCTTTGCGGCAGTGCAACTAGACGACAGACCCAACAACGTGATCTCCACGCGGGATGGCAGCGGAGATATCTATGTAGGGGGTAAATTCCTGTCCGTGAATGGGCAAGGGGTCAATCAACTCGTCAGAGTGAACCATGACGGCACGTTGGACGCCGGGACGGTCACAGGCTCTGGATTTCATGACAACGACTTCCCAATTCACGTCGCACCCCTGCGAGATGGAAGCGGAGCACTCTACGCCACCGGTCTATTTACCTCATATAATGGGGCGGCGACCAACCACGTGACGCGCCTCAACGCCACGGGCCAATACGACGTGGCTTTTAAGGCCGGATTGGGCTTCGGAGGACTCGGGTTCAGAGTACGTCCCGCGACGACACTGGACGACACAGGACGGCTCTATGTGGGAGGAGATTTCTCCGCATATGACGGCGAGCCGGTCTCCCCACTCATGCGACTGTTACCGAATGGCACGCGAGATGCCACCTTTACCCCCGAGTTTAATGCCGGCAGTGTGATCGAAGCGGTTGCGGTCGCAGAAGACGGAACCGGCGACGTATATGCCGGAGGCCTGTTCAGCTCTTATCAGGGAGTTGCTGTGAGCGGGGTCATAAGAATTCATGCCGACGGATTACTCGATCGCGGGTTCGCCTCGACACTTCCGCCGGGGGTTGTCATACAAATCGTATCGACGGTCGATGGCAGCGGCGACATCTATGTGCAATTCCAGCCCCAGGCTCAAGCGCCCCAACTACTCCGCGTACATCGTGATGGAACACTCGATGGAAGCTTTGCCGTACCTGAGCCGTATCGCAGCCAGATCCTTGCCATGAGCCTGCTCAGAGGAAGCGGCAAACTCATGGTCTCAGCGTTGACGGTCGATCAAAACGGGGACAACCAAAGCCGCCTTGTTCGTCTAAATTCCAACGGTATGATTGACACGGGATTCAATATGGTGACGTTCGATGGGGTCGTCCGTGCCATGGCGCCTTCGGAAGAGGAGGAAGCTCTCTATACGGGAGGGGCCTTCACCGCCGTCAATGGAACAGCGTCAACCGGCAATATCTTGCGGATCGGTCTGAATGGCATCCTCGATCCGTCGTTTGCCGTCGGAACTGGATTTAACAATGAGGTCTGGTCAATCGCCGTCGCCCAAGACGGCAGCGGCGATATCTTCGTCGGAGGGACCTTCACGAGATTTCAATCAACGACGATGCAAGGCATTGCACGGCTCAATCGAAATGGCACGGCCGATTAGCCATCTTTATTTCGAAATCAATTAGAATCGGTAGCCGAGTTTTTTGTTTAGTGATGTGAGATTGTGTCTCCGGATTGGGTATGCACATGAGTATCCAATCGAGAAATACCGCACACAGAGTCGTGGACATTCTCCTGAGATATTTTCGCGATGGGATAGGCGCATAAGAGCGTAAGGGAGTATTCCTCCACGAGCTTGTTCCAGAGTTCTTCCAAGCGGAGTGCGGCTCGGGTATACCCTTTGGCCCACAAGACAGCCACCATTTCACCGAAAATTCTGACAGGGCCAGATTGACGTGCCTGACCCAGCATTCCGTCAATGACTCGCCGAAACCGTAATTCGCTCGGCCAGTCGTTGATCATGAATTTCGGCAATTGTTCTTCTGCGTCAACGAATACCAGCTTGGGATGGGCAATCTGTTCCTGGGTCAACACCTTATGGAGTTCGTCACCGTGTTGAAGCGTGGCCACGATGAGAATGGTCTCATTGGCCTGTAGTCCCTCGGCGATGAAGCGGGCTACCGATGCCGTCAGGAACATGTCGTCATGGTAAAACTGCACCGAGTGACTTTGGACGTTCATGGATCTTCCTTGATGCACCATCGCTATCTACTGTGTTCGACAACCTAGAGGAATTCATGATAACCGACATGTATACGGAACCGTCAGACGGCGTGAGGTTACAACCCGAGTTTTTGTGGAAGTCCGATCGCATGACTGAGACCCATTTTGTCCTTGCACATCAATGTCACCATACTCTCTTAGAGAGCAAAGCAAAGGCCCGGCACCCTTGGGAGTCGAACATTCCGCTTCCGATCTCGTGAGGCCGTCGAGCGACACGTGAGCGAAAGCATTGCGAGTGTATCGCGCTCTGTTCCTATAAATACTAGAAGTCCCCTCAACGAGATCAGTCAATGGTCCATTCGTTTGAATCGATGAGAGGCGCGTAAACAAGGGTCAATGGCCAAAACCGCAACATCAAATGCCATCGCTTGGACAAAGGTAACGACGATCTCGCGCTCTTGCTCGTTGATGAGTCCATCATATTTATTCACGAATCGAATGAGGGTATCGCACGCCTGCCAAAACTCCCGGGCATCTTTTTGCAATGGCGTAAGCATTTCCCACTTTAGCAGTCGGCCCGCGATAAACAGACTAGGCGGCCCCCGAGCGAGGACTCTTATCTCTTCTCGCCTAGGATCGGCTGGATAAACTCTATCCTCGGCTGTCTCGATATGTGTGGTTCAACTTGGAATGATTGTCATGAGTGGCTAGTTCAACAAAGGCTCGATGCCGTCGAGCATCGAGCCTTTGCGAGATTCCGGAACGGTTCCCTGGCGGAGCACATCCAACGTGGCCGACGTGGCTGAGACCGTGGGTTCCATTGCGGTCTCTTTGTTGCGGTTTTGATCTTATCGTATGATTGCATGGGCACGACTAGGAACCTCCCTAGATTCTTTGTTACCGATATTTCTTCTCTCTTTGCGGTTAGACCATTCTTGATTGACTTAGGAAAGTCCGTAGATACTTCCAGTTGTTTCGAACTGGAGTCAATCCTAGGGACGCTCCTAGTTCCTCAGACACCTTCTGGCATCGTAGGCTGGTGCCTCCACCATCAACCCAGGAGGCTATTATGGAAATCGTGCTTATCCCAGGCCTCTTCGTCGCCATCTTCGCGCTGGGAGCGGCTCTTATTTTGTGGTTCCCATACGACGCAAAATAACGTCTTCAGCGTATAGATAGTTTGTCAATGTGCCCTTAACCCTGCGAGATACATATGGGAGGTTGCGCAGCTAGATCTCTCTAGCCACGGGTTTACCGCAGAGAATGCAGATATAGTTTCCAGTCGAATGCCCAAGGTCGTCCCATTCCAACTCCAGATTAAGATGGGTACATTTCGTGCGGACCGCTCGTTGTTTCTGTTTCCATTTGACTCGTAGTGTCGCGGCCTGCTCTATCGTCATATGGATGGCCTCTCCGTCGTCGGCTCACTTTCATTCAAAGACGCCGGAGTCTCAATGACAGATGAGCTTGATATCTCAGGAACGGGAGTCTCAAGGAGGCGATTGAGAACGTCCGTCAATGCTTGCAGCGATACGCCTTTTACGATGAACTCACTCACTCCGAGTGCACGGACTTGCCGCTCCGTTTCAGGATTAGTGTCCCCCGTCATGATGATCACTGGCTGCTTGAGATCAACCCTCCGTATCTCTTTTAAGACCGTGACCCCATCCAGCACTGGCATGTTCAGATCAAGAAGTATGATGTCGGGGTGATCTCTGCGATAGCGCTCCAAACCCGCCCAACCATTTTCTGCCAATAGCACATCATACCCCTCTTCACGGAGAAGTATGTCGAGGAACATTCGCATGTTCCTCTCATCTTCAATGACCAGAACCTTTCCCATTGGCACCATAATGAATGGCTTCAATATTCCTAGTGAAGTATCTTTTTCATTTTGAAGAGTATTTTTTGAACAGGCACCTAGGTAGTGCCCCAGCGATGGTTCGCTGCTCATGTTGCGAAAGAAGGCGAATTTCACCATAACTGGGGTAAATGTAAAAACTTACTAGGGTTGCTACTACATTGATTATTGGGAACACTCTGATCCAATGGTACACGAGGGGCAAATCTGTATGAGTACAGATACGTGCATTCTTTTCATCGATGGAAGTGACAAGCATCGTGCCTATTGGATAGATCAATTGAAACGTTGCTCCACCGATTATGAAATCGTGGAGGCGTCCGACGGTCAATCGGGACTCAGCCTCTATCGATCTCGGCGATTTGATTGTGTGGTGCTTGAAATCGGGTTACCCGATCAATCGGGCTTCCAGATATTAGGCGAGTTGGTGCCAAACGCGAGCAGACCGCAAATTGGTGTCATTGTGCTCACGCAGCTCCCACATCGAGGCTTGTGGGAATTGGCCAAGGAGAATGGGGCCTATGCCTGTTTGCACAAACACCACACAACGGGCGAGCATTTGGCTAAGACGATTCAACGGGCAGTGTCGAGTGTGGGACAGATACCTAAGGAATGTGGAGAGCAGTCTGGCTAATGGAGGTGTTTTTAGAAGGACATGGTGATGAAGGTACTCGTGCTTCCGCTCGCATCTGTTGCAATGGTCCGCCACAGTGCGGGGGATTCTCGCCGGCAGATCAGTGATCTCTTAATTGGATGTCTACGAAGCCCAGGCCAACTCATTCCGACGCCATTCTTTTGACTCCACAATGGTTTTTCCTGATGACAGGGAAGTTCATGCGGAGGCCTCCTCAAATACTTCTCTCGCCGCCCTGATTCCTGATTCAACTGCTCCTTCTATCCACGCGTGCTTCAGCGATGTATGCTCCCCGGCGAAATGGATACAATCATGGCATTTCCACACATTGTCGAAAAGCTCTTTTTCTTGATAGGGCTCGAACAGCGCGAAGGCACCAAATGTGTACTCATCTTCGGCCCAGCTATGACTCATTCCTCCCACGAGAAGCTTTTCACATTCGTCTTGCTTCATGTTGTGCAGTTCCGCGACGTCACGTAACGCAAATCGAATACGGTCGGATTCATTGAGTGAACCCCATCGTAGGCTGTCGGTACCCCATGTATAGCTGGCAAGAAGGAGCCCGCGATCGGAGTTGACAGGATTTTGGCCGATTGATGGATAGTACGTCCAACGTATGGGGAGATCGGTAATGCTGCGACCACCGTATATCTGTTTATCTTGTTCCCAAAACCGCCTTGAGAATTCCAAGACTATTTTGGTGGCATTTTCATAGTGAAGGTTTCTGATCGCGTGCAGGCGCTCAGGTGGTAGCACGTTATGGCCAAATCTGACATGAGTCAGAGCCGAAAAAGGTGCCGCCAGAATGACGTGATCAGCTGTTTCGTCAGGAAGCGGCAATTTTGTGAGGGTATGTTCCGAACTAATCTGATACTTCTTCCCTGGCCGTACTCTGTTTATCTGCATAACGCGTGCATGGTATCGGATCGAGTCAACAAGGCTCGTCTGTTTAGCAGACGTGGGGGTAATAAAGCTGCGTGGTAAGAGATCCATTACGCCCAATATCCGATATTTCGTCCCTACCCCTATAACCATATGGTCGCGGACTGTTTCGAGAAGTGAGGCACGGAAATTTGCTGCTCCAAAGACAAACCCTATGAGTTCAATGTCACCATATGTCAATTTCAGATTCTTCGGGATGTTGCCCTCGGTAATTGGGTGTCTGGAACCATGGACAAACGCATGGAGATACTCACCCCAGGAAATCGTGTCTAGCTGGATCCGTCGATGCTTGTCTTGGTAGAACTGCGCGAGAGGGTTCAAGACCTGCGTAACAATGCCCTCGGCAGTTTTGTTGGGGGAGTAGGGACGGCCAAAGTGATACTTGCCTTTGAGATAGTCTGACCGGCGTACTCGTTTTCCGTTGATATACATGAGGGCTTCTGAGTTGTCCTCGAGGAACTCTATCAGCTGCAAGCCAAACGTGTTACATAAATGCAGGGTCAATTTGTGTGATGCAGGGATACGCATTGCCCCAGCTTCGGCATAGAGTCCGCTCGAAAACACTTCCCTGAGGGTTCTCACCCTCCCACCAACTCGTTGGCTCGCTTCATAGAGCCGAACGTGTAAGCCTGCTCTCTGAAGCAGCCAGCCGGCAACTAACCCTGCCATCCCAGCCCCAACAATGGCGATATGGCATTTGGTTCTCTTGTTGTAGTGTCCAAGGCCTTTTGTCAGCAGTTCCAGGTCGTCTGTGGTTTGTTCACGCATGCAACATCTCCGGGTGCCTTGCATTCCTTGGCAAAGGATCGGCGACGGCCCGCTTCAAGTGGGTGTTCTCCCGTTCCAGGTTTTTGAACCGCTTGATTTGATCCACCTTGAGGCCGCCGTATTCGTTGCGCCAACGGTAGCATAAGCTTGTTCGGTGATGCTGAGCGCACGGCAGACGTGAGCCATGGACTGTCCCTTAGGGCGACTTCGGCTCGCGGTAATCTGGCGTTCCCCTCTACTCAAGCCCTTAAACGTTCCGTGAAAACTCCTCTGATACTCATTGTCCACGAACACGTGGACATGTCCGACCTGCGTCCGGCGATCGAATGATTTTCACCAAAGAGTATGCCAAACGCTATTTTGGTTGTGCCACGCTAGCGACCCAACAAGCTGTTGAAAATTTGGTGCCCCGATACGAATTGAACGTACGACAAACGGTTTAGGAACACGAACTCGATAAAAAGCCAAATCACAGTACACGCCATTCACGCAAAAGAAAAGACCGCTGGCTTGAGGAGTCCCTGAGGTGTCCCAAAAGGCTTGTGAAATCCCTAGCGGGCATGCTCGTGATTTCCTTGAGGATCAAGACCGGAAACTAGCGGAGTCAAAAACAACTGTTTCTGGACAGCTTAAAGCAAGGAATGGAACACAAAAGTTTCAAAACTACATTCTAGCACTCCGCGAAATAGTGAGCGACATAAGGGCTGACAGAGGTATATTTCTATCGGAAAGCGGGTCAGAGCGGAGCTATCGAGGCGGCAAACTTAACACATGTTCAGGTCATCACCTCTGACGTATCGCCTGCTCCAGACCTCCCATTCAGAGGAGGAGGGCACGTGGGCTCAGCGGAGTGCACTCCTGCGCTGAGCCCACTATGATTTGTTATTTGCCGGCCCCTGTGGACCCGCTGCCGCTCGTAGCAGCGGGGGCGTTTGAGCCTCCCGAAGTCTTTCCCGCACTCGACCCTGAGGTGTCATGTTGCCCGCTGTCTGTTCCCACCCCCGAGCCTCCACCCTGTTGGCCCTTCCGTGGATTCGTGGGACTTCCGCTCTCTGCTTCCGGGTTCCGAACTCCGCCTGGCACGCTCGGATCCACCACGCCACGGAACGGATTACCCGTAAAGCCTCCGCTGGGGGGAGAACCCTGTGCCATGAGCAATGCCTGGAAACGCGTCTTGCCCTCAACGGAGTCGGAGGTTTGAGCGTAGGCTCCACTGCATATGAGCCCCGCTGCAACAGCGCCTGCTGAGACTATCCTCGTAAGGTTCATCGTCATCTCCTTTGGTTAAGAAAGAAACGCCCCATGCCCGTGTTGGGCCTCGCGACCCTCGGAACCGAGCCGCTCATCTCTCAGCCGGAATTTCCATTATGGACTCCGGCCCGACCGACGCCACACTCCGGCTTTCCTGCCTCTATTCTCCGTCCCATCATTCAGCCTGCCGGTTGTTGGTTCGATCCGTTGTGCTCATGGCTTCAAAGCGTCACGGCGTTATCAGCCATTGGCAATACTGTAGCTACGTCACATGATTGGTCCATGAAGGGAGCATGAAGAATTCTTCATCACTAGCTGTACGTTGTGTATTCCATCCCTACTGAACGAGCGGAAAACAGCAGGCTACGAAAATCTGTATTCGTGGTTAACGGACACAGTGAAAAGGCTCTCGCGGAATTAAAAGCGGTTTCTCACATCCGTCGACATAGGGTCCGACATTTAGATCTGCTCGATGAGCAATCACGCCATCCGCTTGCCTACAATCATTTGTTTTTGACCCTACTGCCTCAAAATCAGAACATCTTGATTACTCAGGAGATCGATTGCACCAGTTCAATCAGGCTAAATTGATCCCCTGACTGAGGGGAAACGGTTTAGGAATGGAAGCAGAACGTTTTTGAAAAGCTCGGTGTTTCAAATGGTTTACCCGTTTCTCTCCTTGTATCGAGCTCTTAGGTTGTTTCACTGTCTCCATTGATTCTAATGAGTCTTGGGATTTAGGGAGTTTTTAGCACAAATTTAGCACATGCCCCTGGGTGAACCCCTCTGGTGAGACACGAAAATTAGCACACTCCTGTTGGATGGACATTCTTTTTTACACCCTTGTTCAAGAATCTCCTTCGTGGTCGAAGAGTCGATATTCCTAGGACTTTGACGTATCCTCCAGCCTGTTCCAAAAACAAATCTTTTCGGACTAGTTGCCTCTGGGGGTCTTTTTATCACTATGTTATACGCATTTCTGTTTGGTTTACTCGCTACATCCTCTCTGATATTGGGAGGAATATTAGCTTCCAGGTTCACATTACAAAAAAGAACCCTGGGGATCATCATGGCTTTTGGCGCAGGAACATTGATCTCGGCCGTTTCTTATGAATTGATTTTTGATGCGCTAACACTTGCGAAAGGCACCGGATTTCCGGCTTTCGGTCTTTTCGCCGGAGCGTTTACATTCTATTTCAGTGATCAACTGATAGAAAAACTGGGTGCGAAGAGTCATATGGACATCGAGGCATCCCATGAATCCAGTTTGGTAATACCGATGGTATTAGGGATAATTCTTGACGGAATTCCCGAATCCATTGTTATCGGACTGGGTATATTCGAAGGGGGAAAGGTCAGCCTGGCGATGTTGGTGGCCGTTTTTGTCTCCAACCTGCCCGAAGCTATTGCAGGGACCACCGGTATGAAGGCTGGTGGCTGGAAAAATAAGAACATCATCCTGTTATGGTTTTTTATTGCAGTGGTGTGTGCATTCTCAACCCTTGCAGGATTCACATTGTTCAGTAATGCACCCAAAACTTGGATAGCATTTATTCAGACATTTGCAGGTGGGGCTATCCTGATGGTACTTGCCAACTCGATGATCCCTGAATCCTATGAGCACGGAGGGAAACTGACCGGTCTATTCATGGTATTTGGATTCTTTATTTCAGTTGCTATGATCATAATTGAATAGAGATACATACTCCGAGGAACATGGCTGTGTTCGGAGTACCCAAATCAGTTGATTTTGCCCCCCATGAATACAAGGGATAAGTCCTTGAAAAATCGATGTCTAAGAAACTGCACTCAATAAGGATTTTGGATAGAACAAAGATGAAATGCAAATCACAACTCTGAATAGAGACCGGAGTTCTAACAAACCGTAGCTCAACGTCCTTTAGGTTTCCTTAGTCGGTATCAATTACTTCACCCTAGGTTAGGGAGATGGGACAGCGTCACGATTCTGGATTAAGCTTTGCTGAGACTTGCTCGTACACTGTCCATCCAAGCGATTCAAGTTCCTGCCTGGCGCGCGGCGAGACATTCCCGGCGATCCAGAGTTCTCGCTGGGCGATACGAGGTCGACGGGGCACATGCATCGTCAGGGCCTGAGCGACCGACGCAACGCGCGAGGTCCAAAACAAATAATCGACGGGCAGCATCACGACGAGCGTCTTATTCTTGGTATAGAGAGCCGGAACACGCGGCAGTACCAGCAGCCGATCAACGGCGCCTATGTGCATGTGATAGCCGCGCATCATTTCCACCGCGTGTTGGTAGAATAAGACCAGTTCCTCAGAATTTGCCTCCTCGGCTACGGCCAGAAAAGCCTCCCGGCCATCAACACCGGTGAGTTCGTCTAACGCGATGGTAATGATAGTCGAATGCCTCGGTGAATAGAGACCGTTGAGGAAAAACCGGTGTATGTTCTCTTCACTGATTCCCATGTTCAGCAATTTGGCCCGGTCCATGGCCCGCAGATCGCTCGCTGAATGGTCGCGGACTTGTTCATCGAGGTAGGACGTCCAGCGAGTTGCACTAAAGGTCATCCACAAAATGGCGCCACCTGGCATAAAAAGATACCCGAACTGAGGGGCTAGATCAGCAGTGAAGGCAATCCAGGTCAATTCATTCAGTTCGTCCTGCAAGGTGGGATTGGATGAATAAGGATCTACCCCGAACTGAAAGGCTATTTTTCGCTTCAGATAAGAAAAGCCGATTGCCGATTTCGTCATGGAATCTTCCCGGTCGCTCCCCTCAAACTTGCTAAATTGTGCGGGCATGGCGAGAAACTCCAAGAGACCACCCCCGACGCTCGTCCCGAGACGGCCAGGCTCCGTGAGCATGATCTTCAACCCCTGCAGAGGGTGTAACAGTTGAAACTTGAGCGCATCGACAAATACGTCCGATTGGCGCGCCTCCCTCAGTGCCGCAATGGCCTCGACTTCTATGACTCGAGTTCGAAGCAGAGGCATACCGACGGCACGAAATGTCCCGAATTCAGAGCTCACCACAAAATGGTGCTGGGCGCCATCGTTCACCAGTTCGTCTTGGACTGAATGGTGTGGCCCTTTGAGCCAGGCCGGTGTGAGCAGACCCGCTGCAGAGAAGAGAGGAGGCACTTCCCATCCAAGGGGTCCTGGCGATGGGGGTGGAAGGGGATCTCGCTCTTTGGGTACCGAACAGGCTACCAGGAGCGCACAGACAAGAGTCCACTGAAGACAGCGGGCTGATACGTAAGACCCTGCTCGTCGGAAACAAACTGCCGTATTTGATACGTTCATGAATCTTTTTGAAACGCGTTCCTGGCTCAGCAGCTGTCCACTGCAATATCTGGTGATCTCCATCTGGATTTCCGAACGCGAGGATCCGGCGCCGGCTGGATGCTGTCTATGTAAAGAAATGCTAGTAAAGCACGTGCCAGCCAACGAGCACAACCGTCAAATCTGATACATCTGACAGCGGCTAGGGATTAAGGTTCTCCTATATATCGGCGGCGATTTTCACCAGGTATGACGACGTGATTGTCTGAGGTTATGCTATCGGAATTTCCTAAACCGTTTGTCGTACGTTCCATTCGTATCGGGGGCACTAATTTTTTCAACTACTTCAGCCCCGCTCCTGTCTGTAGTCAAACCCACTGTCCAACTGGTCCGGTTCCCTTCACGGTTACATTGGAAACTGGCTTGGCTTCCCTAGCAGAAACCTGATTTTCTCGCACTGATGCTGGAGTCTTCCCAAACCCTGCAACTCCCTCAAGAGCTGCCTTCAGGTGCAACGGACTGAGGTGGGCATACCATTTAACCAACGCCGTGATCGAAGATGTAGTATAAAGCCTTGAAACAGCCTACGTATTTGTCCCACAGCGGTTGACTACCAGTCTGTGTTTGGAAAAATGTCATAGACCCAGCACTACGCCAATTTGCAAGTTGCAATCTTCAGGGAGGGGTGAAATACTTAGGCCACGGCCTGTCGAACCTACTAAGAGAAGTTCAACGGCACCACGTGCTTTGGGACATAATCGACCCTAAACAATATTCCATCAGTTATCAGATGCCCGCAACATTTATATCGAGTCGGCGTGTCAACGTCGGCTCTTCTCAAAAGGGGGATATATGACGCGAAGAATCCGTGATTGTATGCAGGGGATGGGTTTAGCAGCAGCGGTGGTCGGGACACTGATTGTGGGTAGTGTAGGGTTATCCAACTCGGCGTTGGCCGCCTCGGCGAAAGAAATTGACGCTGGTGCCGATGAAGCCATTGTATTGTTCGAAAAAGAAGTGAAAGACGGCAAGAGTTTCCTCGCCAGCAGCAAAGGCATGCTGGTGTTCCCGAGGGTACTGAAGGGAGGGGCTGGCTTCGGAGGAGAGTACGGAGAAGGTGCACTCCGGGTCGCTGGCAAGACGGTGGATTACTACAGCATGTTACAGGGTTCATTTGGACTACAACTCGGAGGGGAAATCAAAACCGTCGTCATCGTGTTTCTGAATGAGGGAGCCTTAAAACAGTTCCAGGCAAGCGAAGGCTGGAAGGCAGGGGTGGACGGCTCCGTCTCCCTAGCCACCTTGGGAACTGGGGGGACCATCGATACGCAGACCCTGAAAGAACCAATCGTCGGATTCGTCTTGGGGCAGAAAGGGTTGATGTATAACCTGTCGTTCGAAGGAACAAAATTTACCAAACAGAAGAAATAATTTTCCCCTTCCCAAATTGGTGCTTCGGTTCCGGGGGTGTGTGGGGGGCAAACGCTCTCCCTACCCCCCAACATTATCGACATCTGTGGCTAAACTGTTACAGGACTATCTTGTCTGATCACGTTTTTCGCTGTGCTGTAGGGCTTAGATCTCGCGCTCCTCTACTACTTTGCTGCTACCAGGATAGGACAAACCAGCCGCATCAGACCCATTTTGAGAACAGGCTCGGTTTGTTGTTTCTTATAGGGTTAGGCTCTCTGAAGTTGGGCTATCGGAATTTCCTAAACCAAAGGTCGCCCGCTTAATCAGGGTTGTCCGGCTTCACACTTGAAACCGACCTCGAAGCGTTGGATGGTGGGCGGGCGGTTAGCACAAATTCAGCACAATTGCGGATCGTACCAGAATGTGGTCCTGCAAGCTGTTGAAATATTGGTGCCCCCGATACGAATTGAACGTACGACAAACGGTTTAGGAAACCGCTGCTCTATCCAACTGAGCTACGGGGGCGTGGCTTATTTGTAGCGCACTTACAGGAGGATTGGAAGGGGCAAGTTTTGCTATTGTGCCCGAGAAGCTCCTATGAACGCAGCGAAGAAACGAACAGTGGGCGAGTTGTCAGATATGAGACGAGACACGGTGGAGGCTCTCCATACGGAGAACCTCCTGTTATCGTTCTCCTGCGCGAAGCGCTATTTCGTGGCGCGACAGGTGGCGAGATCCTTTTGGCTGTCGGCCAACATGCCCTTCACCCCCGACAGCCGGATGCCCAGCGATTGATTTTCATTTCGTGCTGCGGTCAGTTCGCCGGTCACAGCGGCCAGTTCGGCCGCCAGATCCCTCGTCGGTTCGGGAGGATTGCAGCGAACGTCATTCCAGGCCTGCCAGCCGTGAGTCTTAGGACAAATGGGGCCAGAATCCCAGCTCGCACAGCCTGCTAGAGCGGCCAAGCATCCAGCTAGGATGGTGGTTTTGAATGCCTGCATGTTGATGCCTCCCTTCTGGATTTGACGGGCCTTCTATCGTAAGGTCTCTACGCCTGCACCGAGTAAGCCCTCGTAGCAACAGTGGCGCGTAGTGTAGCCTTTCCGTACGTGATTTCCATAGGTCGTACTTTAACATTCGGAATTCAATGAACGAGACTAGGAAGAACCCTAGCTGCGTCCATGCGTGCATGGGACCCAACTTGCCCTTCTGTCGAATCACTGCCATTCCCAGTTACCCCGACGATACCTCAGCCAACCGCTTATCCGCCGTTTCCATCGTAGGCCGTGATGTACTTGACATGGGGAAGCATTACGCTAATAAGGACGGCGCGCCCCTCGCCGTCCCTATCATCACGTCAAGTTCTATTTGTCCGGTGCACCTGCGGCTTTAGTCGGCGCGTCTTCCGATGCCTTTTTGAGCGACGATCTATCGGTCACATCGCTCTGAACCTGTTGCCTGACGGGCAGCCGGCCAGTTGCGGTAGCGGTGCCTTCCAGCACGACATCGGCCACGAGAGCGTCTTTGGCCGAAGAAACCTGACCGCCTTCCTGGTGTGCCATTAACAGATCCATGGCCAACCATCCGGACCGATGCTGGCCGCTCAGTGCGCCCTTCATGTTTGCGATCCGTTGCGTCAAATCGATCATGGCGGCCTGTCGCAAGCGTGGCAGCAACTCGGCATCAACGTTTTGCCAGGACCCGGCTCTCCAACCATCCAGCGCGACCTTTGTTTCATTGGCCATTTGAAGGTCCGAGATCGTGATCACATTGCCGTCATGTTCCAGCCGAGGCGTGCCCCAATAATAGAGTGAGCCGATCAAATCTCCCCTGGTCTCCACTGCGACGAGTGATCGGCCGTTGACATTGGACACGACCGCGCGTTCGATGGTCAATGTCTTATCGCGGAATGTCCCGGGCAACTTCGCTTCCTGATGAAACAGTTTGTCTTGTAGTTGTTGATTGATCACGGCATACGGCACCGGCACACTCAGGAGGATCTTATACGGTTCTCCTCCGTATTCAGCAGCAGCCGTGTGGTCCACATTCATTTTCAGCGGTGTGGCCTCTGGCTTTTGGCACGGTGTCTGGTACAACGCGACCGGTGTTTGATGGGCGATGCCGAGGATCGTCGTCTGTTGTGCTGGACCCTTGAGCGAGCCGACAGTGACAGTGAAATCCCGCGCCTTGCCATAGAGACAGAGCTTGTTGTTCGTCTGCCCGATGGCCATGGGCTCCTGTAACCGATCCCAGACGAGCTGAATCGGTATGGAGTAACCGGCCCTCTCCACGGATTGGCTGATGTGCTGATTGAGTGTCTCCTGTTTGAACATCTCGGCCAAATGATCTTTCACCGCGATGTTGAACATGTTGCACTTGCTATCGCTTTCCGGTCCCAAATGAATGGTGGTCTTGGAGTCGCTCATTGTGACGAGAAGTCCCTGCTCTTGCTTGCGCAGCAGGAGCTGTCCCGTCCCCTCTAGCACGGGAAAGAGCCGGCAGGCGCGTGTCGCGGTGGATTCGATCTCTCCATCGTAGACCGCCTTATACTTTACCAATCCATCTTGAATCACTATCTCTGGTTCGCCTTCTCGGATAAACCGCCAGTTGTAGTCATTCGCGAACGGGCTCGTGACCGATTGATCCTCATCGGTGAATCGCTCGGGGACTGCCGCTTGAATGGTCCGTTGCACCGGCGTGAAATCGGCCATGAGGGTTACCGGTAACATCGATTCGGGAGTCTGTGCTTGTTGCCCGCTGGCACTGAGCGGTGCGCCCAATTGAGGCGGCGGCTGCGGGATGCTAGTTGTCTCAGAAATGGTATGACTTCTGCAGCCGATGAGAATCAGAATCGGCATGAGCAGCGAGAGAGTTGTAAGTCTAATGAACGATTTCATGGGCACCTCCGTTACATTCAAACCCAACCCATATAAAAGTTAGGCCTTCTTATTCAGTTTCGTGAATTTGGATCCCTCGAACGTCAGGTTGTACATCAAGCCTTTTTGACCGAAGATGAATCCCACGATTGGCTCTTTCAGCTTCGCTGTATCAATGGCTCCCCCGGCTCCCAAGGTGACCAAGGCAACGGAACCGTCCACTCCCGCCTTCCATCCTTCGCTTTCTCGAAACCTTTTCAAGGCCTCGTCCTGCAGAAACACAATAACGATGGTCTTCATCTGACCACCGGCTTGCAATCCAATCGAACCGGCCGCAGTGTTGTAATAATCCACTGTCTTGCCGGCGATCCGAAGCGCACCTTCTCCATATTCTCCCCCAATGCCAAGGCCTGCCTTGATCACTGATGGGAACACCAGCACGCCCTTGCCGGTATCGAGGAAGCTCTTGCCGTTTGCGACTTCTTTCTCGAAACGCACCAGCGCTTCGTCCACACCGGTGTCAATTTCTTGAGGCGATGCAGCCGAGGCGGGGGTGGACAGCCACCCGCTCAAGACGCCGAGTGTCGCGACAAGGGCGGCGACGAGCCGGACCCCACTGGATAGGTTGTAGAGTAGTCGGGGCATGATCATACCCTCCTTGGTTTAGAGGCGGCGTGGACAAGCCGACTCAATTGTGAACTGTGCCTTCATAGGGGGTTTCAGGAAGTTCCTGATCTTCGCCTCGGTCTGAGCGATCACCTTGGCCGCCACGGTGAGGGTCAGGTCTCCTTGACGTGACGTTCGATTCCATACTGGCTGGTCATAATGTACCCATAGACGATCAATGAAGAATCTGTCTGAGCGTCATGATCCGCTGAATGATTCTTTTCAACATACCAGCCAAGTAACGGCTGATTCGAAGTCGCCGGAAGGCCTTAGGTTGATTGACCTCGATTTGTCGCGCAGACCTCTAGAAATGCTGGTCGATCACCGGTCTTTGTAGTACACCCTACACAGAAAGACTCAACTAGTAAGAACCCTGGATCTTTACGAGATCTCACCATCGCACCGTTGCTTATCGAGTTATCGAGCCAGTGAGTCCGAGGAGAGGGGCTTTGTCGGATCCTTCAACGGAAAATTGCGGGATGAATTGCTCAACGGGGAACTCATCTATACGCTGCACGAGGCATGGGTGATCTGGAAGGTTGGCGCCAATGCTACAACACGCAACGACCAGCAAGGGGTATTTGTTGCAGTCAGGTTTAGTCGGGCGGATTGATTGAAAGAGGAGTGTACGGCGGCACAAGACCCTTAGTGATGATGCGTGTGACCTGCTTGAAGGCTCTTGGACTTTTCTACCCAGAACCTCAACAAGACCTCAAAGGCGACAGCGGCTTGTTCATTGGGTATCACTTGAGGAGCGCCATCCTCATGAACAACCGCTGCGCGCAATATGAACTTGGAATTCGTGAGATACATCCTTCGTACCGCCATGTCTCTTTTTACTGTCAGGATAATATCATCGGAGTTCGGTTCGGTGCTCACGGAAAAATAGCGGATTTCTTCGGTAAGCGCGACAGACAATTGTTTGGTCGATACAATTCGGTCTGTTTCAACCAGGCCTATAAGTTTGGCGGCTTTGCCGCCTAACACCGTTTCCTCTGAGGTAGCCAAGGTAAATTCCCGCAGTTGATTGATCGCGTCACGCTCAACATCGGTCAACGAGGCTCGGATAGTTGAAACGGGTTGAGCAACTGTCCCATCGTTTGTCGATTCAAGTACTGGCCGATCGCCCTCGGCAGCGACACTGATGTCGTGACCGATAGGAGCAATGCTCAAGGCCATGATGGCGACAATGCTGGACGAGATCAGGAATGCGCGCATGATGAATATTTCATACTGTATTGTCATGCCCTAAACTGTGTCCTCGATCAGGTCTATACCACCTCCCGCCACCTCACGGCAACCAATGATGGAGCAAAAACCTCTTGCACACCTAGAGATCACAAGGGCTCTCGGGGTCAGGCCGGTGGAGAAACACCACTGCTCTATCTATGTTCGAGGATTGGAGAACGTCCAGCTGGGGAATCCTTGTTTTACACGGATTGAACGGTAGGGCTAGCCGTACCACTTCATGTTTTGCATGGTGATTGATTTTGGTACGGAATCGTCCTGGGTGAGTGGGGCTGCTTCGAGCACCATATGGACCATCTGTAGCATGGTCTCAACGGAGAACGGTTTCTGAAGAAAGGGCACCTGATCAGTGAGTCGATACGTCCTGCGCTCTTGTTCGGAGAGGCTCGACATCAGGATCACGCGCGATGTCCTTTTCATCGCCAGAGCACGCTGGATTACTTCATGACCATGAACCCGTGGAAACAGATTCTTGGTGGAAGAAAGTTGAAACCCAGGCGGAGGCAACATGAGATCGGTCAGCAAAAGATCGATTGGCTCTTGCCGGGAGGTTAAAATCTTCAACGCCTCGGAACTGCCTTCAGCTTCAAGCACAGTAAACCCTTCAGCGCGAAGCGTCTTGGCGCAGATCAACATCATGGATGGGTCATCGTCGACGACCAGGATCGTTTTCACGTCGGATACGGAGAGAGGTGCGTGAATATCCATGTACGATCTCCGGGATCGGCAAATCTCGACGGTCTGTGCTGACCGTGGTGTCTGTATGTCGATGAGGCTCTACGCCTGTATCGGTCGGCGATTCACAAACTTAAATGAGGAGATTGGGAAGACCTGCAAGACAGATAGGACCCTATCTTGAACCTGCCGTCTTCTCCAATTGGGCAGCCAAGAGTTCCTTTTTCACGGGAATCTGTGTGAGCAGGTCGGCGCGAATCTGAAAAATACCTGGGATTCGTTGCCCCATGGCATACGCCAGTCCGTCGGCATGGCTCCCGATCGAGAGTTTCCCCGCAATCTTCCCATCCCTTCCCGTGGCAATAAATTCTGCTGCCGGTGTCACGAGACCATAGGGCGCCAACGGTCCGGCCTGTTTCACCACGCGCTCTTCGGCCGGGACGTTGGCGACACGGCTGACGAACAAGTCGGCGGTCTGTTGGTCCAACTTTTCTGTCGGCTGATCTTCCAGGACCCATTCGTTCGTTTGGTTGATCAACACATACTGCTCGGTCGGGGTTTTGACGGAGAGCACCGCAATGTCGGTAAAGTCGATGCCAAGTAGCCGCTTGTCTTGGAACGAAAAGAGTTCCTTCGTCAGGTCCCTGATCGCAGTGGGATTGACGCGATAGAGCGGGCCGGTCGCACTCGTTTCCGCGAAGGCTTCGCCGCTGGCCGGATCCGGCTGGTACAACTTGACTGTCTGGTCACCGTCGGCCGTATGGATCGTGACTTTCACTTTTGGAGCCGTGAGCGTCTGAGCCAGAGCGTCTCGTTCAGGTCCTGGATCGACGATCCCCATTGCCTTGAGGTCCTCAAGTCGAAACAAAAGAGTCCGTACCTCCGTCTGATCGGCCTCAGCCTCGATCGGGTAGCGGATCTTCCATTTGCTTTTGGGCTTCTCCTGTCCTTGATACAGCACGATTTCTGTCACCGGGTACGTCAGACGGATGCGATCGACGTCGCCTTGCGAGAGACGCAAGAGGTCCTTGCGGCGAAAGGTCATCAACGACTTGTTCACGAAATCTTTGGCAGCCAGATTGGTGAGCAGCACTTTTCGATCCGATTCACGGAGCACATAGAGGGTGGACGTGAGAGGACCACTGTCCCCGATTGAGAAGGTCTCTTGCGTCGCGCCGGCAACGACCGTCACAATCGTCACCGGCTTGTCGAGCCCGAAGGGGGTCAAGTTACTCGCCCTGTCTTCGACCGTGCGGGTAACGGTGCCTGTGACCAATGCTCTGATGAGATTTTGCACTTCCCGCTGATCGGCTTCGGTATTGAGCGGTGCGGTCAACACCCAGCCCCTATCAGGAGTCCGAGCGAACGCGAGTTCGTGCTGATCGGTCTTGATGGTGAGCCCGGAAAGGGTGTCTTGATCGAATAGCAACACTTTCTTGTCGGCGATTTCTTGCCGCTCGTGCGATTCTTTTTGCGGGAGCTCGATGACATAGAGGTACAAGCCGAGTCCAACCAATATGAGGGCCAGGACGAGTGTGGGCCAGTAACGCATCGGTCTAGAGGCGCCGCCGTCTTCGCCAGACCATGACGCCGGAGAACATCACCATAGCCGGCAAGAGCACCACTTGCAGATACAGCAAGGCTCGTTCTTGTAACGGGTTGGGGGTAAATGGTCGAAGCGCAGAATCTCGTGAAGCCATCGCCAGAATATTCCGCTCTTCCACCAACCACGCGGCCGAACGGAGAAAGAAATCGCTGTTGCCGGGAAAATTCACATAGGCATTGGTTGCGAACGTGGAATTGCCGATGACCACGATCGCCGGCCTGGGTTTGCCTTCCCCCGGCGCGAGCTTTGGCGCAAGTGCTGCGGCCATCGGCAGGGGTCCCTTGATGTCTTCGTGTTCATCGAGTTTGACGACGCGGCCCTGCATGTCGGTTTCTGCCCAGCTGTTCGGCGACGTTCGGGCGAGCGGCACATAGTCCCATGCGCTGCCGGCCTGTTCATCGAATGTGACATGTCGCGCAAGGGGAAACAGCACGGCGGCGGTGAGGTCCTGTGTAATTTCGTGTTCTGTGAACGTGCGGACGAGTAAAGACGTCAGGTCCCCTTGGGCCAACCTATCTTGTAGATCGACCAGTGCTCCGGGGCCGACCGACAGGCCCCATCGCTTGAGCAGCGGATTCAGATCGGCCTGCGTATCCGGGTCAATAAGCAGGAAGAGATGGCCGCCCTTTTCCACATAGGCATGTATTCGTTCAAGTTCCTCAGGGATCACAGTCCGGCGAGGACCGGCTACGACGAGAATAGCGGTGTGCTCGGGCACTGCGTCTTCTTTGAGCAAACTGAGCGTGCCGACATCATAGCCTTGCTTGAACAAGATCTCTCTGGCAGCAGACAGCCCGGTTCGTTCCCGATCGTCGAGACTTGGCTCCCCATGCCCCTCAAGAAAGAGCACGCGTTTCTTGCTGTCGCGGGAGACGCGGATTAATGCCCCCGTCAACTCCACTTCGGAAGGAGCGGTGACCCGCACAGTTTGTCCTGCACTCTCGAACACAGCTGTATCGGTTCGTGTAATGCCGTAATTTTGAGCGATTTTCGGTTGCCTCTCCGGGTCGACAAACGTCACGGAGATCTTCGAGCTGGCTTGCCGATAGCTGTCGAGTCGTTCCTTGTAGGATTGATAGCCGGGGTCCTTCTCTCTGGTGAAGACGGTGATGGCCACCTCGCGCGGAAGATTCCGCAACGTGCGATGCGTTTGCGGGGAGAGAGAGAAGTTTTGGTTCTCCGACAGATCCCAGCGGATAGAGTGACGGGCTGCCAGAAAATTGACGATGGCGAGAATGCCGACGAAGAGGAGGACGATCAACAGACTGTTGGCACCAATGCGCGTAGAGCGGCGGGCGGAGAAATCTTTCAGGCCGCTGAAATGAACAACGACAGAAATAATGAGGCAGAGGAGCGCCAATCCTTCCAGAACCGCGACCAGCCAGACGTTCTCCGGCGCGAGGCTATAGCCGATGGTTCCGGCCACGGCCACCACCATACCGATCACGCCGAAGGGAATCGTCTTCAGGTTCACTTCCACCTCGCTGAGTCCACCACTCGATGAGCTAAAAAAAGCATCAACACCAGGCTGCTGAAAAAATACACGAGGTCTTTCGTGTCAATCAGCCCGCGCACCAGGTGGTCGTAGTGCTCCATAAACGAGAGATACGACACGATCTGTCCGAAGGCCGTATCCCCGAGTAGTGAACCGAGGCCGGCGAGGAGCCACAGGACCAGCAATATGCCGATACTCACGAAAGCCGCGACGATCTGGTTTTCAGTCATCGCCGAAGCGAGTACGCCGACGGAGAGAAAGAGCGCGCCGAGTAAAACCAGACCTAGATAGCCTGTCAGCACGGGATACCAATCGAAATCAACGAATAGGGCAAGCAACAGCGGCACGAATCCGGTCAGACCGAGCATACCTAGAAAAACAAGAAATACGCTCATGAACTTCCCAACCACGATTTCGTTGATGCCCACCGGGGAGGTCAACAAGAATTCAAAGGTGCGGAGCTTGCGTTCTTCGGCAAACAACCGCATCGTCAAGATCGGCAGGATAATCAATAGGATAAATCGTGTGCTGGCGAACATATTGCGGAAGATGAGATCGTTCAGATTGAGCTGGGCGCTTCCCTGCATCTGCACTAGTTGAATCGCCTGGGCTCCGGCAAAGACCACATAGAGGTAGCCGAGCAATCCCACGATTAAGAGAAACACGGAGCCCACCGCATAGACCACGGGGGACACGAAGTAGGAGCGCAGTTCTTTGGCGATAATTGCTTGGACTGGTGTCATACCAGCTGGCCTGCCGGGTCGGCTGAGGCGACCACTGCGTCCGGTGCGAGGCCTTCCTCATGTCTGGTCAGTTGGAGGAATACGTCTTCCAATGTCATGGAAATGGCTTTCAGTTCGAGCAGCCCCCACCCATTGGTGACCACCAGCCGGGCGACTTCATCCCGCACATCTCGACCGAGTTGGCATTCCAGGAGAAATGTAGCCGAATCGCCGCTCATAAAGACATTCTGAACCCCCTCTATCCCCTTCAAGCGGCTCTCGGTGTCGGAGGCGGGTGCTTTGAGAGTCAGCGAGATCTTTTCGGACTGGCGCAGGCGCGCAGAGAGTTGTTCGGGTGTGTCTTCGGCCACGATACGCCCACCGCTGATGATCACGACGCGTTGGCACACGGCGGTCGCTTCGGGAAGAATGTGGGTACTCAGAATGACGGAATGGGATCCAGCCAGGTTTTTGATCAATTCCCTGATCTCAATAATCTGTTTTGGGTCAAGCCCGACCGTCGGTTCATCCAGGATGAGGACCTGAGGATCGTGCAGTAGCGCCTGCGCCAACCCCACGCGTTGACGATATCCGCGCGACAGATTCCCGATGAGCCGGCGTTGTACCGTGCCAAGTCCAAGCCGTTCTATTTCACGCTGCATGGACGAGGTGAGGGTTGTTCCACTCAGACCGCGAAGACGGCCCACGAACTGAAGATACTCCGTGACGGTCAATTCCTGATAGACAGGCGGGGTCTCCGGTAAGTAACCGATTCGGCGCTTCACCTCCATCTGCTGATCCGCACAATCAAACCCCGCCACCCGGGCCGTGCCTTCGGTGGCCGGCATAAAGCAGGTAAGGATGCGCATGGTAGTGGTTTTTCCCGCCCCATTCGGGCCTAGGAACGCCAACACCTCGCCTTTGGCCACGGAGAAACTGACGCGATCGAGGGCGGTATGCTGTCCATACCGCTTCGTGATCTGTTGGACTTCAATCATATGTGGTGAATTGAACCGAATGAATTGGAGAGTGCAGCGGCGGGTTGGTCGTTGCCACCCTCACAGGCAACAGATGGGCATCTTACTCAGTCGGATGGGGGCAGTCAATATCGTGTTTCACCGCCGGGCAACTTTACACGTTTTCTCCATCCTGCTAGAGTCCGCTTTCGCAAAGAAAGACCGGATCTCAAGAGGTCACCATGATGAGGGTGCGTCAAGTAAAAGGGACGTGCCTTACACTCGCTGCATTATTCATTGTATTGCTCTGTGTAACGCTCGAAAGTCATGCAGCCGCTGGACGGACCTATCGGGTACATGGCCAGGTCGTGGCAGTGAATGTCTCTCAAACTCCCCAAATGATTGTCGTCAAGACCCCATTGAGCAAGAACAACGACATGACCGTGGGAGCCAAGGTATCAGCCCAAACAAAAATTACGCGCAAGGGGAAGCGGATCTCGCTTCAGCACGTCAATGTGGGTGAGGGGGTGTGGCTGACCTATATCAAACAGCGAGACGGGGTATTTGCTCGAATCATTCAGGTTCAATAGCGCTTCAGATTCAAACTGTTACCACCCATACCCATACAATGTTCAGAAACCATAGTGCCATGGGTACTACTCGCTGAGAGAGAGCGAGGGGCATCGTCGTCTCAGACCGAATCTCTAGCCGACTTCGGCGCTAGGGTTGTTGCTAGGTTGACGGGCGTAAATATATTCTTCTATATATGACTATCGGGTCATTGTTGTCCAATCGTGATCGTCTCTCCTTTTTCTTCATCCTAAAGTAGGGGTCTAGGCTACGCCGTCGGTATTGCAGGACTATCGGTCGGACCGTACTGTGACGGCACACAGACGAGGATCTGCAGGGACAGTCGGCTGAACCAGACATAAGGGGCGGTTTTTAATGATTTGTCATACGCCTGCAAATAGCCGACGGCTCTTTTGGGCCATTAGTCTCAGCCTGGGAATGCTCCTGAGCGCCTGTTCGTGGGTCCCCAAAGGGGCGTCTCAATTAGACGTAGGGATTGAGGATCGTGGGGTGGCGTCCTGGTATGGCAAGTCGTTTCATGGCAAGCAGGCGGCCAATGGCGAATTGTTTGACATGGAGGCATTGACCGCAGCTCATCGTACACTGCCACTCGGTAGCGTGGTCCGAGTTGTGAATTTAGCGAACGGGAAGTATCTCCACGTCCGGATCACCGACAGGGGTCCCTATGTCAATAACCGAATCCTCGACCTTTCCCGTGGCGCCGCGATTCGATTGGGAATGATGAAAGGTGGCCTGTCTCATGTACGAATTCAGTTGGTCGGGCATCGGAGGACCGAAGCCTTGCTTTTATCTGAGGCCATGAATACGGCGTCGGTCGCCCTGGTTCTCGGATCGGAACACGCTACCTCAAGAACCAGCCAGCCCTGGTCTCCCGCTAAGGATAAGTTGGATCCACTGCTGGTCCATCCTCTCCGACTCCCCCCTGGCGACATCTGGATCCAGCCACGCCCGCGACGTGTCATGGGAATGCAGACGCCAGATCATACCGACCACACAGAAATCGCCACAGTCATCGTCAGTTAGCCCGCGAAGCGTGCGCGAGACAAGCGAGAACGTGCGCGGCAAGCGCGACTCGCAAAGATGAAATTTTCGCCCATCGCTTTTTATGCAAATCGTGCAATCCCGTGAAAATAACGAGAAACAGCTTCTGGGCCGCTAGACCCAATCAGTGGGCTCCCGGGCAGACCGTTCAGTGGCGTTCCCGGCGAGCGCTTCACGAATCGTTCGACTCACCTGATCAATCTCCCCCATTTCCGCCGCGGGAACGATCCAGGCATCTGCCGGTTCCAATTCGATGCGATAGTGATTCTTCCTCGCCGAGAACCATTCGATATATGGATGAGGAGCGAGATTCGGGTGAGGATCGAACGAGATCAAGTTCACATCCCCAATCTGTGGGTTTTCCATGTCGCCGAGCACCTGCCCTGCAAGATCCTCGTCCTCAAACCGATGATTCCGAAACTGAATGACCTCTCCCACGATGTCGGCCTTGAAATTTCCCCGTAAATACACATCGACAGGACCAAGCACGGCGAACACGATCCGGCCCACGATCGTTCCGTCTACGCGATTGTCCAAGAACCCTTCCCGCACCCAGCGTCCATTGGCGAATTTTTGTGCCATCTGATTCCCTACAATGAATTAACCCGCATCGTTTACGACCGTCCCCTAAGAATTACGGACACGCGCAAGCCTCTTCCCACTCGTCGCGCTTTTCCCGCCTGTCTCGTTCGCCTCGCTCGAGACAACAGCGACGAATATACCTGCTAGGCCAGTTGTGTTCGGCTCGCTGGAGGCAATGACGACTGAGGACTGCTCCCAAACGCACCCACCACCACCGCCAACAAGATGAGCCCACTTCCAACCCACCCTTGAACGTCTAATGCTTCACCAAGAAAGTACCAGGAAAGCCCGGCCGCATAGACCGGTTCTGACGCAAAGATCAATGCCACCTGTTGCGCGGGCACAATGCGCTGCACCCACATTTGAACAGCGAAGGCCCCGGTCGCGAGTCCCCCAGTCACCCCAAGCCCGACAAGCAATAGCGCCGTCGGCGCAAAGGCCTGGGCCGGCGCCTGTTCAATCAGCAGGGCGGGAAACAGCAGAACGACCATCGCCATCATCTGCCAGGCAAATAAGGATGGCGCATCAACCTCGCGCGTAAACCGTTCCAGACAGGCAATATGCGCGGCAAATGCAATCGCGCAGGCGAGGGTCAACAGATCGCCGATATTGCCTGATGCGCTGGGTTTCACCAGCAACCAAAGGCCCACCATGGCGATTCCGATGGCCAGCCATACACGCCGGCTGAATCGGCGCAGGATCAATGGAACGACCACGACATACAGTGCCGTGATGAAGGCGGAATTCGATGCGGTGGTATAGTTCAGCCCGACCGTTTGAAGGACATAGCCGAGAAAGAGCCAGCAGGTGGCAATCGCACTCGCCCGCAAGACCGCCGGTTCGCGGTGTAACCGCAACCTCCAAATCAGATACCCGCCTCCAACCAGCAATGCGCCCAAGAAAAATCGGAGAAAGAGAAACGCGAACGGAGGAATTTGTTCCAATACCGCTTTGGTAGCGGGGAACGTCGCGCCCCAGACAAATGTTGTGAGCAGTAGTGCAAGTCGTTGCATCAGATCAGAACAGGGCGAGGACTGAGTGTTGAGGAGCGAGATTCCTTCGGTCTACTCAGAACTCAGCACGTCGCAGTTAGGGTTTGCACAGTGGGCAACGGCGTTGCTCCGTCGTCCCGGCTTGCTCCATGGCCGACAACGCCCGTGCCTTATCCGGATAATCGAACCATCCACCTTCCCAAAAATCGCTCGAGGAACCGATCGACGAAGACGGCACCTCGGAACAACGATCCTTGTGAAGCGTGACCCGATCGATCGATCGTGCGATGTGAATCCAGTACGCCATGGTGGGAAGAGTGCGGGGTGAATGGTACGGGGTGAGGAGCAACCCTTACCCCTCACTGGCTCAAGGCAGGAGTTGCCACTCATCCTTTTCGATAAAGACCTTTACACCCGTTTGGAGCTTTTTAATATCGTCCTTCTCAAAGATCCGCATATACCGCTCAATCCGATCCGGATCGTCGATCCGCTCTTCCTGCATCAAGCCACCCACATTCTTGTACTTACGAATCAACAGGGCCATCGAAATCCTCCTGTTAAACCACTGGAAGTCGTATCCGCTAGCTGGGTACAATAAGATAAAGCTCAACGGCCGGTCAAGGGTGCGCAGCGGCCAGAGTTTCATTAATGGAAGGATACGAACCCATGCCGATTTATGAATATCGTTGCGGGCAATGCGAGAAGCACTTTGACGCCACTCAATCTGTTCATGCCAGAGTTGAAGACACCGTGTGCCCTCACTGTCATGCCCAGAATGCCACACGATTATTCTCCACCTGCACCACTCAAGTGAAGGGGACGCACAAAACTGGCTTCGCTGAAATGAAAGCCTACGACATGCTAAACGAACGGATGGACAAATTCGCCAAACTCCCGCCGATAATGGGTAAGCGTGCAGCCCCCGACGCGGCTCCACCTTCTGATGCAACGGAGAATTGAGCCACATCGTGCTGGCATGTGAACACGTGTCGCCCTCTTCTCCCCGGCGTCCGCCCAACTTCATGGAGACTGCATGTTCGCAAGACTCTTACTCCCGCTAAGCCTCAGCATACTGTTCGGCTTGGGAACGGACCTCGGCGCCCGTGCGGATGTCGCGGGAAGCCTGACGATCGCCGGCAACGGACCGGAACTGACGACCATCGAACCCCTCGCCCGCGCCTTTGAAAAAGCCAACCCGCGAGCCTATATCGATATCGTATGGGACGCCAATTCGAAGCCGGTTGAGCTGGTCAAATCCGGCCGGGCCCACATCGCCATCACAGGGACCGAAGCCCCGGGACTTTCGGCAACGGCGATCGCGTGGGATGGAATCGGCGTACTCGTGCACCTTTCCAACTTTACGAAGGAAGTCACGAAGCAACAAGTCGCGGATATTTTCTCCGGCAAGACCACGCAGTGGTCCGACGTCGGTGGCCCCGAGACGAAGATATTGGTCATCGACCGCCCGCGCAATCAAAATATCCGCGATACGTTTGAATCTCAGCTCGGCATCAGCGGCAAGATCACCCCTGCCTCCAAAGTCATCGGCGCTGATGAGCAGGTCGTGAAAACGGTCGTGGGAACGCTTCCTCCTCTGTCTGCAGTGACCTACTTGTCCCTGAACCAGGGGTTATCCGTCGTCTCAAGCGGTGTCCCCGTCAGACTCTTACCGATCGACAAGATCGAACCGGAGACCCCCACCGTCAAAGATGGTCGCTATCCGCTCCGGCGCCCGGTTCATCTTGTCTCCAAGAAGGAGCCGCATACACTGACTGAGACATTCATCCGGTTTGCCCTGTCTCCGGCTGCTCAACAACTCATCGCCGAGACGTATATTCCAATCACAGGGAAATAGTCGTGCGTCGTGATTGATTGATTGAAGGAGGGACTTATGCGGACGTGGCAATCATCGGCGTTGATCGTACTCGGACTCATCGGATCGATCGCTTCACCTCTGAATTTCTCCAACGCAGAGGAGTCTGGCACGATGGTTGATGGCGCCGGATTCACCCTCTATGATACGGAATCGATCAAGGGGTTCGACGCAGCAAAAGTTGAACGGGACCCTATCTGCGACCGGAACAAGCGTCCACGGATCGCCAAGGTCGAGCCGGACGAAGCCAAACCCGGCGAAAAAGTCATCATCACCGGCGAACATTTCGGCACAAAGGAATGTTTTCATACCGTGACGTTCAGCGCGGCGTCCAATATGCCCGTGTCCTTCACGTTCAAGAGCGACTCGACGATTGAAGCCATTGTGCCGGATACCAAGGCGGGGATGTCGTTCATTATCATCGTCGCAGGCGGCGGAAGCGCTCAATCAAAACCCGTACTCATCAAGTCGAAATAGGCTGCTCGCCTGGTCTATCTGGTTTGTCTGGTCTGTCTCGTCTCCGTCCAGCGTCGCCGAAAAAGCATCGCGACATCTCCCCTACGCAGGAGCTTATTCTGCCCGTGCTTCTCTCGACACGACTCCTGGTCCTATGCTAGCTTACGCGCTCGTTTTCGCCTGATAATTCTCGCAGAATCGCGAACAATCCGAGGTGACAGGGACCGGTATGTTCAAGAAAATTCTGGTGGCCAATCGCGGTGAAATTGCTATGCGGATTATCCGTGCCTGCCGCGAATTGAACATCGCGACTGCCGCCGTGTATTCCGAAGCCGATTCGACCGGGATCTACGTCAAGAAGGCAGACGAGGCCTATATGGTCGGCCCTGGACCGGTGAAAGGTTTTCTGGACAGCCAGCAGCTCGTCACACTCGCACAACGAATCGGGGCCGATGCCATCCATCCAGGTTATGGATTTCTCTCAGAAAATTCCCAATTTGCTCAGCTGTGCCACAGTTCCGGCATCACCTTCATCGGTCCATCGCCGCAAGCCATCGATTTGATGGGGAGCAAAGTCAAGGCTCGGGCGTTGGCCAAACGAATCGGCATTCCGATTGTCCCCGGAACCGAAGGCGGAGTCATCGACGTCAAGGACGCGCTGTCGTTCGCAAGAGATACCGGCTATCCTGTCATCATTAAGGCCAGCGCAGGCGGAGGAGGACGCGGGCTCCGCGTGGTACGATCGGATGCCGAACTTCGCGAAAACATGGCCGTGGCCTCACGAGAGGCTCGAGCCGCCTTTGGCGATGGAAGTATCTTTCTCGAAAAGTACATCGAGCGACCGCATCACATCGAATTTCAGATTCTGGCCGACCGGCATGGCCACATCATCCATCTGGGCGAACGTGACTGCTCCATCCAGCGCAGGCATCAGAAGCTCATCGAGATTGCCCCGTCCTTGATACTCACGCCGGGTCTTCGTACCGAGATGGGTCACGCGGCGATCGCAATCGCCAAGGCCGTCGAGTATGACAATGCCGGCACCGTCGAATTCCTCCTCGACCAGGACGGCAGTTATTACTTCATGGAAATGAACCCTCGACTCCAAGTCGAACATACCGTGACCGAGCAGATCACGGCGATCGACATCGTGCGCAATCAGATTGCCATTGCGGCCGGCCTGCCTCTTGATATCACGCAGCAGGAAGTCACGCTTCAAGGCTATTCGATCCAGTGCCGTATCAACGCGGAAGACCCCAAGAACAACTTCCGGCCTTGCACCGGCACCGTCACGGCCTATCTTTCGCCGGGAGGAATCGGAGTGCGCATCGATGGAGCCGTCTATAAAGACTACACGGTACCACCCTACTACGATGCGCTCTTAGCCAAACTCACCGTCCGAGGCCGTACGTGGGAAGAAACCGTCAGCCGGATGAGACGATCTCTTGAAGAGTATGTCTTGCGTGGGCTCAAAACGACGATCCCCTTTATGATGGAAATTATGCAGGAGCAGGATTTCAAAGCTGGACAGTTCGACACTTCCTACTTGGAGACACATCCTGGCCTGTTTGACTATGACGATTTTCAAGAACCGGAAGATTTGGTGTTGGCATTGTCAGCGGCCATTGCCGCCTACGAAGGACTCTAGCGGCAGGATGCTGAAAAAGTCAGCCGGCGCGAGAAGACCGTTATTTGGTTTGTTTGGTTTGTCTCGTTTGTTTGGTTGAAACGGACCAACCGGATAAACCAAAGACGAGATAGCGAGCGATCAGAATATCATGGCAACACGACGACCCTCTCGAACTCAAACCAAAAAACGGACGACAGGACCTGCCGTCCGGACTTCGAAACAACGTAGCCGTAGCGGTTCCGAGCTGACAATCCAACCGGCGGCGGGTAAGCCCATCCTCATCACTGATGTCGCCTTGCGCGACGGCCATCAGTCGCTCTTGGCGACGCGCATGCGGACGGAGGACATGCTGCCCATTGCCCAAAAGCTCGACGCGGTCGGCTATTGGTCCCTTGAGGTTTGGGGTGGGGCCACGTTCGATACGTGCCTCCGCTTCCTCAAAGAAGATCCCTGGGAACGGCTCCGCGCGTTACGTGCCGCCATGCCCAATACCAAACTCCAGATGTTGCTGCGCGGGCAGAACCTGGTCGGTTACCGGCACTATGCCGACGATGTGCTGGAACGATTCATCGAACGGTCCGCTGCCAACGGCATCGACGTCTTCCGCATCTTCGACGCGTTAAACGATATCCGCAACGTCGAGCGGGCCATTCGAGAAGTGAAAGCGTGCGGCAAACACGCGGAAGGCGCCATCAGCTATACCGTCAGTCCCGTCCACAACATGGAGCGTTTTGTCGACATGGCAAAACAGATGGAGGATTTGGGAACCGACACGCTCTGCATCAAGGATATGGCCGGACTCTTGGCGCCGCTCGACGCCTATCACCTCATACGCCGTATCAAAGCGGCAGTAAAGGTCCCGATCCATTTGCATTCGCACTACACCTCGGGAATGGCCTCGATGACCTCCCTCCTGGCGATCCTTGGTGGTCTGGACATGCTGGATACGTCCATCTCACCCTTAGCCGGAGGCACCTCGCATCCACCGACGGAGACGATGGTGGCCTCGTTGCGCAACACTCCGTATGACACGGGGCTGGACTTGGCATCGTTCCTCCCGATCACTGAACATTTCCGCACCGTTCGACGGAAGTATCGACAATTCGAAAGCGAGTTCACCGGGGTCGATGCCGAAATCCTCACGTCGCAAATTCCCGGCGGCATGCTCTCGAATCTTGCGGCACAACTGACCGAACAGAATGCACTCGATCGTATCAAAGAGGTTCTGGATGAAGTGCCGCGCGTCCGAAAAGAAATGGGCTATCCGCCGCTCGTCACCCCGACCAGTCAGATTGTAGGCACACAAGCGACACTCAACGTCCTGACGGACGAGCGGTACAAAGTGATCACCACGGAAACCAAGAACTACTTCCTCGGACTCTACGGGCGGGCGCCTGGGCCTCTCGATCACGACATCATGGCCCGCGCGATCGGGGATGACCAGCCGATCAAGTCGCGGCCTGCCGATCGGTTGGAACCAGAACTCGAAGCCGCCAGGAAGGATCTCCCTGCCTCAGCCGACACGGTGGAAGATCAACTTTCCTTCGCACTGTTTCCCACCATCGCCCGGGAGTTCTTCGAGGCGCGCGAGAAGGGGGATCTGACGCTGGAACCCCTTGAAAGATTCCAGCCTACTGGACCGGCCGGAGCGACTGAACTGCATCTGGCTCCAGCGGAATTCAATGTCACGGTTCACGGCGAGACCTATCACGTACAGGTATCAGGTTCCGGAAGGAAGGTTGATGGCCGCAAACCCTATTACATCCGGGTGAACGACAAGCTTGAAGAAGTCTCGTTGGAACCTATCCAGGAAATCCTGGCCGGCGTGCCGGAGGCTCCCGACGCTGGAGCCGGCGCCAAACCTAAACGGCCCAAGCCGTCCAAGCCGGGAGATGTTGCTCCCCCGATGCCGGGTCGCGTCGTGAAAGTACTCGTCGCGATCGATGCCGTGGTCAAAGCCGGCGCCCCCCTCCTGATCATTGAGGCCATGAAGATGGAAAGCCAGGTTCCCGCGCCGATCGACGGGAAAGTCACTGCCATTCTGGTCGCTGAAGGCGACAACGTAAAGACGGATGAAACGGTCATCCAACTGGACTAGTCCGGTACTCCTCCGTACTTCCGGTCGCGCCATCAGACTACCGTACATTGCGCTGCTCATTGTCGGGATGCTCTGCTACATCATGACCGCTTGTTCGTCTCCCCTGTCGATCCCGACACACTTCGACGCCATCGAGCGCATGCCCATTCACACCGTAGTCGTTCACGGCCAGAGAATCGCCTATTTGGATGTAGGGACGGGCCCGCCGATCATCCTGATCCATGGTTTCGGCGGATCGATGTGGCAATGGGAATATCAACAACATGCGCTGTCACAGATTTTCCGCGTGCTCACGCTTGATTTGCCCGGCGCAGGGGTATCGGATAAACCGGCGATCAACTACCGGCCGGACGAGATGCTGGATTTCTTTGTCGCGTTCATGGACGCCGCAGGGATTCCGCAGGCCACGTTAGTCGGCAACTCGATGGGTGCCGGCTTGGCTATCGGCATGACCCTCGCCCATCCGACACGCGTCGCCAAACTTGTCCTGATCGATGGATTGCCACCACATGTGTTGGATAAATTGACCAGTCCGTCTATTAGACGGGCCTTGGAAACCAGCGCACCGTCCTGGCTCATCTCATTCGGCAACACGCTGTTCGGCGGATTGATGACCGAGTCCGTCCTGAGAGAAATCGTCTATGATCCTGCGCTCCTCACACCGGCTGTCATCGAACGCTCCAATCGGAATCGTCAACGGCCAGGAACCATTAAACCCCTGATGACCGTCAGAGAAAACCTTCCGCTATGGGAGTCCGGTTTCGCCACGCGCATCGGGGGGATCACCCATCCGACTCTGGTGCTCTGGGGCGAAGAAGATCGGGTTTTCCCGATCGCCGTAGGCCATGAACTTCACCAGACCATCAAGGGGTCACGATTCATCCCCATCCCCAAAGCAGGACACATCCCGCAGTGGGAACGACCGGATATGGTCAACCAGGCACTCATTGTCTTTATTCGACCCTAGCAAAGATGGTATCCTGTCTCGCCGCACAGGCAGACCATCGAAATTCTGCGATGCCGGCATAGGTTCTCTGACACCTATCGGCAACACAAGCACACATTGCACGATTCGTCATCGAATGGTCATCATTGAATCATCAAGGAGGACACTATGAGGACTGCGTATCGAGCGATCATTGGAGCTGGACTCTGCATGACGGTGGGGCTCGCCGGATGCGAAAGCATGGGCGGCTCCTCCGGCAGCACTTTCAAATATAAAGACATGACTGTTGCTGACGGCAGCGTCGCATCCGGAGAAGGCCAAAAAGTTCTCTACAAAGGCAATCCTCTGGCGCTTTCAGGAACCGCCATAAAAGTCGGCGACAGTCTCAGGGAGGCGCAACTGACACAGACAGATCTCTCACCGATGAACATCACCGAGACAAAGGGGAAGGGCAAGGTCCGGATCATCAGCGTCGTGCCGTCGCTCGACACCCCGGTCTGCGAACAGCAGACCCACTATTTGAGCGAAAAAAACAAGGGTCTCGACAAGATGGTCGAATTGGTGACCGTGAGCGTCGATACCCCTTTCGCGCAAAAGCGATTCGCACAGGAAGCCAATATCTCCAACGTGACGTTCCTTTCGGACTATCGGGACGGCGAGTTCGGAAAGACATACGGACTGTTTCTCAACGGTCCCCACCTCCTGACTCGTTCGGTGATGGTCGTTGACGCACACGATACCGTGCGGCACCTCCAGGTCACGCCCGAGCTGACCCAGTTGCCGAACATGGATGAGGCCTTCGCCGTCGCCAAATCATTGATCACCGCGAACTAGGCCGAGGTTGAGGCTGAAGCCAAGATGTTCGAGGTTCTGCGTTCGAGGTGTTAGCACTTCGAACTCGGAACCTCGAACGATTCTGTCTGAAACTGAACCGCAGCCTCGCCTTTCATAGGCAGCACCGGGATGGCCCAATACGATCTTCTCGTCATAGGAAGCGGGCCCGCCGGCCAGAAGGCCGCGGTACAGGCCGCCAAGCTCGGCAAGAAAGTCGGCATCATCGAACGCAAAGTCGTCGGCGGCGTCTCCACCAACACCGGTACCATCCCCAGCAAAGCCCTCCGTGAAGCCGTGCTTTACCTCTCGGGATTCCGCCAACGCAACCTGTATGGAACCGGTTACCGTCTGAAAGAGACAGTCACGGTCGAAGATCTCGCGTTTCGCGCCAATCACGTCATCAAGAACGAAATTGAAATCGTGCAAGACCAGATGGCACGCAATCACATCGATCTCATCTTTGGAGAGGCCCACTTCGTCGACCCTCACCATCTCGTTGTTCAACAGGCCGGCATGTCGACTGACCATTTTGCTCACGTCATCGTCATTGCCGTAGGGACAGCACCTGCCAGACCAGCCGATATTCCCTTCGACGATCACACGATTATCGATACCGACGGCCTCATTACGCTCAAACATCTTCCGACATCGATGGTCATCGTCGGCGGCGGCGTGATCGGTACCGAATACGCATCGATCCTCGCCATGATCGGCATCCAGGTCGTGCTGATCGACAAGCGGCCGCGCTTGCTCGAATTTGTCGACGCCCAAATCATCGACGCTCTGCAACGGCAGATGGCAGACATCGGCGTCACGCTCTGCCATGAAGAAGAGGTTGTCGCGATCCGGAAAGAGTCCGATGGACACATCACGGTCTCACTGACACACCGGCCACCGATCACGACCACGACGGTCATGTATGCCATCGGCCGCATCGGCGCCACGAAACATCTTGGTCTGGAGGCCATCGGCATCACACCGGACACACGAGGCCGCGTGATCGTCAACGAGCATTTTCAAACCGTCGTTCCCCATATCTATGCTGCGGGCGACGTCATCGGCTTTCCTGCCTTGGCCTCCACATCCATGCAACAAGGGCGCCATGCCGCCTGTCATGCCTTTAACCATCCCGATCACACCGATACGGAGCTTCTGCCCTATGGCATCTATGCCATTCCTGAAATTTCGATGGTAGGACGAAATGAAGAAGATCTGGCCAAAGCAGGGATTCCCTATGCAGTGGGCGTCGCTCACTATCGGGAAATCGCCCGAGGGCAGCTGATCGGCGATGAGACCGGCATGCTGAAACTACTGTTTCATCGCCACACTCATACACTCCTGGGTGCCCATGCTCTCGGTGAGGGGGCCACGGAGCTCATACACATAGGCCAAGCGGTCATGGCGTACCGGGGAAAGATCGATTACTTCATCGACACGGTCTTCAATTACCCGACTCTGGCGGAATGTTATAAAGTCGCCGCGCTCGACGGCATCAATCGTTTGCCGAGACCCTGGCCCCAACCGGCAACAGACGTGAAACGTTAGACGTGAAACGTCTCATGCAGGAAACCACCACCCCATTGATCTCACAGAGGACACTATGTCGTTTTCAGACCATTTGCGTAAGTTGGCCCAACCGATTTGGAACGCACAACTCACCCATCCGTTCGTTGTAGCGTTGGGCAAGGGAACCCTGCCTGAACGAAAATTCAAATACTACATCTTGCAAGACGCACGGTTTCTCGGAGATCTCGCCCGGGTATTTTCTGCAGGAGCGTTAAAAGCGCCGGATTCAGAATCAGCTCTGCGGTTCACGAAGCTCGCCGAAGACACCATTGTCGTCGAACGCAGTCTCCACGAAGGGTACGGATCTCGGTGGAAGATGAGCGCCAGGCAGATGTCGTCCGTGCCGATGGCGCCGACGAACTACGCCTATACGAGGCACATGCTCACTGTGTGCCACACAGGCTCCGCAGCGGAAATCACCGTCGTCGCTCTCCCCTGCGCCTGGATCTACTGCGTCGTTGGGCAACATCTCTTGAAGCATGGCCCGCCGAGGCAGAATCATCCATACAGGGACTGGCTCATGCTCTACGCCTCGCCCGAGTTCGCCGCTGTGCAGGAATGGATGCGAAAGAAAGTGGACCAGTGGGCCAAGACGGCGGGCAAAGAAGAGAAACAGCGGATGGAAGCATCGTTCGTCATCAGTTCGCAGTATGAGTGGATGTTTTGGGAGATGGCGTGGAAAGAGGAAGAGTGGCCGGTGTGAGAGGGGCGGGCCAGGGCCGGGAGGCTCTCTTCGCTTGAAGCCACAGAGCGCCGTTGACCGCTCTACACGTCGCCTGCACTTGGCGCCGAAAACTTGCCACACCACTTGCTTCGCAAAGGTGTGACTTCGGACATTCGTCGCCACCGCCATGGGCGGTCGCTCTGGCTCAGCAAGAGCGGTGACCCAACGGCGCTCTGATCACGCTCCGAGAGCCTCCCAGCCCTGGCCCTAAAATAAACACCGGCCGAGAGGGAGAGAAAGTGAAGAAAGATCGCTGCGGGAGGTAGTCGGTGGGAGAAAAATCTTACACCAGAGCGTTAGGAAAAGACGCTCGAAAAAGGCACTTCCACAAGACCCTACGTGGCAAAGTGATCAATTTCCTGGTCCAGCTTGAGGTGAAGATCGGTGGGGTCTGGAAACCTGTGATACGTTATGATTGTGCTCATGACTTTTCTCATATAGACCGTTACAATGTCCACGGCGAACAAGAAAAAGAAGCGCTTCAACTTTCATATGCCGAAAGCCTAACCTTGGCTGACGATGATATTGAACTGAACTGGGAAACGTACAAGTCGAATTTTCTGGATGGTGCGCTTCCATGAACACGAACGAAAAGCGAAACAGCTTGTTGGGAATGGAGTTCGATCGGTATCTCAGAGAGCATCCTGAGTTTACCGACAAAATTCCCGACAATGCTCAGGTCATCCTGCTTCTCGAAGGGGATGAGGAATTTAACACGTGGAGTGCGCGCATCGGCAAAGAGCAAGCCGGTCAGGATCAGCCCCTTCTCTACGTGACTATCAAGAAGCTCGCCCCTGCCCATTCGCGCATTGAGGAGCTTAGCCTTACAGCTGGGTAACCAAGTAGGAATTATGGGCGGTGTAACTCGACGGTGTCGTTGACCAGCCCGTCCAGCCAGCCATCTTACCAACTCGGCGGTTTGCCCCCTACCCTATCTCTTAGATATAAAGAGGCAACTTATGAATGAAGAAACAAGACAAGTTGTGAATCGTATACTTGAGGAATCGCGAAGACGCAAAGCAAGACCACCTGCAAAAAGAAGCTCTCCGTCAGCTATTTCGATCGACCCAAATGTCAGATGCCAACGAATCTATCCAGTCGAAGACAGTCGCAAGACCGTACTCGAACTGAAGACCATAGGTATAAAACTGTCTCGCGATCAGGCCATTCATCTTGCACGCGTTTTGTTAGCAGTCACTCAAGAGTGGGATCAGGTAGATTTAACCGCCTATAGGTTTGACAAACGTAAGAGTGATGGGACATATCACATCACTGTCACCAGCGCTCGGCCTTTAGATGAATAGTCTGCATAACCATCGCCAAAGCTGGGCAGCAGTGATGTAGGAGCACTCATGGTATTGAAGCAGGTGTTGACGATTGCGGGTTCGGATTCTGGCGGGGGGGCTGGGATTCAGGCCGATATTAAGGCCATGTCGGCGAATGGCGTGTTTGCTATGTCGGTGATCACCGCCGTGACTGCGCAGAATACGGAAGAGGTCACGGATATCTTTGAGTTGCCGATCACGAGCATCGCGGCGCAGATCGATGCGGTGTTCGACGATTTCGACGTTGCTGCGGTGAAAACCGGAATGCTCTCATCGGCGGCCATCGTCGAGGTCGTCGTCACGCTCCTGAAACCTCAGAATGTCACGAACCTCGTGGTCGATCCGGTCATGGTCTCGAAATCCGGCCATGCGCTGCTCAAGCCTGATGCAATCGACGCTGTGAAAACACAACTCTTCCCGTTGGCGTTGCTGGTGACACCGAACATTCATGAGGCTCAGCAACTGTCCGGCATTGAGATCAAGACGCTCGCGGATGCCCGCCGCGCCGCTAAAATCATTCACGGGTTCGGCTGCAAACATGTGTTGATCAAGGGCGGCCATTTGCTGACGGAGCGAGCCACCGATCTGTTGTATGATGGCCTGTTCTTCAATGTGTTCAAGGGAGAATTCATCGAGACCCCCCATACGCATGGAACTGGCTGCACGTTCGCGTCAGCCATCGCGGCCCATCTCGCACGAGGCAAATCCGTGAACGATGCCGTACAGACAGCCAAGACCTATCTCACCGAGGCGATTCGCCACAGCTTGGCAATCGGTCACGGAACGGGACCAACGAATCATTTCTACTTTCTTCAATCCTAGTAACAGGATGCTGAAAAAGCCCGCCAGCAGCGTTCTCTTCTCATCGAAATCCTCAACGTACCCCACAGGGTACGCCTCCCGTTTCGACTCGCCTGCGGCCTTGCTGGACGGCCTTTTTGAGCATCCTGCAGGAGTGGTTTCCCGTGGGCCTCACATACGGGCCATCGAAGGTCTTACATACAAAAATTCCATTCAATCCGCCTACTGGATTGAATGACTGCATATGGAAGAAAGCATCATCTTTCATGATTCGCATGGAAACCGCATTGCTGCGATACTGAACACGCCTGACGAACCGACAACACGTCTTGCTGTCCTGTGCCATGGATTTCTCTCCAGCAAAAACAGTACGACCAACAAAACCTTGACCCGTCTCCTCAATGAACGAGGCACCGCGACATTCCGGTTTGACTTTTTCGGCCAAGGTGACAGTGAAGGACCATTCGAAGAACTTACAACCACTCTCGCTGTCCATCAAACCCAAGCTGCACTGGATCTGGTGACCGCCAGAGGCTATGACCGGATCGGGCTTGTCGGTTCAAGTTTCGGAGGGCTCGTCGCCATCCTCACAACAGCCGAGCGCCATGATATCGCCTGTCTGGCCCTCAAATGTCCTGTGGTCGACTTTGCAGAGGAGCTTCGCCTCACATTCGGCCCGGAAGAGTTGGAACGGTGGCACGCCACGGGCACCATTCAGAACATGATGGGAGGGTCAGATCGGGTCCGTTTACGGTACGCCTTCTACGAAGACTGCCTTGGACAGATTGCTTATAGTCCGGCTGAACGAATCACCATACCCACACTGATTGTCCAAGGCGAGCGGGATGAATGTGTCCCGCTCCATCAAAGTCGTCGATTATACGATGCACTGAACGGCCCAAAGAAACTGGATCTCCTGCCGGATGCCGATCACCAATTCACTCGAGGGGAAGATTTCCATCAGATGATTAACTCGATCTGCAATTGGATCTGCACCCACCTCCCTACAAGAAGCTGAAAAAGTCCATCAGCGGCGTTCTCCCCTCGAAAGCATCCTCAACGTAGCTCTTCGGGAGAGAGCTGCTCCGCAGCTCGGGGTTGGGCGGGTGGGAATGCCACGTATCCGGTGCTTTCATCGGCTGTGGCCTTGCTGCTGGAACTTTTTGGGCTGCCTGCGAGAGCGTATTTCTCTTCACACGTTCGGATCATCAATCTTCCAGCTGCCAGATTAGGCCCTGTGTAGACTTCCTTCCGGAAGAAATTGATATTTTTCTGGCGCAACTGGTTTCTCCGCGCCACAATGCAACGGAGTGAGATACTAGGGAGTTTGCCTAGGATGATTCCTACGACAGACAGTGTGACATCACGGTTCCAGGTTGCCGTCGTTGCGGCAATACTCTGTCAAAGCCTGCATGCTGTCACGATACCCGCGATCATCTCAGCGGCGGAACAAGAGCCGCCACCACGTCATAGCTTGATTCAACGATCAGCTGCTGAATCTTCCGCTCTGCCTGCCACAACTCATGGGACGATCCTTCAACCTTCCACCACTGAGCCCACTCACAGCACGAGCCCAATCGAATCTCACAAGCCATCCGTATCTCCATCACCGCAACATCGGACATTGACCAAACGTCCGCCCATTGCTTCGATCACTGCTCCACCAACGTCATCCCAGACTGCCGCAGGAGTATCAGGCATCACAGCAGGACCGTCCGCACAGGCAGCAGCCGATACCACCAAAAACTCAATTTCCGCGGTAGCAGCGCCAATCACCAAGCCGATGACGGCCCCTCTTGCCGGAGTGACCTCCAGCGCATCTACGGTGGCGGCTCCGACCTCAGCCTCTCCGCTCGCCGGCTCGGCAGGGGCTCATTCAACAGCTTCAGCGGGTGGTGGTTCAGCTCCCTTGACTGGCGGCTCGCGATCGGCGGCGAATCTGCTTCAGAACTCTGCAATCATGAGCCTGTTGACACCCTCGACTCCTGTTGTGACAACGCCTCCACCTCCCCCGCCATCGGCCCCACCCGTGACGCCACCGGCAACACCCCCTCCTGCCAGTCCATCGACAGCAAACGTGACATTGACATGGGCGGCAAATTCGGAACCTGATCTGGCCGGTTATAAGATTTACGTCGGGACAGATTCCGGTGTGTACAGTTTCTCTGGGTCTCCCTTCGTAACAGGAAAAGTCACGAGCTATACCATCTCCAATCTCCCCAAAAGCCAGACCTACTTCTTCGCAATCTCCGCGTACGACGGTGCCGGCAACGAGAGCGGGCTTTCCGCCGAAGCCAGCAAGACCCTCTACTAGCGGCAGCTGAAAAAGGGAGCAGGGGAGCGGCAAGGTGCCCTTCTTGCTCGCAGAACGCGCACGATGAAACTGTGCTCGCGAGGGAAAAGAGCGCGTCTCGGCGCGCTCGGGGTTGGGCGGGTGAGAATGTCGCGCGCAGTAAAGGGCAGCCTTGGTCACTCCCCTTAAGAGAAGGTATAAGGACTCGGAAGACATTCCTGCGGCCTTGTTGGACAACGATTTTGAACGGTCGCTTTGATGAGAAGACCTGTGGAGTCCATTGCACAGGAATTCCTGGCAGGCTGATCAAAACGATCATCCAACAAGGCCGCAGCCGATGGCCACACCGGAGGCGTGCCCTTCTCACCCGCCCAGCCCCGAGCTGCGGAACAGCTCTTTCCCGATTGGCTACGTTGAGGATGTTGACGAGGGGAGAACGACGCCTGGGTCAGGGCGCGTGTTGACGCGCCGGGGTCGGACGGGTGAGAAAGGATCGTCTTCATCGGCCTGTTATGATTTGGCGCAGCGGAAGCCGATATAACTATTCCGCGTCTCTGGAGGCAGCTTGAAGCGTCCATAGGTGAGAAGATATTTCGACAGATCGGACCATGATCCACCGCGGAGCACTTTGAATTGTCCCTGTTCGGGTCCTTGCGGATTGTGTTCCGGCGAGGCTTCGTAATAGTTTGGGGCATACCAATCCTGCACCCACTCCCAGACATTACCTGCCATTTGATAAAGGCCGTATGGACTCTTACCTTGCTCGTAGGATTGCACGGGCATCAAGACCTGGCTGTAACTGAACCGCGCACCTAAAGCGAAGTTCGCCAGGTCTTTGTGTGCGGTCCGATTACCCCAGGGGTATAACCTTCCATCCGTCCCTCTGGCCGACTTCTCCCATTCCGCTTCGGTCGGAAGACGTTTTCCCTTCCATCGGCAGTAGGCATCGGCATCCGGCCAATCCACGCCGATCACCGGCCGATCTCCGTGTTGAGACAGATCGACGGTCGTCCATTGCCACGGAACAGCTCGATTCGTGGCGGCGAGGAACTTCGCGTACTGCGCCGTCGTCACTTCGTAGAGATCCATGAAGAAGACTGGCAGCCAGACCTGATGCTTGGGGCGCTCATCTTCAAGAGCCTGAATCCCGTCCAACCCCATCGCAAACAGCCCTTCCGGAATCTCGACCATAGGAGTATCGGCAACAGCCTTCGTGCCCGAAGCTTGAGAGTTTCTGAGCTGATCGAGTTGAGCGCTTGCCTTAGTATCGGGTATGAGAAGGAGAAGGATGGTCAAAACGATCATCCAGCAAGGCCGCAGGGAGCTTGAGCGCCGAGGCGTACGCGGTTGGTACGTTGAGGCGTTCAAACGACCGAGAACGACGCTGGGGATCGTTTTCACCATCCTTCTCAGTGGATGAGTCCGCCAACCACCCAATGCCGATCATCCGGCACATCGACGATCAACCGCGTGAGATTCATCCGGGCCAGCTGCGAGCTGATTTCATCTTCCGTAAATGCCGCGAGCAGCGAGTTATAAAAATCTCTCCTCAGAATGTCTGGAGCGCCAGAAGCATACTGATCGACGATCGCCTGTGCCGCTTCCGGTGATTCCGGCCTTAATAAGTCCATGATCAGCACAGGCGAGCCGGGCTTCACGGCCAATCGCAACTTGTGCCAAAATTGCAGGGGGTTCGGCACATGATGCAGCAAGCTATTGGAAATCACCGCGTCGGCGATATTGGCGCCGGCGAGATCCTGAAATCGTTCACAGCGAAACGTGATCCGATCGGACAAGCCGGCCTGTTGCACAGATTCTTCGGCCAAGCGCACCATTGGCGCCGAGGCATCCACGGCGGTGATGCGGCAAGAGGGAAACGCCTGAGCGAAGCGTATGGGAATATCGCCCGGACCACAACCGAGGTCGAGCACATGCCCTTCGGAAAAATCAGGGAAGTATTCGCGGAAACGGTCGACGAAGCCCTGGTTTTCTTGTGAAAAATCCGCCGCCGCATAGGCGCGAACCTGCGCGGGATCTTCCATGAGTTCCGGCTCAAGTGTACGATCCATCATGAGCTTTCTCGAGTGTTGAATTATGAGTTGTGAGTTTTTAGTTTGGCCGGCCAACTCAACACTAAACACTGACACTTCACAATTACTTTATCTCTACTGCGTCTCCCGGTCTCACCATACCCTCACGCAACACTTTCGCATAGACACGACTCCATCCTGGATGTATTTTCTGGGACACGCGCTTGAAGTCTCTGTCTCGGAACCACTGGGCGTTTTTCTCGCAGGGAGTCGTGTAGCTGACAATCTCGATCTGAACTTCGGGCCCAATCTGGAGCTGATCCCCCAATTGCAATTTTTCCCACTCAAGACCGGCCAGCGTCAGATTCTCTCCGGAAGACCCGGCTTCGATCGAATGGCCCTCGTCCTGCAGCCGTTCGACCAGTTCTTGCGAATATAGACAGACAGCCCGATCCGGCCCTCCATGCACTTTGAGATTTCGTTGCCGGTCGCCTCCGACTCCTGCTTTGGTGATGACGGCTTCCAGCACCGGATGTTTCGGCACTCCCCCGTCCGATACGTTAATCTGGTACACGTGGGGATAGGGTGGTCGTCCATTCTCAGGCATCAGCCGCTCCCTCGCAGGATTCCGCCAACAACAATTCCAACGCCACCCAGCCTTCTTCTTCGCGCCGCTGAAATACCACGGCGCCGGCCTTGGAAAAGGCTTCGACAATCTCTCGCTCTTGTTCGAGCAGAATACCGGAAAGCAAGAGCCGCGCACCGTGATTCACGTACCGCGTCAATTCATCGCACAGCAACAACAATGTGTGACGATCGAGATTGGCCAACACGAGATCCGGTCGCAATGTGCGATGCCGGTCAACACTCTCTAACCTTCCACACCGGAATTCTAACTGGTCCCCAAACTTGTTCTCTGCGGCATAGTTTCGTGCGCAATCCACCGCAACAGGATCACACTCTACCCCCAAGGCCGAGGCTGCCCCGAGCCGCAGCGCGACCATCGCCAGAATGCCACTCCCCGCCCCTACATCCAGTACAAACTCACCACCGTGAACACGATCTTCAAGCCATTCCACTATCATTCGTGTCGTCGCGTGATGGCCTGTGCCGAAGGCCTGCTTCGGATCGAGCACGATCTCAATCTCTCCTGACAATAACGCCACTGATTCCCAACTTGGTCTGATGACAATCCGCCGGCCGATCCGAATCGGCCTGACCGATTCAGCCCACTGACGATTCCAGTCCTGATCGGGTAGCTCTTCGACACGAATGTCTCGCTCGACCGAAGCGTCCGGATCGACTCCCCGTAGAATACTGGTCAGTCGAGCGCAGGCCTCCTGACTCCACTGTGGCTTGGACCAATAGAAATGGACGATCCCCTCATCCTCCCATCCGCCTTGGATCGCGGGATCAGCCAGCATGCCGAGCAACTCTGCTGCATCAACGGCGGTGCGAATCTGGACATCGATCCATCCCTCTGAATTCATGATGGGCTAGGTGCCTGTTGAAAACTGTCTAGATGCGCTGAAATGTCATTATCCAGCACGTTTTGCCAAACAATGGTGTGCCATCACACAGGATGCTCAAAAAGGCTGTCCAGCAAGGCCGCAGCGAGCGAAGAGGCGAGGAGGTACGCACCGCACTTCGTGGGGCCGTTCACCACTAAAATGGATCTTGGTGAACGGATAAGCCCCGCCCGTGTTTCCGACTTCCAAAAAGTTCTCTTCAACGTTGAGCCTCTGAGCGATGCGAGAACGCCGCTGGCGGACTTTTTCAGCATCCTGGTAGAGTTGACGCACTCTCCCCCATCCAGTAAGGTCCGCGCTATGCTCCACACCCAGCCTATCATTCCGATGACGAAGGCCCACGCGCTGACACGCCTGACGGCGAAGCTCGACCGGCTCATTGCTCTGGGCACCGCCGCGAGTTCCACATTCACCCGCTGGCGTCTCATCTTGTTTATCGTCGGAGCGATAAGCACGGTGGCCCTCTATAAAATGGGATGGTACCAAGCCGGCAATGGAGCGCTCATCGCGTTTATCGCCCTGTTTCTGATTGTAGCCGCGTATCATAACAGGCTTGAAAGTCGCTTGCATCGCCTTCGCCTCTGGAAGCAGATCAAGCTCGTGCATGTGGCACGTCTCCGGCTGGATTGGTCTCACATTCCCCCTCGTCCATCGAGCGCTCCCGAACACCATCCCTACGCCAAAGACTTGGACCTTGTCGGACCTCACTCGCTGCTCCATCTGCTCGACACCACCGTCTCTTCGTATGGACAGGCACGACTGATGTCGTGGCTGCTTGAGCAGCCGCCTCGCCAGGACCAGTGGTTCATGCGTCGTCGCCTCGTGCAGGAGCTCATTCCGCGATCGCTCTTTCGCGATCGGCTGGGACTCGAATCGCAGCTCATCGGCGAACAGGAAATCAACGGACGACGATTGGAAGCTGTCCTACAGCATACGGTCGGCTTCCCTCATCTCACGACCTTCTTAGCCATTCAAACTCTGCTCGCCGTCTCTACCATCGGGCTCGGATTGGGCGCGTTGCTCGGCTGGCTGCCGAGTTATTGGATATGGTCCTTCGCGGCCTATGTCGTGCTCTACTTCTGGACCGATCAGGGAGAAGAGTTATTGGAACATGCAGTGGGCGTGCACTTTGAACTGGAAAAACTGGGAGCGGTGCTTGGCTTTGTCGAACGGCACACCAAGCCTCGCCACGCGGCGCTCGCCGAGCTGTGGGCGCCGCTGCTGACGCCTGACAGGAATCCCCCCCAACTCGTCCGGCAAGCAGCTCGCATCCTGCACGCAATCAGCGTCAAAGCTCACCCGGTCATTCATTTGATGGCCAACGCGTTGTGTCCTTGGGACCTATGGTTCACCTACCGGCTTCAGCGCCTTCAAGCTCAGGTGACTGCCCACCTGCCGATCTGGCTGGATCGACTGGCTGAGGTCGAGGCCGCCTCGGCACTTGCCACATTTGCCGCACTACACCCTTCATATCGGTGGCCGGAACCACTCACCGCCGATCCACTTCGTAACGGGGCGCAGGCCAGGTTGTCGGCCAAAGACATGGCCCATCCGCTGATTCCCGACACGAACCGAATCTCAAACGATCTTACTCTCGACACACTGGGAACGATTCTCCTGGTCACCGGATCCAATATGTCGGGGAAAAGCACCTTCTTACGGACTCTGGGAATAAATGTGTGCCTCGCACAGGCAGGCGCCCCGGTCTGTGCCGGTCTTTTCGAGTGGACGTGGGTGCGCCTCGCCACCTGTATCCGCATCGATGATTCGCTCGAAGCGGGCCTGTCTTTTTTCTATGCCGAGGTGAAACGTCTCAAGAGCTTGCTCGACGAGACGAAAGACGGATCCAAACCGCCGGTGCTCTTCCTGATCGACGAGATCTTCAAAGGCACCAACAATCGCGAACGGTTGATCGGGAGCCGTGCCTATATTTCCGCCCTCTCACAAGGCCATGGATTCGGCTTGGTCACGACCCACGACTTGGAATTGACGGATCTCGACGAAACGATCCCTAGATTGCGGAACGCTCACTTTCAGGAGTCGGTGGAAGCCGGCGCGCTCCAATTCGATTACAAGCTACGATCCGGTCCCTGCCCCACGACCAACGCTCTGAGAATTATGGCACTGGAGGGATTGCCGGTGCCCAGACAAGAAGGGTAACGATCCTTCAACAAAAGAACATCTCTGTAGAAGAGATACATCCCCGACCATTTGGACCACACCATCAGAAAATCCGTCGGTCCTTCCTGCTGAGACTTAAGCTCTGCCGGCTTCCTAAGCTGCCATTGTTGTGCTATGACTGTGCCAGAAGTTGAAATCTCGTTTTCCAAGCGGAAGGCATAGATGTCCATCCAACCTTGGATCACCTGCCTGCAAAGCGGCATCCTCATCCACCACCTCGAAACTCGCTACCCCGAGCAATCGTCGAAAATCGATCTCCAGCGAGTGATGGGAGCAGCTGAATCATTCCAAGAAATTCAGGATGCCCGTGCGTTCCTGACCGATGCAAGCAATTGGATTCCTCATTCGGTTTTCCGTGAGTTGGTCAAGAGCTGTGAACTAGCTACGGGCCAAAAGGACTTTACCTATCAGGCCGCTTTGACCTACTACGAAACCGTCAAAACCCAGTCTCCGACCCTCATCGAAACGATCGCCATTTTATTGAACGACGTAGAATCGGTGTTTTGCTCCGTCGGCGACTGGGCCTCCGCCTATACGAATTATCTCCAGCTCCAATCCTTTGTCTGCCCGGATGAAACACAGACCTTGCACATTCTGTCTCGATACTTGCAGCCGGTGGATCCGGGACTTGGAAATATGCGTCTGGTGCAAGGCAATATCGAAGGCATTGCCAAGCTGGATCCTTCCATCGAAACCGCGGCTTGCGAAGAGTCCTACTCGCAGATGCGCCTGGAGACCCTAGTCAACGAGTTTGGCAACGCCTACGTCATCACTTCAAAAAACAATCAGATCACCGTTACCCGCCGGTCGACCGGGGAGGTAGTTCTTGTCGGACGCGCGATTACCCTCGTTCCCGAGTTGGTTACGGTCAAAGAAGACCGCCCCCTAATTCCTCGTGCTGACAATGAACAACTCATCACAAGAACCGAACCACAGAATCGTCTCGTTGTATGGACGGTTAGTGATATCCGTCGGTCTCCGAAAGACCCATCATCCAGTCTCGATTCCCTTTGCACCGCGATTCGCATCGAACGAGGCGGCACACTCTCGGCCGGCTCACTCAGCGTTACGATCAAAACCGGTGCAATTTATAATGCGCCCTACACCCACTATCACCTTCGATGGACCAATCGACTCCCACACGCAAACCATGCGGCGGTCGCCGACCGCTCGCAGCTCTTGACGGACCGGCGTGCCTTTGCTCATCTACTCTTCACACACCTCAAGAACCTCCAGGCGACGCACCGGCATACGCTCACGATGTTCCTTCGCAACGTCGAATTGGCACAGGAGAATATCGAACTGAAGCAGGAGTTGTCTGCGCAGCAAGAGACTGGAGGGATTATCGGCAAGAGCGCTCCGCTTCTAGATTTGCTTTCACTGATCAGAACCATTGCTCCATCAGACACCACCGTGTTGGTGACCGGAGAAACAGGGACAGGGAAGGAACTCGCCGCCCGGTTGATCCACCAACTAAGCCGACGCAAGGACCGACGATTCGTGGCAGTGAATTGCGGAGCACTGCCTGAAACGCTTTTGGAAAGTGAGTTGTTCGGTCACGAGAAAGGGTCTTTCACGGGCGCGATAGCCCAGAAGAAAGGGAAGTTCGAGCTCGCCGAGGGAGGCACACTGTTCCTCGACGAAATAGGGGATATTTCGCCCGCGGTGCAGGTGAAATTGCTACGAGTTCTTCAAGAACGAGAGTTTCAGCGCGTCGGAGGAACCAGCGACTTAAAAGCGAACGTCCGACTGATCGCCGCTACCAATCGGGACCTCCTGGCGATGATGGAACAGAACCAGTTTCGACAGGATCTGTTTTATCGGTTGAATGTCATTGAGCTCTATGTCCCGGCGTTGCGCGAACGAACAGAAGACATCCCCGAACTCGCGAATTATTTCGTACAACGGTTCGCCGAAAAGACAGGTAAATCTATCGCAGGTCTCACCCCGGACGCATTGCAACTCTGCCTCACGTATAAATGGCAGGGGAATGTGCGCGAACTCGAGAATGTGATGGAGCGCGCAGTGACTCTGGCGCCGGAAGGCAAGAAGTGGATCACACCGGACTTGCTCCCTAGCACGCTCCGATCCACCGCAGAATCTGCGCCTTCGCTAGATCTGGCCGAGCTTGTCGATCGCGTTGACTGGACCGCCCTGCTCAAGACGCTGGAGATGAAAGGGTCTCTCACCGGACTCTTGAACTACCTCGAATGGACCATTACCCGACGAGCCGTCGTCGAATACGGCGGTAACAAGAGCCGTGCCGCGAAGATTCTTGGGCGCACCTATCGTTGGCTCAGGAAGCTTGAAACTGAAATGGCAGAGCAAGAGCCACCTCTTCCTCCCTCAAATCGCCTTTGAGAATAACGCCTGTCAATCATCCTCGCTTATCTCCTCTGCTGCCCATTCATTGATGAACAGCAGTTCCTAGGACCCTGAATCACTGTTCATAATTTTCTTGTTTTTCCTGCCGACTTGAATTACCCGGTTTCCTCCCTCAACCCCGTGCTGGTGCCGCTATTCACCAGGCGTGGAGCATGCGCACGCCATCAGTTCGTCTCTTGGCATGCTTATTGACCAGTTCTGTCTGCGGGATGAGACGAAGAAGGTCTTGTGCTTCACAGAACCTTTAGGAGGTGGATCACCATGTCGGCACCCGCGCAATATAGGCAGAATATAGGCCACGGAAATGGCAACAGCCATTTCTCAAGGTCGCTCACCCAATGGCTTTTCTTCCTCCCTATCGTCAGCTTAGCAATGGTCAGCTCCCAGGGGTGTTCCGTCTATCTCGCCGCACACCAACCTGACCAAAAAGACCTGACCGTATTGGAACGAGGAACATCTCGTCTGGACGTCGCAGCAGAACTGGGAGGTCCAATTTGGGCGGAAGACCGGCATCACGAAAGGATCGAGATCTATAAATTTAAGCAAGGGTATAGCAAATCGATCAGACTCGGTCGAACATTCTTCCATGCGATCGTGGATGTTTTTACTTTTGGAATCTGGGAGATCCCCGGGACTCTGATTGAGAAGGTAGGACTTCGCGGAACGGATATGACGGCAAAGGTATCCTATGATGCCGAAGGCAGGGTCCAAACCTCTGAGCTCTTCGACGCGAACAGATCAGACCGAGAGGGAAATGTAGGGGTAGTCGTAAGGTCTACCGCTCCTGATTCACGGCTCCGGATACCCGCGAAGGGATGGCTGGCATATGCCGGCAGAGCGGCGGCAAGTGGAGCTGCAACTGGAGCTAATATCGGCGCGATACCAGGAGTGCTGTGTCCACTTCAATTCATCCCGTCTTGTTTGGCAGGGATGGGCGGTCTAGTCATCGGTTCAGTGGTTGGCAGTATCTACGGCGTAGCAATGGCCGAACCATTCTCTTCAATGGAGCAACCGGAATCGGCATTACAAGGAGCCCTGGATGATCTTCAAATCCAGGAGGTTATCAGTGACCGTGTGATCCAGGCCGGTCGTGGATTGAAGGTTAATTCTCTCGCTCCTCTGACGAGTCAGGAACTCACCGCCAGTGAGATAGAGCACTCGTATCCTGCCCTACACATCAATGGGATAAACACGGTCATTGATCTCAGCGAAATTACAGTGGAATTGCGCGCCGCGGACTCGGCTGTCAACCCGCTTCGCAAGCTATTCCTGACAGTGCAGTATCGACTCATTCGGACTGTTGACGGCGCTGAGCTCAATCGCCGCCTGATTACCGATGAGATGGGTGGTATCCAGTCCGTCACGGAGTGGGCCGACCAGAGCGCACAAGCGTTTCGTGAGGAACTCACCCAGGCTACTCAACGCCTCGCACAACAAGTCGTCAAAGAACTTTTCACCGACACTCACACCGAGAACGAAGCGCAAACTCCTGTGTCACAAGCCTTGATCAGGTAAGACACCTGCGAATCGATAAGTCACGGTACGCGACCTATAACCTCGGAGGTGCCTCTAATGCCTATCCCGTACTCCATACAGGTACTTGAGCGTTCTGGGCTGTTGCTTTCGTGGCTCCTGCTGGCTCCAGCTCTTGCGAGTGCGGAGTTCTTCGCCGATCTCTATGCGGGCACTACGCTCCCAGGGCATGCAGAAGCCAGCCACACGCAGACGCAACCAATAGCAGCAAACCTAACGCGGCAGTTGGATTTCGGCGCAGGCCCTGCACTTGGACTCCGGGCAGGTTATTGGTTTGTCCGATTCCCATGGCTCGGCATGGCCGGAGATCTGTCCTACTTTTCCCGCAGCGCGGAGGGAGGCCGCCTCAGCACAGTGCCCATATCCTTGCTGGTGATGCTCCGTTGGCCTTTGCTCGTGAGCGAGGAGCACCCCATCGGCAAGCTTCAACCATACATAGGATTCGGCCCAAGCTTCGTCGCAGGGGATTCCTCAATTGACGTTACCCCGTTGACGAAAACACAAGACGGCTCATATACAGCCTTGGGCGCAGACGCAAGAGCCGGTCTTCTGTGGAAGCTTCACAAGCACATCGGAGTCTTCGGAGAATATCGATTTATCTACTTTAGTGCAGACGCTTTTGATGAGCAATGCCCACCGCCGTCGCAGCCATGTCGTGCAGTTCCCCATGACGCCGTCATGATACGTACGACTGACACCAGCCTCACCAACCAACAGATTCTGATTGGTCTCCGCTTCAGCCTCCCTTGAGGCTTGCGGAAGAAAACGCGTGCTCCGTCAGAAACGGCGGGAATAAGAGCTCCGCTGCAAAGATGTTCCCGAATTATGAACGACGCTGCACGACTCATATGAATTGCAGGGAAGGAAGTATTTGCCTCTCACTCTAAACACTGGCACACTGCAGACCATACGAGGCCTTTTCTGGTGGACAGTTTTCAGCACAAACCTTCAGATATCAGCCCTGCTTCTCATCCTCTTCGCGGTCTCCTCATCGCCCAATTCTGCGGCGCGTTCAACGACAACGCCTGGAAGCTCATGGTGGCCTTGCTGGCCATCCGGCAAGCGACTGCGGGCATGGTCCCAGGCCCCGAGCTGGAAACTGCGGCACAGACGCAGACCGCGCTCACCTACATCATCTTTACCTTGCCGCTGGTACTGCTGTCGTTGGTCGGCGGCACCCTGGCCGATCGCCTGAGCAAACGCACCGTCATCATTGCGATTAAAATCGTCGAGGTGCTCCTCATGAGCGCCGGCACCGTTGCGCTCTGGGTGAATCCCACAGGTGGTGTCCTGCCCTTGATCGTGTTATGTGGGATGGGCGCGCACAGCGCGCTCTTCGGCCCGTCGAAATACGGGATTCTCCCCGAGTTGATTCCGCATGAACGCCTCGCCGCCGGCAACGGCCTGCTGGAAATGTGGACATTTGCCGCCATCCTGGCAGGGACGGCAGCCGGAGGCTTTCTCTTGCAGACCGCCGGGGACCTCCCATGGCTGGCGCCCCTCACCTTGGCAGCCTTGTCGGTCGCCGGCCTGATTTCAGCCTTTGCCGTTCCCCATGTCTCACCTGCCCGTACGACCGGTGGCGTAGGTTCGACGATCCGTGGTGCCTGGGCTGCCATTCAGGCCGAACGCCTGCTGCGCCTGGCCATACCCGGCGAGATCTTTTTCTGGACAATCGCGAGCCTCTTCGCCCAGAACATTCTCGTCTATGCCAAAGCCGTACTACATCTCTCGGATGCGATGTCGGGGCTCCCGCTCACGCTGTTGTCTATCGGGATCGGCGTTGGTGCCCTGTTGGTCGGACGACTCTCTCAAAACCGGATTGAGTACGGGCTGGTCCCTCTGGGAGCCATGGGTGCAGCCATCGCACTATCTTTGCTCGGCGCCCTGACTCCAGCATTGATCGGAACGTTCCTGGTATTGGGTCTTCTCGGAATCTGCTGCTCGTTCATCTTCGTGCCGTTGAACGCCATTCTCCAATGGAGGTCGCCACCCGATCGGCGCGGCGCCGTCATCTCGTTTTCCAACACGTGTGTCTTCACCGGAATTCTTCTTGGGTCACTCGCCGGCGGTTCGCTCGCCAATATTGGGTTCTCGACCACCAGCATTTTCCTCGTCACCGCCGGTGTGACCATCGGCGGCACGTTGTGGGCCCTTTGGCTGATGCCCGATGTGTTCTTGCGGCTGCTGCTCGCCATCGCGACGAACACCCTGTACCGCCTCCGCATCGTCGGCCAGCAGCACGTTCCCCAATCCGGCGGCGCGCTGCTCGTTCCGAACCATATGTCGTTCGTCGATGGTTTTTTGCTCATAGCCAGCGTCGATCGGCCCATACGGTTCGTCGTGGATGCCACCTATGCCACGCATCCCCTGTTTAAATGGTTGATGACCGCCATGAAGGTGATTCCGATCGCTTCGGAGGGCGGTCCCCGCATCATTCTTCGGGCATTGCGTAGCGCGGGTGAGGCTCTCGACAACGGAGAGATCGTCTGCATCTTCCCTGAAGGACAAATTACCCGCACCGGCACGCTGCTGCCGTTCCGGCGAGGCTTCGAAAGGATTGTGAAGGGACGTCAGGTGCCGATCATTCCCACTCATCTGGATCGTGTGTGGGGCAGCATCTTCAGCTTTGAGCGAGGTCGGTTTCTCACGAAATGGCCTGAGCGCATTCCCTATCCGCTGACCGTGTCCTTCGGCGCACCGTTACCGTCGGATACGCCGGCGCACGAACTTCGCAACGCGGTTCGCACGCTCGGAGAGGAAGCCTGGCGCCTGCGCAAATCTTCTCGCCGCACGTTGCACCGTGAATTCATTCATGCCATGAGGCGGCATCCGTTCCGCTTCGCCATGGCAGACCACAGCCGCCCACATGTGTCATCGCTCCAAGCCCTGATCGGGTCCATCGCGCTCGCCAGAGCGCTTCGGCCACATTGGAACGACCAGCGGAACGTCGGCATTTTGCTTCCGCCGACCGTCGCCGGCGCGTTGGTCAACGTCGCTGCGCTCCTGTGCGGAAAAACCAGCGTGAACTTGAACTATACCGTCGGTCAATCAGGCCTTGAAGCGGCCGTCCGGCTCGCCGATCTTCGCACGATTATCACCAGTCGAGTGTTCGTCGGGAAGGCGAAGTTGGAGCTGCCGGACGGGCCGGCGATCGTGTGGCTGGAGGATATCGCGCACACTATCGGCGCAGGACAGAAGCTCGTCGCGAGTCTCCTCGCCGTCTGCGCGCCTGCGCGGGTGATCGAACGGGCATGTGGACAGAACGTCCCGCTGACAATGGACGACCTGGCCACTATTATCTTCAGCAGCGGCAGCACGGGAGAGCCGAAAGGGGTGATGCTGTCTCACTTCAACATCGACTCCAATGAACAGGGAGCCAGTCAAGTCCTCCATCTCTATCAAGATGAGCGAGTGCTCGGCATTCTCCCGTTCTTCCATTCGTTCGGGTATCTCGTCTTTTGGCTCGTCCTGTTTAATAACTCCGGCATCGTCTTTCATCCCTCTCCACTCGACGTCGCCGCGATCGGAGAACTCGTGAGTCGCTACCGCATCACATTCCTCGTCTGCACACCGACATTCCTCCAGTTGTATCAACGCCGTTGTACTCCTGAGCAATTCAGTTCGCTGCGCGTGGTCCTGACCGGTGCTGAGAAGCTTCAGCCCCGGCTCGTGCAGGCCTTCCGCGATCGGTTCGGCATCGAACCGGTCGAGGGCTATGGTGTCACCGAATGCGCTCCCGTCATCGCCGTCAATTGTCCAGACTTCCGGGCGGCCGGGTATTACCAACCAGCTTCCCGTCGGGGAACTGTCGGCCAACCGCTCCCTGGAGTGTCCGTGAAAATCGTCGATCCCGACAGCTTTGCCTCGTTGCCCCCAAACACTCCGGGCATGTTGCTGGTCGGAGGGCCCAATGTCATGCAGGGATACCTAGGCCGTGAGGACCTGACGGCTAACGCCCTGCGCGATGGCTGGTACATCACAGGCGACATCGCAACCCTGGATGAAGACGGGTTCTTGACGATCACCGATCGGCTCTCGCGCTTTTCCAAGATCGGTGGTGAGATGATTCCACATGGCCGTGTGGAAGAAGCGCTGCAACAAGCCGCCGGCACCGACATGCAAGTCTTTGCCGTCACGGGTATTCCGAACGAGCGTAAAGGGGAGCAGCTCGCGGTCCTTCATACTTTGGATGAGTCGAAGATTCCCGACATCGTGAACACACTCACAGCAAACGGCTTACCGAACCTCTACATTCCATCGCGCGCGAATTTCATCAAAGTCGATGCTCTGCCGATGCTGGGAACTGGAAAGATGGACCTGCGGAGCCTGAAACGCATCGCCATGGAGCATCTTGTAAAGGACGTGAGGGGTGAGGGGTAAGGTGATGGTAGCGAAGTGTCACCGATAATGTGTGGCGCATGATGGTCGAAAAATCCTTGATCGATTGTCACGTACATTTGGCAGCGCTGCCGGACGGCGACAACGGCTGCTACATCTCGCCGAAGATGCTGCGAAGTCCGCTGTTTCGCTTCCTATTGTGGAAGCACGAACTGTCTCCCTCGAACCCTCAAGAAGCCAATCGTAAATACCTCAACGATTTGCTCGCCGAATTGCGCGCGTCACGTCACGTACAGCAAGCGGTACTGCTCGCCATGGACGGGGTCTACAACCAGAACGGGCTGCTCAATCAAGCACATACGGATTTTCTCATCAGCAACGACTACGTGTTGAAGACCGCGAGAGCGTATCCGGATGAGTTTCTCGCCGGTGTCTCGATTAATCCACAGCGACAGGACGCCGTTGAAGAAGTCCATCGCTGCGCCGATGCCGGAGCCGTATTGGTGAAGGTGCTCCCAAACGCGCAGCAATTCAACCCGGCTGATATGCACTACAAAATGTTTTATCGAGCGCTCGCGGATCGGAAACTGCCGTTTCTCAGCCATGTCGGATATGAATTCAGCCTGATCGGCAAAGATCAATCGGTCGGTGATCCCAATCGGTTAAAGCTGGCACTGGACGAGGGTGTGACGGTCATCGCAGCCCATGCCTGCAGTTATGGTTTGATGCTATACGAGAAATTCCTTCCGACGCTTCAGGATTTCGCACAATGCTATCCGAATTTCTACGCCGATATTTCTGCTCTGACTCTGCCCAACCGGCTCAAGATGTTGCTCCACCTCCGTCGACACCCCGAACTCTACGAGCGGCTCCTGTTCGGCACCGATTATCCCTTATCTGTGTTCCATCTGCCGGCATGGGGTCGCGTCGGCTGGGGAACCCTTCGCCGGATGATCCGCACGACGAATCGATTCGACCGACAGGTGGCGGTGTGTCAAGGGTTGGGAATCGGGTTCCGGTCGTTCGGCGAGATCGTCATGCAACCCAAGTCGTCACGGCATCCGTAGCCTATGGATCAAGATCAAGACCAGATACTCGGCAGTCTTCGAGAAAGGATCCTTGCATTCGCGACATTACGGGTATCGAGGGCACAGGCCGAGGATGTGACTCAGGAGGTGCTGGTGGTCCTCCATGAGAAATACCCTCATGTGGCGGATCTGGCCGAACTGGTTCCTTTGGCCTTTCAAGTCCTGAGGTTCAAAATGCTGGATGCCCATCGCAAATCGTTTAGACGAGGTGAATATAATCAGGAATCAGTTGATGACCTGCCCCTCGCCGATCCAAGCGACGATCCGGCCACGCAACTCGATCAGAAACAGCGCGTGGATCGACTACTGACTGCGATGGCTCACCTTGGAGAACGCTGTCGAGAACTCTTCAAATGGAAGCTGGAGGGCAAGAGTTTTCCGGAAATCAAGAAGCTCATGGGACAAACTTCGATCAATACGATCTACACCTGGGACTTACGCTGCAGAAAGCAGCTCCTCAGCCTAATGGGAGGCAGTTGGGAATAGTCAGTTGTTAATGTTTAGTTTTGAGTGTTGAGTTACGGGCGCGACTAACGATTGACGTTTAACGATTCACGATTAACGTCTGATATGTCTGACCATGAGCTTGAAAAACTGCTGGGTGGGTTTGCAGCCGATACGCTGACCCCAGAGGAGAAACAGGCGCTCTATACGGTCGCACTGCAAGACCAACATCTCTTCAATGCATTGGCCGATGAGCAGGCACTGAGAGAGATGCTCGGCAACCCGGAAGTACGCCTCAAACTTCTTGCGTCTTTGAAGCAACCGCGCCCTTCAGACAGCGGCAGTCCTCTGTCATGGGTGGAATGGTTCCGCCGTCCAGCAGGCCTCGCCCTCGCCGGTGGTCTTTCGGCGGCCGCCCTTGCAGTGGTACTGAGCGTCAGAATTTATCAGGACAGTCTCAGACAAGCAGCACAATTGATCGCAACCGAAGACTCGAAGCCCGGGCCTCTATCAGCTCCAAACCCTCCGTCAACTCAACCGACGACGCCTCAAACCATTGAGCCGCAAGCCAAAGCAAAGGAGAACATCGGCCCGGCGATCGAACCCCAGAAGAAAGACAGGTCGATCGACAAGCCCGCCCTGCAGAAGCGGCCCGCTTCTCCTTCTTCGAAGAACGAGCGAGTCTCCGATGTCGCTCAAGATGGTCTTACACCGCGAACCCGGCAAGACGAAGTCCTCAGCCAGGTCGAAGCACCAACGGCTGCGCTCAATAAAGCCACAGAAGAGGCGCCGTCGCCGTCCAACAAGGAACTTGCGGCAAGCGCTCCACCACCGTCTACCATGCCGGAACCCAAACGGGAAGAGGCGTCTGCCGGTGGACGAGTCGCCGCCGCACTCAGCGCGCGAGCCCTGTACTATGGAGAACCAGGCCAGGCTGATACACGATCGACGGACAAACAGCGAGGGCAGGCGATGAAACCCCTGGCCGGATCGGCGCCGCAACCTTTTGGGTATGAACGAAAACAGGAAGGAGAGTTACAACCGGGAAAAGCAGCGGGCACTGCCGCTCAAGTGAGACCTCTGGGACTCCGCTACAGCTTCGTCATTCATGAACCAGATGGGCAGGAACGAGAGGTGGATGTTGCGACGGCGTTGAAGAGCACACAGCCGGTGTTTCTTGCCGTGGAAGCCAATCAAGATACGTATTTACAGATCTGGGGCACGGGAGATTCCTCAATGCCGAGACTGCTATGGCCTGAAAAAGTCACCGGCCAGACTGCGTTCAGAGTTACCGCTCGGCACCGGCAACTCATTCCACTGGCGATGAAAGGCGGTATCACCCTGACAGCTCGTCTCTCGCTCGTTCCCCCCGAGCCAGTCACAGAAAAAGAGGCCGGCAAGGTCGACCGGCTCTCTCTTCTCAACCAAATCCAAGAATCCATTACTGCAAGCAACCCGGCCGGTTCACAAGAACACGCCACCTACGTTGTCAACCCAGAACCCTCCGCCGTCGCTCAGGTTGTTGTCGATATTGTCCTCAGCCGATAGTGCAATGATACCTTCCCGGTTGGCCCACCCAGCCGGGAAACTTTGCCGCGAGGACATCAACTCTTTCTGTGGACTCGAAACCAGAGACTAGGAACCGAAACACGAAGCCCGCAACTCGAAACTCATTTCCCGTACGGAGCAGATCATGCTACTCCCCACAGGCTTTGACCTTCCGGTCCTCTAACGCCGAAAGTGCGTCCTTTCGAACTTTTATCTCCGCCGCTTTCTCACCCTCAGGAGCGCGCGAGTCCGTGTCTAGGGCTTCTGCATAGAGGCGGGCAGCCTCAACACAGGCCGCAGTAGGAGGCTTCTTTGATTCGCATGCCGCAACAAAGATTGCGCAAGCTAGTGCGGCGGTAATAGGTATGACAAAACGCGTGGCCATTGTATACGTCCTCCAAAATTAAGCGCCCAACCCTGCCTATGCCGCCGCCATAGTACGCAAAACCAGTCTGCAAATTCCACTGTGATTGTCGTGTCGGCTCAAAGACTTCTAAGCGATACCTGCATGGCCGGACTGGTGCGCCATTCAAGTCTGAAAATATAGTCTCCCGTTGCCAAGACGTGAGTGTCTCGTCGCCTATTCGACATGTGCCGTTCAGGATGTGGGAGAGAGGTGCTGCCAGATGCGATGCCACAGACCAAGAAACACCGTAGGTGCACTCTTCGGAATAGATTGATGATTTTTCAGGCCGAGTATAACGCAGTTAATCGTGAACATCGTCATCGATCTTGGAGCCGACCAACCTTGCTTTCGATCGCCCTTTGGAGCTTGTCCGCGGCCTCGGTCACAGCGATCTCGATGGTCGCTGCCTGATGGCTCACGGCAAAAGGCTGGAGCCCGGCCAGTCTGGCTTCGAGCAAACACCGTTTGTCGTCACCCTTCGATTTGTGACTGTTTGTGTCACTGAGGTGCGCCTCCACGCGTGTAATCCGGTCGCCAAAACGGCCTACGGCTCCCTCTACGCTGGTCTGGACAAGGCGCACGACATCTTCACGTCCTGTAATATTGTTGTCTGTGTTCACCTGAATTTGCATGAATGTACCCTCCTGGAACGACCATATACTGAACACACCCGGACCCTATCGACAAGGCGAAGAAATGTCAATCGGATGAAGGGTGGGAGTCGACGTCTTCTTGGCTATCAGATAAACATGGTTCTCTGGATATTGATCATATTCAATATGTTGAATGATGCAGCCGAAACGCCAGAGAAGTCGCATAAACTCGGGAACTCCCAACGAGCTGTATTCAAATCGCTTTCCGCCACATTCACCTTGAACGTTCCCTCGTGCATCGCCGCAGGTAAACAGTAGTACTCCTTTCTTGGACAGCCCGTCGCACAATTTCATCAGAACCGGTTCATGACTGTCCAGTGGAAGATGGAAGGTGCTGTCCCAGGCCGTAATCAAATCGTACTTGCACGGAAGCGGCCATGTGCATATATCGCCTGTCAAAAAATCAGCGCCCGGATATCGGGCGCCTGCTAAGGTGACCATGGCTTGAGAGATATCCAAGCCAGTGCAGTGAAACCCACGCTCCAGAAGAAGGTTAATAAACCGTCCTCCACACCCGCAGCCGACGTCCAGTGCATGACCGCGATCATCAACGAACGTGAGCGAGCGCTCAAGCGCAGCGACTCCGTATGGCGCCCCCTTCATTTGTTCCAGCCACCATAACGCTCATCGCATCGTAATTCTTTGCGGTGTCTTTTGGATTGATCTAGCGCTTTGATTCAAACGATGGCGTCTCCGCGAATTACTGACTTGATCAAGCCACTGGTTCTGCTCTACAGTATGAATCGTTGGTTTGGACACATTTCAGATCAGATCACGTCCCTATTCCAGGAGGTAGCCATGACACGACTTACACACATCCTCAGTTCTCTTTTCTGCGGCGTCGCGCTCACGCTTACATTGTCCGCCTGCAGCATTACCGAGACCGTGAAGGATATTCTTTCCTCCACAACACCGGGCGATTGGTTTACTGCCGATGGTCTGTTGAAAGGAGATCAGAAGGTGAACGCGTTCGTGGCACTCAACTTCGAAAATCTTAAACAGGACATGGCGCAGGGCCATGGAGAGTATCTGACCTCCTTGAGTACGTTGTTAGGAGTTCCACAGGATCGCCAAGCATCGTTCTTCGCCCATGCACAGTCGCGCTATCCCTTTGTGCGTGAACATCAGAGTAATCCACAGGAGGTCATTGCCCTGCTCGTTGAAAAGGCGCCGCCAGTTATTGCCACCCGATAAGTCCTGAACGATGTCTACAGAGGCCTGATGGGCAGATGAACCGATCGGCCTGGCCGCGCAAGAGAACCTACCGAGCCACCTGCGCGAGGTCGGTTGCCTGCCCTTCACCTTTTCGTCCAATCACCGTCCGTATGATCACGCCGTCTCTGAACACCACAAAGTTCGACGGTACTGCCGGCACGCGCGGGCCGGGCAAGATCACTCCTGCGAGATTCAACGGATCACTGGCAGACAGCTTGATGTCATGAGAGACAACGCCTGATTCGTTCCGTTTTCTTATCGCCCGTAACGATTCCACCGCTTCCGGCAATGCGAATTGCTCTCCGGTAAACCCACCGACAAACCTCCCCCCACGGATCTCGCCTTGCAGTTCCATCCGTCGGTACTGCACCAGCAAGTCGCGCCAGGACTGGACCAGAGACTCGCGTGCCAGCAAGTCACGGAAGACGACGCCATAACGATGCAATAATTGGCGGGCCACTGGCTCAGTGGGAGAGTGCTGAGTGCTGAGTGTTGAGTGTTGAGTTGTTGGAACCGAGGGCTGATGCATAGAATCGCTTCGGAGGAGCAACCAGCGGCCGGCGGCATGGCGTGGTCTTCGAGAGCGTTCCCGCCCTTCCGCACCTCGACGGCGTGGATCTATCAGAGCTCGGAGATTGTCGAAACCGTCGGCCGTGACCTGACCGGCAGCCACGAGTTCCCAGAGTCCTTCTTCCACCTCCGCAGAAAGATGGTTGGTCATCCGCACAAGGTCGGTAAAAAAACTCGCACCTTGCTCGTGCAAGGTGCAGCGGAGATCTTGCGCTATGGAACTCAACTGGGCAACCTGGTCCGGCCTTCGTATTACGGCATCATCGGAAAAGACACTCATCAACCACTCGCGCTGTCCACGGGGAAAGAGACCAATCGGCGCCACACTCGTCGGAGTGATTCGGCGACGTTCAAAACCGTCGACTTGCGCCAGCCGTGGATGAGGAGACAGCCTGCCCCAACTGACTGCGCCGCTCAGACAGAGTCGATCCAACCATTCAGGCTCGTATTTCGCCAACCTCATCCGGAGCACATGCGGTTCCCAGGCGGAGGCTGCAGCTTCGAAGCCGGCCAGTTGCGCGACGATGTCCATGAGGCCGGCCTCGCCATGGAGACGCGAGCCAGGAGCGACATGCTGCCACTGAAGTAAAAACTGCATGAACTCGGCCGCCGTCACCGGCTCAACTTCCCTTCGCAACCTGCCGATGGTCAGACGATGAATACGTGCGAGGAGACGGCGATGACAAAACTCATGCTCGTGAGGGGTAAGGGGTGAGGGGTAAGGGGGTACCGGTCGGAACTGGCCGCGGAGAACTTGGCCGGATGTTTCGAGGCGAACCAATGATTGATCAATCGCCTGAGCCGGACAATGTAATCGCGTCGCAAGTTCGATCGCCGTCGTCGGCCCGATACTTTCCATCCATCCCACTACAATCGCATCCAACGTGGCGTCGTCATGTAGTGCGAGTGCGGCGTCGACTTCCGTTCGTCGTTCCGTCGCAACCCAGCCTCTTTCTTCCCGTTCCCCACCCCTTACCCCTAACCCCTTACCCCTCACCAACTCGACCGCACGCCCCTCTTCGATCAAGCGCGGCAGGTGAATTGCCCAGCCCCGGACCTCTTCCATCGGTAACCACAGGAGCGTGAGCAACGCATCGTGCAATTCGTCCGGATCGCGGACGACGGGCCAGGATTCCCGTTGTACCTCCTCGATCGCCGTCGGGTCCAACGCACCGACCTCGCCGGCCAGCTGAGCTGGAAGCGTGCGCCGCATTTCCACCGCCCGCGCCCGCCGCTCCTCCAACGGCGCGTCGTCGAGAAACGCATAGGGGTTGGCATTCAAAATCTCGTGCGAGAACGGAGATGGCATCGGTGTATCAACCGCCACACAGCGAATGGCTCCGTCTTCCATCTGCTTAAGAAGTGCGGTCAACCCGTCAAGATCCATCGCCTCGGTCAAACAATCCCGCAAGGTCTCGTTCACGAGCGGATGATCCGGGATCTGGCGGGTCCGCTCGCCGATCATATTGTCCTGACAGGCCATCGCATCGGGAAAGACAGCGCCCAGCAGATCCTCCGCCTTCATCCGTTGAATCTGCGGAGGAACCTTTTTACCGTGGGAGAAACGGAGCAACACCAACGCACGGCAGACGTTCCAGCGCCAGCGTGTCATAAACATCGGGGCCTGGAGCACAGCGGGAAGCAAGATGTCACGAAGTGTCAGGCTGTGCAGGAACCCGAATACCGCATCAAGCGGGAAACTGTGCTTCTCGCCGAGCGAGATGACGATTCCGTTGTCGGTCGCCGCCGCTTGCAATTCGAAATCGAAGGTGACGCAAAATCGCTTCCGTAAGGCGAGGCCCCAGGCTCGATTGATCCGTCCCCCGAATGGCGTATGCAAGACGAGTTGCATCCCGCCGCTTTCATCGAAAAACCGCTCCGCGACAATCGTCTGCTGTGTCGGCACAGTCCCCAGCACAGCCTTCCCTGCCAACACATATTCGATAGCCTGCTGGGCACCCCGCTGATCCAAGGCGCACTCTTGTCGAAGCCAGTGAATCGGTGAGGGGTGAGGGGTAAGGGGTAAAGGGTGTTGTTGAAGCAGCTGATCGAGATCGCTCCGGAGTCTGGCGACTTCGGCGGACAACTCTGCAGTCCGCGATGGCGCTTCCCCACGCCAGAAAGGAATGTTTGGCGGCGCGCCATGAGCGTCTTCGACCCGGACCTTGCCCATCTCCACGCCCTTGATGCGCCAGGAGGTATTCCCCAACAACATGATGTCTCCGGCCAGACTCTCCACCGCAAAGTCTTCGTCGACCGATCCCACGACTGTGCCCTCGGGCTCCGCAACCACGGCATAGTTCGCCGTGTCCGGGATGGCCCCTCCGGACGTGATCGCCGCGAGTCGCGCCCCTCGCCGGCCTTTGATTCGGCGATTGATCCGATCGTGAAACAGATAGGCCAGACCACGTCCGCGATTGGTCGCAATTCCATCCGTTAACATCCGCAGCACTTGATCGAACTCCGAACGCGCCAATTCTCGATAGGGATCGGCCCGCCGGCAAAGATCGAACAACTCGTCTTCCTGCCAGGCCTGCGTCGCTGCTGCTGCCACCATTTGCTGCGCCAAGATATCGAGCGGAGCAGACGGTACGGCAATGCGATCCAACACTCCCGCGCGAATTGCGCGGATCAGCGCGGCACATTCGAGCAAGTCATCCCTTGTCATCGCAAACAGACGGCCCTTGGGAATGGCCTTGATCCAGTGACCGGCCCGGCCAACCCGTTGGAGACATACAGCAATCGCGCGTGGTGAACCGATCTGACAGACGAGATCTACGGTCCCGATATCGATGCCGAGTTCCAGCGAGGCCGTGGCAACAACGACACGCGTCTTACCGCTCTTGAGCCGTTCTTCAGCCGACAAGCGAATCTGTCGCGAAAGGCTGCCATGATGCGCCGCCACCACATCGGAGCCTAAGTCCCGCAGCCGTTCCTCCAGGGAGTGTGACACTCGTTCAGCGAGGCGCCTCGTATTGACAAAAACCAATGTTGAGCGATGTTGCCGGACCAATTCGGCAATGCGATCGTAGATATCAGCCCAAATCGCATTCGTCGCCACGGCGCTGAGTTCGTCTTTCGGTACTTCTACAGCCAGATCCATCTCACGTTGATGCCCCACATCGATGATGGTGCATGGGGACGTAAGGCGTAAGGGGTAAGGGGTGAGGGGTATCGGGATTGGGAGTTGAGAGCTGATAGCTGATGGCTGATGGCTGAGGATGTGTGCTGAATCTCTAACGTTTAACGTTTCACGGTTCACGTTTAACGAATCACGATTGCCGACGAGGAACCGGGCAAGAGTTTCGATCGGTCGTTGTGTCGCAGAGAGGCCGATACGTTGGGGTTTTGTGAGCGTCAGCGCTTCCAGTCGTTCCAATGACAGGGCCACATGCGCGCCACGTTTATTCGGCGCAACGGCATGGATCTCATCGACAATGACGGTCCGGACCGTTTGCAGAAGTCGGCGGCTTTTCTCCGCCGTCAATAAAATAAACAAGGACTCCGGAGTCGTGACGAGAATATGAGGCGGCCGTTTAAGCATCTGCTGGCGATCGGTCATCGGCGTATCGCCAGTGCGGACGAGCACACGAAGGTCCGGCATCAAGAGGCCGGCCGACAACGCAGCGTTACCGATTTCAGCCAAGGGTTGCTGAAGGTTTTTCTGAATGTCGTTGCTGAGGGCTTTCAGCGGCGAAATGTAGAGCACCTGCGTATGGTCATCGAGTTCACGGGCAAGCGCTTGCTTGAAGAGGTGATCGATACAGGAGAGAAAGGCGGCGAACGTCTTGCCGGAGCCGGTCGGAGCGGCAATGAGAACATCCCTCCCCGACTGAATGGCCGGCCAGGCCTGGACCTGGACGTCAGTGGGAACACCGACGGACGATGTAAACCATTCAGCAATGAGAGGATGAAATTGAGAGAGCGGCATGGCGGAGGAATCGTACCACGCCACTATAATTGTGTTCTATGGAGAGAACAGCCTCATGTATCCGTCCGTGAGAATGAATCTTCAGAAGGCTAGAATGCCCCAGCGGTTGTTGCCTGATCTGGAGCAGTACCCGTGGGGAAAGGCGATCCGATCACCGCAGTTAAAACACCCGACGTTTGATCAATCGAGAACACAGCAATGGTGTCGGAATTTTGATTGGACACAAAGGCAAACTTTCCCGCTGAATCGATCGTTACACGCTTCGGATTCGTCCCTCCCGTGGGGAAAGGAGAACCAGCAATCTGAGCCAATACGCCGGTCGTCTGATTGATCGTATAGGCAGAAACATCGCCGGAAGTCGCATTGGCTACGTATGCGAAATTTCCCGATGGATGAATCGTGACCTGTTGCGGAGCTGTCCCCGCCGAAAAGAAATTAGTAGCAGGTAGCCCTGGATTTTGAACGACCGTCAACACTCCAGTTATGGAATTGATCGCATACACCGAGATATTGTTTGAGCCCGTATTGGCAACCAGCGCAAATTGTCCAGAGGGATCGATCGTCACCTCGCTGGGAGATGCTCCTGTAGGAAAGGGTGAACCGAGTGAAGGGCTGATGACCCCGCCAGTCGTCTGATTCACGTCGTATACGGACACCGTTCCACTTCCTGCATTCGCCACGAACGCGAATAGCTTCAGTCCAAATTGACGGAATACCGTGCGTTGCGGCGATAACCCGGTGACGAGAGGACTCCCCGCAGCAGTGGTCAGAACGCCTCCGGCATTAATAAAGAACATCGACACAGTTCCAGCGGTGAGGTTATTGACCCAGACAAATCGGCCCTGCAGATCAATCGAGGCTGATTGTGGATTATCCCCAGTGGGGAAGGGAGAACCGGGAAAACCAACTACTTCAGTCAATGCGCCACTTGAGGCGTTGAATGTAAATACCGAGAGATTGTCCGAACCGGAATTGGGCACAAATAGGTAGCGATTCAGTGGGTCGAAGGTGGGTGACTTGGGAGTAGCACCAACATTTGTCGCAGGCCCTAAGGGTGACAAGGCTCCGTTTAGATCGATGAAATAGCCCGATAGGTCGTCGCTTCCTCCATTCGCGACAAATGCAAATTGGCCGGCCGTATCCAAGACGACCTGCTGCGGCTGAATGTCAGCGGCCACTGGAGTGCCTGTAGATCCCAGCACCCCCGTGCCTGGTGTCACACGGAACATTGAAATCGTGTTGGACCCGGAATTTGCCACATAGACAAATCCTGTCCCTTGGGTCGATCCGCCGCCGCCCCCGCCGCCACTGCTTGGACAGCCTAAGAGTCCGAATCCTATGGCAATGATCGACAACAAAGACGCAATGGATTTCATGTGGGGCATTCTCCTACGAATTCCTCTATGACGCAACAGTTGTGTCATCTCTTGCGACTATGAAAAAATGGGAACAACTTTACGAAAGAATGGAAGTTGATGACACGACCGTCCATATCATCACTCGTAATGCTGGGATCCGGCTACACAGGACGGGTGTTGCACAGAATGGCAACCTCGCAGGGATGGGCAGTCCATGCTACCAGCAGAAATCCATTCAACAACCTCGCAGGCATTCCCTCAAAGCAGCGCCTGCAATTCGATTTGGAACAGCCCTCGACCTGGCTGAACATTCCTGCAGGCATCGACCTCATCTGGTGTTTCCCTGCGATACCGCTCGAACAGGTACAGGCCTTCGCACGCACACTCGAGACACCGGCCCGCCGTCTTGTCGTCTTAGGGAGCACGTCCGCCTACGAGGTGTCCGATCACTCCGCCAAATATCCTCCTGCCTGGATTGACGAATCTACCCTGATCGATCTGAGCAAACCGCGTGTGCAGGGGGAAGAGTTCTTGCGAAAAGAACACGGCGCGATCATCCTGCGCGTCGCGGGAATTTATGGGCCTGGGAGAAATCCGCTGGACTGGATCAAGCAAGCACGCGTCGGCCCATCACGGAAATATGTGAACCTGATTCATGTGGAAGACTTAGCCGCCATCTGCCTGCTTGCGCTAGAAAAAGGGAAACCCGGCGAGACCTACAACGTCAGCGACGGCACACCGCGCACCTGGAAGGACATCTGTCACACAGCCCAGACGCGCTGGAGTGTGGCACCGACAGCGGTAAGAGATGACCTCTCATCAGGAAAACGGATCAGCAATGCAAAACTTCGAGAAGAGATCGGCTATGCTCTGCGTCACCCGGATTTGTACGAGGCTTTAGCATTGATTAAGTCAGGAGACGAGGAAGACGGGCAGGATGGTCAAAATGGCTTCCAGCAAGGCCCGAGGCGAGAAGGAACCGGAGGCGTACCCTCTGGGGTACGTTGAGGATTCCAGCGAGCCGAGAACGAAGCTGGAAGGCATTTTCACCATCCTGCTATCGGAGGAGGGCCATTACTGCTAAGCACACCAGCAAATTGTTAATCGCATGGGCGAGAATTCCCGGCAGGAGGCTTCCCGTCTTCTCGTAGATCCAAGCCCAGAGCACACCGCTCCAACAGACACTCAGTAATCCCACCAACCCATAGCCATGGGCGACGCCGAAGATGCCTGCGCTGATGAGCGCCGCCGGCAGAAAGCGGAACTTGCGGCGGAGAATCGCGAACAGCAATCCACGAAACGCGAGTTCTTCGAACAGCGGCGCAAAGATCACGTATTCGACTAAACTGACGGCCGTCAGGGACGGCGTCGCCCAGACGAGATCGGCATCGAACCATTCGACCCAATGACTTGTGAGATGGAGCGGCTCCGCCAACCGGTCCATCACCCACCCTCCCCATAAACCGGCTGCCACCACCGCCAATACCGCAGCCGTCAGACGGCCGGCACGGGCCCATCCGATGTGCAGTCCAAACCCATCATCGAACGTCATGCCGGACGGCCTGAAGAGATGCCAGTAGGCCAGAAGAAGCACCGGCACATTCGTCAACGGAATGGCCAACGCTCGAAGCGAGACATTGTCGGGCGGCGCATACATCAACAATAGCGCCGTGAGCATGGCGCCGATCGCCCCTCCGCGCAGCAGCACCGCCGCGCCGATCCTCCCCGGCCATGGCGGCGGCACGCCCGGTTCATGCAATCGGACGAAGCTGGACGGTTCATGCCGTCTGAGCCAGAGCCATACGCATACCACGGTGCCGATGGCCATCGCGCCGAGCTCAACACGGGTCACCCGGTTCGATCTGGCAAATTGGCGATCGACACGCACAGCGGCCTGTTCGTGAATACTGGCCACGAGGGCGGCATCGTCGGCGCGCTGCGCCAAGCGTTCAGCCAGGCGATCATAAAACCAGCCAGCGGGCAATATCTCTGCCAGCTCTGCTTGCCGCAACACATACCTATTCGGGTCATCGACAGGGCCTTCGCCATAGGCGGCCACCACAAGATCGGCAAACCGAGGAAGCGGATCTTCTGCCCTGGCCCATTCGTGCGCGGAGAGGAGCGCTTGCGAAACATGGCCGGCCTCGGCTTGGAGGATCGCTAATTGAAGTGAGACCAATGGATTTTCAGAGATCCCCGCCAGCTCTCGATACCATTCAATCTCGTGCGCCCGTTCCGATTCATCGCCGCCTGAGACCCAGGCCAAGAGCTGCTGTTCCCACTGAGGGGCGCGCAGGAGCCCTTCTTGCGCATCCCTTGTCCGGCTGACCATTAGGCTAAGCGCTTGTTCAGGTGCCTCAATCCGATCCAGCTTATATGCCGAAGTCGATAGTCCGACCACCGACCCCACAGCTGTCGCGAGAAAGAGCGCGGATAACAGGGTGATGATGGGCGAGAACCGCTGGGAATAGACCCCGCTCGTCGGCGGCGCATCGGTGGCCCGCCACCAAGACTTTGACTGCTGCGGACCGCTCAGAGGCACAGCGGCTGATTCGATCATGGTTCGAACTATAACATGCTGTTTTGTCTCTCGATATCCCTCGAAGTGGCTAGGGCAATGCCGGAGCCCTCTCAGAATACCCGTGCCGAATGAGATGACACTCCGCTATACTCTGGTCTGTCTGGTTGATTTAGTTTATCTGGTTGATTTGGTTGTTCGCCCTACCAAACAAACCAGACAAACCAAATAGACCAAATGAACTAGATTTGGAGTGACATGCCCGTTCAGAACTTCACCCCCCCACGCCGACTGCTCCTTGGGCCAGGGCCGAGCATGGTGCATCCTCGAGTCCTTCGCGCGCTCTCCACTCCGCTGCTCGGCCATCTGGACCCAATCTTTCTTGCGCTCATGGACGATATTCAGGCCGGACTACGCTTTATCTTTCAAACCAAGAACCGCTTTACCATCGCGATCTCAGGCACCGGTTCAGCCGGTATGGAAGCATCAATCGTGAATATCGTTGAGCCTGGCGATGCGGTGATCGTCGGGATCAATGGCATGTTCGGCACGCGCCTTGCGGCTGTTGTTGAACGCTGCGGAGGCAAAGCGATTCGGGTGGAAGCCCCCTGGGGACAGATCATAGAACCGGAGACCATCCAGCTGGCCTTGCGTCGATCCGGCCCGGTGAAGGCTGTGGCCATTGTGCATGCCGAAACTTCGACTGGGGTCTGGCAACCGCTTGAACCGATCGGCCAACTATGTCATGAGCACGATACGCTGTTCGTCGTTGATGCTGTGACTTCGCTGGGCGGTGCACCGATCGACATCGAGCCTTGGGGTATCGACGTGTGCTATAGCGGCACCCAGAAATGTCTGAGCTGTCCACCTGGTTTATCTCCCGTCACCCTCAGTGACCGCGCAATGGCCGCTATCAAATCCCGACGCACGCCCTGCCAGAGCTGGTACTTGGATATGGCCTTGATCGCAGACTACTGGACCGAAGGCACCAGGTCTTATCACCATACCGCTCCGGTCTCCATGCTCTATGCCTTGCGGGAAGCGTTGCGACTCGTCGAAGAAGAAGGATTACCCGCCCGCTTTGCTCGCCATCAACTCAATGGTGACGCGTTGATCGCGGGATTGACCGAACTCGGACTCTCTCCGCTTCCCCCGATAGGACATCGACTGCCGATGTTGACCTGTGTCACCGTGCCTGATGGTATTCCTGAAGCCGAGATACGCACAAACTTACTCTCGACATATGGCATTGAAATCGGCGGTGGGCTCGGTCCGCTCAAGGGAAAGGTCTGGCGTATCGGGTTGATGGGTGAATCTTCGACGGAGGCTCACGTCTTGACCCTGCTCAATGCGCTGGAGAAATTGTTTCTTCGCGGCGGATGGCTTTCGACTCCAGGCGTCGCACTCCAGGCAGCAGCACGGGTTTACAGTCGCACGGTATCTTGACAGCAGCAGACTTCGATCACATGAAGAACACGCCGTCATTCTGGATGCTCGCTGCCATGGCTCTCGCTCTTATCGCGATGGTCGCATACCTGTTCTTTGCCCTGACGTTGGCCGATCATATGCAGCCGGACCCCGTTCCCGCCGACAAGGCCGCGCCGACACCGTCAGCGATGTGAGGACCCTCATCATGACTCGTCCCATCCACACACCATGATGAAATCTCTTGCCATTCGCTCCGTGCGAGTCATAGACGGGCTCGGTCGGATGATCGAACGGGCCACGGTTGTCGTTCGTGGCGCCACGATTGCCGCAGTCGGATCGGACCGGGACCTCTCTATCCCACGTGGAGCGATCAAAATCGATGGTCGAGGACTCACGCTATTACCTGGCTTGATCGATTGTCATGTGCATCTCTGCCTCGGCGCTGAACCGGATGTCGTTGAGACGATCGCTCATGAGACCCCGGCGCTCACACTACTCAAATCGAGCCAGGCCGCTCGGCGGACTTTGGAGGCGGGTGTGACCACCGTGCGTGACGTGGGAGCCCGAGACCATTCCATTTTCACATTGCAACGGGCCATCGACGAAGGACTTGTTCCCGGACCTCGTATTATCGGCGCAGGGTTGGCAATTTGCATGATCGGCGGCCACGCCAGATTTATCGGTCAGGAAGTGGAAGGGCCAGAGCAAGTTCGTTCTGTCGTGCGCGCGCAGATCGCCGCCGGGGCCGCAGTCATTAAAGTGATTGCGTCAGGCGGCGTCCTGACGCCCGGCACCTCGCCGGACCAGGCGCAAATGACAGTGGAAGAACTCCAAGCGGCTGTGGACGAAGCACATCGAGGCGGGCGAAAAGTCGCCGCTCATGCCCATGGATCATCGGGAATGAAGAACGCCATCCGCGCCGGAGTCCATTCGATCGAGCATGCCACGCTCATGGACGAAGAAGCGGCTGCGATGATGAAACATCACGGTGTCTTCATGGTGCCGACTCTCTCTGCGCTGGCCACCACTGCTGATTGCCGACTTGGGTGCGGCATTCCAGAGAGCGCCTTGGACAAAGCTAAATCGATGACGAAGCGCCATCAAATCAGCTTCAAGAATGCCTTGCGCGACGGAATCCAGATTGCGATGGGCACGGATGCAGGAACGCCCTTTAACTTTCACGGCGAGAACGCCCAAGAACTCGAGCGAATGGTTGCCCTCGGGATGAGCCCAATGCAGGCCATTCTCGCCTCGACCTCCGCGGCTGCACGCTTGATCGGGATTCAGGATCAAGTGGGAACCATCGAGAAGGGAAAACTGGCGGACCTCCTCTTATTCGAAGGCAATCCACTTCGCCGTATCGACCTGTTACGTGATCGCAGCAGGATTATGGGCGTGATGCAGGCGGGCAAGTTTGTCGCAGGGCCTCTTTCAAGGACGTGAAACGTTATTTGTGTTAATCAGTATTTAATCGGACGGACAAGGTCAGATGAATCGGGCCTCGAAGGACCGCTCCCGGCCAGGAGCGGTCCTTCGTCGGGATTGCAGCTAATGGCCGGTTTGAGCCAACCTTGCTTTTGCAACCACAGAAACTCTAGATATTCTGAAGAACCTGGGATGGAGATTTTGCAGAATGGCGAAGCTCGTTTTCGGAATGAACCTGTCCCTGGACGGCTATGTTGACCACCAGGAATTTGCGCCAGGTCCGGCACTCTTTCGTCACTGGATAGAGCACGTGCGCGGCCTGACCGGCAGTCTGTACGGTCGCCGCCTGTACGAGGTCATGCGCTATTGGGACGAAGACCATCCTGAGTGGACCCCGGAGCTACGCGACTTCGCAACGGCATGGCGGAGCCAACCGAAGTGGGTCGTGTCGCGCTCGTTGAAGTCAGTCGGTCCCAACGCCACACTTGTCGGGGATGACATCGAAGCGGCGATGCGCGGGCTGAAGGCTCGGCTCGCTGGGGAGATTCAAGTTGGCGGACCAGACCTGGCGCAAAGCTTAACCGACTTTGGTCTTATTGATGAGTATCGACTCTACTTCCACCCCGTCGTGCTTGGTCGCGGCAAGCCATTCTTCGCCGGCCCCCGGCCGCCGCTCCGCCTTGTGGCCAACGATTTAATCGGCGAAGACGCGATCAGATTGACCTACGTTCCTGCTTAGGCAGGCAATTCGACCGACAGACTGCGCCGACGCGCCAGTCCGCTTCGGGTCGAAAGCGGCATCGCCTCGGTGACCGGCACGGAAACGGATCCGCAGGGTTATTCGCGGCAGGTCAAAACACGGCGCGCCGCGCAAGCCATCGGGGCGCCACCGGCGTTCAGTCTTCCATGCTCACGCCGATCACGATCAGAACCGCATAGTCCTGCTTTGTGCAGCCCTCGACCGGAGGCATCGCTCCCCCTGGCGCAACGGGAAACGCAGTCTTCCGTGCGTTGGCCGGTGAGCACGAACCACCCACCGCCGCCGGTGTATAGCGCGCGGAGCGGCAGGCCAGGTGCGTCACGTCGTAGAGCGTCGCGCCTTTATCGAGCTCCCAGCGCCTGTCGCCATTCCTGTCGGCGGGATGAATGGTCAGCACAGCCGTCACCTCGCGGTGACCCGTGACCAGGTATTTGCCGGAAGGGAGCGGAAAGGTCGGCTGCTCCATAATCAAGCCGTGCTCCTCCAACCACCAGTCCGTGCCGTCGAATTGCCAGCGCGCCGGAGCGACGCCACCGGCATCCTTCAACCGTTGATAGCGGTTCAGCTCGACGCCACGAGGACCCGGGTCCAGCGGCCACAGACCCCACGATTGAGCGCCGCTCCCGGAAGTCGCACCTGGATCGCCCAACGCCGCGATGAACTGCGTCGATATGCGCTTGAACTTCGTTTGACTTCCGCTTGCGGCGTGAACCGGCTGAGCCACGGCAGCGATCGTCAACAGTAACGCCATCGCAAAGCATACGCGACGGATGAGGCGCTGTGTGCTCCTCGTGAGCGCCAATATGACACCTCGCGATACATGGGTTCGCACTTTGATCGTTCTGAGTGCTGAAATCATCGCTCGACCTTCCTTTCAGGACGGGCGAGCAACCACTCGATCACCGCCGTGTCCTTAACCCGCATTATTCATGAACGGTTCTGCTGCAATCACGGATTCGCCGCTGCGACAAGCCTGGACGCGGCTGCGCTGCGTACAGGCAGGCGGGCTCGCCACTCGGTCGGTCAACATACTGTTTCAAGTATGCCTTCCTCCCTCGTGGCTCCGTGCGCCTGTCTCGCCTGGCGACTGCGCGATTTCGCAACGAACCGTCATGAATAATGCGGGTTAATGGACCGCAAATCTACACCGCGAATGACCGTTTCACCTTTTGCGTTTCACCTCTAACGCCGCTCGTAAAACAATTCCAGCGCCGCGGCGAATCCCTTCGCCCGTCCCTTGCGAAATACGTCCTCAAGTTGTCCGCGTAGCAATCTGATACCTCCCTCATCCCCTCGCTTGACCACATCTTGGGACAATAACATCTCCGTGGCCACTTCGACGAGCCGCTGTTTGCGCGCCTCCATCTCCGCAGTGACCAGCTCTTCCATCACCTCCAATGCTCGCCCACGAATAATCTCTTCCTTAAACGTGTCATATCCTTGATCCGCCACGGTCCGCTCACGAATCACGGCCAGTTCGGCTTTGATCCGCTTGACGTCTTTCATCAAGACTGCGAACACTTCTTTTCGCCCTTCATCGAAGAGCTTCTTCTCCATCTCGTCGAGGATAACGGCCGGATCGACAGCTTCCTCCCGCCCCGTTTCCTCTCCCCAATTGAGTCGATCATAACTTCGGCGCTTCTCCGGATCGCCGACGACTTCGTAGGCCGCGTTGATCTCACGGATCTTGGGTTCGGCGTGTGCACTATCGGGATTGCGATCGGGATGGTGCTGAAACACCAGTTTGCGGTAGGCCTTCTTGATCGCGTCATCGGACGCGTCGCGCGAGACCCCCAGCACCCGGTAGTAGTCGATTCGGGCCATGGCAACGGACTATAGCATGGGGTTTCACTAGCCCGCATTATTCATGACAGTTCGTCGCGAAATCGCGCAGTCGCGTTGTGAGACGGGCACGCGGAGCCGTGAGGTCCCGAGGAGGTACAAACCGCACTTCGTGTGTGCCGTTCGCCCTGCAATGAGTCTTGGCGAACGGAAAAGCCCCTCGGTGATCCGAATTTCGAGACTCGTCGAAGGAGCGAGCGGCGAGCCTGCCCGCCGAAGGCTCGTCGCAGCAGCGAATCCGCGATTGCAGCAGAAGTGCTCATGAATAATGCGGGCTAAGCTTCATCTTGACTCCCAGATGGAAGCTCCTTAGCCTGCGCGGCACGGAACAGTTTTTCTGGTCTATCTCGTGAACGCGAGCCGGGACTCTATCTTGCCGACTCATTCTCAATCATGGCGACAGGGCGTCACACGCTATCAATGGCTGGTCCTGTGTATCGCCTGGCTCGGCTGGGTATTCGATGCAATGGACGCAACGATTTACGCGATCGTCCTCCATCCGGCGCTGCATGATCTGCTCCAGGCCCCCGGCGAAACCGTCTCTTCCGAGCAAGTCGGCTGGTATGGAGGGATCATTTTCTCCATCTTTCTCGTCGGCTGGGCCATCGGCGGTATTGTTTTCGGCATAGTCGCGGATCGTCTGGGCCGCACGAAAACTCTCATCATCACCATCCTCATCTACGCGATCTTCACCGGACTCGCCGCGCTGGCGCAGGACTGGTGGCACCTAGCCATCTATCGGTTTCTCACTGCGCTGGGAATCGGAGGAGAATGGGCTGCCGGCGCGGCACTCGTCGCTGAAACCTGGCCCGAAGAGAAACGAGCGAAGGCTGCCGGCATGTTGCAATCGGCCTGGGCAGTCGGATTCTTCCTCGCTGCGTCCTTCAACTTACTGTTGAAGGGGTATGGTTGGCGGGTCATGTTTGTGATCGGAGTGCTCCCGGCCTTTGTGTCGTTGCTGGTCCGGTGGCACGTGAAGGAACCGGACCGTTGGTCCAAGGCTCATGACCGGGATGCGACGGCCAACCCGACACATATAACCGACATCTTTCATCCTCCTTTCAGACGGTCGACCATCGTAGGCTCCGCGCTGGCATTCGTGGCCGTCTTCGGTTTATGGGGAGCGACAAACTGGGCTCCCACGCTTATTCGTGAACTTCAGGAGGTGAAGAGGGTAGAGAGTGCTGTCTCGTCAGCCTATGTCAGCTATGCCATCATGGCTCTCAATGCGGGCGCAATCTTCGGCTATCTCAGTTTCGGTCCGTTGGCAGATCGCTTTGGCCGCCGGCCTGTCTTTGCCTTCATGTGCATCGGCAGTGTGGTCATGCTGCCGACCACGTATTTATTGCCGACGACCTATGTAGGCGTCTTGATGCTCTTGCCGTTGCTGGGATTTTTCAATAACGGCATCTTCAGCGGATTTCCGATCTATTTCCCCGAACTCTATCCTACGAGGCTGCGAGCCACTGGCGTCGGTTTTTGCTTTAATGCCGGTCGCGTGCTGGCGTCCGCGTCGCCGTTTCTCACCGGCTGGCTGGTGGCTCAGCTCGGATCGTTCGGACGCGCCGCGAGTACCGTCGCTCTGATTTATTTACTAGGATTGGTGGTTTTACTCTTCGCACCGGAGACCAAGGGGAAACCGCTGCCGGAATAATCAATGTTCGAATAGCTTCACACCCAACTCTTGACATCCCATCAAAGCGTCTTATCTTTTTTCCATGACTCACACACCACCGCCCAAAGCCTTGAGCCACGACGAAAAGAAAGCCGCCGACGCGGCATTCAGAGGACGTCCATTCGATGATGCCTGGTCTGCTTCAGCCAGAATGATTTACGACGGTCTCGTGAAGGCCATGCCTCCCACAGACATCGCGACTCCTGTTCTTTCCAATGCAGAAGATTTTGGGGAAGCTCCATCCACTCAGAGTGAGCCACTCCAGCCACAAGATTCTCTCGTGCAGGAACACGCACCTCGCACCCTTCACGACCGAGAAGCGGCGATTCAGGCCGGGGCCTTGATCGACGTGACAGAGGCAGCCTTGCGACTCGGTATCACGTTCCCTGTCACGATCACCCGACCACTATGGGAAATGGGAATTGTTACAACTCACTCTCTTTCCGAAGAAGAACAAACCAGCCGATTGCGCGACATCCTTATGGCCTTTCGCCTACGCCTGTCCGGTATGGCAACGGTGTCGCCGCTGCTCGACTTCCCAGTTCTGCTGGCCTTACCGCCCAACGCCGTACCTGAGCCGGTGCCGTTGTTTGCCCTCATTCAACCGGACCCTACGCACCGGGCCTGCGTAACGCTCTTGCTGCCGAATGAAGTCTCTCTCTCTAGTGCGTCATTAAATTAGCAGATCGCGTCGCGCTCTCAGTTGTTTCTCTACAAGCGCGCGTTCGTCCGCCTCGGTTGTAATTTTTCCATCGATTCGCGCGTCCAACAATTTTCCCAAGATGGTCTTGTACTGGGGTCCAGGCTGCAGCCCCATGATCTGAAGATCCCGCCCCGTCAGTGCTGTCTTGACAGACTTGTTCTTCACGTATGCCACAAGATGCCGTTTCAGCAGGCTCACTTGTGCTCCGTGCTGCGCGCTCATCTGCTTCGCCAGGAGTAACACGAGCGTCTCATCTGAGAAATCTGTCAAGAGGCGATACACCTGGGATGGTCTTGCTGTCCCGTTCTCGGTCAATCGTTTCAACGCACGATCGACTCGACGACCTATATTGCTCATGTTCTTGGCCTGCTCACGTGATAAAACCAACCGTCGTATCACACCCGCCGACGCGGCCGGGCTGGACTCGCTGAACAAGGCCATCAAATACACGATCGGCCTGTCGACGACAGAATCAGGGAATCGACGCGCCCACCAAGCCAACACTTTGGGAACGGCAACGACGACGTGCTTCACGTGTTGGGTGTAGCGCAGACGGCGGTGGAGAACGCGAAGCAGTTTTAGCTCCGCGAGTCGCGCAATCGCGCGCACGGGATCGCGTTCGGCGAACAGCAACAGGATCTCGTTCTGTAGTCGAGGGCCAGACAGTCGCTGGATCAGATTTCTGGAGGCCGCTTGCGCGAGCAGGCGCACAGTAGTGCGCTCAAGCCGAAAACCGAACCGTTGTTCGAACCGGATCGCCCTGAAGATGCGCGTGGGATCGTCTTGAAAACTGCCCGCATGCAGTACACGGATTATTCGCGCACGAAGGTCCCGCTGGCCTCCATAGGGATCCAGCACGCGACCGAACTGGTGCGAATTGAGCTGCACCGCGATGGCATTGATCGTAAAGTCCCGCCGGAAAAGATCCGCTTCGATCGACGCCGGTTGAACCGTCGGCAGAAGAGCGGGCTGCGCATAGGACTCTTGCCTGGTCGTCGCGATATCCACCTTGAGCCCGTCTGGGAAGGCGAGCCGCGCGGTCGCAAACCGTTCGAACACCACCAGACCAGCCCCATACCTGTCTGCCACCAAACGCGCGAATGCCATCCCATTTCCTTCGACTGCAAGATCCAGGTCGAAATTGTCCCGCTTCAGCAAAAGATCGCGAACCCCTCCGCCGACAAGAAAGACAGACACGCCTTGCTCGTCTGCAAGTCGACCGACTTGTTTCAACAGATACCGGAGTCGCGCAGGTATGTTGTTCAGCAAGACAGCCTGTCCTTTCGCATGCTTCATGGCATGCCATTGTAGCAATCTCCTTATTCCTGAGGAACATTGATCTCAGGAACAAGACGGGGCGCTCAGGATACAATTCCGAGCGTCCCGTATCGTCCTTACACGACGTTGAATTATCGGTGCCGCTTACTTCGTCGATCGTGTTTCTCGCGCGCGATATGGCGCGCGGCACGATCCTGCGCCGTGACAATCCTGTCCCGCTCCCTTTCCGTCATCACCCCGTGGGACTTTGCCTTGGCTTCCATCTGGTTGATGTGTTCTCGTTGTGTGATCAACGGTCTTCTTCTCGCTGATTGAGCTGCCCACTCACAATGTCCTGATTGGCCAACTGTTCTTGACTTGTCTGTCGCTGGTTGATTCCGGAAGGTTCATTCTCAGCAAAGGCGACGCCGGTTATCAAAACCAATGCGCTCACCGTGAGTAACATCTGCTTCATAGTCGCCTCGCTAGGAATAGACAGTGCGTCGTCCTGGATGTCACGTGATTGACCAAGGATTTTGAAGCTTGGCTTACTTTTTTCCTTGAGCCAGGACCTATTCGATCATCTATTGTTTTGTGAAGGCTATTGCCACTGGCTTATTCGGCGAACTAGCGTGCCCCCTGCTTGTGTGAGAGGCATGGCGCCAGATGGCTCAACAGCCAATATCGGTTGGCCGGCATGTTTCTCTATGGCCTGCCCTACCTCTCGGTCCAAGGCCTTGAAGCGCGGCCGCAGCATCAATCCCCGCAACGGTTGCCACGATCAAATTTGGACAGATATGTGCCGTTTTTTTCTGTTTTCTTCATACGTCAGGGACCTTTCCTCACCAGCCTCTCTAACCTACTGAACTTTCTTGATCGATCTCACACGGGGCTACGGCACATGCCTTGCTGAATGGTTCTGGATCGCTTGATTCTCACGCTAGCAAGGAGGTTTGTGATGCAGAAGGCAAGAAAACTGATTCTCCCGATCCTGGTGAGTACCGCGGCACTTGTGGCCTTGGCGATCACCCCGGTGTTGGCAAAGGACTTGAAAAGCAAGAAGTCCAGCCATCCGTCTGCGAAGACTGCGGTTGAAGCAGCCACCCACGCCCCTAAACAAGCCGATGCGTCAAAAGCCGGCCCCCAGGATTCCCAACCAGGCCCTGCATGGAGAACCATCGGTGGAACCGTCAAAAACGTCCACGGCGATATCTACACCGTTGAAGATTACGAGGGCAACCGAGTCACGCTACGCGTCGGGCAAGGCACAAAATACATTCACAAGAAAAAGATCGGGGACACTGTCCGCGCTGAAATTACACGAGGCGGCTTCGCGAATTCCATTCAGTAAACCTCACTTCGAATCTACGCACCCACCTCACGCGCGATCGTGTCCATGAACGGGCCGGCCCTAAACAGGCCGGCCCGTTCTGTATCTGCCACCGAGCGGCACGGATCATTGACCCGACGCCTTTGCCGATTTCTGAAAGCTAATGTCGCCGTAATAGGCCGTCGCCTGTTCCTTGGTATTGTCCGTATCGCTCATGATCGCGACCCCGTTGATCATCGATGGCTCCTCTCCAAACGCCTTCTTGTAGTCTTCGTAAATATTCCGCTCTTCGTCGATCCACATACCCACGTTCTGCGGGCCGCTCTCGATCACCACCATTTTGGCAAAGTCAGTATAGGCATTCTCAACAATCGTGCCGACAGGCGTCTTCGTGTCCCAGATATAATTCAAGGCAGCAATGGGAATATCACCGAACAGGGCCTGCCCGGCTTTAAATTTGAGCTTCTTGCCGAAGCTGACTCTGTCGGGATTATATTCGAAGGTGATATAAAGCCGGACAGGAAAGTCGTCACCCTCCTTGCGAGTCACATCGCTATGCTGGAGCACGTTGTCCACTTTCCAACGCCACCGGACGATCGGAAATTCTTTTGGATCGATCAACACTGACTTGATCAGCCCGGAGGCCGACGCCTCGCTCACCGCCTTCACGATCGTCACACCTCCATCTTTCACCACTTCGTAGGAAGTATGCCTCGGTATCTTCTTAAAGGTGAGAGGTTTCCACCCCTCGGGCATCACCTGCCCGACCGTCCCGCTCGAAAACTTCGCCACTTCGATCACCGATGGAGACTCAGTCCTTGCAGCGACAGGCGCAATGAGTAGGCCCATCACGATGAGCACACATTGCCAGATTCTTCTCCACATCCACCTCTGGAGTGAGGGAGGGTCGGTTATCCTTACGTGCGCGCGTCCAACGAGGGCCTTCTCAGGCCGCGCGTTGCGCGAGCACTGGGATAATCGATCCTCTCTCATCTTTTCCTTTTCCTCCTGCAGGACAGGCGTGGTTCGCCTTCGACTGCGCGCATCGAACGAGCACTTTCTGAATGTGCGCGTTCTGCGAGCAAGGAAGGCAACCACGTCTGCCCTCATCCCCGTCTCATCCACGCGAATAACTTGATCAATAGATTCTTCGTCCGTTCCGTAAAATGGGCCTTGCGCCAAAGGTTCACAGTCTTCTTGATGACCTCGGCTTGCGTCGGATAGGGATGAATGGTGCCGGCTATCGTCTTTGCTCCAGCGCCTGCCTTCATCGCAACGGAAACCTCACTGATCATGTCCCCTGCATGGCCCGCAACAATCGTGGCCCCTACAATCTTGTCCGTGTCCTTTCGAATGTGAATCCTCGCGAACCCTTCATCTTCGCCATCGAGAACCGCGCGGTCGACTTCGTCCAGCTTGTACGTGTAGGTCTCGACCTCGATACCTTGCTCCCGTGCATCCTTCTCATACATCCCGACATGCGCGACCTCCGGCTCCGTAAACGTACACCACGGCATAATCAATGATTCGACGCTGGCATAGCCCAGACCCAAGGGATGGGGAAATAGGGCGTTCTGAATGACGATCTGCGCCATGGCATCAGCGGCATGGGTAAATTTGTATGGCGAGCAGATATCGCCCGCCGCAAAAATCCTGGGATTCGTCGTCTGCAGCCGCTCGTTTACCTTGACCCCTTCCGCATCGTACTCGATACCAATAGTCTCCAGCCCAACTCCCTCGACATTCGGGGTACGGCCGACACCGACAAGAATTTCGTCGACCGTCACGTCGTGCTGCAGGCCATGTGATTCGACTGTGAGCCGCTTGCCGGTATCTGTCTTCTGTACTTTCACGTCTTTCCCGCAACAGAGCAGCTTCACTCCATCATGCAGCATATGTTGCTGCACAATCTCTGCTGCATCACGGTCTTCTTTCGGCAGGATGCCGTGAGTCGCTTCAATGAGGGTGACCTGGCTTCCGAAGCGGGCAAACGACTGCGCCAACTCGCAGCCGATGGGACCGGCGCCGATCACCCCGATGCGCTTCGGCAATTCCGTCAGTGAGAAGATCGTTTCATTGGTGAGATAGCCCGCCTCTTTCAATCCGGGCATCGCAGGTGCCGACGCCCGTGCCCCTGTGCAGACAGCCGCTTTCGCGAAGGTGAGAGTACGATTGCCGGCCGGCCCTTCTACTTGAATGGTGTCCGCACCGGAAAAACGTCCGCTGCCTAGATAGACGTCCACACCTAACTTCGTGTAGCGATGAACCGAATCGTTGTGACTGATCCGCGCACGTAGTTTTCTCATGCGCGCCATCACAGCCCCAAAGTCGTACTTAACCCCTGGAGGAATATGCAGGCCAAATTCCTCGGCATTCCGCACCTCAGCCCAAGCCCTTGCCGCACGAATGATGCCTTTCGAGGGCACACAGCCGACATTCAAACAGTCGCCGCCCATCAAATGTTTTTCGATCAAGGCCACCTTGGCACCCAGACTCGCCGCAATAACGGCCGTGATTAATCCCGCGGTCCCAGCCCCAATGACCACAATATTGTAACGTCCGAACGGTTCGGGATTAATCCAGTTCGAGGGGTGCACATTGCTGACGAGCGCACGGTTATGCTCATCGTTCGGCAATATCAGGTTCTCGTCACGCTGAGTCATCGCAACGATCCTCTCTGGGGCTGTGTGACCATTGCGTCGCGCTCTCTCCGCTCTTTGCTCTAGAAGTCGGCATGTCGTTCAGCATGACACACTGCTCAGATATCATGGGGACTCCGTTTCTGGCTGTCAACGCAGATGACTGACCCCTAGTCCATCGCAATCTCAGCGTCCTGCTGTGAACGGCTAGTGGACTACACGTGGGACGATGATTGGAAGTCGAGGCAGACAGAGACGGCTAGCGCGGCCGACGATTGTGGAGATCGCGATCCATATCGAGCCGGCCGAACGTCCGTTCCACCGGGTCGATCGACCCATCCTGATTACGATCCAGCTCTTGGAAGTGGTCATGGGCCAATTCAGGATTGTGGGGATCCGGAACGCCTGTACCAAGATGACTCCGGCGAGGATCATAGCGCTGGGGGCTTTCCAGCATACCGTGGTACATGAGATCGGTTCTTGGTTGCACGACGGCCTTCGGTGCTCTCCTCTTATGAACCTTCGTACGTCGCGTGCTCTTGGGACTTACCGGACTCACTGGTTTGAGCTCAGCCGAAGTAGGCTTGGCCTGCTTCGGAATAGCCTCTGGATGGGGCTCGGTGGCAACGGGCGAGGGGCTTTTCTTTGCACGCTGGGTCGATGAATTTTGGCCTGGCTCTGATTGTTGCTTGGTAGGCTTAGCCACGACGACCGGAGTTGGATCTTTTGCTTTTTTAGATGCCGCGATAGTCTGCCCAGTCGTCGCTGCGAGTACGGCCACGGAACAGATTGCCCCGAATACAATACGTTCTAAGAAGCTCCGATTCATGCTCCTCCCGATTTACGAGTTCTTGCAAGTGTAGCAGGTTCGACCAATCACTAGGTATTGTAATGAGTTAGAGAACGCTTTCACTCCCTATTCTTTCGCTTCGTACTTGTAAGACACGCCCTTCTTGCCCTACTCTGTACGTGGAGGACGACTCATGGATGAATCCAGTCGTTTAACGAAAACAAAAGAACAATGGGCAAAAGCGCGGCGTGGCGGTGAGGAGCGGGAAGTGTTTTACGAAGGGGACGCTCGCCTGCCGCCCGGGCAACACCTCGTTGAAACCTGGCCTGTGCTCGATCTCGGTCAAAAGCCTGACATTCCGCTTTCGGAATGGACACTCATCATCGGTGGGTCTGTGGCTCATCCCGTCACATGGACATGGGAAGAGTTTCTCGTCCAACCTCAGTTCAAAGATATTTCAGACTTTCACTGTGTGACGAGCTGGAGCCGGTTCGACAACGAGTGGGAGGGGGTCAGTTTCAAACACATTTTGTCTGTGGTGAAGCCGCTGCCTACGGCAAAGTTTGTCCTTTTCACATCGTTCGACGATTACACCACCAATTTGCCGCTTGAAGCCTGCGACGATCAGGACGTGCTTCTGACGTACAAGTGGAATGGCAACCCACTGACAAAAGAGCACGGAGGCCCTGTTCGGATGATTGTCCCAAAGCGCTATGCCTGGAAAGGCGCTAAGTGGCTGAAAGATATTACATTTTTGGAGAAAGATCAAAAGGGCTTCTGGGAGGTGCGGGGTTACTCGAACAGCGCCTTCCCTTGGGAGAACGATCGGTACGGATGAGATCGCTAGCCGGTCAACACCTTTTTCTCCTTCCATCGCCGGATACTCTTCCCCAAGCGTCCAAGCCTCCGTGAGGTCGGCACTTACAATCATTAACCAGCAGATCTTTTTCTCTCCGATGGATGATAGGTCAGGCACCATACACAAAGTTGAGTTCTGGCCGGTGGATGTACCCATCACGGACCCCTTTGTCGTCGCTACCGGTGCACGAACGGTTGCAGAGAACGTGTTCTTGCGAGTCACCCTGTCGAACGGTGCGCAAGGGTATGGTGAAGCGGCGCCGTTTCCTGAAGTGGGCGGAGAAACTCGCCAAGGCTGCCTTGCGGCTCTCGACCGTCTCGGCGGAGCAGTTCTCGGTCGCTTAGCCGCGGACTACAAGAAAATAGGGCACTTGCTATCTGATCAGGCCCTCAATCATCCAGCGGCTCGCTGTGGACTCGAAACCGCCGTCATCGACGCCCAATGCCGTGCATCGAACATCCCGATGTGGCAACTGTGGGGTGGCGTTGATGTGCGCGTGCGTGAAACCGATATCACCATCCCCATCACCGATCTCGACAAGACCGTCGCGCTGGCGCGTGGATGGCATGCGAAGGGATTCCGCCTCTTCAAAATGAAGGTCGGCAAGGATGTCGAGAACGACATCCGCCGTCTGGAAGCCGTGCATCGCACACTTCCAGGCATCTCGTTCATCGGAGACGGCAACCAGGGCTTTTCACGCCAAGATTGCTTGACGTTCGCCCGAGCGGTGAAGAAATTTGGCGGGACGATGGTGCTGCTTGAACAGCCGGTGGTGCGGGATGACCTCGACAGCATGGCGGCAATCCGCAGAGAAGCCGGTATTCCTGTCGCAGCAGATGAATCGGTCCGCTCGCTCACGGACGCGCAAGAAGTCGTCGCTCGAAACGCGGCAGACTATATCAACATCAAGATTATGAAGACCGGCGTGGTCGAGGCGGTGGGAATCGCATCTTTCGTCAAATCATCCGGACTCAAGCTGATGATCGGCGGGATGATCGAAACACGCATCGCGATGGGTTGCTCTTTCAGCCTGGTTCTAGGCCTCGGCGGCTTCGACGTGCTCGACCTTGACACCCCGTTGCTGCTGACCAACGATCCAGTCACAGGGGGTTACCGATACGAAGGTTCACACCTGCAACCTTGGTCAGGACCTGGCCTCGACATGACCACAGCACCTTTTCCGAACGTCACCATCGTCGCATAACTTAACCGGCTGCTTCGTCGCACTTCTTGCAATTCAAGGTCTCCCCGAGATGCTGTCTCCGGCCTTCCTCCATCAAGACCCATGGCCGATTCGTCATCGGCGGCTGATGACGCACGTGTTGACCGTGACCGCATTGTAAATCGGCTACCCAATCTCCATACTCATCCAAATGAAAACCGACAATAGGCTGATACACGTACGAACCTCCTTCACATCCTCAAGATCGATTTCGCATGGGTGTGTTACACTTGCGCGCATGCTATCACGAACAGAGGAGCACGCGTGATGACGCAGCCTGATTCAAGAATTGGCTTCGTAGGAGTCGGACGGATGGGGGCCAACATGGCTCGACGGTTGCGGGATCAAGAGGAAACAATCGTCGCCGTCTACGATAAGGATCGCGCCACGGCCGCCAACCTTGCGACCGAACTAGGGTGTGAAGCTGCTGAAAGCCCCGCCCGCGTTGCAGCAGTCGCAGGCATCGTGTTCACGGTCGTGTCCGACGACACTGCAATGCATCGGATCTTTTCTCCAACGAGCACAGAGAGTCTTCTCCGCCACTCCGGACACCGGCTCTTCGTAAATTGCGCCACCCTTTCGCCGGCTGTGCATGTCGAGATCGAGACTCTCGTGACCCGACATGGTGGCCGAAGCCTCGAAGCCTGCATGGCCGGCAGTATCACGCAGGCGCGCCAAGGCACGCTCTATCTCATGTGCGGAGGGTCTCAAGACGTCTTCGAATCGGCAAAGCCGCTCTTGCAAAAACTGAGCGCGCACCTCCGCTATCTCGGACCGGCCGGAGAGGCTGCGAAAATCAAAGCCCTCGTCAATATGGTCATGAACTGCAACACGGCAGCACTGGCAGAAGGGCTTGGGCTTGGAGCAGCGCTCGGCCTCGATCTCACGATGTTACGAGAGATCTTCACCCAAACAGGAGCCGCGTCGCGCGTACTAGAGACAGATGGCGAGGATATGCAGAACCGTTCCCATGACTGCTACTTCTCGGCGGCCCATGCTGCCAAGGACTCGGGTATCGCCCTCATGTTAGCGCAGACTGCCGATCTCACCGTCCCATTAGCTCAAGCGACCTACGACCAATACTTGCGCCTGATTGCCCTCGGGAAAGGTGAACTGGACAAATCCGCCGTCTCTGAACTTACCTTCAAAGACCGAGGATCACAGTAGCGGAGCCATACATCCCGTCGGAGTGAAGGGCTCACCGTTTCTCAAAGGGAAGTTCCGACCGCTGACTGGCGGGAAAGTAGGTCCAGCGCTTCTGCTCATCTTCATCGAAGCTGCCGAGAAACGTCACGAAGCGATCAAGAGTGCGAAATTCGGAGAGTGTGACCGTACAGTGTGGCACATCGATCACGCGCGCATCATACTGGCCCACCACGTAGAGTGTGCCCACACCAGCTTGATAGAGATTCCGCCGACTCGCATACCCCGTATTGGGAAAGAGGTCGACCTCAACGGAGCAGCCTCCAGGTCTTACGAACTTGAGACGAAGATCGTGCCGTGAGAGGAACGGATTGGTGGAGGTTCTGGTGATCGTCAGGCGCGCCTGATCTGCCGAAAATTCGACAGAGGCCGGCACCGGTACCTCGTTGTTACAGGCCGCCAGAAGTAGGAAAAAGACAGCCAGGCAGCTAGCCGAATATCCCCCAATCACTTGGATGCTGGAACCTTCCGGGCGGCGTCAATCGCATCCAACCCTGCTTGCGCACAGGCATCGTCGAGATGTGCGCCTGGTGCTCCACCAACCCCAATCCCTCCGACGATCTCACTGCCGATCTCAATGGGAAGTCCACCCCCGAGTATCAGGATCTGATCGTTCATCTCGCGAAGAGGTTGCAACGTCGGCACCTTGTTAATCAGCTCAGCCAGTTCGGTTGTAGGGCGTCGGAAACTCACCGCGGTATAGGCCTTTTTCCTACTGCTATCGACCGTATGCGGCCCGGCCCCATCGGCTCGACCCATAGCGCGAAGCACACCGGCTCGATCCACCACTGAGACGCTCACCCGATAGCCATCTTTATTACAGGCATCCAACGATGCCTGGACCGCCTTACCTGCCAGACCCACCGGCAAGACAGCTTCCTTCGGCAATTCCTCAGCCGCCTGCACCACATAATACGGCGTCAATACCATGAACGCGGCTACGAAGAGGAGCCGAAACGCCATAGGCACAATACGGATATGATACAGATGAACGCATGCCATCGGTATGTCTCCTTGTTAGAAGAAAGAATGTGGAGCAGGGAGCGTACGAGGCGCAGGAAGACCTGTCAAGATGGCACTGTGGATGGGGTTTTCAGGGATTGGAGAGTACGGTCGTCAGCTCCAGACGACGCGTTCTTGATTGAGGAGGTAATCGATCACTTCGATGCTGTTACGCATTTGAATTTGAGCCTTTTCGGACATGGGGAGGACGGCACCAACCAACTTGCCGGATTCGACGTCGTCAAGTGAGGGAATTCCGTCACCTCCACGCTTTTCAAGTTCCTGCCTGTAACTTGCCACGGTTGCCTCCTTTTTCTCTGACTAGTAGATCAGCAAATCCTACGCCAGAGACTCAGCACTTATCTCACTGCGGCGTACAAGTAGCATAGCACACGGGTGTTCGTGCTCGGGCGAGGGTAATGCATCTTATTGATTCAGGACTACTTTTAAGACTGTCAATGCGGAGCCACAGAGGCAGGGGCGAGGGCACCGAGATATGGAAACCGCCCGATTTTTAGAAGCGGTGTATCGAGACGTAGGCGAAAATCGTCATGCCCTGGGTCAACAAAGCGCGGATCACCGGTAATATCTGACTGGGCCTTGAGCTCGGGAGCCGGTTGGTTGGGATTACCCTCTCGCAGATAGTCACCATCGGCATTGTAGAACGCATTGAATGATGTGCTGATCTGACTCGATGGGGCGATCACAAAGCCCCTTCGATTCAGCCCAACCACATTGCCGCTGACATCGCTCTGGGATTGCCCGAGAAATGCCGCACCGCCGCCATTCTTGACCAACGTGTTGCTCACCAGCACGGCTCGGGCACGGTCGCTGACTACGACGGCTTCAAAAAGACTCCGGGTAATCACATTTCGCTCCAACCGCACATTCGATTTGCCGGCAATCGACACACCATGATCGTTGTCATGGATAAAATTCCCGGTGAGGACGGCCTCTGAGTCGGCAAACTGAGCACCGGTTGTCTCGCTTCCGCCGATGACACAATCTTCTATCTTCACATCGTGGACTTGCTGACTGAACAACATGCCATTGATCTTAACCCGGCGAAGGACAATCCCTTGCCCATTGAAGAGACCGACGGCATGCCCTCCTCGGTCATTGATGGTCATATCGCTGATTTCAATGTCTGTCGCACCATAGGGCCATTTGCCCACATGAAGTGCACCGACCACAACCTCTCGCCCCAGGATCGTCACCTGATCCACTCCAGCCCCGACGAACTTTATCCTTTCTTTACTGTGAATGGTCACATCTTGAGGGTAGCGGCCCGCCTTCACAAAGACCGTGTCGCCCTTCTTGGCTGCATCGACTGCTTCTTGGAGAGAGACATAGTCTCCCGTTCCATCCAATGACACCACGAGGGTCTTAGCCCGAACTGGTGGTCCGTCATCGGCCCACACCAGGCCAAAACCCCAGGAGATCAGCACCATCATAAGACTCAAGACTCCGGCACGAATCATGGAGAAATTCATACAGGCGCACCCCTTTGGATGTCAATCCAGTGGCTCATCAGGTCGGACGACATTCTCAGCAGCCCCATGTTATCCTCCGCGCCATGATTCTGGTCGGCCTCACAGGTGGCGTCGCTACTGGAAAAACCACCGTTGCCAAGATGTTCAAGCAATGCGGCGCATCAATCATCGATGCCGATCTGCTTGCACGTCAGGTCGTCGAACCGGGCAAACCGGCCTGGCGAGCCATTGTCAAACTCTTCGGGGAAACAGTCCTCAAGCGGGACCGCTCGATCAATCGACAGGTCCTCGGGAGCATCATCTTCAGTAACGCGAACCAGCGTCGACAGCTCGAACGTATCATTCATCCGCGTGTCGCTCGCGAGCAGGCCCGTTTGACCAAAGAGATCGCTCGCAAATATCCTAAGGCCGTTGTGATTTATGAAGTGCCGCTCCTCTTCGAAGCCGGAGTAGACAAGCGCGTGGACAAAATCATCGTCGTCACCGCGGACCAAGCCACGCAAATCGCCCGCCTGAAAAAAAGGAACGGCCTATCCCGCGCTGAAGCGATTCGCAGAATCCAAGCCCAGATACCACTGGCAAAGAAAATCCACCGTGCGGACCACGTATTGAACGGAGCCTTCCCTCGCCCGCTACTTCGCAAGCAAGTCCGACAGTTATTCAAAAACCTTCGTCTCTTCGCCTAATGCTCCTGCCGTGCATTCCCTCCACCCCCTGTGTTAAATTTTCCCATGCGAAACATCGTGATCATCGGCTCAGGACCGGCTGGACTTACTGCTGCGGTCTATGCGGCGCGGGCCAATCTCGCTCCCCTGCTCATAGAAGGCTGGCAAGCCGGGGGACAATTGACCACGACGACGGACGTTGAGAACTATCCTGGCTTTGCCAAGGGCATCATGGGGCCCGAACTCATGAAGGAAATGCGGGCACAAGCAGAGCGGTTCGGCACGGAGTTTTTGACCGGTGAAGTCACGGCGGTGGCACTCGCGCAACGCCCATTCACCCTCACGATCGACGGCGAACAGACAATTCACGCTAAAACGCTCATCATTGCGACCGGCGCATCGGCCATTCAGATCGGGGTGAAGAACGAGGCACGCCTCACCGGACACGGTGTCTCCACCTGCGCGACTTGCGACGGATTCTTCTTCAAAGGAAAGGAACTGGTTGTCGTCGGTGGCGGCGACAGCGCGATGGAAGAAGCGATCTTCCTGACCAAGTTCGCGACCAAGGTCTCGATCATCCATCGGCGTGACAAGCTGCGGGCTTCAAAAATCATGCAAGACCGTGCGATGAAGAATGACAAGATCACCTTCGTGTGGAACTCCGTTGTCGAAGACATTCTCGGTAGTGAGACAGTCACCGGCGTCCGCCTCAAAAATCTCGTCACAGGTAAGACGACAGAACTGGCCTGTGCCGGCGTGTTTGTTGCGATCGGGCACCGTCCCAACACCCATCTCTTTCACGGCCAATTAGACATGGATCCCAAGGGATACATCCGGACGACACAGGGGACCGCCACAAACGTGCCGGGCGTCTTCGCCGCAGGTGATGTGCAGGACTCGATATATCGCCAAGCCGTGACTGCCGCAGGTTCCGGCTGCATGGCCGCTATCGACGCCGAGCGATTTCTTGAATCAGGTAGTCATAATCTTTAAATCTTCCCCCAGGATGCTCAAAATGTTCGTCCAGCAAGGCCGCAGGCGAGGCAAACACCGGAGGCGTACCCTCAGGGGTACGTTGAGGATTTTGTCGAGCCGAGAACGATGTTGGCGGACATTTTCGGCATCCTGTTAGCACCATGCGCTGCGCCATCGTCCACTACCACGAACTCGCCCTCAAAGGTCGGAACCGGGAATATTTCGAGCAGCGACTTGTGCGCAATATCCGATGGACCCTAAAGGATCTCGGCGTCAGACGCGTTGAGAACCTTCGCAGCCGGATTCGCGTGATTCTGCCCGAGACAGTTTCGGACGAGACGATCAAAGAACGACTCGCAGGAGTCTTCGGGATCGCCAACTTTTCCCTCGCCCATGGCATGCCCCTCGACCTGGCGCACCCGAATCTTGGAGCGCTGAGCAAGGCGATCATCAATGCGCTTCGATCTGAATCGTTCTCCACCTTTCGCGTATCGGCGAAACGGGCTGATAAACGGCTGGCTCTGAACTCCATGGAAGTTGCGCGGGATGTCGGCGCGGCCGTATGCGAAGCCACAGGCAAGAAAGTCAACTTGAAGGATCCCGATCTCACGGTCTATCTCGAACTTCTCTCCAAAGAGGTCTACTTCGCAATCGAAAAGATTCAGGGGCCGGGGGGAATGCCGGTGGGTGTCAGCGGAACCGTGGCCTGCCTGATCTCCGGAGGGATCGATTCGCCTGTCGCGGCCTATCGCATGATGAAACGCGGATGTCGTGCCATCTTCATTCACTTTTCCGGCCGACCGCTCGTGAGCCGCGCTTCAGAGGAGAAAGTGCGCGAACTCGTGCAAACCCTCACGGTCCATCAATACACGTCGAAGCTCTTTGTCATCCCATTTGGTGAGATTCAACGAGATATTGTGGCGAACGCGCCTGCTCCGTTTCGCGTGGTGCTGTATCGGCGCGTCATGATCCGCATCGCACAGGAGTTAGCCAGACGCGAACATTGCTGGGGACTCGTCACCGGCGATAGCTTGGGGCAAGTCGCCTCGCAAACACCGGAGAACTTGACAGTCATCGAGGAAGCGGCAGAGTTGCCGCTCCTGCGCCCACTCATCGGAATGGACAAGGTTGAAATTACCGACCAGGCTCAACGTATCGGCAGCTTTGCCATATCAATCGAACCCGATCAAGACTGCTGCTCGCTCTTCACCCCGCCACATCCCAGCACGAAAACTCGACTCGATGACATTCAGAAGGTCGAACGGATGTTCGATATTGGCGCGCTGGTGAAGCAGGGAATCGAGAAGGCTGAGCTGTCCCAATTCACATTTCCTCAGTAGCAAGGATGCTGAAAAAGTCTGCTAACGCTCACGTGTGAACGCGAGATGTGCGAGAAAGACATGGTCCAGTTCGAAGCTCCAGGTTCGAAGTTGGTACAATTTCGAACTTAGAACCTCGAACCCTTACTGTGGTCGTTCCGACTGCTGCGCGAGTGCCTTTTCCCTGATGATTCGGAAATGCGTTTCCAGGTCCCGCCGCATGGCCACGGCGACCAACCAATCCGGCGCAATCGTGTCGATCTCAACCACCAGTTCAAATTCGGCCTTCGTATGGGCCCCGCCATCGACGGGGGCAAGTTTCCAGAACCGGCGGTACTGCTTAAAGTCGCCCCCTTTTAATTCCGTCAAAATACCTCCGGTGGTCAGGGTCCTTGTCTCACTTAAGAGGCGCCGCTCTCCTGGAATCAGAGCATGGTCGATCCGAATATCCGTGAATACCTTGCCCTCTTGCTCCCGTATCTCTGCCATGCGCATCCGTACGTCGAACAGTTCGGGCCAATGGGCGTAGTCGGTCAGCAATCGTTGAATAATCGTCTGTTCCACTGGAAAGAGAATCGTAGCCGTCGCCCGCAAGCCGCCATCGGATTCCGTATGGACATCCAACACGACCGGCTCGGTCGCACCACTCCATTCGGACCAGCCGAACAGCAGACAGCCCGTGATGATCGTCGCACGCCACAACATCAACATCGCGCAAGTATATAGACCTGCCGGGAATCAGGCGAGGGCAAACAGAGATCCATGCGACATGATTCGTTACATGTGAAACAGTTTACGGACGCATCCTGCCGCTACGCGATTGACTGGTCCAAATATCGCTGTGCTAGGATGCACCTGATGAAACGTTGTGCCCTGTTAGTCATGCTTATCGGTCTGTGGAGTCTCTCGGATGCGGCTCACGCACAACTAGACGATTCACACGCCACGACAGAACAATCTTGTAGTTTCGGTATGGCGAAGGGGGAGGGTTTCCAGAGTTGTCACGTCCCCTTCCCCACAGGCTGCCTCGTGGCCAGTATCCCCGGAACCGACAAACCCTGGACAACCATTTCTAAGGGTGGAAAAACATCCTGCCGATTTGATGACAAAGCTACAGACTGGAAAACCAAGATCACCGGCTCCTGCAGCCGATGTAAATCCGACCATTGTTCGGTCCAGTTTAGTGTCCGCTTCGACTGTTCCCAACAATCGAGCTAGCTATGTTGCTCGCTGAGACGATTAAACGTGAAGCACTCGCCCTGGGCTTCGACGCCGTCGGCATCAGCCGAGTCGTTGATAGCAGTCCGCCTTCAGCTACCCCCTTACCCCCTTACCCCTCTGGCCCATTGTCCCCAATCCCATTACCCCATCGCTTGCTCAGCCGCCTTGCGGAATGGCTCGAGCGAGGCTATCACGGCACGATGGCCTGGATGACTCGTGATCCATCTCGTCGAAGCGATCCTCAACAGGTATTGCCTGGATGCCGATCGATGGTGTCGGTCGGGCTGAACTACTACACAGAGAATCGTGCGAACGAGCAGCCTGGAATGGGGCGCATTGCCCGTTACGCCTGGGGGAAGGACTACCATACTGTGATGAGTCAACGACTCGCGCAACTCGAAGAGAAGATCGCAGCGTTGGCGCCAGGCGTCACCACCAAATCTTATGTCGATACAGGCCCGATCATGGAAAAGGCCTGGGCGCAACAGGCCGGTCTCGGCTGGATCGGGAAACACTCCAATCTCGTTTCGGCCGAATGCGGCTCCTGGCTCCTACTCGGGGAGATTCTGACGACGCTGGATCTTGAACAAGATGAACCGGCCACAGATCTATGTGGAAGTTGTACGTGCTGTATTCAGGCTTGCCCGACCGGCGCCATCGTCGAACCGTATGTTGTCGATGCCCGACGCTGTATCTCTTATTTGACCATCGAACTGCGCGGCGGTCGCGAAGTCATCTCCGATGACCTTGCTGCGCAGATGGGCAATCGCATATTTGGCTGCGACGATTGCCTGGACGCCTGTCCCTTCAATCTTAGGTCGGACGCAACACGTGAGCAGGCCTTTACCCCCACTCCCCTGACCCTCGCTCCAGACCTCACGGCCTTGGCTCAAATCGGCGAAGAGAGCTTTTCGACCACATTTAAGGAGAGCCCCCTCAAACGAGCCAAACAGAGCGGGCTCCTTCGCAACGTAGGAATTGCACAAGACAACCACCGGCGGCAGACAGAGATCCGGGGGACATAATCTCACTTCTCTCGCCCTCTTTCTTCTTGGTCAGAAGAGGAGTAGGCTGCTTGTGGTACTTATCAGGATGCTCAAAAGGGCCGTCCAGCAAGGCCGCAGTGAACGATGAGGTGAGGCGTACGCTTCGGCACGTTGAGCCTCTGAGCGAAGCGAGAACGAAGCTGGCGGACTTTTTCAGCATCCTGTGGTTCACGGGGAGGGCTGAACAAGGAACGCCCCAATGCATCCTCCAATCTTGCTGCTCATCTCGACAGATCCTCACGCCAAACCGTTACTCGAAAAAGCCCTTGACCCCCGCCTCGCCACCATCCTTCTCGCTACAACGACCAAAGAGGGTCTGCGCATCCTGAGTGATCAGCCGGACCTTGCACTTGTCCTTTGTGATGAAAGTCAGGGACGGATTGCGAGCCAAGTGATCTTGTCTCTGGCCAGGCGCACTACGCACAATCTTCCCGTGATCATTCTCGGATCGGACGGGTCGGCAAAAGCCGCGGTCGAAGCATTACACCGTGGCGCCACTGATTATCTCGCACAACCGGTTACTGCGAAGGATCTCCGGACTGCCATCCACAAGACCCATATCCCCGAAGGGCTGGATCGCGATGTCCTGGCGCAGCGTCCCTTCGCATTCGATCAGATCGCCAGCCGGTCCTCTCAGATGGACCTGCTGAAACATTTGGCAGCAGAGGTTGCCCAAACCGATGCGACCGTCCTCATTACCGGTGAGAGCGGTACGGGCAAAGAACTCTTCGCCCAAGGCATCCATGCCTCCAGTCCTCGGTCCAATGGCCCTTTCGTGGCGCTCAATTGTGCCGGCATTCCCGAGCATCTCCTCGAATCGGAATTGTTCGGACATCAGCGCGGCGCCTTTACCGATGCGAAGCAAGCCAAACCGGGACGGTTCCAACTCGCCGAAGGCGGCACGCTCTTTCTCGACGAAATTGGTGAGATGAGTCCTTTTGCACAAGCCAAGCTCTTGCGCGTTATGGAACATCATCAGGTCGATCCACTGGGCGATACACGCAGCATCCATATCGACATTCGCGTGATTGCGGCGACGAACGAAGACCTCCCTGCTCAGATCAAGGCCGGGCGATTCCGCCTGGACTTGTATTATAGGTTGAATGTCTACCAGCTACGCATTCCGCCCCTCCGCGAACGACCCGAAGATATCGAACCGATTCTGACATCGTTTCTGGAAGTCGCTCGGCGAGATCATGGTTGTCGCATTAAGGGCATCACCCCGCCAGCGCTGACCATCTTGAAAGGCCACGACTGGCCCGGCAACGTACGGGAACTGCATAACGTAGTCGAAGGGCTCACCATTACCTGCAAAGATGAGATGATCCGACCGGATCATCTTCCTATCTCCCTGCAAGACATCCAGCTGGCGGAATTGAACGGAGAGATCGAGAAGACCTCGCTCCTGGCCTTCGGTCTCTCGGCTCAGGAGATGGAAAAGAAATTGTTAAAGGAAGCGCTACAGCGCACTGGCGGCAACATTTCCGAAGCCAGCCGGCTCCTCAAGATTACTCGCAATACGCTGCGGTATCGCATAGCGAAATACCAACTCTAATTCGGATGCTGAAACAAGCCCCCAACTTCGTTCTCTGCTCGACACACCTGAACCCGGTACAGTCACAGTACGATAGGAACCTTAGGTCCCACGTCGATACGCTCAGTGCACTTCGTCGGCACCACGAATTCTGAGATCCGCGATTACTCTCTCAAGTCGCTGCTGCTCAGTCTTTCTGATCCGGACAAACGCCAGCCCGACGAGCTGCCCCTTTACCCACTGTACATGCGCGCCGTCGATCACGAGGGGCCATTCCAAGCTCGGCACCTGAACCCGCAATTCCAAGGTCGTTCCAGTGGCCATGGGCCCCTGGCTTTCCACCCGACAGCCACCGAGAGAGAGATCGAGCATGAGGCCTAAAACTTCGAGCTTCTTATGATCTGATATCGTCGTGGGAAATTGCACATGGAAGCGTCGAATCCCTCGACGCTTTTCCACCTTCATGTCTGTAACGGAGCGGCCTTCAACCTCTCCATCGATGAGGTGTCGTCCAAACTCGATGCCGTGGATATCGGCTTCTTGCTCCGTCGCATACAAGACCTCTGAAGAAAACTCCCGAGGTTTCATCGCGCCGTGCAGTTTGAAAGAAATGACAATGCAGAGCTGCCATTTCTCCGATTCGGCATGGTACTTCGGAGAGGACTGGATTGCATAACCTTCATACAGTACCGTGTTGCTCATTGCGCTTCTGTCCACTGGGTTGCCCGCTCATTCATCTTCAAACGATGCATGGGAAAGGGCGCGTCTCGGCGTGCCAGGGTTGGGCGGGTGAGAAAAGCGACTTTTTCAGCATCCTGCCATTACCCGCCCATCGTGAGCACCACGCGAAAGCGTGCCTTGCCGCTCAACATGCGATCGTAGGCGGCAGCAGCTTGTTCGAGGGGGAAGGTCTCGACCATGGGACGAATGCCGGTCAGCGCGCAGAAATTCAACGTGTCTTCCGAATCTCTGGCCGTTCCGGATGGCCAACCTTGAATCGTCCGGCGGGCGCCGATGAGTTGGATGGGCGTGACAGTAATGGGGTCGGCTGATGCCCCCACTACCAACAGCTTGCCACCGACACCCAGTCCATCGATCAGCTCCGACATGGATTTGCTGTTCGGCGCGGTGGCCAGAATGACTGAGGCGCCGCCCCGCTTGGTCAATTCGCTTGCTGCGTTGGTCGTGTCCGTGTCGAGATAGAAAGCAGCACCGAGCTTCAACGCTAATGCTTCCTTCTCTTGACCACGCCCGATCGCCACGGTGCAATAGCCCAGCTGGCTGGCGAACTGAATACCCAAATGCCCGAGTCCGCCCAAGCCCTGCACTGCCACGAGATCGCCTGATTTCGCCCCGCTGTGGCGCAGGCTGTTGAAGGTCGTAACGCCAGCGCAGAGGATAGGCGCTGCCTCCACCGGCGAGAGCGCGTCTGGAATTGCTGCCACAGCTTCGCTCCGAGCAATCATGTATTGGGCATATCCGCCATCTTCCTGAAATCCGGTTACCTGAAAGTTCTGACAGCCCATGAAATCCCCGCGGCGGCAGGAGACGCATTGTCCGCAATGTCCGCCATGCCACCCCACGCCGACTCGTTGACCTTTTTTCCAAATTGTTACCTCTGAGCCGACAGCATCGATCACGCCGGCAACCTCGTGCCCCGTGACTCGTGGGTATTGCAAGCCCGGCCAGTGCCCTTCCTTCACAAAGACGTCGCTGTGACAAACACCGCAAGCCTGTATCTTGATACGAACGGTCCGAGGCCCCGGTTCAGGCACCTGACGACTTACTGTCTCGAACACGCCTCCGGGTCCGCTTACTTGTACGGCAGTCATACGAGGCATCACGGTCTCCTCCGAGTAGATCGTACGTGGCTCCAATCCTGTTTCAACCATCAGTGTGGTTGATCAGAACCAGGATTGACGATGATCGGCACAGTGGACTTTTCAGGCACGATGACCATCTTGGCGCTGGGACTCTCATACAATTTGAATTTGAGATACTCCGGAGTAAGCGTTTTCGTGATGATCTCCTGCGCCTGGGACTGTCCCGTAGCGCGAATACGCATGCTTTCGCTTTCGCCTTCGGCGCGAATTCGCAACGCATCTCCCTCGCCCTTTGCTCGAATCCTAGCAATCTCCGCATCACGTTGCGCAATCACCACCTCAAACTCCTTTTGCTCCTTTTCCTGCTCCTTCGATTGCTTCTGCTCAATGGCTTTCAATACCATCTTGGAAAATTCGATTTCAGACAATGCCACACTGTAGACGTCGAGATGCCGTCCTTTGAGCGACTCGACCATCACAGCTTCGATCTTGTTTCCGATTTCACTGCTTCGTTCCGGGAGTGTGACCATCGAGTATTGGGCGACAACCCCTCTGACCGCAGACAGGAACTGTGGCCGCACGAGCTGCGGGTACCAGTTGCGTCCCACCTCCTGGGCCACAAAATAAATTTCCTCGGCGACGGGGCGCATCGTGATCGCTGCGTGCACCGTCACTGAGAGATCGTCCGCGGTTAAGGCATCGATCTTTTCAGTAAAACTCTGATACCGGACGTCATACTCGTATACGTCATTCCAAAATGCGCGCCAATAAAACCCTTCCCTCAGCGACTCCTTCTCGAGCCCGCTCGATAACGGATTCCAGCGCAACCCTCGCTTCCCCGGGTCGACGGTCCTCCCACACCCGTACATCACCAGAAGAATTGGAATCAGCAGCACGAGTGCTCGAGAAAGAGTTGGGCGATTCATAGGTCCTCCATTGTAAGTTGTCGGCCTTCCTTTCCTGAGTGCTACCATCTTTCGCCGGTTGCTAGCGTCTTTGTCGTCCCGTTCGCGCGACCTCCGCATGGGCCTCAGCCCGACGTTCCAGATCCTGGGCCGCTACAGCATAGTACTCCGAGAGTTGCAGAGCTCCGCTGACCCAGTCCGACTGAGGGCCGAAGAGATGCCCATATCGAACAGCCGTCTCGGCAACCGCGCCGGCCTTCTCCCGCATGACCATGGCCTGTTCTCGATAGTAGCCGGCAATGGCCTTCTGATCCTGTGACGGGTCGAAAGAGGTCACGTCAGTCATGACAACCGGCTCCGCGCAACCAGCAACGGCGAGGGAACTGAGTACGATCAAGACACCCCATCCGACGTAGTGCAAGAGAGCCGCACGCCTTAGATTGTTCACTGGCTCCTCCTTTCGCGTTCAGCGTATGGGGTCGATCATGAGAAAGGCCGATAACATTTGACGCTTGCCGTGACAAAGCTAGCCGATGGCGAGGAGGTTTTCACACACAGATAATGCAATGTACGTTTTGACTTTGCACGCGCCATAACAACCGCGGATAACTATCTGACAGTCGGATGATTATACCGTGCCGTCAAGACGGTGGCCAAGTAGCGGCTCCCCAACCTGCGCCTCAGGCCATCTGCTACCCGTCATCAATGCGCTCTTGGGTTTTTACTATGCCTGGACAACTTGGAAACAAGAGAAGCGAAACAGAGGTGATGCCTAACGCTGTGCTGGAGCGAGCCTGTCATCAGGCTGTGGGTGCATCCCACGATCCTGGCCGGCTGGGTCTCTTACTGTGGGTCGCGGAAGAGTTGTGCCGTGGCCGACTCAACCCGTTACACTTCAATCCACCTTCCGCGTTACTTGTTCACGGCCCTAAAAAAATCAATGACCACCTTATTTTTTCCCGGCCATTCAGGGTGTGTCCCAGTTCCTTCGCAGTAGCGTGTGGCGACGTCGTTCCTACACCCCTTATACGTTACACAACCGTCTGCATCTTGAACAGAGGGGGTCGCGTCGCAACCATTGCAGGCAGCCCACCATTGTATGGCCTCTTTTCCATACCCTGGGAACAGGGTGTCCTGGCTACTGTGCATGACCATCACGGGGAGCGGGTTAGGACAATGATATTGTTTCAAGTCCTCACCTCGAATGCCCACCGCGCTGGGGACAATCGCCGCTGGAATATGTTTAGTGCCAGTGAGAAACGCGATACCCGTGGCAACAGTCCCGCCATCGGAATGGCCAGTGAGAAAAACCCGCTTCCTGTCGATACACCATTTCTTTTCGATCAGTGCCGGTATTTCAGCAAGCTCTTCGATAGTTTTGGTACTCATATGTCGGTGATCGGCATACGCGACAATAAACCCTGCGGTCGTGGCCTCTTGCGTGAGGTACATGTATTCTTCTGACTCATATCGATTTCTCCCCCCTGGCGCATAGACCATGAGCAAAGGATGGGCAATGCCTGAATTGTAGTTGACCGGCGTTTTCACCATATAGCGAATTCCTACAGGTGTCTTTTCATCACTGCTGGCGCCTGCACCACCAGGTTTTGCTCCTGGTTCACAGCGTAGCGTACTATCGTTGACTACATACACCGCCTGACCGAGCAGTTTGCCACGACTCACGGCTTCAGGATCATTCCTCCCAGCATCTTGAACCGCGCCGGTGCCGATAAAACCAATCAGCAAGAGGCCTATTGCTACAGCAACGATCGTTGTGCGGCCGGGCTGTATATGCCGGATCCGTAACCACTCCGGCTTAAAGATACCGACAACCAACAGGGCGACCGAAAGGAACATCATGGCTCTAAAGACATTGACTACCAGCGCGTTCATCCGTTTTACCTCGTATCGTTCACTGCGAGAGGATTAGGGGAAGGCCTGAAACTCTTCCGTATAAGCATAGGTCTCAATGGGCGGAGATATGGGAATGTACCAAAAACCTCAGACTCGTTCACAACCGAAACACCACGGGCGACCCCCTAGGTAGGAGGTCGCCCGTGTTTGGCCCTTAGGACGCCGAAGCCGACTGCATGACTTAGTATGGGATTACGTGCAAGCAGTCCTTGCTCTCCTTGTTCCAGACCACATCACACAGGTTGGACATGCGCGCCACAATCTGCGCCGCCACGCCACCCGTCCCGCCGAACAACCCACACCAGCCCAACGTCACAAAGCCCCAGTGCAACGGCGCCGCGAAGAGTTCATCGACGAACCAGAACGCATGCCCCCACTCATTGAGGCCTACGTTCGGCAGAATCATCATCGGCCCCACGATCGCGCCCACCAATGGGAACGAGACCGACTTGCTGAACTGCGGCAGCCGGGTCATGGCGTAGAGGTAGCTCGCAACGCCACAGGTGATGTACAACGGGAAGGTGAAGTAGAAGGCGATAATATGGCTCGCCGTAAAGCTCGTATCGCGGATGATCACCTGATGCCACGACGCGTCCTGCTCGAGAGTGAAACTTCCCGCCCAGTACACGCCGAATATATACACCGCAAGCCATCCCATCCAATAAAAATACCGCTTGAGTTCCGTCTTGGGATCGACATTGGCAATGTTCCGATCCCGCGTGTTCCAAATCCAGCCCAGGGTGGCGGCCGAGAAGATGATGTTGGAAATCACGTTAAAGCGCCACAGCCCCATCCAGACGTTTTCGAACTCCGGCGTCATCGAGTCCAATCCGTGTGAGTACCCAAACGTGCGCTGAAACACGACCTCGGCTCCCACTGCGAACAGCATCGTGAACCAGCCGATCTTAAGGGGCCTCGAGTCATACCAAAGTGATATGTCATATCCGGGGTCGCTTCCTCCCATTGTTGTTGTACTTGCCATAGTCTTACCCTCCCTTCATGTGCTTGAGAACCACCTCTGTGGGATGGTTGTGAAAACCCCTACGAAATACGTTGCCTGTCATTTCAATTTCCTCCTTCCTCTATGATCCACAGATGCAATCGGTATTTCCTGATGCTGTTCATAAGCAACTCGCATTCCAGCAGAGCATCCGCGTGACTTCGTCATCGACGATGCTGAAACTTCAATAGAATGAGCGTTTTCACTCGGGAATCTCTGCAGTGGAAACAATGACGCGCTGAGACTGTTTGCCGAGATTACAGCATGATGCCGAAAAATCAGCTTTCACAGGACCATTCACAGAGGCTGGATGAGAACCCAGGCTAAGAAGTGCGAGAGACACCGAACTCTTGAGTTTTGGACTGAAGGTAATCTCTTTATATAAGGCTGATTGACATGGAGGATGAAGGACCAGAACGTGATGTAACAACCATTCTTATTCTATGTGCCGATGCATGACGTCCAAGATAAAGGCATACGGCACCTGTTGGTCACCATGGAAGGCTAGTGATTTTTGGTCAGTAACGGGCGTATTATGCACTTATGGTGATATGATCTAGACGGTTCCGCACTCCGTTGGCGGAGTGCGGTGCGCGAGCGGCAAAGCTTCTGTTGCAGACTCGCCAGGAGGGTAGGCGTCGGGCAATGACAAAACGATAGAGCGCTCGCCCTTTCGCTAGTTAGACGATGGTCAGCAGAATATTCCTCCTTGTTGGTTTTAACGTAACCTGCCTCTATTTGGGGAAGGACATATGAAACCCAACCTTCACAATGAAACCACTCAGCGGTCGGCCACGCCCGATGGCCTCTCTCATTCCGATATCGAAGACTGTAAATGGGCCGAGACATTGCTTGCCGGAGAAAATCGCCTTCTCGAGATGCTCGCCACCGGATGTACGCTCTCAGAATTCCTTGATGCCTTATGCCGACTCATCGAAGATATCGCGAGCGGATCTCTCTGTGGAATCGTACTGGTCGATCCTATCAGCAATCGACTAAAGCACGGTGCGGCTCCCAGCCTTCCTCTCAGCTATAACGAGTCGATCCATGGCAGACCCGTGAATCTCCTCTCGGGTCCCTGCGCCATGGCGGCAAGTCTCAAAGAGCAAGTGATTGCTGCCGATGTTGCGTCGGACGCGCGATGGGACACGTACGAATGGCGCGCACTGGCCATGGCCCATGGACTGCGGGCTTGTTGGTCCACTCCAATATTGTCATCTGACGAAAAGGTATTAGGCACCTTCGCGATTTACTCGCGCGAACCTGGGAGCCCTAGTGCGTACCATCAACACCTCATCGGACAGATCACGCATCTGGCGACGGTCGCTATTGAGCATAAGCATAGGGAGGAGAAGCTCCGCCAAGATGAACGGGAGCTGCGGCGCATCACTGACGCCATCGATCAACGCATTGCCGTCCACGGGCCTGACGGGAAAATGCTCTATGCGAATCGAGTGATGCTCGAATATAGCGGTCTGAGCTTAGAAGACGTCATGGCGGATGACTTTCGCGCACGGCTCGTTCATCCCGATGATTTGGAGCGATCACGGGTCGAGCGCCAGCAGGGACTCGAACGCGGAACCCCGTTTGAACTTGAGCTGCGGGCTCGCCGCAAGGACGGGCAGTACCGCTGGTTTCTAGTCCGCTATAACCCGTTCCGGGACGATGAGGGACGGATCATTCGCTGGTATTCGACGGGAACCGACATCGACGACCGCAAACGAGACGAAGAAAGGACTCAAAAAGAAAACTTGGCGTTGCGCGAAGAGATCGATCAGTCTTCGATGTTTGAAGAAATCGTCGGCTCGTCGGACGTCATCCGCAACATATTGACGCAAGTCACCAAAGTGGCGCCGTCAGATTCCACGGTACTCGTGCTGGGTGAGACCGGGACGGGCAAGGAGCTGATCGCACGGGCCATTCACAAGCGCTCGAAGCGGTCATCCCGGGCGTTTATTACCGTCAATTGCGCGGCGATTCCCGCGTCGCTCATTGCCTCTGAGCTGTTTGGACACGAGAAAGGCGCATTCACCGGCGCGCTCCAACGGCGTCTGGGGCGATTTGAACTGGCCGATGGCGGGACGATCTTCCTTGATGAGATCGGAGATCTGCCTGCCGAGACTCAAATCGCGCTCCTGAGAGTCCTGCAAGAGGGGGAAATTGAACGGGTCGGCGGCAGCCAATCGATTTCCGTTGACGTGCGCGTGCTGGCCGCCACGAATCGCGATCTGAAGGCAGCCATGGCGGCAGGCACATTTCGCCAGGATCTCTTTTACAGGCTGAATGTCTTTCCAATCCAGGTCCCCCCGTTACGCGAACGGATGGACGACATCCCGTTACTCGTCACCTACCTGATTGAACGCTATGCGAAGAAGGCGGGGAAAAAAATCAAGAATATACAGAAAGAGACCTTGGAGTTGTTTCAGGCCTACGACTGGCCCGGCAACATTCGCGAGCTGCAGAACGTCATCCAGCGAGCGATCGTGCTGTGCGAGAGCGAAACATTTTCCGTCGACGAGACATGGTTGAAACGGGAAAAGCACAGACTGTCGGGGTCGGTAATTCCCCTAGGCGCCACACTTGCCGAGCATGAAAAGGACATCATTGAAGCGGCGTTGGCGGATTGCGGGGGCCAGGTCGCGGGCCCAACCGGCGCCGCTGCCAAGCTCGGACTCCCGAGGCAGACGCTTGAGTCGAAAATCACGGCCCTGGGAATTAACAAGCATCGCTTCAAGACTCGCCAAGCCGACTACGCACGATAAAAAGCCAAAAGTTGTTTGGGTGCCATCTGCGAAAACCGGCCTCTCGTGAATCATTGCTTGTGTTTTAGACGACTCCTCTGACCCCGCACCTGCTCACTATCCTCCACGCAATCCGACCGAGAATTGAAATTTCACCGGATACTCCTGCCTATTTTGCCGATCATTCAGCAAATGCTGAAACTTCGGCAGGCACCTACACGCAAAATACAAACATTTCAATGGTTTATAGCTGGCCTCTTCATTGCAATATTTTTATATCGTCCAGGTTGAGAGGTCACAGATGACAATAAAATTTGAAAAAGAAACCCGCCGCCTCAAGACGATGATTTGTCTAAGCGGTCGGTTGCAAGCGAAGCATCTGGAGGAATTGAAGACGCAACTGGAAGGCGCTCGGTCGCGGGTTGCACTGGACCTCAACGGAGTGACGCTCGTGGATGTCGAGATCATTCGTTTTCTGAACGCCTGTGAAAAAAACGGTGTCCAGCTCCTCAATTGCTGGCCGTACATACGGGAGTGGATGAGCCGTGAGAAGGGCAGAGAAGGATAAGGCGATGCAGTTCAGACAACCACATCAGCACATATAAAAGGAGGGAGTTCCAATGGCAAATACTACTCTTCAAAAAAAAGATGACTCAATGCAGGGCGTCATTTTCATTATTCTTGGTGCCGTGCTTGTGATGTGTCTGGTACTTGCAACTGGTTACTTCCAACCTTAGCCGTTGGGATAGCGAGTACCGATTAAAACTGAATGCGACGGTTTGCGAATGTCCATAATTATCCGACGGATTTTTGTTTCTCAGCCCTTCAGCAAGGAGCCTAAGAAAGCACGACAGGTCAGAATACTTGGCTCTTCTTTAAGTCGTGACAGAGAAAGGAACTCATCGCGATGCCAGTGAATAAAAAAATCTCCTTTTCGGTCCTGTGTGCCTTTCTCACGATTGGGGCAGTCATGTTCGTGCACAATTTCATCACGCCCATGCAGATGCTTGAAGAGCTTCCGTATAGCGAATTCAAGACGCTCCTGGCGGCCGGGAACGTGGCGGAAGTCACGGTCACTCGTCAGTCATTGCTCGGGAAACTGAAGCCGGAAGAAGGATCAAAAGAACCGAAGCTGTTTACGACTGTCCGGGTTGAAGATCCTGATTTAGTCAAGGAGCTCAATGTACGCAACGTCAAGTTCACCGGCATGATTGAGAGTACGTTCTTGCGAGACATTATGTGGTGGGTCATTCCTGCGCTGATCTTTGGCGGTATCTGGTTTTTTGTGATTCGGCGCCTCGGTCAGGGGCTTGGACAGGGTCAAAAAGGGTTCATGACCGTGGGGAAGTCGAAGGCGAAGATCTATGCCGAGAAGGACACGAAGGTCACCTTCGCGGACGTGGCCGGGGTGGACGAGGCGAAGGAAGAACTGCGCGAGGTGATTGATTTTCTCAAGACGCCGGAAAAATTCACGCGTCTCGGAGGAAAGATTCCGAAAGGCATCTTGCTCGTCGGTCCTCCTGGAACCGGCAAGACGCTCCTGGCTCGCGCTGTGGCAGGAGAGGCAGGAGTGACGTTTTTCAGCATCAGCGGGTCCGAGTTTGTGGAAATGTTTGTGGGAGTGGGGGCCTCCCGCGTGCGAGATCTGTTCGAGCAGGCGAAGATCAAGGCGCCCTGTATTATCTTCATCGACGAACTGGATGCATTGGGAAAAGCCCGTGGGGCGGGACCCATGGCGCATGAGGAGCGTGAACAGACCCTGAATCAGTTGCTGGTCGAGATGGACGGCTTCGATCCCCGCATCGCCGTTATCCTGATGGCGGCGACCAATCGGCCTGAAATCTTGGATCCTGCACTGTTGCGGCCAGGCCGGTTCGACAGGCAAGTCTTGGTCGATCGCCCGGATAAGATCGGCCGCCTGGCTATCTTGCGCGTCCATGCCAAACAGGTGACCCTGGGGCCCGATGCAGACCTTGAGATGATCGCCGCGATGACCCCCGGGTTCTCAGGCGCCGACCTCGCCAATATCATCAATGAAGCGACACTGTTGACCGTGCGTCGGAATAAAGAGCAGGTGGGTCTGTCGGAATTGCAGGAAGCGGTGGAGCGGGTCGTGGCGGGGTTGGAAAAGAAGAACCGAGTGCTCAACAAGATGGAGAGGGAACGAGTCGCCCATCATGAAGTGGGTCACGCCTTGGTGGCGTTGTCATTCCCAGGCGCAGACCCGATACAGAAAATCTCCATCATCCCCAGGGGGATTGCCGCGTTGGGCTATACCCTTCAACTCCCGACGGAGGATCGCTTTCTGATGGCCAAGACAGAGCTGGAGAACAAGATTGCCGTCCTGCTCGGAGGGCGGAATGCGGAAGAATTGATCTTCGGCGAGGCGTCTACCGGAGCGCAGAACGACCTGGTCAGGGCGACGGACATTGCCAAGAGCATGGTCAAATCTTACGGGATGAGCGAGAAGCTAGGCACCGTTACCCTGGATCGGGAACGTCAACCACTCGTTATGCAAGTCCAGACCCCTCAGGACAAAGGCGACTACTCAGAGGAGACCGCCCGCGAGATCGACTGTGAAGTGCGGCGGATCATCGATGAGCAATACGATCGCGTGAGATGGCTCTTAGCTGAAAAGAAGCGCGCACTCGTAGAAGGAGCAAAAGCCCTGCTCGATCGCGAAGTGATCAGCGGCAGTGAGCTTAAAGCCATCATGGACAATCACTGAGGCGCAAACGCACATGTAGAGGCTCAATGTTTTAGCAGAAAGATCAGTTGGAAAGGGGCGAAGTATCCGCTGCAAGACCCCATCAAGGAAGGAGGCATGCGATGAGGTGCACACGCTGTGGGGGATTGATGGTGCTTGAGGAGTTTGAAGACTTTGTGCTCGGGTCGGGTGGCGACGGATTTTGGGGACGGCGCTGCATCAACTGTGGCGCGATTGTCGATCCCGTAATTGCTAGGCATCGGTGCCTCACGTCGCAGGCAACAGCGACTCATCCGGCATTGACGACTGTGTGAGGACGCTTCGTCGAGAATTGGTGGCGCCGCGACTCTGCCCGGCGTCTCCCGCTGAGATAGATAGGACTCTCTTTACACCCCGGAGGGTCCTGTCTCCTCAGTGAATAGCAGAAACGGATAACCGGAGTGAACGAATAGGGCTCTCGACAGTGATGGGGAGAGCGCATGGGACAGAACTTCGCACGGTCCCAACACAGGAGGATTAGCCATGATTAAGCACATGACACGAGCAAGTTCTATGGTGCTCCTTCTTGTTGCCGCGCTGTACCCCGGCACAGCCGCTGCACATGGCGGAGCGGATTTGGAAGTAGACCCTTGCGTACGCTGGGTCGGTGAGAGCGCGGTTCATTTTAATGCCTACCAGCCGCAATACGAGCTGAAAGCTCAATACTGCACGGACATACCCAAGACAGGCGAGACGTTCCTGGTCGTGGATCTCGTGGACCCGGCGCTGCGCAACGTGCCGGTCGGTCTGCGGATCGTGAAGGGGAACGGGAGGAATGAGGCAGAAGCCCAGCTGGTGGCAGACTGGCGTCCGAGCCACCACCCGACCGGAGTCGTCAGTGGCGAAGCCACTCTGGACGAGGGTCTGTACAGAGTCATCATTACAGCGGAGGGGCGAAATCCTTCGCGCTACCAGTATCTCTTGCGGGTACAGATGATCGATTATCAGAAATTGGTGAACTCCGTGGTGGCACCACTGCTCGGCCTGCTGCTCATGGCCTGGCTCGGGTACAAGCTCCTGCGATCGAAGTGGCTGCGAAATCGGTGGACGGGCGTCCGTTCATAGGAAGCCGGTCGCTCCAGCCCGCGAGCACATGGTTCACCATTCCAGAGGGAGGAGACTGACAATGTCTATACAATTTCTGAAACCTGCCGGCCCGCGCTTCGCGACATCGCAAACCGACGCACCTTTGAAAAAGAAAGATAAGCTTCCTTGGTATGTCTACTTTATCGGAGCAGCGATCTATACCGCTCTTGCCGGTTGGCTGTTCGCAGAATCGTCTCCTCTGGCATGGGTTTGCCTCATCAGCGCACCGGTGGGATTTTTCTATGCCTGGGGAGCCTGGAAAAAAGAGAAACAAGGCTAGAGGTAAAGTCTAAACCCTGTGCGACAGCGAGCCCGACTATTGCGCAATGGACACAATCCACTCCTCATATGCCCGGTTGCTGAACTAGGGGTCGCTAAAGAGCACTGAATCGAAACAAGACAGCCAATGGCCAACTGCTGCGATCAGACGGAATAGTCATGGAGGAGGAGGTCTGATGGAATCATTGATGGATACTCTTGTCGACCGTCGGGCAAACAACAATACAGGTCTTATACCATTCCACGCTCCAACCTATGCGCAAGTTCGCTGTTTCTTCGGCGGCTTGGTACGCGCCATGTATCGACTCGAAGTGATCGGGGCCGATCGCCTCGCCGTCACTGGGCCTATGGTCATCGCACCGAATCATGACTCGGTGCTCGACGGGATCATCCTCGGGGCGGCGATCTCTCGGGAACTGCGTTTCCTCGGAAAGGCGGAACTCTGGCAGTCCCTACTGCTTGGGTGGGTGCTCAACGGGCTCGGCGCAGTCGGGATTAAGCGTGGCGGCGGCGACCACATCGCTCTCGCTCGGATGCGGCAGGCAATCGAGGCAGGACAGGCAGTCGTAATTTTCCCGCAAGGCGCCATCTGCGGCGACCGTGTGTGGCACCGGGGTGCCGCGCGCCTGGCGCTCGTGACAGGCGCGCCACTTGTGCCAGTCCGCCTCTTCGGCACAGCACGAGCCCTCTCGCGGGGCAGAATCAGCTTCCCGCAGTTGCGCATCATCTTCGGCGAGCCGATCAAAGTCGCGCGGGCGCAGGAAGACCCGGTTGCAGCGACGAAGCTGACCGAGCGGTTACGCGCCGCGGTCGAATCGCTGGCTTAGTTGGCTTCTCTACCCTAGGATCGAAGAGAAGTGCCAAGGAGGGGATACGATGTTTGTAAAAACCCTAGCTCAGACCAAAATGTGGGGGTTTTGGCAATATATGTTTGATCTCTGCAACGAGAGTTTTTCCTGCGTGCTCGGCTCGTTAACAGCTATAACCCTGGTTTTTTTAGCTATCGTATTGGGCTTGGGTGGTATGATGACGCGCCTCAATAGAAGAGAATAGACATAATCTCCCGACTGCTTCGCAATCGATTCCCCATAACGTGCCATCCGGCCAGGCGAGGCCTTCTAATTTTCTTCACCTCTTTTCAAGGTAGCGGCCAGATTGTCGTTCACTGCGAGCGTCCAACGAGCACATTCTGATCGTGCGCGTTCCGCGAGCAAGAAGGACGATCTGACCAGTTCTTGTCTTCTTTAACCGCTAGGAACAAACCGTAACGAAGACTTGCAGCAGAGTGGCGGTCCTCGCTTCTTTCGCTCGAATCCTGTCCGTTCGTATCCGCTCTCGCTCATCCTCACACCCCGCCTCTGTGGCCTCTCAAGACTCCTATTACATGACCGATAGCACACACATCCATCCACAGAACCACATATGCACAAGGGCTCCATGTTCTACTTGCCATCGATACAGACGTACGCCTGCCTCACGGGATTCTTGCTGGCGCTCTCTTTGTATGCAGGGCAAGTATACGGTGCCCCACGCGAGCAATTGATTCCCATCTTGGGTGTCACGATCGGCCCAAACCAGGTCGGGACGGTCTCCTATGTGAGGATGTCGTTCGACGAACGGCAAGACGAGACGGGTCTGATGCTGCGCTTCCGCTCGACACCCGGACAATTCTCGCGCATGGCCCAGGCTTCAATCGAACAGGCGATCAGACGGAGCGCTCGATCCCTGAGTCTCTCCACCGACTCTTGGACCGTCGAACTCTCCGTCCCTTATGCAGGCATGACGATCTATGGGGACAGCGTGTCTGCAATGGTGGGGCTTAGCGTCGCAGCCATGGCACAAGGGAGGACGGTGCCGACCGGTCATGTGATGACAGGAACGGTGACTTCCGATGGTGCGATCGGCCCGGTGGGATCCGTCCCGTTAAAAGTGCAGGCGGCAAGGGCCGCAAAACTCCGCCGGGTGGTGGTCTCGAAGCAGACACCTTTCTCCGAGCATACAGGAAACCTGCCGGTCTCGATTCAGGTATCGCCGGTACAGTCGGTACCTGAAGCCTTGGATGCCTTGACCAACCCATCGGCCACAAAGTCGGCTATGACCGAATCCGAGCCACGGTAACTCCATCTCCGCCTTCTGCCCGATCTCCTGCACGGAAATCTGACACATAGGGCGAGTCTTTCAGGTAGTCCCGCAATGACGATTTGAGTTTCCCTGTGCCATGGCCATGAATAATCCGCAGGAACGGCGCGGCGGCGAGGATCGCCCGATCCAGCGCCGCAACTACGTCATCCAACGCTTCGTCCGCCGCCTTCCCTCTCACGTCCACAACCGTCTGTTCATCGAGTCCCAGCCCCCCGCCAGGCGAGACTTGGCGAGGACTCAATGCGACTGGCATTGTCGGTGCTGTGCGCCCTCGTGCCAGGCCAACGAGATTCGCCACTGTGGCAAGCACTTCCCCTTCCCCGACTTTCACCCTCACGCGTTTCTTCCCTTGTGGCAATTCTAGCAGTTTGCCAGTCACGCCAAGCCCGCAGATCTCGACCTGATCCCCTACCCCCAATTGCGCAAGTGGAATCGGTTCGCTGGCTGGGGCAAATTGGGCTCTCGTCTGTGCCTCAAGCTCGAACAATCGTTGCTTCGCTGCTTTGGCTTTGATGAGTTTCTGCTCGCCCTTGACTGCATCCACCGTGGCCTGCACCTCAGCCCGCGCACGGCTGAACTGTTCGCTGAGTTTTCGCTTCAGACCCTTCTTCGCTTCCCGTTCAGTCTCTTCCAAGACAGCCATTTGTGCTTTCACACGTCGTTCTGCCTGTTCCGCTTCATGTCTGGCTTCAACAGCACGAGCCAGATCGTCGGCCAGCTGTCTCTGTTTCGTTTGGAGATCAAGGAGCATCGTTTCCATAGCCCGATCATCTCTTTGGAGTTTTTTCTTCGCCTCATCGAGCAAAGCCCGATCCATCCCTAACCGACCGGCAATCTCAATCGCAGACGACCCACCCGGCACCCCCATGAATAGCCGATAAGTCGGCGAGAGTGTCGCCACGTCAAATTCAACCGCAGCGTTTGCAAAGCCGGACATCGTGTGGGCCAAGGCCTTCAGCGACCCGTAGTGTGTAGTCGCGACAACTTTCATCCCCAGCGTGGCCAACCGACAGAGTAAGGCTTCGGCAAGGGCCGCTCCTTCTGCCGGATCGGTCGATGTCACCGGTTCATCGAGAAGGACCAACCATTGCCGCGAGACGGCTTTCATGTCACTTCTTCGCTGACGGCCCGTTTCATCGAGCAACTGGACCATCTGGGTCATGTGCGCAGAAAAGCTGGACAGATCACGGGCCAAGTCTTGGGCATCGCCGATATCGGCATACACATCGGAAAAGACCGCCATCTCGGACTCCGCGTCACAAGGTAGGTGTAATCCGGCCCGGACCATCAAGGCAAAGAGTCCGATGATCTTGAGGGTCACGGTCTTGCCACCCGTATTGGGACCGGAGATGACAAGTACATGAATCGATTCATCCAAGAAAATATCGTTGGCAACTACCTGCGCTTTCGTCATCACGAGCAGGGGATGCCTGGCACGCAGTAGCCGAACACGCCCCTCGGCGTTGAGCTCGACGGGATGTGCTTTCAATTGGTGACTTAACAATGCCCGGGCCGAAATACCGTCGAGAACAGCCAGCGCATCGAGCCCCGCCAGAACGACCTCGGATTGTGCGGCGACCAAGGCGGACAACTCACGAAGAATCCGGCGCACTTCCCGTTCCGTCTCAAGATCCGCCACTTTGATCGAATTGTTCAGCTCGACCAACTCTCGCGGTTCGAGAAATACCGTGGCACCGCTGATCGAGACGTCATGCACGATCCCAGGCACCCGGCCCCGCATATCGGCTTTTACCGGAATGACATACCGACCTTCTCGTTCGGCGACATACCGTTCCTGTAGAATGTCCTCATAGCGACGCGAGTGCAGCATCTGATCTATCTCACGCCGTATCTGCTGTTTGAGCGCCTGTGCCTGATGGGTCAATCGCCGCAAGTCAGGAGTGGCCGACTCCTTAATCGAGCCGTCGAGGTGGATCGCCGCATCCAGCGCAGCTTTCACAGGCCGCAGTTCCTCAATCGATTGCAGGGGCTGCGCGGCGGATGCCAACGCAGGAGCATCATATTGATGCCGCCCCATGAAACGTCCGCTCTCCTCCAGGAGACCCAGCACCATTGCACAATCCCGGAGTTCGTGGACCTCCAACACCGCCCCTTTTTTGCCACGGGCGAGCGGCTCTCGAATATCGGGAAACGCCAAAGTCGGCAGGGCTTCGCCGGATGTTTGAAGCTGTCCCATCTCCGTCGTTTCTTGTTGGCGCCGTCGCGAATCGTGGAGGCTGGTCGCCAATTCGACGGCACGACAGCGCGCCGCTCCCATTGTCGATCGGGCATGCCCGGCAAGGGCATCGAGCAATCGGGGCCACTCCAACACCTGAATCGTCTGTTCGAAGAGACTCACCGACACCTCAAGGGGAAACACCTCACGCTTAAATCGAAGAACTCTAACGAAGCCGGCGCCAGAGACGCAAGACATGGGTCATGCGCGAGGTTCAGATGCGCAAAATTCTGTGGTCAGGTGCGGAATTTACCGCCTTGGTATGGCTTGACAAGCCCTAGGAGCGTGGATACTATCGTTTTCGTTCTGGCCGGCGCATTCGCCCGGCCAATTTTTTCTTGAGGAACCACTCGTTATGGCTATTCGGATCGGTATTAACGGATTTGGACGGATCGGACGGAACGTCCTGCGAGCATCACTCGGTGATCCTGACCTCCATATCGTCGCAGTGAATGACCTTACAGATGCGAAGACGCTTGCCTATCTCTTAAAATACGACTCGGTACACGGGACGTTACAGGGAAGTGTTGAGGCCAAAAACGACCAGATCCTCGTGGACGGCAAGCCCATCAAGGTGCTGGCGATCAAGGATCCCAAGGAGCTTCCCTGGAAAGAGCTGGACATCGATATCGTGATTGAATCGACCGGGCGCTTTACCGACCGTGAAGGCGCAGGAAAGCATATCTCTGCCGGAGCCAAACACGTCATCATTTCAGCACCGGCGAAGGACCCGGACGTCACCATCGTACTGGGCGTTAACGACGCGGCCTACGATCCAAAAATGCATCACATTATCTCTAACGCCTCTTGCACGACCAATTGTCTGGCTCCCGTGGCGAAGGTTCTGTTGGATAATTTCGGCATCAAGCACGGTGTCATGACCACGATCCATTCCTACACCAACGACCAACAATTACTCGATCTGCCCCACAAAGACCTGCGGCGCGGGCGCGCGGCGGGGATGTCAATGATCCCGACCAGCACCGGCGCGGCAAAGGCGCTACACTTGGTACTACCGCAGCTCAAGGGCAAGATTGACGGCCTCGCCATCCGCGTCCCCACACCGAATGTTTCGCTAGTGGATCTGACCGTCGAAACCGAGAAGGATTGTGACGTCGCCTCCGTCAACGCCGCCTTCCGGAAAGCGGCGAACGGCCCGATGAAAGACATTCTGTTGTATTCTGAAGACCCGATCGTCTCGATCGATCAAAAGGGCGACTCTCATTCGGCCACATTCGATGCCCCGCTCACAATGGCCATCGACAAGCGGCTCGTCAAGGTCACGGCCTGGTACGACAATGAGTGGGGGTATTCATGCCGGGTTCGAGACCTGATCAAAGTCATCGCGGCAAGAGCAACAGGACACTGAGCACCGCGAGTCGATGCCTGCTTCAGCCCGGTTCTGTTTCCCACCCACTCCGCTTACTGGAAGAGCCGACTTGACGGAGCCGCAATGAGACTGCGCAAACAAACGATCGACGACGTGGTGCTGCGAGACAAGCGCGTCATCATCCGCGCCGACTTCAACGTTCCGTTGGACGATTCCCACCAAATCACCGACGATACCCGCATTCGTTCGACCCTGCCAACCATCAATCGAGCCATCGACGACGGCGCCAGGGTGATCCTCTGTTCGCACCTTGGCCGACCGAACGGAAAATTCGACTCCAAGTACAGTCTGGCGCCGGTCGCTAAACGCTTGGGACGTCTCATGGGCAAAGATATCCTGTTTGCGCCGGATTGCATTGGCCCAGTGGTGGAAGGGCTTGTCGCCAAGATGAAGTCGGGCGACATTCTGCTCCTTGAGAATCTCCGATTTCATCGCGGGGAAGAGGAAAACGACGATATCTTCTCGAAAGCCCTCGCGGCACTTGGCGATGTCTATATCAACGACGCATTCGGCGCCGCACACCGGGCCCATGCCTCCACTGTCGGCATCACCAAATTCATTCCCGCCTCGGTGGCCGGCTTCCTCCTCAAGAAAGAAATCGAATACCTCGAAGGAGCCGTCGAAAACCCAGTTCGGCCCTTTGTAGCTGTTCTCGGTGGGGCGAAAGTTTCGGGAAAGATCGGTGTCATTGAGAACCTAGGTAAGCGCGTCGACAAAGTCATTATCGGCGGCGGCATGGCCTTTACCTTCTTAAAGGCGAAGGGGATGGAAATCGGCAACTCCCTGGTCGAAAACGACATGCTGGACTTCGCCAAAGGCATTGAAGAACACGCTCTTTCCCGCGGGGTAAAATTCTACCTGCCGGTCGATTGTGTCGTTGCGGCCAGCCGCGAGCCTGGGGCAGAATCGAAGATCGTTCCAGTCCAGGAAATTCCGAACGGGTGGTACGCACTCGACATTGGTCCGGCCTCCGTAAAACTCTTCAACGAGGCAGTCCAGAACGCGAAAACAATTCTGTGGAATGGACCGATGGGTGTTTTCGAAATCGATGCTTATGCACGAGGAACCCTCGCTATGGCGCACGCCATTGCCGATGCCTATGCGCTGACGATCGTTGGCGGAGGTGAAACGGCTCTGGCCGTGCATAGAGCCGGCGAATCTGAGAATATGTCGTTTATCTCAACCGGTGGCGGCGCCGCGTTGGAATTGCTGGAGGGCAAACAACTCCCGGGCCTGACCGCTCTCCCGGATCGAATCGCGTAATCGCCTCGTCGCTGAGTTCACACCCTCTTTCATCAACGAGCATCGAGACACCTGTGCGCAGACCGCTCATCGTCGGTAACTGGAAGATGAACAAGACAGCCTCGGAGGCTGCAGCTTTCATTCGGGACCTCTGCGAACGAGTGTCCGCATCGCCGCATGCCGACGTGGTTCTTGCTCCACCCTTTACAGCAATCGAGTCAGTACGCAATGCCCTGGGCTCCTGCTCCTATTTCAGCCTCGGCGCACAAAATGTGCACTGGGAAGCACACGGGGCCTTCACCGGGGAAGTGTCCGCTCCGATGTTGCGCGATCTTGGCTGCCGCTATGTGATCATCGGCCATTCTGAACGGCGCGCGCTCTTCGGCGAGCGAGATGAGGATATTCAGTTGAAGGTCCTGGCAGCACTGCGGCACGGTCTCTCTCCTATCCTATGCGTGGGAGAATCCTTGGCGCACCGCGAGGCAGGCCGTACTGAATCGATTGTCACAGCGCAGCTCAGTCACTGCCTGGAGGGTTTGACTACACAGGACCTTGCGACTGTTACGATCGCCTACGAACCAGTCTGGGCCATCGGCACAGGACGACCCGCCACCTCGGAGCAGGCCGTAACCGTGCACCGCTCGATTCGGTTGTTCCTGGAGACCGGATGGAACAGTGCAATAGCATCGACCGTCAGAATCCTGTACGGCGGAAGCGTCACGCCCCAGAACATCGAGTCACTCCTCGTCTCAGACGCAATCGACGGAGCGTTAGTCGGCGGGGCTTGTCTCGATCCCGCCTCGTTTGCTAGAATCATTAACTTAGCTAATGCGTCGCAGGCCTAACTGACCGGAGTTCTATGTATATTTTTCTCATCATCATTCATGTCCTAATCTGTGTTCTCATGGTCGGCGCCATCCTCTTGCAATCAGGGAAGGGCGCTGAAATCGGCGCATCATTCGGTGGCTCCAGCCAGACCGTCTTCGGTAGCCGCGGCCCCGCCAACTTCTTGAGTAAGTTCACGGTTGTCGTCGCAGCCGTCTTCATGCTGACTTCACTCGGTCTGGCGATTCTCGCCAAGGAGCGAACGTTTTCTTCCACGGTCATTGATCTTAACAAGAAAGAGACGCCTCAAACCGCCCCCGAAACTCCTTCCGCGACGCCAGCAGCCCCAGCCACTGAAAGTCACACGCCAAGCAACTCGTCCTCAAGCGGACATTAGCCAGGAGTTTGGGTCAATCCGTTCGCGTACGCGCCTGACGCGTACGCGAAACAAGCAAGTCGCAAAATGCGCGAGACTCGAGAAGACGAGACGTCTGACCCGTCTCGCTTTGCTCGTGAGTGTCCAGTTAGCTGGAAGGCAGGCTAAGACTATTCAGTGTGTCTTACTAAATCCTGGTGAGCCACGCCTCGTGGGAAGGATCCTCCCCACGCACGATGGAAAAGAAGCTCTTTTGAAGAGCTTGGGTCACCGGCCCTGGCGTGCCTGTGCCAATGCGGCGGTTGTCGATCTCCCTCACTGGTGTCAACTCGGCAGCGGTGCCGGTCACAAATACTTCATCGGCGATATACATATCGTCGCGGGTGAAACGCTCCTCCACGACAGGGATATGCTGCTCCTTCGCCAACTCCATGACGGAACTCCTGGTAATGCCATCGAGGATTGAGGTGAGCGGCGTGGTTTTCATCTGCCCTTTCCGCACAATAAAGATGTTCTCCCCCGTTCCCTCAGACACATAGCCCTCGGTATCAAGCAAAATGGCTTCATCGTATCCATCCGCTTTTGCTTCCCGTTTTGCGAGAATCGAATTCACGTAGTAGCCTGAAATCTTTCCTCTGGTCATTGAAACGTTGACATGATGGCGAGTGTACGACGACACGCGAGCCCGCATTCCATTCGCCAAGGCGTCGTCTCCCAGATAGGCGCCCCAGGTCCAGGCCGCAATGGCCAGCTTAATTGGGTTTTCACCGGGATACACCCCCATTGCTCCGTGCCCAATGTAGACGAGCGGGCGTATATAGCAGGCTTCCAGCGTATTCACTCTGACGGTCTCTACGATGGCCTCTGCAACCTGCTTTTTGTCGAAGGGTATCTGCAGCATGCCGATATGCGCAGAGTCGAACAACCGATCAACATGTTCCTGCAGGCGAAATATCGCGGAACCGGACTTCCCCTTATAGCAGCGAATCCCCTCAAACACCGCCAGTCCATAGTGGAGCGAATGGGTCATCACATGAACCTGCGCATCCGCCCAATTGACGAACGAGCCATCCATCCAAATTTTTCCATGTGGCTTCAACATAGGCAACGAAGATGAACAGGTAACTCATGACGTATCGGAGTTCGAATATATATACAGTGGGCTGGAAGAGGCGTCAAGCAAGCTGGCTGTGGCACACGTCACATGGAGTAATGAGCAAGGAAGGGTTCAGCTGGGTGAATGAGGGGCACGAATCCGCTGGCTCACTATATCACTAATGTGCTTCGCGGCTAATGGACCGAGAGAAGTGAAATCCAAGCCGAAATCATATCCGTTCACCCACCGAACCGTGGCTCGTTCGACTTCTATCGTCGGGCCATCGTTTGCAAATGTGACCCGCAAAGTCAAATCGAGCCCTGGCACGACCGCATGGTCACCTTGGACCCGCATTCCTGATTGAGAGAGATTGGTTACGACACCTTTCCCGACACATTCCCCGCTCAGATAGTAGAGAACGAGCCACGTCGGTATTCGACGATAAGGACGGAGTACAAATCGAGCAGCTCTCGCTTTGGCAGGACCAGGGTTAGGCGCAAAGGCCATCAATTATCTCCATCCATGAAATAGCTTGAGAATGAAAAACAGCATACACCTGGAAGCCAGGGCAGAATAGCCCACGAACAGGGTAACCCAAAGGAGGGGCTAGCTTTTGCTTGTGAACCCCAATAATTGCCCGTGCTTTGCCTTGACAGGCTTCAAATCCCTATGTTACACAATCATGTTCTGAAACAGAGGCGAGGGCTTATGTACGCAATCATTGAGACAGGCGGCAAGCAGTATCGAGTCGAAACTGGGTCATTGGTCCAAGTGGAGTCCCTTCCAGGTGAGATCGGAGGGACGATTGAACTCAGCCAGGTTCGGTTGGTCCACGGCGACGGGGGTCTAGAGATTGGCCGACCCTTAGTCAAGGGCGCCACCGTGAAAGCAGAAATCCTCCACCAAGGCCGATCCCGCTCTATCACCATCTTCAAGAAGCAACGACGCAAGAACTATCGGCGAACCAATGGCCATCGCCAGGGCTTCACCAAATTACGCATTACCGGAATCGAAACGGCCTAGCGAGGATCAGTCATGGCAACAAATAAAGGCGGAGGATCGACAAGAAACGGGCGCGATAGTAACCCTCAATATCTTGGGGTCAAGGCCTACGGGGGAGAGACCGTGAAGGCCGGATCGATCTTAATCCGTCAGCGAGGGACAAAATTCTTTCCCGGTTTTAACGTGGGTCTCGGCAAAGACCACACCCTCTTCGCCCGCATCACAGGAATCGTGAAGTTCGAACGCGGCCGCGGACGGCAGAAGATCAGCGTCTACGCCACGCCCTCGGTTTCCTAATACATTCTTTCCCACTTTTCTCGTCACAATGTCTTGATCACGAGGATTCCCGGCATGAGTCAGGGGTGCAAGGGGATGTTTCTCGTGTATCATACCTCAATCGTCACAAAGTTGATGCGGTGCGCCGATGTTTGTCGATGAAGCTCGTGTTCATATCAAAGCTGGTCGCGGCGGTGACGGCGCCTGCAGTTTTCGGCGCGAGAAATTCGTGCCGCGCGGCGGGCCGGACGGTGGGGACGGCGGCCACGGCGGCAATGTTGTGTTCGAAGCGTCGCCTCGTATGACGACGCTCCTCGACCTTCGGTATCAGAAACACTACGAAGCAGAATCCGGTCGCCAGGGAGGCGCAGCCAATTGTTCCGGAAGAACCGGGAAGGACGTGGTCGTGATCATTCCAGTCGGGACCGTTATTTTCAAAGATCAGACCAATGAGATGCTGGCAGACCTGGTAATCCCCGGACAACAATTCCTAGGGGCTCACGGGGGACGGGGTGGACGAGGGAATAACCATTTCGCCACCTCCACCAATCGTGTGCCCACGGAATTTGAAACAGGCACGGAAGGCGAGGAACAGTCGCTAAGACTTGAGCTGAAGTTGTTGGCCGACGTCGGGCTGGTCGGCTTTCCCAATGCCGGGAAATCGACACTGATCGCTGCAATTTCCGCTGCCCGGCCAAAGATTGCCGATTATCCCTTCACCACACTGACACCGAATCTGGCAATCGTTCGCTGGGGAGAAACAGAAAGTTTTGCCATCGCAGACATTCCAGGAATCATTGAAGGCGCCCATGAAGGCAAGGGGCTAGGATTCCACTTTCTTCGGCATATCGAACGCACGTCCTTTTTGCTGCACATGATCGATATATCGGAATGGGCTTCCGAGGAACCCGTTAAAAGTTTCGAGATCATGCGTCGGGAATTAGCCGCCTACGCTGAGCCGATCACCACACGACCCTTCGCAGTGGTCCCCACGAAAATCGACCTGACTGGAGACGGCGCGCGCCTCAGAGCGTTGCAGAAGTACTGTGCACATCACCGGTATACGTGCCTCCCAATCTCCGCCGCCACAAGAGAAGGGCTGGCTGAACTTGTCACCTATGTTGGACAACAGGTGGCGCAACTTCGATCGACACCATGCGAGACGAACTCCTAAGACAGGCCTCACGTATCGTCATCAAAATCGGGAGCAGTCTCGTCGCGGCCCGAGACACAGGGCTGCGCCCCGAACGGATCGATAGGCTCGCGGACGAAATCGCGGCACTTCGATCGAACGGACGTGACGTCTTGATCGTCTCCTCCGGTGCGATTGTCTCGGGCATCAAGAAATTAGGCCTGAAAGAATACCCTAAGAGCCTCCCCGTGAAGCAAGCGGCGGCGGCGGTCGGTCAAAGCCGGCTCATGTGGGCATATGAAAAATCGTTCGAGCGGCTCAATGTCAAGGTGGCCCAAATTCTACTCACTCACCACGACCTCGCCGATCGACGACGGTTCCTCAATGCACGCCACACCCTGAGTGCGCTGATAGGATTCGGCGTGATTCCCATCATCAACGAAAACGATACGGTTGCCGTGGATGAGATTCGCGTGGGAGATAACGATACGCTGGCTGCCGAAGTGGCCCATTTGGTCGACGCGGAGCTACTGATCATCCTATCCGACATCGATGGCCTCTTCACCGAAGATCCACGCAAAAACCCGGCTGCTACGCTCATCCCGTTGATCCCGGACATTACAGAAGACATTGAGCACCGAGCCGGTATCTCCACATCTTTTGAGGGAACCGGAGGTATGGCGACGAAGGTCCAGGCTGCCAAGAAAGTCAGTGAGTACGGCGTGGCCACATTAATCTTGAACGGGCAAGAAGCAGGTCTCCTACCAAAGGTATTAGCCGGCGGACTTGGCGGAAGCCTCTTTCTCGCGAAGCAGCGTCGCTTCACCAGTCGCAAACATTGGATCGCCTTCACCCTCAGGCCACGAGGAACCCTGACGCTTGATCCTGGCGCTGTCGAGGCGCTGACTCGTCGGGGCAAGAGTTTGTTGGCATCAGGTATTCTAGATGTCAGCGGTTCCTTCGATACAGGAGACGCGGTAAGCTGCCTTGACCAAGACGGCAAAGAGTTCGGCAAAGGACTCGTAAACTTCTCATCCGACACCTTGGCACGTATCAAAGGACTCAAAACGATCGAAATCCAGCAGCGACTCGGCCCGCAGGAATACGAGGAAGTGATCCATCGAGACAATCTCGTGATTCTCTAGTGCTATGTGTGAATCCTGAGTGCTGAGTTATGATTTCTCCTGACTCTGAAGATCGGCCATCAGCACCCTCTACTCTGCGATCTAGCTCCCTTCGTCTCGGCCTCCTCGGAGGAAGTTTTAACCCCATACACAACGGTCACCTGGCCATTGCACGTCGAACACTCGAGGTCCTTGAGCTCGACCAAATCCTCTTTATTCCCACAAGTCAGCCTCCCCATAAACCAAACAGCAGCTTGGCCCCCGCCCAAGACAGATATGAGATGGTCCGGCTTGCCATCGCTTCAGAGCCTTCCTTTGCCAGCTCGGATGCGGAAATCCGCCGGCCAGGCAAGTCCTACTCCATTGACACTGTTCGCCTGCTGCAGCAGGAATATGGAGCGCAGACTCAGCTCTTTTTCTTGATAGGGATCGATGCCTTTCTGGATTTCCCCACGTGGCGTGATCCTCTGACTTTGCTTGAACTGTGCACCTTCGTCGTCCTCTCACGGCCAGGCCTGTCGTTTCAATCCCTTTCAACCGTGGCACTGCTTCCACCGATTCCACAGTCCTCGCTGGCGGATCTGGATGCAGGGCGAATTTCCCAACTCGATGTGCCTCTCAAGAAAGAACACTTGACCTTACTCCAGCTACCACCCTCCGCAGTCTCGGCATCGGATGTCCGCGCTCGAATCCGCCGAAGGCTCCCGGCGGCAAATCTGTTGCCGCCCTTAGTGGAATCTTATATACTTCAGCATCATCTCTACCAAGAGGACCGTAATCGCACGAACAGCTAGGTCCACGGCCCTCGCCATTGCCCGGGCCATGCTCGATAAGAAGGCCACCGATGTTCTTGTCATCCAGGTAGCGCCGCTGACTTCCGTTGCCGACTACCTGGTCATAGGTTCTGCGGATTCGGATCGCCAAGCGAATGCCATTGCCGATCATGTCGACGAGATCCTCTCTCATTCCGACTCCAAGCCGCTGAGCGTCGAAGGTATGCGGTCGTCGCAGTGGGTTCTGATGGACTTTGGTGATGTAATCGCCCATATTTTCAGACAGGACGTCAGGAAACATTACGCGCTCGAACGGTTGTGGGCCGATGCAAAACGGATCGCCATCCCGGATAAACCGGCGTCCACACAAGCGACTGTTACCCCACAGCCTGTGAAACGGAAAAAGGTGCCTGTGAAAACAAAGGCCTAGATCGATGCTTCGACTGCTCACCACCATCTTCCTCGTCAGCGCCGGAATCTTTCTTTACAGCTTTGCTCGCGAGTTAAATCCTGGGACGGTCGCGATCCGGACAAGTCCCTCCATCCAATTCGAGCTAAGTCCTGTGACGCTTGTCGTCTTTTCCATGGCTGTCGGCGCCGTGCTCGTGGCCTTGGCCGTCGGCATGCGGCAAACCGCCCATGTCATCGGCAACTGGCGCAGCACACGACTCTTGCGGCGCAAAGAAAAAATCGATGCCCTTCATCGCGAAGGTACCCATGCCATCATGTCGAAACGCACCGTCGAAGCGATCAGCTTGTTCGAACGGGCGTTGGCCATGGACCCGAATCGTGTCGATTCGTTGCTCTGGCTGGGAAACATTTATCGCGTAGAAAACAACTTCGCTGAGGCGATCCGTCTCCATCAACGAGCCAATCGTGTCGACGATCGCAACATCGAAATTCTGCTGGAATTGGCCAACGACTTGGAGGGCGCCAAGCGCTATGAGGACGCCTTGCAGACCCTGCACAAAATGCTCAAGATAGAACCGGATAACCTGACCGCGCTCATTCGCAAGCGCGATCTATTGATCAAGTTGGAAAAATGGGGCGAAGCGCTCGAAATTCAACATCGCCTGCTGAAAGCCAACCTGCCTGAGCCGGAACGTCTGGCCGAGGCCCAGCTCCTCACCGGCTGTACCTATGAAGTCGGACGCCAATTCCTGGAACGAGGCCACCCCGATAAGGCACGGCGATACTTTCGCGGCGCCATCAAGAAGGACCGAACGTTCTTGCCGGCCTACGTCGGCATCGGCGAAATCTTAATCCGGGAAGGCAAGACCAAACAGGCCGTAGAAATTCTCAAGAAGGTCTATGCCAAGACCCGGAGCAACATCATCCTGCACCGCCTGGAAGAACTCTTTTTGGAACAGGGCGAACCCAGCGAGATTATTCGGGTCTATCAGGAGGCCCTGCGGCAAGACCCGAATAATCCAGCCCTGCAGTTCTATTTAGGCAAGCTCTACTACCGACTTGAGATGGTCGACGAAGCCTTCGACATACTCTCAACCGTCGAAGGGGTACAAGACCAATTGGCGGATTACCATAAGATCATGGCGAATCTCTATTTGCGTAAACAGCACATGGAGCAGGCGGTCGCCGAACTCAAGAAAGCTCTCCATTTCAAGAAACGTGTGGTTGTCCCTTATGTCTGCACCGCCTGCCGACATGAATCGACCGAATGGTCTGGGCGCTGTCGCCGCTGCGGCACTTGGAACACTCTAGTCGCACTGCCGTTGCCGAATGCCGTTCAACCAACTCCGGGTCAAGAAAACAGCCCTCTCCCTGTTTCATCTGTTCCCTACCAGGGCATTGCTTCTCCCTTCGAAACCGTGTAGGTTTCCGGCCAGTCTGGCTGCCTCATATCGCGTGGCCATCCGCATCGCAATCAATTCTTTCTGTAAGATGATGGAGTGGTTCATGATGAATTATCAGGACTTCGCTGACAAGACCCTGCGAGACGAAACGTTGACCAGAAGCGAATGCCAGGCTGTGCTCGATACTCCGGACGAGCAATTACTCGGACTCCTCCAAGCCGCCTTTTCTGTCCGATTCCGTTATTTCGGCAAGACCGTTCGCCTCCAGATGTTGCAGAATGCCAAAAGCGGGGCCTGCCAGGAAGACTGTCACTACTGTTCCCAATCTGCAATCTCCACCGCCCCCATCGAACGCTACAACCTTGTGCCACGACAACAGATGATCGAAGGCGCCCGACAAGCGGCAGCCTCGAAGGCCCAACGTTATTGCATCGTTATCAGCGGTCGGAGTCCGTTGGATCGTGAAATTGACGAAATCGCAGGAGCCGTCCGTTCGATCAAACAGGAAATCCCGATTCAGATCTGTTGTTCGCTGGGTCTCATGAATGAACAACAGGCCAAGCGACTGAAGGCAGCGGGAGTCGATCGAGTAAATCACAACCTGAATACAAGCGAGGCCTTTCACACTTCAATCTGCACCACGCATACTTTCCAAGATCGTCTGTCTACGATTCGCAATGCACGGGCGGCCGGATTAGAAATTTGCTCGGGCGGGATCGTCGGAATGGGAGAAAAGGACGAAGATCTCATTGATCTCGCCATGGCTCTACGCGAAGTAAAACCGGATTCAATTCCTCTGAATACTTTGCATCCGGTCGCAGGGACTCCTCTAGAGAACTGCGAGCAACTGACTCCGCAACGTTGCTTGAAAGTGCTCTGTCTCTTTCGTTTTCTTCATCCGCGAACCGAAATACGAATCGCCGGTGGACGCGAGCACAACCTCCGAAGCCTTCAACCACTCGCCCTCTATCCAGCCGACTCCATCTTCGTGAACGGCTACCTCACGACGCCAGGTCAGCCAGCCCCCGAAGTCTGGGGCATGATCGAGGACCTCGGCTTCAAGATCGAAGTCGACTACCAGCAGGCCACTGAAAAAAGCTCCCAGCTACATTCTCAGTCGCTCGAATCACTCAACGCATAGCACTAAGTACGCCTCAGGATGTTCGCACCCCCTGTTCCTCCCTATCCTTCTGAGGCTGCGCATTAGGCAAACACGCCTTACCAATGATCCTTTAAGCTTGCTCGTTTTTCTTCTCAAGAGGAGCGGCCTGGCTTGGTTCTCTACTGCGCGCGTCGGACGAGTACTGCTTTACCGAGCGCGTTCCGCGAGCACAGAGGACCAACCAGGCCGCTACTCTTCCCTCAACCCCTCCACCACCGGCTGCCTCGCTGCCCAACGGGCGGGCCAATAGCCGGCTACCAGAGCAGCCGTGAGCGCCAGTCCTACGGCTTGCAGAATCACTCCGCCCGGAACGGTCATCTGAAGCGTCCAGCCAAAAGATTGTTTATTGATCACGTGGATGAGCAACAGGGCCAGCAGCAAGCCTCCCACGACGCCCAACGCGGCACCAATCAACCCGAGATAGGCTGCTTCCCACAGGACTAAACGTTCCACTTGCCTCGTGCTTGCGCCGATGGCCCGCAACGCAGCAAATTCTCGCCGTCGCTCCAATACAGCCGTCACCAGTGTATTCACAATGCCGAGGACGGCCACCAACACAGCAATGGCTTCAAGGACATAGGTCAAGACAAAGGAGCGGTCGAAGATCTCAAGAATCTCTTGTCGCAACTCGTGGTTTCGGATCACCAACGGCGGAAGCGTCATTCCGTCCAGGCCGGCGACGTGCGTCACAATCGACTGTCTGACATGATCGACATTGGATCCGGCAGCCAAGTAGACAGAAAACACGGTCACTCGGTCGTCGAGCCATTGTCGCTGATACCATGTTCGGTCCATCACCAGCTTCCCGCCGTCAGTTGAGTAATCGTAAAAAATCCCCTCGACCGGCACTGCAACGGGCCCCGCCGGTGTTGTGATCGAAACCGTATCTCCCTCGTGAAGCCGCAACCGAATTGCCAACACTTCCGACAAGAGAGCCCCTCCGGTCTCAGCGGCCCGCCGCAGGGCTGCGCTTGAATCTCCACGAACCATAAGATAGCGGCTGCGCTGCGCATGGAGCCGAAGGTCTCGTGACACCAACGCCACCGGTTGACCCGCGACGTCGACATACACATCACGATAGGTGTCGACCGCGGCAATGCCGTCGATCGCCGACAGGGTCGAAAGCCAGGTCCCTGGCAGGGACCGCGAAGCCTGTCCGGACTGCTTTCCCTGGAGCCAGGAATGCGGAGCCACAATGAGATCGGCCATCACGGTTTCGTCCACCCAGAACTCGACCGTGTCACGAAAACTTCGGACCATGACGACCACACCGATCATAATCGACAACCCCACCATCAATGCCGATACCGTCACGGCATTCCGGCCGGGGTGACGCGCCGCTTGGTCCGCCGCAATGAGCCGGAGACTTCCTCCGAGCGCCATTGTCTTGTTTTCTTGGCGAAGCGGCCGCCATCCCAATGCCCTGATACAAATCGGTGCAAGACAGGAGAGTGCCCCCAGGAGACAGAGCGTAGCGAGATAGCCGAAGAGGGGAAGATTTCCGACCGGACCCATCAGCGAGCAAAGCCCTGTCAAAACCAACAGCCCGAGGCTGATCCATCCCCACAGACCTGCCCGTAGTTGATACGTTGACTCATAGTCTCCCGGTGCCAAGGCACGAACCGTCACTGTCCTGCCCGCTTCCACGCTGGGACCCAAGGCTCCCACCATCGAGACCACTGTCCCGAGCACCATTCCCTTCGCCACTGACGTGAGTGTCAGCATGTCTACTGACAGGGCCAACCCTCCTGACGATACCGGCGCATAGAGGTCTGAGACCGTCCGGCTGACGAGCGCCACCAAACCACTCGCCAACCATACCCCGCCAAGACCACCCAGTAGCCCTCCAAGAAGACCGAGCAGCCCGGCCTCTACCAGAAACAGGCCTGCAACCCGCCGTTCCGTCATGCCGAGCGCGCGGTAGATGCCGATCTCGCGCCTTCGTTGCGCCACAGCAAAGGCTATCGTGTTGTAGATCAAGAACATGCCGACGAGCAGTCCAACCCAGCTCATGACCGATAGATTAAGCTGGAATGCCCAGACCATGTTTTCGACCTGTCTCGTCCGTTGTGCCGGCCGTTGCACAGAAAGATGGGGAGGGAGCACCGCGCGCAGGGACGTTACGATGTCGTCGAGCGGTCGATCAGGGGTTGTCACTAAATCAATCCGATCGAGCCGCCCGATTGATTGAAACAGCAGTTGCGCCGCAGCGATATCCATGACGGCAAGCCGATCCCAAAGGGACGAGTGCGCCGCCTCGTTATGAATCAGCCCCGCGACTCGCAGCCGTACGACGCGCCCTCCCGCCTTCACCTCGACAAAGCTTCCGACTCCCAGATTCCAGTCGGCAGCAACCTGACGACCAAGGTAGAGCGCATTCGGAGCCAGAAGTGCTTCCAATTCGACACCGGTGTCAGCTTGCGATATCTTGAAGCCGCGATCCCCGGTTTCTGCAAGCAGATCCAGTCCCAATATTTGAAGCGCCTGGTCCCGTAGTTCTCCTTGAGTAAGCACGACCGATTCTTCAATGATCGGAGCAGCGCTTACGACCCCCTCAACCGCACGGATTACCGTGATTGTCGTTTCATCCACTCCGAGATCATGCCCTGCAATTTCCAACGTCGCGCGACCGGCTACTGTCGTGACGGCTTGCTCAAAGGATTGTAATACATGCACGTTTGCCGTCCCGATGGCGACGGATGCCAGCACTCCCAGTGCCACCCCAGCGATGCTGAGTAGGGTGCGAAATGGCCGCTGGAGCGCATGGGCCCGGATCAAGGCGATAATGAGCGTGGGTGGTATAGTCATCTAGAGATTGGATGCGGTATTAGCGGAACGCTTGCGAGTGGATAGGGAAACGACGTGAGGGCGAAGCGTTCGGGGGGGAACGGAACCCTGCACAAATTGGCAGTTTCGTTTACACCGATACGTACCTTTGTTAGACTCGCGTGAGTCATAGAAAAGAGGTTATTGATGGGCGCGCAAACTGCTCTGAACCGAAAATTCCAGCCGCTACAAGAAAAACTCGATACCGAACTGCTCACACCTCGACAGCGCGACATTCTTCGCCTGGTATCGATCGGACACACGAATCGTGAAATTGCGGAAGTGTTGGCGATCAGCGTGCGAACGGTTGAAGTGCACCGATTCAACTTGATGCGGCGGCTGAACGTGAGAAATGTAGCGCAACTACTCCGACGGGCTCTGCAACTCGGTCTTCTCGCCAAGACGTTCGGAGCCAAATAGGTTTACAACTCCTTCAACTTTCCTCGGCACTCCTCTACTCTCGCATACCCGTTCTTCTTGAGTTGGGCTCCCAGTTCCATTTCCAATCGGCCAAACACTTCGACGCCCTCCTCGACTAACACCGTCCCGATCTGTACTGCCGACGCGCCGCAGAGCACATGTTCAAACGCATCCACGCCATTGACGACGCCGCCGGTCCCAATAATCGACATACGTCCTTCGAAGATCTTCCAGAAGGCCCGCACGTTGGCTAGAGCGACAGGTTTGATGATCGTGCCCCCCAGTCCGCCAAACCCACCCTTCGGTTTGATGACAACCACCTCTCGCTCTGGATCAACGACGAGTCCATTGCCGATCGAATTGATGAGGTTGAGAAAGTCCACTCCGCACCGCTCGATCACCTCTCCCATCACGGCGTGATGGGCCGGATCGAAGTAGGGGGGCAGTTTGACTCCCATCGGAACGGTAATGATCTTGCGAACCCGCTTCAACAGTCGCTCTGAGACTTCGGCGTCATATCCAATCTGAGGCTTTCCAGGAATGTTGGGACAAGAGAGATTGACTTCGATCAAGTCGGGCTTCGCCGCATCGATCATGGCTGCGATCGTCGGGAAATCGTCTTCACAGAGCCCCGCCACACTGGCGATGACCGGTTTCCCGAGTGTCTTCAATTCCGGAATGAGCGCAGCGTATGCCTTGTACCCGAGATTCGGCAAGCCCATGGAGTTGATGGACCCGCCGGGGAATCCATAGTACCGCGGTGTCGGATTGCCGTCTCGAGGCTCAACCGTCATCGACTTGGTGACGATGGCTCCCGCACGCGATCGGCCAAGAGCCAGCAATTCTTCGCGCGTGACACAGAGCGCTCCCGAGGCATTCATGAAGCAACTGGGAAATCGGACACCGGCGATGGTGGTCGAGAGATCCATCATGCGACGACTGTGACAGGCTGGTGTTGCGTTCTCGTCACCAACTGCCCATCCTTCATAGTCCAAACGTAGTCGGCAGCCTCAGCAGCCGCAGCGCTGTGGGTCACCAACAGTACGGTGATGCGAAAGCGCTGAACCAACGACCGAAGGAGGACGATGATCTCGGCTCCATGTTGGGAATCCAAATTGCCGGTCGGCTCGTCGGCAAGAATGACCTGGGGCTGGTGCACGATTGCTCGCGCGATCGCCACACGCTGCTGCTCGCCACCAGAGAGTTCGCTGGGGCGGTGGTCTCGTCGTACGGTCATCGAGACCAACTCGAGTACCTCTTCGACGCGGGCTTGGACCGATGCGCCTCGTTCCCCGCGCAGTAACAATGGAAACGCGACATTCTCCGCTGCCGTCAAGCCGGGAATCAAATGGAACGCTTGGAAGACAATTCCGACTGTTTCCCGCCTAATCCTGGTCCAGTCGTCGCTCGTAAATTGACTGGTGCGCCGCCCCCCCAGGATAATATCTCCCGAAGTCGGCACATCTAATCCCCCAGCCAGATTAAGCAACGTGCTTTTACCGCAACCGCTCGGACCGATGAACGCACAGAAGTCTCCCTTCGCCACATCGACGGAGACGCGATCGAGCCCGGGGATGGTATCGCCGCCTCGTTCATAGATTTTCGACACCTGGTCAAATCTCACCATACTGATCTGCTGTTCCATCCACACCCTAAAAGGATCGCCGCGCGAGATAGGTCCATCATCCTACCGCCTTCGTATATCACAACCGTTTACAGAGCAACAACCTTGACAGGCACGTCACATTCCCATAGAAGAAGCACGCACATCTCGCAAACGGAGTGCTTCCTCTGTGATGACACGTGAAGACACACAGAATCGGCTCATCGGATGGGGCCGTCAGGCTCTCCGGTTTGTATTGCCGGTGGAATGTCTCACGTGTGGTACCGTGCTCCGCACTGACCCGGTACCCTTTTTCTGTACCAGGTGCTGGCATACCATCCGCCCACTCCGACAACCGGCTTGCATCCGTTGCGATCAGCCGTTTGTATCGGAAATGGCCATGACCTATACACCGAACCATCAATGTCAAGACTGTCAGGAACGGCCACCGGAATTCCAGCGAGCCTGGACTCTCTTCCCCTATCTCACACCTCTGCGAGAAGCCATTTGCTCGTTCAAGTATCGAAGCAAACATACACTGGCACGACCACTCGCACGCCTGATGATCAGTGCCCTGCCCCAGGAGATTGATGCCGACCTCATTATCCCTGTGCCTTTACACCCAGCCCGCTTGCGAGCACGTGAATTCAATCAATCCTTGCTTCTAGCCGATCAGCTCAGCCATCACCTAGCTCGACCTGTTTCAGTGAGAAATCTCATCAGGGTTGCTGCTACCGATCCCCAAACCACACTCACGCGACAGGCACGGTTACGAAATCTGCGGAATGCATTCGAAATTCGCAGGCCACAGGACCTCGCGGAGAAACGCATCCTCCTGGTGGATGATGTATTTACGACTGGGACGACGCTGAACGAATGTGCGAAGACCCTACGAAAAGCCGGCGCCGGGCCTATCTTTGCGCTCACGCTGGCCAGAACCGTCGATACGGGGCTGGTGCCGGATCGCGTCTTAGCCGAACAGGCTATACGCCCTCTGGCGAATCTGGGAATATAATTGATGCCATTGTACGAATTTCTCTGCCTCGATTGTACGAAGCGCAGCACCGTCCTAGTCTTGAGCCTGGCCAAGCGGGCGCCGGCTTCCTGCTCACATTGCACAAGCGCGCGGGTCGAGCGAATTCTGTCTCGATTTGCCTCACCAAAATCCGAAGAAGCTCGTCTGAACGCCTCTTTGGATCTCAATAATCTGACCGGACTCAATGAGATCGATCCATAGAGCATGGAGTGATTCATGAACACATCGCACGAGGAAATGGGCGAGGACCTCGAGGACGATCTCCGGCTACAGGAAGCAGTTGGAGTTTGCCATAGGAATATGATCGATGCCGCTGTACGAATATTACTGCCTCGATTGTAAAAAACGCAGTACAATTCTCGTGTTGAGTCTTGCTCATCAGGCACCGGCAGCCTGTTCCCATTGCTCAAGCACACGTATTGAACGAATTCTCTCTCGATTCGCATCACCGAAATCCAAAGAGGCTCGACTTGATGCCTTGGCGGACCCCAGCAATCTGGCCGGAATGGATGAAAACGATCCACAGAACATGGCCCGATTCATGAAAACAATGGGCGAGGAAATGGGCGAGGACCTCGGGGACGATTTTTCAGAAGACATGGAGTCAGACGCAAGTTCAATGGAATCGGAAAACAATGACAGCTTATGACCTATACTGTCATGTATTTTCACTTGACAGATCGTTCTGGTTTCCCTACCCTGACCACAATATCCGAAGCCTCGTGAGACCCTATGGATCGTTATCGAACCGGGTTCTTCAATGACCAAAGAGCCCAAGAGCGAGCTGATGACGGCGGAGGAAACCTGCCGCTATCTCAAGATTACCCCGCGCACACTCTATCGGTACCTACGGAATCATCAAATTCCCGCGTTCAAGCTTGGAAAAGAATGGCGATTTGTACGCTCGGATCTGGAACAGTGGATTCGCGATCGAACCAGGACCACGCTGGCTTCGTAAAGGATACGATACACTGATGTTTGCCGGTGAATACCTATGCAAAGTGGATGAGAAGGGACGGTTCATCGTTCCCTCACCGATCCGTGAACAAGTCGAATCGGAGGGGCAGGCCGTCGTTTTCCTCAAAGGCCCCGAGGAGTCGACGCTCATCTATTCCATGAAAGAATGGGAAAAGGTCCTCGAACGTACGAAAACCACACTCGATGAAGATCAGAGCCGGCTGTTCATGCACTTTGTCGTGTCGGAAGCCGGCACATCCGAAATCGACAAAGCCGGACGCATTCTGATTCCGAGCCGGTTGAGAAAAATTATTCCGTTGGATGAGGATCAGGAAATCATTTTGGTCGGTTTATACCATCGTATGGAAATCTGGAATCCGAGCACATGGCGTCGGTATATCGGCCAATCTGAAGAACGCTACGAGCAGAATATGTCCAAGATTCTCAACCTGCTGTAAGCTGATACGCATGCCTACGTTTCGGCGCCCGCCCCGGCGGCCCTCCTCTCCGCAGATCGTTCGTTTGATCTCCTATCGGACCCCTGACAAAAAGGCCACAGTACCTCGTATCGCTATGATCAGAGCGCCGCGCCCCCGTATGGCCGCACTCCTTCCAGCATCGCACCCGCCGACCGATGCTCATACGGTAGCATTAACTCTCCCTATACCTCCCAGCATAAACCATCAATATGCCACAGTGAATGGCCGGCGATTGATCTCTTCGGCTGGCCGTGCCTATAAAGCCCAAGTGGGACAACTCGTGTGGCTGAAATTGGCGCAGTCCAATCATAGGACTGATCTACTCGCACGCCTCCAGTCGGAGTGGCTTGCCCTCTCCATCCGATTCTACTTTACTTCGGCTCTCAGGCGAGATGTTGACGGCGGGCTTAAGATTGCACAGGATGCCCTCTGTGAAGGACTCGGCATCAACGACAACCGTATCGTCGAAACCCACCTATATAAACATATCGATAAAGAGAACCCCCGCATCGAAGTCCATTTGACTCCTGCACCCAGCGCCTAACTCCCAGTGTTCATGAGCGGTCCTGCTGTGATCGCCGACGTTCATGTCAGCACAGGGTAACCAAATGAGAGAGCTTCTTTCTGACCCCGGGCCGCCAAACTGCTCTACGATTTCCCGCGGTCCAGCATGAATCAGGCGAACTGCTCCGATTCAAGATCCGACTATGGCGAACCGATATAGGGTTGTCAGTTCTTGCCGAGACCTACTTCAGCATCGTGGGTGTGGAATGCGTATGCGTATCCCTCTACGTCAACTCCGGGTAGGGATGTATGTGGCAGGGATCGACGGTTCGTGGTTCCGGACCCCCTTTCTGAAACATCGGTTTCTAGTCAAGAGTGAAGAGCAGATCGAACGATTGCGGCGATCCAATATCGACGCCGTGGATATCGATCCCTCCAAAGGGTTCGACGTCGCATCCTTTCCCATCGTGGATGAGACCCTCAGTACGATTGAATTACACACCTCCATCCAAACTCCGATCCATGATGCACCTTGCTCGCTCAGCACGCTGAACCGGGAGTTTGCAATCGCTCGAGAGACGTGTGAGAAACTTGCGCAGTCTGTCAAAACTGTCTTCGATGAAATCAGCAAAACAGGCGCCGCAAAACCTGAGCCGATCAACGATGTCGTCCAGGAAATCATCATCATCACGCGAACCCTCACCACTCCCGCCACATTCATGTCAATGAGCCAAGGACGGCAGTTCGACGCCTCTTTCAACAACCATAGCCTCGCCGTCTGTACACTGGCGATGATTATCGGCCAAGCCCTCGGCTATGATCCACGGAAGCTCCACGAGTTGGCGACCGGCGCATTACTGCATGACATCGGCCTGCTACAACTTTCCCCCCATCTGTCCCGTGCATCGACTCCTCTCACCGGTGAAGATCTGGCAGCCTTTCGCCACCACTCACGGCTTGGCGCCATTGCAATTGAAGCGCAACGCAAGTTCCCTCCGACGGTACGTCAAGTGGCGGCCGAACACCATGTCGCACTCGATGGACAAGGCTACCCCTGTGAAACATCGCCGGGCTCCACATCGGAGGCGAGTCGTATTGTGATGATTGCCGATCGATATGATGAGCTTCTGACCGGCTTCGGGGGGCTCCGACCGCAGCCTTCCCACCGGTCAATTCAACAACTCTTTCAAGAAGGAGAATTCGGCCGTCTCGATCTTCGCCTCGTATCCCTGTTCATCAAACTGATCGGCATCTACCCCGTCTATAGCTTTGTAGAACTCAATACCAAGGAACGGGGAATGATCACCACGATCAATCCCGCCACCCTGCATCAACCGATCGTCGCGTTGACCTATGACGAGACCGGCAGCCCATATCGAAGTCCGCTCACAGTCGATCTCTCCATCCAACACCAGCCTCCCTCGCGCTCCATCGAGCGTGTGATCGCAGCAGAATCGGGGGAAGAAAGTCGCGCAGCCTAGCGTCTGCATGCAGGAAGGCGCCTATTCGTATCGGAGAGCTTCAATTGGATTGAGACGAGCAGCCTTGTTGGCAGGGTACAGCCCGAAGAACAGGCCGACCACGAGTGAAAAAAGGAACGCGAGCACGATGACGTTTCCGGAAATGATAGTCGGCCAGCCGGCAATCAGCGTCGTCAACTTCGCCCCGGCAATCCCCAGTCCGATACCCACCGCGCCCCCCACCAGGCTCAGTGTCATGGCTTCGATCAGGAACTGCATCACGATGTGCCGGCGTTTCGCTCCCACCGCCATGCGAACTCCGATCTCTCTCGTTCGCTCCGTCACGGATACGAGCAAGATATTCATGATGCCGATCCCACCAACTAACAAGGACACGGAAGCAATCGCAAACAACATCATCGTCAAGGTCTCGCTGGTGCCTTCTTGGACCTTCCCAATATCGACCTGCGTCCGGATCGTGAAATCATCGTCTTGTCCCGGCTGAAGCCGATGCCGTGCCCGCAATACCTCTCGAATCTGCTCAACAGCCATCGGCAAATCCTCGACCTGATCGGTCGAGCCAAACATCGCCCCGACGGACCCGATAAATGACGTCCCGAATACTTTCCTTTCAGCCGTGCTGAAAGGGATGAAAATCACATCATCCTGGTCTGACCCTTGTGCAGACTGGCCTTTCGGCGCAAGGACTCCGATGACACGGAACGGCACGTTCTTGATACGAATCATTGCCCCGACCGGCTCTTCACCCGGCTCGAATAGATTCCCCACAATCGTTTGGCCGATGAGCGCGACTCGGGTGGCGCTATCCACGTCTGTCTGAGTGAAAGGGCCTCCGCTCGTAAAGGACCAATCTCGAATGGTCAGGTAGCTCGGTGAGATACCGTTGATCGGTCCGTTCCAGTTTCGGTTCCCATAGACGATTTGCATGACATCGCGCCTGGTCCAACCGGTATCGGCCAGTAACGGAATTCGCTTTTTCAGGTCCACGGCGTCCGACACAGTGAGCGTCACCGCGCTGCCCTGACTACCTCGCACACCGCTCGCCGACGTCACCCCAGGAAAAATAATGATGACATTCGTGCCCATTGTCGCAATCTGTGCTTGCACGGCCCGCTTGGCTCCCTCACCGATGCTGACCATGGCAATGACCGCTGCCACACCGATGACAATCCCCAGCATGGTGAGACCGGCACGCAGCCGGTTTCGTGCCAGGATCCGTAGCGCGGTGAGAATCGTGAGCCACACAAACGCAGACATCTAGCCCTCATGATTCATGACGGTTCGTTGCAAAATCGCCCGAATGCCCGGTCCTCGTGAAGTGTCTCTCGCAAACAACGATGCGGACAAGAGTGACCAAGAAGGCAGCAGCGCCATGATTGTGGCAGAAACGTCCATGCGCCTTGCGGGCTAGACCTCAATGGGAGTGGACCTTGGCTGCGCCTTGGTCTTACGGTCGCTCAAGATTTGTCCGTCCTTGATGACGATCTCGCGCGCGGCAGAGGACGCAACATCGACCTCGTGTGTCACCAGAATGATCGTAATCCCTTCTTCGCGGTTGAGTGTTTCCAGAATTTTCATGATTTCCTGGCTCGACTGGGTATCCAGGTTGCCGGTCGGCTCATCGGCAAGGAGCAATGAAGGCAACGTAACCAGCGCACGAGCAATCGCGACACGCTGCTGCTGCCCTCCGGATAACTGCGTTGGATGATGGTGCTCTCTCCCTTGCAGACCCACCCGCCCCAAGGCTATGGCAGCCTGAGCCCGTTGCTCTTTGAGCGAGTGCCCCCGATAGAATAGCGGAAGCTGTGCGTTTTCGAGCGCGCTGGTTCGAGGAATGAGATTGAAGCTCTGAAAGACGAACCCGATCTGCTGATTGCGGATCTCGGCCAAGTGATCGGGTTTCAGGTTGCCCACCTCGATTCCATTCAAGCGATAGTGCCCCTTCGTTGGCTGGTCGAGGCAGCCAAGAATATTCATCAGGGTGGACTTGCCGGAACCGGACGATCCCATAATGGCGACAAACTCACCCTGGTCAATCGTGAGACTCAGTCCACGCAAGGCTTGAACTTCTACGTCTCCGACCCGATAGATCTTCCACACATCGTCGCATTCGATCAAAAAACTCATCGGCAGCTCTCGCCAGACGTGAGGCGCAAGACATGCGCGAGTGGCGCGATCCGGGGTTCGAAGTTCTGGGTTCGAAGTTCTGAAAACCTCGAACTTCGGACTTCGAGCCGCGCGTCTCGCTCGGTGTGCTTGAATCGCCTGCGACGAAGTATGCTTCTCAGAGGCTACATCCCACGATTACGAGAGGAAGCCCGCTGTCCGCCGCTTCCAAATCCTGGAGGCAAATCGCTCCCACTCCGATCGCCTTTGGGTCGCTCGACCCCCACGACTACGAGCGCACCTTCAGACAACTCATTCGACACGATCTCAGTCGCTATCCCATCAGAAATACCTGTTTGGACCTGCATAGATTCCAGGTCCCCCGATGGTCCCTGCGTCCAAATGGTTCGAAGAAGCGCCGTGGCTCCCCTGCCCGAGCCTGTTGCCTGCTCTCCATTCTTCACTTTGCTCGGCCTGCCACTTGTGGAGGAGCGATCGGCCTGTCCCGCAGTCGGAGGTGTGAATCGTAACGCGGCATTCGGTACTTTGAGCACGGCGTCTCTTTGGGCCACAACGATGGAGACATTAGCAGTCATCCCCGGCTTCAGGCGGAGATCCTGATTGTCGACATTGACCACGACATTATACGTCACCACATTCTGCACATTGATCGGTGCAAGACGGACCTGACGGATTGTGCCGGTAAATTGATACCCGGGGTACGCATCGACCGTAAAGGTCGCCTCCTTCCCTTCGGCGATCCCCCCAATATCCGACTCGCTGACGTTGGTGTCCACTTGCATCTTCGTCAGGTCGAGCGCGATCAAGAAGAGGTTTGGTGTGGCAAAACTCGCCGCGATTGTTTGACCGACTTCCACATTTCTGGCGACCACAATGCCGTTCACCGGCGAGCGAATGACCGTGTACTTCAAATCCAACTCTGCGGCATTCACCGCCGCCTCGGCCTGTTTCACCTGTGCTTCCGCAACATTCACCTGCGCCTCAGCCGTCTGAAAATTCGTCTCGGCGACGTCGACGTCGTTCTGCGAGACAAACTCCTGCGCCACCAGCGATTTCACCCGACCCAATTCTCGCTTGCGTTGAGCCAGATCGGTTCTGGCCCTCGCGACATTCGCTTTCGACATTTCAAGATTGCTGGCAGCTTGATCTCGGCGGGCTTTGAATGGCTCGGGATCGATTGCGGCCACGATATCGCCGGCTTTGACCACTGAATTGAAATCCGCATGCAGGCTCTTGATCATGCCGGACACCTGCGTTCCAACCTGAACCGAGACGACAGGATTGATCGTTCCTGTCGCAGTCACGAGCGAAACGACGGGGCCTCGCTCAACCGCGGCGCTCCGATAGCGAACCGGAGTTTTGCGCTCCCCATTGAAGAAGACGTAGCCTCCAATGGTCAGCCCGACCGCCAGAACACATATGATCAAGATGGCGCGACGCATCGACTCGTTCTCCACATCTCCTCGCTGGCGTGGACTGCATTGTATCAACAAGACTGAAGGGAATCATCTGATTGAACCAACCGCCATACACGGCTCCCGAAAAGCAAACAGGCCGTCCGCCACTTGGCGGACGGCCTGCCATACTCGCGAGCTAAATCTACGATCAGGGGCTGACGCTGATGCGCTCCTTGATCAAATCAAACGTGTCCTTTGGGACCACGTTTTTCGCGACCAATTCACCTTTCACCCGATACGGACGATTCGCCACAATACGGTCCGCCACGTCTTTGGAGAGACCGAGTACGAGCACCATATCGTCGGCAGACGCCTTATTGACGTTCATCGAGGAAGGCATGGGCTGAGGGGCATTCATCGCCGGAGGAACAGGCGCCCCTGAGGGAGCGGGACTCATGGACGACGCGGGAGGCGGCAGGGTCCCTGGCGCAGAACGTGACTGATCTTTCAACTCTTTCTGATAGCGAGCCACCAGGGATTTGAGCGTGTCGTTATGCCGTTTCACATCCTCATATTCGTGGCGCAGAGCCCGATTCTGGAATCCGAGCTGTCTCACTTGCGTTTCGAGTTCCTTGGTCCGTCCCTCGACACTGCCGCGTTCTTTGTCACGGCCATGTTGAATACGTTCGAGCTCATCGCGAGCGACCTGGGCTTCATTTCCAAATTTTGTGTTGAGATCCTTGAGCGTCTTGACTTGCTGTTCCAAGGCATTCTTTTGCGCGCGGGCCAGGGCCAATTCAGACCGGTACGATTCGGCATCGACCACCGCCTCTTCATACTTCTTTTGACTGACGCAGCCGACCATTGAGACTACGGCGATCATCATGATGCCCGCTATCCACCCTGACTTCATGCGTACCTCCCCTCCCACCGACAGAATACTGAAAACGACCCTATTTACCCACCAGGCCTGACCCCATGAGCGGGTAGTATAACACCTATACGTATACTGTTGTGTGTATGCCAAGGCTTCCATTTTGTCAACAGATTTACGGGTCCTCGCCTTACACATCATAGCGAAAGACTGTGGCGATTCGTATCCTTGCTTGACGGACTGCCGTCACTTTGTGAATATGCCCGAGACTCAGCGTCTGGACGCAACCGATCTCGGGAAGTCATCGCATGAATGAATGGGGTCCTGGTCTCGCCACGATCTTGGGTATCGTGGAGGGACTGACAGAGTTTCTACCCGTCTCATCGACCGGTCATCTTATTCTCGTCGGCCATGCCCTGGGATTCGATGGAGAGCTCGCAGCCAGCGCTGAAATTTCAATCCAACTTGGCGCTATCCTGGCCGTCATCGCCTATGAACGACACAAACTCTCGTCCATGATTGGGCAAGCCGTTCGGGAGCGACAGGGCATCTTCGCGATGATCCGAACCCGTGGGGTCACCCCATGGTCGACAGTCCTTCGCACCTCGTGGACCACTCACCCGAACTTCTGGTTTCTCATCGGACTTGGGCTTGCGTTCTTACCGGCAGCTGCGATCGGGTTTCTCACTCACAACTGGATCAAAAGCCGGCTCTTTACGCCTCAAACCGTGGCCGTCTCTTCGATCGTTGGAGGCCTGATCATTCTCGCCGTCGAAGCACGCCGTGACCGCGCGCAGATTCACCAACTTGAACACGTGAATCTGGCCTCAGCATTCTGGATCGGCATGGCGCAGTGCGCCTCATTACTACCCGGCATGTCACGTTCAGGCTCCACAATCATCGGAGGGCTTTTGGTAGGGCTAGATCGTAAGGTCGCGACGGAGTACTCATTTTTTTTGGCTCTCCCGACCCTGATCGTGGCGACGTGTTACCAAATGTGGAAATCGCGGGGCGTCTTTCAGCAAGACGACTATGTGGCCCTTGGGATTGGGATGATCGTATCATTCGTCGTCGCCTGGATTGTGATCGCAGCCTTTCTTACGTTTGTAAAGCGGCATACGCTCCGACCGTTTGCCTACTATCGCATCCTGATGGGCATCGTTGTCTTTTATATCTTTGGCTTCTAGCAGGATGCCTAGAAAAGCTCCGCATATCAAAATAGGTCCTTCCGTAATTTGCCGATAGTGCCCAGCGAGTAGTTGGACAGGTGCTGGGAATTTCAGTTATTCTGCAGTATATTATCTACCGATTTCCCATTCATATGAACCCTATGGACCAGGAACTGATTCAATCCGGCTGTATTGCTACTGAACAACAGTACGACTGTCGAAGCCGTCCAGCTGAGGCTTTGGACACTATAAAATAGGAGGAGGTTTCACGATGGCTCATACCCAATCCGACACTGTACATGTGTTCGACACGTGGGTGAAGGGTACGAAGAGGTTATTACACTTCGACGTGATGACGACAGATGAGGCGACGGCGTTGACGCTCGCCAAGCAACATCTGGCCAGCATTGGGGAAGGCAGCGTGCCGGTGACCGTAAAGGAATGTCAGTTCTGCCACACCGAGCCGCTCGTCATGTTTTCCCCTGAGCAGCAGCGGCAATTTCGGGAGCAGGGCGGGTTCATCATCACCCTCTCGACCTGAGCACGCGCAACGCGCGCGGGTTGATTTGGTTCAACTGGTCTGTCTGGTTCATCTGGTTGGTTTCGTTCAACCCAAAAACCAGACAAACCAAATAACGGTTTTCTTACGCTTTCGGAAGTTCGTGCGGCAAGAGCGGCACCTCTTTCTTCTCAAAAGCGAAATGGATAATCAGGAAGACCACGCCCACGCTGATCGCCGAATCCGCCACATTGAAGGCCGGCCAATGGTAGGAATCTACATAGACATCGAGAAAATCGATCACCTCGCCATACCGTAATCGATCAATCAAATTTCCGATCGCCCCTCCAAGAATCCCAGCAATACTGAGCTGCCCCATCCAATCTTTCTTCGGCAACCGGAAAAGAATCGTCCCTAACAGAGCCAGGGCAAACAGGGACGTGACCCCGAAGAACACCATGCGAAATGCATCACTGCTACCGGCCAGCAACCCAAAGGCGGCGCCGGGATTGCGGATATAGGTCAGACTGAAGAGATTGGGGATAATCGGAATGGATTCGTTTAGTCGCATCGACTGCACAATGGACAGTTTCGTCGTCTGATCGATGGCCACGATCGCGCCTGCGAGCACCGCCAGGAGCACATAACGAACGATTCCGTGCATCACCGCACCGCCTCGATGCAACGGTCGCACAAGGTCGGATGGCTGGCATCTTGCCCCACTGCCTTGCGATAGTTCCAGCACCGCTCACACTTGGCATGCGTCGACTTGGTTACGGAGATTGCGACGTCGGAATCGGACACCGCACCAGACCGAATTTCCGACGTCACCTCCGACACAATGAACAGCGTAGCTAAGTCCCTGCACGCGTTTATTATCCACATGCCAGTCTTTGCATCCATCGTAAGATGGACATGCGCCTCAAGCGAAGACCCAATGACCTTCTCCCGCCGTCTCTCCTCCAGCACTCCTTGAACCTGGCTACGGTATTTCAACAACCGCTCCCATCTCTCAGCTAATGCGGCATCCTGCCATTGGGGCTGGCCCTCTGGAAATACGCTCAGATGAACACTGCTCACTCCCAGAGGCCCTCCCGGCTGTGCGGCCAAGGTCCGCCAGATCTCTTCGGCCGTGAAGCTCAGCACCGGTGCCATGAGCTTCGTCATGGCAACGACGATCTCATAGAGCACCGTCTGCGATCCCCGACGCAAGGGCGAATCGGCCCGGAAGGTATAGAGCCGATCCTTGAGAATATCGAGGTAGACGGCGCTCAAATCCACCGAGCAGAAGTTATTGAGCGCGTGAAAAATCGTGTGGAACTCAAATTCATCATAGGATTTCCTGACTCGAGGAATTAACTCGCTGAGCCGATACAGCGCCCACCGGTCCAATTCAGGCAACTGCTCATAGGGAACGCGGTCCTTCTCCGGATCGAAGTCGTACAGATTACTGAGCAGAAAACGGCAGGTATTCCGAATCTTTCGATACGCCTCGATGAGGTGGGTCAGAATTTCAGAAGAAATCCTAACATCATCACGATAATCCTGCGCCGAGACCCATAGTCGCAGAATTTCTGCGCCGGACTGTTTGATCACATCCTGCGGCGCAACGACGTTTCCCGCCGATTTGGACATCTTCTTCCCCTGTCCATCGAGAACAAACCCGTGAGTCAGAACAGCTTTGTATGGCGCGCAATGATCGGTGACGACGCCGGCCAGCAAGGCGCTGTGGAACCAGCCACGATGTTGATCCGACCCTTCGAGATAGAGATCGGCCGGCCACCACTTCCGTCCTTTCAAGACCGCGGCGTAACTGACACCGGACTCAAACCAGACGTCGAGAATATCCCGCTCCTTCTCGAAATCAGCCCCGCCGCACTTCGGACAGGTCGTACTCTTGGGCAACAGCTCGGCAGCCGAGCGCTCAAACCACACATCGGCCCCTTTGGATTCCATTAATGTCGCGATGTGCTCGATCACGATCGGATCAGCCAGCACAGATCGGCACCCGGTGCAGGTAAAGCCGGGAATCGGTACGCCCCACACACGCTGACGCGACAAACACCAATCGGGCCGGTTCTCGATCATCCCGTTGATCCGATCGCGGCCGTAGGCAGGAATCCATCGGACCCGCTCAATCTCCCCCAGCGCCTCCTTCCGAAGCTCGTTCGTCTCCATCGACACGAACCATTGCTCGGTCGCACGGAAGATAACGGGATTCTTGCAGCGCCAACAGTGCGGATAGGAATGGCTCAACAATCCATGCCCCAGCAATCGTCCGTTGTCCAATAGAAATTCTACGATTTTTGAGTTCGCCTTCAATACATGCTGACCGGCAAATTCCTTCACGACATCAGTAAACCGCCCGGCATTGTCGACCGGCGCTAGAATCTCCAACCGTTCGCCCGGCGAGGACTTGGCATTGTGTTCGAGGACGAGGATGTAGTCCTCCATGCCGTGACCCGGTGCAATATGGACACAGCCTGTTCCCTGATCAAGAGTGACGAAGTCCCCAAGGAGAATCGGTGACAGGCCGGTGGTCAGCGGCCGTTGCGTCTCGATCCCCTCGAATCCCTCGCGCCCCTTCTTCACCCCGAACACTCGCGCTCCTTCGAGCTTACAGGCTTTCGTCACGCTCTCAAGAAGCTTCTCGGCCATAATCAGCACCTCGTCGCCGACCTGGACAAACGCATAGTCGATCTCACCATGGAGACAGACCGCTTGATTGGCCGGGAGTGTCCATGGGGTAGTTGTCCAGATCACGACGGAGACCAACTTGATACCGGCAGGGAAGGAGATGCCGGGGAATGTCTTACTCAGTGCCGTGGGAGACGTCACCAACGGGAACTTTACATAGATCGAAGGAGAGGTGTGATCTTCGTACTCGACCTCCGCCTCGGCAAGGGCGGTTTGGTCCACCGTGCACCACAGCACCGGCTTCAATCCCTTGTAGACGCCTCCCCTCTCTACAAACGCGCCGAACTCCCGAATGATCGTGGCCTCATAGCCTGGATCCATCGTGAGATACGGATGTTGCCAATCGCCCAAAATGCCGAGCCGCTGGAACTCATCCCGCTGAATCGTCCAAAACTTTTCCGCATACTCCCGGCAGAGCCGGCGGATGGCTGGGGTATCGAGTGTCTTCTTCTTGTCGCCGAGTTCTTTGAGGACTTGATGTTCGATCGGTAGGCCATGGCAATCCCACCCCGGCACATACGGCACCTGGTAGCCCGCCATCGTCTTCGATTTGACGATGATATCTTTGAGGATCTTATTCAGCGCGTGACCGATATGAATTCGGCCATTGGCATAGGGCGGCCCATCGTGCAAGACATATTGAGGCCGGCCTTTCCCTTTCTCCTGAATCTGGTCGTACAACCGTTCCTTCTCCCACCAGGCGAGCAGTTCCGGCTCCCGTTGCGGCAGGTTCGCCTTCATGGGGAAATCGGTTTTGGGAAGGTTGAGCGTGGCCTTGTAGTCCATGACCTATGGTCTCTCGCCAAAAATCTAGAACCTGCTTGGGATTAAGGGTTGGAATATACCGGAATGACTGACGAGGCACCAGTCCTTAGCGTTGATGCGGGATCGTCAAAAACGTCTTCCGGCAAGGCTGCGCGAGCGAGGGCCCGAAACGTACGGTTCGCGGTACGTTGACGGTTTGAGCGATGCGAGAATGAAGCCCGGTGAACGGTGCGTCTCGGCACACCGGGGCGGGCGAGCGGAATCAAGCCGTTTTTCACGATCCCGTTAACTCACCGCCATCATGCGGTCGAGCGCGACCTTCGCCCAGTGCTTCTCGTCGTCCGGCACGACGATATGGTTTACGACGTGACCATCGGCAAGGTTTTCCATCGCCCAGCACAGATGGGCTCCATCGATCCGGAACATCGTCGCGCACTGGCAGACTGTGGACGAGAGGAAGAAAACTTTTTTATCGGTGAGGTCGCGCTTCAATCGATTGACAAGGTTCAGTTCGGTTCCCACCGCCCAAACCGTCCCGGCCGGGGCCGCCGTTACTGTGCGAATAATGAGTTCCGTGGACCCGGAGAGATCCGCCCGATTGACGACATCCTCGTGACATTCGGGATGAACGATCACCTTCCCGTTCGGATACTGCTTACGGAAATTGTCCACATGGACGGGCTGGAACATCTGATGCACACTACAGTGGCCTTTCCAGAGTATGAGCTTCGCGCGCCGGATGGCTTCATGTGTGTTGCCGCCGTTGGGCTGATAGGGGTCCCAGACGATCATCTCTTCTCTCGGCAACCCCATTTTATTAGCCGTGTTGCGGCCCAAGTGCTCGTCAGGGAAAAAGAGGATTTTCTCCCGCCTCGCCCAGGACCATTCAATCACCGCTTTCGCATTGGAAGACGTACAGGTAATCCCGCCATGCTCGCCGCAAAAGGCTTTGAGCACCGCAGCAGAATTCACATACACTGCCGGCATGACGGTTTCTTCTACAGGAAGAATCCGTCCCAACGTCTCCCAACATTGATCGACCTGTTCGATGGCTGCCATGTCCGCCATGGAGCAACCGGCTGCCATATCGGGGAGAATCACGGTTTGTTTGGAGCGGCTCAGGATGTCGGCCGTCTCGGCCATGAAATGAACGCCGCAAAAGACGACATAGGGGCGCTCAGATCGTTCGGCTGCCAGCTTTGAGAGCAAGAGGGAATCACCACGAAAATCCGCATGTTCGATCACTTCATCCCGTTGATAATTATGGCCCAGTATCATAACCCGCTCACCCAAGATACGTTTCGCCTCGGCTGTCCGACGGAACAGCTCCTCCGCAGGCAATTGCTGGTAATCCGTGATCGGTTTAGGAAGCGTCGAGAGTGTGTGCATAGGTTCCTTGACGAAACAGTGTACTGCGGTCATTCTACGTTAGGGCTCTCCTACAATCAATGAACCGGCCGTTACGAGGAAGTCCTAGTCAGAGCATGACCCACTCGGTTCGCTCGTGTAGGCCTAATACCCCGTTGACAACGCTGAGGGCGAGCGATACGATTCCCTCCCGAAGCTAGGGGGGCCACACGGCTGAGAGTCCGCCCGAACGGACGACCCTCAGAACCTGACCTGGGTAATACCAGCGTAGGGAAGCGAGAACAACCGGTACCGTTGATCTCTCTGCCGCACTCCCTCATTTTTATGGGTGCGGCTTTTTTATTGAAAGATACAGCATTCGAAGAAAGGAGCTCCTCATGAGCGACCAAACACCCGGCAATGGATCGGCAACAGGCAATGGACACCAGTCAGCCGGATCAGCCTTGACGACGACTCCGTTTCCCGCCTCGCGCAAGGTGTATGTGCAGGGAACTCAGACCGGCGTACGGGTCCCCATGAGGGAGATCGCCCTCACCGCCACAAAATCGATGAATGGGGGCGCGCCTACCGCCAATGAGCCAATCACCATCTATGATACCTCCGGTCCTTACACAGATCCGGACGTCAAGATCGATGCGCGAGCTGGATTGGCCCCCTATCGACAACATTGGGTGATTGGTCGGAACGATGTGGTCGAGCTTGCAGATATTTCCTCTCAGTATGGCCGTCTGCGCGCAGCCGATCCCAAGCTCAATGAACTCCGGTTTCAACACATTCGCAAGCCGCTGCGAGCCAAACCAGGCATGAACGTCACTCAGCTCCACTATGCCAGACAAGGGATCGTGACGCCGGAAATGGAATTCATCGCGATCCGGGAGAACCAATCTCGCGAAGTGGCGCGTGAACTGGCCTCGCGCAATGGGCACGGCGGCGGGGTCACCCAACACCCGGGTCAGTCCTGGGGTGCAAACATCCCCGCCGTGATCACCCCGGAGTTTGTTCGTGACGAAGTCACCCGTGGGCGCGCGATCATCCCGGCCAACATCAACCACCCGGAAAGCGAACCGATGATCATCGGCCGCAACTTTCTGGTGAAGATCAACTCCAACATTGGCAACTCCGCAGTCGCCTCCTCCATCGAAGAAGAAGTTGAAAAGATGATCTGGTCGATTCGATGGGGCGCCGACACAGTCATGGACCTTTCCACTGGCAAGAATATCCATGAAACCCGCGAATGGATCATCCGTAATTCACCGGTGCCCATCGGCACCGTGCCGATCTACCAAGCGCTCGAAAAAGTCGGAGGCAAAGCCGAAGATCTCACGTGGGAAATTTATCGCGACACACTGATCGAACAGGCGGAACAAGGAGTGGCCTACTTCACCATCCAGGCCGGCGGGGGCCTCGCCTACGTCCCGATGACCGCAAAACGTATGCCAGGCATCGTGTCCCGGGGGGGGGCGATCCATGCGAAGTGGTGCCTCGCGTATCATCAAGAAAACTTCGCCTATACCCACTTCGAAGAAATCTGCGAGATTATGAAAGCCTACGATGTCTCGTTCAGTTTGGGCGATGGGTTGCGCCCGGGTTCCATTGCCGACGCGAACGATGAGGCGCAGTTCGCCGAACTGGACACCTTGGGCGAACTCACCAAGATTGCCTGGCGGCACAACGTGCAAGTCATGATCGAAGGACCGGGCCACGTACCCATGCACATGATCCAGGTCAATATGGAGAAACAGCTCAAGGCCTGCCAGGAAGCGCCCTTCTATACGCTTGGGCCGCTCACAACCGACATTGCGCCGGGATACGATCACATCACCTCCGGCATCGGCGCAGCCATGATCGGCTGGTTCGGTTGTGCGATGCTCTGTTATGTCACCCCCAAGGAACACCTGGGCCTCCCCGACCGGGACGATGTGAAGACCGGCGTCATTACATACAAAATCGCCGCCCACGCGGCAGACCTCGCTAAAGGGCATCCGGGCGCGCAGATCAGAGACAACGCACTCTCTAAAGCCCGCTTCGAGTTTCGCTGGGAAGACCAGTTCAATCTTTCGCTCGATCCGGACACGGCACAACTCTTCCACGACGAGACCTTGCCGGACAACGCCGCCAAAGTCTCGCACTTCTGCTCCATGTGTGGTCCTCATTTCTGCTCGATGAAGATCACGCAAGATGTCCGAGACTATGCCGCGCAATTACACGTGGATGAACAGCAAGCGATTCAAATCGGCATGAAAGAAAAGGCGGAAGAATTCAAAAAAACTGGCTCCGAAATCTATCGGTGAATTTTAAGTTGTGAATTTTTAGTTTTGAGTTTTCCATGAAAGATAGCATCGTCAAGAACAAGAGTTACGCATTTGCGGTTAATATAATTCGTTTGGCACGCGAACTCCGGCAGCAACGCGAGTACGAACTTTCAAAACAGGTATTGCGTTCAGGCACCAGCATTGGTGCCAATATAGAAGAAGCGTTGGCGGGAATAAGCAGAAGAGACTTTACTGCCAAGATGAGCATCGCTTCAAAGGAGGCTCGCGAGACCCATTATTGGCTGCGCCTCATCCAAGATTCAGAATCAATCGCATCGAATGCTGTAAACCCCATGCTCAGAGACGTTGGAGAACTTCTTCGCATCCTCACAGCCATTGTTAAAACGAGCCGGAATGGTACGCCCCAAGAAACTAAACACTCAACACTCAAAACTAAAAACTTCAAGGAAGTTTATGTCTAAACCGAAACCAGCGCCGCTAAGAGAACGAGATATTACTCGTCAAATCGCGCGTGAATACTATAAGGAGTTCGATCAACTCATAGAGAGCGATGTCATCATTGTCGGTGCCGGGCCTTCCGGATTGATCTGCGCCCATGATCTGGCTGAACTGGGATTTCGGACGGTCATTGTCGAACAGAGCCTTGCCCTTGGCGGCGGATTTTGGTCTGGTGGCTACCTCATGAACAAAGCCACGATCTGCGAGCCGGCCAATGAGATCCTCGAAGAAATCGGCGTGCCCTGCAAGAAGATCACGGAGTGCGAGGGCATGTACATGGTCGATCCTCCCCACGCCACCGGCGCGCTGATTGCTGCCGCGTACAGAGGCGGCGCCAAAATCATGAACCTCACGAGAGTCGTTGACCTCATTCTTCGTCGAGACGGCATGCTCGAAGGCGTGGTGGTGAATAACACGACGGCTGAAATGGCGGGCCATGACATCCTCCACGTGGACCCCATTGCGCTCGAAAGCAAAATCGTCGTGGATGCGACGGGCCACGATGCGGTCGTCGTGGAACTCTTGCACAAACGCAATCTCTACAAAGCCGTCCCCGGCAACGGCGCCATGTGGGTGTCTCGCTCCGAAGAAGAGGTGATGGACCGGACCGGCGAGGTGTATCCCAACTGTTTCGTCATCGGGTTAGCCGTGGCAGCCGTCTACGGTACCCCACGCATGGGACCAGCATTCGGCTCCATGTTACTCTCAGGCCGCTATGGGGCTGAACTCATCAAGAAGAAGTTGAAGCAGGAATAGTATAGTTCTAGTCGGAATTAACGGGCGGCCTACAGGCTGATCAAAAAGATCATCCAGCAAGGCCGCAGGGAGTGGAACCCGGAAGCGTACTCTCTGGGGTACGTTGAGGAGTTCGCACGACTGAGAACGACGCTGGGGACCTTTTTCATCAGCCTGATTACTTATGGATGTACAAGATTTTTTAATCCAAGGCGAAGGCCACGAAGAAGACAAACGCGAGGCGTGGCAACTATTCCAACAGGCCTATGAACGCCAAATGAAGGGCGAACTGGAAGAGGCCGTGACGCTCTACAAGCAATCTATCGAGACTCATCCTACTGCCGAGGCCTATACCTTCCTCGGATGGACCTACAGCTTCATGGGGCGTCTCGATGATGCAATAGAGGAATGTCACAAAGCCATCGCGCAGGACCCCGACTTTGGTAACCCTTATAATGACATCGGAGCCTATCTGATCGAAAAGGGCGAACTCGACGAAGCCATTACTTGGTTTCAGAAAGCATTCCAAGCGAGACGCTATGAGAGCCCGGCCTTCCCTCATCTCAATCTGGGTCGAGTCTATGAGCGCAAGGGCCAATGGACCGAAGCGATTGACTCGTATAAGAAAGCTCTGGCACTCAATCCCAACTATGCCTTGGCAAAGAAAGCGCTGGGACGATTGATCAGCTCGCTCAACTAAGAAGGTTTGTCTGGTTCATTTGGTTTATCTGGTTTGTCTCGTTGTTTTAGTGAGCTGGTTAGTGGTTTGCATAGGCAGTAGAGTCGCTATGACTTGCCGGGACGAGCCATGTAATTGAACCGTACTGCTCCCCTTTTTAAGCCAAAGAAACAAGAAGAACCAAACAAACTAAATGAACCAAACAGACCAGACAAACGAGACAGACCCAAAAACCATATTGGTGGGTGTGACAGATATTTTCTTTTACACCAAAGTCCGCGACGCCATGATGTCGAAAGGCTACAAGATCGAGCGGGCTCGAACACAACAGGATATCGCCGACAAGGCCTCGGCCACTCCTCCATCCGCAGTCATTTTGAACATGAATGATGAGACTCTGAACGCCTTTCAGGCACTGGAGACCCTCAAAATCGATTCGCGATTGAAGACCGTTCCCATCCTCGCCTTTGCCAATCATGAAGAAGTCGACACGTTCCACAGGGCCAGGGCGCTGGGTGTCACCAAGATCGTCTCGCGGAACGAGTTCTCCGCTCGGTTGAGAGATTTGGTGGAAGAGGTTCTCGTGACGGATGGAACGAGTAAGGGGTGAGGCGTGTAAGATGAAACAATCCCTACTCCACGATCACCACCAGAAACTCGGAGCCATTTTCGAAGATGTCGCCGGGTGGGAAATGCCCGCTCACTATGGCGAGTGGATCGAGGAATACCACGCGGTGCGCCAGGCAGTCGGACTCTCCGACCTCTCGCACCGCGGCAAGATTCGCGTCACCGGCGACGATCGCGTGAAATGGCTGCAAGGCCTCATCAGCAATGACATTCTCCCGCTCCAGCCAGGCCAGGGCCGCTATTCAAGCTTTCTCACGCACAAGGGCAAGATGCTTGGGTACTTTCGAGTCTATGCCCTGGCTGACAGCCTGTGGGTGGAAGATGTCGGTGAGGTCGGCGATGCCACCTTCCAGGCTCTGCGAAAATTTCTTCTCTACGGCATCAAAGCAAAAATGGAGAATTGTGCAGAGTCCTGGGGGCTCTTGCTTCTTAGCGGACCTAAGGCTTGCGCGACCGTCAGTGCGGCATTCGGCGTAGAGATGAGCGACCTCAGGCCGGTGAGCGCCATCACCGCCAAGATCGGAGGCCATACCTCATTCGTCTTGCGTACAGAGGAAACCGGAGAAGACGATGTGGAGATATTATTGCCCATTGACTCTCTTAGTATGGCCTGGGAGCGGCTATTGGAGGCCGGCGCGACGTACGGTATCAAGACAGTCGGCGGTGACGCTCGTGAGGCCCTCCGTATCGAAGCGGGTCTGCCAAAGGCCGGGCCTGACCTCAACGAAGAGATCGTCCCACCGGAAGCGAACCTGGAAGGGAAAGCGTTCAGCTTGAATAAGGGCTGCTATCCCGGGCAGGAAGTCGTGGCGAGAATGGACACGTACGGCAGTGTACGACGGCACTTAGTCGGCTTGGTTATGAAGAGTTCGAGTGTCCCTCCGAAGAACGCCAAGCTATTCAGCGGAGACCGTGAAATCGGCTGGATCAGCAGTGCCGCACGCTCACCACAGCTCAAAACCTCTATCGCCTTGGCATTCCCACTCCGGGACTTTTCAGCTCCCGGGACCAACATCACGATCGATATCGATGGGACGCGTCACGACGCGATAGTTCAGACGCTCCCCTTCTACCGCCGCTCATAACCTTTCCGGGTTTCGGACCGCCGATACGGCGTGAGCGAATTCCAGAAGGCTCCTCCGTTCATCGTCATCAAGCGCCAGCAAGAGGTGGGCTTCCTCGGCATGCATGAGCCGAAGGCTCAGGAACGGTTCCTCACGGCGCTTCTCTTTATTGTCCCACATCGCATCGATCACCTGAACCTTGTCCAGCTGACCGACCGACACCACATCGTAGCGAAAATACGAATCGCCGATCACGATGTCGAACAACACATTGCCCGTAGTGAGCAACACGAGATTCAAGCGGCCCTGATCTTCGTAGCCCTCTGGCAAAAATCTATTGATGTGGCACAGCGCGACTTTGCGATCTCCCAAGGCCGCCCTAATCTTTTGTTTTAGTACCGGGTAATCGATCTGCATGGCCTTTTCATCAAGCCCGGTCGCTGCCGCAGCGGCATTCTGGGCCTTTTCAAAAATCTCATCTGCCGACATCACGCCTGCCATTTGTGTCATCCTTTCATTTGAACCGTGTTAACTCACGCCGGGCCTTGACAGCTCTGGCGACGCCGACCAATCCAAGGCCGGCCCATGCAAACTCCAAGAAAATGAATCCGACACGCTGATCCTCTATGGCAACAATCCCCAGCAACAACGAGCCGATAATGTTCAACGCGAGATAGCCCGCATGCAGTTCACTCCAGACACCACTCTGAATCAGCCCATAGGCAGACAGCACCATGAGGGCGCCCAGCACCGATATGAGCTGTAAGAGCATCGCGCAACCTCGCCTGAGCCTCACACACGTGCATAACGACCGTGTACCGTAACTGGCCACCCGTCCCGAATTCAAGAGGAGCTTTTCAGCGGACTGTGGCAGCTACTTGGCGGCCAGATGGTAGGAAAACCGCATGGCCCCGGTCTCATCGATGACTGTTACATCAAATGATGACTGCGTAACTCGAAACAGACCAAAATTCATATACCCGCCTTCATTAATCAACGTGGTTGGGCGGAGTTCCATACTTGGAAGCGTCGGGTGGCCGGGCGCGGCGGACAATGGACCCACCACAAACTCATGGAAATCGTGTGTCCCGTCGCCGTTCGGATCGTAGGCATTGGCTTGCACATAGTGGACATCGCCGCCCAGAAACACCACGTTTTTCATCCTCCGACCGAGGATGTAGTCCACAATCACCTGCCGCTCCCGCTCGAATCCGGTGCCGTCCTTCCCCCCGGCCCAGCCATCGTTTCCTAGAACGCTTACCCCTCCTCCCTTCGGAATGGACAGCGGTACGCTGGTTACAATCACCTTCCAAGTCGCGGTCGACTCAGTAAGCCCTGTTAGCAACCATTCAAGCTGCTGTTCTCCCAGCATCGTTTTTGCCGGACCATCCCGATCGGCATTGGAACTCCGATACTGCCGTGTATCCAGAATAAACAGCTCTAGGTCCGCCCCCGCATGCACCGTTCGATAGAGCCGCTGGGTATCGTCAGACGCCACACGGATCGGCCAATACTCACGCAACGCCTGACGCCCGGCCGGCATCTGGGTCTCGAAGGGTCCTGCAAAGTTATTCCGTACTTCATGGTCGTCCCATATGGCGTAGACTGGAGTGGTCTCTAAAAGCCGGCGCAGTGCCTCCGCACCCCGTTGGTAGCGATGGCGCGCACGATACTCATCTAGGGTCGTCGCTAGAAAGTCAGCGCCCGGTTCGTTAGGAGGCGATGGGCACATGCCGTCGGCGTACAGCGTATCGCCGAGAAACAAAAATAAATCTGGTTGCTGGGTACGCATCACGTCAAAGATAGGATATCCGGCAGCACCTCGTCTACAGCGCTGCTGGCCGCCAAGATCGCCGCTCCAGGCAATGGTCATGGGAACATGGCTGTTCACATCGGGGAGTGTCGTAAACTCCACCTGTGCCGCCACTCGTGCTTCAGTGGATTTGCCGTCATGCGCCTTCGTGCCGATAGAGATATACGATCGGTATCGTGTAGCCGGTGTTAATCCCTCCAGGGGGACGGCCAGAGTAAAATCCGATTCCGAGCCGGTTGTAAACAGCGGCGACCGGGCCACGGGAGCCACGGCTGTGGCCATCTTCGAGACGATATCCCAGGCTGCCACCGGCGCCCACTCGATTTGCACCATCATCGGTCCATCGGTCCGCAACCAGAGCAGCGCAGATCGGCTCGTGACATCCCCCACTGCAATTCCTTGAGGCAGCAGTTTCGTCGAAACAGTAGGCGTGTCGGCAAAGGGACTCCCAGGGGGAAGCCCCTCTCGATATGTTGCAGAACAGCTCGAAAGGGAAACAAGCGTGGCCAGGAGTAGGAGGAGAATAGAATGCGGACCCATCGTAACGATGGACTTACCGGAACGGGAGCAACGCGTCAAGGTCAGCCCGGTTGAAAAGCAGCCCTTCCGTTCTGCATACTAGACGCCTAGTTTGGAGGATTGAATGCACGATCTCACCTGCCTCATTAAGGGTTGCCAAGCCAGAGTCTACGCCCCGGCCGGCACACACAGCATTTGCCGTGAACACTTCCTCAACTATCTCACATGGCGTCGGCGCAAAGGCTCGCAGATGTTTCTGAAATATGCCGGCATGACAATGGAAGAACGAGACCCCCTAGTCGCCGAATGGGCCAACACAATCCGAATAGAAGAAGCCCCCACCGCCTCAGCACCAAAAACCTAACGCGGAGCTAAGCTGCGCGCCGTCGTTTGGCACGATCGCGTGGTTAGACGTGATGATTTCTCTGTGAATCGACCCGTCACGAACTTATGCAGCACGCTGGCAATGAGCGTTTGATACGGCACACCTTCTTCGGTCGCACGGGTTTGAATATCCATCAGGTCAGGTGAGGACAATCGAACATAACCCTCCGGTCCTTGATGAACGTATCCCGTGCCGATTCTCTGAAGCTTTTCAGCTCAGCTTTCGATGGGCCGACAGACTTTAAGCGGCCTTTCTCATAGTCTTCGGAAATTCGCTCTTCATACGACTGTCTGCGCTTCTTCATTTAAACACCGCCTTTCAGGTAGTCACGTGTGGCCTTCCTGTTCGGAATAACCGTTTTAAGAAAGTAGTATTCATCCTCTTCCACAAACACTGAACCAATTGTAGGAAGGCATCGGTCAATAATCGGTCTGAGGGAAATGCACCGTTGACGGTGGGGAGGCACTTGTGAAGATCCTACGGGGCTAGGAGGCTTTGGGCACGAGTGGAGCGAGAGCATTTTCATATATCTTTGAGTCCAAGTCGGGCGATGCCAGGAGCCGTGATCGACACCGTCATATTCGCATCCGTGTTCTTATCAATGAATTTCCATTGGATCAATTCATGTAAGACGGCTTGTATTTCCGCAGTACGGTTGGGGTCGAAGTGAACGGAAAGTGCATCATACGGTTGCGGACCATGTGCTTGTAGATATGCCAGGACCTCTCGTTGAAGTTCACGACTTCGACTAAACGTTTGGTCGGGTTTCTGAGGCTCGATTCGTGCCATGACCCAGGCCTCCTCTCACAAATCAGGAAGTTGAGACGCTTCACTCAGTTCCTCACCGTTGGCAATTTCGGATTACGTATCGTCCATGCGCTGGCATTTTCACCTAGTCATCACCCTAGTATCTACCCCTCGTTTGCCATGCTAAACGATATGCATTCCTTAGCGTGCGATTCAGTGAAATGGGGTGCCACCTATCGATGGCGACTATCCTAGTGATTGATGATGACGAGCAGGTACGGAAGCTGTGCCAGGTAGCGCTTGAAGGAACGGGGTATCAAGTCTTGATTGCCGAAAGTGGGCCCGACGGTCTCCGTCTCCTACAGCAACAAGCAGCAGATCTGGCGCTCGTCGATGTCTTCATGCCGAACATGGATGGCTTGGAAGTCATTCCACTCCTTCATAAAACCCAACCCGCCTGTAAAATGATTGCGATGTCAGGGGGATCTTGGGAGTGGGATTACCTGGACACGGCGAAGCAGCTGGGAGCCAATGCCATGCTCAAGAAACCATTTACCATAGAAGAGTTGCTGAACGCAGTTTCATCGCAGCTCAGGTGATAACGCTTCCCGTATGGGCGACACGCTAATAACCACACTTCGCGGCAATAAATGATCGGAAGCCCTAGATATCAGACCTAGCCCATCACCGCACTTCCATGATGATGAATCATCAACCACTCATCTCCGATGCGCTCGAAGAGATTTGTGGCTAATACTTTCGCCTGCTGAGGTTCGTCTGCTTGATGGGTGGTGATGTTCTCCATGCAGACGACCCAGGCCAAATCGCCCGCTACCTGAATCGTGACATCGCTCAGTTCGAATGTCATAGAAAAGGTGTTGTTAAAGATTAAGACCCATGAATCGCGGACCGCAGGCCAGTCGGACCGCAAGGTCCAACCTGGATGGATGCAGGTGACATACTCCTGGTGCGCCCAAATCTTGTCCATCTCACTGATATCGAGGTTGCCGAAGGCGGCATAGAACGCGCGGTTCGCTTTATTCACTTCTTCGATGCGTTGCTCCAGCATGCGCGGCTCCTTATCTAGATAATGCGGCGTATCATACTGCAACCACAGAACCGAGGGCGAGGGCGGAATGGAGAGCGGAAACAGCCAGGCCATCCTTCTTGCTCGCAGAACGCGCACGATAAGAATGTACTCGTTCGATGCGCGCAGGGAAGGATAACCTGACTATTTCCTTTATCGGGCGGATGAAGCAGAAACAAGTCATTTTTTGCAGGCTGCTCAAAAAGGCCAGATTTCTCACCCTCCCAACCCTGGCGCGCCGAGACGCGCCCTCTCCCAGGCAAGGCCTCAGCGAGTTTACTACTTGCTCTCAAAAGGGTGGCCTGGTTGATCCTCAATCGCGCGCGTCGAACGATATAAATGATCCTTGTAAGCTCGCTCGTTCTCTCTTCAGGGATGGGGGCTGATTGATCTTCTACTGCACGCGTTCAACGAGGGTCTTCTGAGGCCGCGCGTTGCGCGAGCACAGAAGATCATCAGCTCTCATCCCGTCCTCATTTTTCAGCAGCCTGCTACGTGAGACGGGATGTTTGCCGGTCTACCACCCACACTCCGGCTAAGATCAATGCGATGCCGAAGATTTCACTGGTACCCACCGGGTCTTTCAACAACACCGCAGAGAGGACGACGGCAGCCACAGGAGTCAGATTGCCAAGGACGGACGCGCGTGAGGGTCCAATGCCCTTCACGCCGAACAGCCAGGCCTGTTGTGCAATGGCCGTGGCAAACAGGACCAGGTACCCAAGCGCCATCCAGTCTGCCGGCGCCACGGACCCGAGTCCCGCATCCAGCATCTTGCGATCAGTCCACAACAGTGGGATTTGGAGAACGGTGGCGACGAGCAACGTCGTCCAATTGACGGTTAAGGCCGAGTGGCGCTCCATGAGCTTTCGGCTGCCGATACTGTAGAGGGCCCAGCTCACCACACCGAGAAAGACCAGGAAGCTGCCGAGCAGCGGCTGATCACCCGCAGCCTGAAACCCCGCCACAGAAACCAATCCCACTCCCGCAAAGGACAGAAGTCCACCCGCCCATACGGCACGCAAGGGAACATCCTGAATCAGCAGCGCCGAGAGCAGCGCAGTCACCACCGGACTCGATCCGATGATCACCCCACCTACAGCCCCGCTTACATATTTGAGTCCCATAAGAATGAGCAGATGATTGCCCAATACGCCGAGCCCCAGCAACCCCAACATGCGAACATCTGCCTTGGTCAGCTTGACCAATGTGCCTTCTTGCCACCACCACGTGGCCAGAAGAATCGCCAAGCCTCCGATGTCCCGCAGAACCGACGCTTCAACGGCTGAGAACCCACTCAGAGCCAGCTTCTGGGCCACGATCGACCCGCCCCAGAGCACAGCGGCAGCGATCACCGCGCCATAGGCCAACCGGCTTGTCTGAGGTGTCATAGGCAGTAGCGACAATGCTTGTTGACGAGCGTCAAGCCATTGGCCTTCATGATTGCGGCCTGATCACCAAAATCCCATCCCTGACTGTCACAAGCACTGCTGTGACACGCGGATCGGTTGAGACGACGCGATTCAGTTCCTGAATGGCCGCCGTCTTCTCATCGGGCGGCGGCTGTTTCAGCACCTCACCATCCCAGAGTACGTTGTCGATCAGCAACACCCCATGCGGCGATAACAAATCGAGCGCGCGTCGGTAGTAGTTCACATAGTTGGTTTTGTCGGCATCAATGAAGATCAGATCGAACGGTCCCTTGAGACCACGCATCGTATCGATCGCCGGCCCCATGCGGATCTCGATCTTCTTCCCAATCGGCGAACGCGCAAAGTACCGGCGCGCGAGAGCGGCTGATGCTTCATCGATCTCGCAGGTCATGACGGTCCCATTCACTGGTAACGCTTCCGCGAAACAGAGCGCACTATAACCGGTGAACATCCCGATCTCCAGCACGCTGGTTGCCCGCACCAGTTGCGTCATCATCTTCAGAAAGGCCCCTTCGAGCGGCCCGACAATCATCTGCGGAGACTCCATGCGCCGCTGAGTCTCTTCCCGCAAGGCTCGACAGAGATGAGATTCCGCCATGGAATGAGCCTGGGCATACGTCTCGATGTCGGCAGATACAAGTCTATCCATCGTTCTCTGCGGCCTCGGGTTTGAAAATGAACGATTCCTTGCGTACACTACTTGAGCGGATGCAGATCCGCAGGATCATAGCATTGACAGTTCCTGGAGGACATACTCTACCGTGAAAACCCTGAAGACCGTGGAAGCCCTGACCACCAGATTGTTGGAGATCCAGCGCATTAACAGCGCCGCCTCACTCCTGTCGTGGGACCAAGAGACCTACATGCCGGCCGGCGGAGGTGAGGCCCGCGCTGAGCAGATTTCGACGCTGCAGGGCATTGCACATCAAAAATTTGTCTCGCCGGAGATTGAACAGTTGCTCGACACGTGGGTCGATCCAGAGTCCGGTGTAATCCGTGAAAGCACGGGGGATGGTTGGGACGAACCCGCGAGATCATTACTCCGCGAAGTGTGGCGTGACTACAGCCGCGCGAAGAAACTGCCCTCCGATTTTGTCATAACGCTCAGCCGGGAATGTTCGCTGGCGCAGCAAGTGTGGGTGGAGGCGAAAGAACATCGAGCCTTTTCGAAATTTCTTCCGAATCTCCGCACGGTCTTGTCGCTCAAGCGAGAGGAAGCCGAGTACCTCGGCTACCGAGACTCGCCGTACAATGCCCTGCTCGATGTGTACGAACCTGGCTCAACCATAGCCGCATTGCGCCCCTTATTTGCACAAGTCAAAGCACGTCTCGTCCCACTGCTGAGGAAAATTCAGCAGAGCTCGGTTCAAATCGACGACGCAATTTTATTTCATACATACGACCAGGCACGCCAGTTGGAGTTCGGCCGGATGATCCTGATCGCGATGGGCTACGACTTCGAGCGCGGGCGTCTGGACCTGTCGGCGCACCCCTTCACGACGTCGTTCCATCCCACGGACGTGCGGGTCACCACTCGTGTGCACGAACACGATCTCCAATCCTGCCTGTTCAGTTGCATCCATGAAGGCGGGCACGGGCTGTACGATCAGGGGCTCGACCCCCGCTACTTCGGTACACCGCTGGGCGACTCAGTCTCGCTGGGCATTCATGAAAGCCAGTCGCGCATGTGGGAAAACTGTGTGGGCCGGTCGCGGGCATTCTGGCGTTTCTTTTATCCCATGCTCCAGCAGACGTTTCATCACCAATTGCGTGGCCTCGATGGGGACCAATTCTACGCAGCCATCAACCGTGTGAAACCGTCGCTGATTCGAGTCGAGGCCGATGAGCTGACGTACAATCTCCACATCATGCTGCGGTTTGAAATCGAGCAGGATCTTATCGAAGGGCGCACACGCCCGGAGGATTTGCCGGGAATTTGGAACCAGAAAATGGAGGAATACCTGGGCATTGTCCCCTCCGACGATGCAGAAGGTGTGCTGCAAGACGTGCACTGGTCGTTCGGCGCCTTCGGTTACTTTCCGACCTATACGCTCGGAAATCTCTATTCCGTTCAATTCTACGAACAGGCCAAACTAGAGATCCCGCATCTAGAGGATGAAATCGCGGCAGGGCAATTAATGGTGCTACAACGTTGGCTCGGACAAAAGATTCACCGCTGGGGCCGAATGTTCACACCGGACCATCTCGCTCAACGCGTAACAGGAAAAAGCCTCGACCCTGAACCATTCTTGTCTTATGTAGAGAAAAAATACGGCGAGCTGTACCGGCTCTAGGTGTCGCAGCTGAAACACGAGATATGCGCGGAAGGCGCGACGTGATTATGTTGGATCCGGATTCCTACCTCGTCTTGCCTGTCCCGCCTATCCTCGCGCGTCCCGCGAGTCTCGCTCGGTTAATATCCCATCGCCTGATTAAGCCGAGCCTCTATCGCGGCGGACAGCGTGAACTCCGACTGCACCTCAATGCGAGACGGCACCAAGAGTGTCGTGTGGAAGACAATATCGCGGATTGGGATCTTGAACTCTGGTTGTTGCGGGGTACTCAATTCGACTGCTTCAACCGACTGGGTGATCGTCCCACTACCTTGCGGGCCATACACCAGCACGACCGCTCTCAAAATCTCAGCGGTCTTCTCGTTCGTCTCCACCCCTTCAATGCCTTTCTCCAGCAACGGAATCACCTCTTCCTGTGCCTGGTCGGATAGGGTAAAATTTTCCACCCGTTCCTTGCGGCGTAGGGACGTGAGGTCGTTGTCGAGATCCTTGCTGAAGGCCCCATAGGCAAACCGAAAGAATTCGAAGTGAAAGCCTCTGAAGCCCTTCCCGAACATCTGTAATTCACACAGGAAACACAGTTGCTGCAGCTTCACATCGCTGAGCAGCCCGTGCGGCTCCGCCAGATGCAGAACATAGAGTAAGAGCGCCCGGTCAACCGTGATTTGATTGGGTTTGCGCATGCAGGTCGTCGCGCGATCGTTCCGCCTATTTGAAGGGACACTGGGGCACTATAGACAGCCCCGGAGATGTCCGTCAATTCGACCCCTCTGTGCTGTTCGCACGCGACACCCCTTGACCGGCCGGCTAGTTTCGTCTTTAATGAGGGGTCATCGGAGGTCCGTCATGGCACAGAAGCATGCGAAGGAAATGGAAGCACTGAAGGAACACCTGGGCAAAAACCACCTCAAGCTCACTCGCCAACGGGAATTAATTTTGAATGCCTTTCTCCGGCAAGAGCACATTACGGCTGAAGCGATGTATCACCAGCTGGCGAAGGCCGATCCTCATCTTGGATTGGCAACCATCTACCGGACGCTGAATCTGTTCTGCGATGCCGGTCTCGCACAAGCCCGGCACTTCGGCTCTCAGACGAAATACGATAACGTCTCGCACAAGGGCCACCACGATCACCTCATCTGCACCGGTTGTGAAAAGATTGTGGAATTTGAAAACGAGGAAATTGAGCGGCTACAGGAAGAAGTCGCTACCCGAAACGGATTCACCATCAAAACCCACCGCCTTGAACTCTACGGTCTCTGTTCTCGCTGCCGTAATTGACGCGCAGCGTCCGGTTGAGTACGACAGGCGCTTCGGGTCCCATCAGATCAAACCCTGACAAGGCGCGCTGAACTCTGAACTTTCTCATTGACAGAGCTCATGAAACAGTGGTATTGAGAAGCCTTATCAAAATTACGAAATTGTCGAGGTATATGAATCATGGATGCGCTGAAAGAGATCGTCGATTACGGTGTTATCGGACTGTTGTTGGTCTTAAGCGTATGGGCTATCGCGGTGGCAGTCGAGCGGTGGCAGTTTTATCGACGAGTGGATCTTGCTCAGTACCCGAATCAACAGCTCTTTGAGATCGCCCTCACGAAACGACTGGTCATCATCGGCACCGTTGCGGCCAATGCTCCGTACATCGGCCTTCTGGGAACCGTCCTCGGAATCATGCTGACGTTCCATACGATCGGCGTATCCAAGACAATCGCCGTGAGCTCCATTATGGTGGGCCTAAGCCTGGCACTCAAGGCCACTGCGGTCGGTCTTCTTGTAGCCATTCCCTGCGTCGTCATGAATAACGTGCTGCGGAGACGCGTCATCGAGCTCATCACGCTGTATAAAGTTCAACAGCAACATGGATCATGAACTGAATCAAATCAACGTCATCCCATTGGTTGACGTCATGCTGGTCCTGCTCGTCATCGTATTGACGACCGCGACGTTCATCAGCACCGGCCAGATCCCCGTTGATTTAGCCAAAGCGTCGGAAGCCGCAGACCGGAAAGATGTGCCCCTTGTCATTACGTTGACGGCGGACGGGCAATTGTATCTCAACGATTTAGCAGTTCCAGCGAGTGGGTTGAAGCCTGTGCTTGCTCAGCATCCAAGAGAATCGTTGGTCGTCGTTCGAGCCGACAAGGTCACGATTCTGGAACGCTTTGTCCAAGTCGTCGATGAAATCAGAAGTCTCGGGTTCGGACAGGTCAGCCTTGAAGTGGTGAAATCATGACCACTCTCTTCCCGAACCACCCAGATCATGTGCGTCTGCACCGGCAAGGCTGGATCTATTCCATGGTGTTTCATGCGATTATGGGCTCGGGGGCACTGGCTCTGGTTTCAGGCCTACATATGTCGCTCGAACCCGATCCATTTACGTGGCGCGTGGCGATTGTCGAGGCTCCGCACACTCAACCAAAAGTGGACACTCTCCCGGAAGCCAAGCCGACTCCGCCAACGCCGAGGGTTGCGGAGACCCATCCCGCGCCTGCTCAGCCGATCATTGAGGCACCAAAGCAAGTAGTCCAGCCTGTGCGAGCCGTTCCGCAAACTGTGCAACGCGAGGTAACTACCGTCAATCAGACGGCTTCTGTCGTCACACAGGCTGTCCGACCTAGCGAAACCATCTCAAGCATGGCTCCCACGGTGGAGCGAGAGGCTGTTGTACAAGAGTCGCGGGTGATCGCGACACAATCGGCAGTGACCCAAACGGCAGAACCGGTCGTGACGGAGCCGCTCGAAGCCGCCGTTCAGCATGCCTCGGTAGAGCCGGTCGGCGAGCCGACGGTGCGCTCGCAGCAGCCAGCAGTGGAGCAGACAATCATTCAGACTGGTCCAGCCAATGCCGACTATGGATGGCTTGTGAAAGCCTTGTTGGGTCGGCTCGATCAACTCAAGAACTATCCCCACATGGCTCGGATCAATCACTGGGAAGGGAAAGTTGTTCTACGTGCAGTCATCAAAGACGATGGTCAGGTGTTGATGATCGACGTTCATGAAAGCTCGGGACGCTTGATTCTGGACAACGACGCCATCGAGACTCTCAGACGCGCGTCTCCGTTGAAATTGGATCATCCTTTAGGAAAACCGCAAGTGGCTATTCTCATGCCGATCAGTTATGCGCTTCGGTAATATTCGAGGATGGAGTAAAGTGTTTCCAGCCGTGTATGGTTACTTTGGTAGAAGAAACAACGTGAACCGTTCACTATTGACCCGGTACCTCTGTGTGTGTGGCATCGCCATCGCGCTCAGCTTCGGCTATGTGTCGAACCAGCCTCTGGCGCAGTCGAAGACTGAGAAGATTTTTTCTGCCGTGGTGACCGACGCGCAAGGACTAGACAGCGACGTCAAGAACATCAATTTTTACTGGGAAGAGAAAGTGAGTGAAACCGCATTTGTCCCTCACGAACTACGATATGTACCGGTTAAGCGCGGCACCGCCACAGTCAATGTGAAATTCGAATCAATTAGACAAATCGACATCAAGCCGGGAGTAGATAAAACCCTTCCTACCCTCACGATTACCCTGACGAATGGTAAGACCGGTGAGTTCGGATTGGCCATCGACGGGAAGTTCAAGGGAGAATCCGAGTTCGGCGAGGTCGAACTCCCGGCAGCAGGCTTACGGAAAGTAGTCTTCAAATGACGACCCTCCCCATCAGAGTCTAGAGTCATCACCAAGTCCCAGCGTCATTGCGGCGCGACCGCCACCAATCATTCCAATTCTAAGACAACGCAGTTCTTCGGACTTCATCGCCAGGCACTCATGAATTAGGCTCCAAATATATCTACACGATCCTGCTCTCGGACATGTCGAAATCGGTCCATCTCATATTTGGCAACTCGCTCAAGAGCATTGCCTGCTCCAAAAGCATAGCCGATCATCTGCCCTACGCCATCGACCGCCAACCCAATGACCAACGAATGAATGCAACGCAGAAATCGGACCTTCAACTCCTTGGAAGGGAGCCCTGCCCAGATTCGCCATAAGCGGACCGCCGGAATGAGCGGTGATCCCATGATGAACACGAAGCGCCATGTCAGCGGTTTCTGCCGAGCTCTTGTCCCGGCGAACAGGCGGCCATTGTAGAATTGGGCCGGTATCCACGATGACCACAGAGAAAAATTGGTATGGGCGACACTCGCGGTGGACTCCATATAGAGACGATGCCCCTTTCCTCGGAGATCCCAGTGGAGCACGGTTTCGGCTTCCATCATCCGATCGAGTTGATCCCGGTATTCCAGCAACACCTCTCGCTTGTAACTGGAATTGTGACCCGGCAAGAATTCTGCCTCCCGGGAAGGAGAGGGGGTCAGCCAAGGGCCGTATCCAATCAACAGATCCGCCCAACTCACCGCTGTGTTCGGATTTGCATTTCGAACCCCAGGTCCAACAGCGGCCCAGGGCCCCCGGTGTGCGGCAAGCAGTCTCTCGGCCCATTTCGGATCAGGGAAACAGTGATCTTCGGCAAGCGCCACGATCAGAGATTTCGCTCGCCGAATTCCCTCAGCATTGGCGCTCCCAATAGACGGGATTGACCCCAGCTCAACAACTTGATGGCTCAGGAATGGCGCCAGTTCCTCGTTATTTAATTGAAGATTCTCCCTTGACGACGCCACGATGACGACCTCAAGTTGGTCGTGGATCGTTTGGGACGACAGATGCTGAATTGTTTTACGGATTGTCGCATATCGGTCTGGTGTCGCGATGATCACCGACATCGAGGGTAGCTTCTGCTCGGTCATATCGTGAATTCCCGGCTCTGCAATTGACCCCTATGCCAGCTGCCGCGGGCTGTTGCCCTCCCCAAAAATATAGCCAACGAACTCGCTTAGGGAACCTGTACGGGTTCAGTTTTTCGAAGCAACAATGATCGAACTGCGGCAATCTCCCCGTGGCGAAATTCCCCGATCAACCAATAACCAAGTGCACTCATCATTCCGAGAATTATCAGCTTTGCAAAGATGAATAACCCGGAGGTCTGCCATACTATTGAAGCCGTACCAACGATAAGACCGATCACCAAGCTACGCAGGACGGACCCGATCGGTGGCCAGACCTTCCACAGAGCATACACACTCGCGACGGCAGCAGAGGCGCCAAATAATGAGACCCCAACGGTGACGAGTGCGGCTCCTTGTTCCCCCAATCGAGGGATCAGCAAGAGGTGACCCCCCAGGGCTAATGGGACCAACGGAGCAGTGAACATAACCGTTCTGGCTGGTAATCCGGCTGCCGTCATAATCGTTAAAGACACCATCAGCATCACATTCGCGATGGCCCCGACAATCAATAGCGCTAACAGAGGTCCTGCCGGAGCAAACACGGAACCGAACACGACCCGTACAATCTCTGGCGCCGAGCCGGCAATAATTGCTGCGACCGGGACGAGCCAGAATGTAACGCGCATGGCATCACGAGCAAGCTCCTTGGCTTGTTCCCCTTGGCGATCGGCAAGTTGACGGCTCAATGTGGCTAGAAGCAAAGACGAAAATGTCCAGGAAAACAACCCAGGGAGAAGCGAGAGACTTTGGGCTGCGCTATAGATGCCGGCCTGTGTAACGGTGCCCCCGAGGATCTTCAGCATAAACAGATCCATACCGTTGTAGAAAATGAGACAGAGGGAGGAAAGAAACAATTGAGCCCCGTAGCGCTGGATCGGGATGGACAATCGCGGTGGCTTGATAAACATCCCGGAACCGAGGTACCGTCTGCTGAGCAAGAGTTCTACAACCGACGCCCCGATTGCACCGAGTAATACCCCCGTGATGGAAAGACCTGCCTCCACAAGTACCACCATGAGACACATCCTGGCCAGCCAACGGCCGCCTCTCGCGACTGCGCCGCCATGGTAATTGCCTGTTCCAATCAAGACGTATCGATAGGCTTGCCCTAGACAGAAGATAGGAATATCGATTGCGCACACGCGAAGATACCATGCCAAATCCGGTTCATTCAGAAGAGCGCTGATCGGTGCGGCAAGAAGCCATACAAGAACCATAGCTGCGATCCCAACCTTCAAACTGAGACGAACAATCATGGATCCGAGGGGTTTCCAATCGCTCGTTTCTCCCACAAACTTAATGGTAGCTTTGGAAAAAAATGAAGTGATGGCACTCTCAACCCAAATGATTGTGGTCAACGTGAGGGCCAGTAACCCATAGCCCTGTGGGCCAAGCTGTCTTGTTAAGAAGCCGGTCGTAATAAGGGCCGTCAGCGGGAACAGGAGATCCGCTAGGAAGATCCGAGCGGTTCCATCCATCATGCGACGTCCCGTTGTCGTTGTCAGTAAACCCATTCTGCTCTTCCAGGCGTCATTCGTGTGACAATTAACTTTCTCTTGTTGACACTATAGTTTACGTGTATTCACCAGACTATTGTAGATTCGTCCAATGACCCACCCGACAATTCCCCCAGTGATGGCTCCATATATGAGTCCTACTAACGCCCCTGGCCATGTGACGGAGTAGCCGGCAAAATAGTTAGAGAGAAGTTGAAGGTGTTGTCCGGCCTTCGGACCATCTTTGATCACCAGCCACGCTGTCATTGCAAAGAGCCCCACTCCCCCGATCACGGCGCAGACCAGAGCCAGCGCGTCTGCCTTGATCCTTGCGATGGTGTGACTTATCTCGTCCGTCTGTCTTGGTTGTGGTGTCATCGTTTCACCCACTTTCACGCTGGTGGATTACATCTTGTCCAGCAGATGGCGACGGTCATCACACTCTCCGTGCCACCGCAGAATCTTTGCGTAGGCCTTAAGCGTCCAGTTTATGAGTGCGGCTGCAGTGGCTCCGATCGCGCTCCCTGCAAACCCGGCTTCAAGCAGCCCTAGAAATGCACCAGCCCATGTGACTTCGAACCCGATTAAATAGTGCCCAAGCAATGACAACATCGGTCCAACTATGGGCCCACTTTTGAGTAACAGGACGGCCGATGCGAGGAAGAGTCCGAGACCGCTCACAACGCCTACGGCGACCCCTAAGGCGAGTGGATCTATTTTCGCGAAGGCGACTTCGATGACTTCATCTTCAGATTGCTCAATCAGCTCATCGACCGATACGCTGACACGTGTTGGCGCAAGCCGATCGCCTGCATTCGGCTTGGCCACCCGTTCTTCCTCATGGTATTCCTTCTCAGTGTTGACCGACCAGACATCGTGCCTTTCTCCTAGGATGTTGCCGGCCGCATACACTCCGGTCAGCATTGAATGGTCTTGGTTGTTGTACCGATGCAGCCCGTTTCGCCCGATGGTCTGTAAATTCGAAAAGGTCTCCAGATACCGCCGGATGGTGGCGACACTGTCTTGATACGTTTGATCGTAGACAGGATAGGCCTTCTCCATACGTACCACCGTTCCATCTTTGATTTCCAGGGGATCGATCAACCCGATTTGCGTACATTCTCGAACGCCAAGCTCAATGAGACGCTCCTGCGGCCATGACCATTCCTCGTCCTTGTCCCACAAGAAGTATTCCAATCCTAGTGAGGTCCGTGATGGATCCGGCACCATGTAGGGACTCCAGTTCTTGTAATTCTGAATCCGCCCCAGCTTCACTTCCGGCGAATGGACATAGAGCCAGTTGTCTGGAAAGACCGACTCGCGGTCCACTACCAGCACCACGGTGAGATAATCCCGATAGCGGAGGTCTTGTGCAGCCTTGAGCACTTCGTCCGGAGGCAATGGGTCCAGCGCATGGATGAGTTCACGCAGCGGCATGGTCGACACAAAGTGCCGACCGTCATACTCAAGCTGCTCACCGTGTACGCTCCGTCCGGATACGCAATCGACTTGGCCGTGACGGTGCCGGATACGCTCGACCTTCACTCCATGAACTGTCTGGGAACCCTGATGTTCGATCAAGCTCCGACAACGTTCCCACATCATCCCCGGACCAAAGCGGGGATAGTGAAACTGCTCGATCAGCGAGGTCAGTGTCGATCCATCTATGCCTTGTTTCGCTCCAAATAACGCATTCCGAACGGCTTGTTTGAGAGATAAATTCTTGATTCGTTGTGCAGCCCAATCCGCCGAGATCTCCGTACAGGGAATGCCCCAGACTTTTTCCGTGTAGGTCTTGAAGAAGATATTGAAGAGCCGATGCCCAAAGCGGTTGGACACCCACTGTTCAAAGGTTTTTTCGTCGTGGATGTGAAAAAACTTGGCCTTGAGGTAACTCAAACCGATAAGAAACGATTCGACTGGACCGAGACCGGTCAGCGCATTCAGCGGTTTCAGGGGATAGTCGAAGAAATGCCGGTTGTAGTAAATGCGTGAAATCCGTGGGAGGAGTAAAAACTCTTCTCCGAGGATTTCATTCCACAACTCATTGATCAAGGGGACCTTAGAGAAGAATCGATGACCACCAATATCGAAACGATATCCATGGTAGCTGACGGTTTTAGATATCCCACCGACCTGATCGCCGGCTTCAAGCACTGTGGAGGTTACGCCACGTTTCCCTAACTCGTAGGCTGCCGTCAGTCCAGCCGGTCCGGCGCCGATGATGACAGAAGATTCTGGGCTCATGAGCGTTTCTCTACCCGTGATTCCGAACGCAGTGATTCTGGCGGGAGGTGCAATGCAGGCTTCTCCAGGCGATGGTGACGGTCGATAAAATGGCTCAAAGTTCCAACCGCGAAGGCAACTCCGCTATACGCAAAATAGCACCAGTGCCACGGGATTGTTTGTAAAGCAAATCGGAGTCCTCGCTTATCCAGGAAAAACCGGTAGAGCCGGACGTTGAGGATAAAGAGCGTCAGCCCCATGACAGCGGCCGCGACCAAGAGAAGCGGCTGCCAGGAGGACAGCAATAGAGCGCCAAGAAGTCCGAATGTCAACACGACACTGGCACGCCCAGAGATATCGATATTCAAATCGTTCACAAAGCCGCGATTGCGATGTATGAGCTGACTCCATGGCAGGGCTCGCTGAAAGAAGTCGGCCTGTATCATCGATACGACCGTCCAGCGTTTCCAATGCTTGATCTGAAGCGACTTACACAGCAGAATCGTATGACCGGCCTTCTTGAGGCGGTATCCTAGTTCAATGTCTTCTATGGAAGGTGTGGTGTATGTCTCATCGAATCCTCCCATCGCAAGGAATGTCTCGCGCCGGATTGCCCCGCAGGCACCCCAAAAGGTTGACGCGTCCTCGCGGCCGTTCTGATGGACATAATGATGCAACAGATTCCGGTACTGTGAGAGAAAGTTCGTCTCGTGTGGTTGATCGTCATATGATCCTATAACCGCCGCCACTTCAGCATACTGAGCAAAGATTTCTCTCACCAGACGGATACTATTCTCAGGAACCGTCACATCGGCATCGATGAAGAAGAGAATGTCCGACTTCGCCCTGGACGATCCAAGGTTTCTGGCTCGCCCAGGTCCTGCGGGTATGGGAAAGCGATGGACGGAAATACCGACGGCTTCCGCGTACTGAGATGACCCATCGGTGTCGCCATCCCCCACGACGATGAGTTCATCTGGTGGAGGCACGGCACGCCGTATCGAATCCAGGCTCGCGCGAAACTTTGCGCCCCCGTTATAGACCGGAACAATGACTGCAACGGTCAAGAGTGAACGATTCAACGTTATGTTTCCCATTCTGGCGTATGATATACCCAGTGCGGGCAGCGAATCACCGATGTTATTAGGCCGAAGCTTGGATGCTTTCCCCTAACCATCCCTAACGTTGCTGATCATCTTGACAGGCTTGCTTCCATTTACGGTGGCCAGCACAGGTATCTTGACGCTCAAGAATTATTGCAATGCGCACTTCACACTGACGGATGTTTTGAAAGTGGCTTCGTATAGCGAGCTTGCAAGCGCGCTATATCGGAGCTATCCCTGTACAGGCCATGTTTGATGAACTCGTCCGAGTTGCAGCCGTGAAACAACTCGAGGACGGGGCGAGTAGGACTCATGGTCGTGGCCACATTGCTAGAAACGTCACGATGAAAAGATGACCGTTCTCACGGCCGTCAGCCCTCTGGTACGACGCAAGGTGATGTGTGACAATGTGGCGGTTGAATCGCTCAGACATTTCAGTCAGTCGCTCCAGGCACGTGCTCAAGATATGTTAAATGCGCTGGTGAAGTGCATCTTCTGTCAATCGCTTTGAAAAAGATGGTGATCATGAACAAGATCAGGAGAATTATGTATGGTGCTGCCGGTTTTGTGCTGCTCGTTCTTGTGTTGACTTCTATCGCATGCTCTCCCACCCTTGTCGTGACCGCAACGGGAACAAGCAACGCTGATACGTTGATTCCCTCCCATGTCACCTATGCCGTGCTTCCCGTTGTTGAAGTCGAGAAAGATCCGTCGTTCCCCAAGTACGCCGAACTGGTGGCGCGTCGGATGGACGCGCGAGATTATAAGAAGACGAGCCCGCAAACAGCGCATCTGGGAGTCTTTCTCTTATACAAAACGCGAGAAGGGACATCCAAAACGGGTGGAGGGGCGAGTTCGAGTGGTTCAGGGACCAGCATAAGCTCTACGATGACGACCGGATCTGCTCCAACCTCAACGGGACCACGCATGTACACGCATCAACTGGTGATCGTCGTCGTGGATTTTAAAAAGTCGAATTCCACTGGTCCTCTGGTAGAACTGTGGCGAGGCGAGACGAAGACTGTCGATAGTTCCAAGGACCTGTTGCCGATCGCACCATTCATGGTCGAGGCGGCTTTTCGGCATTTGGGTGATACGACCGCTCCGGATATTCAACATTTCTTCAACGAAGAGGAGATGAGGAAATTGCAGACCTCGAACTGAGTGGGTCAGCTTAACCACGCTCTCGACTTTTCCTGGGCGCCCTTCAGCGACCAATGCCGAACCGATGATGGCGTACCCGCAGGCTGACGCTCAGCACGCGCAGAGAGACATCAGGCGATGCATATCACATCGCGGACATGCAGGGGCCTTGGAGTCGCGTTGACAGGGCGTGTGTGTAGTGCGTCGCGCAATAGTCATCATGGTTGCGTCATTGTGAGTTTGCCATTTTATGCCGGCAACGTTGCCACACATATCCGGCCGTATTTGCGACTTGCCACACGAAGAGCAACGCCGCAAGGGAAAGCATCCGCTCGTCATGCGTCAATGAGTATCGGAGCACATTGCGATAGAACGACAACTCGGGACGAAAAGGTTCAGCCCCCCGTTGAGCACGTGCGCGGTGAAAGTGACTGGCGCCCTTCCCGTAGCCGAAATGCTGGCGCCAAAATCGCGCTAAGGTCAACTCGTGACAATGCTGGATCCCCGCATCGGGAGCATAGACGAGTTTGTACCCCTCCCCTAACCACCGATCACAGAAATCCCGATCCTCCGACGTTCGAAAGGACACATCGAACCCTCCGAGAGCGCGGAAAAGATCGGCCGGCAGAGCCAAATTATTTGACGCAAAGAACTGTAGTTTGCTGTTCGTCGCGATAAAATAGGCCCTCGCAGCATCAACGATCACCTGGCTCGCGGTCGAATAGACATTGCCGGGCAGCCCGTTGGTGGTGCAGCCTCCGACCAAAGCCTGCGGCGCTTGCTGGAACGCGCGGGCGAATCCGTTGAGCCAGCCAGGAGCCGGCCGGCAGTCATCATCGGTAAAGGCAAGGTATTCGCCGTGGGCCTTGTCGGCGCCGGCGTTCCGGGCCGCTGCAGGTCCCGCATTGGGTTGGCGCAGCCATGTTACTCGATCACCGAGTCCATTGAAATCCGTCGCGTCGAGCGCTGGCTCGCTCCCATCGTCAACCACAATCACTTCGAAACACGACTCAAGATAGTCCAGCCTTGCCAACGCGCTAAGACAGACCCGAAGTTCACGCGGTCTATTCCATGTCGGGACAATGATCGAAAACAACGGCACAGGTGGGCTAGTCTGCAATCCCTTCGAAGGGAAATTGCCGCTGTTTATCATGCGCCTCTCATGATCGAGGAACCTTCACGCTTCTACCAGTTGAGGCCGACTCCATGGCTGCCATCGCCACGGCAAGCGCTCGCCGGCCATCATTTAGACTACAGCCTGCCGGGCTGCCTTGTCGAAGGCTGGCAAGAAAGTGCCGCCACTCCTCCCGATAAGACAGCAACCATTCTCCTCCATGCCTCAAACGCAAGATCGCCTGCGGCAGTTCCCGGACAAGGCGCTTCGCCGCGTCCATCCGGCTTCGCATACTCCCTGGGATATCTGTCTCCGAGGCGTATTCCAGGCCGTCGAATCGGTAGAATGACAAGGTAAGGGAGCCTGCACGCCCGCAGATCTCTATAGTGTTGTTCTGATTCGTCCGTTCCGCACAGGCGATGGTTGCTAGCGCCCCGTTGCTCATCCGGGCTATCACTGTGGCCGACTCATCCTCCCACAATTCCGACCGAGTGTAGGCGGTGACTTCTTCCACTTCCGCTTGGACCAGGTAATGCCACAGATCAAAGTGATGAATAGCCAGGTCCAGCAGTACTCCTCCACCATTCGCGCGGGTCTTTCGCCATTCGGGAACTGTGTGATGGGAACCCGTCCGGACGCTGCGGATTAGATCCAGCGGTCCCAATCCACCCTGTTGGATCAGCGCTCGCGCATGACGAGCCAACCGATGCCAGCGCGTATTGAATCCTACCATCACGGTTCGGTTCGTGGATGATGCTCGCGTGATCAGTCGATCGCAATCCTCCAGTGTCAATGCCAGTGGTTTTTCGATGAGCAGGTGTTTGCCCGCATCCATCGCAGCCAGGGCGACCTCCACATGCCGTTGGGGCGGCACACAGACGGCGACGGCATCGATAGAGTCCACCTTAAGCAGATCCTGATAGTCCGCTACTAAATGCGTGGCGCGGACGTGCCGCGAAGCCCGTCGCAGCGCATCGGGGTCCGTATCGGCTAACCCCACTATCTCTGCTCCGTGAAGTTGCTTCAAAGCCGGCAGATGCAACTCATCCGTAACGCGCCCGCACCCGATGAATCCGATTCGAACAACCTGCCCCATGTCGGTGTCCATAACAACTCGTCCGTTGTTCACGTTAGAGATAGATCCTGACGGTCTTCGTCCCGGATGTGTCGAAGCCGATGAAATTCGAACCGGGCCACTGATGTCTGCAACGGCGCGGCTGGCGCAGACGTGCTGTCGGATCATCTGGCCACAATCGGCTGGGACGCTACTTCATGGACGTCGTTCCCACGGAATGCGCGCTTTGCTCGGCCATTTCGGCAGGAAGTGAGTTCGCGCTTCATCGAGTCGTCACCTCGGAGTGTATGATCCTCGGATCAGCCGGTCTAGTGTCTTGTTGCCGCCAGAATACCCATGCCCAGATCAGCATGGCCAAGGCGATCGTCACTTCTCTGAGCTCGGAGGGAATATTGTCGCGGCTCAGCCGTCCCAGCATGTCCCCGTCTCGGGGGATGAGAGCGGCTGCCAAGAAATAGCCTTGGCTGACCCAGGGAAGGACAGGGATTTCCGCGATCCAGGTCAGACGCCTGATCTGCGTGCTTGCCAATAAGGAGATTGGAATCACGACTCCTCCCAGGAACGAGATTCCCCAGAGCACAACATTGGACCAATGCCTGCCGGGCAATCCGGGAAGTTCAATATTATGGAGGTTGACTTCCTGCTGAATATTCGTGCTGGCCAGAAAGTCGGGCGTTTCATACTGAATCAAGCTCTGGCCCCAGTTGATCTCCTCGCCCGCCACCACCGAACAGCCAAGCCCGAGGATGAGAAACCACCACCGTTGAAGTCCGGGCGGCTCGTGCGGGCGGAGGACCCGCAGGAGCAGCGCAAAGAAAAAAATCGCTGCAGCGCCATAACAGAGGACCGTGATGTTTTGCAGGAGGCCATTTTCCAATGTCAACCTTGCTGCCAGACGATCGTCGAGAATCAGGCTCTTCATGACCCAAGCCATCCACAGAGCAAGGGCAAGCCACAAGGCAGTCTGCAGACGAGGAGGAAAGGGCGGCGTGATCTCGCGAGCCGGGGACGCAGTACGATGAGCATGCCGCGCCAGCGAGGTACGCCAATCACGAGAGAGAACTCGGCGCAGCGACCAGGGGACGAGACAGGTGATTCCAGTTATGACGCAAAATGTGGCAAGGAGATGTTGCCGGTCATGACTGAGTTGAATGTGCGTCGCTTGAAGATTAGAAAGCAGCGCGGCCGTACCGATCAGCAAGACCGCTGCGGCAACCAGTACATGCCAGCTCCAGTGTAAGTTCGCGTGAGTGTCGTTCGTATGAGGTATCATGGTGGGTAGCCAGGCCAAATTTGAGGAAACACTGTCTCATGATTCTGTAATGTCAAAGACTGTTCAGAAGAAACATAATATCTTTTCAACAATAAGGTGGTTGTATGAAATGTAGAATATAGAAGGAGGACCGACAGCAGGAGAAAGCCCACCAAATACATGCGGCAGCTCTCTCTTCTGGAATTGCACATAAGGCTGTATGACAGGAGAAGTGCCGGGATCAAGAAATACCGCCCCTGAACGCCTTCGATAATGCTTGCAGGATGTGTATTCGTCAAAAGAACTGTAGGGAATACAAGGATGAAGGACAACAATGCACAAAGACTCAGCAGCATTCTGGCCGGCAACTCCTGCTTAGAGTATCGAAACGAGACAGAAAATATCCCTATTGTTAAAAGGAAATAGAGGAAACTCTCGTAAATCTTCTCAGTAAATCGAGCATCAAGCCAGCCCAAAATCCCCAAGAAAGATTCTAAGTAAGGCCTTCCGTATTGACTGAATGTGGCATGTAAGATCTTTAGGAAAGAAAGAGGATCTGCGACGTAATAAGATATGACAGTTGAAATAGGCGTTTTAATGGCAAGTCTAGTACCGGTGGTGCCTCGTATCGCGACAATCCACCATAAAACAACAAAGGATAAGGCGACGCCGCCGGCCAATAAGCTCTTTCTGTTGCCGGTATAAAGGTAGGTTCCAAAAATTAAACCTATTAAAGGCACCATATAAGGTCTGCTCGATACGACAAGGATCACGCTAGCGCTTAAACAATACAAACGCCATGGCTTGGCATGTTCCCTCTCATCCACGATCCGCATGAATAACGAAATGGCGAAGATCGACATCGCAGTTGACATGCCATCTAAACTGGCCGATGCAAATTGGAATACGCTCATCGGAATGACCAGAAGCGCTCCAACTAAAGGAGAAGGGGGGTAGATTAAGAAGGCACTACAAGCTAATAGGCTTGAAACCAAGAGAGCAAGAAGTCGTGCAAGCCTAAAAGATTTATCGACCGAAAACCCAAACGCTTCACCAAGTACGAGACCAACGGCCTGAGGCGCATAGATAAGTGGGAAATAATAACTTGTCACACGAGCTTGGCTAAACTGTTTGATGCCTGTCCAACTGATGGCGTTTGCCGCAGAAATCTGGTCAGCAGAAATCTTCCGATCGGAATGAAAGCGTAGATTGTCATATGCCTCAATGTATGAGGACAACCCAGAGTCGATCATTCCACCAGGTTTCCCCCCCTCGGGCGCATGCAGTATGAAAGTCCCTTTAGTGAGAAGATAAGCCCGCTTTACGTGATCAAGCTCATCCGGTGATTGAAATGGCGGTATGATGTTGGACATGCAGAAACAAGTAACAAAGAAAACCAAGGAAAATGCCGGCCATACGATTTTGCAGGGAACAGCAAAGACGTTCAGTTGCAAGCTTTCCTCTTTATAAACACCCATGCGCCCGCCATCCGGTCGGAGAAAGGTTCGAAACCTTCGAAGTCTTCGACCTGACAGGTACACCGCAGTAAACAGGAAAGCAGGAAGATGATCGCAGAATCATATATTGACTGTATGAAGAGTAGGAAATTGCCTATTCAAATACCAGCACGGCGTGCTCGCGGAAAATGTGGTGGGTACACTCCATGGAAGACCTTGCCAACTGCCGTTGCTTTTCTCGTAAAACAGCGATTGAGAGGATTTGCGCGGGTCTCCAAAAGAGTGGTAATGCCCTTGCGCCTTGGGTTTGGTGCAACTCGTCAGGAAGAATGTTCCTCCCGTTACACTCTAAGGGCGAGTCGCTACCTCCTTGTCATGCTTTGACAAGTTTCCGCAACCAGAGACTTCCGCGTCTCCTGCCTTTGCCAGGTGAACGGACAATTTCCCTGGCTTGACAATCAAGATCGTAAATGTGTAACTTTGAAATGATACTAGTTATCACAATCAGATATCAAGGCCAAAGGAACTCCCCTCTCCGCTCAAAAAACACAAAGCATTACTCCGTTGAATAGCACAACGACTGATTCATGTTCGCGGCGCCATGAGGGCTAAGCGCTTCAAGACTTCGAAAAGTTCGTGCGTTGTTTCTTTAAAGACAAACGCTAAACATCATGCTTGCAGCGAAAAAAATCGTTATCCTCATGGCGACTTACAATGGGGACAAATATCTTTGCGACCAAGTCAAGAGCATTCAGCGACAAACGATTTCAAATTGGATGTTGTTGGTGAGAGATGACAGATCTCAGGATAATACGAGGCACCTTCTTAAGAAGTTGGCCAAGAAGGACGCGCGCATTCGCTATGTGCAGGATCAGCTAGGTTGTTTGGGGACGACGGGGAATTTCGGCGTCTTGATGCGCGCGGCATTAGCGGAAGGCGCTGATGCAATTTTCTTCTGCGATCAGGATGATATTTGGCTGCCATGTAAGATTGTCAGGCAGCTTCAGTCTCTACACGAAATGGAAAGACAATATGCGCCTGGGACACCCTTGCTCTGTTACTCGGATTTGGAAGTAGTTGACCAAACCCTTCAGCAAATACATCCATCCTTCATGCGTTATGAAAAATTAGAGCATGAAGCACACAATCCCCTACAGGTTCTTTCGACTCAAAACTTTGTCACTGGTTGTGCCGTCTTAATTAATCGCGCACTTTTGGAATTCGCCACTCCGATCCCTGACAAAATCATTCTGCACGATTGGTGGTTGGCACTTTGTGCTGCTGCTTGCGGTCGAATCGGATACATCGATGAGCCGCTTGTTCAATATCGCCAACATTCAAGGAATCAGATTGGAGCTGTCACATTGGACAGATTAGTCCATCTTTCCGCTGCTCGAAAGCGTCTGTCGAATATCCGGGATCACATGTTGGCAACAATAGGCCAAGCACAGGCTCTTCATGAACGCATGAGAGGGGAAACGATGGACTGCTCAAGTGGCAGTCTAGAACTACTTGATGGGGTCGTTTCTTGTTTAGGGCAGGGTCCAGTACGACGCCTATGGACGGCTTATCGATTGCCTCTTCGACGGCAGGGACCCTGGAGGAAACTGTTATTGTTTCTTAGACTTTCCCTCATGCGAAATGGAGCGGAAGGAGAACTCATGCCCCATGGCCAACAGATCTATATGCTGCGAGTCTCAAAAGAAACGATGTTTTGAATTCATAGAGTTTCTTGTCTTGTGCTTCTGATGCAGCGCTTTTCCACATCTCCGATCGAAATTGCTGAAAGCCTTTGGCGCAATCGCTCGCTCACTTTTCAAATGACCAAACGGGAAGTGCTCGGACGGTATCGTGGATCCCTGTTCGGACTGGGATGGTCCTTGTTCCACCCCTTGGTGATGTTGACGATCTACACCTTTGTGTTTTCAGTCGTGTTTCGCGCAAGATGGCCTGGCATGGCAGAAGGCAGCATGACCGATTTTGCCCTGGCACTCTTTGTCGGAATGATTGTGCATGGCATCTTTGCCGAATGCGTCAATCGTGCGCCCAGCCTCATCCTGTCAAACGTCAACTATGTCAAAAAGGTGGTGTTCCCCTTGGAAATTTTGCCTTGGGTCGCCATGGGATCTGCGGTGTTTCATGGCGCCATCAGTTTCGCCGTGCTGCTGGCTGCGTTACTACTCACCCATGGGATGGTTCCCTGGACCATCATTCTTTTCCCACTTATCTTGCTGCCCCTTGTCTGCGCGACGGTCGGGGCGGCATGGTTCCTCTCTTCTCTTGGAGTCTATATTCGAGACATAGCCCAGACCACCGGCATCGTGACGACGACATTGTTGTTTGTGTCTCCGGTATTTTTCCCTCTTTCTGCCGCGCCGACGGAGCTCCAAGCCTGGATGAAACTGAACCCATTGACCTTCGTGATCGAATCCGGCCGTGACGTTCTCATTTTCGGGCAGAGCTTCGATTGGCTGGGATGGGGATGGTATCTCATTGCCAGTCTCGGCATTGCATGGAGTGGGTTCTGGTGGTTTCAGAAAACGCGAAAAGGGTTTGCTGATGTCCTCTGATAAGACGGACTACTCATATGAGTAACGTTCCGGCGAAATTGAAAGAGCCTGACGCTACGAGTGGTGACGATGTCGCCATTCGAGTGAACGGGGTGAACAAGTGCTATCAAATTTATGACAAGCCACAGGATCGTCTCAGGCAATCCATATATCCACGCCTACAGCGCCTGTTTGACAGACCCGTCAGGCAATACGCCCAGGAGTTCTGGGCTCTGGGAGAGATCTCATTTGACGTGCGGAAGGGAGACACTATTGCCATCATTGGGGGTAATGGCTCCGGAAAATCGACGTTGCTGCAACTTCTCTGCGGGACGCTCGCGCCAACAAGCGGCACAGTGGAAACCAACGGTCGTGTGGCCGGGTTGCTCGAGTTGGGAGCGGGCTTTAACCCCGATTTTTCCGGGCGGGAAAATGTATATCTGAACGGCTTAATTCTGGGATTGAGCAAGAAGGAGATCGACCATCGCTTTAACGACATTGCCGCTTTTGCTGATATCGGTGCGTTTATTGAACAACCGGTCAAGTTCTATTCAAGCGGTATGTATGTACGTCTTGCCTTTGCAGTAATTGCACATGTTGACGCTGACATTTTATTGATCGATGAGGCATTAGCTGTCGGTGATGCAGTGTTTACTCAAAAATGCATGCGATTTATTCGTAATTTTCAGCAAAAAGGGACTTTGCTCTTCGTGAGCCATGATATGGGGTCTGTTCAGAGCCTCTGCAAAACTGCTATTTGGCTCAATAACGGTACAGCGAAGATGATAGGTGCTTCCAAAGAAGTTACTCAAGCATATCTGCACTTTACACTTCAAGAGACCTACGGAGAAGAGGCAAAGCTCAATGCCATTACCAATCAAGGAAAAGAAAAGAAAGAACATAAGGCTGTCGGTGCTCATGACGTAAGGAAATTGATTGATTACGAGGGAAAGCTTTGCGCACAAGATAATATCAATTACGCCGAAGGATGGAGAACCGGCATAGCAGATCTTATTTCTGTTCACCTGGAGAGATTAGAGCCGCAACTTGAAGGTCCATTGTTAGGGGGGGAAAGAGTACGCGTCACGATACGGGCCAAAGCAAATGAGGAATTATCAAGCCCAATAATCGGCTTTACTGTTCGAGATCGTCTCGGACAAGAGCTTTTTGGGGAAAATACACTCCCATTTTCAAGCGAGCAGGCGGTGAAGGTCAATCCTGGGCAAGAATGTGTTGCGTACTTTGTTTTTCGGCTGCCCATGCTGCCCAACGGGCAATATGCCTTGATGGCGTCAATCGCGAATGGCACGCTCTATGACAATGTACAACATCACTTTTTGCACGACGCACTCATCTTAACAGTCTGCTCAAGCAAGATACGGTGGGGACTAATAGGCATACCCTTTGATGAGGTCATGTTAGAAGTACAAGATGAATGACAGGACGTTAAAGAGTATGTACCACGATCACCGCGGCAAGGTGTCGGATAAATGGGCGCTCTACATTTCAGAATATGATCGTCTTTTTTGTGAGCTTCGGGATCGTGAGATCAATGTATTAGAGATAGGCGTACAAAATGGGGGATCCCTCGAAATATGGGCAAGATATTTTGAGAAAGCCAAGAACGTGATCGGTTGTGACATAGACTCGAATTGCCACTTTCTTCAATTCGTTGATACACGCATAACAGTCGTCTTAGGCGATGCCAATGTCGATGCAACCGAGAATGCCATACTCTCGAAGGCCCGCGTGTATGATCTCATTATAGATGACGGATCTCATCGTTCTTCCGACGTCATCCAGTCCTTTGTTCGTTATTTCCCCCACTTATCCGACGGCGGTCTGTTTGTTGTTGAAGATTTGCACTGCAGTTACTGGAACGAATTCGAAGGCGGGCTGTTCGCCCCGTTTTCAGCGATGACATTTTTCAAGCGACTGGTGGATATTCTTAACCATGAGCACTGGGGAGTCATTCGCACTCGAAATGAAATGCTCGACGGTTTTGCGGCGCAATATGGTGTGCGGTTGGATGACAAATTCCTGTCCGAAGTCCATGCCGTTGAGTTTATTGACTCTCTTTGCGTCGTCCGGAAATCGCAGACGAACAATAACCAATTAGGTCATCGAATAATCTCGGGTGTAGAACGACTAGAAAGTCGTGGGGCTGAAGAAATGCCGCGCGCTATCATCGCCTTAGACCAATCGACCAACGTCCACTCCTTGCGACTGTCACCACCTGAAGAGGAGATCGCCAGGCTGGACCCTTATATCAACGCAATAACTAAAGAGCTGAGTGTATTAAATGCCAGAGTACTGCGATTGGAAATTGAGGCTGCGACGTTTGGTGCCAAGATTGGCAGAAAAATTACAGAACTCAGAGTCTCTTTAGCCCCTATTGGAAGCCATCCTGGAAAGATGGTGGACTTCTTACTCAAATTCGTGTCCTTGGCAACGTCTTCTGGATTTAAGGATGCGACCATGGCTGGCTATAGGCACATATTCCTCCATCTCAGGCGAAGATTTACTCATGGACCAATCTTCGACGCCACTAATCCTGAACTTGCAGCGTGGATCGCTGTACATGAACCGAATCGAGATCAGCTTGCGACCCAGAGGCTGGAAATACAAAGGTTCACGTACACTCCTTTACTGAGCGTCATCATCCCCATTTACCGAGTTGGGCGGGAGGTGCTCAGTACGACTCTCAACTCCCTGGTGCAGCAAACATATTCGAATTGGCAGGCGTGCATGGTTTGGGCAGACTCCGAAGACAGTCTTGGGTGGGAATGGCTGCAACAGACGACCAAGAATGACAAGCGTTTCAAGATCAAGCGTCTAGATAGTAATGGAGGTATCTCGAAGAATACGAATGCGGCGCTTGAACTGGTTGAAGGTGAGTACGTCGCGCTCCTTGATCATGACGACGCGCTTGCACCGTGGGCATTTTATGAAGCGATAAAATTACTCCAGTCATCTCAAGAGATCGATTTCATCTACTCAGACAAAGACTCGATTACGGGCGACGGGCGAATTCGCTTGAATGCCTTATTCAAGCCCGAATGGAGCCCCGAGATGTTGCATTCGGTTAATTACCTCACCCATTTGAACATTATGCGTACTACTCTCGTGCGCGAAACCGGAGGCTGGAAGCCAGAGACTGACGGGGCTCAAGATTGGGATATTTTTTTCCGCATCACTGAAAGGACCCAGCATATTGCAAGAATCCCTTCGATTCTGTACCACTGGCGGATTCTCCCCACATCCACGGCGACAGGATTAGAGACAAAACCGTATGCTGTGAAAGGCCAGCTTCTCGCGCAGCAGAATCATTTCAAACGGAAAGGGTTGCCTGCGGTGGTGCTGTCAACTCCTGAGGGTCTGTTTCATGTCAGATGGCAGGTAAAGGCTCGCTCTGCTGATGTCATCGTCTGCCAGACCGGTTCGCAGAAACAGCTGGCCAATATTTTGCGTCTTCTGTGGAAGGGTCAGCACGAGGTTATTAGGCAACTTTACGTCCTGCATAACGCACGCCTACCTGCATGGCGTGAATCTTTTGATCATCTTTGGGATGACCGCTTAGTGTTCGTGCCATGTGACGTCGTCAATTGGCGAATTGGTTTGGAAACGGTTGCAAAAGGCAATAGTGATCAACCCATTGTATTGATCGATGGAACTGCCTCAGATTTGTCGGAGGATCTTGTTGAAGAATTGGCGGGTTGGGTCGAGCAGCATCCAGAAATTGCGTGGACCAGTGCAGTTGCGCTAAATCGGAACGGCATAGTGTATGAAGCGGGAAGAGTCGTGGCGCAAAACTATCAGTCGGCGCCGATGTTTCATGGTAGTCGCTTCAATTCCTCTGGGTGGTTTGGAGGTCCATTTTGGTATCGCAATGCACGGGCGGCATCTCCATATGCGGTGGCAGCGAAAGCAGGCGACATCCGGACCGCGTTGTCAGCGCTTGACGACACTGAAACGCATAGGAGTGGTTTCTCTAAATTCTGCATGACGTTAACTTCTATCGGTCGTCGCGGGCTAATCAATCCATTCGCCAAGGTGTACTTCGATCAGTCACCCGAGTCACATTGGCCAAATGAAGGAAGGCTGTACCATGGGGATCCTTACTTCAACCCTGTATTTAATCAGGTTAGCCCGCTGAAGCTCTCTTGTTGAAAAGATCCATGACATCCGCTTATCGACGACTTTCTACGGCTTTTACCAATCAACCTGGGCGGGCAACACGCGGGATGCCTTACAGCTTGAAGCAGCAAACAGAAGTCGATAGCGGGTCGAGCGACGCTCAAGAGAAAGTGTATCTTCGAGTGAAGAGGGTGATCGAGCAGCTTCAACCATACGGTTTGGTTGGAATTACGTTTATGAGTTTCTTCCCGTTCGTGTCTCATTACCAAGAGTATGCGTTCTTTTCTTTGCTTGTAATGGGATTGTCGCTGACGTGGTTCGATCGCACAAATCCATTGGTTCGAACCCCAATCGACGTACCGCTTTTGGGATTTGTTGGTTGGGTGTTGTGTACAATTCCGTTCGCAATTGACCCAGCCTACAGTTTTTCAGAATGGCGAAAGTTGGTGGCTCACGTCCTCATCTTCTACTGGGGGACGTTCGTTCTCCGTCGCTATGATCAGGACCGCAAACTTGCACGGCAGGTATTATGGGCCGTCATATTAGGCAGCCTTGCCTTATCAGGCTATGCGTTAGAGGAGTTTATCTGGAGAGGAGGAACGTGGAGAGATCGTCTCGTACGCGCAGTAGCTCCCAATTCAGATTACAACTGGCTGACGACATATCTCGTGCTCGTCCTTCCCATCCTCATCGCGTGGCTATTCATGTGTCAGCGCGTGCGAATGCGCGTGTTTGGACTTGTCACTGTCCTGGCGGTCTTGTTCGCACAGATTGCCGCCTATACGCGCGCCGGTTGGGTGGCGCACATTGTTCAGGCGATATCTTTGGGAATGATGTCTGGACGCAAACGTCTGATCATAGGATTTTTCGCCGGTACAATTGCCATGGCGGCGACCATGGTCACAGCCTCCCAAATAGGATATCAACAAGAAACCATGGACCCGTGGACACTCCAGGCCAGAGTGAAGACGTGGAAGTTAGGGCTCAACGACCTGGTTCAGCATCCGATCGTCGGAGTCGGGTTTGGGAACTACACCTTTTCTAAGATGCATACGGCTGAGATCAAGGCTGAAATGCACAAGACTGCAGAAGAGAAGGTACTACCCGGTTTACATAGCACGTTCGCGATTATTCTTATCGGAAGCGGCGTGCCGGCCTTGTTCTTCTTTTTATGGACCATCGTCCGTATCATACGAGAACTGGCAGGCGGTATCAGAGCCCTTGCCGTTCGCGAGGCGGGCATGCGCTTGCTGCCGCTGGCCATTGCATTGTCTGTGCTTGGTTTTATGGTGCGTAATGCCTTCGATTACATGTTTGTAGGCACCCTCGCCTCATTGTTTTGGATTGTTGTGGCTGTTGGACTTTCCATTAAAGATCGGCATAGAAGCTCTGATGAGCAGCGCGGCGCAACATATCCTTGAGAAGAGTGGCGGCTCAGTATTGGTCAGGTCCTGATCGAGAAGGCGGCGTCAAATCGTGATAGTTCATGGATCGGATCGGTCGCAGTTGCCTATCGCCGACCACATGGTCAGTATTCTCATCCCTACCTACCAAGCGGAGCCTTTGCTCGGTGCATTGCTCGGCAGATTACATTCGCAACATCTGAGTCATTACGAGATCATCGTCGTGGATTCATCCTCAACGGATCGGACGATGGAGATTGCGAAATCGTTTGGCGTGCAGACATACGTCATTCCGAAGCAACAGTTCGACCATGGCGGGACTCGGACCTACATGGGAAAGCTTGCGAAGGGAGATGTGCTGGTTTATCTGACTCAGGATGCCCTTCCCATGCATGACGAAACAGTCACGACACTTGTCTCGGGATTACTGGCTGATAAACAGATCGGAGCCGCATTTGGCCGGCAGGATCCACACAAGGATGCGACCCCCTTCGCCAGACATCTCAGGGCGTTCAATTACCCGCCTGAATCATGTGAACGGACCTTTCAAGATCGCTCACGATACGGGATCAAATCATTGTTCTGCTCGAACTCCTTCGCTGCATACAGGCGAAACGCTCTGGAAGCCGTCGGCTGGTTCAAAGAGGGGTTGCTCATGGGCGAAGACATGCACGCGTGTGCAAAGATGCTCAGGCAGGGGTTTCATATCGCCTATGTGGCAGAGGCGGCGGTGTTTCATTCCCACAACTACTCACTGCGACAAGAATTCAAACGGTATTTTGACTTGGGATCGTTTTTCAGGAAAGAACGATGGATCCTTCAAGAATACGGCACTGCAGAGGATGAAGGATTGCGGTTCATACGATCGGAGCTGTCGTTCCTTATCCGGAGCGGGCTTCCTCACTATATTCCACTCAGTGTGCTCCGCATCCTGGCGAAAGGAGCCGGATACAGGCTGGGCCATGTCTCTCCGTTCCTGCCTCGAAAAATCGTGCAATGGGCAAGCATGCACTCGAAGTAATGTTCCTGTAGTCCTATGCTGAAACGACACTTTCAGTTTCTTCAAAGTGTGCTGTTTCTTTTTGATCTCGCGACGATCTGCGGGTGCTGGCTCCTTGTGTATTACCTTCGATCTCTCGAGGGGCTCGCGCCTGTTGATAAGGGGATTCCTCCGTTCGAGATTTACTTGTGGTTTCTGGCACCCATCCTGATGGTCTGGGGCATCTCGTCTCGGGCCTTTAATCTCTATCGCCCGCGACGCATGGGGTCTCACCTCGCAGAGTTTTTGGACATTGCGAAAGTCACTACGATCTCCGTTCTCGTTCTTGTAGCCTTTACCGCCTTCTACCGGCAGTTTGAGTACTCTCGTTTGGTGCTCCTCTATTTTTGGTTCCTTAACCTTCTTGCGCTTGGGTTCTCTCGCATGGCGTTCCGGGAAGGCCTGCGATTCATGCGCAAGCAAGGGTACGACCAACGGCACTGCATAATTGTGGGTGCAGGGAAGTTAGGACAACGGGTCATGCGGTCACTCGCACTCCACAACGAGTTCGGCATCACGGTTCATGGATTTTTGACGCGGCATCCCAATAAGCTGGGGAAAATTTACGAAGGGATTAAAGTCATTGGTCTCTATTCCGACGTCGAGCGATACGCCCCCGGCTTGGACATTGTGTTTCTGTGCCTGCCTCCTGATGAGGAACATGGGTCGGAAAAGATGTTCCAATTTCTGGCAACGACCACGATAGAAGTGAAAGTCATTCCTTCTATCTATGAGTTCATGACCTTGCGAGCAGAGGCAGAAATGTTTGAGGGGTTGCCGGTCATTACGTTGCAGGGATCCCCACTCTATGGATGGAATATGATCCTCAAGAGGATCACGGATCTGGTTGGCGCGTCAATCGCACTCGCGTTGACCGGTCCGATGATGTTAATGATGGCCTTCGCTGTAAAAATCACTTCAACAGGGCCTGTGTTTTATCGACAAGAACGGATGGGTCTGGACGGAAAGCCGTTCACGATGCTGAAGTTCCGCAGCATGCGCATCGATCAGGCTGGTGACACGGTCATTCTCACGCCGGAACGCGATCCTCGAGTCACAACAGTTGGTCGGTTTCTCAGGAACACCAGTCTCGATGAGTTGCCGCAGTTCTGGAACGTGCTGAAAGGAGAGATGAGTATCGTCGGTCCCCGTCCGGAACGCTCGTGGGTGGTCGACGAGGTCCGCAAACAGATTCCACTGTATATGCTGAAGCATAAAATGAAAGCCGGCATCACGGGATGGGCTCAGGTCAATGGATGGCGAGGCGATACGTCGCTCGAAAAGCGGATTGAGCACGATCTCTATTATGTTGAGCACTGGTCGCTCTGGTTCGATGTGAAGATTATGTTTCTCACATTGTGGAGAGGATTCATCCATAAGCACGCCTATTAGAAACGCAAAGGCATAGGGAGCTGAGTCTGCAGTATTCGACTTGACGAATTGGACATGCTACGCTGTCGGCAGTTAGCCTGCTTAAGCTCCATTGTTGAAAAGATACATCAAACACGCTTATCGACGACTCTTTCCGACTCTTACCCAATCGACCTGGGCGGGATACACGCGTGATGCCTTACAGCTCGCAAGCATTGTGGATTGTGCGCCGCATCAGCTGTTGTTACCTCAGCAACATCCGGAGCGCATTTCTAGCAGTAAGGCCCAGAGAGTCTGTAACTGGTATCTGCCGCCATTTGATAACCCATTCTATGGCGGTGTCATGACCATTCTCCGTTTAGCAGACAACCTTCATCGTGAGCATGGAATTCAGCAACGTTTTCTTATTTGTGGCGGAAGCGATGCGACGGAGATTCGTTCTCACCTCTCTCGATCCTTCCCATCACTTTCAAACGCCGACGTGAAGGTGCTCGCGATGGGAGAAGCCATCACTCATATTCCACCGTCGGACTATTCGATCGCGACGCTCTGGACGACGGCATATGTTCTACTTGGAGTGCAGAATACCGGCTACAAGTTCTACTTGATCCAAGACTATGAACCAGCGTTCTATCCTGCGGGCAGCACGTATGCTCAGGCGGAACTGACGTATCGGTTTGGCTTTTACGGAATCTGCAACACCCAGACATTGAAAGATATGTATGAGCGCGATTACGGAGGTTGCGCCGTCCTGTTGCAACCAAGTATTGACACGAAGGTCTTTTACCCCGGTAACGAGAGACCGTCGTCACCGAAAAGGCTATTTTATTATGCTCGACCTGGAACACCGAGGAATGGCTTTGAGCTAGCCGCGGCAGCGATCGTTCGCATGAAGCAGAAGTATGGGAGTGCGCTAGACATCGTGTGTGCTGGTACGGCCTGGCGGCCCGGGGAGTATGGTCTCCGGGGTCTGGTGAGGAGTGTCGGGCTCTTACCATATACTGCAACCGGTGATCTCTATCGCAGCTGCCATGTAGGCTGTGTGATGATGATGACGAAGCACCCGTCCTATCTTCCGTTTGAACTTATGGCTTGCGGCGCGACAGTTGTTGCAAACTTCAATGAGGCAAACACCTGGCTGTTAAAAGATGGCGAAAATTGTTTACTGTCCCCTCCCTCTGCCTCGTGTCTTGCATCCACGCTCTCCTATGCGCTAGATCATCATGATGATTTGGCGCCATTACGTCAAAAGGCTGCCGATTATGTCCTTCATGGCTTGGATAGCTGGGAAGAAAGTATGGGCAAAGTGGCAAGATTCATGTTTAACCCACCAGCCGAGTTCCAGAAGTCCGTACCATTTGGTCATCGCTTCACCGCAACCAACGCTCACCTAGCCTAAGACATAGAGTTTCCAATCAAAGTCTCGCACGAATTCTGTTTCAACCAAGACTTCCTATTTTCGTCATCTTCTCCCAAAAGACGGTGGTATCAAACTAGTACTGATGAAGGGTTGGCAGTTGTATTGCGGGAGAATGGGTTAGTCAAACTTACGCAGGCTTGACAATAGAAAGCGGAGACGTGTAATGATACCAGTTATCAAAATCACAACTTGCACTAAGGCAGAAGCCCGACTTTTTTCAGGAGCGTTTCCTTCGAGTCTGTGCCGGGCGCCACGGCATGATAGAAAAACAATGAGAATTCTTCCGCCAAGGGCCGCATGAATCGTCTTATAAAGAACGCGACCCCCTTTCACGATGTCGTAAGACGAAGCGGTGGTCTCAAGCCTGCGCTGATGAAGTGTTGGCAACTGTATCGTCGGGAAGGGATTGCCGGAGTGGGAGAGAAGTTAACCTCATTGCATCGTCAATCCATCGATTACATGAAGTGGATCGGCCGCTATGACACGGTCACCGACGAAGCACGCGCCGGCATACACAACCGTATCAATTCCTTTTTGCACCAGCCGCTCATATCAATCGTGATGCCAACCTACAACAGCAAGTCTGAGTGGCTGGTGGCAGCGATTGAATCTGTTCGGAAACAACTGTACACGAATTGGGAACTGTGTATTGCCGATGACGCCTCATCGGATCCTCATGTGCGTCCAATTTTGGAACGCTACGCGAGACAAGAAGCCCGCATTAAACTTGTCTTCCGCAAGGAGCATGGTCACATCTCCGCGGCTTCGAACAGCGCCTTGACACTCACTTCAGGAGAATTCATTACGTTCCTCGACCATGACGATCTGCTCGCTGAACATGCCACGTTTTGGGTGGTCGACGCGCTCAACCGGAGACCCGACGCTCAACTCATCTATTCCGACGAGGACAAGATCGACACAGCGGGCCGCAGGTTAGAACCCTATTTCAAATGCGAATGGAACGAGGACCTCTTCTATTCGCACAACATGATTTGTCATTTGGGCGTCTATCGATCGAAGTTGGTGCATGAGCTGGGTGGGTTGCGAGAGGGCTTCGAGGGTGCGCAAGATTATGACCTGGCACTGCGTTACATTGAACGAATTGACCCAGGGCAAATCGTCCACATTCCACGTGTGCTGTATCACTGGCGCATTCACTCGGGGAGCACCGCAAGCGGTGTGGATAAGCCCTATGCCTTGAGTGCTGGTGAAAAGGCGATCAACGAGCACCTCAAGCGGCGAGGAAGCGATGGAGTCGTCGAACCGCTCCGAGATCTACGCATGTACCGTGTTCGGTATCCACTACCATACTCTGTCCCATTGGTCAGCCTGATTGTGCCTACGAGAAACAGCCTGCGTCTCATTCGGCAATGTGTGGGCAGTATCCTGGACAAGACCGCCTATTCCAACTACGAAGTCATCATCGTCGATAATGGCTCGGATGAACCCGAAGCTCTTCAGTACTTAGAGTCTATCACGATCGATTCAAGGGTTCGTGTCATCCGTGACGACCGCCCCTTTAATTATTCGGAACTCATCAATACTGCCTGCGCGGGTGTCTCCGGATCCATCATCGGTTTGATCAACAACGACATAGAAGTCATCTCACCGAACTGGCTCTCGGAAATGGTCAGCCACGCATTACGGCCTCAGGTGGGCGCCGTGGGGGCGAAATTGTGGTATCCCAACGGAACCATGCAGCATACCGGTGTCATCCTCGGTATACGAGGTGTCGCCGGACATGCTCATCGATATCTCAAGCGCTATCAGAATGGCTATTTTGGCCGCGCCAATCTCATTCAGTCGTATTGCGCCGTCACAGCGGCCTGTCTTGTCGTGAGAAAAGAGGTCTTCGAGAAGGTGGGTGGCTTCAACGAAGCCTTGCAGGTGGCCTTTAACGATGTCGATTTTTGTCTGCGCGTGCGAGAGGCCGGCTACCGCAACATTTATACTCCGTATGCAGAGTTGCATCATCACGAATCCGCGACTCGTGGGCTTGAAGACACGCCCGAGAAACACTTTCGGTTTACGCAAGAATCTACGTACATGAAGCAGTTGTGGGGAAATTTGTTGGTCAATGATCCGGCATACAGCCAAAACCTCACGCTAGAAGATGAAAACTTCAGTCTCGCCTGGCCTCCGAGGGTAGAGTTGTTGCCGGGAGATCGTTCAGTACAAGCAGAACCTCTCGCAGGCTCGCAGGCTAATCATGCGCTCTTTTGTAGGTGCTCATCAGAGTGCCGAGGCAGGTTGGAACTCCAGCCAGCAGGCCGAGCAGCGCAAATTCCGTAGGAAGGTGACCCAAGTGGTCGTCCTGTCCTCATAGCAGTGACCTGTTCCTAAGCCTCCGTGGTGCGATGGTTGGACGGTGGTTCTTGACGGGGCAGTGCTATGACGAATACACTCCATCGCGTATGCTCCTCCGTCGTGACCCTTCCTACTTTCGTCTTCTTATCTGCGGATTGATTTCGCTGTGGATGTTCTTTGCTTGTCTGGAATTCGCTGAATCGCTGGAGATCTTGACGGAGGTCGTCTCAGATGGTCAGGATCTTGACGAACAGGCGCTGCTCCAACTCACCTTTGGACTGAAGCCGGATATCCTGAATGATGGGTCGATCGGCGGAAACAGCACTTCGATCGATTTGCCAATCGCCCTCCATGCGGGACTGCAGGTTAGCACTCACCCTCGTCAACCGCTGAGTTTTCGTAGTCCACCCTCCAGGCCTCTCTATCAACAGCTCTCCGTATATCGGATCTGATCGTCTCCCGAAAGACGTACATGCGCAGGATTGACCTCTAAAGAGGTCAGTCTGGGCACGTTTCCGAATTCTTACGGCGGGAGACATCCATGAGCGTTCTTATTACCTGCACGCGCAATGCGGTGGGAATACTTGTCATGACGGCGAGTGTCTTCATGGGCTGTGTGGCGTTTGAGCCACCTCAACAGTCGACAGTGGATGATCTTGAGGAACGCCCGTATATCGCTATCCTCAAGTTTGGATTCGAGATCGAAATCACGGAACTCTCTGCCGTGCAAACGGTTGACCAGACTCTTTCGCGAGACGAAGAAGCGGTCCTTCTCGCGGATGCCCTTCAGCGCATCCAACAGGATGCCAGATGGTTACTCGTGAGCCGCCTCGCGACCGGCTATGGCTTTCGTTTCATTCCGCTGGAGGCCGTGGATGCGCTCGCCACTGAGTTGCAGCTACAACCCGGACAAATCCCGAAGGCGGAGCAGCTAAGCGAGTTTCGTCGCCGCTTGGGAGCCGATCTGGTGGTAAGCGGCAGCCTCTTGGATTATGGAAAAGTTCGATGGCAGTGGCTCTTGACTGGCATGCTGGTCGACATGACGGTGGACACTACCATCATCGGCTTGGCCACAGGATGGAATCCTATAGCGCTGGCGGCGAGTGTGGGGTGGGATGTCCTCACGAGTGCTCCAATTTGGTTCGGCGGTGGCTATCTCTTTGGCGTGGCCTTCCGACCAGTCCGCGTTGAAGCGCGAGCCTTCGAGACGCTTCAAGGCTATCCCATCTGGCAAAACATGGAAGAAGCGGTCTACGCCTGGAGCGCTCTGAAAACGTTACCGGAGGAGATCCGTGGCCGCAAGGAGGTTCAACTAGAGCTGAACCTAGCCGAGATCATGGAATCCATGGGTGACAACCTGACGCGCCAAAACCTGTCTCGATCATCATGCTGCCAAGGCACCGTGAGATGAAGACTGCTGCTGATGGAATTAGATATGGATTTGCGGCGTGGTCCGGTCGCGAGGAAGAGGCGGCTCCGTGAAGGAACCGCCTCTTCCTCTTGCAAATCTACAGCACGGCACGTGACCCAACTCGATGAGCGGATCGACGCGCGAGGGGCCAGAACACCGCGCTTAGTTCACGTTCAGCACGACGAGCCTGGCGCCGCCAGCCGGAGCGTTGGTGGCGTCTGCGTTGGTCGTCATCGCAACGCGGCTGCCGTCTTGGGATAACGCCGCAGCAAAGAACTGGCTCTTGACCGTGGCGTGCGGCAGTTCGATGATGTTGCGCTGGTTGCCGTTCGCGTTCAGCACGTAGTAGGCCGGGTTGCCGTCGTAGCGGCCAACCTGAATGATCCGGTCATCGCCCAATACCACCATATGGCGGCCACGTTCCTCGTTGGGGACCGGACGACCTGTACCCTCGCTCTGGATCGCGAGATGACCTTGATTGGCCCAGCTGGTATCCACGCCTGTGGCCACCCCCTGTACACCCAACACCCGGAAGGTCACGAGGTCCGGGGCCGACGTCGAGAAGTATCCCAGTGTAGAGCCGGCCACTGGGCCGGGGGTCGAAGTCGCGCCGCCGTAGCCCGTCGTCACGTAGCGCCCGGTGCTTTGCCTGCCAATGGCGTAACATTCCGCAACACCGCCATCGACCTTGAACGGGTTGAAGACAGCGATTCCCGGCGTTTCGGGGACGAGAGTCGGCTCGGAGCTGAATCCGCCGAACGTGGGATCCAGTTCGCCGATGTTGTTCAGCCGAAACAGGATGACGGTATTGCCGACCCCGGGGGTGTTGGAGAAGCCCGTATAGCCGGCCGAGACGATCTTGCCGTCGTCCTCGACGATGCCCCGGCGCTGGTTGTCAGTCTCCGTGCCGGTGGAATGGAAGGTAAAGACGTTGCCGTTGTTGAAAAACGGATCCGCCTCTGCAAACGGTGCAACGTCGGTGATGATGAGGCGCGTGACATAGCGATCGTTGTCAGTGCGATTGCTGCCGTTCGGCGCCGTGCCCAAGCCGAACACCACGACACGGTCAAACGGAACACTGCGGTCTACCTGGACGTCCCAAGCCGTGTCGGATGCTGCCGGGGCGCCGCCGAAGACCACCTCGACCGTGTGGGTGATAGGATCACCCCAGCCGGGACTTGTGACGCCGGTCGGGGTCAGGCGGAATAGATAGACAGACTGGCCGCCGGCATCAATGGCATTGACTGCGACGACGACATCACCGCTCTGAAGCTCGGCAATGCCGATAGAGGTCTCGTCGTTGCCACCGGCGGGGGCAGGGCCCTGTGTGGTTGTGGCCTGGAGCTGGACGAAACCGGTGCCACCGAAGTCGGTATCGGGCGTGCCATCCGCCCTGAAGCGGGCGACGACGGCCCGGCGGGTCGCAGGGGTGGTGCCCACGTGGCCGGAAGCGTAGATCTTGCCGTCATTGGCTCCCACCCTGGCGTATATGAGGCCGCGCAGATCGTCCACCTGGGCCGATGTGGTTATCGTGTCGGCCACTTTCGAGATAGTGGCGGCTGGGCTCCCGCCGCCCGAGGAACTCGCAGGAGCGGGATCCTCGTTAGAGCTACAGCCAGTACTCGCCAGCAGTATGCCCGCCATGAGTGTGATTGCTTTGACCTTGTCGTTCATTTCATGCCTCCATTTGAAAAAATAATTCGCGCCATCGCCGCGACATGGCGGGTGGAATAATAAACAGAATCATTCATCAGTTGCAATGATAAAGTCTCTCATTATCATTTTCAGCAACCAAGCATGATGACCCGTGGTGTTCTTATGTTCTGCGGACGTGAATTTATTTGTGAAATCAAATAGATATAAGATCAGATTGCACAGGCCGTAAAGCCGTTTCTTGTTGAGATCCAGGAGCGGAAGCTTGCCAACAGATCATTTTTCGTTGGCAATCGCCGATGACCGGCTTGCTTTCTGCTGACTATGAAAAGGGAATACGCAATGAGCGCACAGTCGAAAGCCGGAGACTCATGTGACTTGGCACTGTGGTCAACCATCTCGACTGTTGATTCGCCTTGTCATGTTGAGCCTCGCGATCGTCGCTGCCTACGCCTCTCTCCAGACATCAATGGTTTCCTGCCTGGTTCTGGCTCGCGTGGTTTCTCGCGCTCCTGTGTTTCGGACTTACGGCCCGCACGCCTCTCTCAAGGGCCGTATGGTTCAACGTGTCTGCTGTTGTGTTGGCTCTAGTAATGGGCGAATTGTATCTATGGAAAGCGAAGGTCGTAAAGTCGAACTCGTATTGATGTGACGACCTCTACTTCATCCGGATGATGACTTTGGTGTAGTCCCCCGGAAGAGCAATCGCGAAATGAATGGGCCCCGGAGGAAAGGGTCTAAATTCATATTGACACCACATTGCGGCTTTGCTAATTTCCGTCTCGTAGAGTTGATAACAGTTTTCAAATTCAACTCAGTAGCGGGAAAGGGATATGGATTCACTGAATCACGCTGTGGATTGTGGCATTATTGGACTCCTGCTTGCCTTAAGTCTCTGGTGTGTGGCCGTCGCCGTTGAACGGTGGTTGTTCTCCCGTCGAGTCGACCCAAACCACGTTCCAAATCCTCAAGTATTCGAGATCGCGTTGTAACTCATTCATAACTGGGAGAACCGACGTCATGGGCACAAAGATTCCTAGACCTGTATTGAGAATAGGTACTATTATTCTCCTCATTCTACTTGCTTCTGAATTCGTCGAGCGGGCCATTGCCCAGGAGCCGACAACGCCTGCCCCGACAAGCGGCCAAGAGCAGACTGAGTCTCCCCGACCGGTAGGGCCCGAAAAGCCGCCCGCAGCTGAACCGGAACAAAAGCCGTTGCGTATCCCCCTGACTGAGGTGATCGGCACCGGCCCCGAAGCCATGGAGCACATCCCTGGCTCAGGACGCGTCATCACGAAAGAAACCATCGAACAGAACCACCGCTTCTCGATTAACGAGGCACTGCGTGAGGTCCCGGGCGTCCATGTCCGTGATGAAGACGGTTTCGGCATTCGCCCCAATATTGGTATCCGCGGTCTCGATCCGACCCGAAGCCGCAAAGTTCATATTATGGAGGATGGGGTACCGATCATGCTGATGCCCTATGGCGATTCGTCGTCCTATTACTTCCCTCCCATCTTCCGTATGGATCGCATTGAAGTCCTGAAGGGCAGCGGCCAGTTGCTGTATGGCCCGCAAAATATCGGCGGTGTGATCAACATGATCACCAGAATGCCGCCGCTGACGCCTCAAGGAAACATTCAGTTTACGGGCGGGAATTTGAACTACCTCAACACCCATTTCGATTACGGAGGAACCTGGGACAAGAGCGGATACCTCGTTGACTATACGCACTATCAGGGCGATAGCCCCCGGTTTAACAATGTCCGAGCCAAGGTTGACGACTTTACGTTTAAAACCGTCCAAGAGCTCAGCGATCGGACTCAAATTTTGGCCAAGTTTAATTATTACCGTGAAGTGTCGGGCCTTGGATACCAAGGTCTAACAGAACATGAGTGGGGCGGTCTGCAGGGTAGAAATCGATACACGGATTTTACCAACGACGAAATGGACTTTAGACGGATGGGCGTTCATGTGGCCGTCAACCACATGTTCACTGCCAACCTGACCTCAACCACTAACTTCTTTGGCCACTACATCTCTCGCGATTGGAAGAGACAGGCCATCGCGCAACAGAATGGCAGCGGAGACGGCTGTGTTCTCCCCCTTTTCAATATCAGCAATGCCATCTGTTCGAACGCTGAGCAGGCCATCCCGGTCAGCGGTCAACATACCAATGCGCGAGAGTACTGGGTGTACGGTATTGAGCCGCGGTTCAATTACACCCACTCGCTCTTCGGGGTGAATGCGGTAGCCGACTTCGGTGCCCGCTACATGTACGAAGAGTCGCAGCGGAAGCAATTTCTAAACCAGATATCGCTCGGTCCCCCGACCAGCTGTTTTGTGCCTGGTGGAAATACCTGTTTGGGTGAAAACACGTTACGAACCACGAATGCCTATGCCTTGTTCTTCCAGGAGAAATTCATCATAGGCGCGTTCACCATCACGCCAGGCGTCCGTGTCGAGAACATCAACTACGAGCAGAACAATAGGCTGCCTAATATCGGCCAAGGAACGACCGGAACGGCAAGTTTCACCGAGGTCTTACCCGGCATAGGCGTCACCTATCAGCCGTTCAAGTACCATACCCTCTTCTTCGGTGCACATAGAGGCATGGCGCCACCGCTCGTTTCAGATGCGATTACCGGAACCGGCGCGGTGGTGGATCTCGGTCCAGAGTTGAGTTGGACATATGAAGTCGGAGCGAGAGGCAATGTGACGCAATGGGCCGGGTATGAAGTCACGCTCTTTCAAATGGACTTCTCGAATCAAATTATCTCGCAATCGGCAGCCGGCGGCGTCGGAAGTACGCTTACCAGTGGCGGAGAAACCCGGCATCGCGGTATCGAGTTTGCCACCAAGCTCGATCTCCTCGACGCCGTCACAGGTCCGAACAGAGATCAAGATATTATTCTTGACTTGAACTATACGTGGCTCGCCGAGGCCGAATTTACTGGCGACCGCAACACAAGTTTGGGCTGCATCTCCCTATTGCCACAGGAACGTACTGCCATGGGCTGCGCCTCTCCCTCGACAGGAAGTCCAGTAAATCCGATCAGCGTCAGCGGCAACCGGCTGCCTTATTCGCCAAAGAACCTTTTCACTGGAGGAATCGCGTTTAACAACCGGGCCTTTTCCCTGGGAGCCTTTAATGCCAGATTGGAAGCACAGTGCGTCAGCGACCAGTTCGGAGACGACTTAAACCTCCACAATCCGACACCGAACGGACAGCGTGGAATCGTGCGCGGCTGGTGCATGCTCAATGCGTCTGTCAATCAACATGTCAAGGCGCTCAATGCGACTTTCTTCTTCACAGCCAAGAATATGTTGGATCAGACCGTGATAATGGATCGAACGCGTGGCATCTACCCCGGCTTGCCGGCCCTTTGGCAACTCGGCGTCAAGTGGACGTTCTAGCATTGAAGCAGACAGGGACGAGCGAGCGCGAGTCGATCGTCCCTGGCGTCACAATAGGTATATGAGTCTTTGACCAAAGGCGGGAGCACAATGGAAACCAAAGTCATCAAAGCCGCCGGCGTCGCCACCTCGGAAGAGATGAGATGTCATTGCGGCCAGCTGATGGCACGCCTCGTTGATCAGGGAATCGAGCTGAAGTGTAAACGGTGCCGACGGTTGATGGTCATTCCGTTCTCGAACATAGAAGGATGGGTCCTGTGCCAGAAGAATCGTAACTAATCGGCTTCAAACTCAAAAACGGCCAGAGGTTGTTCACCCAGAGCCCAAGATCATGTGTCAGTGATCTTGGGCTCTGTTTTTTCGGAGAATTGATCATGCAAGTCGATACGCCTTGTCAGATACATTCTGTCATCTTAAATATCCAACGGTTGCTCAGGAAGATCGATTGTCTCCAACTTCCTCTCGCATCGCGCCGTGACATCGAAAGCATCCTTGTTCGCCAGGTCAGCAAGGAAATCGATCGTGCGCTTCCCTGGCAGACAGGTCACGGCTGTCGCACCGCGACAGTCTCCGTGTTGATCGGTCAAGCGGTCGGCCTCACTCCAAGTGAGTTGCACGATCTAAATCTCGCGGCGTTCCTCCACGATATCGGCCTCTTGTTGCTCCCGCCTCACCTCATGTCGAGCAGAGACCGTCTTGAGCCCGAATCCTATGTCACCATTCAGAATCATCCTCGGCTTGGCGCTTCGCTTCTCGAACCGTTTTTCTTTCTTCGAGAGGCGTCGGTTCTCGTAGCCCACCACCACGAACGATGGGATGGATCTGGCTATCCTTACGGCATCAGGGGACGATTCATCCCTCTTGGGGCTCGAATCCTATCGATCGCCGACGCCTTCGACGCCATAGAAATCCCCGGCTCTCATTGCCCCGAGACACGCCGAAACATTGCTCTCAGAATCCTACGGGTGGCATCCGGAACCCAATTCGACCCCCATCTCGTCCATATCCTGACTGAGACAATGACCGATTCTCCCATTCGCAGAAATCGGCTCGCCGCATCGGCCACCAACGCCGGGATGGATGGTTTTCCGTTGGGATAGGCTAGGCCAAAGGACTCAAGTCCAGAGCCCATGGTTGTTGAGCAACCATGGGCTCTTATTTTGATGGGTGGCTAACTGATTGCGCGTTGGATTCAGAGTGGGGTGGAAATTAAATGCAACCGCTGCCGACATGCCCCCGAATCAACGAATCAACTTGCACGGGCTAACACTGAAGCCGAACTTCTGAAAGCGGTCTGCGATCTGTTCAATTTAGGTACTGTCCTCACACCTGAACATTACTCGTTGCTCCGTGATAACGTTCAGCTTTCTTTCTTGATCTGTTCTGAAAGATAATTCTCTAGACCCACCTGTTTGATCGTTTCCATCTGCGTCTCGATCCAATCGATATGTTGATCCACATCTTTGGCCATATCTTCAAGCATGTGCCGCGTGGTGAAATCGGTCACCTTCGTACAATGCACGACGCCCTCGTTGAGTAACGCGAGCATTTCTTGTTCTGCTTTCAGATCGAGTTTGAGCTGCTCAGGAACGGTCTCCCCTACTTGCACAGTATTCATACGCTGCACATTCGGCACACCATCTAGATAGAGGATGTGACCGATGAGTTCGTCGGCGTCTTTCATCTCAGCCATGCTCCGCTCACGCACTTTGTGATGGAGTCGGTCATAACCCCAGTTCTCACACATCTTGGCATGCAGGAAGTACTGATTGATCGCCGTCAGATCCGCGGTCAGGATCTTATTGAGAATGTTGACGACGCCTTCTTTTGCTTTCATGATTCTCCCCTTTCTTAGTTTTGAAGGTCCTCAGACTCGTATTACGTAGAGAAACTTTCCTACAAACGAGTTCATCTTGATTCATTATCAACACGTCTAAGGGGTTCGTCAACTCGCTCGCAGGAGTATCTTTGAGTTTGATTTTCATCATTCGGCGACACTGGTTCTCAATTTCGCAGCGTCAAGACGCACTGATCGAGAGGCAAGAATGTTTATCAAGATTTGAGGATGGAGGAAAGGCTTGATGGAATGGAGGATGAAGCCGGGCTGATTTATCCTGCTTCACGATAGCCGCATTCTTCGCTGCGGCATTGGACGCTGCGACCAACTTGCTTGCTGACTTTCTCGATAAGAAACGGAGCGCTGCAGGTCGGGCAGGCCTTGTTGATCGGGCGATCCCATAGGGCATACTCGCACGCCGGATACTTGCTGCAGGCAAAGAACGAACGTCCTTTCCTCGTACGCTTCTGAACTAGATCGCCGCCACAACCTGGCTGGGGACACTTCACGCCCAGCGCAAGCGCCTTCGTGGTCTTGCACTCGGGATAGGCGGAGCAGGCAATGAATTTCCCAAACCGCCCGGTCTTCACCACCATCGGGCTGCTGCATTTCTCGCACTTTTCATCCGTCGTCAGCTCAATCTTTGGGACAATCTTTATGGTGCCATCTTCGAGTTTCTCAAAATTCTGTGTGTTCTTGCATGGAGGCTTGTCTTTATACGCAGGACACGCGAGGAACTTGCCGTTACGTCCCCACTTGATCTCCATCATTCGACCACATTTCTCGCAAGGTATATCCGTCGGTGGCTCCACCGTGTCTTTGGGACCGGGAATGGTTTTCGCCTTGTTCAAGTCCGTCGTGAATGTCCCGTAAAACTCCCGCACCGCGGTCACCCACGGCTTACTGCCTTCTTCAACTTCATCGAGCTCTTCTTCCATGTGTGAAGTGAAATCGACATTAATCAGGTCTGGAAATCCCTTCATCAGGAAATCGTTCACGGTCCGCCCTGTCTCGGTGGGAGCGAAACGTCCGTCCACCTTTTCGGCATATTTGCGATCCTGAATCGTCGAAATGATGCTCGCATACGTGGACGGCCGGCCGATGCCTTTCTCTTCCAATTCCTTGATCAGCAGAGCTTCGTTATACCGAGGCGGAGGCTGGGTGAAATGTTGCTTCGAAAGTACGCCGGGGACCGTCTGTCCCTCTTGGGATACGAGCTGCAGCCGTTCCCCCTCATTGAGCAGAGGCAGGTGGCGTTCAGCATCGTCTTCGACCTCCTGTTCGCTCTTCTGCTTCTGTACAAAAAGTTCTTTGTCGACCCCCTCCATATAGACAATCGTATGGCCGGGAAACTTGACCACTGTACCGGTTGATCGAAAAAGAAACTTTTCGCGCGTCTTGACGGGGCTCGACTCCACCCGGGTCACATCGAGGATTGCAGGAACCATTTGTGATGCGATAAACCGGTTCCAGATCAACTGGTACAACTTATAGATATCCGGCTCCAGGTACTGCCTGATCGACTCCGGGTCACGTGCCGCCGCCGTGGGACGAATGGCTTCATGGGCTTCTTGCGCCGCTTTCTGCGTCTTATACACGTTCGGCGTGCCAGGTAAGTATTCTGCGCCAAACCGTTCCAGAATCACTTGGCGCGCTTCTGTCATCGCTTCATTCGAAATGCGTGGAGAATCTGTTCTCATGTAGGTAATAAGGCCGGTCTGACCTTCGGCCCCGATTTCGATCCCTTCGTACAATTTCTGCGCAAGGGTCATCGTTTTCTTCGACGAGAAATGCAACTTGCGCGCCGCTTCCTGTTGGAGTCGACTGGTAATGAATGGTGCGACGGGATTCCGTCTCTTCTCTTTGCGTTCGATCGAGTCAACGACGAACTCTTTCCCTTGAATAGCCGAGACGATGCGCTGCGCATCAGCTTCGGTTGCGATCGAAGCGTCCTGCCCGTTGATGCTGTGCAACTTGGCTTCGAACGGAGGAGGATTGGTCCCTGAGAGCAACACTCCAATAGACCAGTACTCTTCCGCACGAAATGCTTCCCGTTCCTGTTCACGTTCGCAAATCAATCGCATCGCCACGGACTGAACCCGGCCCATGCTGAGCCCTCGACGCACCTTGGTCCAGAGCAGTTGGCTGCCTTGGTATCCGACAATTCGGTCAAGCACCCTGCGGGCTTGCTGCGCATTCACCAGTTTCATATCGACCTGCCCCGGCGACTGCAATGCGCGCTTGATCGCGGGTTCCGTGATTTCATTGAAGAGTACCCGAAAGACCTTGCCTTCTGACTTTTTCTTAGATTTAGATTTTGATTTACCGCGCAGTTCCTGCTCGAGGTGCCACGCAATGGCTTCGCCTTCTCGATCAGGGTCAGGCGCGAGGAACACCTTGTCGGCCTCTTCCGCCTTTTTCTTAATCTCCGCCAAGACCTTCGATTTTCCCTTGATCGTGACATACTGAGGCTCGAAGTCATGTTCCAGATCAACGCCAAGCTTGCTGGTGGGAAGATCCTTAATATGGCCGACCGACGCCATGACGGTATAACCACGCCCCAAATACTTGGTGATGGTGCGCGCTTTCGTCGGAGACTCGACGATAATGAGTGATTTAGCCATGCAGACTCCGATTCGCTACGAGAGTTTCGCTCTCATCCGTATCAAATATACCAAATCTGTGCAAGTGTTCGACGATTATGTCCGAAGGTAGCATTGACCCGGCAGCTGTTTGACCCGCTGTCGCAGCTCCAGGGACAAGAGCGAGGCCATCACGATGGATACCGGTAACCCTGTGATACCAATCATGTCGTCAACAATGAGCGGCTCATGCGATAAAGCATCATACACCAATTGCTCCTCTTTGCCCAATTGACCTCCACGCTCGTGCGTTTCTCGATGCGGTCGCAGACGCATACGTAGGGGCAGTTCCAGCTGAGGTAGAACCGCGTCGATGACATCCTGCGCGCGTTCAATCAACGTCGCACCCTCTTTGAGTAAGGCGTTCGTCCCACGGCTTGTCTCGGCTTTCACGAAACCCGGAACCGCGAAGACTTCTCGCCCCTGCTCGGCAGCCAATCTGGCGGTGATGAGCGATCCGCTGCCGATGGCAGCCTCTGTCACAATGACACCGAGAGACAACCCACTGATGATGCGATTGCGTCGAGGGAAGTGATGGCTGTGGGGTGGCGCTCCCATCGGCGCCTCAGAGAGAATCGCCCCCCGCTCCTCGATCCGTCGACGTAACCGCTCATGTTCAGGGGGATAGGTCAGATCGATCCCGGAGCCCAGCACGGCGATGGTGCGACCCTGCGCAGCCAGCGCGCCCTGATGCGCCGCTGCGTCAACTCCGCGAGCAAGTCCGCTCACCACCGTCATGCCGGCGGCGGCCAAATCATGGCTCAACTCTTCGGTCATCGCACGCCCAGCTGCCGTCGCACGCCGCGAACCCACGACGGCCATCGCCAACTCATCCTGCTCAGTCAATGTGCCCGTGATATACAAGAGCGGAGGAGGGTCCGCTATCATCTTCAGTCGCGTGGGATACGCAGAGTCCAACAGACACCGAACTTCAACGCGCTCACGTTCAATCGCCTTGAGTTCCTGTTCGATGCTCCGGCAGGCGGAACGATCCGGCCCGCTTCGTATCGTCTCTGCCAACTGCGGGCTGCATCCACTTTCAATCAACTCATCACGAGAAGCACAGAGGACAGCCTCAGGAGAGCCCCAGGCGCGAATCAACCGAAGTACTGTTACGTCTCCCACTCCACCGATCGCGCGAAGGCGTAGCCAAGACTCTAACACCGCCCGTGTCATACGATGACTCGAGGAGGGATCTCCGATCTCAGAAGAGGAGTCCGCACCTACGGGATGGTTGGTAGGCTGCATACGTCTTGTCGCATGGAGATCACAATCTTTAGAGCACCGCGAGATCGTACTGCTCCAGATGTAAGTGTTCGTCCGGCATGACGATGATTTTCGCGGCGCATTCGCGTTCCACTGCCTCAAGACCTTGCCGCTCTTCATCCTGCAACAGACCGACGACCGAAGGGTGGGCGCCGATAACGATCCGCTGCGGCTCGGGACTGCTGCCGATCCGACGCACGTCGCGGAATATCTCATAGGCCACGGTGGTCGGAGACTTCGTATACCCTCGCCCTTCGCAATAATGGCAGGGCTCAGAGAGGGAACGGAGAAGGTCTTCCCTTACCCGTTCACGAGATATCTCGATCAACCCCAAGTCTGAAATCCTGGATACTCTGGTGCGAGCCTTGTCGGTAGACATGGCTTCGAGCAGCGCGTGATACACCTTATCGCGATTCTTCTCTCGCTCCATGTCGATGAAATCGACGATAATGATTCCCCCGATCCCACGCAACTTCATCTGATAGGCTACTTCTCTCGCCGCCTCCAGATTGTTCCGGAGAATGGTCTCTTCCTGGTCGCGCTTCCCCACAAACCGTCCGGTGTTGACGTCAATGACGGTCATCGCTTCCGTATGATCGATCACGAGATGTCCACCGGACTTGAGCCAGACTTTTCGGCTGAGGGCCCGTGCCATTTCCTGCTCCACTCCCAGGTGATCGAAGAGACTTTCATCTTTGTCGTACAAATGGATGCGTGACGTTTGCTCCGGCGAGAATCGCTGCACGAAGTCACGAACCGCCTGATATTCTTCACGCGAGTCGATCCAGAGTCGATCGACCTTTTTTCCAAAGAGATCCCGAACGACGCGGAAACTCAGACTCAAGTCGGCATGAAGCAATGCCGGCGCCCCTTTCTGCTCACGCTTCGCCAGAATGTCCTGCCAGAGTACGTGCAAGAAGTCGACGTCTGATCGCAGCTCATCTTCCTTGACCCCTTCGCTCACGGTGCGAACAATGTATCCGCAGCCTGGCTGCCGTACCCGTTTCATAATGTCCTTGAGTCGAGCGCGTTCCTCGTCCCGGGCGATACGGCGAGACACACCGATATGTTCGACGTTGGGCATGAACACCAGATACCGGCCGGGGAGCGAGACATAGGTCGTGACTCGCGAGCCTTTCGTGCCGATCGGTCCCTTGGAGATCTGCACCATCAGCTCTTGCCCTTCACTCAGCAACTGCTCGATCGGCTTGGAGCTTTGGCGCCGGGGGCCCAGCATATCCCCATCCTTATCGGCATCTTTGTCGTCCTCATCCGCATCGACGAGCGTGTCGCCCGGCTCAGAGTCTAATGACAAATCCGACACATGTAGGAAGGCTGCTTTCGCGAGACCAATATCCACAAATGCCGCCTGCATGCCAGGCAACACTTTCGCCACTTTTCCCTTATAAATGTTTCCGACAAAGTCTTTGTGCTTCGCGCGATCTCCGAAGAGATCTGTGACGACTCCGCCGTCCAATACCGCGACACGAGTTTCCTCGCGCGCGACTGTAATCGCAATTTCCACACCCATACCGACTCCTTCCATTCAGCAACACCATCGGATCGACATGCAGGACGAACGCGGGGAATCCCCAGGTTCCATCCTCCACTCGACATCGTGTCGACTCGACAGTTTGCACCATAGATATGACCTCTTGCCTCGATCCCGATTCATTCGAGACCGTGGGAATACCTCGCTCGCTAAAAGAAACTCAACCGACGGCGTTTGACATTCAAGAGCAGCCCTAACGACGCCATCGTCATCACCGTCGCACTTCCTCCGTAACTCATGAGCGGGAGAGGAATCCCCACGATGGGAAACATGCCCGCCGTCATGCCAATATTGATCACGACACAAAAGCACAACATGCAGAGGATGCCGACCGCCAGAAGCGCTCCGAGCTGATCCTTCGCGCGTGCCACGATTTCTAACGACAGCCAGATCAGCCCGACAAACAACAACAAGAGAACCAGCACTCCGAGAAATCCCCATTCCTCTGCAAACACTGAAAAGACAAAATCGGTATGCCCCTCAGGCAAAAACTTTAGTTGGCTTTGCGTCCCTCCGTACAGCCCCTTTCCCGTCAACTCTCCTGCTCCGATAGCAATCCGAGATTGAAGCGCATGATATCCCTTCCCTCCCGGGTCGTAAACCGGGTCGACAAACGTCATAATGCGCTGCCGCTGATAATCATGCAATGAGCCCCACATCAGTTCCCAGGCGAAGGGGAACAGCATCAACGAAAACAGGAGAATGACACCCACCGCCTTCGACCGCATGCCCACCATCAGCAGCATCGCGGCGTAGATCGCCAAGAAACTCAAACCACTTCCGAGGTCCGGCTGCTTCAGGATCAGGAGCAGACCCGGCAACACCAACAACCCCGGCAGCACCACTCGTTGGAGCCAGCCTATTCTCGGGGCCTGCGAATAATAATGCGATAAGGTCAGAATAAGGACCAGCTTTGCGAATTCGGAAGGCTGAAAGGCAAATGGCCCCATTGGGATCCATCGCTGGGCTCCGCGGCTACTCTTGCCTTCAAACAGTACGACGACGAGCAAGATTAAGATGATGGCATACGCAGGGTACGCTAATCGTGCGATCCGATGATAGTCCGAGAGCCACATGACAAGAAACGCCACCGTACCGAGTCCGATCCACACGACTTGTTTCGCATAAAACGGGAACGCAACCCCTTGGTCATGCGTGACACTATAAATCGACAGGACACCGATCCCCAGAATAGCAAAGATCAATCCGATAAAACGGAAATCGAAATTGTCAAACCCCCGGCTCATGAACTCCCGATCGATCATCTCGTTCTTTGTCCTCCGGCATCCCCGACCCGCACAACTGCCCCCTCCTTCGCAGCGGGAGAAGCGGAGGCGTTCAATTTCACATAGGTCTCAATCAGTTCTTTGGCAAGTGGCGCTGAGGCGGAACCTCCGTGGCCCATGTGTTCACCAATCACCGCAACGGCAATGGTGGGAGCATCAATCGGAGCGAAGGCGACAAACCAGGCATGGTCACGGAACTTCTTGGGAATATCCTTCTCCGGACCGGTGCGTAAGGCCGTCATCTGAGCTGTACCGGTTTTCCCGGCGATCGTCACCAGATCTGACTTCGCCCGCGTGCCGGTCCCCTCTTTGACCACTCCGGCCAACGCATCTTTGATGACCGATAGAATTCCAGGCCTCAAGTTCAACGTACGCTTGGGAATCACAGACCGTTGCTGCAACTCCCCAGTCGTTCGATCCATCACGGCCTGGACCAATCGCGGGCGGAACATAACGCCGTCGTTTGCGACGGTGCCGATTAAGGTTGCCATCTGCAGAGGAGTCACATTCACGTAACCTTGACCGATCGACGCCGAGATCGTTTCGCCTGGCAGCCAGGCCTCATTCTTGGCTTTCCGTTTCCAGGCCTCGGAAGGAATAATTCCAATTCGTTCCGACGGCAGATCAATTCCTGTCTCCTCTCCCAATCCAAACTGATGGGCGAACGAGGCCATCGTCTCGATCCCCATCCTCTGCCCAACGGTATAGAAATAGACGTCGCACGATTGCACAAGGGCGTGCCTAAGGTCCACCGAGCCATGCCCCCCGGCCTTCCAGTCATGATACAGGCGTCGACCAAACTGATACCCTCCATTACAGTAGATGGATGTCGATGGCGTCACGGTCTTGGTTTCCAACGCCGCAGCGGCCATCATCACTTTAAACACCGAACCGGGTGGGTACTGCCCTTGCGAGGCTCGATTGTTCAAAGGGCGTCCCTCGTCTTGCACGATGTCGGCCCATTGCTTCGGTGTGAGTTCACGCGAAAGGATGTTCGGATCGAAACCCGGGCGACTGGCCATGGCCAGGACGTCACCTGTTCTCGGATCAAGCGCGACAATCGCGCCTGATTCTTCTCCCAACAGATTTTCGGCCACTTTTTGAAGCCGCGCATCGATGGTGAGATACAAATCATCCCCGGCATGGGGCTGCTCTACCACCACCGTTCGTTTCTCATGACCTACTGCGTCGACTTCGATACTTTTCTGCCCGGCCTGACCGCGCATGAGCCGATCAAAAAATTTCTCCACACCATATTGCCCGACAATGCTGCCCTGATGCAGCTCGGCAAATTCAGGTTTCTCTAACTGCTCGGGCGACACTTCCCCCACGTAGCCCAATAGATGTGACGCCGTTACTCCGCCGGGATAGTTCCGTTGCGATTCGACCTGCACCATCACTCCGGGTAAATCAAGACGGTGGGACTCGATCAAGGTTGCTTCTCGAAGGGTGAGCCGATCCTTCACCTTGCGAGGGAGTTGTTTACTCCCGCGAGCCGTGAGTTTTTTTCTGACAAGGGCTTCATCTAGCCCCAGGAGACCACTGAGCTGATCAATGAGCTGGTCCCGATCTTTCACATCTTCAAGCGAGACATAGAGCGTGAAGCTGGGGACGTTATTCGCCAATAACACACCGTTGCGATCGTAGATGAGCCCTCGAGCCGGCTCCATGATCACTGAACGTGTCCGATTGTTCTCGGAGAGATCGCGGTAGTAGGGTCCCTCGCGGATCTGCAAATTCCAGAGTTGCAGTCCGAGTAATGCCACGACGAGCAACAAGCCGACGCGAAGAATGATCAGTCGGCGTTGGAGTTCCCCAAGTTCAGAATCGTGCAGACCAGCTGTTGCCATGAAGTCACAATCAACATTCGACCACGCCCATCACAGACCGGCTATTCGGTCCTCAGGCGCGTGGGAGCAAACCGTCGAGAGAGCAACCAGTAGAATCCTGCTCCCATCGCACCATCAAAAAATGCCTGTGGAAATACAATGGATTGAATCATCCACCACGTCTGAGACATCTCGAAACCCTTGTATGTCGCTGCAGCCAATAGTCCGCTTGCCAGGGACATCAGCAAAAGCCCTACTCCCAGTGAGATCGATGTCACCTGCGACATCTGCCTCCCCAGAAATCCCGCCAAGAGGCCGACGCCTCCGTTCGTAAGGAGAATCACCCACAGTTCACCGGCTGAGAACAGGCTCAGGACCCATCCGATCGCGAGCCCCACGAGAAGCCCTTCCAACTCGCCGGCAAAAAGCCCGACAAGTGCAGCCGCCACAAGACCCAAATCCGGCTTGATATTCCACACGCTCAGATGTGGCAGCAGTGTCGTCTGCAGGGGGACAAGCAGCAGGACAAGAATCACGTAGCAAAGGAATTTCAATTTCATGGGGCCGATTTCTCGCGCGAATCTGCTTCTGTCCCGGTCTTGGCGGACTGTCCATAGGAGGTCTGAATCACCAACACCTCTTCCACGCGACCGATATCGACCTCCGGCATGAGTTCCGCCGACTGAAAGAGGGCGCCTTCCTCTTTCTCGATTCGTGTGATCGTGCCGATCACAAGCCCTCGGGGGAAATCACCGATAAGACCTGAGGTCACAACTCGATCACCATCTCGCAGGGTCGACAATAAAGGAATATATTTCAGCTGTGCCAGCCCTTGTTGAGTCCCTTGCACAATGCCTTCGTCTCTCGTCCGCTGAATGAGCCCGGCAATGGCGTTGTTCGGATCAGTCACCAGGAGCACCACCGAAGACGCCCCTGTCGTTTTCACGACGCGCCCAACGACACCGGCAGGCGTCACCACGCCCATATCCGGCTTGATCCCGTCGCCCTCCCCTTTATTGAGAATGATCGAGCGATATCGATTCGTGGCATCGCGCCCGATGACTTGAGCCGCGATCATCGTGGGGAGCGCCTGCTCCTTAAAATGCAGCAAGGCCGTCAAACGTTCTGTCGCGGCGACCGATTCACGCAACTGACTATGTTGCCCGCGCAGCCACTCTATTTCTTTCCGCAGTTGTTGGTTCTCTTCCCGTACCCCTTGCAACGCCACGTATTGCTCCCAGCGATCGGCAATGCCTGCATCGATAGACGCGATGGCTTCGAGCGGAATACCCACGGCGTATCCAACCGGTCCTCCCAGATACTGCAGGAGTCCTTGAATTTGACCGGGGAACAGAAGAAGGGCTACCAGCAGGAGAGCAAAGCAGGCAAGCGCAATACGTCTGGCACCGTAGGGAGAACTAGAGTGAGCCATCCACATAATAAGGGAGTGAGGGATGGAATCTTATCGGTAGGTATTCGCCTGTGACATCACCGATACCTTGGCGAGCAGATCCAGCTCATCGAGGATTTTCCCGACTCCCAACACCACGGAAGTCAAGGGATCGTCCACAGTGATGATCGGCAGATTCGTCTCCTCCCGAAAGCGCGTATCCATACCCTTCAATAACGACCCTCCGCCCGTGAGGACGACGCCACGATCGATAATGTCGCCCGCCAACTCCGGCGGGGTATTTTCCAATGCCACTTTAATCGCGTTGACGATTGTCCCGATCGGTTCCTGCAGCGCTTCCCGAACTTCTGCGTCATCCACCACCAACGTGCGCGGAATGCCGGAAATCAAGTCTCGCCCTTTGATCATCATCGTCTTGCGTTCCTCAAAGGGGTAGGCGGATCCGATCTCGAACTTGATTCGTTCCGCCATATGTTCACCGATGAGGAGGTTATACTTCTTCTTAATATAATTCATGATCGCATCGTCCATGCGATCGCCCGCGACTTTGACGGACTCGCTGTAGACGATTCCACCGAGCGAAATGACGGCGATATCGGTCGTGCCGCCGCCGATATCGACGACCATGTTGCCGGAGGGTTCAGTGATCGGGAGACCGGCGCCAATGGCCGCAGCTACCGGCTCTTCGATCAAATACACTTCGCGAGCGCCGGCCAATTCGGCCGAATCTCGGACCGCCCTCTGCTCGACTTGCGTAATGCGCGACGGCACGCCGATGATGATGCGCGGACGCACGAATGCGCTGCGGTTATGGGCCTTCTGAATGAATCGCTTCAGCATCTGCTCTGCCATTTCGAAGTCGGCGATCACGCCCTCTTTCATAGGCCGCACGGCAATGATGTTGCCCGGCGTGCGTCCCAACATTCTCTTCGCCTCTGTGCCCACTGCGAGCACTCGTTCGGTCTTTTTCTCAACCGCCACGACTGAGGGTTCATTCAGCACGATCCCTTTCCCATGCACATACACAAGGGTTGATGCCGTGCCCAAGTCAATGGCCAGGTCGTTCGAGAACCATCCGAAGATATCGCTCCCAAAACCCACGATTGCTCCCCCTTCTCCTCACACTCCAACTTCGTACTCAGTCTGGCGGCACTAGACGACCAACATCCAATACCTGGGTACCAGCCACCTCGTCACCGAGTCGTCGTCCCTGTTCGTTTCCAAGAATCAATACTGTTTCAAATGTAATAATCGCCGCCGACACAACCCATCCCACGTATGGGACTGCGAAGGCTGCGTGGGCAACGGCAAAGGGTAGATTGCGGATAATGGATTCCCGAAACCCTGCTGCCTCGCGCCGATCTGGAAGCACGGTCTGAAGACCAATCAACCGTTTCCCAATGCTGCGCCCACCGGCAAACCCATCTGCAATTAGTATATACGCCAATCCTCCAAGAAAACCTACCGGCACAGGCATTTGACCAGCTGCCGCAACAATGAACAAATCGATCAGCTTCGCAATACCACGGTTCAGGATCTGCGCCTTAGGATAAATTCCGGCGCCGATTGAATGAACCCCTCTGACCTCCTCCGGCAAGGGATCTCCTTACAATTAGTGGCAAAGTATAACAAATCGAACTATCCAGCACAAACAAAGATCGTTCTTCTGCAGATCAGGCATCGTGGGCGAGGACTCTCATCTCTCCGATCGACAACGCCGTTCAATCGTGAGTGCACGATTTAGAAGAACGGTCCGTCTCTTGCCTTTGCGCAGATCACTGAGTAGAATCCGTGCACAGGCACTTTCCGAGAGGTTGTGATGCTCAAATTGATGCGCGACGCGTCGCATAGTTATCCCTGGCTCCTCAAGTCCATCATGGGGATCATTGCTCTCGCCTTCGTCATCACCATGGGCTGGTGGGGGTTCGGGGAACAAACCGGCTCCGTCGTTGCGTCTGTCGGAGATCTCACCGTGTCCCGCGATGAATTCCGACGTGCCTATGAGAATACCTACCGCTTCTACAAAGACAAAGTCCCAGGGGAATTCAAAGACGAAACGATCAAACAGTTAGTCGTGAACCAACTCGTCGACAATCGAACCTGGCTCATTGCAGCCAGGAACATGAACCTTACTGTGGCTGATGACGAACTGCGTGAAGTCATTATGCAGATCCCGGATTTTCAAAAGAACGGTACGTTCGATCCTGGAATCTACAAACAGCTCCTGGCAGCGAATCATTTGACGCCTGCGACATTCGAAGCGATCGAAGCGAAAGAAGTGCTGAGCAACAAAGCACGGATGATCATCCGTGACGCTGTGGCGCTGACCCCTGCCGAGCTTGCCGAGGCGCAAACCTTCACGCTACGGCAGACGGAATCAGATCCCGCAAAGGCTGTCGCAGCGCAGGACCGTGCCATACAGGACGTGCTGTTTCAAAAGCAGCAACGGGCACTGACCGCCTACACCGAATCGCTAAAAATGACCATCCCCATCAAGATTAACCGTGAGCTGCTCTAGCTCCTCCCGTCATACGTCACCACGTCACAACAGTCGCATGCGATCTCCGGCTAGAACCCTCGGACATGAACACGTGACGACCTTCTCTCTTTTCAGAGAATCAACATCGCATCGCCATAACTATAGAAACGATAGCGCTCGCGAACTGCCTCTTCATAGGCCTGTCGAAGACACTCAGTCCCAGCCAATGCGGAAACCAGCATGAGCAATGTGGTACGTGGCAAGTGAAAATTTGTCAGGAGGGCATCGATCACGTTGAACGAAAACCCTGGCATCATAAACATATCCGTTTCTCCACGATACGGCCTGAGCTGGCGATCTACACGAGCCGCAGTTTCAAGCGCGCGTACGACCGTAGTCCCAACAGCAACGACTCGTCCCCTCATCGCTCGCACCTGCTCAATGGCATGCACCGTCTCCGTTCCGACTTCGACCCATTCTGCCCCCATTCGATGATCTTCGATGCGATCAGCCGTTACCGGCTTGAAGGTTCCAACACCGACATGTAGTGTGATGGTGGTGAGACCGATTCCTCGCTGTTGCAACCGTGTCAGCAGCTCCGGTGTGAAATGGAGTCCGGCAGTCGGCGCCGCAATCGCACCCTCATGCTGCGCGAACAGAGTCTGGTACCATTCTCGGTCCTCGTCCGTCGGTACTCGCCTGATATAGGGTGGAAGCGGCATTCGACCATAGTACCGCAGCCATTCAGACCACGGAATCGGACTTTCGACCCGAACCGTCGTTCTGGTTGCGCCACGCTCAAGCACCACAGCCACAGCATCTTCACCCATCTCGATCACCTGTCCAGTCCGAAACGTTCCCTTGATCAGCACTTCCCAGATCGCATCGCCGAGATCCTTCACAAAAAGAATCTCGACTTCCGAACCGGCAGGACGCTTGCGCCCAACCACCCGTGCAGCCATCACCTTTGTGTTATTGGCCACAAGAAGGTCCCCGGGCTTGAGGAGGTCAGGCAATCCGTCGACGCGGTGATGCGCAAGCGAGCGGTTGTACCGCTGTAGAACCAACAGTCTGGCGTGATCGCGCGGGAGTCTTGGATGAGTGGCAATCAGCGAGGGATCAAACGGAAAATCGAATTCTGAGAGCTGCATCAGGACGACGGCGGGAGTGGAGCTTTCGTCAGGCTCATGTTCTGGAGCTCGGTACCCGGATAATAATACTGAAGAATCGTGAAGAACGGATAGCCCAATTCAGCCAGTTCTTTCGCGCCCCATTGGCACATGCCGACGGCATGGCCCGCGCCGAAGCCGGATAGCACCACATCCCGGCCAATCGATTCGATGGCAAACTGCGTGCTTGGAATGATGGTATAGCCGACCGCTTTCCTCAACTCTTCTCCCCGAACAACCAATTCTCCACCAGAGTGAAGCACACGCAGTTTCGCCACTCGTCCCCCACGGCTGAACGACAGCGGCGTCATTGTCGCAATCGTTCCCACGGAAAACCCCTGCTCCCGCAAATTCTTCTCGAGTGTGTCGAGTTTGAACGAAGACTTCCATTGATAGTACGGCGACAGAAGATCGAAGGGACACTCCACGCCCTTGAGATAGGGATAGTCCTTTGACCACACATTCATGGCATCTTCCGTCAATCCGGCGGCCGTCGACGAGAACGCAGCATAGATCGGCGCATCCTGATATGTCACAACCAGGCCACGGGTCTCTTCGACCGCGCGAAGAATCCCGGCATCGACTCCCTGTTTTCCGCGATAGACCTGATCTTGCACCGTTGCCGCCACATCGTATTCCCGCGTGGCGCTCAACATCTGCAGATAGAGCGCATAGGTCCTGGCCGCCACCGCTTGCGCTTTCAACATTTCCGGGTGCCATGTTGAACTGACCTCTGAGGGAACCACCCCTTTGACGTATTCTTCCACATCCACTCGATTGATGACCAAGAACCCCTTGCCTCGTCGCACGAGATGGACGAGACCACTTACCGAAATCTCTGTACCGGAATCGCCTGATGGCACGGCCGCCCCGTTGAGTTTTCGAGCAAGTCGTGGAAACGTCAAAGTAAGGCCTTGGTCTCCGCTTTGGATCGTCAACTGCTCCGCCTGCATACGGGCGCCATTCAGCAGGAACCCTCCTTCGACGGCTGCGACTTGAACCGACGCACGCAGAGCCTGACTACGACCTTTTGCGTCCGTCGCCCACAGCGGACTGTCTGCACGAATATCGAGCCGCGGGACCTCTGCCGACAGCAGCACTCGGATCGACTCGGCCGCCGCTGCCTCCACAGACAGGCTGAACATGCATGCACCTGCCACGATGGCTCGATACACGTTCCCCTTCAAGTACTTCATCGACGAAAGATCCATGTCAGCAAGTAGAGTACCAGACTGAGTATGACGCTGATGAGCAGGCTGGTGACGATGGGAAACGAGAATGTAAAATTATCCCGCCGGACGGAGATGTCGCCTGGAAGCTTGCCGAACCATCCTAAGAGATTTCCGATTCCCGGAACGCGGTCTGCAATCAACAACAACAGGCCGGCGAACACCACACATAGCCCGACTCCGATGAGAATCTTACCTAGACCGCCCCACTCAGTCATCAGCCTTGGCCAAATGCTCTGCGATTTGCACCGCATTGAGCGCGGCCCCCTTGCGAAGATTATCGGAGACCACCCAGAGATTCAGACCATTCGTGATTGATTCGTCTTCCCTGATACGGCCGACGTACACCTCATCCTTGCCGGTCGCGTCCAACGGCATGGGGTAGAGTTTCTTGCTTGGATCGTCATACACGATCACTCCAGACATGGCCGCCAACGCCGCACGGGCTTCATTGGGCTTGAGCGGATGGCTCAACTCTACGTTGATGGCTTCGGAATGACAGCGCAACACCGGAACACGCACGGTCGTCGCCGTCACTCGAAGCGCCGGAGCGTCAAGAATTTTTCTTGTCTCGCGGGCAATCTTCACTTCCTCGGAACAATCCCCCCCGTCGTTGAAGGATCCGATATGCGGAAGCAGATTGAACGCGATTTGATAGGGATAGACTTCGGCTTTCGCGTCGCGAAAGGACATCAGGTCCTTCGTCTGCGTCATCAGTTCATCCATGGCCGCAGCGCCGGTCCCTGACACCGACTGAAACGTCGTCACGACAACGCGCTTTACCCCTACGGCATCCTGCAACGGTTTGAGCGCCATGACGAGCGGGGTTGTCGTGCAGTTGGGAATCGACACAATGCCGCGAGGCATCTCCGTCAGCGCATGAGCATTGACTTCCGGTACGACCAAGGGAACATCGGCCTCCATCCGAAAGACGCCACTGTCGTCGATGACCACAACTCCGGCCGCTCCAAGTCGTTGACCATACTCGCGGCTAATGGCGTCGGTCGCTGAAATGAAGGCAAGGTCGACACCAGCAAACGACGACTCCAGCGTCAGTTCCTCAACCTTCCATCCTTTACCCTGGCACGACATCACCTCACCAGCCGAACGCTTTGAGGCAAACAGACGTAGTGAGGCCAATGGAAACTTTCGCTCTTCTAGAATCTCGAGCGTTTCCTTCCCAACCGCCCCCGTTGCACCGAGGATGGCCACCACATATTCCGGTTTCTTTTTCAACATGACTCTCGATTCTCTCTATAGCACGATCTCGCGAATGCGATGATTGAACGTATCCGCTACGAACACACGCCCTGCACGACCCATCACGACTCCAAACGGATAACTCAATTCCGCTTCGAGGGCCGCACCCCCGTCGCCCCCATAGCCAGCCACACCTAAGCCGGCGAGGCGTTCAATACGCCGGGTCAATCGATCCCATCGACGCACCAGATGGTTATCCGAATCCGTCATGTAGAGATTCCCCTGGTCATCCAACGCTACCCCCGATGGTCGAGAGAGACTACAGCTGAGCGGTGCATCAGGCCCCTGATACCGATACTCACCGCCGTCACCCACCATAGTTCGTATGAAACCTGTGACAGGATCGACTGTGCGAATTCGTCCGTTGAAGCTATCGGCAATGAACAACGTGCCGTCTGATGCAAGCGCTAATCCGCTGGGGCCGGCCAGATCGCTTTCCGTGGCTGCCGCACCATCTCCATTATACCCAGCCGTTCCTGTCCCTGCGACTGTTCGGATGACTCCAGTGGCTAAATCCACGGCCCTGATGCGGTTATTACTCTGGTCGGCGACGTAGAGGACACCCTCATCACTCAACGCCAATGCAGCCGGCTCATTCAACCCGGCCTCCACAGCCAATCCTCCGTCACCTGAAAACCGTGGTCGGCCCAGGCCGGCGACTGTCGTGATCGTTCCTGTCTCCGCATCCACCCGCCGCACCCGATGGTTCAGCGTATCCGCAATATACAGATGACCCCTCCGATCAACCACAACTGCGGTTGGAAAATTCAACAGGGCTTTCCTGGCAAGACCACCGTCGCCGCCGAATCGTGAGACGGGCGCTGTACCGGTCGCCACGTAACGCACGGTCCCACTCAGATCAGATTGTTGAGTGACGGCATGCACATTGACCGCGTCGCTTTCGGCAAAAGGATCGCCATCCACCCCCTCAACGACCGGAACAGAGGAGACGGTGTTCGCTCCCGATTCAATCCTCTGAATGGCGCCCGCAACCGTCTTGATACACTGAGTCTTTATGTCGATCTTCCGAACGACGTGGTTCTCGGAGTCGGCGATGAAGAGGTTCCCCTCGACATCGATCGTGAGACCCTTCGGCTCATTCAAGCGAGCCGCACAGGCCAGTGTTCCGTCATCGGACCATCCAGACTCGCCGATACCGGCAATGGTTTGGATCAGTCCAGTTTTGAGATGAGCCCTCATCTGTATTGAAAGTCTCGCTTAGTTCAGATTTCTCAGAATGGCGTCGCCCATTTCTGTCGTACTAACCAGGCGAGTACCAGGACTGTGAATATCTTTCGTGCGATAGCCGAGATCGAGGGTTTTCACGATCGCTCGTGCGATGGTTTCCGCTTCTTTGTCCAATTTGAATCCGTAGGACAGCATCATCGCCGCCGAAGCAATCGTCGCAATGGGATTCGCCACATTTTTCCCGGCAATGTCCGGCGCACTGCCGTGAATCGGCTCGAACAGTCCGACCTGGGCGCCGACACTGGCCGATGGCAACATACCGATAGAACCGGTCAACATCGCGGCTTCATCGCTCAGAATATCACCGAATATATTGTTGCAAAGCATGACGTCGAACTGCCTCGGATTGCGTACGAGCTGCATCGCCGCATTGTCGACGTATATGTGGTTCAGTTCCACATCCCGATAGCCTTTATGAACGTCCGTTACCACGCGCCGCCACAGCTCTGATGACTCCAGGACGTTCGCCTTGTCGACGGACATCACTTTTTTCCGTCGTTTTCTCGCCGCTTCGAACGCGACTTTTGCGATACGCTCAATTTCTTCCGTGGTATAGACCTCCGTGTTGATACCTCGCTCGCTTCCGTTCGGCAGTCTCTCAATACCTTTGGGCTTCCCGAAATAAATGCCGCCGGTCAATTCACGCACGACGAGAATGTCAATCCCCTCAATCACCTCACGTTTGAGGGTAGAAGCATCGGCCAAGACTGGATACAGTTTGGCCGGACGCAGATTCGCATACAGACCCAGGTGCTCTCGCAAGCCCAACAGCGCTCGTTCCGGGCGCAAGCTATACTCCAGCCCCTCCCACTTAGGACCGCCGACTGCGCCGAGTAACACAGCGTCGCTGTGTTTCGCCAACGTCAGCGTCTCCTGTGGGAGTGGCACGCCCACTTTGTCGATCGCCTGCCCACCGACATATCCGGAAATGAACTCGAACGTGTGGTGGAACTGTCCTGCCACAGCCTTCAGCACCTTCACGGCTTCAGGGATAATCTCTCGACCCACTCCATCGCCAGCCAATACAGCAATCTTTGCGTTCACAGACCACGCTCCCTCGTTGCAATTGAGATTCACACAGGATTCTATTCCAGCACGTCCTCATCCTCTAGTCGCCAAGCAGGATCGACCAAGCAAAGAAACTCGATGGGGATGGATCCGTTATTCTCCAGAGACTGCTTGCCGCCAGGCGGTACATAGACGACGGAACCAGGCTCCACCGCGACGACAGCATCGTCCACAGTCAATAGTCCCGTTCCCGCGATGATGTAGTAGACCTCCGAGGACGCCAACCTGTGCCATTTTGATCGGCCACCGGGAGCCACTGTCCCATGTGCCACACTATACCCAAGCGCGAGCGGTTGTTTCGCCGGATGCAGCAACTCTCGCAGGAGGGTATGGTCGCCGGCCAGAAACTCAGGCCGATCTGCCAGGGTGACGTGAACCACAGCGCACCTCACAGCCAATACGGTTTGTCAACTTCAGGCCGGAGCTGCTGACTCTATCGTGGTCACTTTCCCTAAATCAAGTTCACCTTTTGTTCGCCCTGGGACTGTTTGGCCGTCAAGTACGACAGCTTGTTTAGTGCGTTGAGATAGGCCCGCGCCGAGGCCACGATAATGTCCGTATCCGCGCCGTGCCCTGAGACGGTACGGCTATCTTCTTGAACCCTGACCGATACTTCACCTTGGGCGTCAGTTCCGCCGGTAATCGCCTTCACGACATACATGAGGAGTCTGCTCTTCGTCTGTGTAATTCCGGCAATCGTGCGATACACCGCATCCACCGGCCCGTCGCCCGTCCCGGTCTGTGCAATCGCTCGCCCGTCGATCTCAAGTTCGACTGTGGCCGTCGGCACTTGATCTGTTCCGCTGGTCACATGGAACGATTTCAAGGTGATTCGGTCAGCCATCTTGGCCAACTCTTCGGAGACAATGACCTCAAGATCCTCTTCGTAGATCTCTCTCTTCTGATCGGCTAATTTCTTAAACCGCTCGAACGCATGGTTGACCTCTTCATCAGAAAGCGTATATCCCAACTCCACCAGTCTCTGGCGAAACGCGTGCCGGCCCGAGAGCTTTCCCATGACCATCTTACTTTCGACCAGCCCGATCGTCTCCGGCCGTATGATCTCATAGGTCGTCTTCTCTTTGAGTAGGCCGTCCTGGTGAATGCCGGACGTATGGGCGAAGGCATTCGCACCGACGATGGCCTTGTTGGGCTGCACCACCATGCCGGTAATCTTGCTGACCAATCGGCTGGTCTTTGAGATCTCTTCTGTGCGAATCTTCGTGTCGGCCTGATAGAAATCCTTCCTTGTCCGAAGCCCCATCACGATTTCTTCCAATGCCGTGTTCCCCGCTCGCTCACCGATTCCGTTAATCGTGCATTCGACTTGGCCTGCCCCTTCAAACACCGCCGCCAAGCTGTTCCCCACGGCCTGACCCAGATCGTTGTGGCAATGAACCGAGATCACTGCCTTCGCGCTATTGGGCACCTGCTCGCGAATGCCACGAATGAGCCGGCCGAACTCTTGCGGCACCGCATAGCCGACCGTATCAGGAATATTGATGGTTCCGGCTCCTGCAGCAATGACCGCCTCGATCACTTCATAGAGATAGGAAGGATCGGAACGACTGGCATCCATGGGCGAAAACTCTACATCATCCACATAGCTTCTCGCTCGTTGTACCATCTCGACCGCGCGCCGCTTCGCTTCGTCGCGCGTCATTCTGAACTGATGCTTCAAGTGGATATCCGACGTCGAAAGAAACGTATGGATGCGTACCTTCGGCGCTCCCTTCAATGCTTCCCAGGCCCGATCGATATCCTCCGGACGCGCGCGCGCCAAACTGCAAATTGTCGGTCCCTCGACTTCTTGGGCGATGCGTCGCACGGATTCAAAATCCCCGGGCGAGCTATAGGCAAAACCTGCCTCAATGATATCGACCCCCAGACGTGCCAGCTGCTTCGCCACCATGATTTTCTCTTCCACATTCATGCTGGCCCCTGGAGATTGTTCTCCGTCCCGCAACGTCGTGTCGAAAATTCGAATCATGCGTGTCATGGTTCCACCTTTCTTATCTTATGAGATTGCTCAAAATGACTTCCCCCGCAAGGCAGCAGGAAGCGAGACGACCGAGTCGTATCGGTTCTCACCCACCCGCCCCGAGCTGCCGAGACAGCTCTTTCACCGATGGGTACATCGCAGGGAGGCACGCGACCGAGAACGCCGCGGGAAGACATTTTCAGCAATCTAAAAAACACAAAAGCCTCCATCCCTACGCCCAGGGACGGAGGCTTGAGAAGCTCCGTGGTACCACCCTGATTTAGCCATGAACAGCTCATGCCGTCCACAGCCCTTCATTTGCGCCCTGTCACGGGGGCGAGGCGGAATCCATTACTTGGGTTTCACGGATTCTGGCTCAGAGGCGAGTTCGGCGCCGCGCAGGCTGGTTTGCACCATTCACCAGCTCTCTCATTGCTGTGCGAATCACCTACTACTCCTCGTCATAGCCCTGATCAGGATACTAAAAATCACCCGCGTTGTTACAGACATCTAAAACTTCGACTCCGTTACCGACTGTTCTGGCTTGGGAGACGGACGCTTTCCAGCCATCTTCGATAGAAGTTGGATGAGCCGTTCTGCCGGACCAAGCAATGCGTACCCGGCAAAGATCACAAATAGCATCACTTGGGGCCAGGCAGCGATGAGCATGAGCCCCAAAATTCCCCATACGAGATAGGTAATGTGCTGACCGCCACGGAACTTCATATCTTTAAAGCTCCGATATTTGATGGTGCTCACCATCAAGAACGAAAGAGTCAGTGTAATAATCAAGACGAGAAGCGGCTTCACTTCCGTTCCAATCCTGACACTATAGTGGTCGAAAATCACGAGCGAAGCCACGACCCCTGCCGCTGCTGGAATAGCTAATCCCGTAAAGTACTTGCCGTCAGGCACAGCCGTAGTCGAATTAAACCGGGCCAATCGAACTGCACCCATCGCCACATATGCGAACATCACCGCCACGCCGAACGTACCCTGTCCGCTCAGCGCCCAAGAGTAGATCAAGAGGCCGGGAGCAACTCCGAACGACACCACGTCGGACAATGAGTCGTACTCAAGGCCAAAATGGCTGGTACTATTCGTCAACCGAGCGGACTTTCCATCAAGCACGTCAAAGACCATGGCGACCAGGATTGCCACCGCTGCGACCATGTAGTCTGCATTGAACACAGACAGCATCGAAAATACACCACACAAGAGATTTCCCGTCGTAAAGAGATTCGGAATCAAGTGCATTGCGGCTTTACGCCGCTTCCCATCTCTTCCGAATGATTGCCGAAGTCCCATGGGTTTCATGGTAATTCCCCCAGAATGGTTTCCCCACCTTTGACTCGGTCGCCGACTGCTACTTTCACAGCCGTCCCAATAGGAAGAAACGTATCCATCCGAGACCCAAATCGAATCAAACCGAATCGTTCACCAAGCACCGCCCGCTCTTTTGGAAAAACCCAGCAGACAATCCGTCTGGCAATCAATCCGGCAACCTGTACACACAATACCTTCGCACCCCATGCGGTTCGAATCATCAGAGCGTTTTGTTCGTTCCTCAACGTGGCTTCAGGCTTACTGGCGACCAGAAACATACCTGGTTGATACTGCACATCTTCAATGACCCCTTCACAAGGTACCCGGTTAATGTGCACGTCGAATACGTTTAAGAAGATACTAATTCTGATGCTGCGATCCTTGATATACCGCGGTTCGAACTCTTCCTCGATGGCGAGCACTTTCCCGTCGCCGGACGCCACAACAAGACGAGGTCCCGCGGGGATCACCCTGGACGGATTGCGAAAGAACCAGGAAACAAAGAGCGTCAGGACCGCCGCCCCAACCGCCACAATGATCCAACCCAGCCATCCTGCCAGCAGTGTAACGCCGACAGCAGCCCCGATGAAGGGAATTCCTTCTTTGGCAAACGGGATGCCAACGGCACGATCCGCCACGGAATCCTCACTCCTCAGTTTTTGTTCTTATCGACTAATTGGTCCTTCTTCAGCCAGGGCATCATCGCGCGCAGCCGGCCTCCGACCTCTTCGATGGGATGGGCTTCCCCTTTCGCCAACAGCGCGTTGTAGACTGGACGATTCGCCTGATTCTCCAGCACCCACTCTTTGGCGAACTGCCCTTGCTGAATCTCTCCCAGGATCTTCTTCATTTCCTGCTTCGTCTGCTCCGTGACAATCCGAGGACCGCGGGTGATATCGCCGTACTTGGCCGTCGTGCTGATGGAGTATCGCATATTGGCAATGCCACCCTGATAGATCAAATCCACGATCAATTTTACTTCATGCAGGCACTCAAAATAAGCCATCTCAGGAGAGTAGCCGGCCTCCACAAGCGTCTCATACCCCGCTTGAATGAGAGACGTGAGTCCTCCACAAAGAACAACTTGCTCGCCAAAGAGATCTGTCTCGGTTTCTTCCCGAAAGTTTGTTTCGATCACTCCAGCCCGCCCGCCCCCAATCGCACTGGCATACGCAAGCCCGACCTGCTGAGTCATTCCACTTGGGTCCTGGTGGATCGCCAGCAAACATGGTACCCCGCTGCCCTTGGTGTATTCGGATCGAACAAGATGACCCGGCCCTTTGGGAGCGACCATGAAGACATTGATTGTGGGCGGTGGCACGATTTGTCCAAAATGAATGTTAAAGCCGTGGCCAAACGCTAGAAAGGAGCCCGGTTTCAGATTCGGAGCAATGTCTTGCCGATAAATAGCCGCTTGCGCTTCGTCAGGCGCAAGAATCATGACGACATCCGATGCTTTCACGGCATCGGCCACCGGCATCACTTTTAACCCACTTTGCTCCGCCTTTTTCCATGAAGCGCCTTCTCGCAGCCCAATGACCACACTCACGCCGCTCTCCTTCATATTGAGGGCATGGGCATGACCCTGACTGCCATAGCCGATCACAGCAACTTTTTTGCTCCGGATCTGCTGAAGATCCGCATCCTTATCGTAGTAAATTTTCATCAATCGCTCCTGGGGTAATAGCTGCGTCGAGAAACCGATCGGGGTAGAATCCGTAGTGATGCCTATTCGCGGGCGACCTTTTTCGCCTGCACGTCCGTCGATCGAATGGACTCGCGGGCAACCGCAACCCGTCCGGTACGCGTGAGTTCCTTAATTCCGAGCGGCTGGAGCAAGTTGATGATCGCTTCGATTTTCCGCGGGTCCCCAGTGACCTCAATCGTGTAGGTCGCCGGAGTAGAATCGATGACGTTCGCCCTGAAAATATCTGCGATTCGCAACGCTTCCGCTCGATCTTCCTGCCGCGTATGCACTTTAATGAGAGCCGTCTCCCGAGAAACAAAATCGCTCTCGTTCAGATCCACGACCTTGATGACGTCGATTAACTTATTGAGTTGTTTCACAATCTGCTCGATGATCCGCTCGTCTCCGGACGTGACAATAGTCATCTGCGACATGGATGAGTCGAGCGTCGGCGCCACAGAGAGGCTTTCGATGTTGAACCCCCGACCGCTAAAGAGGCCGGCGACACGAGACAGCGAGCCAAACTTGTTCTCGACGGTGACCGAAATAATATGTTCCATGTTCCCGTGTGACTCCTGCCGCCGTCGTTATGCCGTAAGAATCGTGTCCGAATCTTTTGGAGCCACCTGGCCCGCCCCAGACTGCTTATTTTTCAAGGCCGGCGGGTCCTCCAAAATCATCTCATGATTGCAACCGCCTGCGGGAATCATGGGGTAGACGTTTTCATATGGATACGTCGGGACATCGACGATCACCGGTTTGTTCACCGCGACGGCTTCCTTGATGACGTCATCGATTTCGGATGGCGTGTTGGCCCTGAGGCCGACCGCTCCATACGCTTCTGCCAATTTGACAAAGTCCGGCGTCGTCTCCAGATAACTTGAGGCATATCGACCTTCGTAGAAAAGGTCCTGCCATTGCCGAACCATTCCATGAAACCGGTTATTGAGCACGATAATCTTCACTGGGAGCTTATGGACCACCGCCGTCGCCATTTCTTGCATATTCATCTGGATACTGCCGTCGCCCGCGATGCATAGGACCAACCGACCGGGAAACGCCGCCTGCGCTCCCATGGCGGCGGGAAATCCGAAACCCATGGTTCCCAGCCCTCCCGAAGTCAGCCACCGATTCGGCTTCGCTAACTTGAAGTATTGAGCCGCCCACATTTGATGCTGCCCGACATCGGTCGACACGATCGGATCTCGATCCTTCGTCAGGTCATAGAGCCGCCTGATGACATGTTGCGGTTTGATCGGACCATCAGTTTCCTGTTGATAGGTGAGAGGATGTGCCTGTTGCCATTCGTAAATCTGATTCCACCAGGGTTTGCGCAATTCCCGCTGATCGCCATTCACCGTGGCACGAAGGATCTGAATCAATTCACGGAGCACCATCTTGCAATCACCGACGATTGGAATATCGACATTGACATTCTTCCGAATCGACGTCGGATCGATATCGATGTGGATGACCTTCGCATGGGGGCAAAACTCTGTGACCTTTCCAGTTACACGATCGTCAAACCGTGCTCCGATGGCCACGACAAGATCAGAATAGTGCATGGCCATATTCGCCCAATAGGTGCCGTGCATACCGAGCATGCCCAAGGACAGAGGATGCTCGCCGGGGAAAGCCCCAAGCCCCATCAATGTCATGTCAACCGGCATATGAGTCAACTCAGCTAATTCCATCAATTCTTGCGACGCACCCGAGAAGACGACACCACCGCCGACATACAATACCGGCTTCTTCGCCTTCATCATGGCCTCAGCCGCTTGCTTGATCTGCCACTTATTCCCTTCGTACACCGGATTGTAGCTACGGATCGAAATGGAATTTGGATAGATAAATTCAGCCTTGTCCATCGACACGTCTTTCGGAATATCCACCAACACCGGGCCTGGACGCCCGGTTGTCGCAATGTAGAAGGCTTCTTTGATCGTAATCGCCAGGTCTTTCACATCTTTCACCAGGAAGTTGTATTTGGTGCAGGGACGACTCAGTCCCATATTGTCCGCTTCCTGGAACGCATCATTCCCGATCAAGCTGGTGGGAACTTGCCCGCTAAAACAGACCATGGGCACGGAGTCCATGTACGCGTCCGCCAATGCCGTAATCACATTCGTCATGCCGGGTCCTGAAGTCACAAGACATACCCCGGCCTTACCGGTCGCCTTGGCATAGCCTTCGGCCATATGGCCAGCCCCCTGTTCATGGCGAGTCAGGACCACTTCAATATCTTTCTGTTGATGAAGGATGTCGAAAATCTTCAGAACGACACCGCCGGGAAGCGCAAAAATCGTCTTGACGCCTTCCCGTTTGAGACATTCGAGGAGGATCTCAGCACCTGTGAGCTTCATGACAGCGCCTCCATCCTTACCACCCGTGAGAACCTACTAGAGAAATCACGATGAGACGATAGGCCGCGTTTCGTCTTGATAGACTCAACACGACTCCCATAAATTATTCAGAACATTCTGATAAATCGGGGGAAAGATGTGTGATCCTATCACCGGGTGTTTTCACCGTCAATAGTGGGGCAGGTCTGGAAACCTTCTTTCCTGACAGACTGTTTCTCCCCATGATACCCTCAACATTCCAATTCGCTGGTATACGTCGCGCTTCCATGAGCATGCCCATCCGTGTCACGATCCTGTCTCGAGAACACTGCCATCTCTGTGATGCCGTTTACCGAATGGCTACCCACCTCGAATCAGAACTGCACATCGAAGCGAGCAAAGTTTCTATCGAAGGCGACAGCCTCCTGACAGAGCGCTATGGGACAAGGATTCCCGTCGTCTTACTCGACGGGGTTGAACAGTTCGCAGGAAACGTCACGGAATGGGATCTGCGCCGAGCGATAAAAAAAGCGCGGTGGAGAAGACCTATAAGCCGGATTCTGTCATGCCTGGGATGTGCTCCCAGACGGGGGTGATCATTTCTCTGGGATTCGAGTTACCTCGAACCTCAAGCGACCTACCCGAAGACCTCGGCCGGGCCAGCCGGTTGCCGACTTTCCGAAAAAAGCCGACAGATGTCTTCCTATTTGGCCTTGCATCGGGCAACGCTTACCCTGCCAGTGATGTCACCACCACCGCGGTGGGCTCTTACCCCACCGTTTCACCCTTACCTGAGCCTGAGCGACCGGGTTTGACTCCCGTCGCCTTGGCCATCGGCGGTCTATTCTCTGTGGTGCCGGTGTCGGATTGCTCCGCCTGGGAGTTACCCAGTGCCCTGCCCATGAAGTCCGGACTTTCCTCTCAGAGCGTTACCGCTCTCAGCGATCACCCAGCCTTCTCCCTCGCGCCAGATCACTATAGGACTGCGCGTCTGCCCTTTCAAGAGCTCTCCACCTCATACATACCTCGACCTACGACATTTCCGGCAGTAGCGCCGCAGGCACCGGCGGCTTGGTCTGATAGATGGTCATGGCTTCCGACATCCATTTTTTCAATTGGGTGATGCGGGTTTCGTGACTTGGATGTGTAGACATAAACTCTACTGGCGCACCCCCACTGGACATCTGCCCCATCCGAGTCCACAGCGCGATGGACTCGCGTGGGTCATAGCCCGCATCCGCTGCGAGCAGGATCCCGACATAATCCGCTTCTGATTCGTGTTTTCGACTGAACGGCAATAACACACCGACTTGCGCTCCTACACCAAGCGCCGCCATCGCCGCTTGTCCCACCGTCCCACTTCCGCTTGCCGCTCCGGCTGCCGCACCGGCAACCTGGAGACCGACGTTCGTCAGTTGCCCCTGACTCATCCGTTCCGCACCATGTCGGGCCAAGGCGTGGACTACTTCATGTCCCATGACAGCAGCCAAGCCCGCCTCAGTCTTGGCTATGGGAAAAATGCCGGTATACACCGCCATCTTTCCCCCGGGCAAGGCAAAGGCATTGGCTGTTTTGTCATCTTTGATAACCGTCACTTCCCACTGGAACTGATTTGCCATCTCAGCATACTTCGAACGCTTTGCCGCTTCGACAATGCGAGCCGCCACCCGCTTGACCGGTTCGATCTCGCGCGGATCTTGCGATTGCTTGAGCTTCGGATCGCTTTTCACCTGATTGTACGCCTGTTCGCCTAGTTGCATTTCGTCGGATACCGAGGTCATTAACAGTTGCGACCGGCCGGTGTACGGATTCGTCTCGCATCCTCCGAGCACCGTCAGTCCAAGACCCGTCACCACCAACAGCGCTTTGCATAAGCATAGCCTCCAGATTTGCATCGCACATCCTCCTTCACGACGGTGATTTGTCTTCAATGATCTGCAAAATTGACCGTCTTATTGGCCTCTGCTAGATTACGTGCCTCCACCCCTCATGACGAATCTCTATCAGAAGAGTCCCGGCCTGTGAGCAAGACAATAGAAACAACGACGATGGAGCGAATCGGCATCGATGAATCCGGCAAAGGAGACTATTTTGGCCCTCTGGTCGTTGCCGCCGTATTCGTTGATCGCATCACGCAAAGCGAGCTGACCTTGATGAATGTTCGAGACAGTAAGAAAATATCAGACGGACGGATACTCGACATGGCGCCCGACATCCGAATGCTCTGTCCTCATAGCATTATCGCAATTGGCCCGCAACGATACAACGAGCTATACGCGCAGATTAGGAACTTGAACCGCTTGCTGGCATGGGGACATGCCAAAGCTCTGGAGACACTGCTGGACAAAGTCTCATGCGGACGCGCAATCTCGGATCAGTTCGGTGATGAACGGTTGATTCTCAATGCGCTGCAGGAAAAGGGACGGACGATCGTACTAGAACAACGGCATAAAGCCGAATCCGATCTTGCCGTAGCCGCTGCCTCGATTCTGGCCCGTGCGGAGTTCCTCCTTCGTTTGAAACGGCTATCGGATCAGTTCGTCACGACGTTGCCCAAAGGAGCATCGCCCGCCGTCGAACTGGCCGGACGTATGATCGTGAAGAAGCACGGAGCGGAACAGCTGGCCTCGGTCGCCAAACTGCACTTCAAAACGACTCAAGCTGTGTTGGGGAAAATAGACTAGACCGACTCGCCGATCTCAAGCGCCGACGTCTTATCTAGATCGGGACTCGACGGGGATTCGACAGAAACCTGCCCCTCCCAATAGAGCATTCGGCGACAATAGGGACAGGTGTGAAGATCTTGCGCGCGCTTGACCTCTGAAATCAGTTGGGGAGGAAGCTGTAAACGACATCCGGAACAGATTCCATCCTTGATTTCAGCAAGGGCGTGATCCTTGCGTAACGCTTTGATCGAATGATATCGACTGAGCAACCCCTTGTCGACATGAGCCGACCGAACTTCCTGCTGCGCTTCGAGATCGGCTAGCTCCGTTGAAAGCCTCTGCTCCAATTCGTCGAGCGTCTGTTTTTCCTGTGCAAAAACCTTTTCAACCGTGCTGAGCTTCTCTTGTGCGTCTTTCGCCTCTCGCTGCAGTTGTTCGATCTTCTCCATACACAGTAAGATCTTCTCCTCAATCACTCCTTTCTTTTTATTCGCGACCTCGATCTCAAACAGATGCGCCTGATATTCCTTATTCGATTTGAGTTCTGACAGCCGCGACTTCATCTTTTCCGTGTGCGATTCATGCGCGTCAAGATCCTGTTCGTGCGACCGCCGCTCTTTAATAAGAAGCTCAATCGAAGCGCTGGTTTGTTGATGTCGCAGTCCGGCTTCTCGAAGAGGGATATCAGCTGCTTGGCGACGTTCTGGGATTTTTCGGCGCTGATCCTTGATCTCAGCGATACGGAGATCCAACTTCTGCAGCTCGATAAGGGGGGAAAGATTCTGGCTCAACTCGCTCCTATAGGCGTAATTCCGAACAATGGTCTCGATCGATACACTCTGCGGCTATGCTGGTGGGCCCACTAGGACTTGAACCTAGGACCAGCTGATTATGAGTCAGCCGCTCTAACCACCTGAGCTATGGGCCCGATCAGGCCGACGACCCTCCCGTGCCTGATCCGTAGACACAAGCAGCCGATTTTAGGCTGCCCCGGGAGGGGAGTCAAATCCCGAGGGGACCACTCCATACAATAGCGCGTCAGAGACTTTCCACGAAGCTGCGCAGTTTCTTGCTTCGGCTCGGGTGACGCAGCTTCCGCAAGGCCTTGGCTTCAATCTGTCGAATACGTTCTCGAGTCACTTCGAAATCTTGCCCGACTTCTTCGAGGGTATGGTCGGTGGCTTCGCCGATGCCGAACCGCTTCCGCAACACTTTCTCTTCCCGAGGCGTGAGCGTTTCCAGCGCGCTGTTGATCTGGCGCTGGAGATCGTACCGAATTGCTGCCTCTAGAGGAGACACTGCCTTCTTGTCTTCGATAAAGTCGCCTAAATGGCTGTCTTCTTCTTCACCGATCGGAGTCTCTAGAGAAATCGGCTCGCGCGCAATTTTGAGAATCTTGCGTACTTTGTCGAGTGGCAAATCCATGCGCTCAGCGATTTCTTCCGGTGTCGGTTCTCGTCCGAGTTTTTGGACCAGATGGCGAGAGGTTCGGATCAGCTTGTTGATCGTCTCGATCATGTGCACGGGGATACGGATTGTCCGTGCTTGATCGGCGATGGCGCGAGTAATCGCTTGGCGGATCCACCAGGTCGCATAGGTGCTGAATTTGTAGCCACGCTTGTACTCAAACTTATCGACAGCCTTCATCAGGCCGATATTACCTTCCTGAATCAAGTCAAGGAACTGGAGACCGCGGTTTGTATACTTCTTGGCGATACTGACGACGAGACGAAGATTCGCCTCCACCAGTTCGGCCTTCCCGCGCTTAACCTTATCCTCCGCCACATCCAGATGCTTGACCGCATCTTTGATCTCCTCCGCAGACACGAGGGCCTCTTCGGTCTCGAGTTGTCGAATCCGGCCCTTCGCAGCCTGGTAGATCTTCTTAATCTCGGTGAGTGCTTCCTCCGAACAGCTCGTCCTGCGCTTAACGGCGAGGAAGTCTTTCCGGTCGCGACAGAGTTTCTTGAGGGCTTCGGCACCGGCTTCGCCGCTGATCCCAAGCCGACGCTGGCAACTGACGATCTCTCGTTCCCCCGTCCGGATCTGAATGGCCAACTCCCGCACTCGCTGCACCATTCGATCCTTCAACACGCCATGCAGGTTGACGGATTCCATCTTCTCCACAACCTGATCGCGAATCGTATCGATCTGCTTCTTGATTTTTTTCTGTTTCGAGGGATCGGTATTGGCATGCCGCGCAACCTCATAGAGACTTTTGAGCGACGTCGAGATTTTTCGGACGGAATTCAACCCTTCGAGCGTCTTCACCCGAAGCTCTTCGTAGCCCTGTTGGATTTGCTCTTCCTCAAACTCCTCCTCAGTCTCGACGATCGGGACGATCTCGCGCACGTCGATGGACCCGTTCTTAAGCTGGTCGTACAACGCGAGGACAAACTCAATCGTCATCGGCATCCCATAGATGACCGAGGCGATGTCCTTCTTCCCTTCTTCAATGCGTTTCGCGATCTCGATTTCTCCTTCGCGACTCAACAGCGCCACACTGCCCATCTCTTTGAGATAGAGTCGGACCGGGTCGTCGGTCCGGCTGAGTGCGCCGGGAGTTAAATCGATCTCCTTCTCTTCCTTTTCTTCTTTCTCATTCTCCTCTGCAGAACCGGCACCGGCTTCGATCTCGACATCCTCGGCATCCTCACTCGACTCTTCAGAATCCCGAGCTTTCCTGATCCGCTCCCCCTCGGGTGCATCGACGATCTCGATGTCCATTTCGCCGAACATCGTCATGATGCTGCCGAACTGCTCGGAAGACACCACTTCTGCGGGCAATGTACTATTCAGCTCGTCGTACGTCAGAAAGCCCTTCTCTTTCCCCATCGAGATCAGCTTTTTGACTTCGCCAAGCAACTCTGGTTTCGCCATGACTACTCCTTCACTAAGGACAAGATCACTGTGGAAGGCCGAGCGACCTTTTGCATTGGCAATTCATTCACGTATGCGTTCAGCCCCCGCGCATCCTCCGCACGGCCTTCCCGGTCTGCAGCCTTCAATTGCGCGATCAGAT
>CBDDRB010000026.1:0-37169 GCA_965232965.1 uncultured bacterium
GAGACTCCAAGTCCTCACCGATCTCTTCAAGTCGAAGAAGACGACCTATAGCACACTGGAAGTCCGCGACATTGCCGGACTCGTCGAAGGGGCGAGCAAGGGTGAAGGCCTCGGGAATCAGTTTCTCGGGCACATCCGCGAAGTCGACGCGCTGCTCCATGTCGTTCGGTGTTTTCAAGGGACGGATGTCGTGCACGTCAGCGGTGGAGTGAATCCTCTTCGCGACATCGGCGTCATTGAAACCGAGTTGCTGTTGGCCGACCTCGACACTCTCGATCGGCGGAAGCAAAAGACGGAAAAGAAAGTTCGAGCTGGCGATAAGAAGGCTGCGTTCGAAGTGGCGTTTATCGACAAACTGATCGGATTGCTCGACAAGGGCGAATGGCTGGGCAACCTGACCTACACGCCCGAAGAGCGCGTGGTACTCGATGAATGTCAACTGCTGGCAGCCAAGCCCGTGCTCTTCGTGGCCAATGTATCGGAGCAGGTCGGCGCGGATGAGGCGATGGTGAAGGCGGTTCGCGAGTTCGCCGACACACGCGGCGCGCGCGTCGTCACGATCTGCGGGCAGCTCGAAGCCGAACTCTCCACGTTACCCGAATCCGAACGAACGGAGTTCTTAAAAGAGATGGGACTCACGGAATCGGGCCTTGTGCGGTTGACCCGTGAAGCCTACACGTTGCTGAACATCGTGACCTTCTTCACTGCCGGAGAGATTGAATCGCGAGCCTGGCCCATTCCTAAAGGTATGAAGGCCCCTCAAGCGGCAGGCAAGATTCACTCCGACATGGAGCGTGGCTTCATCCGCGCCGAGGTGTATCACTACGACGATCTGCTTGCTTGTGGATTGGAGGCGAAGGTGAAGGAGAAGGGATTGTTTCGGCTCGAAGGCAAAGATTACATCATTAGAGAAGCGGATGTAGTCTACTTCCGCTTCAACGTCTAATCGGCTGCTGAAAAAGGTCCCCAACTTCGTTCTCAGCTCGTCGAAATCCTCAACGTACCCCAGAGGGTACGCCTCCGGTTTCAACTCGCCTGCGGCCTCGTTGGATGACCTTTTTGAGCAGCCTGACACAAGTGGCTTGCTATGTTGAGAACGGATTAGCCATTCGTTCAACCGACAGGGGGTGATGTCTTTTTTCTGTGGGCTAGCCACTTCTCGATCCCCTCTTTGTCATAGTGATTAAACTTTACTCTCTTCCCAAGAAGACTGCGGAAATCTTTTCGTTTCTCCAGTTGCCCTGCTCGTTCCCTTTGGTTATAGGTGAACCCATGCCATGCCAGAAGGTCAGCGCATTGCAGTTGACCGGCGCTAATTTTGTCTACAAACTTGTGTGACGAATATCTGAAATCAATCTTCATCTGCGGGTGCTTAAAGACCTTTTCCATGAATGCGTTCGCTTCAGACTGGTGCTCCGCACCTCTTTCAAAGAAGTACGAAACCTCACCGTGAAAATCATTGGTATCGGACCACCACTTTACGCCCAAAAACATTTGCAAACATGCGAAGGAATATGCGCTATCAAAAAGTCCAAGATTTGGAATGAGATGAAAATCATCCATAACAACCGACGCTAAGAAGCCATGTGCTGCGAAAGCCTTCACAAGGTCAATCGCTCTGATTTCCAAGTTACTACGCACACAAAAGGTGAGCTATTGTGCGTACCACTTCATCAAAATATGCTTCCATTTCGGCCATACTTCGATCCCTTTATCCAGTAATAGATTCGCAGAAGCAGGGTGGTGTCACTTTCTCGCTGCATTCGGAAGTGGAACCGTAACATGCCATTCATTCTTTGGAAAGTCGTAGGTTTGTCTGGGGCTCTGAGCGCACTTCACCGGAGCGACGGGACCCCGCCCGGCGTCTGAAGAAGGAAAGCCGGAACTAACCACCGCACCGTGGTCGTGAGACCACGGCGACGGGAATTTCGGAAGGCTTCCACTTCAGAGCGCTGTGGATTGGGGGTGTCGCGGGAGGTGCGGGAGCGAAGAGTCTCAGGCGAGCTGCATTATTAATTCTCCTAATCCAAACGGTTTCCCTTCTGCCTCCCACATTTCGCCAAAACCTCGTAGTAGAATTATCTCAAGCTTGGCCCATGGAGTACACCATGCTGCACTCGGGGCGCGTTCGACAGCGATTCTTCCTCAGCCTCTCTCTCCTGACCACTCTATCTCTGATTGCTATCCCGGCACCGGCTGAATGGTATGTGGCGGGTCAAGCCGGATACAACTTCGCCGACTCGTTGCGCAACGTCACAACGACTGGCCCGTTCGGCGGAATAGAACTGCAGGACTTCGACATGAAGAACAGTCTTGCGTATGGCGGTAAGGTCGGTGTGTATCCCTTTCACGGGTCGCTCGGATTCGAGCTGGATGTGTTCCACAGTACGCCGCACGTGAAGAATCTCGATAATAGCCCCGGCATTCATCTGGGAGTGACAAACGTGGGTGCAAATTTTCTGTTGCGGTACCCCGGCGTGACGTTTCAGCCCTATCTCGGTGTCGGCCCCGCTATTCTCATTGCGCGTCTCAGTCCTTCTGTGGAGACACAGCAGGACACACAGGTCTCGGTCGGTTTCAATTTTCTCACGGGTATCCGTGGATTCGTGACGCCTCATGTGGCGCTGTTCACGGAATACAAATTCACGGATGCCAAATTTGGCTTTGATGATGCCTTCGGTTCGTTCGGTGGGTTCGACAGTACGTACCGAGCGCATCAAGTATTTGTCGGCGTCTCCTACCATTTCTGAGGGAGGGTGCCATGTTGACTCGATGGTTGACAACGGTGTTCGGTGGAATATTGTTGTTGAGCCTCGCAGCCTGCGCAGAGTCGCAGCATCAGACGCAACGGATGGCGATGCTTAATCAGGCTCAGGAGAATGGATATGCCGATGTGTACGCCCCGGCTAGTCCCTTCTACTCTAGTCCCGGGTTCTGGTGGAATCCTTTTGGCTACTATCCGGGATACTCCTGGTATGGGCCTGGCTATCGACCAGGCTACCCCTATTATTATCCTCGTTCCGGCTATTACTCCGGCAGACCCTCTGTTGGTCCTAGCGGGCCCAGCTCCCGTCCTTCACCTCCTTCGAATGCGCCATCACGAATGTTTAAAGGAAGGCGTTAGACCAAGTGAGGGGGCCTATCACCGGCTGTTTATTGACACCTTCTCAGAACCTATGTTAGCGTCAGCCCCTCGCGCTGGCTAAATCCAGCGTGCCCACACCTCGCTCCCAGCTTTAGCTGGGGGCCTTTGTCCAGGAGGATTGCTGCATGGAGCTCTACGAGTCTCTGTTCATTATTCGTGCGTCTGTCACCGACCAGGAAACCACTGCCTTGATCGAGAAGATGAAGGCCGTGGCAGAGAAAACCGGCGCGAAATTTATCAAGTCGGAAAACTGGGGAAAAAAGAAACTCGCCTACGAAGTGAAGCGGGAGCGGAAAGGCACGTATGTCTACTTCTACTTCAGAGCGCCCAACGTCACGGTGGGTGAGTTAGAGCGAGCCTACCGGCTGGAAGACACAATCATCAAGTTTTTGACCGTCCATCTCAAAAAAGAATTGATGCCGCCACGGCCGCTCGAGACGTCATCGGAGGAGTTTGCCGGTGGCCGGGTTTAACAAAGTCATTCTCCTCGGGAATCTCACGCGGAATCCTGAATTGCGGTACACGCCGAACGGGACGCCCGTAGCCAGTTTGGGCCTCGCGGTCAGCCGTCGGTATAAGCAGGGCGATGAACTGAAGGAAGAAGTCTGTTTTGTCGACATTGTCGTGTTCGGCAAGCAGGCGGAACATTGCGGGCAATATCTCAGCAAGGGAAGCGGAATCATCGTCGATGGACGGTTGCAACAACGTCGATGGGAAACGGAAGATGGCCAGAAACGCAGCAAGCACGAGGTGGTGGCTCAAACGGTGACATTCATGCCCAAACGACAGGATGGCGGTGGGGGCGAGGCGCCGGCACACGACGATCCAGGCTATGAATCCGACGAGCACGTCTAACAAATAGGGAGACGGTGGTTATGGAGCGTGAACAACAAGGCGGAGACCGAGAAGGCGGTGGAGGCGGACGGTTTTTTCAACGCAGGAGGCCTTGCAGGTTTTGTATCGATAAAGGATCGATCGATTTTAAAGATGTCGGGCTGCTGAGAAACTTCCTGACTGAGCGGGGCCGGATTGTCCCGCGGCGCATCTCCGGCAATTGTATGAGGCACCAGAGGGAATTGACGGCTGCCGTGAAGCGGGCTCGGCACATTGCGCTTATCAGCTTCGCGGAAGAGCGATAATCACATTGGGGATGTGCATGCAGGTAGGTACGACGATGGAATTGCTCAGGCCGCTGCTGACTGAGATCACTGCCAATGGGCTCTCGCTGGTCGGCGAGGTCACGGCTGAAGAACTCGGTCTCGCCGAGGATGATGCTGTGCTCACAGGTCCACTAGCTGTGAGTCTGGACCTGACGAACATCGAAGGATTGGTCGCTGTGACCGGTGTCCTCGAGGGAACAATCGTCCGCCAATGTGTGCGGTGCTTGAAGGAGTATGAAGATCCGTTGGCGTTTTCTGTGCGGGCGGCCTTTATTCCCGAGCCCAAGTCGGCACCTCGCCATCCGAAGCGAATCGACCCCAAAAGGGTTCGTGCGGATGTCGTGGAGGTCGAATCAGAAGAAGAGCCTGACGATCAATACCATTATCAGGGCAATCAGTTGGACCTGGCTTCCATGTTACGTGAGCATGTGATCCTGTCTGCGCCGATGCAGCCACTCTGCAGCGATGATTGCTTGGGGCTTTGCGCCCAATGTGGGAAAAATTTGAATGAAGGACCTTGTCAGTGTGCCGCGGAGCTACCGACTCCGACATTTCGGGTAGTTCAGAATATGAAACGCAAGATCAGCGGATCGTCAGCATCATAGCGTGGCCGTCTGCTATCAAGTGAGAAGGAGTTGCCATGCCGAATCCGAAACATAAACATTCACGGGAACGACGCGACAAGCGGCGTACCCAAAAACTGCGCATCACCCCACCGGGCATGTCCGTCTGTCCGCAATGCCATGAACTCAAACTGCCGCATTACACCTGTTTGAATTGCGGAACGTATAAGGGTAAGGCGGTTATTCAGGTCGAAGAGTCCTAACAGGCTGTTGAATAATCCTGCCAGTGGTGTTCTCATTCTGTGTCAAAAGCCGTCAGGCATGCGGGGCACCCACAGAGTTGCGGCCTTGACTGTGGCAAGGCGAATCCAAATGATAAAAGGGCCGTCCGGGCCACCTCAGGACGCGGGTGAAAGCCTGCCTTGATGGGCGAGTGAAAAGAATGGCCACTGAACAGCCTGCTCAGTGGGTTCGCGACCGAGACCCTTCTGTGATGCCTCCAGGGTATGGTGGTTCCATGAGTCGCCAGAGGGTTGTACGTGTTTGTCTGTTGCGCCGATCATTTCACTGCTCTAGAATCCTGCCGCATGCAGCGGTGGTAACCTCTGCTCTTCTTGTGTGACCGCGTGTTACATCATCATTCGACGAGTACTTAGCTGCTATGAAGATCGCGCTTGACGTCATGGGCGGTGACCATGGGCCGGCTCCAGCCATTGAAGGGGCTCTCCAGGCTGCTCAAGAATGTGATGTCGAAGTGCTGCTGGTTGGCGACGAGGCCGTTGTCACTGCCGAATGTCGCCGGCTCGGCTGCACGGACCCTCGCCTGTCGATTCGGCATGCGTCGCAGGTTGTCGAGATGCACGAGTCGCCGGCTACGATCGCCCGCAAAAAACGGGACTCCTCTATTTGGGTTGCCACTGAGCTAGTCAAGAATGGCGAGGCAAATGCTGTGGTCAGTCCCGGAAACACCGGAGCCAGCATGGTGGCGTCTTTCTTTCTGCTCGGGCTGACGAAGGGTGTGGAGCGTCCGGCGATCGCAACAAGTCTGCCCACCCTGACCGGTACGGCAATCATGCTGGATGTAGGAGCGAATGTGGATTGTACGGCTCAGCATCTGGTCCAGTTCGCGATTATGGGCAATGAGTATGGCAAATACCTCTTTGGCAAACCCAATCCGCGTGTGGGGTTATTGAGTATTGGAGAGGAAGACGGGAAAGGGAATGAGGTCACGAAAGAAGCATTCAAAATCCTCAAAACCAGCCCGCTTGACTTCATTGGCAATATTGAAGGCCGTGATGTGTATAGCGGTAATGCCGATGTGGTCGTCTGTGATGGCTTCATTGGAAACGTCGCGCTGAAAATTTCCGAAGGCGTCGCTGATACGATCAAGAAATTGTTGGTGAAGGAGATCTCCGGGTCCTTCTGGGGCCGCTTGGCCTACCCCCTCATTGCCAAACCGCTGCTCAACCTCAAGAAGAGAATCGACTATGCGGAATTCGGCGGAGCGCCGCTTCTGGGCGTCAATGGGATTACGATGATCTGCCATGGCCGTTCGTCTGCCAAGGCGATCAAGAATGCTATTCGCCGGGCGAAAGGGTTGGCAGAGAGTCGTGTCGATGAGCTGATTCGACGCGATATTGAAGAAGGTTTCTCGCAAGCCAAGTCCATGGAGGATTCGGCGGAATGATGGCTCGTATTGCAGGGACCGGATCGTACGTGCCGGCCAAAGCGTTGACCAATGCCGACCTCGAACGGATGGTGGCCACCTCGGACGAATGGATTGTCGAACGGACCGGTATCCGTGAACGGCGTGTGGTCGGTCCTGGTGACGCCTGCTCCGATCTGGCGGTGAAGGCGGCGGAACAGGCTCTGAAGGCTGCGGGGGTCAGTGCGGCCGATCTTGATATGATTGTGTTGGCCACCTGTACTGGTGATTATCCGATTCCTGCCACCGCGTGTCTGATTCAACATCAGCTTGGGGCGACGCATGCGGCGGCGTGCGATCTGTCGGCCGCCTGTTGCGGGTTCGTCTATGCGCTATCCGTGGCAGATGCCTATGTGAAAACCGGCATGCGGCATGTGCTGATCGTCGGGTCGGAAGTGATGTCAGCGATTACCGATTGGACCGATCGCAACACGTGTATTTTGTTCGGCGATGGAGCCGGCGCAGCAGTCATCAGCGCCAGTGAAAACACTCGCGGTATCCTGTCGACGCATCTTCGTTCCGATGGCGCCCTCTGTGACTTGATTGCGGTGCCAGGGGGAGGATCGCGTTTGCCTCCATCTGAAAAGGTGGTGGCGGAACGGATGCAGTACATCAAGATGAAGGGGAACGAGACCTTTAAAGTGGCAGTTCGGACCTTAGAAGAGATCGCGCGGGAAACGTTGGCTGCGAATCATCTTCGTGTTGAAGATCTGGACCTCTATGTGCCACACCAAGCGAATGTGCGTATTCTCAAGGCGGTGGCCGAGCGTCTCGGGCTTCCGCCGGAGAAAGTGATGTTGAATCTCGATCGGTATGGGAATACGTCGGCAGCCTCGATTCCCATTGCTTTGGATGAGGCGGTGCGCCAAGGGCGAATCAAAGATGGCTCACTCGTCATGTTGGGCGCATTTGGTGCGGGGCTCACATGGGCGTCGGCATTAATCAGGTGGTAGCAGGGGAAACAATCAGCCTTCGTTCGTGGATCGGCTTACCCCTGGGGTTGAGTGCTAACGGCGTACATGAACTTTTCCCGTTGACATTCCAAGGAATTTCCATGATATCTAACCGCTCTGAGACGAACCGGCGCGTCCGTTCAAGCTTTGCGCTTCAATGATTCATGAGGGTAACCAACGCTTCGCGCAATCACTCCGATCGTATGACGACTCTCCAATCAACACGGACATCGAGTATTGGATTAGTCTTCCCGGGCCAGGGATCCCAGTCTGTCGGGATGGGCAGAGCGTTGGCGGAGGCGTATCCGAGTGTCAGCAATCTCTACGAAGAGGCGTCGTTGGTGCTGGGGTATGACATTGCCTCGTTGTGTTTTGATGGACCGGTGGAACGATTGAACCTCACAGAATATACTCAGCCGGCCTTGTTGGTCAGCAGTATCGCCGCGCTCCAGGTGTTCAAGCCATTAGGCATCACACCGATCGCGGTGGCCGGTCATAGCCTGGGTGAATATTCGGCCCTTGTCGCTGCAGGCGGAATGACTTATCGTGAGGCGGTCAAGATCGTGCAAAAGAGAGGTCGCTATATGGCTGAAGCAGTGCCGTCAGGAACCGGGCTTGTCGCCGCGCTGCTCGGACTCACAGCGGATGTGGTGAGAGAGGTGTGCGGGGAAGCCTCCTCGGCGGGAGTCGTGGCTGCGGCAAATTTCAATTCGCCCGGTCAGATCGTCATTGCCGGAGAAAAGGCTGCGGTGGAGCGGGCGATTGAACTGGCGAAAGCCAAGGGATGCAAGAAAGCAATTCCTCTTCCCGTGAGTGTCCCGGTGCATACGCCGTTGATGCAGAAGGCGGCAGATCGATTGGCCGGAGATTTGGCGTCGATCACCTGGTCCGATCTCAAGATGCCGCTGATTAACAACGCCGAAGCTAAGGCCCTCACGAAGGCGAGCGACATTCAATCGTCGTTGGTACGACAACTTCCTTCGTCGGTGCTCTGGGAAGACTCGGTGCAGACCATGGCGGCGATGGGTGTGACGACGTTTGTCGAGGTTGGGCCGGGAACGGTCTTAAGCGGCTTGATCAAACGGATTCTGCCGGACGCGGTGACCATGAATGTTCATGATCCTAAATCGTTAGAGGCGACCCGCGCTGCGTTGAGCGCGTAACAGGCTATAGGTAAAGTCATTGTGGGACAGCAGACCTACGATGGCCAATACGTTTCAAACAAGGGAAAACACACTCGCAGGATGCTCAAAAAGGCCGTCCAGCAAGGCCGCAGTGAGCGAAGAAGCGAGGCGTACGCTTCGGTACGTTGAGCCTCTGAGCGATGCGAGAACGATGCTGGCGGACTTTTTCAGCCATCCTGGTGAAGGGATATGAGGAGCGAGCGGATGTCACTCCATGGTAAAGTGGCGATCGTCACAGGGGCAGCGCAAGGGATTGGACGGGCGATCGCAGAAGCGCTGGGTCAGGCCGGTGCGGATATTGTGGTCGCTGATCTTGATCCGGACCGGTCGAAGGACACGGTCGCGGCAGTAGAGAAATTGGGACGCAAAGCGCTGAACGTGAAAGTGAATGTGGCCGATGGCGCTGATACCAAAGCGATGGTCGATCAAGTGCTGAAGATATGGGGGAAGATCGATATTCTGGTGAACAATGCCGGAATTACGCGTGACGGGCTGTTGTTGCGGATGAAAGAAGAAGACTGGAATTTGGTGCTGCAAGTCAATTTGAACGGGACGTTCAACTGCACGAAGGCCGTCTTGCTCCCGATGACCAAGCAACGGTATGGTCGCATCGTCAATATTGCGTCGATCGTCGGCGTGATGGGGAATGCAGGGCAGGCCAATTACGCGGCATCGAAAGCGGCGGTAATCGGACTGACGAAGACCGTGGCGCGGGAATATGCGGGCCGTTCCGTCACGGTGAACGCGGTTGCACCGGGATTCATCGATACCGCCATGACGCAGGGATTGCCGACGGAGGTAAGAGACACGCTCCAGAAACAAATCCCATTGGGACGGTTAGGTACACCGGCCGATATTGCGGCCGCGGTGCGTTTTCTTGTGTCGGACGACGCCAGCTATATTACCGGGCACGTACTGCACGTGAATGGTGGGATGTTGATGCCCTGACGACTGAGCAGATAAAATATTGTATGATGCTGCGGCGGCAGATTCGCAGCGAGAAGGAGGGTCCAGGATGGGAAAGGAGCCGGGGAAATCAATGGGTACTGTGGATGAACGAGTAAAAAAGATTATCGGTGAGCAGCTTGGTGTCGAAGAGGATGAGGTCACGCCCGAAGCCAGCTTCGTAGAGGATCTCGGCGCCGACTCGCTCGATACGGTTGAGCTGGTGATGGCCCTCGAAGAAGAATTCGGTATCGAGATCCCTGACGAAGATGCTGAAAAGATTCTGACGGTCGGAAAAGCGCTGGACTACATTAAGGAAAAGGCCTAAACGGGCCTAGGTCGCGATGAGTCCTCGTTCGACCAGACGGATTGTGGTGACCGGTCTGGGGGTGATCACGCCTCTTGGAACAGGTGTCGAAAAGACCTGGAAGGCTATCTGTGCCGGTGAATCCGGAATCAGCCGTATCACGAAATTCGATCCTGCCGCGTACGACGCTCAAATCGCAGGCGAAGTGAAAGACTTCGATCCAGCCGACTTCATCGAGAAAAAAGAAATCAAAAAGATGGATACGTTCATTCACTATGCCGTGGGTGCTGCCCAGCTGGCGGTGGATGATGCTGCGTTTACCGTGGTGCCGGAAGAGGCCACAAAGGTCGGTGTGTATATTGGATCGGGTATCGGGGGGCTTGGATCGATCGAGCACTACCATAAGATTTTGCAGGAAAAAGGCCCCGGGCGCGTCTCGCCGTTTTTCATTCCGATGACCATCATCAACTTGGCTTCCGGGCAGGTGGCGATCAAATTGGGCGCCAAAGGACCGAACTCCTGTGCAGTAACGGCCTGTGCGACGGGCAATCACTGTATCGGTGACGCTTATCGATTGATTCAGGCTGGCGATGCCGATGTCATGATTGCGGGCGGGGCGGAAGCCGCCATTACGCCGCTGGGTGTTGCAGGATTTGCCGCGGCGAAAGCCCTGTCGTTTCGCAACAATGAGCCGACGAAAGCGAGCCGGCCGTTTGATCTGGACCGCGACGGATTCGTGCTCGGCGAAGGTGCCGGAGTTGTGGTGCTTGAGGAACTGGACCATGCGCGTCGGCGTGGGGTGAGAATCTATGCCGAATTGATCGGCTACGGCATCAATAGCGACGCCTACCATATTACTGCCCCGTCTGAAGAAGGAGAGGGCGCGGTCCGCTGTATGGAACTAGCGTTGAAGGATGCCGGCATCGGCAAAGACCAGGTCGGGTACATCAACGCGCATGGTACATCGACGATGGCTGATGCGATTGAGACCAAAGCGATCAAGCAGGTGTTCGGTGGGCAGGCCTCCCGTATCCCGGTGAGCTCGACGAAGTCGATGACCGGTCACTTACTCGGTGCAGCCGGTGGAATTGAAGCGGTGTTCAGCGTGCTGGCGCTTCATCATGGGATTCTCCCTCCTACGATCAACCTGGACCATCCGGATCCTGCCTGCGATCTGGACTATATTCCGCACAGGGCCAGACCGGCTGCGGTGACGGTTGCGCTGTCGAATTCTTTCGGATTCGGCGGGGTCAACGCCTGCCTGCTCTTTAGAAAGCTCGAGGCCTACTAGGCCTGTGCGAGGGATGCGCTCGCCATTATGACTTCGGCTTCTTCCGCCGATGCACTCCAGTCCTCGCTGGGTTATCAATTTCGAGCGCTTGTCTTGCTTGATGAAGCCTTGACTCATTCCTCTCATGTGAACGAGCAGAAGACGGCTTCGGTGCAACATAACGAGCGACTCGAATTTCTCGGCGATGCCGTGCTGTCGCTGGTCATGAGTGAGTATTTGGCCTCCGCGTTGCCGCAGTCCTCGGAGGGGACTCTTTCGAAACTGAAAGCACAGTTAGTGAGCGAGTCATCGCTGGCACTAGTCGCGCGCCGGCTTGGATTGGGAGAGCATCTCAAGCTCGGTCGCGGAGAGGACCGATCGAAGGGGCGTGAGAAGGATTCATTACTGGCCGATGCGCTGGAAGCGGTACTGGCGGCAGTGCATCTTGACGGAGGATTTGAAGCGAGCTGTAGGGTGACGCGCCGTATTTTTGCGGAGGAACTCACGCATGTTGCCGCACAGCAGGGCCAGGCGGGAGCGGGCGACTACAAGACTCAATTTCAGGAGTGGTGTCAGAAACGGCATGATACCTTGCCGCGCTATGTGACCGTTCGAGAAACAGGACCCGACCATCAAAAGTTATTTGAAGTGGAACTGTCCGTTCAGGGAATGGTCGTGGGCGTCGGGTCTGGGCGTAGCAAGAAGGAAGCAGAGCAACAGGCAGCGAAGCAGGCTCTTCGACAGGTCGGTGGTTGATTTGGTCGGCGCGGTGCGGCACTTCGTCACGGAGTCGGTGACTAATCCATGGAGGTTGATGATGCGGAGACGAACCATACTAAAAATAATGACGGTGACGTTCATATTCGCCGGAAGTCTGTTGCTAGGAATGTACGCTCCTTTCGCGGCTGACAAGGCTCCCATGGAGAAAACAGGTGGGACGAAAGGCCCCAAGGCCACTATCAAAACCAAGTTTGGCGAGATGGACATCGTCTTCTATCCGGAGAAGGCTCCCAAGCATGTTGAAAATTTCATCGCGTTGGCAAAATCAGGTTTCTACAACGGCACGATCTTTCATCGGGTGATTCCTGGTTTTATGATTCAAGGCGGCGATCCCAACACCAAAGATCTGAATAAGCCTGAGGCCTACGGTCAGGGTGGGCCGAGTCAGCGGCTGAAGGCTGAGTTCAACGACATTCCTCATCGTCGAGGGATTGTCTCCATGGCGCGGACGAGCGATCCCAACAGCGCCGGTTCTCAGTTCTTTATTGTCGTCAAGGATTCGAACTTTCTCGATGGCCAATACACAGTGTTTGGCGAGGTGGTGAAAGGAATGGAGGTGGCGGATCAGATTGTCAATCTGCCGAAAAATAGTCGTGATCTTCCGACTGAACGAGCCGAGATGACGGTCGTGGTGGGGGAGTAAATCATGCAAGGTTGGCGCGCTATGATGGGTGACTCTCCTGCGATGAGATGTCTCATCCTGTGTGGAGTGCTGCTGGGGGTCGGGCCTCTCACCGGTTGTGGCGGGAAGCCCGACCTGAAGTCGCTCCCTCCTCCGCCAAACCTTGGCCCTCAAGCCATTATCAAGACCAAGTTTGGAGACATCCATATCAAGTTCTATCCGGATGTGGCCCCGAAGCATGTTGAAAACTTTATCAAGCTGGCTAAGTCAGGCTTTTATAATGGGACGATTTTCCACCGGGTGATCCCAGGATTCATGATTCAGGGCGGTGATCCCAATACCAAGAACTCGTTGCATAAGGACACCTACGGGCAGGGTGGGCCCAAGGATGAGAAGGGCAATCCAATCTTACTCAAAGCGGAATTCAGCGACACCCATCACAAGCGAGGCATTGTATCGATGGCACGAGCGAATGAGCCTGATACTGCAGGGTCGCAGTTTTTCATTGTTGTCGAGCCGTCCCCCTTCCTCGATGGAAAATACACCGCGTTTGGCGAGGTGACGAGAGGCCTCGGCGTGGCCGATAAAATTGTAGTCCTGCCGAGAAATGATCGTGACTTACCCGACGAGAGGATTGAGATGACAGTCACAATCGTCGAATAACAGCATGGTCTTCCGGACCCTGGTGCTCCGGGCTCGATGAAAAGTGTGCGTGCTCGATCTTTCGAATTGAAACTCGGAGATTCAGTCGTGTGAGGTATGGAAGAGCGGACGCTATTTTATTTTTTCTATGAAGGTGCGGAGGCGGCCCCGCTCGGACGGAAAGAACAGGATGAAGCTCAGACCAAAGGCACGGCCCGATATCCAACGCACGGAGGCTCGCTCGACTTTTACAGGCGATGACTGGTCGGGAAGCTGAAGCATAAGCTGAACATCGAGCCCTTCTGCCAGGTTGACGTCGGATTCGGCTCGGCAACCGGCTGTCGAGATGTTAGTGATCGTGGCGTCGCCTTCGATCTCACCGGAAGAAAACCCCAGGGTGCAACGTAATTCTACTCGGCGTGCTTTTCTAATCTTTCGTTCTTTGTCCGCATTCATGGGATGTGGTCTACGGTCATCGTGGCTGGTTGCCGGCTAGTGGTGGTGTTGACATCCCGGTCCATGGGTGTGGGACTCAGGCGCCTGGGGTGGCATGAACTGCTGTCCGGGTAAAATGATGTGGCCCGGTTCACGTTGTTTGGTCAGGTATTCCGCAATATCAGGATGGTAGGCTCGTACATAGCCGATCAGCCCGCCGAGAAACCGTTGTGATTGAAAGTCCGTGCCGGAAAAACGCGAGACGAATGCGATCGCGCGATCGAGTATCTCCGGCGCGGAGGACGTATCGGAGATCTGCTGCGGGTTCTGCTTCTTGAACGTGTCGTATTCCTTATTCAAATGGTCTGCGAATACCGGCATCGGGCCCGCCGGCACATGGAGCGGGCTGAGTGTGCGACGCAAGGCCTGCAGTGCCGCAACGATTTCCGCATCCTGTCCATCTCGGCGGCTTTGGAAGTAACCAAAGATCACCACTTCAATGAGATTGAAGAGGGCCACGGCTTTCTTGTCGCCAACCTCTGCCAGCTCACGGTAGAAATCCCGGCGCAACGGCATGAATTGCACCGCCAGCCGCTTCTGCTGATAGTCGCTTCCGGATTCGAGATAGACACAGTCAGCCGGGCACGAGATCCGCACTATTCGATGTTCACCGCAACATTGACTGCAAATCAAACCTGCTAAAGCAGGACATGCCCGCTTGCCTTTCCGTTGGGTGCAGTAGACGCAGGGATTCATTTTTTTACAGGTCCCTCTACCCCCGGTTTCGGAGGAGGCGGGATGAAGCCATAGTCCGCCAACGTGCGTTTTTCTTGTTTGGACTTTGCACTGCTGGGGGTTTCGAGCCCGTTCATTTCTGCGGCGTGCGCCAATTCATAGGGTACGAGGATGAGGTTGTTCGCGCGATCGATGCCGAGATCCCCCGGCGAGGGCAAAAATTCAGCGATGACTTGAAATCGCTTGTCCCAGGTCATACGCCAGACTTTTCCCGTCGTGAAATCGGATACGTACATGTTGCCCCAGCGGTCGAAGTCCACCCCGCGAAGATTTTGAAAGCGGTTGGAAAAAAAGTTGTTGGAAAAGACCTCCGTCAGCACGCCTTCCGGAGAGATTTCTGAAATCTTGCCTTTCTCCCAACTGACCGCGATGATCTGACCTGATTTGGGATGAATGGCAAGGCCTGAGGGGCCTGCGAGGGAGCGGTCTGTGATGAGCACCGAGACTGCCTGGGTGGCCAGATCGATGCGGTAGATCGTGTTTGCTTTCTGGTCGGAGCAATACAGATGTCCCTTACCGTCGAAGGTCACATCGCTCAACGAGGTCTGTTGTAGCGGTTCGGACCGTGAGGTGATAGGCGATCGGATTGTGAGCGACATGACGGGCTTGCCGGTGGCCGTGTCAAAACCCCGCAGCGTGTCGAGATCGGCCACGTAGAGCACGTGCTCAACCAACGCCATGCCTTTGGGGGCATGCAGGATGACGTCGTCCTTTCCTCCTTGGATAAATTTCAGATTGACGAGTTTGCCGTTGGGATTAAGCTTGGTAATGAATCCATTGTTATCGGCGCTCTCCGATTCGCCGTTTACGCTCGAAATAAAATAGCTTTTTTCGATGGGATCGTTGACGAAACTATACGGCGACTGCAGTTCAGTGACGGTGATTTGGGCAGTGAGTGGACCGGCGACAATAAGGGGCGTGATCCAGATCAGCCAGGCCGCTGGATGGCTTATGCCACGCATCAGAAGGGACATTGCGGAGGGGGTGCTGCTCACAAGATAGATGGCTGTCGATTGTGTTCGATGCATGCATCGTAGCTGCCACGTGAAGAACCTGTCAAGAAAACTGGTGAAGGACGAGGCGTGAAGGTGGTCCATCGGCTTACTCCTCACCCCTGACGCCTCACGGGGCTGCGTACGTTGACTTGCTCAAAAATGCCCTGCTATGGTGCCGTGTTTTTCTGACGACTTCAGAACAGAGGAGGCATCCGTGGCTGCACGATTGATCGACGGTAAAGCATTGGCATTACAAGTGCGTGAGCGGTTGGCGATCGAATCAGCGGCGGTGTTGGCCAAGACAGGGATGAAGCCCGGCCTCGCGACGATCCTGGTAGGGGACGATCCAGCCTCGCACCTTTATGTGAAGAGCAAGCAGAAAGCCTGTGATGCGGCGGGAATTTATATCGATGATCACAAGTTGCCGTCGAGCACGACGCAAGCAGAACTGTTGGCATTGATTGAAAAAGAGAACGCCGATCCCAAGATCCACGGGATCTTGGTTCAGTTGCCACTCCCGAAGCATATCGACAGCAAGGTTGTGCTCGAAGCGGTGTCCCCAGACAAGGACGCCGATGGGTTTCACCCCTACAACTTCGGTCGACTCGTTGAGGGACACCCGGTGTTCGAGGCCTGCACGCCGAAGGGCGTCGTGAAGATGATCGAATCCACTGGCGTGAGTATCGAAGGGAAGCGTGCCGTTGTATTGGGACGAAGCAACATCGTTGGCAAGCCGTTGGCACTCATGTTGCTTCAGCGGAATGCCACGGTGACGATTTGTCACTCCAAGACGAAGGATTTGCCGGCTGTCTGTCGTGAAGCCGAACTGTTGCTCGTCGCGATTGGGAAAGCAAAATTTGTCACAGCCGACATGGTGTGTGAGGGGGCAGTCGTCATCGATGTGGGGACAAACAAAACTCCTGAAGGCAAATTGTGTGGCGATGTAGATTTTGAGCCGGTCAGCCAGAAAGCAGGCTGGATCAGTCCTGTGCCTGGTGGTGTGGGGCCCATGACGATAGCGATGTTATTGGACAACACGGTGGAGTCTGCTAAACGAATGGCAGGATTGCTGTAAGAGGATGGGGCGTTTCATTGCTCGCGCAGGATGAAACAGCCCAGCCACCTCCTAGAGGAATGGGAGTAAGAAGGAGCTCATGGGTCGAGAACCGCGGCGGTTGAAAGAGGTGCTGGATCAGGGACAGTTTGCTGTCACGATTGAATACAATCCTCCCAAAGGCACCAACATTTCCGGTGTGTTGGAGAACGCGAAACAGTTGGTGGGGCGGGTGCATGGTGTCAATGTGACCGACAACACAGCTGCCGTCGTGCGGGCCGGGTCTCTTTCCGTCTGCAGGCTCCTTTATGAACTCGGCCATGATCCAGTCATGCAGATGACCTGCCGCGATCGGAATCGGATTGGGATACAGTCAGATCTCATGGGCGCCTCCATGCTCGGCATACAAAATATTCTGTGCCTTACCGGGGACTATCCGACCGTTGGAGATCACAAGGAGGCAAAGCCGGTCTATGATCTGGACTCAGTCCAGGTCATGCAGCTTGTGCAAGGCCTGAATAATGGGCGGGATATGGTAGGCAACAAGCTGGATGGCTCGACGGCGTTTACAATTGGTGCTGCTGTGACGCCTGAGGCTGATCCACTGGGGCCGATGCTTGCCAAGTTTGAACTAAAAGTAAGAGCGGGCGCCCAGTTTTTCCAGACGCAGGCGATTTATCACCCGGAGCTGTTCGCGTCCTTCATGAAAGCGGTTCGCCCTTTCAAAGCCAAGGTATTGGCGGGCATTCTCGTCCTCCGGAACGCCAAGATGGCGGAATTCATGAATGCGAACATCCCCGGGGTGTCAGTCCCTCAGGAGATGATTGACGAGCTCAGAGCAGCCGATCCCGATTGTGCGGAGGATGTGGGGGTGGATATCGCAGTGCGGACAATCAAGGCGGTGCGGCCCTACTGCGATGGAGTCCATATTATGGCGATCAAGGCCACGCACCGGCTGGGGGACATCATCACGAAGGCGGAAGTGGGTTGATGACCATTCCAGAGTTTCAACGGCACAAGCTGGATAAGAAAAAGCTCATCGTCGTCACGGCGTATGACGCGCTGTTCGCACGCATCGTGGAGCAGGCCGGCATTGAGGCCATCTTAGTCGGCGATTCGCTCGGGGTGGTGGTGCAAGGGAAGGCCAATACACTTTCTGTGACGATGGAGGACATGCTTTACCACACGAAGTTGGTAGCAGGAGCGGCTCAACGAGCGCTCGTCATCGGTGATATGCCCTTCATGTCCTATCAAGCCAGCCAGGAAGACGCACTCCACAATGCCGGACGGTTTCTACAGGCCGGGGCTCAGGCCGTCAAGCTGGAGGGCGGCACAGTGGTGGCCGATCGGGTGGCTGCGATGACCGGTATCGGCATTCCCGTAATGGGACATCTCGGTATGACTCCACAATCCGTCCATCGGTTTGGCGGATATAAAGTGCAAGGAAAAGAATCGGATCATGGTCTGGTTTTGCTGAATGATGCCAAGGCCCTCGAAGCAGCCGGTGCATTTGCCATCGTGCTTGAAGCCATTCCTGCCGAGTTGGCGAAGACCATTACAGAACAAGTGGCCGTTCCCACCATCGGAATCGGCGCCGGCCCGCACTGTGATGGACAAGTCCTTGTGCTCTATGATCTCCTCGGTCTATTCGACGATTTCGTGCCGAAGTTTGTCAAACCCTATGCCCATCTCAAGGCAGATGCGCTCCAAGCCCTTCGCCGCTACAAAGAGGAAGTCGAGCAGGGCAAGTTTCCCAGCGACTCCGAGTCCTACCACTAGCAGGCGCTGAAAAGGCCCCCAACGTCGTTCTCGGGTCGAAAGAATCCTCAACGTACCCCAGAGGGCACGCCTCCGGTTCTTTCTTGCCTGCGGCCGCCTCGTTGGATGACCTTTTTGAGCAACCTGCTCATTACGAAATAACAGTCTACATCCGCAACTAGGTCCTATAGTTCTCAGGCGAAGAAGGGGGCTCAAGTGCGAGGAAAATTTGATAGGACGTAGAATTCGAAAGCGGTGTGCAAATAGCCCTACATGCATCAGAAAAATCGAGAACGTCGATTCCCATATACCGTGGAGGCAGATTGTGCAGACGTGCGAGCCCGCTACGTGCGAGTTTTTGCGCCGCTTGTTCGTTGCCGAGGAATCGCTTCAGATTCGCCGCGGCAAGTTGGATGAGGGCTTGGAAGAAGTTTCCTTGTTCGCTGTCGTGGCCGGCTGCATGCCAAAAGCCTTCAAAAACTTCGTGGCTTTCCCACCAGTAGGCGTAGTTGTAGAGGTCGATCCCATACAAGTAGTCCTCTGACTGTTGCCATTCTTCCGGTGGAAAGGCGAGGAGTTTCGGCTCCGGCTGACCGTAGGAATGGCCGAGAGGGTCACGCCGTGGGTGCGGGTTTCTCCCTGGATGAAATCGATAGCATGGGAACGGCCTCATTGAGTAGCGAGGCCAGGTCGGGTCAGGCGGGTGAGGCTCAATCACGGCCGCGCTCGTCGGACACCCTCGACTTGGAAGATTTGGCGATCTTCCAGCCGCACCGCGGTCAGTTCCCTTCCCCATACGCAACCGCTGTCGATGGCCAACAGGTTAGGCTCGATGTGCAATCCCAACGCAGCCCAGTGGCCGCAGATGACCGTTGCATCGGCATTTTTACGGTTTGGGATGCGGAACCAAGGAAGATACCCTGTAGGCGCCTGTTCCGGCGGACCAGAGAATCCCGATACGTCGCCGGTGGGGGTGCAGGTCCGTAGTTTCGTCAACGTTCGGGTAATACTCGCTAGGCGTTCGTCGCCAATCAAGTCGGGGTCCCATCGACGTGGGGTTCCCAGGAATAGTGCCTTGAGGACAGTTCGATACTGAGGGCCGGATAATACCACTTCGACTTCTCGCGCAAGGGTGACTGCTTCATCGGTGGCCCATTGAGGAAGGAGACCTGCGTGCACCATGAAGAACGATCGTTCGCGATAATGAAGTGGTTGACGCCGAAGCCAGTCCATGAGTTCCGTTCGATCCTCTGCCGCCAGGACATCCTGAATCGTATCTTTTGGCCGGAGTGCCACGATATCCGCTGCGACAGCGAGTAGAAACAGATCATGGTTTCCGAGCACAACCTGAGCGGCAGCACCAAGCTGTTTGATATACCGGAGGACATGAAGGGAGTTTGGTCCTCGATTGACCAGGTCGCCGACGAACCACAATCGGTCTGTCGAGGGATCGAAGTTGATGCGATCGACGAGTTGATTCAGTTGCGTGGAGCAACCTTGCACATCACCAATGGCATACGTGGCCATAGATTGGATAGTGAGTTAGCTGAATCGAAATTGTTTGAGAGCGTGTCTCACGGAAATCGTGATTCGATCACACTCTTGAGTCCACCGCGTGCTGCGAAGGTTCCCGTGACTGTCGCCCGTACCGGGTGGCAGGCTTTGACAATGTCCTGCAAGATGCGATTGACGGAGTTCTCATAAAAAATTCCCACATTTCGGTAGGCGTGGATATACAGTTTTAGGGATTTAAGTTCGAGGCAGTGTTTGTCTGGCATGTAGTGAAGGGTGATAGTTCCAAAATCCGCCAGACCAGTTTTGGGACAGATGGCAGTATATTCCGGAATCTCAATCGTGATCTCATAGCCCTTATACTGGTTCGGGAATGTTTCGATCTCTGGCAGTGGAGTAGTAATACCGCTCTTTGCATGCCGCTCGTTATACCCCAGCGTCATGGCTCGTAGTTTCTTGCTGATCCCTTTACCCCTCACCCTGTACTCCTTACTTCTTGCTAGACTTGCTTCATCCATTCCACTTGTCCGATTTTTTCAAGTTGGATGTAGAGAGTCACCCAGGGGCAAGCCATCTCTGGATAGACTTCACACATTCCTCCTTTCCGAACGCCTCCACAGGGGCCATGGCTCATGAATTTTGGGCATTCAGCTTTGAGCGAATTGTCTGGAATCGGAGGGCGTTTGTGGACCCCACCGACATGGTCAGCACCATCACTTTCGCCGAGGATGATTACGCGCGTTGACATAGGAGCTTAGTCTAGACTGGTTTTGTGGATTCGGCAATCTCTCTTTCCAGTGCCAAGAGATCAGTCGCACATTCGGCTAGAGCGGAAACAATGCACACCGATTGTTAGGGCGAACGGCCTACAGCCTCGGAGTGTGCTAGGCCTTCTATCGGGCATGGTGGGTCTTCTGAGAAGTTGCGTTGATTATCAGAAAGTTATAGTATTTCGTCCAGTGTATGGTTCGAGGGCTGAGTCGATGTTTCTCATTGACAGTCTTTTTTAGGCTTTGCTACCATACACAGTCCAGTGAATAGACTAAGTTGGTATAGTTAACCTCTGAATTCCTGCGAGCTTGTTGCAAATAACCGTATCTTTCCGATAGGCAATGGATTGTTGTTGCCACGATAGAGGGAGGTGTTCCGATGAGTCTTGATTATGTAAAGTTTTCCGGTGGATTTGAGAAGTTCATGCCCAAAGAATATCGGGACATGGTCGAGCATGGCCCCTTTGGAAAGAAAATTGCGGTCTCTCAAATGGGGAGCTTCAAAGAAATTCTCGAAGAACATCCCATGTGTGCCGGCTGCGCGATGACTCTGTTCATCCGGCTGGCGATCATCGCATTCCCCAACCCGGAAGACACCATCACGGTTGGAACGGCAGGCTGTGGACGGTTAGCAATTTCACAGGCTGCGATCCCGTTTGTGTACGGCAACTATGGCGATCAGAACGGTGTCGCGAGCGGGCTGTCTCGCGGGCTGCGGTTGCGGTTCGGTGATAAGCCGAAAGATGTGGTCGTCATGGCGGGAGACGGCGGAACAGCGGATATCGGCTTCCAGCAAGTGCTCCACTCCTGGTTCCGGAAGGAACGGTTCACCACGATTATGTTGGACAACGAAGTCTACGGCAACACCGGCGGGCAGGAGAGCGGCATGACCAACCGCGGCGCTGTGTTAAAGATGGCCCCGCTGGGGAAGAAATTCGAGAAGATGGATATGCTGCAGATGGCCAAAGTAGCCGGGTGTGCGTATGTGGCGACGGTGGTTCCGAACAATCCACGCCGTGTTGAGAGTGTCATCAAGAAAGCCGTGCTGATTGCTCGTGAAGTGGGCTCGACCTACATCCAAGCCTATACTTCCTGCAACATCGAATATGCGATTCCGACCGACAAGGTTATGGAAGACGCGAAGACCGTTGAGAATGATCGGTATCAGTTCACGGAATACGTGAGTGAAGAAGCCAAGCAGTATTTGACTGAGCGGTACGGCTACAAAGACTATCTTCCGAAGCCGGCTGCCCCTGCGGCAGCAATTCCAAACAAGGCGTAAACGATTCGGAGGGAGGCCGGAAATGGCAAAGCGCTTCAACATTCGAATGGCAGGGGTCGGCGGGCAGGGTGTCGTGACGGGATCACACATTCTGAGCACCGCAGTGATTCATGCCGGCGGTGAAAGCACGATCGTTCCATTTTATGGATCGGAAAAGCGGATGGCGCCGGTCGAAAGCTACGTCCGTGTGTCGGATGAGCCGATCTACGAAATTGGGGAAATTACCTTTCCGCACATCATAATTATCTTCCATCCCCAGGTCATTACCCACGGTAAGTCGTATACGATGCCGTTCTATTTTGGGTTGAAAGAGGATGGGATTGCGTTGATCAACAACGATGGTCCAATGAGCCTTCATCGGGATCAGCAGCGTGAGCTGGATGAGCGTCGTGCGAAACTCTATTATTTCCCTGCCACGAAGCTGTCCCTCGAAGTTTCGGGAATGGACCTCGCAACGAACATGGGACTGATGGGCTGTATCGGAGCCATTACGGGGCTGACATCAGTCGAAGCACTGGAGCAGTCGGTGAAGGATAGATTCCTTGGCAAGGGATTTGTCGTCTCGGGAGGAACCGCGGCGTTGGACAGTGTCGTCGAGCGGAAATTCAAGAAGAAGCAGGAGCTGATCGATAAAAATGTGGCGGTGATTCAGGCCGGCTGGAACTACGCAGTGGATCACGGTTGGGCTGCAACATCGGTCAAACGGTCGGAAGTCCGTGCGACCGTAAGCGCCTGATCAGGATTTAGCACGAAGGAGCACCATGTATCTGGTAGCCAATATCAGTGTTGAAATATGTGCCTCGAAGAGCTGCAAGCTCTGTACGCAGTATTGCCCTGAAGCCAACACCATTCAGTATAGTGAAACCATGGGGACGGACAAGGGCTTCAAGTACGGGACTGCCTACATAGCGGTGGATCGGTGCAAGGGCTGTGCGCTCTGTGTGTGGGTGTGCGACACGCTGGCAAAAAACAATGCCATCAAGATGACCATGATCGATCAATTACCGATGGCTGCCGTTACTGATAACATTCGCTATGAAGAGAAAACCACCGTTGCAGTCCTGTCCAATCCAATGATTGTGATAGGTAATTAGGGAGGTACGGGAGTGGCAACGACGTCAGATACAAGAGAACGCATCATTGTTCCGGGTCCCGCCGGATTCCATCCGCCGTCCGCGGCTCAGTTGGGGGTTGCGTTGCCTGACCCAGGACAAGGACTTTACTATGGATTGCTGGAGGAGAATGAGGACAAGGTCATCGAAGAGATGGCCCGTAAAATGTTGACCAGTCCCAATGCCACGATTTTTCCAGGGCCGCTCGTGCTCTGGGCTTGGAACGAGCATGCCATTGAAAAGGCCAAGGCCGTTCTGGAAATCGCAGCCCAGATTCCTGACGTCATGATCATCCCCATGCCGGACTATCGCCCGAAGTATCCGAAGATCGACCCGGAAGAGGTCATCAACCCAAACCATCCGAACTTGACGATTTGGGGCAACAAGATCGAAGCGTGCATCTTCATCGGCGTGCATTGTCATTATGCCAACTTGACCTTGAAAATGATTCGTGCCGGGACGAACTGTCTCACCATGGCAATCTGTGCGGAGCAAGGGCACGAAGACGCCATGTTGACGATTCGCGATTCGGATACGATGAAGTTGAAGAAGACCGCCCAGGTCTTCAAGCGGGTGCGCGAAGAGATGGGCATTAAGTTACCGGAGAACGGCGAGAACGTGAGATTTACCGGTACACAAACAAGAGTTCACAGTGGGAAAACTCACACCAATCCCCTCACCTTTGCGCCCGTTGCCGTGGGCGTTGCCGGCGCGGCTGCCTTTGGCCATTCGGCTGAGCAGATGAAGCGTGAAGGCTGAGCAGGGTCGGATAGCCCGGGCGATATAGCTAAGAGGTGTCACCATGAGCGAAGCACTCGAAGCAGAGCAGAAGACCAATCCGCAGGGCGATCCCATCACGAGTGTCGCGGCCCCTAAACCGGCCGAGACGACGGGCGCCAGGAAAGACCCCCATGCCGAAGCGAAACGGCAGAAGGTGGTCACGCCGGAATACTTGTTCCTCGAAGCCCCCCGAGAGAAAGAATTTATCACGGGTAGCGAAGCGGCGAAAGAGGCTGTTCGGCGATCCAACGTGGACCTGGCCATTGCCTATCCAATCACCCCGCAGAGCGAAACGATGCAGCTCATCGGCGTGCTTTACGGCGAAGGGTACGTGAAGGAGTACTATCGTGGTGAAGAAGAAGTCGGCGTCATGGCGGCGATGGCGGGCGGATCCCGAGCCGGTGTCCGCTGCTTTACGGCGACCGCAGGTCCCGGCACGCTGAGGGGTCTTGAAGGCATCGCGTCCTGGCCTGGACATCGGCTCCCTATTGTCGCCATGTTCACCTGCCGCGTCGTCAATGCCCCGTTGGCCATTCAGCCTGACAATATCGAAGTGGCCTATTTATTGAACTCCGGTATGATCGTCTTCCATGCCGAGAATCAGCAGGACATGTACGACTTCATCATGGCGGGGTTTACGATCAGCGAGAAGAATGATGTGACGCTTCCCGTTGGTGTCTGTTGTGACGGCTTCTTTGTGACCCATGCCCGTGGGTACGTGAGGATGCAGGACCGCAGCATGAAGCTTCCCCCTCGTGAAGCTTGGCGCGGTGCGGTACCGGTGCTTGATGCGGAGAATCCTCCCGCCCGCTTGTCCCGCGACGCTCCGGTTCAGAAATCGAACTTCATGGCCTACAATATCCACGCGGTCTGGCAACAGGAAGTGTGGGCAGCAGTCGAACGATCACGCAAATACATCAATCAGTATATGGGCGGGTTGCTCACGGCTGAGAATGTGGACGATGCCGAGGCGGTGATCATTGCCTCAGGCAGCGCCGCGGCTCAGTCAAGAGAAGCCGTTCGTATTTGCGCAGAAAAGGGCATTAAGATTGGCCTGATCAAGATCCGGTCTATCCGTCCGTTTCCGACGAAGGAGTTACGGCAGCTCTGTGGCAAGGCGAAGCTCATTGTGGTGCCCGAGTTCAACTATGTCGGATGGCTGGCGAAAGAAGTGGCCACCGCAATATACGGGTACTCCAAGGCCAAGATCATCGGTGGGCCACGGGTGTATGGCGGTCAGTCGATGCCGGTAGAGTTGATTGTGGACGAGGTCGAATCCGGTCTGACCGGGAAGAAGTCAACCAATGTTGCGATGTCTTCGATCATGGGTGGAGCCGTTAATCAAGACGATGTAGCCCATTTCATGCGCAGTATCTGACGAGGTCGCGAGACTAAAACAAAGAGCCCGATCCTGAAAAGGGTCGGGCTCTTTGTTTTGGAGTCTATCTGGTCTGTCTGGTCTATCTCGTGAACAAGACAAACCAGATCAACCGGAGAGACCAACCAAACCAGACTACCCCTGTAATTCGTCTTGTACCATCTCTTCAGTCTCCGGCATACCATAGGCCACGTATTTGGCATAGGAGAGATAGATCATCGCGCTATCCCTCATCGCTTTGGAGCCTTGCGACAGGCGGAAGACTTTGTCGGCGTCGTGAGACGGGGCCGCACCAATCGTTTCTACGTGGCTTTGAAGGAGCTGGGTGAATCGTTCCATTGAACGTTCCACATCTTTGTATGCCAATAAAATTGCGTCGGTCATGTTGTCCTCCTCATTGCGGTCAGCTTACACTATGCTCGTGCAACCCTTCAACGAGAAGAAGCCGGCGAGTCTGTCGTCAGAAATTCTGAAAGTTCTGGCAACTGTATTGCCGGAAAGGAATCTTCGTGATGGCGCTCTGGCACAGGCGGTCGTGAATCTCTCACGTCTATTTACAACCGCGCGCGCAACATTGCCGCCTCGCTATCTGGATGACCCTGCCCACGCTTCTGCCTATCTCTCGTATTTTCTTCCTGTGAATCTCTCCAAAGTCCAAGTTCTATTGGAGGAATTACCGAACGACAATCATGAAATATCAGCCCGGCCGATGGCAGTGCTCGATCTTGGCTGTGGCCCAGGGACCGGGACGTTAGCCTTGCTAGACTGGCTCTGGCATCGCAATCCGGCGTGGGCAAAATCCTTGTCGGTGCTGGCTGCAGACACATCCCACGAATCATTGCAGGAGGCGAGGAGGCTGTGGGATGCCTATTGCAATGAGGTTGGAATACCAGATCAAGGCCTGCGCTGCGTCGAGGGGAATCTGGAACATCCGCTCAAAGGGGATCTCGGTAAGCAGCTTGTGCGGGGTGCACCTTATGACCTTATGATCATGGCAAATTGCCTCAATGAATTGTTTCCTACGGCGGCTGACCCTCCGGTCGAACGTGCTGCGATTGTTGCACAGCTCCTGCCGTTTCTCGCACAGCACGGCACCATGATGATTGTCGAGCCGGCGTTGCGGCAGACAGCCAGGGCGTTGCATCAGATGCGCAATCACCTGCTTAAGCAGAACCTTTGTACAGTCTATAGTCCCTGCTTGCACGAAGGGACCTGTCCGGCCTTAGACCATCCGGACGATTGGTGTCATGAAGAGCGACCCTGGCAGACGCCTCCAGCAATTGCCGCGCTCGATCGAGAAGTGGGGTTCATTAAAGACGCACTGAAGTTTTCCTATCTACTGCTGCGCACAGACGGTCGAACTATTGTGACTCGGAATTCGCATACGTTCCGGGTTGTGAGTGAACTACGAGAATTGAAGGGGGAGAAGCGAGCATGGTTGTGCAATGAAACAGGCCGACCAGAAGTAGGCCGGTTGGACCGGAAGGCCTCTCATGAAAATTCGGCTGTCGATAGCTGGCATCGAGGAGCTATCGTTCAGATCGAGCGGATTGTACGAAAAGAACGAGACGGGAAAGTGTCGTCGGTTGGAAGAATTGAGAGTGATGTAGTAGTGCGGATGATTCGGCCGGTCTGAACCTCCGCAATCAAGAGAAAGGTAGCGTGCGGCCTTTCTCTCCTGCGCCTCCCGCGGGCACCCCTTCCTCGGCGCTCTGAAGCAGGAGGGGGAAGCGGGAGCGGCCAGGTGCCCTTCTTGCTCGCAGAACGCGCACGATCAGAATGTGCTCGTTCGATGCGCGCACTTAGGGTAGCCTGTTCCGAACGCTGATAGTTCTGTCTCCGCTTGGAATGGAAAGCAGAAATCTGTTGTTAGATAACGCATGAAGATTTTCGTCAGTCTTTCATTCTGATCACCTAGGCAGTCAATACAAGGAGCGGTGTGGTCGCGTACTCCATTTCTTTGATAACACGTCAGCCTCGACCTACCTTCTTGGTCGAACTCACGGAGATGGTCAATCCAGAGATGCTGAAGATCAAGGAAATGGACCTTTTCAAAGAGGCCGCGCGCCTCGTCGATCCGGTTATGAACCTCACGGACTTGATCTGCTGTGGATTCAGAGGCGTGTCTTGGGACCGGCTCGCAGTGGTGCTCTCAACCGGTATCGATGTCGAGCCGCCAGACGCTACTATCTATGTCGATGGCTTTGACAAGGCTCTTGAGTACGGCGGCTGGCCGAAGGTTATCGTGGCCCTTCGCAATCATTGTCTTGACTCAACCTTTAGGGAGATCGCGGCTACTACACCAGAGGAGCAACTTGTGGACTTGCAGCGGGTATTCGGAACGAAGTTGCAGTCTGCAGACGGTTCGAAGCTATGGCTATCACGGCTCTCGGCGGACGATTCGCGCGTTACAACTGATTACGAAGTAGCCTATGCTCGGTGGATCCCGCAGGATGCTCTGGAGGCGCTGGCAGCAGTGTTCGTCCTAGTTCACCCTCTTTGTGGCGGTTCACAAGCTGTTCACGAATTTCCAGGTTGGGCTTAATGCGGACTAATAGCGGTTGGGAAAAGCGACATGAACAAGATGGAGCAGTTCAGTTAGAGTCGGCGGGCGAAATATGCAAAGCCGCAATGAGTGAAGGGCTGAGGCGTACACGCTAGGGTATGTTGAAAGCCTCAACGATGCAAGAATGAGAGGAGAGCTTTTTCAGCAGCCGTTAATCGGCTTCTGGTTCTGAGCTGCCGTGCTGATGACTCACCCGGTCTTCGTCGAACATCTCGGCCATTTCCTCGGCAATCATGTCACCGTCGTCTTGAATGGCAATGAGCGGGATTTCTTTTCTTGGCTTGGCCGCGGGCTCTGGAGCGGGAGCTTCGGGGGCGTTGACGGGAGTCTTTGGTGTCTCACTCATGAGAATAGTATATACCACGCAAGGGATGAAAAAGGGAGCTATTCAAAGGCTTCCAGGGAAGAACGCTCTGGATATGTTTTCCCGCACGAGGTACAGGTTAGGAAATAAATGGATTCTCGGACGGACATGGTGATACGGAAATTGAGGCTCACGCCTTGGTGATTGCAGATCGGACAGGACATCTCCTTAAGCCGGTAGGGGATATCCGGTTGTGTGCGCAGGTAGAACTCCATATCTGTGTAGATTGGGAAGGTATAATAGCATTTTCTACAGATGCCTCGCCATTCACCGTCTGCCTGCATAGAGCGTTCATCGATCCCAAAGCTTGATCCCTTGCAAATGGCGCACTGAACAGTTCCAAGCCTGGTTTCAACTTCTTTCACTGTCGGGTTCGGCATTGGAAGGCTCCTTATGCAGGCTAGTATAGCGTTCACTTGGAAGGGACCGCAACGGGGCGGGATCAAGATTTCTCCTTGACCTGGGACGCGTGCTGCCTATACTGATGGTGCGATGCACTATATTACCGAAACGCTTTTGGTCGGAAACATCAACGATGCGATTGAACCGCCGCCACAGATTAGTGCCGTGCTCCTGGTCGCCGCTGAATTTGCCATACAGCCGCCCAGGTGGCTGATGTTTGACAGGATTCCATTTTCGGAATATGCCGAAGCTGAACCGCTCTTATTGGACCAAGCGGTGAATTGGGTTGAAGAGCGTCTTTCAAGCAATCGTGTTATGGTCTGTTGTCGTGCAGGCATGGGCCGATCCGTGTCGGTCGTGATGGCGTATCTCTGTTGTGTCGAAGGGATGGCCTATGATGAGGTCTTAAAATTGGTCATGACGCGCCGTCCCGGTGCGATGCCGCTTCCCAACATCGAAAAAGCCATTGCCCAAGTCGGCGTTCTTCGCGCGGCCCGTGCGAAGGATAAGAAGAATTTCGCTTCAGGCTCCACGTCGCGCGCGTAACATTAAAAGTCGAAAGTACCCTCAAGAGCAGTGCTCTCCCACACGTTGCCTTTCGTACCTCGTCCATGGCCTAATCCAGCATCCTGCTGGTTATCCCGACACTGTCCTATGGGTCAGACCACAACAAGCATTGCGCCAATATCCTGTTTTTCTCAGTTTCTAGGATATATGGCACAGATATCATCACTGTGCTGAGGTTCTTTCTCTATGCCGGAACTACCGGAAGCTGAAGTCGTCGCCAGACAGATACGGGTTCATCTCCTCGGCGCTCAACTCAATGAGTGTTGGGTAGGGCGAGCGGATATTGTTCGGGAAGGATTGCCCACGCTTCCGTGGTATCACGGTGCGGCATTGGAAGGCGTGGAGCGATTCGGAAAGAGCGTTGCTCTGGGGTTTAGAAAAGATGACGAACTCCGATATGTCGTTGCAGAGCTTGGCATGACAGGCCTCCTACTCTTTCGCGATACGCAAACGAAACATCCGCAGCACGTTCATGTCCGCATGTCGTTCACGGGGAGCCATGAATCGGAGCTGCGCTATTGGAATCCTCGACGCTTCGGACGACTCTCCTTGCTTGATCGGGCCGGCCTAGATCGTTACCGCGTCCGCCGCTTCGGGGTCGATCCTCTCACGGTGTCGCGCGATGAATTCGTTCGTCTTATGCAAGCCAGGCGAGGGCGTCTAAAACCACTATTGATGCATCAGCAAGTGATTGCAGGAATTGGAAACATTTACGCGAATGAAATTCTCTTTCACGCCAGGCTCCATCCGAACCGTGAGGTGACTCGATTGCGCGGAGCGACAATGGGCACACTCTACGACACGATGCAGATGGTGCTACACGAGGCAATTTCCTTGGGGGGATCGAGCGTCAAGGACTTCTATGCACCTGATGGCGCAGAAGGCCGATACAAGCGTCGCCATCTTGTCTATGGCAGGGAAGGTCAGCTCTGTTCTAATCGCTGCGGCAGAACGATTCGTCGTATTCAAAGTGAGCGCAGCTCATTTTATTGTCCTACCTGCCAATCTAACCGCCTTCCAGGATAATTCTCGTCGCATGCACGGAGGAAACGCGATGAAACGAGATGATTGCCACACAGTTTCAATTACTTAGGCCATATATCCTTGAACTGTCTTCGCAGCTAGGCCTTTTGAACCTTCTCCGTTTAGTTCCTCTGACATATTGAGTCCCCAAGCCGATTTCGTTAGAATCCTCCTCCTTTCTATATCGTTTCTCACCATTCTGATGGAGTGATGTCATGGCGAAGGTTTTAGAAGGTCCGGGGATGGGGCTCATGAAGAAGTGGGGCATCACTGTCCCCAACTATATCGTTGTCAGTTCAGTTGACGAGTTAGCGAAACTCGGGCAAGCCAATGAATGGCTCAAGAAATCCAAGTTGGTGGTTAAGGCTCATGAAGCACTCGGCTCACGGTTCAAGCTTGGCTTGGTCAAGGTTGGGCTGGATCTTAAAGAGGCGGAAGCGGCGACCAAGGAAATGATCGGCCGCCAAGTGGGCAGCATTACTGTCTCGCAAGTGATCGTGTCTGAAATGATTCCGCATAAGGAAGAGTATTATTGCGCGGTGAAATCCACTCGGGAAGGGACGGACATTCTGATCGCCAACTGCGGCGGGATTGAAGTCGAATCGAATTGGGATCGCGTGAAACGACTGGCAGTGGAAGTCGGGCAACAACCCTCGGAGGATGCTCTCGAGAGGTTGGCAAAAGATGCGGGATTTACCGGTTCGCTGCAGAAAAAGATGGCCGATTTCGCAGGGAAAATGTTTGCCTGTTTTGACAATGAGGATGCGCAGTATTTGGAAGTGAATCCTGTGGTCCTGCGCGAGCAGGAAAGTCAGTTGATCGCGTTGGATGCAGTCACGTTGCTCGATGGCGACGCCAAGTTCAGGCATCCCGATTGGAACTTCGCGTTCGCTGCAGAATTCGGTCGTGCCTATTCAAAGCATGAGACGGAAGTCATGGCGGTCGATTCGAAGATCAAAGGCTCGGTCAAATTCATCGAAATTCCGGGGGGGGACACCGCCATGCTTCCGGCCGGCGGTGGCGCCAGCGTGTATTATTCCGATGCGGTGGTTGCCCGCGGCGGTAAGCTGGCCAATTACGCCGAATACTCGGGCGATCCACCGGACTGGGCCGTTGAAGTGCTGACTGACAAGGTCTGCTCGTTGCCCGGAATCAAGAACATCATTGTCGGCGGCGCCATTGCCAACTTTACAGACGTGAAGAAGACATTCGGCGGCATTATCAATGGGTTCCGCAAGGCGAAGTCCGAGGGGAAGCTCAAGGACGTCAAGATTTGGGTGCGTCGCGGTGGTCCACGTGAGAAGGAAGGGCTCGATGCGATGCGTGCGCTCAAGGACGAAGGGTTCGACATCAACGTCTTCGACCGCAACACGCCGCTGACCGATATTGTCGATAAAGCGCTTCTGTAATAGAAACGAGTGCTGAGACCTGAGTGCTGAGTAGGCGGAAACTGCTCTGATCTCAGCACTCCGCACTGAAGAGAAGGGGAGATCCCGATGAGTATCCTGGCAAACAAAGATACCTATGTGGTCATTCAGGGGGGCGTCGCAGGCGTGAACGCCGCACGCCGGATGGCCGAGTTTTGTTATCTGATCAAACGGTCGCTGAACGTCCTGGCCTTCGTCTATCCTCCTGACGCCGGCAAGACACACGAAATTCCCTACGGCAGCGGGTTAGTCACCATTCCCATCTATAAGACCGTTGCAGAAGCCACCAAAAACAATCCCCAGATCAACACCAGTCTCGTGTACATCGGTGCAGATCGAGCCATGAAGGGCGGGTTGGAAGCGTTGGACGATCCACACATCAAGGTGGTCTCCATGATCACCGAGGGTGTGCCGGAAAAGGATGCCAAGATACTGGGCCGTCACGCAACCAAACTTGGAAAGGTCTTTAATGGCCCTTCGTCGATTGGTATCGTCTCAGCCGGCTCCTGCCGGTTGGGTGTGATCGGCGGCGCATTTGACAACCTGGTGCTCTCGAAACTCTACCGCGAGGGCTCATTCGGCGTCATCACGAAGTCAGGCGGCCTCTCCAATGAGATCATCTGGATCTGTTCACAGTTTGCCGACGGCATCACGACGGCCATCGGGATCGGCGGCGATGCCTATCCGGGAACCGATTACGTCAGCTATCTCGAAATGTTCGAGAACGATCCGCAAACGAAGGCAGTCGTCATCGTCGGTGAAATGGGTGGTGATCTTGAAGAGCGGGCAGCCGAGTGGTACGGCGCAAAGACGCGGCGTGTGAAATTGATTGCCGTCGTTTCCGGTTTCTGCCAGGAAAGCTTGCCGAGGGGCATGAAGTTCGGTCATGCCGGCGCCAAGGAAGGGTTGAAGGGCGAAGGCTCTGCCCGTTCCAAGTCCGATGCCCTCAAGAAGTCCGGCGCGATCGTGCCGGCGACATTCGGCGCCTTGGGTCCTGCGATCAAGGAGACCTATCATGATTTGTTGAAGTCCGGCCAGGTCAAGGAACCGGTGGAGCCGGCTGTGCTGCCAAAGTTACCGAAAAGCATCGAAGAGGCGATGAAAGCCGATGAAGTCTTAGTGGCCCCCCTGATCCGCACCACGATCAGCGATGATCGTGGCGACGAACCCTGCTACGACGGGTATCCGGCTTCGGAACTCATCAATAAGGGCTACGAAATTCCACATGTCGTGGGACTGCTGTGGGACAAACGGCTGATCTCCAAACAAGAAGCTGAAATCATCAAGCGCATCATGATGCTGTCCGCTGATCACGGTCCCTGCGTCAGCGGGGCATTGGGGACGATCATTGCGGCCTGCGCAGGAATCGGGCTCTCACAGTCGGTCGCGGCAGGACTGATCATGATCGGTCCTCGCTTCGGCGGCGCCGTCACCGATGCCGGTCGCTATTTCAAACATGCGGTCGACAATAAGATGTCCGTGGACGAGTTTCTCGCCTACATGAAGAAGAACGTCGGACCGGTACCGGGGATCGGCCATCGCGTCAAGAGCCTGCGCAATCCCGACAAACGAGTGAAGGAGTTGGTCGGGTACGTGAAAAGCTTGAACATCAAGACTCCCTGTCTGGACTTTGCCCTCGAGGTGGAGAAGGTCACGTCGGTGAAAAAGGACAATCTGATCCTGAATGTAGATGGCACGATGGCCGCGGTGCTTGTCGATATCGGATTCCCGGTTGACAGTTTGAACGGCTTCTTCATCCTTTCACGCACAATCGGGTTGATTGGGCATTGGGTGGATCAGAAGCGTCAGGACAGCCGCTTGATCCGTCTGTTCGATTACCTGGTGAATTATGCGGCGCCGAAACGGCGCGAAGTGCCACCGCTTAAATAAGTTGTGAGTTGTAAGTTCTAAGTGTTGAGTTGGCCGGAAACTTAAAACTAAGCACTCAAAACTAAAAACTAATAACTGAGGGTTTAATCATGTCGATGGAACTTGCCAAAAAACTATATGCAAAGATGCCTGATGTGCTCGCCAAGGCCAGGAAGAAATTCGGCCGTGGCCTGACCTTGTCGGAAAAGGTGCTGGTGTCGCACGCAGATAATTTCGACACCCAGACGTGGGAACGCGGGAAGGCGATGCTGGCCCTGCGGCCGGATCGTGTGGCCATGCAGGACGCGACAGCCCAGATGGCGATGTTGCAGTTCATGCAAGCCAACAAGGCGCAGGCTGCCGTGCCGAGTACCATCCATTGCGACCATTTAATCCGTGCCGAGATGGGCTCCGAAAAGGACTTGATCCGTGCGGTGGATGAGAACAAGGAAGTCTACAATTTCCTTGCCTCGGCAGCGAAGAAGTATGGCATTGGCTTTTGGAAACCCGGTGCGGGGATCATTCACCAAGTCGTGCTGGAAAACTATGCGTTTCCCGGCAGCTTGATCATCGGCACCGACTCACACACTCCAAACGGTGGTGGGCTCGGTGGATTAGCGATCGGTGTAGGCGGTGCCGATGCCGGTGAAGTGATGGCCGGCTTGCCCTGGGAAGTGCTCCATCCGAAACTGATCGGCATCCGCCTGACCGGCAAGTTGAGCGGCTGGGCTTCGCCAAAAGATGTGATTCTGTATCTCTGCGGTTTACTCACGGTGAAGGGTGGGACGAACAAGATCGTCGAGTACTTTGGGCCCGGCGCCGAAACCATCAGCGCGACGGGTAAGGGAACGATCTGCAACATGGGCGCAGAATTGGGCGCCACGACCTCGGTGTTTCCCTTTGACCAGAAGATGGTGGCCTATTTGAACATTACAGATCGGGCTGATCTGGCTAACCTTGCGATTGCCAACACATCACTGCTGGTGCCGGACCCGGAGGTCCTGCAGTCGCCTGAGAAGTACTACGACCAGATTGTCGAACTCGATTTGTCGACGCTCGAACCCCATGTCGTCGGGCCCCATACACCGGATCTCGCCAGACCGATTTCAAAATTGGCGGCGGAAGCTAAAGAGAAGGGCTATCCAGTCGAGCTCAAGGCGGCCCTCATCGGAAGCTGCACCAATTCATCCTATGAAGACATCAGCCGTTCGGCCCACATTGCCCAGCAAGGGCTGAAGGCAGGACTCAAAGCGAAAGCGCCGTTCCTCGTGTCGCCCGGCTCCGAGCGTATTTATCATACGATGAAGCGCGACGGTTTCTTACAGACGTTTGAACAGTTAGGCGGCACAGTATTGTCGAATTCCTGCGGCCCCTGCATCGGTCAGTGGAAGCGGGCCGATGGTGTGAAGGGGAAAGCGGATTCGATCGTCAGTTCTTTTAACCGCAATTTCCCCGGTCGCAACGACGGCATCAACGAAACGTTGTCCTTTCTCGCGAGCCCGGAGATTGTGACGGCCTATGCACTCTCCGGCAATTTGTCCTTCGATCCGGTGCATCAACCGCTCAAGGGAGCAGATGGCAAGGAATTCACGCTTCAGCCGCCTCAAGGGGAAGAGCTTCCCGCCAAGGGATTTGCGAAGGGTGAGGAGGGGTTTGTTGCGCCGGCAGCCAGCGGTGAGGGTTTGACCGTCGAAGTTCCACCGACCAGCGAACGGTTACAATTACTGCAGCCCTTCCCGCGCTGGGACGGCAAGGATTTCGAGAAGCTCCCGCTGTTGATCAAGACCAAGGGCAAGACCACGACGGACCATATTTCGCCTGCAGGCCCATGGCTTAAATTCCGCGGTCATCTCGATAAGATCAGCGACAATATGTTCCTGGGTGCGAACAACGCGTTTGCTTCCGAGCCCGGCAAGGGCACGGATGTGTTGACGGGCGAATCGGGGCTCACCATGGCCCAGATTGCCCGCCGGTACAAGGCGAAGGGCATCGGTTCGATCGTGGTCGGTGACGAGAATTACGGGGAAGGCAGCAGCCGCGAACATGCGGCCATGTCTCCGCGATTCCTCAACGTGCGTGTCGTCATCACGAAGAGTTTTGCCCGTATTCATGAGACCAATTTGAAGAAACAGGGGATCTTGGCGTTGACCTTTGCTGACCCGAAGGACTACGAGAAGATCGAACAGCAGGATCGCATCAGCGTGACAGGGCTAAACAGTCTGGCTCCTGGCAAACCGGTGCAAGTGACCATCCATAAGCCGGATGGTATGTCACTCACCATTCAGGCGAACCACAGCATCACCGAGCAGCAGATTGCGTGGTTCAAGGCCGGTTCAGCGTTGAATGCGCTGAACTAACAAGGAGTTAGGAGAGAATAGCCATGACGACCAAAGCAGACAAAATTATCTATACGAAAACTGATGAAGCGCCCATGCTGGCGACCTATTCCTTTCTGCCCATCATCAACGCCTTCAGCAAGGCAGCCGGTGTCGCTGTTGAATTGCGCGATATCTCGTTAGCCGGGCGTATTCTCGCCGTATTTCCCGACTACCTGACGCCGGAACAGAAGCAAGCGGACGCGCTATCTGAATTGGGCGAGCTGGCCAAGACCCCGGAAGCCAATATCATCAAGCTTCCGAACATCAGCGCCTCTCTCCCTCAGCTCCAAGAGGCTGTTAAGGAATTACAAAGTCAGGGCTATAAACTTCCCGATTATCCAGAAAGCCCAAAGGACGAGAAGGAGAAGGACATCAAGAGCCGCTACGACAAGGTCAAAGGCAGCGCGGTCAATCCGGTGCTGCGCGAGGGCAACTCCGATCGACGCGCGCCGCTTTCCGTGAAGGCCCATACCAGAAAGCATCCGCATAAGATGGGAGCCTGGAGCCCCGACTCGAAGACGCATGTCAGCCATATGAAGGGCGGGGATTTCCGGTCCAATGAAAAGTCTATGACCACGACTGCGGCGACCGATGCGCGGATCGAGTTCGTCGGCCAAGACGGCAAGACGACTGTGCTTAAGCCGAAAGTGACGCTGCAGGCCAATGAAATTATCGATGCCACGTTCATGAGCAAGCGGGCTTTGCGGCAGTTTCTGGAAGAGCAGATCGAAGACGCCAAGAAGCAGGGCGTGTTGTTCTCGATTCATATGAAAGCCACCATGATGAAGGTCTCGGATCCCAAGATCTTCGGCCATGCCGTGACGGTCTATTACAAAGACGTGTTCGAGAAGCATGGCGAGACGCTTAAGAAGCTCGGAGTGGATCCGGACAACGGGATCGGCGACCTCTACACGAAGATCAAAGCCTTGCCGGAGGATCAGCGCAAAGCCATCGAGGCCGACGTTCAGGCTGTCTATCAGAAGCGACCCCCCATGGCGATGGTGAATTCCGACAAGGGGATCACCAACCTGCATGTGCCTAGCGACATCATCATCGACGCTTCCATGCCCCCGGTCATTCGCGATTCGGGAAAGATGTGGGGTCCTGACGGTAAGGCGTATGACGCGAAGTGTGTGATCCCTGATTCCAGTTACGCGCCGGTCTATCAAGAGGTGGTGAGCTTCTGTAAGAAACATGGCGCATTAGATCCCAAGACGATGGGTAGTGTGCCCAACGTCGGTCTCATGGCGCAGGCGGCAGAGGAGTACGGTTCGCACGACAAGACCTTCAAGGCGCCTGGCAACGGCACGATACGCGTGGTGGATGCCTCAGGCAAGACTCTGTTGGAACACCAGGTCGAAGAAGGCGATATCTGGCGCATGTGTCAGGTGAAGGATGCGCCGATCAAGGACTGGGTCAAATTGGC
>CBDDRB010000027.1:0-164762 GCA_965232965.1 uncultured bacterium
CTCGGCGATACGAAGCGCCAGGCGCGCCTGGAGTGGTGTCGTCGGACGCAGCACATCGGTGGGCCAGGAGACGAATTGCTTGATCACCGGGCGGAGGCTCTCCACCTCGCGCTGGCAATCCGGGCACGAGGCGATGTGGGCTTCGGCCGCCGCCGCCTCGCTCGCCGCTAACGCTTGAGCGGCGTATGCGCACGTGACCTCGCTCTGCTCGCAACGGTCCTTATGGAATGTACTCATGGCTTCCTGCTTCCGCGGTCAACGTCTGCCGCAGCTTGTGCAGTCCTGAACGAATGCGCGTCTTAATCGTGCCGAGCGGCTGGTTCAACCGCGCCGCGGCTTCGGCATGCGTAAGCCCGGCGAAAAACGTCATTTCGATCGCCTGGCGCTCGTCCAGCGTGAGCGCCGCCAATGCCGCGCGCAACGATTCACCCTGCTCGCGCAGCTGGAGTACATCGTACGGATCGGCAGCCACCTGGGCCAGCGGCTGCACATCGCCGCCGTGGCTGCGCTTCCGTCGGCTCTCGAAACGCAGGCGGTCGATCGCCCTCGAGCGCGCCTGGTTCATGATCCACCCGAGCACCGTGCCGTTCGCGGCGTCGTAACGTGACGCGCGCCGCCAGACGTCGTGGAAGACATCGATGGTAAGCTCTTCAGCGGTTTCCCGGTTGGCCATCATTCGCATGATCACAGTGAAGACGGGGCGATGAGCCATCTCGTAGAGTGCATGCAGCGCGAGCTGGTCGCCCGCGGCAATCGATTGGACGAGTGTCGCCCAGTCCTGCTCCGGCACCGGAGCCTTGGACTTGGCGTAGAGCACGTCGCCGAGTGTGGCCGGTCGCGTATGTGTCTCTTCCTTGGACATGCTCTCATCGGCCGAGAATTTGCGGGACCCAGGAAATCCCTGGTACCGGATTATTGTCGAAATAACCGGGCAAGGCAACCCCCCGGCAACCTTCCCCGGTCGTTCTAGGTTCTTGTGCTCGTATCTGCCCTCACGGAAACCGCAAGTCGCAATCTAGGAAATTCAAATTTCTGAGGGTTCGCGAAAGGTAAAGTTTGAGAAGCCATGGACTGACCTCCTAGATTGACACGGCGAACTTGTACTCGCGCAACACGCGGCCCCGATAGGGAGCGAGGTGGGCTGGGACTTCGATGGCTCGGACGAGTGGCGAAAACCGGTCTGTCTGGTTCAACCAAATAAACAAGACGAACCAAACCAACCAAATAAACGGGTTGTTAGTTCTGGCGGCGTGAGGGGGGGCGGCGCCGTCCGCGTCCACGATACGACGGGCCATGGCTGAGACCGGGGAGACGAATGGTGACGGTGGTTCCCTCGCCGGGCGCGCTGCCGATGGAAATCGATCCGCCGTGTTCTTCGACGATTTTTTTAACCGAGGCGAGACCGAGACCGATGCCGGCCCGTTTCGTGGTAAAAAATGGTTCAAAGACTTTGTCGACGATCTCCGCCGGAATGGGAGCTCCGTCGTTCTTAATGAGGATCTGATCTTCTATGCCGCGCCCTGCGCGGTGCTGCGTGACTTGAATATGGAGATGCCCACCGGGGTTCATCGCTTCGCTCGCATTCCTGAAAATACTGAGAAAAACTTGCTGAAGCTTGGCTTCGTCGCCGCGGACCGGGGCGATCATCGTGGCATAATCCTTGGTCACCTGGATTCTGGTGACTTCGAGGTCGGTTGCGACGACCGTGAGCGCGCTCTCGATCACTTCAGGAATGCGGAGAAGCCGACGAGTCAACTCGAGCGGTTTCGCAAAATCCAAAATCTCGTTCAGGATGGCTTCGATCCTGATCAAATCGCGCATGGCATTCTCGACGCGTGTTTGCGGGTCGAAGTCGAGGATACCTTCACCAGTGACTTCCTCCAATTGGGAGCGAATCGAGGCGAGCGGCTCGCGTACTTCGGCTGCCAGAAACAGGCTGAACTCGCCGATCGCAGCCTGCCGTTCTTGTTTTCTGATGATAGGTTCAGAGGGACCTGGCGCGAGAGGTGCCCCGGGGGCGCCCGCTGATCCGGTGGCGGCCGCCTGGTTGGATGGTCCAAGCCCCGGAGACTGGAGAATATCCGCGATCTTCACAATCGTCGGTTCAAGTGTCCGCGCATCCGACTGTTGGTAGCGCCCGGATTCTTTGGATGCCAGGGTGATGGTCCCGCCCACTTGTCCCCGAACGAAGAACGGTATAACGAGCGAGGAGTGAAGCCGGTCCTTGAAGAGATATTTGTGATCGAGGAATCGCCCCTGCGTGGAGGCGAGATCATGATCCACGCGGGGTTTACGGTGGCGGACCGCCCACCCGGAGGCTGAACTGTCGAGCGTGAGGCGATGGCCCGGCTTCAGGTCTTTCCTGCTATCCTTCTGTTCGCTTTTCAGATCACCGGCCAGTCCTAGGACTTCGACATTGCCGGCGAGAGGATCGTAGCGGCAGGCCCAGATGCGATCATAGGCGACGTATTGGTTGGCATCAGCCAAAATGGCAATAATCTTGTCTTGGAATTCCGGTGTGAGCTGAGACGCCGGAGACGTGAACATTTCTGCCGGAGTAGGCGATGAAGAGACCGGCTCGTTCGCGACAAACGGCCGGCTGAGCACGACATTCATATCGAACAGGCCTTCGCGATCCAGCGCTTTCGTGACATCGTCGCTGGCTTGCTCCATCAAACTCTTTTCTTTTTTCGCGAAGGTGGCGCTTTCCTTCCGCCCGATGACGAGGAAGCCGTATGTCCGGTTCCGGTGCTGGAGGGAGACCCCAAGCAACGACTTCGTGCCCGGCGTAATCAAGCGGAGGCGGACCGTACGTCCGCCGTCCTGATCATTTGCGGAGGCTGATGCCGTGATGGCGTGTGCCGACAGTGTTCTGAGAATGGCTTGAATATCGCGAGGTGTGAAGCCTCGTGCGGCATGGCCGACCAGCGGACCTTGGTCGCGATGGAACACGGCGGCGAGTGCCGCGTCGACCGGCAGCTCATTGATCACGGATGTCAACGTCCGCTGAAGATGCGTTTCGGAAACGGGTTTACTCTGTGGAGCCGCAGGTGTCATTCGTGAGTTGGGCCCGGATTCATGTATCGTCGCGGGGGTAGCAGACGCGCGGCATTGTAGCAATGCAAGACGAGCAATTCAATGAACGAATAGCAGGACGAGAGGGGGCGAGGTTCGAGGTCCCAAGTTCGAGGTTTTCGGAACTTCGAACCTCGAACTTCGAACGTCGGGTCGCGCCTTTCTCGCATGTCTCGCACTTCACGCGCAAAGCTATTCGTCGGGATTGATGATCTTAGGAGGGCGTTGGGGAAACGAAGGGTGTTCCGGCGGGCGGTGATCTGACTTCCATATGTTGAGGACCATGGTGACCAGACTGATGACGACCGCGCCGCCGACTGCCGGCCAGAATCCCGTGACCGAGAAACCACTCACCAGGTACGCGGTGAATTCCAACAGGAGTGCGTTGATCACGATGAGAAAGAGCCCCAATGAGAGAACGATCAAGGGAATGGTCAGCATCAGGAGAATAGGCCGGACCAAGAGATTGAGAACGGTGAGCACCAGGACCGCGGCGAATCCGGCGAGGAGCGAATCGACCTCAATGCCGGGGACGATCATGACTGCCAGAAATACGGCGATGCTGGTGATCAGGACTCGAATGATCGCTGCACGAAATCCGCCGCCCAAGAAATTGCTATTGAAGTCCCGTGTGACGTGGAGCGGCGACATCGACCACCCTAGTTGACCGGCGTTGGTGATATGGGGGCTGGTACGCGCTTGGCTGCGGAAAAGTGAACTTCGGTCGCGAGTAACACCTTGCCGTCCTTTGTGGCCTTGATGACGACTCGATCGCCCACGTCCGGCACGTTGTCCACCTCTTTCGGATTGCGTCCGTCCTTGTATTGAGTTTTCTTGTTAATCCGAACATCGACCGTCTGCCCCTTGGACGTTTTGACGACGACATGGTTCGAGTCAATAGCCATGATCGTACCGAGCACATGTTGGTCAGCGCCGTGGGCGAAGCTTGGCGTAGCCATCAATACACACGTGAAAGCCACAATCAGACGTAACCACATGATGGGTCCTCTATATAAAGATCGTTGTTGGTTTATTTCGTGTGTTTGGTTGAAAGATGAACCAGATAAACAAAATAAACCAAACTAGTGATGATGGCCGGCCTTGGTCCGCGCTGCCGCCCCATCGTCTCCCTGCAGAAACTGGTCGAAGGCCGCCTCTTCTTCCAGGTCTTTCTTCGTCGTGGGATTGAACGTCTTCATCCGCTCGAGTTCTTCCGGCGTCAGGTGCGGGAGATGGCGAATGAAGTGGACCAGTTTCCAACTTTCCTTATCTTCCGCCGGATCACCCTCTCCCCAGGCCGGCATCGCGGTGAAGCGAATACCGTTGTGGATCACCCAGAACATCTCACCGTCCGACATCGACTGGGTGTCGGTCAATCGTAAGTCGGGAGCCTTCGGATACACGTTCTTGCCGATCGGGGTCTCCCCGCTGCCGTTGTTGGCATGGCAGGTTGCGCAGTGATCGGCAAAATGCGCCAACGATTCTTTCATCACGTCGGGGCTCATCGGAATCGGGTTCTTCGCGTTTCGCTGTTCGAGCGGGATGGCCAGATGGCGAATTTGCCTCGCGGCGAAGACCTCTAGGGCATGCGGCTCGGTTTTCGCACTAAAGCCGGTCGAGAACACATAATACACCATCCATCCGAAGGCGCCGACAATCCCAATGCCCATCACGATGATGGAGACGATCAATTTCGTTCGCATGGCGACTGTCATGACTATACAAAGTCTACTGTCTGAATGCCACCGGGTTATCTAGCCCGCATGATTTATGAGCACTTCTGCTGCAATCGCGGATTCGCTGCTGCGACAAGCATGGACGCTGCGCCCATGCAGGCGGGCTCGCCGTTCGGTCGGTCAACATACTGTTTCAAGTATGCCTCCCTTCCTCGCCGCTCCACGCGCCCGTCTCGCATAGCGACTGCGCGATTTCGCCACGAACCGTCATGAATCATGCGGGCTGGATGTCGAAATGCCGCGCGGGCCTGCGAGGCGAACAATCAATAGGATGAGGACGGGCAGATGCATCAGCAGCCCGCTCATACCCATGAACGATTCGCCGATCCAAAACGTCACACTGAGATTAAAGATCAGCACGCCATAGTACAGGCCGGCGCCCAGCAGAAGTCGTGGCGTGATAGACGGAGGCAGTGAGAGGGCAGAAAGTCGGCGTTCAATCGGAAAATACATGGCGAGGGAGATGAGCCCGACAACGGCCCAACCGACATAATTCGCGAACGGCACGCCGAAGTGAACGCCTGGATCTGGATAGTAATAAATTTTTCCCAGGAACCAACGGTCGCCACGCAGTGCGACGGGATCGATCACCATGTCGATGAACGCGAACAAGAGGGCAGTGAGTAAGAGCACAGACCAACTCGTACGTGCGTCCACGTCAAGATGCAGTGGTTTAAGCATAGAGGGCAGAGAGACAGAGGACGGCTTGATGGGAAGAAGGAGGCAGAGCGCAACGCAGTAGGCGGCATACAGGAGAAAACTGAACGAGATCGAGTCCATGAATGGGACGTTGGAGAAGTAGAGCTCCTGGCCCACGGTCGAACCATTATAGTGATACCACCCGAATGGAATGCCGTTGCGGGTAGACGAAAACTCGCAGATGAACGCCGTGGCCCAGCTGATCACCCAGAAGCGCCAGGTTCGCGGCCAGCCGATCAACATGATCGCGGCGAAGAGGAATGCAGCGAGAAACGCGAAGACGTAAGGACGGAACGCAATTGTCTTCAGGAAGAGAAGAAGGATATCCACAGACTAATCGTGAAGCATTAGGTGTGAAGTGTCAGGCACGAATTCACGCATACCCGTGATCTCTAAACCACCGCACCGCTTTTTCCAGCGCCACTTCCGGCGGTGTCTGCGGGAGCCCGAGTTCTCTGATCGCCTTACTGCAGTCGTAGTGCATTTTGTACTTGGCCATCTTTACGCCTTCAAGGGGAATGCGCGGCGGTTGCCCTGTAGCATTTGCCATCCAGAGATTGAGATAGGCGAGCGGCAGGATCGCCAATCGTGGCAACTTGATCGCAGGCGCCTTGATGCCGGTCAATCGACTCAAGATTTCAAACACTTCTCGCAACATCAAGTTGGCATTGCCCAGAATATATCGCTCGCCGATTCGACCCTTCTCCATGGCGAGCAAATGACCGGCCGCCACGTCATCGACATCCACGATATTCATCCCGGTTTCGATATAGGCGGGCATGCGGCCTTTCATGAAATCCACAATGACCTGCCCCGTCGGGGTCGGTTTCACGTCGGATGCTCCGACCGGGGCGCTGGGGTTCACGATGACCACCGGCAGTCCTGCCTTTGCGAGTGTGAGGACCTCTTGCTCGGCCAGGTACTTCGACCGTTTATAGTGGCCGGCCATCTGTTCGAGCGAGACCGGTGTCTCTTCCGTTCCGAGCCCTCCCACGGGCGGAAGGCCGATTGCGCCGATGGTGCTGCAGTAGACAATTCGTTCGGTGCCGGCTTCGCGGGCCGCTTCCAGGAGATTCTTTGTGCCGGTGACGTTGACGTCATAAAAGATCGACGGATCTTTGGCCCAGAGCGCATAGTGCGCCGCCACATGGTAGAGGTGTCCGCACCCGGCGAGGGATTTGCGCAACGAGGCCTGATCGCGCAGATCACCTTCGACCCGTTCGACAGTCAGCCCCTGAATATTCTGCAGGTCTGCTCCGGCGCGAGCCAGGACGCGGACATCGATGCCACGTTGGACCAGCGCGCGCACCACCGCGCCGCCGACAAATCCTGTTGCGCCTGTGACGAGCGCCTTCATAGATTGAGAGAGCTGACAAGCGACAAGCGAGCAAGTGACACGGTTCTGCAAGACCTGTCAGCCTGAAGTCGTGTCAGCATGTCAGCGGAGCGCCTCAGTTCTTCCGCGAGGTAATGTATCGGGCCAGTTCACGGAGCGGGTCGGCGGTTGGACCGAACGAGGAGAGGCGCGTGATCGCACGGGCCACGCAGTCGTCCGCCAGTGTTTTGGCTCCCTCGGCGCCGTAGAACGTCGGGTACGTTTTCTTGCCTCGCTCCGCGTCGGTGTTGGGATTTTTGCCCAGCTCCTCGCGCGTTCCCGTCACATTGAGCACATCGTCTGCGATCTGAAACGCCAGTCCGATATCCTCGGCATAACTCGTGAGGTCGTCCAGCTGGCGATCCTGTGCACCGCCGGCAATGGCGCCCATTCGCACCGCGGCACGTATCAACATACCGGTCTTATGCTTGTGGATGTTCTGGAGCGTCGCAAGATCGATGTCTTTGTTTTCGGCCTGGATATCGAGGACCTGACCGCCCACCATCCCCACGTTTCCCGATCCGTAGGCCAGTTCTTGCATCAGGCGAACTTGGCGCGAGGGGTCACAGCCTTTCATCAGATCGGGACGAGTACAAAGATCGAACGCCATCGTCAGCAACGCGTCACCGGCAAGGATCGCCATCGCGTCGCCGTAGACCTTGTGATTTGTCGGTCGTCCGCGGCGGAAATCGTCGTTGTCCATTGCGGGCAAGTCATCGTGAATCAAAGAATAGGTGTGGATCAGTTCGAGCGAACAGGCAATCGGCATCAACCCCGGTGCGGGTTGACCTACTGCTTCTGCCGCGGCAATCGCCAGGATCGGGCGGACTCGCTTCCCTCCCGCCATGAGACTGTACCGTATGCTTTCGTGAAGCGTGGTAGGAGGCGTGGTGGCGCTGGGCATGACAGAATCGAGGAACCGATCCATGTCATCCCGCTTCTGTTCGAGGTAGTCCTTGATGTTCATGGAGGTTGGCTCGGGGCCTATCGAAACAAGCCGGGAACCGGCGCGGAGCGTAACAAATGGTCTAGGGGCTGTCAAACAGACGGAGCGGGAGTGGCCAGGTGCCCTTCTTGCTCGCAGAACGCGCACGATGAAACTGTGCTCGTTCGATGCGCGCAGTAAAGGGCAGCCTGGCCACTCCCTTAAAGGGAGGTAAGGGGAATTGGAAACCCAAACGGGATGGAACCTGATGATCTTCTGTGCTCGCGCAACGCGCGGCCTCAGAAGGGTGGGAGGGGGAACAGCCAGACCATCCTTCTTGCTCGCTGAGGCCGCACGATCAGAATGTGCTCCCTCAATGCGCGCAGTGAAGGACAGTCTGGCTGCTCCCCTAATGAGCAGTATGAGGAATAGGAAGGCCTTCGCATGGGCTAGTGGCACGTCCCGGCGTGCCAGTGGGTGGGCGGTTGAGAAAGTTGCGCGCAATAGAAGATCCATCAGCCCCCATCACTAGAGAAAACACGAGCTTGGAGGGAACATGTAAATCGTTCGATGCGCGCAGTAAAGGGCAGCCTTGGCCACTCCCTAAAGAGGAGGAATGGAATCGGAAACTGCTCGTCCGTTCGTCCTGAAGGGAGCAGGAACAAGCAGAGCTGCGCGGCTATAAGAACGGTGGATGACAGAGGGGAAATATTGTTCCGGCATAGAATCGAGGGCTAGGAGGAATCCCATGCTTCCGCTATACTCTCGCGCGTTATCCAAACTGAGGCGCTGCTTCGATGTCCGTTCTCTTCGATCAACTTCGAATCAAGTCAGCCGAATGGCGGGAAGAGGGGTTCCCTCAAGAAGAATTTACGGCTATCGCTGAGATTATCGAGTGGGCTTCCGCGCCTGACGGCTCTGGTTTCCAGCTCCGTCCTCCTCAGCTCCGGGCATTAGAAGTCTATTGGTTTCTCCGTCTCGTGGAAGGCACTCCAAAGATCGAACACCTCTACAAGAAGTATTTCCCACCCTCCCAAGAGAAGGAAGCACTTTTAAGTGCCCTTGGTATCCCTGATGGTGCTTGGCGGTCTTCTAATTATGATGGCAACTATCCCTTGACTGTATAAGCCAAACCATGTATATTCCTCTCAACAAGGGGGAATAAATCATGGCACCTGTAAACCGAAACAAACCGATCCGCGCAAAGTCCTCTGAGTCGCAATACACACTCATGGATTTCATGCGCGAATTTCCTGACGATGCGACCTGCTTGGAATGGCTCTGGCGTAACCGCTATTCCAAAGATGGGAAGCATGCACACTGTGCGAAGTGTAAAGCGAAGCGTGTCTTTGAACGCTACGAAACTTCCCAACAGCGTCAATCGTGGACGTGTACTGCTTGCGGCCATCATCTGCATCCGACCGCTGGAACAATCTTCCACAAATCCTCTACGTCTCTGCATCTCTGGTTCTACGCCATGTATCTGATGACGAGCACTCGTTGCGGCATCTCTGCCAAGCAACTTGAACGAGAATTGGGCGTCACCTACAAGACCGCATGGCGTATGGCGTTCCTGATTCGGAAAGAGTTGATGCAACAGGGAGACGGGCCGTTTACGAATGGACAGCCCATCGAAGTCGATGAAACATACATCGGTGGACGAGAATACGGACGCACTGGGCGACCAGGCATGTTTCATTCGAAGAAAACTCCCGTGCTGGGGATCGTTCAACGAAAAGGGCAAGTGGCCGCTGTCACGGTTGACAATGTGACGAGGGCCATGGTGATGCCGCATATTCTGGAAAAAGCATTGCCGAAATCCACGATCTACACGGACGAATATAGGACGTATAACACGCTTGGGAAACAAGGCTTCAAGCATCGTCGCATTCGTCATTCGGAGAAAATCTATGTGAGTGGGGATGTCCACACCAATACCATCGAGGGCTTTTGGTCGTTGGTCAAACGTGGGATTGGTGGCGTGTATCATGCCGTTTCTAAGAAACATCTTCAGGGTTATTTGAACGAGTACGCGTGGCGGTACAATCACCGCGATGATGGGAAGGCGCAGTTTGAGCGGCTACTTCTTGGCGCCGTTGGTCGGTGAAGGCGTGGCGGCTCTCTTCAGATTCTTGAAGAAGTCGCCGCGCTTCGGGACGGGGATTTCCGCACCTTTTTTGGTCTTTTGTTGTTTCTTCATAGTCTGATTTTACTCCACTATGATCATTAAGAGCGACTTTTGTCTTAAGCATGAGCGGGCGACTGGTCACCTGAATGACCTCAACGGTCAGGTTCTTAGATGGTTTGAAGGCAACCATTACGCTGTTTTTCATGAAAAACACCCGAGTCGCCCCAATTATTTCGTTTCGCGTATCCACATCGAGCCAATCGAACACGGAAAGCTTTCTCTTATAATTGGAGATATTATTCATAACTTGCGATGTACCCTTGATTACTTGATGTATGCGCTCGCGTCGAAATATGTGAAGAAATTTGACAAGAAGCTTGCGCAACGCTGCGAGTTCCCTATCTTTGGCGACAAAGACGGGAAGGGGGTGGCCGTTATGCAACAAGAAATGATTGGGAAAACCAAGCCGTTTTTTAAGGGAATTCCGCCACGAGCGAAGACAATTATTAAGCGTCTCCAGCCGTACCGCAGAAAGAAGGCATTTCACCTTGATCCCTTGTGGGTACTCTATAGTCTCTCGAATACCGACAAGCATCGACTTCTCATTGATGCAGCCAGATACAAGGTTGGCGTCATTAATCTTCCAACGGAATCCGTGAATATCGTACCCGGCAGTCTTAAGCTTACAAAGATTCCCGATGGCATTATTGAAGACCAAGCAGAGATAGCCACTTGGACTGCTACCCCCATTGATCCAGACCGCGAGATGGACGTGAAGCTCCACCCTGTTATTAATGTACTCTCTAGCAAGAGAAGTGGGTTTGAGGGTAAAGATATGGTCGCCACACTCGAAGAGATCAGCAATCACATCAGTAGAAACATCGTTATTCCACTCTCTGCATTCCTGTGATTCTGCGTGTTTAGGCATTAGGCGCACCTATACAGTGAAGGGTCAGTTGCGATTATGATTTGTCTCTGTTGTGGAAGAACATCCTGTCGAACGACGACTTCGTACGGACCCACCGCCTTCAAGCTCTCCGAGAAACGCTTACCCTTGAGTACTCAAGTTACATCCTGGCCTTGGCGATGGGCGCCGGAAAAACTGCCTTGATCGGGGCGATCATCGCCACAGAATTTGCCATGGCCTTAGAGTATCCCGAAGGCCCGTTCGTGCAGAACGCTCTTGTCTTCGCGCCCGGTACCACGATCCTCGGCGCCCTGCGCGACCTTGCTGCGGTGCCATACGATCGCGTTCTACCGCCGAGGTTCTTCAAGCAATTCGCAGCTACGGTCAAGCTGATCTTTACGCGCGATGGTGAACGGGATATTCCCGTCATTAAAGGCAGTGCTTTCAATGTGGTTGTCACAAACACGGAAAAAATACGCATTCAGAAAGAAGCGATCCGTAAAAGCGATCTCGGCTCGTTGTTCAACCCAAAGAAGGAAGATGAAGCTCGTGCGGAAGTGGCAAACCTACGCTTGCAGTCTATTGCCAGCCTGCCGCACCTCGGCATCTTTTCCGACGAAGCGCACCACACCTATGGTCAGGCGCTCGATACCGAACTGAAGAAGGTTCGGAAGACGGTGGACTACCTGCACGAGCACAGCCCCAATCTGATCTGCGTTGTGAATACCACTGGCACGCCATACTTTAAGAGACAACCGCTCCGCGACGTGGTTGTCTGGTATGGCTTATCGCAGGGCATCGCTGACGGCATTCTAAAAACGGTCGGTAATAATATCCACGCCTACAGTTTTGATGGGGAAGCGAAGCAGGTCGTTGCTCAGATCATCGGCGAGTTCTTCGCTAAGTACCGGGACGTAGCCCTGCCAAATGGATCACCGGCGAAGTTGGCGATGTATTTTCCTCAGACCAATGATCTCCGCGAACTGCGCCAAACTGTTGAAGCGAAACTTGTCGAATTAGGCTTATCACCCGGCCTGGTCCTTGAGTGCCATAGCGAATCAAGCGTGGCTGAGAAGGATTCATTCGCCCGCATCAATGATCCGGTATCGCCATTCCGCATCATCTTGCTGGTGAACATGGGGACAGAGGGCTGGAATGTGCCAAGCCTCTTTGCCTGTGCGTTGGTTCGGACGCTGAGAACGTCGAATAACTTTGTGCTGCAAGCAGCGACACGCTGTCTCCGCCAGGTTCCAGGAAATGATGTATCGGCCTCGATCTACCTCTCCATCGAAAACCAACGCACGCTCGATAATGAACTTCGTGAAACATATGGCGAGACGCTTGAGGATCTCCGTCACAAGGAAAGCACTAGTTGCAACCAGACAATTACTCTTAGAAAGGTGAAGATTCCACCGCTTGTCATCCAACAGCTTGTCCGTACAGTGGTTCGCAAAGACAAGGATGAAAAGCGAACAGTTGTATTCACCAAGCCGGCGAAGGACGCTGTGCCTAAGCTCGAACGCCTCACGTTTGCCATCGCGCGCCAGGCTGCGACACGGGCGCTTTTAAAGCAGACGGGAGATGCCATTACCATTGAGGGCCAACTCGAAACAATCGATCTCTATACAGCCGCGATGGAACTCGTGGGAGTTTATCGTCTAGATACTTGGATGGTGCTCGACGAATTGCGCCGCATTTACGGGGCTGCAGATGAACTTCCGGTAGCCCATCTGGCAGCGTTAAGCGAGCAAGTCGAGAAACAGTGCTCTCACTATGAGGTCAAAGAAGAACGAGTGGAGCGGGCGCTTGCCCTGATTAAGCCGGAAGGTTTTACGCGCACATTCTCGGTGGATGGAACTGAAACCTACACGGCGGACATACGATACCCCATCCAGAAGGAAAAACTGCTCGCTCATTTCTCAGAGTGGGAGGACAGACACCTGGGAAAGTCTGCCGCCTTAGGGTTTCACTATACGCCGTACAACTTTGACTCCAATCCCGAACTGCATTTCTTTGGCACTCTGTTCGAACATGTCGGTCTCCATCCCAATGAGGTTGAAGATCTCTATTTCACGGGAGCGATGACAGATCCCAACAAGTCAGATTTTTATGTCGAGTATCGAGGCGAAGATGGCCGCTGGCATCGCTATACGCCCGACTTCATCATTCGCCGGACGGACGGTCGTTGTCTCATCGTCGAAATAAAAGACGAAGATAAACGCGATCACGCCATAGAAGGCGAGAAGGGTGCCAAGGCAGTTGCGATACGCCAGTGGGAAGCGCTCAACCCCGAGACGGTACGCTATCAGATGATTTTCGTCAGAGAGGATGTCCTCACCTATGGGGATAGTGCCGCTGCCCGCATGTTCATAGAGGAGTAACGATGGTGAGAAGGACAAAATCTAAACCGAAGAAGTCCAAGTCGAAGCCGACTAAGAGACGTGGGGTGAAAGCTTCAATCCGGAAGACCGCCAGGCCAAAAGCATTGAAGCACAAGCCCGAAGGCTCCATTCCATCTGCTAGCGAAACAAAGCCGAAAGAGTCGGTTATGATCGCCAAGGCCAAAGGTCGGCCAATGCTATCCTGGGTCGGGAAACGGCCGCTCCGCTCGGTCACGGTCTTCCCGGCCCAACCTGTCGAAAAATTTAGTGCCCCGGATGCCGGCAAGATTCCGCTCGCTGATCCGGCCATTTGGAAAGAGTGGCCAGATGGGTATCCTCGCGGTGGCCTACTGTTTCATGGTGATAACAAAGAGGTGCTGGCTCACCTGTTAGCGAATGGTTTTCGCGGTAAAGTTCAACTCATCTATATCGATCCGCCATTCGATAGCGGCGCCGACTATGTTCGCAAGGTCACTCTTCGCGGGGTTGAAGGGACGGCCAAGCTTGACGGCGAGAGCTATGGGTTAGGGGAGCAAATTCAGTACACAGATATATGGGCAAACGACAACTATCTCCAGTTTATGTACGAGCGATTAATGATCCTGAAGGAACTGCTCACCGATGGCGGGACGATTTGGCTACATTGTGATTCTTCCAAAGGACATCATCTTCGGTGTCTTTTGGACGAGGTATTTGGAAAAGATAATTTCCGGAATGAAGTTGTTTGGCATTACTTTAATAAAATGCAAGGAAACGTAAACCGTTTCGCGTCGAATCATGACAACCTTCTCTCTTACTCAAAAGGTAATTCAGCCACGTTCCATAAAATCCGAGAAGAGCGAGAATCTACCGTACGGCAGTTGAAACGCGTCTGGGATCCTAAAAGTGCGTCTTTAGTGAATGCGAGGGATGCTGTTGGGAATTTGATATACATTGAATCAGACGAGCGAACGGTAGATGACGTTTGGCGGCTTTCGATGCTTCAGCCTGCAGATCAGACGGAAAACGTCCGCTTTCCAACACAAAAACCTGAGACGCTTCTAAACCTTGTAATTGGTTCATCTTCGAATCCTGGGGACCTCATTCTTGATTGTTTTCTTGGCTCGGGTACCACAGTGGCTGCGGCACAAAAACTAGGTCGCCGCTGGATTGGCTGCGATATCAATAAGGGTGCAGTTCAAACAGCGACTAAGCGTCTGCAGTCTGGAATTGCGGAGCAGGTTGTTTCATTTAAAACTGCCACTCAGCAACAAGAGTTGCCAGACGATGACAAGCCCAAGACCGCTTCGCCTGCACAACTTAGTTTCACGGTCTGGCGTGTGAATGACTACGATCTCGCGATCCAGCACAACGAGGCGGTGAATCTGGCCTGTGAGCATATCGGCGTCACTCGTATGCTGGCAGACGGATTCTTTGACGGAACGTGGGGGAAAAAGCTGGTGAAGATTGTCCCGTTCGGGCATCCGCTGTCCCCCGCTGACTTGGAAGATGTGAAACGGGAACTTGATATCAGACAAAAGGAGTCACGCGACGTGGTCATGGTGTGTCTGGGTAAGGAACTCGGCGTGGAGGCCTGGCTCGCTGACTATAACCGGGTACGAAAGCAGGGAGATGCGCCGAACAAAATCGAAGTGATTGAACTTCGGAGCGACCCTAAGTATGGGAAGTTCATCGAACACAAGCCGGCGCAGGCTCGGGTCGATATCCGTCGTGTGAAAGATAAGAACGGCGATAAGATCTTGGTAGAGATCAAAGACTTTATTTCCCCGTCAATAGTCGAACGTTTGCAGACGCAAGCGGGACTGCTGGCTCCCAAGATTCCGGACTGGCGGGCAATGGTCGATAGCGTGATGATCGAATCGGCCTACGATGGAAAGGTTTTTAATGTGGCTCTTGCTGACGTGCCGGAACGCAAGCAAGACTATGTCCAAGGTCACTATGAAATATCGGCGCCAAGCGGTTCTACCACGGTCCTGGCCGTCAAGATTACCGATATGCTCGGCGAAGAAGTTCTTGTTATAAAAGAGGTCTAATTCATGCGTGTGGCCTATGTCAGCGTGGATCTGGGTGATCCGGACGCGCATCTGCCGCTAACTTTCACTGTCTCGCCGGTTCCACTCCTCTATCATGAAGGAGAACTTTTAACATCTTTCAAGACTGTGCTGAAAAGCACCGACTCATACTCGGCGTTATGTAGCATTTTGAAGCAAGATTTCCAGATACCCGAGTCGATGCTCCCAACGGAAAAATATTTCAAACCCAACAAAGCCGAAAAAGAGAAAGAGGAACGGAATATTGTCCGGACAGTCCCAGAAGGAGCTGGGGAGCCTGAATGGCGCCTGAAAGCCCGCCAAGCTTTGTTAGACGCCGTTGATGAAGCAAGCTCGTCATTGCTTGTCGATGGCAAGGCGACTGTGAACGGCAACGATTGCTTTTCGTTGGAGGAATTACGGAAAGAGTTAGAAGCGGTTGCAGAAAAAGCCGGAGGTAAGAAGAAGATCAAAGACAAGCCGTACCAGCCGGACTATGAGGCGCTCGTGCAAGAAGCACTCACCCGTGTTCCAGACCTACTGCATTATTCGGGCTTACCGAAGACTCGAAAGCATCCGCGATGACAAACAGACTTGAGGTCGCAAGTTGCGACCTCAAGTCTGTAAGCGATGGACATAACTGGTCGCAATATGCGACCAGTTCGGAACGTCGCCGAATGAAACAGTTCGAGTCAGCTAGGCCGATACTCTCCCCAGCTTTCTGCCGACCCGCGCCAGCACGGTTCCCTTTTTACGCCCATGAGGCGCCCGGCGAACCTTCACTTCTATGTCTTGGCCCAGCAGTGACAGAAAATGAACGAGGCGTTCGATGGAAAATCCCGCCATGTGGCCTGCCAGGAGCTTCGACACCTTGGCCTGATCGATGCCTAATTTCTCGGCTGTTTCGACCTGTTTCCCGTCTTGGCCTTTGATGGTTTCTTGGAGGGTTTGAAGCAGACTGCTTTTCAAATTGAGTTCAGCAGATTTCTCATCGGAGAATCCCAAATCCCGAAATACGTTCCCGCTACCTTTGATCACTGTGCTGCGTGTCATAGATGTTCACGAAATTCTCACAGACGTGCTGCGCTGGGTCACGCGGGTTTCTAATCGATATGAGCCCGAATACGTCGACTGACCCTGGCCGATGGACTATGGGTGTCGGTGTCAGGCATCATTCTTCGTGATGATATTGGCCTTGATGGCAACGAGGAACTCGCTGGCTTCGTTCACGCGCTTTTCGACGCGCTCTCGTTCCGGGTGGAACCAGGCGTCGTAGTCGGCCAAAAGCCGATCATCTTGTTCTTCGGCAAGGATCTTCGCGAGTCGAACCGTCAGCTTCCCCGGTTTGATCAAGTGCAGACCGAACAAGCGCCGCACCGACCGATGGGAGGATACGGTTACGCCTTCGGAAAGCAACACGGCGCGGGCTGCATGGAGAATGGCATAGTAGGCCCGTGAAAGCGCATCTTCCAAAAAATCGTTTGCAGTAGCGATTGAGCCGCCTGGAGAGATGTTTCTGCTCGCAGAAGTTCGGCGCGCACCTCCTCAGCACGGGAGGGCTCCATCATACAGCCAAGCCTTCCCGTTCCACGTTGGTCAAAAAGGTGGATCCGCGAGCTTTGAGTTCTCCATAGTGTTGCTGACTCATGACCTGAATGGAAAGGACAAGACCGTGTGCAATCTCAAGTTCATATCCGATATCACGAATTTCATCCCCCAATCTCCAATCTTGCGAATGGACGACTGCCAGAATGTCGATATCCGAGTCGACTGTTGCCTCACCGCGTGCTTGTGACCCGAACACGATGAGCCTCACGAGTTCTCCGGGAAAGCGCTGTTCGATCCTTCGTTTGAATTCTTCGATGGTCGGCAACTCACGGAATCGGTTCTTCACAGGTCCCTCTCGTTTTTTTGGAGCGTAGAGCTTTACCCTAGAGCTGTCAAGATTAGGTCAACACCGGGATTGGAAGGCAAGGAGCCCTTGCCTCTCCACTCGTGCCTTCGCTATACTCCGACGCATGAGTATTAGAAAAGCCGGCGGGGACTGGGAACCGATGCTGTTGGGGATTGAGCCCAGACAGTGCAAGGTGTGTAAGGAAGAACTCTACCGCAACAAGACGATGTTCAGCGGGGGGTGGTCTCGTTGCGCCTTGTGCGAGGACTTCGTCCATTATCGCTGTCTGGCCAGCGGCAAAGTCTCATTCCTGAAAGCCCGCCCCCGCCTGTGCAAGATCTGTCGCGCTGCCCAAGAGGGCATTCCATCAACTTCGTCGAAAGCAGTGATTCCGGTCGCTGTCGGATCGTGAATCCTCACTCACAATCAAGTTCGGTGGAAGCCCGCTTCGGCGGCCATACCTTCTTTTCCGACTCGGTCCGCTTTATCCTGGCTCCGGTGATTCTCCTCTTCAGTGGATTTTTCACGGCAAACTTCATCCTGAGCGGCGCCTACACGTGGTCGCAGACGAGTCGGACCTTGGCTCTGACGCTCACGGTACTGATCCTTTCCCGCGAATTTGTCTACAAGGAGCAGCTGTCCCGCAACGCGGCGCCGGGCCGAGCGTGGTCAGTGCTGCTCTATTCTTGTGCGCTTCCCTATGCGATCGGAATGCTGATGATGCTGGCGCTTTGGGCGTTCTAGGAGGCGTGACTCGAAGTTCTAGGTTCTGGGTTCGAAGTTCCGAAAACCTCGAACTTCGGACCTCGAACCCCCCTGCTTGAGGAAGGGTCGATGGCCGAGATTATCCGAAGCGGAGCCTTTCTCCAACAATGTTGGTCGGTGCATCCGCTCTGTCTCACCGTGAAACGCGTTGAGCCGGAGCGCATTGTGGTACTGACGTGCAGTTCGTGCCGCATGGTACATCGGGTGACCACAGGGACAATCTCGCGATATGTATCGACGGGGGATTCCTCCTTGCGTGCACCGGAGATCGTGCCGTCGGATGGACTCGTGGCGCTCAAGTCCTGTTTGCGCGCCCATGCTTCTGCCCTCTCGGTTCGGGAGATGGATGTGTTTCAAGATGCCGTTTGGGTCCGCTGTGCGGAATGCCGGGCGCAGTTCGATCTGGTGGTCTCCCACTTCGAAACGCATCAGAAATAGCCGGCGCCCTTTGGTGGCTCTTCTCCGGTACGCTGCTATCCATGATCACATCAACACAATTTACAGACGAAGAAGCCGCCTTGATGGCCGATTCGCACTTCTTTCTCGTCAAGGCGCAGGTTATGACGAAGGTGCGCAGCTTGCTTACAGCCACGCATGCGGCGTTGAAAGAGGAGGTTGCGTCGGTCTCTCTCGCGGCTCCACCGGATTTCGATCCTGCCAATTGCCAATTTGTGAAGGGAGAGTCTCTCGAACTGTTTCCTTATCAATATCTGGACTTTCCGAAACACTTCCACAACTCGAACGCATTTTCCTATCGGACGCTCTTTTGGTGGGGACACCACGTCGTCTGCGCCTTAATATTGGAGGGAGAGGAGATCAAGCAGCACAAGGTCCGGATCGTGAACCGGTTTCATCAGCTCGCCGGACACGGGCTGGAACTGTCGCTGGCGCCGACGTTATGGGAGTGGAAACATGGCGAGGGGTATACACTGCCGATCACTCACGATCGGAAGGCGCAGATTGCCGCCGTGTTAGCCGAACGGAACTTCCTGAAGATCGTGCGCGTGTTGCCGCTCACCGATCCCAGGATTCAGTCCGGTCAGATGCCGGAATTTAGCCGTGAGACCTTTCGAGCCATCCTCCCGATCGTCACCCGTTAGTAACCTGAGGAAGTCTCTTGTGGATGTGAGCGACGTTGTCTCGAATATGTGAGAGAGCGAGTGAGGGTGGTCAATTGAGAAATGGACGATGGTTGATTCGATCTTCAGTCATGAATCCGTTCGGATCGTTGTTGACGATTGTCGCACGCCTCCCGGCATGAACTATGGACGCCAGAACGCTTCCCAGTCCTCTTGCCGAATTTGCAGCACTCGAAGCACATCGACCGGCAGTCCGGTGGACACCTGAGCTTGGGCTTCATAGCCCACTATTTGTTTGTGCAGAATGAACGCCATGGCTTTTAAATGCTGAAGGCTCAGGCGAATAGTGGCGACACGTTCGACCGGTGGCGGAGTGCCTGGGGCGACCGGGTTTGCCCCTGAAACTTGAAAATTGAGCGTGCATCCAAGCGGCCCAAGATTAAGCTGAAATTGGTCGGCATAGACATCGGGGGTTTCGGCCATATCTCCTCCTCGTGGTTGGGTTGATCTAGCAGGATGCTGAAAAAGGCCGCCAGCGGCGTTCTCGGCTCATCGAAATCCTCAACGGGGACCCGGCCGCCTCACCACTCGGCGGCGCGCACAGACGTGGTGCTCCTTATTCGTCGCACCGTGCGCCCCAGAGGCTACGCCTCCGGTGCTTTCATCGGCTACGGCCTTGCTGGACGGCCTTTTTGAGCATCCTGCGGGAGTGGTTTTCTGCTGTGTCACTCGACTGGCTCGTCGCAGGCACTCGTGCTAATCATTGATGTTCTCGCGTGCCACTATCGTCTTTCCTAGCCGCGGGCGATATTAGCGTCCATTCTATGACTTGGTCAATGGAGCAGCCTGCGCCAGTCTCCGTAGCCTCGGCATTTGTCTCTGATCCGTATCTTGGGTACACTGGGTTTGCTTCAACAGTGGAGCGGCCAACTTGAAGGAGGTTGTATCGTGGAACAGACCATGGGGCGGCTGGGTGTCGGTATCGTGTTTACGGCAAGTCTGCTGATGGGAGCAGGCTGCGGAGGGACTGGTAAAACGCACTATCTCAATCTTCAGCAGAAACAAGCCGCGGCTCAATTTACGGAGCCGGAGCCGGTCAGGATCGTCATCGAACCGTTCGAGGATCGGCGTCTGGAACGAAATCGAGTCGGCCTGCGGACTCATTTGTGGGGCGGGGTGACGTACTTCAATGTGGTGGGGGAGCGGGCAGGCGACACCATCGTCCAAGCCCTCGCCGATCGTCTGCAAACACGCGGATGGAAGGATCGACCCTGGACAGTGCGGATCGCTTCCAGCGGGGCTGCAACAAATCCGAACGATGCCGACATCGTCATTAGCGGGCAGGTGCTCGATTTTTCCGCCAACGCCAAGAGCCGGCCTTTCTCGACGGTTGTGACGACGAATAGCAAGCTGGTGATCGTCGCGAGGAACATCGGAGACCAGAGCTCGACGACCAGAGGTGTGGAGGGAGCGCAACGTAACACCGTGGTCTGGTTCGACGAAGACGATGTGCAGCAACTACTGGCGGACACTCTCAAGGACGACATCGATCGCTATCTTGCTGAAACGACGATCGAACACAAGGCGTTGAGACCGGCACGGTGACAGGCCGGGGGAAGAGATAACCCACTGTGCGTGAACGTCGTTGGGAAACGACAAACCCGCTGACCTTCGGTCAAGTGCTCACCGTGGGCGAACGGTTGGCTGCGTTGGGGTTGAAGCCGGCGGTGCCTGCGAAGGACGTCATCTGCTACGTCGAAGAATGGACAGTCGAATCACCTGAGGATTTCGACCAGCTGGACGAATGGTTTACCGAAGATGTGACCCAGATCCACGTGCGAGAGGGCTGGCGGGGCGATTTTTTTCTTCTGGCGGGGGCGTACCACACGGTCTATCAGCGCTATCAGGATGTGGGCACCTACTGCTCGATCAGCCATCCCTGGCGCCTTCGGGATCCGTTACGACTGCACGACCCACAGAGCATGCTCTGGTTGGGATTTCGCCACGCGCATTCGTTTATTCGTGCACGTCTTCAAACGAAGGAGGTCATCACGCCTGGCGAGACGCGTGGGGATGTCGAGCGCGCGCAGTGGCTGGAGGAACGGCGCTCGGCGTTTCTCGAGGCGATCACGCTGTTGGAGCTTCCTATCGAGACGTTGATTGAGAAGCAGCAGGTGGTGGTGCGTCCGGTGGATCCCTCCGCGGCATTGTTCTGCTCTTGGCCCGATGCCTTCGGGCCCTGTCAAATTGAATATAATACGGCGGACGCCTATGAGTTCCTGGTGCCGGCCAGCAAGTTGGCCGAGACCTCGGCACCGGGACCAGTGAGCGTCCGGGCCTATCTCACGGGATTCTCAGCGGACGTACTCGGTGACTTTCAAGCGATCGAACCCTCCGCCCGGTCCGTCTATCGCTGTTCGGTGCATTGTCCGCTCGAAGACTTGCCGGATATTCGAGCGGTGATCGATCCCGACGGTCGCCTCTATAGCACGCTTTGTGAGTTTCAAACACAAGAATTGCTTCCCGACGGAGGGGATGCCTCAGCCATCATCGGGATCGTCGGCAACGAGAAAGGATTTCACATTGAGGCCCGATTAAACCGAGCTCCGCTGAACGAAGAACTGATGGCGCCTTGGTTGGAACGGGTGATTGGGTGTTCGGTGGTGTATGCGCCTCTCCCTCCTTTCGTCTAGCAGGCTGCTGAAAAAGCCCGCCAGCGTCGTTCTCGGGTCGAAGTAATCCTCAACGTACCCGGGAGGGTACGCCTCCGGGTTATTTCTCTCCTGCGGCCTCGTTGGATGATCGTTTTGAGCAGCCTGCGGGAGTACTTCCCTATTGCGGGTATTGGAGGTCCCGCGTGCCCGTTCGTTTTGAGCTGTCCGCTTTCTGTCCTTCAATTGACAATCCTACGAATATCCTGAAGTTTATCTCTCATGTCCCTCTCTTCTACATTCAGGACCATTTTGGGCAAGCCCTTCATGCCCCCGGTGTTCTTTTTCTCCGGTGTGACCTATGACACGCTGACACTCACACGAATTGACCGGCTGCAAGACAACCTCTTACTGCTGATCTATCTGCTCCTCCTAGGCGTGCTCATCGTGCTCACCGGACGGTTGGGGATCGAGCCCGCGCCTGAGCGGGAGCAGTTAGCTACGTTTTCACCGTTTGTGCGTTGGGTGCTGCGGGTACGACCCTACTATCCGATGGCTGTGCAGTTTCTCCTGGGTGGGCTGTTCAGCGCTTACGCGATTTTCTATTCCCGTAGCGCCACACTCACCAGCACGGCAATCTTTTTCGCTTTGTTAGTTGTGCTGCTGGTCGGTAATGAATTTCTCCGTGATCGGCTCTCCAGCCTGCGTCTTCTCGTGAGCCTCTACGCGCTGGTGTGCTTCGCCTTTTTCACATTTTTTCTCCCGGTCATGACCGGGTATATGAATGCGGTGATCTTCCTGGTCGGAGCCGTCCTGAGTGCGGCCGTGACATTTCGCGTGGTTCACTTGGTTTATCGCAACAATCCGGATCATTCGAAGCGCGAGGTAGCCTGGGTCACGGCCCCTGCGTTCTTACTCATTGGTCTGCTCGTCGGGTTTTACTTTCTGAACTGGATTCCGCCCGTGCCGCTCTCGCTGAAGTTCGGCGGGATTTACCATGAGGTGAAGAAGACCGGCGATCGGTTCGAACTCTCGTTTGAGAGAGAGTGGTATCAAGTTTGGAAACGGTCGGATGACGTCTTTCCGTCCAACGAGCCGGTCTATTGCTTCACGGCGGTGTTTGCTCCGGTCGATCTGAACACGACCATTTATCATCATTGGTATTTTCGAACGAACAGCAGCAAACCCTTCACCCACGCCGACAAAATTCCGATCAAGATCGCCGGCGGTCGGGAAGGCGGCTACCGCACCTATACGTTCAAACAACGACTCGATCCCGGTGACTGGCGTGTAGATGTCGAAACAGAGGACGGACGGGTCGTTGGACGGGTGTCCGTTGTCGTGGCGGAGCAAGGAGAGACAGGGGCGCCGGTCAGATCGTTTCTGTACTAATCTGATGAAACGGCTTAGCGGGCTCAAGCTGCTTGAAGAACGAGAAGGAACGGGAATGCCTGCGGAGAAAGGTGACCGTGTCCTGTTCCATATGAGGTTCTTCCTGAACAAAGGTGATGAGGTTCCGCTGAACGAGACGCAGGCAAAGCACCTTCCAAAGGAGATGATACAGACTGTGGACGGCAGCACATTCGTCGATCGCACGATCGTCCTAGGAGGGCGTGAGGCAATCGCTGGTGTCGAGCATGCGTTGATAGGGATGAAAGCCGGCGGCTATCGGAAAGTGCGCATCAGTCCCCATCTTGCCTACCGAGATAAAGGCATTCCGGACCTCATTCCTCCCGACGCAGTGTTGATTTGTGAGATCTGGTTGCGCGACATTGTGCATACCCCTTCCCGTGAAAGGCGTGACTAGGTGTCAGATGAACTCTCGTACATTAGGACCCTGCCCCTCCAGCCCCAACTGCGTCTCGACTCAAGCCCAGGATGAAGGCCACGCGATCGCTCCGTTTCGCTATCGTAAGTCTCGTGCTGAGGCGAAGGAGGCACTCAAGGAAATCATTCGTTCCTTGTCTCGCACCAAGCTCGTCGAAGAAGACGAGTCCTATCTGCATTACGAGTTCACCAGCCTGCTGCTGCGTTTTGTCGACGACGTCGAGTTTTTGTTCGACGACGAAACCAAGACGATCCATTTCCGTTCCGTCTCTCGCACCGGCTACGGCGATTTGGGCGTCAATCGCAAGCGCATGGAACAGGTGCGTGCCCTCGCAGGGGAAAAGCTATAGCCCGCATTATTCACGAAGACTTCTACTGCAACCGCCGATACGAAAACCAGATTCATTGCGGTGTGTCTTCTTCGCGCCAGGATCATACAACGGGCGCTCGACCTCGCAAGCGCGGTGGCGACGCACCTGCCGGCGGGCGGGCTCGCCGCTCGGTCGGTCAACATACTGTTTCAAGTATGCCTCCCTCCTTCGCGGCTCCGCGCGCCCGTCTCGCTTGGCGTCTCGGCGGTTTCGTCACGAATTCTCGTGAATAATGTGGGCAAGCTCCATTTGGCAATTTCCTTTTGAGTTGTGCGGTCGCTTGCTATGATGCCAAAAATTGGAGGCAGAGGCTGATGGGATTTAAGCGAAAAGGGGCACGTATTGAAGTCAGCCGGGGCGGTCGCTTGCAGCGGGGATCCCTCTCAGCGCCGTGCAAGGTTCTGGATGTCAGCGAGACAGGTGTCAGGATTGAAAGCCGCTTGTTCGTGAAAAGCGGAGACGCGCTTCAACTCATGATCGAACTTGAGCAAGGGAGAGCTCTCAGCTGTGGTCTGCAAGTCATCCACGTGCGTTCCCCGAAGTTCGGAGCGAAGATCACTTCGATCAGTCCGGAGGACAGAGAGCGACTCGCCCATATCTTCGACGATCACGTACAGACAAGTTACTCACGCCGCTAGCCGGTCTTGTTCATTTGGTTTGTTGGGTTTGTCTGGTTTTTTGGTTGAGCGAAACTGACTGATGAACCAAATCAACCAGATAAACAAAACAAACCAGATCAACCTGACAGACCGGGTTTTAGTGTGCGGGACTGGAAGGTTTTGGGCCGAGCCTGGTTGTGTGCTGGAAGATGCACTTTGGGCAGGTGTAATGGACGAACTGTTTGCCACCGACGAGACGCTTCTTCATCGGTACCTGGCACCAGGTGCAGAGACGATCGGGAAGGTCGGTTGAGGGTGGAGTCGAGTTCGGCGTGAGAGGAGTGATATGAGCCATGTGCGGCATTCTCTCCGACCATTGAGAATCTTGTCAAACGATCGAGTGACCTCTGAGCGCTTCGGTGTGAAAAAATAATTTTCCCATTCCCCCTGATGTGAAATGTTTCGTGGTATAGTCCGCAGCAGCGGTCCAGGCTCAAAGATTTTTTACCCTCTTAACAGAAAGGTGTACAACCTCTATGAGTAGCTTGCCTGAATCAGAGTCCGCGATCTTTCCATCCGAGTCCCCAGTAGCCGCTTCCATTGCCCCCCAAGAAATGGTGGGTGAGGGGAAGGCGTGGGGACTGTGCACTGCCGTCGATCTTCAAGATTGCGATCCCGACCTGATCCGAAATGCCGACCATATCCGCCGCTATGTCGTTGAGCTGTGCGAGCTGATCGACATGAAGCGTTTCGGCGAGTGCCAGGTCGTCGATTTCGGTTCCGGTCGCGTCGCGGGTTATTCCATGGTGCAGCTGATCTCGACGTCATTGATCAGCGGCCATTTTGCCAACGATACGAACTACGCCTACCTCGACATTTTCAGCTGCAAGGGCTATGACCCTGCAGTCGTCGAGGCATTCTCTAAAGACTTTTTCGGCGCGCGTCGCAGTGTCGCGACGGTCACGCTCCGTTACTAAGCGGGGACCGGAGCCGGGGACTGCGGCACCCACCGCGGTTCCCGCTTCCGATCATAGCGCGCTGGTCTGCATATTCATGAAGCTTCTGCTTCAAGCGCACATACGCAGCTGTGACTGGCAATCTAATCATTCAGATCTTCACTTCTGCACGCGTTCGTGCCAACCTTCATGAACAATGCGGGCTAACCGTTCCATGAGCATGCACCCCACCACCGTCAAAGAGTTTCTTGAGCTTCTCCCTGGCCGGCTCGATGCAGATGCTGCCGAAGATCTCGATGTGGTCTACCAATTCGATCTGAGCGGTGCGCAGGGCGGGCAATACATTCTCACAATCCGGGATGGAGTCTGCCAGGTTGTCGAGGGCATGCATGCAGATCCGCACGTGGTGCTTTCGATGGCGGGAGAGGATTGCATCAAGGTGCTGAAGGGTCAGTTGAGTGGAGCAGCCATTGCCATGTCGGGCCGGCTCAAAATCAGCGGGGACATCGGCTTGGCGATGCAACTGAAGGCGCTCTTTCCATCTGTCAGGTAACATCTCCGCAGGGATAATCGAGCGTGATGGGCGGGACGCCCGAGACAAGTGAGGGTTCGATGTCCGAAGTCCGAAGTTCGAGATTTTCGGAACTTCGAACTAAGAACTAAAACGTAGAACTTCGAATCGCGCCTTTCTCGCGTGTCTCGCCTTTCACGCGCCGCGGCGCTATCGACCAGCTGGTTCTGCCGGCATCCAATCGACCTCCTCTGTCGTCTTGTCCGCGTGGCGAGGGAACCGTTCTTCCAACATCACATAGACCGTGGGGACGAGAAAGAGCGTGAGGATCGTCGAGAAGCTGAGCCCTCCGACGACCGAACGCGCCAATGGGGCGTTGGTTTCGCCGCCGGTGCCCCAGCCGATGGCCATAGGGAGCAGTCCCAGGACGGTGGCAAGGGAGGTCATCAGAATGGGCCGAAGCCTCGTCCGTGCAGCGGTGATCGCCGCGTCGTGCAACTCGCGGCCTCGCCGACGTAGCACGTTCGTGTAATCTACCAGGAGAACGCCGTTTGAAACCACGATGCCCAACATCATGATAATGCCCATCATCGACGTGGTGGACAGGGTGGTATCGGTCAAGAAAAGGATCAGGATCACACCAGGGAACCCCATCGGGACCGAAAACATGATGACAAAGGGGTCAATCAGTGATTTGAATTGAGCAGCCATGACCATGTAGACGAGGACCAACGCCAGGACGGTGGCAAATATCAGGCCCTCGAACGTTTCTCGCTGCTGTTGAATCTGTCCGGCCAACCGGATGCTGAAACCGGTGGGGAGTTGCATCTTGGCGATGCCGGCCTCCAGGTCCGCAGCGATGGCGCCCAGGTCGCGGTCGACAGGGTTGGCGGTCAGATGGACCACCCGCTGAAAGTACTTGCGGTCGATTTTTACCGGGCCGGCATTGAGCTTGAGCGAAGCGACATTTTTGAGCAGGACCGGTTCACCGGCTCGGGTGGTCAACACGATGTTCTCGATGTCTGTGAGATGTTTTCGATGTTCTTCCGCCAGCCAGACGCTGATGAAGTATTCGTTTCCGTTCTGCGGGTCGGTATAGATGATGGGGTCGGTTGGTCCGTTCCCGTTGAGTGAGTAGAGGACGGCGGTGGCGACGTCCGTTTCGCTGATACCAAGGAGCGCGGCCTTTTCACGATCCACCACCACGTTGACTTCGGGGTAGTTTTCTTCGCGGCTGATTTCGATGTCGGCCAGACCCGGTATGGTGTGCATCATGCTTTCGACCTGCCGGATGACCTCGCGCGCATGCGCTAAGTCGTAACCGTAGATTTCCACATCGACTGATTTTTGCGACCCAAAGCTGGTAATGCGTTTGATGAGCCCGCCCGGATCAAACGACATCGCGACGCCAGGAAAAAGTTGTAAGACCTTGGGTCTTACGTCGTTCATGATTTGCACTTGATTTCTTTTCCGTTTGTCTGGGGTCACAAGATGGACGGAGATGCTCGACATATGGGGGCCGGTGTTCGGATTGAATAGGGAGGACCGGCCCTGAGACAACACACCGGTACTCGACACAATAGTTTCCAGTTCCTCTGCAGGAATCTGCGCCCGCAATACCTTTTCGACCTCGGCCACTTGCTGCTCGGTTTTTTCCACTCGTTGCCCGACCGGCGCGCGCAGGACGATGCGGAACTGGCTTTCATCAGACACCGGCAAAAATTCCGTACCGATCATGGGCGCCAACGCAAGCGAAGCGGCGAAGAGGAGCAGGACACCGATGATAAAGCGCCAGCGATGGGCCAATACCCAGCGGAGCGATTCCTCATAGCCTTTATCCAACGACTCGTACCGTACGCGGCTCCAATCCATCAGGCGTACGAACCATGCCGGCATCGAACGATGAGACTGTTGTTCCGGCTTGAGGAATTTGTAGCAGAGCGCCGGCGTCACGGTGCGGGAGACGAAAAAGGAGGTGAATAGCGCGATGGCGATCGTAATAGTCAGGGGAATCAGCAGCAATCGGGCAATCCCGGCGACGAAGAAAATCGGGAGGAAGACGACCACGGTGGTGATCGTCGACGCGAGAATGGGCATCGCCACCTCGCGAGCCGCTTCCAGGATCGCCTCCCAGCGGCGGGACGAGCTGTTGAGATGGCGCTGAATGTTCTCAAGTTCCACGATGGAGTCATCGACCAGCCGGCCGATGCCGAGGGCCAGGCCTCCCAAGGTGAACACGTTCAGGGTTTGCCCGGAGAAGTACAGCACGATGAAGGTCACCATAATTGAGAGAGGAATGGCGACGGAGATGATCATCGTGCTCGTAAAATTGCGGAGAAAAATCAAGATCACCAATGCGGCCAGCAGCGATCCGTGCAACGCCTGTTCGATGAGATTACGGATCGATTGGCGGATATAGGTTGATTGGTCGAATGAAATTCCAATCTTCACGCCGGGAGGGATGCCGACCAGCTTTGGCAAGACATTGCGCAGTGCGTCCACCACCGCGACGGTGTTGGCGATGGGCTGTTTGTTCACCCGTAGATAGACGGCCCTGGCTCCATCCGTCCGGACGATGTTGGTCTGAATGTCCGACGAATCGGTCACGAACCCGACATCCCGTACGCGCACGGGGCTGCCCTGGGGGTTGACCTTCACGATAACGTCTTGAATCGGGTCGACCGTGCGGAACTGATTATTGGTGAAGACATTGTAGTCCAGATTGCCGGCTTTGATGTCGCCGGAAGGGAGAATGAGATTCGCGGCCTTCACGGATTTCACAACATCGAGGATCGAGAGGCTCCGTGCATTCAACAGTGCCGGGTCGAGGTTGATATTGATCTGGCGGATCTTTCCTCCTTCAACGGTGGCGGCAGCGACGTTGGCGATCTGTTCGATTTGCGGAGCGATCGTATTCGAGGCCAGGTCGTAGAGAGCCCGTTCGTCGAGATCGTCGCTGGAAACTGTTACGAGGGAGACGGGGATATTAGAGACGTCGAATTTGACGATAAAGGGTTGCCCGATGCCGGGCGGGAGACTGTTGAGAATTTGAGTGACTCGTTGCATCACCTCCATCTGTCCGACATTGATGTCCGCACCCCAGTTGAACCAGATTTGCACCGCGCCGATGCCCTGTTTTGCGAATGACTCGACATGTTCGACATTCGATGCGGAACTGACGGCTTTCTCAATCGGATAGACGACACTTTGTTCAATGTCGAGCGGCGGCGCGCCCTTATAGATTACGCCGACAAAGGCGACGGGCACCTGAATTTGTGGGAAGAGATCGACCGGGAGTCTCTGCGCCGAGGTACCACCCAGGATGACCATGGCAAGGGACAGCATCAGGATGCCGATTCGGTTGCGAAGGGCGAGGAGAGTCAGCCACATAGTTGGTAAGGGGTGAGGGGGTGAGGGGTAAGGCGTAAGGAACGAAAGGTGGCGGGTTGGGTGAGGAGATCCCTGCCAATTGTCTTGTTCAACTCCTCACCCCTTACCCTTCACGCTTCACCGGTTGAAGTGGTTGAGTCTGCACGGGAGCGCCGTCATGTACCAGGTCTTTCCCGGAGACGATCACCTGTTCCGATCCGTCCAACCCCTTGGTGATTTCCACCCGGTTTTCGTCGCGGGCTCCGATTTCCACCGGCACTCGTTGGGCCTTTCCGTCGCGCACAATGTAGACATATTGGAAGTCTTCCAACCGACTTACTGCGTCGAGAGGAATCTGAATAGCATTTCGATGGATGCCGACCATAATCTCAACGCGGGCGAACATGCCGCCCTTCAAGACATGATCTCTGTTGGGGAGATCCACCTCGATCGTCATCGTGCGGGTGGCTCGATTCAGTGCCTGGACGATACGGGTGACGGTACCTTCGAAGACGCGATCGGGGTAGGCCTCGGCGCGAACTTCGGCCTTTTGACCCACCTGAATGAGCGGGACGTCTTTCTCGACGACCTCGATCAGAATGCGAACTGTCTGAATTTCATGAAGAGTGAGAATCCCGCGAGAAATCGTGGACGTGCTGCCGGTTGCCCCGCTCACATAGGAGCCGATATCGAGGTTACGCTCGGCCACATAGCCCGGGAAGGGTGCGCGGATATATGAATAGGCCAGGTTGGTTTCGGCCTGTGCCAGGGCGACTTCCAATTGCTGGACCTGTGCGCGAAGCGAGTCGAGCGCTGCTATTGCCGCGTCGTGTGCGACCTGGGCGTTGTCCAGATCCTGCTGCGAAACAAACTGATCTTTGATCAGGGTTTGCATCCGATTCAGCGTGAGGATGGTGTTGCGGACACTGGCGTCCTGCTGCGCTACTCTCGCTCTGGCTGCAACCAGATTCGCCTTGGCCTGGCGGACGGCATGCTGATAGTCCGTATGATCGATCTCGATCAGAAGCTGGTTGGCTTTGACCAGGTCGCCTTTTTCGACGTAGACTTTTGCGATGTAGCCGTCGACCCGAGAAAATAGATTGACCACTTGGTTGGGGGTGATGTCCGCGGTATAGGTCAGTCGAATGTCGAGATCCTGTTTCAACGGCGCAGCTGTGGCGACGGTGATGGTCCTGGCTTTGCGGACATCAGTTTTGGCACCGCTGCTGAGTCGGAACACGACGAGGGCCGAGATGGCAAAGAAAATGATCACACCGAGCGTGACAATCGGGTGCTGTTTGAGGGGGTTCATCGGGAACGCCTCCCCGGCATCTTAATCAATCCGGTGAGGAAGAGGTCGACGTACGTCGCCACCGTGTCCTCATGGGATTGATGCATGGGAACGCCGAAGATCTCATGGAGCAGGCGGTGATGGACAACCATACCGATGAACGCACGGGCTGCCAGAAGGGGATCGACCGGACGGAATGCACCGTCTTCAATCCTTGTGCGAATGTACGTGGCAAGGTGATCGTAGAACACTTTGTGGTGCTTGCTGAAGAACATCTCGGAGAGTTCATGCCCTTCGAGCGCACTGAATAACAGAAGTCGTAAGAGTGTCGAATCGACGCCGGGGCGAATGCGATAGCTCGCAATCATGGTGAAGACACGATGGTCGTCGTGTTTTTTGGCCGCTGCTTCCACGGCTTCGAGCAGTTCGGTGACGGTCACTTTTTCTGCCAGAATTGCCGCATAGAGCGTCCGTTTCGTTGGGAAGTATTTGAAGACCAAGGCTTCGCTGACGCCGGCCGCTTTGGCAATTTCTCTTGTGGTGGTGCCGTTAAATCCTTTTGCGGCGAAGAGTGAAGCGGCAGCCACAATGAGGCTGGCCTGACGAGTGAGTGCAGAAGCCCGTTGTCGTCCTTTCGGCGTCTGCGTGTGCCGTGTTCTCATGGTAAGTAAGTGCTCACTCACCGAGATCCTAGCACGCAACGTTTTGAGAGGACAAGCATTCCACGAACACGGCAGTTATAGGAAGAGCTTCATGGATTATATGTGGGCGAAAAAAGGGATTTGAGTGGTGTGCGCCGTACGGAACGGTCTAAGTGCTTTCAGTGCCGTATCGTGCAAAGAGTCGGCTCGCATTTTTTTCACCGCTCAGATCATTCACACCTTAAAGATGAGCTTCGGACTGAACATCTCAGTGGCTTGAACTGAGGGGTGGATCTTCGCTTGTTTATCTGTCTCTTATCATTCGGCCATCGAGTTCTCTCTGATCCGGTGATCGAGCTAATTCGAGTGCGAGAGACTCAAGCGTAAGAAGTAACGGAGTCGGTTTCGTTCCCGCAGGTTCATCTTGAGGATCTCGACTCCGAACCGATGTCCTGATGCCCAAGCTACCTTCGCTTCCATCACGAACAGCGGATCTTGCCCGTCGGGGAGGTAAAGAAAAATCGTGAGTTCCATTCCAGGCGCGACGCAGGCGTTACCGCGAATGCCCAATCCCGTGGGCGAAAGATCTGTGACCATGCCATCGCCCATGAGGAGTTCGCCGGAAGTGTCTTGCGCTGAGTACATCAACCCGAACTCAACTGAGGGTCGAGGAGCTTGTCTCCGATTGACCGAGTCCGTTACAGACTGAAGCCCTCTTCCGGAGACGACTTGTTCTCGTTTCATGGAAGCACCTCCTTGTTCCTGCTACGGTCTCAACCGCCACTGTCACAGTCTGGGGTCGTGCGATCTTTCAAGAAGAAATGCAGATGTCTTTTCTCCTCGTGAGGGTAGATCGATGCCTAAATGATGCGAAATGCCGTTCGTCGATCGTCTAAGGCCGACAGACTGATATTTTTCCAGATGACTTCTTGCAACCGCTTTCTTTCTTCAGGGGAGAGTTTGGGGAATTTGACGGCAAATGAGTCTTTGGCGATCCAGGAGACAAGGACGTCGTTGAGCCGCATGGGGGTTTGGCCATCTTCGAGGTCTAAGAGCAGCGTGAGGCGGCTACTCAATGAACTTGCCGGCACGCCCAAAATCTTGCAGCCGGTCTTGGAGAGGTCTTTCAGCGCTCCCTCCTCTCTGACGATGCGTGCGCCTTCTTCCCCGGAGTAGGTGATGCGGTACCGAATGGGGACCCGTTCGGCATAGCGCCGATCCAAAAGCGAATGAGACTTTTGTGTATTGACCTTGAGAATGGGGTGGCCCAGCTTCATCGGTGCCTCCACTGTGATGCCGCCGAGGTGCTCTTGTTCCTCTGCGACGGTCACAGAATACCGTATTCACAAATTTCAACAATCCCTAAAGAGAGGGGATAATGGCCCCACCGAAGAGGGGTGAGCGAGGCATCAGGGCGCAACTGGCAAGGGTTTCCAGGCAGGATAACTGAGCGAGACACGCGAGACTGGGGTGAAAGGCGAGACGGGCAATGGTTCGGCAATGGTTCGAAGTTCAAGGTTTTTGGAACTTCGAACCCTGAACTTCGAACTTCCGATCGGGTCTGTTGCGCAATCGGGAAACTGGCGGACGTTTTGAGCCTCCTGCCAAAAGCTTCAGAAGAATAGGAAGGGCGACGACCGTCAAAATACGGTGGGAGAATTGCTGTCGGTCATTTTTCTGCGGAGCTCCTGGCTCTCAAAAAAGATGATGCCGCGATCGGTGCCGGTCTCGTATCGAAGGTTCACATCGGTTTCAAACCCGGTCCAGCTATAGAATTTGACAGAGCCTCCGGCGACCTGCCCTGGTGTGCGGTCAAGCGGCCCATAGAGGGACTGGAGATAGGCAAGGATCAGATCGTGGGTTGCCTTGCCTTGGTAGCGGACTGTGACACGCGCAAACTTGCCTTCGGATGTCACGAATCGCATGGAATCGACCTTTGCTGTGCCTAGCGTAGGAGCCTCGGCCCGTAGCTCATAAGTTTGAGATCGGCCGGTGTCTTCAATTTTCACGAAGGTATTGGTTTCCGAGAACGTTGCGCCCCAAGGGATTCCCTCAAACCCGTTTGGATCGTTCTGCATCGGCACGGCGAATGCCGGGGTGCATTGCAGGATAAGTGAGAAGAAAAGGCAGATGAGAGAAGTGTAATAGACCATCGCGTCAATGTAGAGACGGTGAGGCATGTTATTCGGCTGAATCAGTGATATGGTCGTTGAACCGAGGAGCCAGGCTTCGGCTATCGATAAACACGAATCCCCGCTCCGTGTTCGCATGATAGGTCATCGTGATTTCAGTATCGGTCCCCCGCCACGTGTACTGTTGATTGAGGCCTCGCATCATCTGGCCAGGGACGCGCTCAAGTGGACCGAACTGCTGCTCGAGATAGGCGAGAATGTGTTTATGCCGATCAGCGCCTTTATAGTGGATGGTCACGCGGGCGAATTGTTCATTGACAGACAAGAAGCGGAGTCGTTCGACCGGGACTCCGGCATACGAGGGTGTGCTGTCTTTCAATTCGTATTCGTTGACATGCGGGCCTGCTCTGGCGATCTCCAACTCCGGCCGTGTGGTCAGGGCAATACCCCAGGCCATAGCCTGAAATCCGTTCGGATCGTTCATCATCGTCACCGCATGGGCGGGAGAAGGATGGTTCAGACATACTAAGAGCCCCAGCAGCGCGAGGCAGAGGTTCGCGTGGTTCCTTCTCAGTCTGATCATGGGCAGAACGCTACCATGGCCGATCGTATGGCGCAACACCGGCAGTTTTGTTGAGAATGCTCAGAGGCATAGCTTATAATGCCCCGGTTTTTCCATGGTGTAACGGCGGGGAACCGACACAATGATTGAAAGCGATGCGTTCGTCCAGGCATTGCAAGATATCGGGGTGGATTTCTTTACAGGGGTTCCGGATTCGATCTTGGGCGGTATTATCGCGGAATTGATGGAGCGGCGCCTCTACACTCCTGCAGTTCGCGAGGATGAAGCGGTTGCTATGGCAGCCGGGGCCTATATGGCAGGAAAAATTCCCGCCGTCTTGATGCAGAATTCCGGGCTTGGGACATCGCTGAATACTCTCATCTCCCTCAACTATATCTATCAGCAGCCCTGCATCCTGATTGTATCCTGGCGTGGTCAGGGCGGCAAAGATGCGCCGGAGCATCTCGTGATGGGCGAAGTCATGCCGCAGTTTCTCGATACGATGAAGATTCCCCATCGAACGCTGACGGAAAAGACGGCCATCGAAGATCTGAAGTGGGTGGCCGAGACGTTTATGAAGAAGCGGATCCCCTTGGCGCTGAACATTACGAAGGGTGTCGTGAAGGGGTTGCATCCATGAGGCCGGAAGAAGGCACAATGCAGAGCCGGGCTATGGCGATGGCTGCGTTGTTGGAATTGCTCACCGACCAGCCCGTCGTTATTTGCAATGGATTTCCCTCTCGTGAGGCGCAAAAGATTGCCGATCGGCCGACACATTTCTATATGATCGGGTCGATGGGATCGGCGGCGGCCATTGCGCTGGGCGTGGCGCTGTCGAAGCCGAAGAAGCAGGTGGTTGTTTTTGATGGTGATGGGAATGTCCTGATGGGTATGGGGACACTTGCGACAGTGGGGGCGTTGAGGCCGAAGAACTTTATTCATGTGGTGTTCGACAACGAAGTGTACGGGACGACCGGCAATCAGCCGACGATTTCCAATGTGGTACCGCTTGAGAAGGTTGCCAAGGCGGCTGGGTATGTACACGTCGAACGGGTGCGGGAACGCGAAGATCTCGTCTACGAGTTCAAAGACATGCTGAAGAAAGACGGGCCGAGTATGTTGCTGGTGAAAGTCAACGAGATGGTGGAAGATGCCGGACGCGTGATGCTCGATCCGCCGGATATTACGAAACGTTTCATGCAGGCGATAGAATAGGGAAGGAGCGATCGAACTGCCCTTTGTGCTCGCAGAGCGCGCACGCTCGGAAGGTGCTCGCTCGATGCGCGCAGTGAAGGGCAATTCGACCACTCCTTGGTGAGAGAGGGACAAGTAGAAAGTTATGATTTTATTGAATCCGGGACCGGTGAACGTGTCGGAGCGGGTGCGGCAGGCGCTCTTGCATCCGGATGTCTGTCATCGGGAATCGGAATTTACTGAACTCTTGCACGGGATTCAGGCCAAGTTGCTGACGCTCTTTGTGCCGGGGGCAGAGGCCGATTATGCCGCGGTGGTATTGACCGGATCGGGAACTGCGGCGGTGGAATCCGCAGTCATGTCATCGCTGCCGCACGGCAAACGGATGCTGGTGCTCAACAACGGCGTGTATGGCGAGCGCATCTCCCAGATGATCGGCCTCTATCGGCTGGGTGTGTCCGAACTCAAATACGATTGGACGACTAGGCCCGATCCTGAACGGTTACGACTCGCCCTACGGCAGCATCCGGAAGCGCATGCTGTCGCGATGGTCCACCATGAAACGACCACCGGGCTCATCAATCCAGTCAAGGAAATCGCAGACGTCGTCGACAGCCAAAACCGCGTCTTCATTCTCGACGCGGTCAGCGCCTTGGCAGGGGAACCGCTGGATATCGCAGGCTCGCACATCTATATGGTAGCGGGCACGGCCGGAAAGTGTATTCAGGGATTTCCAGGCGTGTCCTTTGTTCTTGTTCGCAAGGGATTTCTGGAGCGTATGCGAACGTACGCCAGACGATCCATCTATCTCCACCTCACTCAATATGTGGATGATCAGGGCTGCGGGACGATTCCGTTCACGCCGGCCGTGCAGGTCTATTATGCGTTTGACGAAGCGTTGAACGAACTGAAGGAGGAAGGGATCGCCAAGCGGATTCAGCGGTACAAGAGGGTTGCGACCCTCATCCGAGATCGCATGGCGAAACTCGGCGTAAAGCCGCTCTTGACGCCGGACAAACAGTCCAGCACGATCACTGCCTATTTTCTTCCCGAGGGCGTGACCTATCAGTCGTTGCATGATCGGTTGAAAGAAGCGGGTTACGTGATTTATGCGGGCCAGGGTCAACTCCAAAGCAAAATTTTCCGCGTCGCGAACATGGGCGCACTTACGGAGACGCAGTTGGTCGGATTCCTCGACGCGTTTGAACGAATCTGTGGTACAGCATGAAAGCCATTATTCTCGCGGCCGGGGTCGGGAAGCGCCTATGGGAGATCACGCAACATCGCCCGAAGTGTCTCATCGAGATCGGCGGGCAGACTCTCTTGCATCGCTACCTCACGTCCCTTCGAAGCGTCGGCATTCTCCGCGCCGACATGGTGGTGGGCTACAAGCAGGAGATGATTCGGGCGGCTGTAGCGGCCAATTCGTGCGGTGTACGCGTGAGTTTTCTTGAGAATGAGCAGTTCCATCGCGGCAGCATTTCTTCGCTCTGGATCGCGCGCACCGCATTGGATGACGATGCGATCGTTATGGATGCGGACGTGCTCTTCCATCAGGAAATCTTGCGTCGTTTGGTACAATCTTCCTATGAGAATGCGCTGCTCATGGACGACACCGTCAAACAGACCGGGGAAGAGTGTATGGTTGTGGTTGAAAGCGGGCGCGTGATCGCGTTGACGAAAACGATGCCGTTGCACTATGACTATGCAGGCGAAGGCGTGGGATTTCTCAAGGTCCGGCATGCCGATGTGCCGCATGTGGTTGCGTCGCTCAGAACCCATGTGGACCGTGAGGCGTGGCAGATGGAATACGAGGATGCGCTTGTGGATTTTTTCCGCGATGTCAAAGTCGGACATGAGAAGATCGGTGGGCTTCCTTGGACCGAAATCGATTTTCTGGAAGATGTGACGAAGGCGGAACGGGATGTGTTGCCGAAACTATAATATGGGGGTAAGAGATACGGAGTAAACGGAGTACCGGCGGTTAGACTAGTGGGATGGTAGAACAGCCCTTCCCCGTATGTAAGGATCGGCCGATCATGAGCGAGAGCATAGTTCAGAAACAGGCAGGCCTCCAGGGGTTGAACACGGCGATTCTCTTGCCGTCAGTGAGTTTGTTTGGCGAGCCGGCCGGATTATATGCCGATGAGGTGGGCCCGCTTACCAGTGTGGTGGGCATCGGCCTATTTCAGCGGACGGTCTTGACATTGCAGCGCGCCGGCATTCGACAGCTCATGGTTTTGGTCGGGCCGGAGGAGGACCAGCTCAAGCAGGCATTGGGCAAAGGGTCACGCGTGACGATCCCTGTGCGCTGGTTGCCGATTCGTGAGTTTCCGCTGGATGATCCACGCACATGGGACGCGCTCGCCGCTGAAGTTCGCGGCTTTTGTCTCCTATCCGGTGTGAAGGGAGTGTTCGCAGGCCCATTGATCGAGAGTCTGCGCCATGAGGTGCAGGAGGGCCAGGCGATCGTCGTGGCCCGTGCCGATAGCGAGCGAGATCGACAAGTACGCCGGTCGAATTTACGCATGAAAGTGCAGGCGGGACGGCTCCTGTCCATCACAGCGAAACAGGACATCGCGGCGTTGGTGGCGACAGATCTGGTGGTGCTTCCTGCCGGCTTTATGAGTGTGGCAGGTCCGACCGATGCGGAATCCGGTACGCTGCCGATTCGTCGATGGCTCGAACGGGCCGCAGTGGACGGACATGTGCGGGTGTTGTCTACGGAAACCAATCGGTCTCACTGGTATCAGGACGTGCGTGATGCCGCTGATGTCAAGGTCGCTGAGAAGAAGCTGTTCAATTCCCTCAAGGGCGAGTTCGAAGGTCTCGTCGACCGGTTCTTTAACCGGAAGATCTCTCGCTGGTTCACGCGCATCTTTCTCGCTGCAGGCCTCTCGCCGAATGTCATCACGATTATTGCGAGCTTGGTGGGGTTGGCCGCGGCGACCTGCTTTGGCCTCGGAACCTACAGTGCCGGCATCATGGCCGCGCTGTTGTTCCAACTGGCGGCGATCATCGATTGCTGTGATGGTGAAGTGGCCAGGCTCACGTTCACCGAATCGCCGTTCGGAGCATGGCTCGATATCGCCATGGACAACGTGGTGCATATGGCGATCTTTGCCGGCATAGCCGCAGGCTCCTACCTACGTGTAGCCGGGAGCGACGGGGCGTGGATTCCTCTAGCCCTGGGTGCGGCAGCGGTCCTTGGAAATGGGCTTTCGTTTTGGCTCGTCACTCGTGCACAGAAGATCAAGTCCTCGAATGGCTGGAAGACGCCGGTGCAGGCGGCCTGGTCAGATTTCATGCTGAAGAACGTCGCGAGCCGGGATTTTTCCGTCGTCGTGCTGATTTTCGCTGTGATCGGCAAGCTCGATTGGTTCCTCGGTCTGGCCGCGATCGGATCCGTTGTGTTTTCGCTCCTGATGCTTTGGGTCATCAGACCCTCGGCCAGGACCCGTGCTTAAGCTCATACTTCTCTTTGTCGGCCTCCTCACCCTCATTCTACTCGTCTGGAATATCGGTCCAGGGCGTATCTATGAGGCGGCGTCGCAACTCGGGCCGATCGGGTTGTTGGTCCTACTGATTCCCTCCACCCTCATGTACGTCGTCGAAGCGTACGGTTGGAAGATCACCTTGGGGCCGTCTGCGAAGAACATTCCATTCTGGCGTGTGCTCGCGATCCGGACTGCCGGTGAAGTGGTGAATATGACCACGCCAACCGCCTATGTTGGGGGTGAACCGCTCAAAGCCTATCTACTGACGAAGCATCGTGTGCCGATGGTCGAGGGGCTTGCCTCGGTCGTCATTGCCAAAACGACCATGACGATTGCCGAAGTGGTCTTCATCCTCATGGGAATCGCACTCGCCTTCTGGAATGTGGGTGCCGGCGGTTCATCCGGGCAGACTATTGCGGCGGCGCTGGTCAGTGTCGGTTTTCTGGTGCTCGTGACTGCGGCACTCGTGTTTGTGCAACAGCAAGGACTCTTTACGTGGCTATTGGAATTTCTGAGAAAGATCGGACTGAAGGTTCACTATCTCGAAGTGCGTGAGAAGAAACTCCGGTCGTTGGATCGAACAATCTTGGATTTTTACCGTGACAACCGTCTGACTTTTTGTTTCTCCATCGGGCTGTTCTTTGTCGGTTGGATGGCGGAGGCGTTGGAAGTCTTCATTATCATCTATTTTTTGGGTGGTCCGGCCATGGCGCTCTCCGCCATCTCCATTAGTGCCCTTTCCGTCTTTATCAAAAGTGGCACCTTCTTCATCCCCGGCAGCCTTGGAGCACAGGACGGCGGAAATATGCTCGTGTTGAAAGCCTTTGGTTATTCCGATGTCACCGGCATCACCTTCGCCTTGATCCGGCGGTTCCGCGAGCTGGTGTGGATCGGATTGGGGCTGCTGTGCTTAGCCCTCGCCGGTGGGAGGGCAGCGGTTATTCGAGAAAGTCGCATCGACGATTTAGGAAATCGTTCCTGACATCAGTCGTGTGTCTGGGCGATGAAACCCTGTGTCGTGACCCATGCTGAAGCTTGCTCTCTTCTTCGCCGGCCTGTTCGCACTCGTTCTCATCGTGTGGCAGATTGGTCCCCAGCGCATCTACGATGCGGCCGCGCAACTTGGGCCGGTCGCGCTTCTCGCCATGCTGATTCCCTCCACCATTATGTATGTTGTCGAGGCATACGGATGGAAAATCACGCTTGGCCCATCGGCCAAAGATATTCCATTCTGGCGTGTGCTTGCGATCAAGACCGCCGGTGAAGTCGTGAATTTGACGACGCCGGCAGGCTACATCGGCGGCGAGCCGCTCAAGGCCTATCTGTTGACAAAGTATCATGTGCCGATGGTCGAGGGGCTTGCCTCGGTCGTCATTGCAAAAACGACCAAGACGATCGCCGAGGTGCTGTTTATACTTCTGGGTATCACGCTCGCAATCTGGAGGGTTGACCACGATGGCTCATTGGGACAGACCGTCGTCGCGGCGCTGATCAGTGTCAGCCTGCTGTTCTTCGTGACGGCGTCGTTGGTGTTCGCGCAGCGAAAGGGATTCTTTACATGGCTATTGGAATTTACTCGAAAGATCAGCCTGAAGATTCGATTTCTCGAAACACGTGAGAAACAACTACGGTCGCTGGATCGAATGATCTTGGAATACTACAGCCATAATCGACGGGCCGTGTACTCCTCGACCGGACTGTTCTTTCTGAGTTGGATGGCGGAAGCATTGGAAGTCTACGTCATCATCTGGTATCTGGGAGGGCCTGCCCTGGTCCTTTCGGCTATCTCTATCAACGCACTTTCTGTCTTCATCAAAGGCGGAAGCTTTTTCATTCCCGGCAGCCTTGGCGCCCAAGACATCGGAAATTATTTCTTGCTGAAAGATTTCGGTTACTCCGACGTTGCCAGCGTCACCTTTGCTCTGCTGAGGCGTTTTCGTGAGCTGATATGGATCGGGATCGGGCTACTGTGTTTAGTAGTGTTGCGAGGGCATGCGGCGGTGATTCAGGAAGGTCACACGCTCGGCTCAGGACATGGCTCCTGATACAATTTTCTTTCGTCGTCTTCATTCTCGGCATCCTCGGTGCCAAAGACGGCTGAAATGTGCTAACATTAATCGTGTTTTGATCTTCCGATTTCACGGGTATCACCTTTGCCATTCTCCTTCGGTTTTGGGAGCTGGCCTGGATGGGCCTGGGCTTGCTCTGCTTGGCTCTCACTGGTGGGCGGTCAATGGTAACTCAAGAAGGCCGCACTCGCGAATCAAGCAATAGTTTCTGACACCTGGTTCTTCTCCCTACGAGCTTGGAAGAATCAAATAAGGGATACATTTCCCCTATGCCAAGAGTGTTATTTCTTCGCATGAACATGTACATAGCGGAACTATTCATCGAATTTCTGAAACACGACATGAGTGTCACGTGCTAAGGCTCTGCTTACTCCTCGCCGGTCTCCTCACCTTCGGCGCCATCGTGTGGCATGTCGGTCCGGGGAACATCTACGACGCGGCGGCGCACCTCGGGCCGGTCGCGCTCCTTGTCATGCTGATCCCCTCCATCATCATGTATGCCATCGAAGCGTACGGATGGAAAGTCACGCTTGGTCCGTTGGGAAAGGATATTCCGTTCTGGCGTGTGTTTATGATCCGGACCGCCGGGGAAGTCGTGAATACGACGACACCGGCCGGCTACGTCGGCGGCGAACCGCTTAAGGCTTCTCTGCTCAGAAAGCATCATGTGCCGATGGAGGAAGCGTTCACCTCCGTCATCATTGCCAAGACAACGATGACGATTGCCGAAGTGGTGTTTATTCTCCTCGGCATTTCACTGGGTGTGTGGCTTCTCGGCGGGAATGATTCATCCGGTCAGACCGTGGCGGCGGCAGTCTTAAGCGTGGGCCTGCTGGCTATGGGGACTGCCGCGTTTGTGTTCGTGCAGCGACAAGGACTCTGCATCTGGCTCTTGGAATCTTTGCGGAAGATCGGGGTGAAGATTAAATATCTCGAAGCGCGCCAGGAACAATTACGCTCGCTGGATCGAGCGATCTTGGGATTTTACCGCCATAAACGTCCGGCGTTTTGTGCCTCCACCGGGCTGTTCTTTCTTGGTTGGATGGCAGAAGCCTTGGAAGTCTACGTCATTCTCTATGTTCTCGGTGGCCCTGCCATGGCTCTGTCCGCCATCTCCATCGCCGCCCTCTCCGTCTTTATCAAAAGCAGCACCTTCTTCATCCCCGGCAGCCTCGGTACCCAAGACGGCGGGAATCTGCTTCTCTTGAAGGCATTCGGCTATTCCGACGTCACCGGCATGACCTTCGCCTTGGTCCGGCGGTTCCGCGAGCTGGTATGGATCGGGGTGGGGTTACTGTGCCTGGCGATGCAGCGCAGGCAACGTCCTGCGAAGGACACTCGCGCACTCGATTCAGGCATAGTTCCTGACACCTTTTTTCTTCCGCCCGTCGCTCCGGTGGTTCAGCGAGCGAGCCTGGATCGGGATCTGATTACGGTGGCTGGTGATGATCGGAAAGTACGGGATTGAGCAGCCGTACGTCTTGATTGAATCGCTTGCGCGCGTTGAACCATCTGGTCCAAGACGAAATCGTATAGTCTGAGGTTCGCAGTGGGTTCCACTTGCAGGAATTGGATTCCGGCTCGTGTGGCATGTGTCCACCGTACGCGGGCCGTTCAATCGGTAGCAACTCGTGGTGATCGGGGAGTAGCAGGAACAATGCGACGTCCTGGTCTGCCTGCAGGGGTTCATCGGTTTCGATCGTGCATTCCACCGCCGAAAGATTGGTGATCGTCCCTTCGCCGATCATCGACATCCCACAGTACATCCCCGAGTAGATCACTGGCAGGCGGTAGAGGCCGCGATAATAGGCTTTGGTCTGTTCCAATGTGGGGCATAGTAAAGGCGGTTGGCTGGGGGGAAATTCCCCATAAGAAGGGGAGAGGGGCCAGTTGTGCTGACGCTGTTACAGCCAGAGCCCTAATAGCTTGCCTAGCAAATCACCGCTTGATGCAGCAACTAGTTCCGTCGCAAATCATTAAGATGAGAAGAGGGAAGATGTTCAATATTACCAGGATGTCGCTCTTGGTGCTTTTCCTGACAATTTCCGTCATTCACTTTGCTCATTACAGTTTTTAAAAAGCTCGGTGTTTCAAATGATTTCCCCCGTTGTTCGGGTTAGAACCGGTAGCCAAGCTCTATGATGTACAGATCCACGCCAAGGCTGGAGGATCCATACAGGCCGGCATCGGAGACGTGTTGGAAGCGAACGCCGGTATAGACATGAGAAAATGGGTGAATGCGGACTCCCATGGTCGCGACGAATTGAACCGGCCCCCCGAAGTCTTGTTCACCGAACTTGTGCCTGCTGAAGTAGGCTAGACCGCCTCCTGCGTCGAAGCTGACCAGTTCGTTCCAGCCATTCAGCGCAAGACCCGGCACTACAGTCATCATTAGACCGCTGTCGCCTGCTCCGTCCAGTACCCCCGCGCTTGCGGTCAACCTTGTCGCAAGACTCCATGTGTCGTCGCCTAGCGGCCTGGACCAGGGGAGCGAGAACACCGCCGAGACGTCGGCCATGCGGAAGGATTCTGTTTGTCTTTTCCCCATAAGGGGAGTGTCTCGACTAAGGCCAATGCGAGGGCCGATGCTCAGGAGGGCGATGTCCCCTGCAAAGCTGGGCGTCCAGAATATCGTGAAAAGCAAAAAGGTAAGGATCAGTTGCGGGAGAGATATAGACATAGGTTGTCGCGTGTGTGCGGTCTGGGGGTGACAGCATTAATGTTCCTTTAGTTATTCTGACTTATCCACGCCACCGGCGTGATCCTACGCCTCCCATTAATTTTTCGAAGCTAGGAATTTCAGACGTCCAGCTTATGCGGCTAACGAATCGGATGCGATTGTTTTGAGGAGTTGAGCGGTGTTGTGCGACTTAGAGAGGCAGGCATATGCTCCCTCCGTCCGGGCATATCGCCCTATCCTTGGCGTCAACAGCTCCGAGTGCACCACAACACGACTCTCAGGCCAGCGGTCACGAATTTCAGTCAGGAGTTGTAGCCCATCCATTTGAGGCATGGAGACATCGGTGAGGACAATATCGAATCGTGTCTCTTCCATGTGCCGTAACGCATTGATACCATCCGAAGCTGCTCGGACTGCATAGCCAGCAGACGTTAATACCTGGCAAAACAGGTCCCTGCTCAATTGATGATCATCCACCACCAGCACCTTGGTCTGTTGATCCGTCATAGAAAGATCCATGCATTGTTTGCTTGAAGGAGCAGCCTTCTCGGAAGGGCGATCATGCACTATTCGACCATAAGCATATGCAGCAATGATCGCTCGATGCTGTTCAATATTGATCAGTTTTGAAAAAAGGACGATGGAGGCTGGCGACCTTGCCGTAGCCTGAGATGGCAGGGATTAAAGGGAAAAGTAGTTGTACTGCCCCGCGTAATTGTGGACAGGTCGTGTCTTGTTCTTTGACTAACCACGCCGCATAGAACGAGACCGGTGACTGCATCCTCAAGGCTGTGCGGCGCCTCTCGGTTGTAATGGTCGACCCACGCCGGCACCTATCGCCGCACCTCTTCCACTGTGTCGAGACACTCTGGTACACATAATCCTTGTTTGAAGCTGCCGAAGAAGGCCTCGCCTAGAGGACCTGTCTGCATTTTACCGGGGAACAACATGTTGTTCAGGATGCCTCCGAGTGACTTACCTAGCTGGCTCAATCTGAACAACAATAGATTTGACCAGAGGAACGTCATAGGTCAAGGATCTAGCCGGCATAATGTCTGCGCTGGTGCTAAAACTCCATGATGCAATATGACTCATCAAGAGATGGGTCATCACGAATTCTTGCCTTTTGCTGATGATTGTTCTTGCGGAGTGTCCTGAGGTGGGGTTTCGTTGAGACTCTTCATCAACGGGTCGATATTTTTCAGAATAAAGATTTCAGGCGAGTATTCGTTGTCATTGTCGCTGAGGCAGTACATGCCCTCCAAATGCTGTACACCTCCCCGTGACTATTACGATGATCCGAATAGCGGCGCAATCCACGGGTACAGATCGATCGTGAGCCGCATTCCATAGGTCGGCCCAAAGTCTTTCTGGCTGATCGCATCGTTCCAGGTCTCGAAGGCAAAGTTTCTTACTCGCACTGTCACAATGGAGATCAACCATTCATCAATGGATTGGCCTTGGAAGCCAACAAAGAGGCCTGAGGTCAGACTGACACCGGTTTCAATCTCCAATTTTGGAAGAGGCCCCTCATCGTAGATGCCCCAACTCAGTGAGGTTTGAACAAGGTAATTCTGCTGAGCGACATGCCGGAAGGCGGATCCGGCATACGCCTGGGCGATCCGGCCCATGGCAGACCACCGCAAACCACGAACAAAATTGGCTGCGAGATTGTTCGCCTCACCCCAACCGAACAGCGATAATGCCGATGAGCCGACCTCGGCTCCCCGGATCCCCGCTCGGCCAAAGGCCTCGTGGTAGAGAGAACCGGTTGAGCCGCCGACTCCGACGAATAATTTTGTGGGCTGATCGAAAAACGGAAACCACCGTGTGATCGAGCCATCGAACATAAAATCGAATTCATTGCGGACCTGGCGAGTCGGGACTCCGTGATCCCCAAGGATCGTGTCATGTGTGAACTCATTCTGGAGGTAGCGCGTAGGTTGCTCTGCTGTGGGGCCTCCTCCGAATGTCAGGTTGGTGCTCCAGCCTTTGACCTGCTTCAAGTGCTGAGTCCAACTCACCGTCGCAAAGTTAATCCCCATCGTCTCATGAGTATCGTTGTACCGTTTTCCCTCATCATCGAATTCTGTGAAGCGATTCCCAGTATATCCGAGGTCGAGCTTCGAATAGGCATCTGGATACGCCAACCCACCCCAATGGACGGTTGGGCTCGGGGATTCGGCTAAGGCCGAGTCCACGGTTCCCCACAGGACCATCAAAAAGATGACTCTAACCGGTCCATGTCTAGTCTTCATGCATTCCCCAAATTCCCAGGGAAATCCAGAACACACTCGCTCGTGCCGCTGGCGAGAGACCGTCGGCTGGCTTCTGAATTGGGCCTTCAATAAAAAATTCAGTGGGTTTCCTGCATCCAGAGAAAATTGTGTCCGATCTCCGATCCCGGACATTATGTCACACAATTCGGCAGTGCACTGCCCCACATAACTTTGTGGACAGTTTATAGAATATCGCTAACCATCAATTCTACAGAGAATCCAGCCGTCTTCGTGACTACACTTCTTAAAGGACAGCCGGGTGCACTCGCTCGTTCCTCTGATGAGAGATCTTCGGTTGTCTTTAGCGGCGATGGGTCTTGAAGCAATTCAGTGGGTTTTCTGTACCCCACTGGCTTCATTGCCTGTCCACATTTTAAGCGGGGCAGTACAAAGTCAAATACATATTCCCAGCCTTAATATCGGTTGTGTTAGGATGCCGCGCATGTCGGTGTTAAAGCTGGTCTTGTGGGCCTTGCTCGCCATCCTTGGTACTGTTGCTCTTGCCTTTGTTGTTGGTCTCGTCAATCCACAGGAAAAGGTGAATGGTCTTTGGCTGGTTGTAGCAGCGGCCTGCATCTACGTGCTTGCATTTCGTTTCTATGGCCGCTGGATTTCGCGGCGCGTTGTGGAGCTGAACGATCAGCGTGTGACGCCGGCGATGCGGTTGAACGATGGCATTAATTTTCATCCCACTAATAGATATGTGTTGTTTGGCCATCACTTCGCGGCGATTGCCGGGGCAGGGCCCTTGCTTGGACCGGTCTTGGCGGCGCAATTTGGATTCTTGCCCGGTTTCCTCTGGCTCGTGATCGGTGCGGTCTTGGCGGGGGCGGTGCAGGACTTCATCATCCTGGTTGCGTCGATGCGGCGGAATGGCCGCTCACTTCCTGAAATTGCGCGTGACGAACTGGGCCTGGTTACCGGTACGGCGACGGCGGTGGCGGTGCTCTTCATTGTGATAGTGGCGCTGGCCGGCTTGGGTTTTGCCGTCGTCAATGCACTCTATCGGAATGCCTGGGGTACCTTTACGATTGCGATGACCATTCCCATCGGCTTCATCATGGGCTTCTACCTTCAAAAGTTTCGCCCTGGCCAAGTGGCGGAAGTTTCTCTACTGGGTGTGGCGCTGTTGATTGCAGCTGTGATCTTCGGGAGGGCAGTCGCTCAGTCTTCGGTGGCCGGATGGTTCGAACTCGAGCGAACGACGCTGGTATGGGGACTGGCGGGTTATGGGTTTCTCGCGTCTGTCTTGCCCGGTTGGATGTTGCTGGTGCCGCGAGGGTATCTCTCCACTTTTATGAAGCTCGGAGTAGTGGCATTGTTGGGAGTGGGGGTGATTCTCATGGCGCCCACGATCGAGATGCCGCGCGTCACGATATTTGCGAGCGGAGGCGGACCGATTATTCCTGGCACCCTCTTTCCGTTTCTCTTTATCACGATTGCCTGCGGAGCCATATCGGGCTTTCACTCGCTGGTTTCATCAGGGACCACCCCGAAGATGATCGAACAGGAGTCTCAGGCCACGGTCGGCTATGGGGCGATGCTCTTGGAGAGTTTTGTCGGTGTGATGGCTTTGATTGCGGCCTCGGTGTTGATTCCCGGTGACTATCTGGCAATCAATACGATGCTCTCGTCTGATGCGCTGGCTGCGATGGGCTTTCCTGTTTCGCAGGTTCAGGAACTCTCGCGACTCGTCGAGGTGGATGTGGCCGGTCGGCCTGGTGGGGCCGTGTCGCTCGCGGTCGGCATGGCGGCGATTTTTTCGGCGCTCCCCGGTATGGCCGGGTTGATGGCCTATTGGTATCAGTTTGCGTTGGTGTTCGAGGCGTTGTTTATTCTGACGACGATCGACACAGGCACACGTGTGGGGCGCTATCTCATTCAGGAAATGGGTGGACGCGTCTATCCTCCGTTGCGGCAGATGAATTGGTGGCCCGGTGTAGCCGTGAGTAGCGGACTGATTGTGGGAGCCTGGGGCTATCTCATCGGCACCGGTAGCATCTCGACGCTGTGGCCGATGTTCGGCGCAGCGAATCAGTTGCTCGGCACCGTAGCCCTCTGCATCGGTACGACGGTGCTCATCAAAATGCAGAAGGCGCAATATGTGTGGATCACCGCGTTGCCGATGCTGTTTGTCGGCACGATTACATTGATGGGATCCTATGAGATGTTCGGCATGTTTATGACCAAGGCCTCGTCTTTAACAGATGGGGGACAGGCCTTTGCGTTGTACCTGGATGCGGGGCTTGTGGCGGTGGTGGCCTTGCTCGCAGTGATTGTCTTGGGCGATAGTATGGTGCAGTGGTTTGGTTATCTGGTTTTGAAACGCCCGTTCACCAGCAGCGAAGTGGTGGTCATGGCCGGCGGAAGCTCGCGAGGAAGACTGCGCACGACGATTCGGCATGATGATGAGGGACGCCGATTGGAGTTGCCCGGTGGGGGATGCTGTTGAGGGGAGCGGGAATAGCCAGGTGCCGTTCTTGCTCGCAAAACGCGCACGATGAAACTGTGCTCGCAAGGGTTAAGGGCGCGTCTTGGCGCGCCCAGGGCGGGTGGGTGAGAAACTGCGCGCAGTAAAGGGCAGCCTCGGCCACTCCCTTTGGAGAGGTGTAGAAAAGAAATGGATAATGTGAGAAGAGGAGGGGATCGTGGCTGAGCAGTTCTCGTTTGATGTGGTGTCGGAAGTGAACATGCAAGAGATGAGGAATGTCGTCGATCAGGCGACGAAGGAGATCAAGCAGCGCTTCGACTTCAAAGATTCGAAAACGGAAATTACGTTGAAGGAGAAGGAAAAAGAACTGACCTTGGTCTCCGACGATGAGTACAAGCTCAACGCGGTGAACGACATTATCAAGACCAAGTGCGTCAAGCGCGGGGTCTCGTTGAAGGCGTTCACGTATGGGACTGTCGAGCCGGCGCTGAGTGGGACGGTGCGGCAGGTGGCGAAGATTCAAAGCGGTCTCGCGGCGGATAAAGCGAAAGAGGTGACGAAGGCCATCAAAGAATCCAAATTGAAAGTACAAGCGCAGATTCAAGGCGAGCAGGTGCGCGTGTTGAGCAAGAGCAAGGATGATCTCCAAGCGGCCATGGCATTTCTCAGAAGCAAAGATTTTGAGATTGATCTGCAGTTCACCAACTACCGCTAGCGGGATGGAAAGGGAGCGGCCAGGTGCCTTTCTTGCTCGCAAAACGCGCACGATGAAACTGTGCTTGTCCGATGCGCGCAGTAAAGGGGAGCCTTGGCCACTCCCTTTGGAGAGGTGTAGAGAATTTGAGAGGCCTCATTCGACGCGCGCAGCGGACCGACCACGGGTGCCATATCGGGAAACGAGAACGAGCGAGCTTGGAGGGATCATTGATTGAATCGTGCATAATAGACTGATGCAGTGGAGAGTGCCCCAGCCACCTTCGCATCCGAACATCGCCTCAAGCTAAATTCATGAAACGACTTGCCTTCCTATTGTTGCTCTTCCTTGGCTTTCCCCTCTTTGGTTGTAATCGCGGAGATCCCATTGTCGTCATCCAGCTTAATCCTAAAAATCCTGACATCATCTACGTTGCGACGAACGATTACATCTATAAGACGCGCGATGGGGGCCTGACCTGGACGAATCTGTCACATGGGATGAGCCACTCGCGTGTGATCTCGATGGCGGTCGATCCAGCCTACCCAGCTACGGTCTATGCGGGTACGAAGGGCGATGCTGTTTTTAAAAGTCACGATGGCGGGCAGCACTGGGTTTCGATGCGTTCGGGGTTGGACGATGCAACGATCTCGTCGGTGGTCAATCAATTCCTGTTCGATCCCACAGACAGCAACCACATCTTTCTTGCCACGACGATGGGTGTATCCGAGACGAAGGACGGCGGCGAGCATTGGGTGAAGAAAATGGAAGGGATGAAGGAAGTGCTGATGGTTGTCACATTGGGTATGGATCCGACGAGGCCGGCGATCTTATACGCGGGCACGAGCGGCGGAGTATATAAAACCATTGACGAGGCCGGCCATTGGGAGAAGATGAACAACGGTCTCGTGTCACCCGACATCATTAAGTCGTCGCGAGCGCTCAGTGTGACGGCGGTGCTGGTCGATCCGTTTGAGCCGGAGACAGTGTACGCCTCCACGTTGTCGGGGCTCTATAAGACGACGGATGGCGGAAAAGCGTGGGTACAGATCGGACAGTCGCTTCAGGATCAGATGTTGTTTTCGATGATCTTGGATCGTACGAAGAAGGGCGTCATTTATCTGGGAGGTCGGGAAGGCGTTCATCGGAGCGAAGATGGTGGGACGACGTGGAGTACGCTGAACAGGGGTTTTGTGACGCTCAATATTCGATCGCTCGTGCAGAGTCCGACCGATCCGAATGTGTTCTATGCAGGAACAAACGGCAGTGGATTGTATAGGAGTAAAAATCGGGGAGAGACCTGGGAATTAGTGCCGACTACTCTGTCAAGCCAGTGAGAGCGATTACTGCCGCGGGGCGGTGCCGCGTTCTTGGATGGAGGAACCAACTGAAGACGATCCGAATGACGAGCCGACACCCGATTCTCCGAGGCTTGAACCCACGCTCGAGCCGCCGAAGCTTGATCCTACCGTAGAATCCGACAGGCTAGATCCCACCGTGGAACGTTGCAGCGATGAGCCGACCGCTGAAGAGGAATCACTGTTGAAGGTGGAATCTCCGATGGAAGGACCGGCACGGCCTGTCGCACCGATCCCAAACCCTGCTGGGCCTGAACCACCGATGTCATGGCTGTGTTTCGACGACGCCCCGATGCCTTGGCCGGTGACGCCTTCCGCACCGATCGTGTTACCGGTCTTCGGAGTTTTTCCGATACCCGGTCCTGCCGATGGTGCGCTGCCGATGCTAGCGCCCGTTTTTGGTCCCGTCGACAACTTCGGCGCTCGGATATCTCTCTCAATTGATTCTTCCATTTCCCGAATCGCGTTGGCTTCCTGACCCGAGGTTTCTAAGTCTCCTGAATCGCGCCTCTCGGTCGAGGCACCAATGCGTTCAAGCGTGGCACGCAGTTTCTTGAGATCGGCACGGGCCTTAGAAACAGTCGGGATCATTTCGCGAAGCATGATGCCGCGCGAGGCCATCGAATGATTCGACATATTTTTTTGGGTGGACTTGAGCAAATCTCCAACCTCGTTTCCCATTTCTTCGACTTGTTGAAGTTCCGCGATGTCGGTCTTGCAGCAATCGAGGAAGCGGCGATATTTGTTCAGAAACGTCGTGACATCATCCTGCAGGTTCTCAACCTTGAATTCGCGTTCCGGTTTGTTGTCTGCAGATGTTTCCCCGTCTTGCTCCGTGGTCCGGTTTTCTTTCTTTTCAGCAAGCGGCACGCATCCGGGCCCTTCAGTTGCAGAATATAGTCGATCGCCTTTTTGATCGGCACACCAAAAGAGTGGTGATGCCGCTGATGTTGTGGCGGCGTTGATTCCGCCGAGCGTGAGGGCAATTGCCACTATCACGACCATCACGCAGAGGGATTTGGTTATCGTGAGCGAATGCATTCGACCATTTTCAACCCGACACAGATCCTTGTCAATGAAACTCGCCAACACCGTGCGTGTAGGTGAATTGCCCAGGGAGCCTGCTCGATATTGCCAAAACCTACGCTGTTTGTTGAGAGTCCAAAGTTGACGTGTCCGAGGATTCTCCCCGCCCAATAGTGGCCATTGCCCCCACTATCCACAGCCCCTCGTGTAGTGCCAAAACCATACGATTTCTTCAACTGAAAAAGATGATTATATATTTGACGCACCCACCATTTTGCCCCACGACTAGGGTAACTCACAGTTTTTCAAAATTCTATTTGAGGGTAAATTAGCGAGAATTAACTGAAACCTGAGCCGTTCTTATAGAACATGCTACTTGACAAGTATAGTGTGGTTGGTATACTTACATCGCCTTCTAGAATGGTTGGAGGGGCTGGCGGGATTTGAACCCGCGTACAAAGTCGGTTAGCTTTGGCGGCGTCCGACGATGTTCATCCCGGTTTACGAAACCGGCGCCTAATCCACTAGGCTACAGCCCCAGCAGGTTTTTTGAGAGCGCCCATCAGGTCCGTGGTCTGGTGGGCGCTTTTCTGTTTGCCCACACAAAGAGTCGGTCATCTTCTCCCCACCCAATCATCCCGGATCGATGTAGTCTTCTCAGCAAATGGTATAAGTAGCAGAACCTCTGGCCAAATTGTTCCTTCCATTTCCCATTATGGGAAATGGCATCCTTAATCTGGGATACGGACGCTGGACCAATATTTTCTAAAACACCCATCAGAATCTGCCGTGGTTTAATCTTTAGCTCAGGGCCCAGCACCGTATCGTAAAAATCACTCCACCCATATCTTGTGGTAGACACTTTGTCCAGCCGCATATGGCGACACTAAGACAGATTAGAATAATTGTCAACACTGCGATGTATGGCGCGGGGATTGCTTTGCGGAAGGGCAACTAGGGTACACCTGATTCGAGATTGTGTCAAGAATTCTAGAAATTTCGAATATTACATTCGAGTTCATTGAAATACTCCGACTTGCCTTGAGGGTCGAGTCGTGTTACCGTCCGCTCGTTGGAGTTGTGGGCGACAAATTTGGAGGAGACAAATGAGCGCTACGATTCCGAAAGAAGTCATCTTGCATTGGGAGAAGAAGGCGGATCTCATCGCGAGGAGATTGGAGAAAGACCTGGTGTTATTCATTGAGTTCAAAAAGCGAATCGCAGCGGCTGAACTGATGCAATACACCGTCAAGACTGGTCGCACGCTGGAAGATATGTCCGCCCCGGAAGCCGTTATCCATTTTCTAAGTCAATTAGATCGTCCTATTTCGATGAGTAAACTCAGAGAACATATGTCACTCGGCGGATTTCCGATGAATGATCGGTTTGGCCCGAGCTGTCGAAACTTCTATGTCGTGATTCGTCGCCTATTGAGACAGGGAAAGATTCATAAGGAGGGCGATGAAGTCAGCTTGATATAACTGATTGGGTGGCGAGCACCCCTGATGCTCTTTTCATAGATTCCACTTCCTGACTTCGGTGTATTGTCTGCGGCGGTAAGCCAGGGCCAAAGCAGACAAATCGGCCCGGAAAGGAGGCAGGAATGAAATGAGGATCAGACAGCCAAAAAAAAGAGGCCCACCACTCGGTGGACCTCTTCGGACGCCTCGACCTCTGCCTAGCAAACCCTACTCCATAAGGCGTTAGGCGGAGAGAGAGTCAGGGTGTTGCTTGCCACCCTCCAACGCTTTCAACAGTATGACTATAATAATCAAGTTGTGTCAATCCTGGTAGTTTTCTTTAACAAATGACCAATGGCCAAAGCTAAACCCATATCACTCAACCCTATGAAGCTAGATGACATCATCCGTGAAGTCCTCAAGAGTCCTGCTTCAAAGAAGCCAGTCATGCCGAAACGATCGAAGTCCAAGTCTGCATCGAAGCCCCGCGCCTGACTAGTCACCGATACTGCAAGCGCTTTCCTTCTGTGGCTCGGATCGCTCCGTGATTGCGGATCGCATCGTTCACTGTCCGTGCATTGTAGCGGAAATTGAATTCATCCAAATAGCGATGCAGGTGACGCGCTGACACGTGGTGATATGTGCCGGTCAGTCCGCGCTTCAACAAGCTAAAGTATCCTTCCACGGTATTGGTGCTCGCATTGCCGCGCACATATTCTTTCTCGGAGTGATTCACCGTGTGGTGCTCAACAAATTCTTTTCCGACAGTCTTGTAGCCGACGAATTCATCGGTCATGAGCGTGGCGGATTTCTCAACGTGGTCAGTGATCGCGCGTTTCAAATTGACAGCGGTGACCATTGGCATGGTGAATGAGCGAACCTTGCCACCACGCTCTACGAGCGCGAATACAGGCATTTTGTTTTGTATGTGTCCGCGTCCGCGTGACTTGCCGCCGATGTAGGTTTCATCGGCTTCGACGATTCCGCCGAGTTTGCCGCCGAACGGGGTTTGCTTCATGACGTGGCGGATACGATGCGCCAGAAACCAGGCAGACTTGTAGGTGATGTTCAACATGCGATGAAGTTGATGGGCGCTCATTCCTTTTTTGGATGAGGCCATCAGTTGAAATGCCATGAACCATTTGCTGAGAGGAATATGCGAACGCTCAAAGATGGTGCCAACTGTCGCGGAGAATTGTTTGCGACACGTGCCACACTTTAAGACCACGCGAGAGGTACCCGCGACCTTGAGGGTATAGACTTTCTTCCCTTGGCAATGGACACAGATGGGGCCTTCCGGCCATCTGATTGCTGCCAGATGTTCATAGGCCGCTGTCTCATCGTTCAGGTGCTTCCCGCTCAGTAGATTTTTGTTCATGACGCCCCCCTTGTGTACCTGGTCAGAGGGTACCCTAAACCCTTGGGGTTTGTCAAGTATATAATCGTGCTGAAAAAAGGAGTACAGGCCTCATAAGTACATGAATTTTCTATTTGACAAGTCTTTTGAGGAGTGTATACTGCCCACCTGAGTGGGAGAAAGTGGGTGAATTTGGTTTATAGTTGTCGATGGAAGCTTCACGACATATTCCGGTCATGCCAAAAGAAGTACTGTCTTGGCTCGTTCGGGAGGGCAGTCGAATCTATCTTGACTGTACAGTGGGGTACAGTGGACATGCGGAGCACATTCTTGAAGCGAGCAGTCCTGATAGCAGGCTCATTGGGCTTGATCGCGATGCTGCCGCCATCACAGCCAGTCGAAACAGGCTCGCGCGATTCGGCGACCGCGTCCTCCTCCTTCATGGGCATTTTATGGATTTGAACCAGCATCTTACTGCCAGTGGCATTGGTCAGGTCGATGGAATCTTGTTTGACCTAGGAGTCTCGTCCCTGCAGCTGGAAGAACCTGCTCGCGGCTTTAGCTTTCAAGTAGATGGTCCGTTGGATATGCGCATGGATCAATCGATGAGCGGGACCGCAGCTGATCTTGTCAATCGATGGCCGGAGCCTCAGCTGGCCGACGCGATTTTTCAGTTTGGCGAAGAACGGTTTTCTCGCCGAATCGCGCGTGCCATTGTCCGCGCGCGAGAACGCCGGCCCTTGACGACGACGAAAGAATTGGTCTCAGTGATCGAGGGAGCTGTGCCGGCGAATTATCGGCGCGGCCGGATTCACTGTGCCACCCGCACGTTTCAAGCCATTCGGATTGCAGTGAATCAGGAGCTTGAGTGTCTCGAGCCGGCGTTGCGCAATGCGGCAGACGCATTGTCTCCCGGCGGCCGCCTCTGTGTGATTGCATTCCATTCGCTCGAAGATCGGATTGTCAAACGCACGTTACGAGCACTCTCCAGCAAGAACGATCCTGCACTGATGGTGCTCACCAAGAAGCCGCAGATCCCCACCAGGGAAGAGTCGGACGTGAATCCTCGATCCCGCAGTGCCAAGTTGCGTGCTGCCCAACGGGTATCCAAGGAGGGTCACTCATGAAGACAGTGACGATCGTCGCCGGTGTGTTGTTGGTCTTCGTGTTTGTGTGGGAGCGTGTGGATGTCGTTCGTTTGGGATATCACATCGAACGGTTGAAAACTCAGAAAGTATTGCTCGAGCGAGAGCGGGATCAATTGCAAGTGAAGTTTTCCGCGCTGACGGCTCCAGCGCGAATCGCCAAAGTGGCGACTGAAAAATTGGGACTGGTGCCGCCGCAGCAGGGACAAGTGCTGATGGTGCATCAGCCTGGAGATGCTCCTTCTCCGGCACTTCCATCCGTGGAGCAAGTCCGTCTGGCAAAACGAGACTTAACCGGGAAGGAGAGCGAGTGACTGTCGGCCCTTCTCGCGGTCGTCGGTATGTGATGCTGATCCTGCTCCTTTGCGGGTTCAGTATAATTCTATTTCGGCTGGTCACGCTCCAAGTGCTTCAAGCAGCAGAACTCACGGCCAAGGCGGATCGGCAACATCAAAAGACCGTATCTTTCGAAGGGGCCAGAGGTACCGTGTCGGATCGGCACGGCAAAGTGCTCGCGATGAATGTGGAGGTGCCATCCGTGTTCGGCGTGCCGACATCGTTGGAGAGCCCATCGACCGTCGCCCGACATCTTTCTCCGGTGCTTCAGATGCGAAGCCATGAGCTCGAGAGAAAGCTTCGACAGGACAAGAGCTTCGTGTGGTTGGCTCGAAAGATCGAGCCTGAGCAAGGCCGACGACTGGAACAGTTGTCGTTGGATGGTATCGGGGTCGTGATGGAGGGACGACGGTTCTATCCCAAGGGCCCATTGTTGGCCCATGTTCTCGGATTCTCCGGAATGGATGGACAGGGACTTGAGGGTCTCGAGCGCCGATACGATTCACACCTGCATGGAGAGAAGCGCGTCACTGTGCTGCAGCGCGATGCGCTGGGCCGCACGGTGTTTCCTAAAGGTTTGGCGGAACAAGCGCCGACACCAGGACATGCCCTTACGCTGACCGTCGACGAGGTCATCCAATACATCGCAGAAAAAGAACTCGAGGAGGCCGTCACCCATACCCGTGCCAAGTCGGGAATCATCATCGCTATGGAACCGCAATCCGGTGCGATTCTCGCCATGGCCGTCAGCCCACGATTCGATCCGAATGTCGTTGCCGCGTTGACGCCAGACCGATGGCGCAATCGTGCCCTGACAGACACGTACGAACCTGGGTCGACCATGAAAGCGATGGTCGCGGCTGCGGCGATTGAAGAAAAAGTCATGGCGCCGGACACCTTGGTGTTCGGCGAGAACGGTCAGATGGTGATCGCGAATACGACCATTCATGACCATGACAGGCTGGGGTGGATGACGTTTTCTGAGGTGATTCAAAAATCCAGTAACATCGGTGCCGCCAAAACCGGAATGGCTCTGGGAGAGCAGCGGCTGTATCGTTATCTCCAGGCGTTTGGATTTGGTCAACGTACGGAGATCGATCTGCCGGGTGAAGTGAACGGACTCTTGAAGTCCCCCAAAGACTGGGGCCGTCGATCGCTCGCGTCGATTTCGATGGGACAGGAGGTGGGAGTGACTCCTCTCCAGATGGTGTCGGCGATGGCGACCCTCGCCAATGGGGGCGTCATGATGAAGCCCTATGTGGTCTCCGAAGTTCGCGATCAGAAGGGTCGCTTGCTCAAGGAGGTATTGCCCCAAGTCAAGCGCCGAGTGGTGTCGCAAGACACGGCCCGGACTATGACGACGATGTTGGAAGGGGTCGTGACAAATGGAACGGGTGCGAAAGGGGCGATTCCAGGGTTCCGGGTGGCTGGTAAAACCGGGACCGCGCAAAAAATTGATTCGCGAACCGGCACGTATTCCTCCACGCAGTTCGTCGGATCGTTTGTCGGGTATGTGCCGGCAGAATCTCCGCGGCTGGCGATGATCGTTGTACTCGATGAACCTCAAGGGGAAGCCTGGGGCGGGACCGTGGCGGCGCCCGTTTTTCGTCGGGTTGGCGAGCAGGTGCTCAACTATCTCGGCGTGTCTAGAGATGACACGGTGAAAATCGCACTGGCGATGAAAGACCACTGACAGGCCATGGCGCGCGATTCTACCACTCTCACACAGTTGCTCGCAGGGCTTCGTGGGCAGGTTGCGGTGTTGGAGCAGCGCGGCGATATGAGTTGTCCAGTGTATGCGATCACGGACGATTCGCGGACCGTGACAGGCGGGAGTCTTTTTATTGCGGTGAAGGGTGAGCGCGTCGATGGTCATGGATTTATCGAGCAGGCGATCAAGGCTGGAGCAGCTGCGGTGGTCGCGCAGATATCTACGGCATCGGGGTCGCTACCGCTTGTGCTGGTGGCTGATTCGCGCAAGGCGCTCGGTCTTCTCGGCAGCCGGTTTCATGGGAGTCCATCCGCCAGACTCACGATGATCGGCGTGACAGGTACGAATGGAAAGACGACGACGACGTATCTCTGTAAGGCGTTACTCGAAGGGATTGGTCGTCGGGTGGGGTTGATCGGCACGGTGGGGTACCAGATCGGTCAAGAGACGTTTCCGGCTCCTCATACGACGCCCGGCGCACTCGACCTTCAAGCCCTCTTGGCGAAGATGGTTGAGAGCGGACTCACCGCTGCAGTAATGGAAGTGTCGTCCCATGCCCTTGCATTAGACCGGACATCGGGCTGCGAGTATGACGTGGCGGTCTTTACGAATCTCACACAGGATCACCTCGATTTTCATCAGACGATGGATGAGTACTTTGAGGCGAAGTTGCGATTGTTTACTGGATTGGCTGGAGGGCAGAAGGTCGGAAAGCGCGCCCTTGTTAATATAGACGATCCTCGAGGGAAAGCGGTTCAGGCGGCTTGTCCTGTGCCGGTCTGGAGCTATGCCATTCAGAATCAGGCCGACATTAAGGCGAAACGAGTGCGCCTCTCGCTGACCGGGACGGTGTTTACTGCGGAGACTCCCGCAGGCTCGTTTTCTGTCGAGAGCCGGTTGGTCGGGGAACACAACGTCTATAACTTGCTGGGCGCGATCGGGGTGGCGCTGCACGATGGAGCGACGCCCGATCAGATCTGCGAAGCAACTGCCCATATCATGAATGTTCCAGGTCGTTTCGAGCGCGTTTCATCCGGGCAGGATTTTACCGTTGTCGTCGATTATGCCCATACGGAAGATGCCCTCCTCCGGCTGCTCACAGCAGCGCAGGCATTAAAGACCGATCGGATCATTACCGTGTTCGGCTGCGGTGGTGACCGGGATCGAGGAAAGCGGCCGAAGATGGGGCGCGCCGCCGTGGAATACAGTGACGTAGTGATCCTGACCTCCGACAACCCTCGAACCGAAGATCCGATGACGATTCTCCATGAAGTAGAGATCGGCGTGCGTGATGCACTCGTTCGCCGCAATCATGTGCGGTATCACTTGGTCCCGGATCGCCGTGACGCGATCAGCACAGCCATTCGCGAGGCGCGACGGGGGGATATGGTGCTCATCGCCGGCAAGGGGCATGAAGATTATCAAATCATCGGCACCAAGAAGTTTCATTTTGACGATCGTGAAGTGGCTCGCGAGGCGATTCAGCAATTGCAGGATTGCGCGTGAGAGTTCAGGCCACGGCCGAGATTGCGCAGGATAAGGAGTCGAAGGAATCGATGGGACTCTTTACGGTCGAGGAATTACGGGAAGTCATTAGCGTGACGGTGCTTGCCGGACAGGATTCGTTATCGGGAAGGCACAGGATCAGACAGATCAGCACGGATTCCCGATCGGTTCGTCGCGGCGATCTTTTCGTCGCGCTCAGAGGCGAACGATTTGATGGTCATGAGTTTGTGCCGGCCGTGCTGGCACGGGGCGCCGCGGGCGCCATCGTTCACGATGAATATCGCCTTCCCCCAAACTCCGCTGCGGTGCGCCGGATCGAGGGGCGATCCGCACCTTTTCTTTTCGGCGTACGCGATCCTTTGTTTGCCTACCAGCAGTTGGCGACGCATCATCGCAGCCGGTTCCATATTCCAGTCGTGGCAGTGACGGGGAGCAACGGCAAGACGACGACGAAAGAGATGGTGGCCGCAGTGTTAGCTCAGCGGTGGCCGGTGTTGAAGACCGAAGGAAATTTCAACAACCGGATCGGCGTGCCTTATACCCTGCTTCGGCTCACGGCTCGCCATCAAGCGGCCGTGATTGAGATGGGAGTGGATCAGCGAGGGCAAACGACGAGGCTCTGTGAGATGGTCAGGCCTATGATCGGAGTGATCACCAATATCGGCCCCGATCATCTCGAGTTCTTTGGAAGTATGGAAGGATCGGCACAGGCCAAGGCGGAGTTGCTCGACCTGCTCCCAACCGACGGCACGGCGATTGTGAACGCCGACGATCCCTACTTCGACTATCTGGCCGCGCGCGCGCAATGCCGTGTCATGTCGTTTGGTTTTTCGGAGATGGCCGATGTCCGCGCGAGCGGGGTGACGTCCGATGTTCGCCACGGCACGACCTTTCACTTGCACCTTCCTGGAAAGAGCCGTCCCACGATTGTCCGGATCAAGGTGCATGGAATTCACAACGTCACCAACGCGCTCGCAGCCTCGGCAGTGGGTGCGGCATTGAACCTGTCCGGTTCGATGATTGCCCAAGGGTTGGGCCGGTTCCGCCCTGCCGCCATGCGGTCGCAGGTGGTAACCCATCACGGCATCCACATCATCAACGATTGCTACAACGCCAACCCTGCTTCGATGAAAGCGGCACTGCAGTTGCTGGCACAGTGGAGTCCGGCGCGCGAACGGGTTGCCGTGTTGGGAGACATGCTCGAACTCGGCCCTGAGGCAGAACGAATGCACCGGGACGTTGGATTGTTTCTGGCCACACAGGGGCTGTCGCGATTGATCGTCTGCGGAACGTTGGGCCGGGACATCGCAGAAGGGGCCCGGCAGAGCGGGATGGCGAGTCTGCAGATCGACGAAGTGGTCGATGCGGCGGCAGCGGCTGATCACCTCAAGCGAATCGTGCGGCAGGGTGATGTGGTGCTGGTGAAGGCCTCTCGCGGCATGAAATTGGAGCAGGTTGTGCAAGCGCTGACGGGGATGAGGGCAGTCATCAAGCAGGCATCCTAGGCGATCGGTGCCCGTTCGACGCAAGAGTCGTTAGAAGGGACGACTCATTTTCAACGTAAAGGCCGCATGTTCTATAACTGGCTGTATCCGTTTCACACGGAATATTCATTTCTGAATGTCTTTCGATACCTGAGCTTCCGGATCATCTACGCGGCTGTGACGGCGTTCTTGATCGCGTTTGTGCTGGCTCCATGGGTGATACGGAAACTGCAATCCATCAAGTTGGGCCAGCAGATTCGCGATGACGGCCCCAAAAGCCATCTGGCGAAGAGCGGCACGCCTACGATGGGCGGCATTCTCATTCTGTTCGCGGTAGTCCTTTCGACGCTGCTCTGGGCCGATATCGCGAAACCCTATGTCTGGCTGGTGCTCGCAGCGACGCTGGGGTTCGGAGCAATTGGATTTGTCGACGACTATCTCAAGTTTATCAAGACCCAATCGAAGGGGTTGTTGCCGTGGCAGAAGTTCACGGCGCAAGTAGCTCTGGCATTGGCAATTGCGTTGGTCCTCTATTTCCTGCCCGGCTATACGACCAAGCTCAGCATTCCGTTTTTCAAGAACGTCGTTCCGGATCTCGGCTGGTGGTATGTGGCCTTTGCCGTCCTGGTCATTGTGGGGAGTTCCAATGCCGTCAACCTGACCGATGGTCTCGATGGACTCGCGGTCGGACCCATCATGATCGCGGCGCTGGCCTATACGATTGTCGCCTATGTCGTAGGCCATCGGCTGATGTCGGACTATTTGCTGATTCAGCACATCGAAGGCGCCGGGGAACTCGCGGTGTTTACCGCCGCCATCCTGGGGGCGAGCCTGGGATTCCTGTGGTTCAACACCTATCCGGCTTCTGTGTTCATGGGAGATGTGGGATCACTTCCTCTGGGCGCGGCGTTGGGCACGGTCGCGGTGATTAGCAAGCACGAGCTGCTGCTCTTGATGGTCGGCGGAGTATTTGTGATTGAAGCCGTCTCAGTCATTTTTCAAGTGGTCTCGTTCAAGTCACGAGGGAAGCGCATTTTTCTCATGGCACCCATCCATCATCATTTTGAGATGAAAGGATGGGAAGAACCCAAGGTTGTGGTGCGGTTGTGGATTATCGCCATCCTGTTGGCCTTGTTGAGTCTGAGCACCTTAAAGCTCCGGTGATGGCATGGTGGGAGAAGCAGTTGTGGAACTCGCGGGCGCTCGTGTCACAGTCATGGGGCTTGCCAGAAGCGGAGTAGCCGCTTGCCGGTTGCTTCAGGCGGCAGGCGCCCGTGTCACAGTTGCCGACCGAAAGGAATCGGCGGACTTGACATCGGCCCTCGGCTCTATCGATCGCGATCATGTCGGTGTGACCGTCGGGGCGCAGTACGAATCGTCTCTCGACGAAGCGGACCTCGTCGTGATTAGCCCCGGAGTGCCCTATCGGCTGGCCGCACTCGAAACGGTCCGTCGGCGTGGAGTGAAAGTGATCAGTGAATTGGAGCTGGCCTCGCAGTTCTTCCGAAGCCCGCTCCTCGCCGTGACTGGGACGAACGGCAAGAGCACGACGGTGACGTTGATCGGTCAATTTCTTGCTGAGAGCGGCAAGCGGGCCTTTGTCGGCGGAAATTTGGGCATCGCCTTGAGCGAAGCGGCGGTGGAAGACCTTCACGCCAACCAAGCAGGGAAGCCGAGTCCATTCGATTATCTCGTCGTCGAAGTCTCCAGTTTCCAGCTCGAGACGATTGACCGATTCCACCCCTGGATCGCCGCCCTCCTCAACGTGACGGTTGATCACCAGGACCGTTATGACTCGCTGGATGAATACATCGCGGCCAAACAACGGATTTTCGAGAATCAAGTTGCCTCTGATTTTGCGCTGCTCAATCTTGACGACGACCGTGTGGCAGCGTTGCGACATCGAGTCCGTGCGACTCGGCTTGGGATTACAAGAGGGTCTGTGATCGATGCCGATATGTATGGGGGAACATACATAGATGGCGAACAGATCGTGACGACGGTGACCGGGGTCCGGCAAGAGATCTGTCGGCGAAGCGAGATCCGTATCATCGGCAACCACAACGTGGAGAATGTCATGGTGGCCGCGACCTATGCCCTGCTGTGTGGTTGTCCGCTCGACGTGATTCGTCGTGTCCTCGCGACGTTTCCCGGACTCGAACATGCCCTTGAAATCGTCCGCGAGCGTCGCGGTGTCCGATTTGTGAATGATTCAAAGGGTACAAATGTCGATGCGACACTCAAAGCACTGGAGAGCATTGATCAACCAATTTGGCTCATTGCCGGCGGACGGGATAAGGGAGGCGATTTTGCTCGACTCACCCAGGCGGTCAGCCGGCGGGTCACGCGCGTGATTCTGATCGGAGAAGCCGCGCCGCTGTTGCGACAGGCTTGGCACGGGGTCGCGACGATGAGTGAGGCGGCCACCTTGCGGGACGCGGTCAGTCTTGCAGCGCAGGGCGCATCGCCGGGCGACGTCGTATTGTTGTCTCCGGCCTGTGCCAGCTTTGACATGTTTGCGGACTATCAAGACCGTGGCCGGCAATTCAAGGCGTTAGTCCATGCCTTACCGACGTAATGTGCAAAGCGAAAGAGGGGCGGTTCTGAGCAATGGCACATCGTTCAGCCGGGACCCTGGCGCTCCCATGGTCCCAGCCCAGCCAACGATCTGGTGGCAAGCAACGGGTGGTGGCGGACCACACGCTTTTGGCGCTCACGATGACGTTGGCGCTGGTGGGGCTCGTCATGGTCTTCAGCGCGAGTGCCATCGTGGCGGGCAATCGATTTCAGGATCCTGGGTTTTTCCTGAAGCGGCAGGTCGCCTGGCTCGCCTTCGGCTTTCTCCTCATGCATCTCACGTCGCGAATCGATTACACGTTCTGGAAGAAGCTGTCCATCCCGATGTTGGCCTGTATGTTGCTTCTGCTCGTCCTGGTACTGGTGCCGTCGCTTGGTGTGGCTGCCAATGGGGCTCGGCGATGGTTGCGGTTGGGGATCGTCTCAGTTCAGCCAGCGGAGATGGTCAAGCTCGTGGCGGTGATCTATATGGCAGCGTATCTCACCAACAAAGGGGACAAGATCACGCTGTTTCGCAATGGACTTCTGCCAGCCCTGGTCGTCATCGGACTACTGAGCGGTTTGGTGCTGCTGGAGCCGGACCTTGGGACGGTTGTGGTGCTCGGGCTTGTGACGGTCGGGATGTATTTTCTCGCTGGAGCGCGTATCTCCCATCTCGTGGCCTTAGGCCTCTGCGCAATTCCGGTCGTGTTGGTGCTGGTGCTTGGGTCCAGTTATCGACGCCAACGGCTTATGACGTTTCTGGCTCCATGGAAGGATGCATCGGATGCCGGGTTCCAAATCACGCAATCCTTCTTAGCCTTCGGCAGCGGCGGTCCGTTCGGAGTGGGATTAGGCGAGGGCAAACAGAAACTCTACTTTCTTCCGGAAGCCCATACAGATTTCGTTTTGGCGCTGGTCGGCGAAGAACTGGGACTGATCGGGACCGCCACCGTGATTCTGCTGTTCGTATTGTTTGTCTGGCGAGGTTTCCAGATCGCTGCCCGCGCGCGGGTGCCGTTCGGCCGTTATCTGGGCATGGGCATTACCTTGTTGATCGGCGGTCAGGCGTTGGTGAATGCGGCGGTGGTGACCGGGTTGTTGCCGACGAAAGGGCTCACCTTGCCGTTCGTCAGTTACGGAGGGTCATCGCTGGTGGTCAGTCTGATCGGCGTAGGGATTCTGCTCAGCATTTCCCGCGATCGCCATGCCGGCGAGTCGCGTGGTGGGCGAGGCGGGTCGGATTACGGATGACGATTGTCATTGCAGCAGGAGGAACCGGCGGGCACCTCTACCCGGCTGTGGCATTGGCGCGTGAGTTTCTCCGGCGCGATCCCAGGACCAAGGTCCTCTTTGTGGGGACGACGCGCGGACTTGAATCGAACGTACTGGATCACGAGGGATTTGACCTGGCTCTGATCAGTGCCAAACCGGTAATGGGGAAGGGGGTACTCGGAGCTCTAACGGGCTTGTGCGCCATGCCGATTAGCTGGTGGCAGTGCCTGCACATTCTGCAGACGAGGCGGGCTGATCTGGTCATCGGGGTCGGCGGCTATACGAGTCCGATGATGCTGCTTGCCGCGGCTTGGAAGGGGGTGACTCGGGTGATTCTTGAGCCGAATGCGAATCCCGGTATGGCAAACAAGGCGGTGGGGCCGTTTGCCCAACGGGTGTTTCTCGCATTCGAGTCGGCGGCTGAGTCCTTCGATCGTTCCAAGGTACACGTGGTGGGAACCCCCATACGTAAGGCATTTCTGGACGGCGTGCAGCAGGGCCGCGAGAAATTGGGACCGCCACGTCTGTTGGTTTTCGGTGGGAGCCAGGGGGCGAAGGCCCTGAATACAGCGGTGATAGAAGGATTGTCCGAATTGATGACACAACTGCCTCAACTCGCGGTGACCCATCAGACCGGCGAGTCCGACCATGCAAGGGTCGCCGAGGCCTATCGTCGAGCCGGCATCGAATCGCACGTCATGCCGTTTATTTATGACATGCCGTCGGCGCTACGGGAGGCGGATCTGGTCGTGGCGAGGGCCGGCGCCATGACGGTGGCGGAACTTACAGCGTGCGGAAAGCCGGCTATTCTGATTCCCCTGCCGTCTGCCATCTACGATCACCAGACGCAGAACGCCAAAGTGATGGAAGCGGCAGGGGCTGCCGTGATGCTGCGGCAATCTGAACTCACCGGTACCCTGCTGGTCCGTACAGTGTCGGGTATTTTGGGGAATCCTGAGCGGTTGCGCGGGATGAGCGAGGCCAGTTTCTCTCTACGGCGAATCGATGCAGCGGAGAGTATTGTCCGCGAATGCTACGCACTGATGGGGGGACATCATGATGATAACCGGTCTGTTGGAGCGGCAGGAGGCTAGCGGCATTGGGCAACGTGGACAGGGATCACAGTCGTATCAAGCGGTTGGTGGAGTAAGGCGCACGGCAATGTTTCGCAAGACGCAACAGATTCACTTGGTCGGAATCGGGGGGTCGGGGATGAGCGGCATCGCCGAGGTGCTGCTGACCTTGGGATACAGAGTGACGGGCTCGGATTTGCAAGCCTCCGATACGACGCGGAGATTGGAAGAACTCGGCGGCCGTATCTTCGTCGGTCATCAGGAGTCGAATGTAGGAGAAGCGCAAGTGGTGGTCATCTCGTCTGCCGTGTCGGCACAGAATCCAGAGGTCGTGGCGGCCAAGGCGAAGCAGATTCCTGTGATTCCTCGAGCTGAGATGCTCGCAGAGCTGATGCGGTTGAAATTCGGGGTCGCCATTGCCGGCGCTCACGGAAAAACAACCACGACATCGATGGTAGCCAATGTGCTGGCGCAGGGCGGGTTGGATCCCACGATGGTAATCGGAGGCAAAGTCAACGCACTGGGGAGTCATGCCCGGCTTGGTCGAGGCGATTTTCTCGTGGCGGAAGCTGATGAGAGTGACGGATCGTTTCTCCGTCTGTCCCCGACCATCGTCGCCGTGACGAACCTCGATCGGGAGCATCTGGATCACTACGGCAGCATGGAGCGCATCAACGAGTGCTTTCTCGAATTTATCAATAAGGTGCCGTTCTACGGACTGGCCGTGCTGTGCGCCGATGATGATCGGCTCAGAGCGCTCTTCCCGAACATCGTGAAGCGCTATCAGACCTATGGGCTCAACGAGCGCGAAGGTGTCATGCCGGACTTCTTTGCGACAGACATTCATTTGAACCAATGGGGCGCCGAGTTTCGAGCCCAGTACCGTGGACGCAATTTGGGTCCGTTCCGCCTGGCGGTACCCGGCCGACACAATGTCTCCAACGCGTTGGTGGCGATTGCGATCGGTATCGAATTGGATGTGCCGGTAGACCTCATCAGAAAAGCGTTGGCCGCCTATGCCGGGGTAGAACGTCGCTTCCATCTGCGAGGGGAAGCCAATGGGATTATGGTCGTGGACGATTACGGGCACCATCCGACTGAGATCAAGGCGACCCTGGCGGCAGCGAAGCAGGGGTGGAAAGACCGACGGTTGGTGGTGCTGTTCCAGCCCCATCGCTATACCAGGACGCGAGACTTGTTGGAGGATTTTGCGAAGGCGTTCGGCCAATCGGACCTGCTGTTCCTGACGGACATCTATGCGGCAGGCGAGCAGCCGATTCCAGGAGTGTCTGGAGTCAAGCTGGCCGAGATTGTTCGTGCTGCCGGCCATCCCTCTGTCACCTTTGTGGAACAGAAAGACAGATTGGCGGATGAGGTGTTGCCCCATCTGAAATCGGGAGATCTCGTCATGACACTGGGGGCCGGGGATATTTGGAAGACGGGGCTTGGGTTATTGACGCGATTAACCCCCAACGCATGATGCCATGGAGCGAAGAGGTCGGCGTGTCACGAGTGCCTCGAGAGTCCATGCGCGATATACGCAGGCAGATATGCGAGCGGCTGTGGCAGGGCTTCGGGGATCCGTGTCTTTCCACGCTCCGTTACGAGCCTACACTTCGTTCAAGATCGGAGGGCCGGCAGATGTCGTGGTTGAGCCGGCTGATCTTGACGATGTCTGTTTGGTGGTCCGGCAGGCGTATGCGCGCAAAATTCCGATCTTCGTCCTGGGCGGGACGAATCTGCTCATCCGGGATGGGGGTATTCGCGGCATTGTGATCAGTCTGGTTCGGTTGCGGGGGATTAAGGAGGAGTCAAGCTCCGTGCTCTTTGCCGAAGGAGGCGTCGGGATGCCGACGCTCATCGGATACGCCATCCGCCACTCTCTAACGGGGTTGGAATGGGCGGCGGGAATTCCAGGGACTGTGGCCGGATGTGTCGTGATGAATGCCGGCACGAAACTCGGCGAAATGAAGAGTGCAGTGAAAGCGGTTCGAATGGTGAACATGAAAGGCCAGATCGTGGACATCGAAGCAACCCAGGTGAGGTTCGAATATCGACGGGCCTTGCTGCCACGCGGCATCGTCGTGGGCGTATGGCTCCAATTGATGCAAGGTGTCCGAGCGGAGATTGAACGAGTAGTCAAAGACTACCTCCACTATCGACGTGATACGCAACCGCTCGCGATGCCGAGCGCCGGCTGTGTGTTTAAGAATCCCCCGGACGATTCTGCCGGCCGATTGATCGAGTCGGTCGGCCTCAAGGGTGCGCGTGTCGGCGATGCTGAAGTGTCGATGAAGCATGCCAATTTCATGGTCAATCGTGGGCGAGCGCGTGCAACCGACGTGTTGACGTTGATCAGGAAAGTTCGTGGTGCGATTCGCCATCGGGCAGGGGTGCGGTTGGATCTTGAACTCAAAATCGTAGGAGAAAGGTAGTCGTAATGAGCGACCTTCGCCCGACAGAACGGCCCCTTCTGACCTGTGCCCGCATCGGGGTGCTGATGGGTGGACAATCGGCTGAGCGTGAGGTGTCGCTTCGGACAGGTGCCGCCGTGCATCGGTCGCTGGTCCATCGTGGCTATGACGCGGTGGCCATCGATGTTGGAACGACGCTCGCTCATGATCTGCGCGACCAGAAGATCGAGCTGGTGTTCCTCGCGTTGCATGGACCAGGTGGTGAAGATGGGGCGATCCAAGGATTCCTGGAAACTTTGGGAATTCCCTACACCGGATCCGGCATTCAGGCCAGCGCAATCGGCATGCATAAGGTGACGACGAAAACGCTCTTGAACTCAGCGCGCATTCCTGTGCCGGCCGGCGTGATTGTGAAGCGCGGGGAGCAGGTCTCACGCGCGACAGTGATGCGGTCGGCGAGATTGCGCTGGCCCATCGTGGTGAAGCCCGCGTCGCAAGGGTCCACGATCGGCGTCACCATCGTGCGGAAGCCGGCGCAATGGCGGGACGCCCTGGCCTTGGCCCATCGATACGACGTGGATGCCATGGTCGAGGCCTACATTCCCGGACACGAGGTGACGGTGTCGATCATCGGGAGGTGTGAGGCTGCTCCATTGGTACTCCCTGCCGTGGAAATTGTTGCGCCGGGTGGCTTTTACGACTTTGCGGCGAAATATGAAAAACAGACCACGCAATATCTCTGCCCTGCACCGTTGACCGCGTTGGTAACCAGACAGATTCGCGAACTCGCGCTGCGCACGTATGAGGTATTGGGATGTGAGGGGGCGATTCGGGTCGATTTCCGTATCACGCCACGTGGGCGTGCTGTGGTGTTGGAGATCAATACGGTGCCTGGCATGACCGAAACGAGTTTGCTGCCGATGGCGGCGGCACGGGCAGGGATCGGCTACGACGAGCTGACCGAACGGATTCTCGAGTCCGCACTCGTCCGCGCGGACCGCTTCGCCCGTCCGTTAGCGGAAGGGAACAGGTCATGAAGATGATCGCGCGAAAGCGACCTGTGTCCCCGATTGGTCCTCGGCTGAATCATTGGAGAGGCGCTCGTGCCAGCCAGCTCTCGGATCAGCGCCAACGGGCGCATCGAGAAAAACTCGTCATGCGTCGACGACGAGCGCTCCGTGCGGGGAAATGGATTCTTGGTCTTGCGGCGCTGTTTTGTGGGTTGATCATGGTCATGCGAGAGATGGGGCCGGCTCTTCAGGGATGGCTGGAAATCCGCGACGTAGAGATTGAGGGAATTCATCAGGTGACAAAAACGGAGGTGTTGGAGCGGCTCGTCTTGAAACCGGGCATGGGGCTTCATCAAGTCAGTACCTCGTTTCTCGCCGAGCGTGTACGGACGCACGCCTGGATCAAGGAAGCGACGGTTGAACGCCGGCCGCCGCATCTTCTGCATGTCAGCATCGTGGAGCGCACCCCGGCAGCCATTATTCAAACGGGTGCGGACCATTGGTTGAGCGATGAAAGCGGACATCTCCTTGTCAAATTGGGCAGGCAAGATGACCAGACGCTGCCATTGTTGACCGGGCTGGAGCTCCAGTCCCTTCAGCACGGCGAGCCCGGCGCCCGCAACGCGGTTCAGTCCGTGGTCGTGCTGGCCAAACTCATGGCCGGTACTCTCGACGGGCGGGTTGAAGTCGATCTCTCGAATTTCTCAAATGTGGTGGCGTCAGCCAATGGGGTGCGATTTCAGTTCGGCGACGATTCCCTTGTTGACCAGTGGGAACGGTTCCGGAAGGTGAACCCGCCATTCAAGACGACCTCATTGGATGACCGGAAGCGCACGGTGAGTGAGATCGATCTGCGTTACGACAACCGAGTTATTGTGCGGGAAAGGGTGTGAGGGCTGTGCCGAAGCGTGATCAGATCCTAGTCGGGTTGGATATCGGGACCACGAAGATTTGCGCCATTGCGTCGGAAGTCACCGATGAAGGAGCGCTCAACATCATCGGGGTCGGATCCAGCCCCTCGCGAGGGCTTCGGAAAGGCGTCGTGGTCGATATCGAAAGCACCGTGGAATCGATCAAGAAGGCGGTCGAGGAAGCCGAGCTGATGGCGGCGGTTCAGATCAATTCTGTCTATACCGGTATTGCAGGCAGTCATATCTCCGCAGAGAACTGCAAGGGAGTGGTGGCGCTCAAAAAGGCGGAAGTCACGCGGGAAGACATTCAGCGTGCGATCGAGAGTGCGCGGACTCTTGCGGTCATCCCTCATGAACGACGGATTCTTCATGTGTTGCCTCGTGAATTCATGGTGGATGGGCAGGAGGGAGTTCGGGAGCCGTTGGGTCTGTCCGGAAACCGTCTCGAGGTCAACGTTCACGTGATTACCGGCGCCGTGACGTCAGCGCAGAACATCATCAAGTGCGTGAATCGTGCGGGGCTCGATGTCGTGGATATGGTGTTGCAGCCCTTGGCTTCCAGTGAGGCTGTTCTCAGCCAGGAGGAGCGCGATCTTGGGGTCGTCATGGTTGATCTCGGTGGTGGGACGACCGATCTTGCGATCTTCCTCGATGGAAGTATCAGGCACTCGGCGGTCTTGCCGATCGGAGGGCAGAACCTGACGAAGGATCTCGCCATCGGGTTGCTGACTTCTCAAACCGAAGCCGAAAAAATCAAGCTGCACCGTGGGATTGCCAGAACGGGATTAGTGCAAGGCCATGAGACGGTGGAAGTACCGTCGGTTGGGGACCGTCCCGCACGGACGTTTTCGCGCCGTGACATTGCCGAGATTCTCGAACCGCGTGTCGAAGAGATCTTCGAACTGGTTCGCCGGGAAATCGCGCGGGCCGGCTATGAAGGCATGCTGGGGGCAGGAGTGGTGATTACAGGTGGGACGTCGTTGTTGGAAGGGATGCCCGATGCGGCAGAACAGGTCTTGAATCTTCCGGGCCGGCGCGGCGCGCCGTGTGGAATCGGCGGACTTCGCGACATTGTCAGTAATCCCATGCACGCCACGGGCGTTGGCTTGTTGCTCCATGCCCGGCACCATGTTGAGGAGATGGCCACGGCTGGTCTGCGGAGCGGACGGCCGCTGCACAAGGTGTTCGATCGTATGAAGTCCTGGATGTTCGAGTTCTTTTAACCGTTGCGCGTAGCGGGGGACCGCTATGCGGATTTTATCAAGGGAGGTGTCCTGATGTTTTCATTCGAAGAGGATGTCGTGTCCCCCGTTCGAATCAAAGTGATCGGTGTCGGAGGCGCCGGGTGCAATGCGCTGAACACCATGATCACATCCGGATTGGCTCGGGTCGATTTTATCGCAGCGAATACCGATCTACAGGCGTTGGATCGATCGCGGGCGTCATATAAGGTTCAACTGGGTCCTGAACGGACGAGGGGACTCGGCGCCGGGGCGAAGCCGGAAGTCGGAAAAGATTCGGCATTGGAAAGCAAAGATCAGATTCGGGAATGTCTTGAGGGCGCCGATATGGTGTTCGTGACCGCAGGAATGGGCGGCGGGACCGGGACGGGTGCCGCGCCGATCGTGGCGAGCATTGCGCGCGAACTCGGCATCTTGACGGTCGGGGTCGTGACGAAACCATTTTCATACGAAGGGCATCGTCGGATGGTTCATGCGGATGAAGGGATTCGCGATCTCCGTCGCCATGTGGATACCTTGCTCGTGATCCCGAATCAGCGATTGCTGGGCATCGTCGACAAAGCCACGCCGCTGCTCGAGGCGTTCAAGGTGGCTGATGACGTGCTTCGGCAGGCGATTCAAGGAATTGCGGATGTGATCACGACCACCGGCCATGTGAACGTGGATTTTGCCGATGTCCGCACCGTGATGTCGCATACCGGTCGCGCCGTGATGGGGATGGGTGTGGCACGCGGGACGAATCGGGCGATTGAGGCGGCGCAAAAGGCGATTTGTAGTCCATTGTTGGAGGAAGGTAGTGTCGAAGGCGCGCGCGGTGTATTGTTGAATATCACCGGTGGCCCCAATATGTCGCTGCACGAGATCGAGGAAGCGGCCACGATTATCCAACAGACAGCCGATGCGGAAGCCAATATCATTGTCGGGCAGGTCATCAATCCCGACATGGGCGACGATCTGGTCGTGACCGTGATAGCCACCGGGTTTGAACGGGAAGATCAGCCGACTCCGGTTCCCGTCGCAGCGGCTCGCACTTCCCGTCCTGGGCAGCAGGCGATGGCCGGCGCAACCCAGATGATGGGGGAACGATCGTACGCGGAACGACCGCTCAAAGATCTCGACCGGCCGACTTTCTTGCGGCGAATGGGAGATGGAAGAGACTCGATGGAGCGAGCTGCGGCGGTGACAGATGATGAGTGGGATGTACCCACATTCCTGCGTAAGCAGGTCGACTAAGTCGATAGGTCTGATGGTGGAGAGTCGTTCCGGCGGAGAATGACCATGTATGCAACGGTCATTACGGTTCCTGCGTTTGCGTCCGCGCGTGGTGGTGTCCGGCATTTCTTCGGTACGCGCCGTCATGCGGACTCGCTGGCCTTCGCGATAGGAGTACCTGCACGTTTGTCTGGAGCACAGGGTCGTGGGTGGCTGCTGTCTGTCAAGCAAGTCCATGGGAGCGATGCATTAGTGCTGGACCGTCCACTCACCGAGTCGGATCAGTTTTCCGGCGGGTGGGACGCGCTGGTGACCGATCAGCCCGGCGTGACTGTGGCGGTACGAACGGCGGATTGCGTCCCTGTGCTCGTCCATGACCCCCGTCGGCGTGTCGTGGCGGCCATTCATGCCGGTTGGCGGGGCGCTGTGGCTGGGATTGTGCCGAAGACGTTCGCGATGATGGCGACGCGATTCGGATCGACCCGGTCGGACCTGCGGGTCAGCATTGGGCCGTCGGCCGGCCCGTGCTGCTATGAAGTGGATGATCCGGTGATTGACCAACTCCGAACTGGACTACCTGAATGGGAGTCGGTTGTGCATGACTATCGAGGGCATAAGGCGCGGCTGGATCTCAAAGCCCTGATCCGTCGGCAAGTGGAAGGAGACGGTGTGTGCCTACATTCCGTGTCGTCGGTGAATCTCTGTACCATCTGCCAGGATCAGCTCTTTTATTCCTATCGACGGGAAGGCCGGGTGAATGGGACGATGGTCAGTGGGATCGCCCTACTTTCCCATCGATAGAAGCGATTCGGGTCAATGCGCTGACATTTACCGGGCGGTTTCTGTACAATATTTTAGTACTTTTGAGAAACTGTGCTACGGCTATGGATGATCTCACGCGATCGTCTGTGGACTGGCGGTTTAGAGGTGTAATGGGTGAGTCTCGTTCGTTGGTGGTCGAGCCGATCCGGCATGTGGCTCGATCAGGCTATTGTTGGGGCCAGACAGGCGTAATGCGATGATCACGAGCAGGATTGCGTTCATTGGAGGTGGCCAAATGGCCGAGGCGATGATCGGCGGCCTTCTCGGAGGACAGGTGTGTTCTATGGCGTCTATATGGGCGGCGGATCCGGTTGCCGACCGCCGAGATCGCTTGAAAAGTCAGTTCGGCATTCAGGTTGGTCCCGACAACCGTGAAGCGGTCCTGTGGGCTGATGTGGTGGTCTTGGCAGTGAAACCTCAGACGCTTCCTGCCGTGCTCAGCGAGCTTGGCCAGATCCTGACCCACCGCCTTGTGATTTCTATTGTTGCAGGGGTGACGATTCAGACCATTGCAGGACAGAATGATGAGGCCGCGAGAGTGATCCGTGCGATGCCGAATACTCCAGCACTTATCCGGGAAGGCATGACCGCTCTTGCGCCGGGTGCCGGGGTTTCCGACGACGACGTTCGTATGGTTCGAAGTATGTTCGAAGCGATTGGCCTGGTGGTGCTGGTTGAGGAACGAATGATGGATGCCGTGACTGGATTGAGTGGCAGCGGACCAGCCTATATATTTCAAGCGATTGAAGCGTTGGCGGATGGTGGCGTGATGATGGGTTTGCCGCGGCAGACTGCCGACCTTCTGGCCGCCCAGACCGTGCTCGGGGCGGCGCGCTTGGTTCTGGAATCACAGGTGCACCCCGCTCAATTGAAAGATCGGGTGGCGTCTCCCGGAGGTACGACCATCGCCGGGCTTCATCAACTTGAACAGGGGGGATTTCGTGCTGCGCTCATGGCGGCGGTTAAAGCGGCCACCGCACGATCGAAGGAATTGGGCCACTGATGTTCGTTGCAGGCAATGCTCTCTCGGCGGTGGCGACTATTCTCGACTATGTGCTGGAGCTCTATATGTGGGTGATCGTCGCTCGCGCCCTAATCTCATGGGTCAACCCGGATCCATGGAATCCGATAGTGCAATTTCTCAGTCGTGCGACCGAACCGGTCCTCGCGCCGATTCGTCGATGGATCCGATGGCGGATGCAGATAGACTTGTCGCCGATGATTGCGATCCTGATTATTATCTTTCTGCAAAAGGCAGTTGTGGAGTCGCTTAAGGAACTGGCCATGAGGATGAACTGAGATGACCATGGGGGATGCCATGAGAATTACACCACTCGATATTCAACAGATGGTATTCAAGGTCGCCTTTCGCGGGTACGACAAAGAGGAGGTCAATCGCTTCCTTGAAGAACTGGCCCAGACGGTCGAATCGTTGAATCGAGATCAAGCGGTTCAGCGAGAAAAGATCTTATTTCTGGAGCAGCAGCTCGTGGAGCTGAAGCGGACGGAAGCAACCTTGTCAAACACCCTCGTGTCTGCTCAATCGCTGGCAGAGGATGTGAAACAGAATGCTCAACGAGAGGCGGATCTCGTTATCAAGGAGGCCGAACTGAAGGCGGGTGAATTGATCCGCCAGGCCAGAGTCGAGCTGACCGATACGCAACGAGATCTTTCTGCGCTCCAGAAACAGCGGCTGCTCATGGTCGAACGATTGCGTGCGTCGCTGCGCATGTTCGAGCGTATGTTGGAAGTGGAAGAACAAGAAGCCTTCCATGACGCCGCGACCGCATCGGAGGAGAAGCTCGAAGGGGAATCGAGTCCAAGATTATAATCTATCCGAACCGGCCGCCTTGCGCTACTTACACGTTCTGGAAATTACGGCGCGCGGCTTGCCTATCAGCAGCTTCGCTCCCTACCAGTGACAGCTATTTCGTCTATGGCTACCAATCGCGTCATCCAGGCGGCGCTGCAATCGGCCGTTGACGACGGTGTCTTTCCCGGCGCCCAATTGGCGGTGCGCCTGGGGGGCGAGTTGCAATGTATGGCAGTGGCCGGGCGATTGTCGTCAGAGCCTCCGGACCTTCCCGTTCAACCCACTACGATCTATGACCTCGCCTCACTGACAAAACCCCTGGCGACAGTCACATCCGTAGTGCTTCTGATACAACGCGCCAGGGTTGCGCTCGATGCGTCGGTACAACAGGTATTAGTTGAGCTCGAAGGGACGCAGGTTGGTCAAGCAACAGTCCGAGAGCTCTTGACCCATCGCTCGGGCCTGCCAGGATGGCGACCGTTCTACGAGCGGCTTGACGCAAAAGGTATTGTCCCGGGGAGATCTGGCCTCCCTGTGAAACAACACGTGTTGGAGATGATTCGCGACGAACCGTTCATCTATGCACGGGGAACGCGAAGTATCTACAGCGATCTTGGATTCATGTTGCTGGGATTCATCGTGGAGCGTCTCAGTGGAATGGCGCTTAATCTCTGGTGCCAAGAGGCGATCGTCAAACCGCTATGTGCCGAGCCCATGATGTTTTGGCCTACGGCGGGGAGAGCGCAGCTCGATGCGGTGCGTCCAGTCGTCGATGTATCACGCGTAGCCCCGACTGAACAGGACGAGTGGCGCATTCGACTGTTACGTGGGGAGGTGCACGACGAGAATGCGGCAGCAATGGGTGGGATTGCGGGCCACGCAGGACTATTCGGGACGGCCGAATCGGTGCTGGCGGTATCGGGAGCCTGGCTCTGTGGCTATCGTGGAAGCACGTCGATCCTAGAGAAAGAACTTGTCCGGGAGTTTACGACTCGTCAAGAATCCGATGATCGATCGAGTTGGGCGTTGGGGTGGGATACTCCGTCAACGCCGTCCTCCTCAGGAAAGAGCTTTTCCGACCGTTCGTTCGGGCATCTCGGCTACACTGGCACATCGGTATGGATCGACCCGCTGTGCGAATTGGAGGTGGTCCTGTTATCCAATCGGGTACATCCGAGCCGGAAGAACGAAAAGATTAGAGCTTTCCGTCCCTATATTCATGATCTGGTATATCAGGAATTTGTGTCGATGTAAGAGTCGGAGTTAGGCTAGATCCTGATAATCGATCCAGGTTTCTTTTTCGGCGAGATACTTCGTACCCTTGAAGTTGGCGCGGGTTCTCAGTTTGCTGAAGCCGAATTTCTGCATCTCTTCGACGAGTTCCCGTACCGCAGCGGTGATGGTCGGATGCGAGTGCCCTTCGACATTCAGGGCCTCGTACATGATTTTCGCGGCGTAACCTGAGGGGGTCCGGTTGACAAGAATGGTGCGATTGAAATACCGATCACTCGGGTCGACCCCCTCAATCTGGTGCTTTTCAACCAGGCCTTCTTTTTTGAAAAGCAGCGGAAGTGAACTCATCACGATCTCCACGACATTCGAGCGAACATAGTCAGAGCGGCAATTATAGGGTGGGGCTGCGCTGACTGCAAGCCGTTGACAACTTGATTGACGCCCTCATATCATTTCTCCCCGCTGTCGTAGGCCGCGTGTTCCGGAAGCTATGAATATCCCCAACAGCCTAACTGTCCTTCGTATCATCTTGATCCCCTGCTATATCGGATTGCTTATCTACGGAAAATTTGATCTGGCGCTCATCGTGTTGCTGGTGGCGGGGCTGACTGATGCGCTGGACGGAGCGATCGCGCGTATGAAAAATCAGTATACCCGACTGGGAGCTGTGTTGGACCCTCTGGCCGATAAGCTGCTGCTCACGTCCGGGTTCATTACGCTTTCGATGATTCATTTGATTCCGTCGTGGGTCACTATACTCGTGGTCAGTCGGGATGTGATACTGATGCTGGGGACGGCAGTGGCGCACTTTACGGATTCTCGCGTGGATATTACTCCCACCTTCTTAGGTAAGGGCACCACGTTTCTCCAGCTGGCCTATGTCGTGATGGTCATCTTCCTTACTTCCCGTCGAATCGATCTCACCGTTATGCTCCCTCTTCTGTTCGGCATGGTTGCCTTCACCCTCCTATCCGGATTGCACTATCTCTACCGCGGCTTTCGACACACGAATGTGATTAACAACTAGGCGCTGCATGGCGTGGAGTGTGTCCGCCGTTTGCGCAGAGATTGTGCATTTGTTTGACAGGTTTTGGGGTGGCCAGTAGACTCGCCTGGTAGGTATTCCCCTCAGTCTACAACCGGCCAGGGCGATGGCCACATCGAAGGGTGAGAGTTGCGCATGGCTACCTTTGCGTATGTCGGACGAACCAGATCGGGTGCTGTCAAGAAAGGCGAGCTGAGCGCGAAAACCCGAGATGAGGCGGTGGACCAACTCCGCAAGCAAAGCGTCGTCGTTACAAGTCTCGAAGAAAAAAAGGGTGGCGCAGGCAAATTCAACATTAGTCTGGGGTCTGGACTTACCGACAAAGATCTCGTGGTATTTACGCGACAATTTGGCACCATGATCAATGCGGGTCTGCCATTGGTGCAATGTCTCGAAATCCTCTCAACCCAGTCCGAGAATAAAGTGCTGCGAGAAACAGTTGGGGAAGTGAAGGTTCAGGTGGAGGCAGGTTCGACCTTCTCGGATGCCTTGCGTCGCCATCCCAAAGTCTTCGACGATCTCTACGTCAACTTGGTCCATGCAGGTGAAGTGGGCGGCCTCCTTGATACGATCTTGACGCGCCTCGCAAAATATATCGAAAAAGCGATGAAGCTCAAGGGGCAGATCAAGTCTGCCATGATCTACCCTGCAGCCATTATGGGAGTTGCCGTAGTTGTTATTACGGTTCTCATGCTGTTTGTGATTCCCATCTTTGCCAAGATGTTTCTTGAGTTGTCAGGCGGGAAAGTTGCGTTACCAGGCCCTACACAATTGGTTATCGACATCAGCAACTTCTTTATCGCGTACTGGTATGTGATTCTTGGAGTTCTTGTGGGGGCCATTTTTGGAGTAAAAAAATACTACGGAACGGTTCAAGGGCGAATGGTCATTGATAAGCTGCTTCTCAAGTTGCCAGTGGTTGGAGATCTCATCAGAAAAGCCTCGGTTGCCAAGTTCACCCGTACGCTTGGGACATTGCTCGCCAGCGGGGTTCCTTTACTCGATGGGATGACCATTTGTGCCAAAACATCGGGTAATAAGGTTGTTGAAGAAACGTTGATCAACGCGCGCGTCAGTATCAGCGGGGGGAAAACCATCGCCGATCCCTTGGCCGCCAGCGGGGTCTTTCCGAAGATGGTGACACATATGATCGCCGTGGGTGAGTCAACCGGCGCATTGGACGCGATGTTGGGAAAAATTGCAGACTTCTATGAGGACGAGGTTGATCAGGCAGTCGCTTCGCTAACGGCACTGCTTGAGCCGATGATGATGGTGTTTCTGGGGGTTGTGATCGGGTTTATCGTGATCGCGATGTACCTTCCAATCTTCAAGATGGCGTCTGCAATCGGATAGAAGGCGGCGTTCAATCCGGTTGTTTCACGGGGTTGGGGCCTGGCTCTCAATATCAAGATCAAGGCGCTACGCATTCCCAGCCCAAAGAAATCGATGCTCCATCACATGTGCGATGACACAGTTGCCGGCTTAACCGAGGATCATGAACGAGGCACCTTTCTCCTCATTCTCCTCATGCCCCGCTGATCGTTCTCTCTTCCTTCGGTCTACCACTCATGAATAATATGCGCACAAGATTGTACTGGATCATGGGGCTTCGGGTGGCTCTCGTGACCCTGATTCTTGGCCTGTCTCTTACCTTCCAAGCTGTGAAGGGTGGGTGGGTCGAAACTTTCTATGCCCTGATTATTGCCACCTACATCCTGACAATTCCCTCCGCCATTCTGCTCCGTGTGCTGACTTCGCCGGCGGCGCTCACGGCATTGTTTTGGGTGCAGGTGGGGATCGATTTTTCTCTTGAAACGGTGTTAGTGGCCAGGACTGGAGGGATCGAAAGTCCCTTCGCAGTGTTGTATGTCATGACGGTGGCTGTGGCTAGTCTGGTTCCCCGTCGGCGAGTGGGGCTGCTTACCGCGTGCTTCTGCATTATTCTGTTCGGGCTCTTAACGAACATTCAATTGTATGGGCTAATCGAAGGGTGGGGGTGGTTGTCACCGAGCCGGCTGACCATGCCTGAAACCTTTCAAACTTTCGGCGTCTATGCCCTCGCTCTCCTTGTCGTCGGGATACTAGGCGGAACGTTGACTGAACAGCTACAACAGGCGGACCAATCGTTACGGGAGAAGGAGCAGGGTCTGACTCGTCTTCAAGTCTTTCACGAGAATATCGTCCACAGCATCAGCAGCGGCGTATTTACGGCCGATGCCTCGGGATGCATCACGTCATTCAACCCGGCGGCGCAGGAAGCGACCGGGCATGCGACCACTCACGTAGTCGGGCGCCCCTGGCGCGAGGTCTTCAACTGGCATCCTAGCCAACCGTCAGACGAAGAAGTCAGTGCTGTGTTGTCGACAACAACGCGATTCGAAGTGGAGTGTAAACGTGCCGACGGCAATCGTCTGATCCTCGGTATGACCCTGTCCCCATTGCATGAGCAGGGGAAACAGACAGGCTTGGTCGGTCTGTTCAAAGATCTGACGCAGATTCGAGAGCTCGAAGAGGAAATGCGGCGCAAGGAATGGCTGGCGAGCTTGGGTGAGATGTCCGCCGGGATGGCCCATGAGATTCGGAACCCGCTTGGAGCATTGGCCGGCGCAATGCAAATGCTTCGAAAAGATGCCATAGAAGACGAAACCAATCGCCGATTGATGGACATTGCGATTCGGGAGGCCACCAGGCTCGACAACATCATTACTGAATTCCTCCAGTATGCGCGTCCGCCGGCGCTTAATCTTGCAGAGCGTGATCTCAACAAAATACTTGCCGAGACGCTCGATCTCGTTCAACATGAAGCGCGAACACGTATGAAGATCAACATCATCACATCCCTGGCAACCGGAACACTCAAGGCCATGGTTGATCAAGATCAGCTCAGGCAAGTGTTTTGGAATATGGCGACAAATGCGTTTGAAGCCATGCCGGACGGAGGACAGTTGACGATTTCAACAAGCTGCCGCCACATTGATGCCGGCGACCGTAGGGGAGACGTCATCGAGATTGCATTTCAGGACACCGGGGAAGGTATTCCGAAGCAGAATCTCGACAAGATCTTTCTCCCGTTTTTCACGACCAAGAAATCAGGATCAGGGTTGGGCCTTGCAGCGGTGCATCGCATCGTCGATCTGCACGGTGGCTGGATCAAGGTAGAAAGTCAGGAGCGTAAGGGCTCACGATTTGTTGTATGCTTGCCGAGTTCGGGGGATGGCGGAGTGCGGTTGTGGCATGAGGGACGGACGCCGTGGAAAAGATCCTAGTTGTTGATGACGAGCGGGGACTGCGCGAAGTATTGAGCATCATGCTCAAACGTGCGGGATATACTGTGACCGAGGCGTCGGATGGTGAAGAGGCCATTGGTCATATACAAAAGGAAATCTTCGATCTTGTGATCACCGATCTTCGCATGCCGAAAGCCGATGGCATGGCGGTACTGAAGGCGGTAAAGTCTTCTTCCCCTGAAACCGTGGTCCTCGTGATTACGGCATTTGCGACTGCGGACTCAGCGGTCGATGCGATGAAGCAGGGCGCTTACGACTATCTGACCAAGCCGTTCCAGGTCGATGAAGTGCAGTTGATCATCCGTAATGCCCTGGAGAAGCGGCGACTCTCGACGGAAAATATCCTATTGAAGCGCGAAATGGCGAGCCAATCGTCGTTTGCTCAGATTGTCGGCCAAAGTGAGAGCATGCAGAAGGTATTCGACGTGGTGCGCAAAGTCGCTGACGCCAAGAGCAATGTGCTGATTTGTGGAGAAAGCGGAACGGGAAAGGAGTTGGTGGCGCGCGCGATTCACTATAACAGTGCTCGGAGTCCCATGCCGTTCGTGGCGGTGAATTGCAGTGCTGTGCCGGAGACATTGCTCGAGAGCGAACTCTTCGGGCATATGAAAGGGTCCTTTACCGGCGCGATGGCCAATAAGGCGGGGTTGTTCGAAGTCGCCAACGGCGGCACGATTTTTTTGGATGAAATCGGCGATACCACCCCAACCATTCAAGTCAAGTTGCTGCGAGTCATTCAGGAACGCGAGTTCCGGCGCGTAGGCGGCAACCAAGATGTCAAGGTTGATGTGCGCATTGTGGCCGCGACCAATAAAGACCTCGAAAAAGCCGTGGCCGACGGATCTTTTCGCGAAGATTTGTACTATCGTTTAGATGTGATCCCGATTCGGCTTCCACCGTTGCGGCTTCGAACGGGAGACATCCCGCTTCTTGTCAATCATTTCATCGGGAAGTTTTCACAAGAAAGTGGCAAGCCGGCTCCTGTATTGACACAGGAGGCGGTGCACGTGTTGTTGGGCCATGAATGGCGCGGGAATGTGCGTGAACTTGAAAATTTGATGGAGCGCGTCGTTACCTTTTCCACCGGTGAGCCTATTTCGGGTGAGGATATTCGCGGCTGGCTTCATCGAGTCGTCGCTCCTCAGCAGGGAATGCTGCCCACCGACTTACCGGAAGACGGGTTGGATTTGGAAGGGTTGATCAACGGCATTGAAAAGGATCTGCTCTTGAAGGCCCTCGAACGGACGATGTGGGTGAAGAAAAAGGCCGCACGGCTTCTCAAGCTCAATACGCGATCCTTTCGCTATCGACTAGAGAAGTATGCCATCAAGGGAGGCCGTGATTAATCTACAGGCGAGCCCATCCGAGATCACCGTCTTCGCTCCTGCCAAAATCAATCTGATCCTGCGAATCCTCGATCGTCGTTCCGATGGATTCCACAATCTGTGGTCGATCATGCAAACGGTCGCCCTCGATGACGAGGTACAGATCAGGTTGCGTATGGACCGTCAGGATGTTCGCCTTCGGTGCGATGCAGCGCAGCTGGCAACAGACCAAACCAACCTTGTCTATCGCGCGGCCGCCGAAATGCTGAGGCGAGCCCGGCAATCGATCGGGCTCGACATTGAGTTGCGAAAACGCATTCCGATGGGAGCCGGCCTCGGTGGTGGAAGCAGCGATGCGGCAGCCACCATTATAGGGTTGAACCATTTACTGCAGTTGAGGTGGACTCCGGCACAGATGGCTGATGCCGGGCAATCGTTAGGCAGCGATGTGCCGTTTTTTCTCTTTGCCCCTTCAGCGTATGTGGCGGGTCGAGGGGAAGCGGTTCGGCCGGTCGTCATTGAAGGGGCGCGATGGGTTGTGCTTGTCAACCCCGGGTTTGGAGTGAATACCAAATGGGCGTATCAAGAACTGGCTGCCACCAGAGCCGCTGTGAGGCCGTTATCGTTGGTTCAACAAGCACTCGACCGGCAATCGCGGGTGAACTGGGCCCAATTGCTTGACGTGGCGGAAAATGATTTCGAAACGCCTGTGTTCGCCACACATGGGAAGCTGCAGGAGATTAAACGGAGCTTGCAGGCCCACGGAGCTGAGATTGCGCTGCTGTCTGGAAGCGGTGCGACAGTGTTTGGGATCTTTGCGGATGAGGTACGCGCTCGTGTGGCCCAGGCCCAGTTCCTCAATGAGAGTGCAATGAAGGTATTTGTCGCTCCCACCTGTGCAGGTCCCCTTAACTGGCGGTATGAACGAGCACACTGAGTCGTGGCTCGGTTGACAACTCCTTGTACATTCCGTTACAGTTTGCCCCCTTAGTTGGCTTCCTCAACAGCTGTAGCGAATAGAGGTAGGCGGGTCACGAATGCGCCCACCGACGCTCGCCGTCGAGACGAATCCTATACGAATCAGTATGTGACGCAGTGGCATCCGGGAACCCTCTGAGGAATCGATGAGCGGAGAGCTCCAGATATTCTCTGGCAACGCAAATCCGGCCTTGGCCCATGAGATTTGTGCGTATCTTGGTACCAAGCTAGGCGAGGCCACGGTTGGGTCATTCAGTGATGGTGAAGTTCGCGTCAAGATTGAGGAAAACGTTCGCGGTGGTGACGTCTTCGTCGTGCAGTCGAGTTGCCAGCCTGTCAACGACTCCCTGATGGAGTTATTGATCATTATCGATGCGCTCAAACGATCCTCCGCGAATCGTATTACCGCGGTCATCCCGTATTTCGGCTATGCTCGTCAAGATCGTAAAGATCAACCGCGTGTACCGATTTCAGCGAAACTTGTGGCCGATCTCATCAGCACCGCCGGTACCGATCGGGTCCTGACTATGGATCTCCACGCAGGGCAGATTCAGGGTTTCTTCAATCTTCCCGTGGACCATCTCTACGCGCTGCCTGTCCTGTTGGATTACATTACGAAGAAAAAGGTGAGCGACCTGGTGGTCGTCTCGCCGGACGCCGGTGGAGTCGAACGGGCGCGCGCGTTTGCAAAACGGCTCGAGGCGAGTTTGGCGATTATCGACAAGCGACGTGAAGGCCCGAATCAGACAGCTATTATGAATATCATCGGAGACGTCGCAGGGAAGAGTGCGCTTCTGCTGGATGACATGATCGACACGGCCGGTACTATTGTGAAGGGGGCGCAGGCCTGTATGGATCGCGGGGCTCGGGAAGTGTGGACCGCCTGTACCCACGCGGTGCTCACCGGGCCGGCATTGGAGCGAATCCAGCAATCCTGTCTGAAGCAAGTGATCGTGACCAATTCAATTCCGTTACGGGGCAAAGAGCAGATCTGTCCGAAGTTACATCAATTGTCGATCGCTCCCCTGTTGGGTGAAGCGATTCGACGAATCCATGAAGATGAGTCGGTGAGTTCATTGTTTGCTTAACCCTGAGACCAAGGCATCTAGAGACCAGCGAGAAGGGGGCGGAAGGCTATCATGAAGTTTGATCTAGCAGTCACCATAAGAGAGAAAGTGGGAAAAGGGGCAGCGCGCCAACTTCGGCGGGAGGGCAAGATTCCAGGTGTCTTGTATGGGCAAGGCGAGTGCCTGCTCTTGACGATTGAACCCGACAGCCTTGTTAAAATTTTGAAGGCACAGGCGGGGGGTGCAGCCCTCGTGTCGCTCACGTTGACCGGTGCGAAGTCGAAACCGCACCGCACCGCACTTCTGCGCGACTTTCAGGTGGATCCGGTCGAAGGACATGTCCTGCATGCAGATTTGTTCGAAATTTCAATGGACAAGCCGATTCGTGTGAAAGTGCCCGTGCATTTGACCGGTGGAATGCCTGCGGGCGTCAAAGAAGGCGGTATTCTCCACCACAACATGCGCGACTTACATGTTGAGTGTCTGCCGGGGGTGTTGCCGGATTTCATCGAAGTCGATGCCTCGGGGCTCGCCATTGCACAAGGTCTGCATCTGAAAGACCTGGCCGCGCGCGAAGGGGTTCGTTATCTTGATGATCCTGAGCAGATGGTTGTGAGTGTGGCGGCGCCGATGACGGAAGCCAAGCTCGAGTCGCTTCTCGCGAGTGGCGCGGCCGCACCGGAGGGGGCGAAAGAGCCTGAGGTGGTTGCAAAAGGCAAAGTGGCTGCTGAAGCTGCTGAGGGGGGCGAACCGGCGAAGACGGGTGCGGCGGCTGCCGCGCCTGATGCGAAAGGTGGCGACAAGAAAGGCGCTGCTCCGGCAAAAGCTGAGAAGAAAGAACCCGAAAAGAAGAAATAACGTTGCATCTCATCGTTGGGCTGGGCAACCCTGGCGCTGCCTATGCCCACACCCGCCACAACGTCGGCATGTGGGTCATCGAGCGGGCCGCGACTCGGTGGTCTATCCGTCTCGCCAAGCGCGGCATGGCTCATCGTGGATCGGGACGGCTCGGCCCGGAACTCCTCGAACTTGCCGGCACCCTCGATTGGATGAACATCACTGGTCCTCCGCTCAAAGGCCTCCTGCGCGAGTTTTCGCTGGCCACCGACGACCTGATTCTGGTCCATGACGATCTTGATCTCGAGCTGGGACGTCTTCGGATCAAGCAAGCCGGCGGGCATGGGGGTCATAACGGGATGAAGTCGGTCATCGACGCGATCGGGACGTCTCTGCTTGTGCGGGTCAAGATCGGAATCGGTCGACCGGCCCCGCGTCAGGATTCGGCGGATTACGTGTTGGAGGCGTTCACACAAAAAGAAATCGAAATATTGAACCCCTGCCTCGATCGCGCCGTCGATGTACTGGAGTGTCTGATTCATCGGGGGGTCGCAGCGGCAATGAATGAGTTTAATGTTCGAGAACGCGAGACATCGGAAGAGGAATAAGGGCTGAATGCCGAGACGACAGAGTCTCTCCAGTCTACTCTCAGCATTCGGCATGTTGGACTTCGCACTGAGGTGATCGGTGGGTGTATGTTGCGGCATGATCGGACTTCCCAACGTGGGAAAAACCACGGTTTTCAACGCGCTCACGGGTAGCGGCGCGTTGGCAGCCAACTATCCTTTTGCGACCGTGGATCCGAATACCGGCATCGCTCTAGTGCCGGATTCACGACTGGGAGTCCTCACGGATCTTTTTAAGTCAAAGAAGACCACCTATAGCACCCTGGAAGTCCGCGACATTGCCGGATTGGTCGAAGGGGCGAGCAAGGGCGAGGGCCTCGGCAATCAGTTTCTTGGACACATACGCGAAGTCGATGCGCTCCTCCATATTGTCCGCTGTTTTCAGGGAATGGATGTGGTGCACGTCAGCGGAGGGGTGAATCCTCTTCGCGACATCGGCGTCATTGAAACCGAGTTGTTGCTGGCCGACCTCGACACGCTCGAACGACGGAAACAAAAGACGGAAAAGAAAGTCCGAGCAGGCGACAAGAAGGCCGCGTTCGAGATGGCGTTTATCGACAAGCTGATCGGACTGCTCGACAAGGGCGAATGGCTGGGCAACCTGACCTATACCCCCGAAGAACGTGTAGTACTCGACGAATGTCAATTGTTGGCAGCCAAACCGGTGCTCTTTGTCGCGAACGTGTCGGAACAGACCGGCGGCGATGACGCGATGGTAAAGGCGGTGCGTGAGTTTGCCGACAAACGTGGCGCGCGCGTCGTCACGATTTGCGGCCAGCTCGAAGCCGAACTCTCCACGTTGCCCGAATCCGAACGGACCGACTTCCTGAAAGAGATGGGGCTGACGGAGTCTGGCCTTGTCCGGCTGACTCGTGAAGCCTATACGTTACTGAGCATCGTGACCTTCTTCACCGCAGGGGAAATTGAATCCCGCGCCTGGCCGATTCCCAAAGGCATGAAGGCGCCACAAGCGGCGGGAAAGATTCACTCCGACATGGAACGGGGCTTCATCCGCGCCGAAGTCTATCACTACGACGATCTCCTGGCCTGCGGATCGGAGGCGAAGGTGAAGGAGAAGGGACTGTTTCGGCTCGAAGGGAAGGATTACGTCATCAAGGAGGCTGACATCGTGTACTTCCGCTTCAACGTCTAACAGGCTGCTTATCGGCTGCTGAAAAAGGCCCCCAACTTCGTTCTCGGTTCGTCACAATCCTCAACGTACCCGAGAGGGTACGCCTCCGGTTGTGACTTCCCTGCGGCCTCGTTGGATGACCTTTTTGAACAGCCTGCGTCGTCTTGGCCTGCTAGCGCATTGATGTTCGTCATCGGCCCAATCTTTTCAAAGTGATCAATGATGAAGGCGATGGTATTGTCGCGCGCGGCGGACGTGGGGACGGCCCCGCTGCAGCTTCGCGAACTACCGATACCCGAGCCGGGGCCTGAGGAAGTCTTGGTTCGCCTGACCGTCTGTGGGATCTGCCGGACGGATCTTCACGTTGTCGAAGGCGAGTTAGCTGACCCCGCGCTTCCGCTCATTCCCGGTCACCAAGCCGTCGGAATTGTGAGTCGAATCGGCGTCGGCGTGAATGATCGGAAGGTCGGCGAGCGAGTCGGGATCGCCTGGCTTCAACATACGTGCGGTGTCTGCGAATTTTGTACGAGTGGACGTGAGAATCTGTGCGAGCGAGCCAGGTTTACCGGCTATCAGGTCGATGGCGGGTATGCAGAGTATGCGCTGGTCCCTGCTGCATTTGCCTATCCCATTCCGCCGGTTTTCAGTGATGAAGAAGCAGCCCCTCTCCTCTGTGCAGGAATCATCGGCTTCCGGGCATTGCGTCTGAGCGGAATCCAGTCTGGCCAACGGCTTGGTCTCTATGGGTTTGGAGCGTCCGCACACATTGCCATTCAGATCGCTCGCCATTGGGGTTGTCAGGTCTATGTCAGCTCGTTGAAACCGGAGCACCAACGTCTCGCACGTGAATTGGGCGCTGATTGGGTTGGTGGAGCGACCGATCGTCCACCGGACAAGCTCCACAGCTCGATCATCTTTGCGCCGGCCGGAGAATTGGTTCCGCCCGCCTTGCGCGCATTGGAACGCGGCGGGACACTCGCTCTCGCCGGTATTCATATGACGCCGATTCCCTCGCTCGACTACGATCGCGAGGTTTTTGGAGAGCGAGTCATTCGAAGCGTGACGGCGAACACCAAGCAGGACGGTCTCGACCTCCTGCGCGAGGCCGCTGCCATTCCCATCAAGCCCCACACCCTGTCGTTCCCTCTCGCCGAGGCCAATCACGCGCTGCAAGAATTGAAAGCCGGGCGTTATTCGGGAGCCGGCGTGCTTGCCATCTCATAACCGCCAGTCTAGGCTGATTGTTTCTTGTGAAGAAGGTCGTGAACCTGCTCGCTGGTTTCTTTGACCAGCACGCCCATCTTCGGGTGGGAGGGCTCGAAGTCGATAGGGAGATTATAATGGCGGAGGCGTTCGCTGGCGGTCGGGCCGATGGACGCGATGACCATCTTTTTGCAGGCATCTTTGAACTGCACGACGATACCTTCTTGTTCAAGTAACTGCATGACATGATCGATCTGCGCGGCATTGGTGATCAGCATCACCGGAATGTTTCCCGCGATGATTTCCCCGAGAATTTGCTTCAACGGGCCTGTGTTTTCTGGGAGTGCCCAACGATAAATGGGCACAGGAAAGACCTCTGCACCGCGTTGTCTCAGGGCTTCCAAGAGCTCAGGGTTGGACAGGCCATACTCCTGCACGGCGACGCGGAGCCCTCTGACGGGACGGTACTCGTCGAGCGTGGATACGACCTCCACCCATGTGTTTGGTTCGGGTACTGCCAGCATTGGTTGGAGACCGAGCGCCTTGAGTGCTGCGACCGGCTTGGGTCCTCGGGCAACGATGACCGTCTGTTTGAGTGCTGCCACAATTGCGGGCCATGGATAACGCGTTTTGAGGAGATCGAACAGTGCGGTTGTCCCGACACCGGTAAGAAGAACGAGAAGATCGACTCGCTCGGTTGTGAGCTTGACCCCAAACTTCAGCGCCGCGGAATTGTCTTCCAGCGGAACTTCTCGAAGGGCAGGAGCGACGCGCGGGACTCCTCCGTGGCGTTCTATGAGCCGGGCGATCTCGACGGCCATGCGGCTCTCGAAGGCAGCGACGGTTAGACCATTGAAATCAGCTTTATCCATGAAGCTTGGAGCGGAAAATGACACAGGCAATGCGGGCTGTTTTTGGGATGACGAGTGTGAGTATCGTACCACAATTGGTCCCGCGAAGAAGCGCAGCTGTTGACGGAGCGACGGTGGCTCCCTACTATACGGACACGATTGAGGAAGACTATGAATGCTCCGCTCCATCGAGGGTTGCGCCATGTGGCGTTGCGCGTCAGGAATCTTGCACGTTCGCGCACATTCTATGAACAACTATTGGGCATGAAGGTGGTATGGGAGCCCGATTCCGACAATGTGTATTTCAGTTCCGGGTCGGATAATTTCGCCTTACACCAGATCTCGGAGTCCGAAGTGGCCGCGTACCAGACCTCAACCGGCCAATCGTTGGATCATATCGGCGTGATTCTTGAGAGTCCTGAAGCAGTTGACCGGATGTATCGGGAGGTCGAACCGCGTCTGCCACACCTGGGCGGGCGGGTCGTAACACCGCCAAAGCAACATCGCGACGGCAGCTACTCCTTTTACCTTTCCGATCCCGACGGGATTGTCATTCAAGCCTTGTACGAACGTACAATCAGTAAACTGGTATGGATAAAAGGTAAGGAGTAAAGGGTGAGGTGTGAAGTGCAGGCACAAGCCCGGGCAAGTCTGATGCGGACATCTCCTTACCCCTTACCCCTTTTACCTCGTACTCCTCACCGATTATGAACATTTGGAACAGCTTACCGCGTGGGCAATATCTCAGCCTTGCGCCCTGGGCCTGGGTTCAATTGGAGACGGCGGAACCTCCGGGGCCCTTTCCCTTTATGGCAGGGGTAGCGCCAGAAGTTGTTGCGAGTCTCCATGAAGCCCACAGCCTCCTTTCAAGCGCGATCGATACGGCCATCAGTGATGTCTTTTCCAAGCGAGCTCCGCTCGACGACCCCGATCGCCAGCGGCGATTGGAAGATGCCTATGCAGAGGTGATCAGCGCCCGCCCCTATCTGCAGCAGTACATTCGTTGTGGACGGAGGTCGGATGGTACATTTCAGTGGGAGTTTCCGACCGATTCCACTAAATCCGCCACAGTCATCCACGGCGGGCTCAGGATCTTTCATTCCGTGAAGCGGCAGGCGATTCCAATCGGGTTCGACCAGCGACAGGTGGGGCCGCTGGTGGGAAAAATCTTGGGGTTCTTGGATGGGACGCACCAGACTGACGAGATCAAGACGGTGGTGGCAACCTCGGGTCGAGATGGAGAACGTCTGCTCACGCGATTGATCGAAGCCCTCCATCAGCATGAATGCTTGATCAATTCGAACACCTCCTCAGTCAGGTCCCGCTGGTTCGAGACGTTGAAAGATCAAGATATGATCCATCTCGGTCATGCTGCATTACTGTATCGCCAACGGGAGCAGGTGCTACTGTTTGATCCCTGGCTGCTCCCCTGGTTTGCGGAATCCTCTGTCCCGTCCCTTTGGGGCTCGCTGTTGCCAAAACCGGCTGCCGTATTCTTGACTCACGATCACGACGATCATGTGGATCCTCGTACGCTCTTGCACCTGCCCAAAGACACGCCGGTCATTGTGCCGAGCCGAAGGAATCGGCGTACATTCTCCTACGATTATCTGTCACTTCTTCGAGAACTGGGATTTGTCCACGTCATTGAATTGGCGCATGGAGAAAGTTGGCCGTTCGAAGGAGGGGCTGTGCATTCCGTGCCGTTCTACGGTGAAGACCCGTGCGATCTAGAGATGCCGCGCAACTGCTATCTCGTCGCCGATCGTGGCTACAATGTGCTCGTACATGCGGACAGCGGGCCGACGAACAGCGGCAGGTCCGCTCTGAAGGACGGCGTGATCCAGTCACTCGTGCGGAAGCATGGGCCGATCCCATTGGTCTTTGCTTCGCAACAACAACTGCTCGAAGTTCGCGGACATGCGGCGCACGCATCTTTGTCTCATCCGGGGAAATGGCTCGACGTGGGAGAAAACGGCCATCTCACGAATGCCTATCTTGCCGATGTGTGTGCGGCGGCGCAGGCCAAACTGTTCGTGTCGTATGCCACCGGAGGCGCCGACTGGTACCCTGACCATCTCTCATTTATGTTCAGCCAACGGAATCCCGCCCGCACAGCGCTCCTGACATCCCACTGGGAACATCCTGAAACGCTTAAAGAACTTCTTGTCAAGCAAGGATGCGGGTATCATTACGGCCATGCGCTGGATGTGTTTCGTCGCATAGCCGACGGGCTGGTGGAACCGATGAAATCAGGAGAAGCCGTGACGCCTCTGTCATTGTATCGGCTTGACCACGGCGTTCCTCCGTTTATGCAAACCGAAAGCCGCACTGCGCTATCTCGATAGATCGAAAGGACCAACATGACGGTGCGCAAAAAGAAGCACGATCCAATTCTTGTCACCGGTGTCGCCGGATTCATCGGCTTTCATACCGCGCTGAAATTGCTGGAGCGAGGTGAGCGGGTGATCGGGCTCGATAATATCAACGATTACTATGACGTGCGGCTGAAGAAGGCAAGGCTCGCCAAACTCAAGCCCTTTAAGTCTTTTTCATTCACGAAACTGGATTTGGCCAATCGTGTTGGGATGAAGAAACTATTCGCGAGGCATCCGGTCCGGCGCGTGGTCCATCTGGCGGCGCAAGCAGGTGTGCGGTATTCACTGGTGAACCCGCATGCCTATACGGACAGCAATATCGAAGGGTTTCTGAACATTCTCGAAGGCTGCCGGCACGCGAAGGTTGAGCATCTCGTCTATGCCTCGTCGAGTTCAGTTTATGGCGGCAATACCCAGATGCCGTTTTCGATTCACGACAACGTCGATCATCCCGTCTCTCTTTATGCGGCCAGTAAAAAGGCCAATGAACTCATGGCCCATTGTTATGCGCATCTCTATCGGATTCCCTGCACGGGTTTGCGGTTTTTTACCGTCTATGGGCCTTGGGGCAGACCAGACATGGCCCTCTTCATTTTTACAAAAGCAATTCTGGATGGAAAACCTATCGAGGTGTATAACCATGGAAAGATGCACCGTGATTTTACCTATGTCGATGATATCGTTGAAGGCGTGATTCGGACTCTCGATCATCCGGCGATGCCGAATCGAGCTTGGTCCGGTGACAAACCGGATCCCGGAACCAGCTTGGCCCCGGCCCGGATCTACAATATTGGGAATCATCAGCCAGTCAAACTACTGCGCTTTATCGAGGTGTTGGAAAACGCGTTAGGGAAAAAAGCGGTGAAGAAATTGATGCCGATTCAGCCGGGTGACGTCCCGGCGACCTATGCGGATGTCGAGGACCTCACGCGGGATGTCGGATTTGCCCCGGCGATGCCGATCGAAGAAGGCATCGCGCGATTTGTGCGGTGGTATCGAGAGTTCTACAAAAAATGAAGGACGCCAGGCCGTTCAAGTAGGCTGGCGTCCTTAAGTCTCATGCACTGATCCAATTTGCTACGGGCAGCCGATCGGCACAAACCCGCGGCCAAAAATTTTGGATAGCGTGACATAGCGAGCATTATCGTAGAACGAATAGCTTGCCCCGCGCTGATTTCTTCCCGAGAGATCTCCACCATAGGACGGGTCGGTGCCGAACCAGAATCCACCACGAGTTTTCTCGTTGAGATTCAGCCATTCCCCATATTTTGAACAGATTTCAGCCTGAACGGACCCGGACGAAGCGATGCTGGCATACCAATCTTTGGCCCAATCTGGGATGGTTTGTGTTCCCCCCGTCATACCAGTCTGACGTCGGTCGACATACGGAGGACTGTCATAGTGAGGAGCCGCAGCCACTGTGGGGCGATAGGTCGGCATATCGTCCAGCGAGGGCACGACCGACAGTTCTTTCAGCGTCATCAGCTTGCAGTCCGGAAGATCCTTGTTGGTGTAAAGGGCAGTTCCATCGACTTGAGGGCACTCCCGCATCAGTAATGGGTCGAAGGTGGGAGTGGTATCGGCAAATATCGGCGTTGAAGACAGAACAAGGGTCGTTGCGGCGATCATGAGCAGACGAGTGGGCCGCATAAAGCACCTCCCCTTAAACGGTGGAGCAGTCAGGGATCGCATTATCGTGTACCTCTTTTATTATACTCACCGATAGTAATGACAAGCTATGCCACCGTGGAGAAAGCCGTCTATTCGTCTTTCGAGGGGGTTCTTGCTACTGATGGGGGGCATGACTAAATGGGTCAGCCGGCCGATTAGCCGAGATCAATGGCTAATTGATCGGAGACACGCGCTTTCCAAATTCCGCAGAGCGAGATCGGCTTCGGATAGTTGTTTGAAGCCGCATGATCCATGATCGATGACCGGATCGGATTAGCCGATGGCGTCGTCTACCAGAAGATCTATTGCGAAGATCCGTTCGATCGCTTTCCCATGCGATCCTGGTCGAGATGATCCAGTTGCTGTCCGTGGCAATGCTTAAGGTAAATAGGCAGCTTTGCCTTGTTCCCTCCGTGCCGGTGGGGTATTCTCCGCTCTGAACCCTTGAAACGTGCGGTACTCTGCGCGTCTCGCTCGCCTGGACGATTTCTGTCATGACCGATTACGGCGTGCTTGCAAATCTGCTCGTGATCTTCACGGCGTCGATCGCCGTCGTCTTCATATTCCATCAGTTCAAGCTTCCGTCAATCGCTGGATTCTTAGTTGCCGGCGCACTCATTGGTCCTAATGGGTTGAACGTCGTCTCGGATATCGGCACGGTTCAAGTGTTGGCGGAGATCGGGATCGTCCTCCTGCTTTTCACGATCGGCATCGAATTCTCTTTGGCGCAATTGGCCTCCATGCGTCGCCTGATGCTCCTGGCCGCACCAATCCAGGTCGGCGCCGTCCTGTTGATCGCATGGCTCGGAGCAATGCTCATCGGACTCTCTTGGCAACAGGGGGTGTTCTGGGGATTCCTCTTTTCCCTGAGCAGCACAGCGATTGTGTTGAAGACCTTGGCCGAACGAGGGGATAGTGATTCGATTCATGGTCGAGCCACGATCGGCATACTTATCTTTCAGGACTTAATCGTCGTGCCGATGATGCTGCTGTCGCCGATTCTTGCCAGCCAATCAGAAGGAGGAGGGCTGGCAATCCTCCTGGCCTTGGGAAAGTCGGTGCTCGTCGTCGCGCTCGTCATTGGCGCAGCCTGGTATCTAGTTCCTAAGCTGTTGGGACATATCGTTCGCAGCCGAAGCCGCGAGCTGTTCTTTTTGACCATCATCGTCTCCTGTCTCGGCATCGCATGGCTCACTTCCCTCGGTGGCATCTCGTTGGCGTTAGGCGCATTTATTGCCGGATTGGTCATGTCGGAATCGGAGTACAGCCATCAGGCCGTGGCAGAAGTGCTGCCGTTCCGCGACAGTTTCAATAGTCTCTTCTTCGTGTCGATCGGCATCCTGATGGACTGGCGGATATTGTTGGCACATCCCTTGCCGGTGGTGGGACTCCTCCTAACAATTCTGTTGATGAAGTTTTTGGCAGGGGCCGGAGCAGTTCTCTTAGCGGAGCTCCCTCTGCGTTCGGCGATTATGGTAGGTATCGCTCTGGCCCAGGTCGGAGAGTTCAGTTTCTTGCTGGCGCAACAAGGGCAGGAGAGCGGTTTCTTGCGGGGGGATCCCTATCAGGTCTTTCTCGCGGTTTCCGTGCTCTCCATGATCGTGACACCCTTTCTCATGCAGTGGTCGCCTCACCTGGCTCACCGCGCCGAGGCATGGCAGCGGCTTCGTCATTGGCTGCCGAGTCGCACCACAGCCCACGTCTTGCAGACCCAAGGGAAGCAGATTCGGATGAAGGACCACGTCATTATTGTGGGATATGGGTTGAACGGGAGAAATCTCGCCCGCGTCCTCAGCGAGACGGAGATTCCCTATCTTGCCTTAGATCTCGACGGCGATACCGTCAGCCGCGAATCGAGACACGGGATACCCGTTTATTATGGCGATGCCACGAATCCGAACGTGCTGCGGCACATGAAGATCGAAGATGCGAAGGTATTGGTGATCGCCATTTCGGATCCGTTTGTCACCAGGCGGGCCGTGCAGGTCGCCAAGGGGCTCAGCCCAAAACTCCATGTCGTTGTGCGGACTCGCTACTTGCGCGAATTGGAGGAGCTGCACCAACTCGGCGCGGATGATGTCGTGCCGGAAGAATTCGAAACATCCATCGAGATATTTTCTCTCGTGCTCCGCACCTACAAATTGCCGCAGAGTGTCGTGGCACAAAAAGTGACACAGGTTCGTCGAGAAGGATACGCCTTGCTTCGTCGGAGCAAATTGCCGGAACTCGTGCATCATCTTCGTGACGGGACCTCGACCGATGCGGAAGTCGAAACGTGCCGCATCGACGGCGATTCGCCTGTGCAGGGGAAGACGTTGACTTAGATTGCGCTTGACTCACGCACGGGGGCATCGGTGATCGCCTGGACGCATGATGGGGTGACGCAACCAAATCCGCCAGACACTACTCGTTTAATGGTGGGCGATCTCGTGGTGTTATTCGGTGTACGCCTCCAAATTCACGAGGCGATGGAACTGTTAGCACAGATGGATACGAAATGATCCGTTAGCGTCTTGCCGTCGTCATCAGTTGATACGCTTCCTCCAACGTTTCCACTTCAATGACTTTAATATTCCATTTGGTTGCCAGCTGGGAAAGCTCCCAAACAGGGGTGTCCGCTTGCCCTCGAGGCACCAGCACGGTTGTGAACTGCGCACGGGCAGCCGCTTCTACCTTGACGAGAAGTGCACTGACTGATTCGATCTGACCGTCCGGCATAATCTTACCGGTTATTGCAACATCTGACCTGATGTCGTCGCCTCGCCACGCTGCCGCGATGCCGACCGCGACAGCGCTGCTTGCGCTCATTCCCTCGGTCAACGAATTGTAGGACCGGTTCTTGATGGTGATCATCCACTCTCGTCCGTCTTCTCTCACCGCCTTCGTGGCCGCCAGGGCTGCTTGCCTGACGCCTTCCTTCCAATCCTCGCTGACGATTGAGCCGCCTCCTAGCGAAATCTCATTGAATTGGACACTCGGGCCCTCCCGTCGAGGGTCTTTGTCGATTTGAATCACGATGTAGTGGACAATTCCGATGTGCCCGCCGGCGAGGACACCCAGCGCCGGCACCGTTGCAAGGCGATGGGTGTCGGCTGACCAGACCGGGATGGCTTGTGTGCAAAACATGATCGTCGCGAAGGAAAGAACAAGCTGGAGCGTTATCCTCTTCGCGCGTCTACCTGCCATGGTGCTCACTGCGTGTACTTCTTTCCGGCGAGGCATGACTCGCCCGTCGAGCGGATGATTGAAGGGCTGTCAGGTATGCGCCGACGCAAGAAGCGCGGCTTTTAGCTCATCGTACTACTTCGTACCACTTCGCCAGTGTTATGAACTGCGTAGCTTGATCAATCGTGAACATAAGCGAGAGAGTCAGGAACTTCAAGCCAGCCGGCACCAATTAGCCGATCGCTCCATCATCCTTTGAGGCACCTATGCCGCTCCAACTGGGATTGTCGAGCTAGGGTTTACCAATTCCCTATCCCACCTTAAAGGAAGTAGCCGAGGCTGCTCTGTACTGCGTGCATCGAGCGAGCACGTTTTTATGCGCCCTCTGCGAGCAAGAAGGGCACCTGGCCGCTCCTTCCCTTTCCTTGACAAGAAAAAGAAGCGGAGACTATAGTCAAAATTGGATTGAAATCGCCGGTGTTTATGCGGATCTGATAGAAAGAGCGCGTTATGGCAATTGCACAATTGGATCCAACTGTGGCGTTGGCAGATCTGCAGGCTTCCAAGCCTGAAAAAGTGACCATTGTGCTGCTGAGCGGCGACATGGACCGAGCGATGGCGGCGTTCATTATTGCCACCGGAGCCGCTGCCATGGGGATGCAGGTTACTGTCTTCTTTACCTTCTGGGGTCTCAACACCATTCGCCGGAAAGGCGCGAACAGCTCCGCCAAGGATTGGCTTCGTCAGATGTTCGGTCTGCTGAATAAAGGAGGGGCAGACAGCCTTCCTCTCTCTCGGTTCCATTTCTGGGGGCTGGGCACGAAGATGATGCAAAAGGTCATGAGGCAAAATCGGATGCCGGGCGTCCCGGAACTTATGGAAACGGCGCTGGGTCTCGGTGTTCACTTCATTGCTTGCACTACCACCATGGGACTGATGGGAATCACCAAGGATACGCTTATCGATGGCATTGATCAGTTTGCGGGAGTGACCACCTATCTTGCAGAAGCCAAGCAAGGCAGTGTGAATCTCTTTATCTGAAGATCGAGAAAGTCACCCCTTTCTCGCATTTCACGCGCTTTTTTTGTGGAGTAAAGCAATGATTCAAGCCGATGTGAAGCTCGATACGCTCGGATACTTTTGCCCGATGCCGATTATCATGACCTTGAAGAAGATTAAGGAGCTCACGTTGGGCCAAGTGCTCGAAGTTGTCTCGGACGACGAAGGCATCAAGAAGGATATGCCTGCCTGGTGCGATAACACAGGCCATCTTATGGTCGGGCTCGAGGAAGAACAGACGAAGTCGGGAACGATTTATAAAGCGTTTGTAAAAAAGACGAAATAATTGCATAGGGCAGCGACTCAATTGGGGAGAGAAGCCGGAGGGATGATGATCAGACCTCCGGCTTCGTTGTTTCGATTCTTGAATAGGACATAGACATGGATCGAATCGTCGAGTGTGTGCCGAATTTCAGTGAGGGACGGAGCCGGACGACGGTGCGTGCGCTGGTGAATGCGGTGGAGTCGGTACCAGGGGTGTGGTTGTTGGACCATATGATGGATCGAGACCACCATCGCTCCGTCTTGAGCTTTGCCGGCGAACCGGACGCCGTCGTTGAAGCCGCCTTTCGCACTATTCGCGTGGCAACCGATCTGATCGATCTTCGGAAGCACAAAGGCGTCCATCCACGAGTTGGGGCGACTGATGTCGTGCCTTTCGTCCCGTTGCGCGGCACAACGATGCACGATTGTATCCATCTGGCGAAGCGATTGGGGCAATGGGTAGGAACAGAGCTGGAGATCCCGGTATTTCTTTACGAACAGGCGGCTCTGCATCGCGATCATGCTCCACTTGAATCTGTTCGTAGAGGCGGACTTCAAGGCCTCGCCTTCCGCATGGCCTCTGATCCGGACTGGACACCGGACTTTGGTCCTCTTCGGCTTCACGAGACGGCCGGTGCCCTGGTCATCGGTGCAAGACCGCCCTTGATTGCCTTTAATGTGAATCTCCGATCGACGAATCTGTCACTCGCCCGATCCATTGCCAAAGACATCCGTCAATCAAACGGAGGGTTGCCCCACCTTAAAGCGATCGGCGTGGAGTTAGCCAGCCGAAAGATGGTTCAGGTCGCCATGAATCTCACCGATCACAGCATCACGCCGCTCCACGTCGCATTTGAAACGGTGCGAACCCGAGCAGCCAGTCAAGGTGTCTCGGTAGCGGGGAGCCAACTGGTCGGACTTGTACCACAAGCTGCCCTGGTTCAGACCGCTGGGCATAGCCTGGCGCTCGAACAGTTCGATCCAACACAGGTGCTGGAAATGAGATTGGAGAATCGTCTATTAGGCGAACCGAGGCGCTCGGCTCCATCTCGCGAACAGGTGTCGGTTGATTGGCACGCGCAATCGATCACAGATTTTTTGGACTCAGTGGCAGCAGCGACCCCGATTCCAGCTGGAGGTACGGTCGCAGCGTTGGTGGGCGTCCTTGCGGCTTCACTGGGGATCATGGCGGCGCGCCTCAGCCGGCAACAAGGAGTGGAACAGCGGCTGAGTGAGATTAGTCGGCGGCTTCGCGAACTCATGCAAGCGGATGGTGATGCCTATCAGCGATATATCAAAGCAACGAACCTCGCGAAGACAGACGGGATTCGTCCCGCCGTCTTGTCGTCCGCGCTCCATCTGGCAACAGAGATTCCGCTTGAGATTGCAGAGCAATCGACGGAAGCTGGAGCCCTACTGTATGCCTGCGCGGCAGGGGTCAAGCCACGTGTTGGTTCCGATCTCACCGTTGGACTGGTATTGGCGATCGCAGCAGCCGATGCAGGACGTCACACGGTCTCTGAAAACATAAAAATACAGCACAATCAGATACTTAGGTCATCAATTGCCGATCGCATCGAGCAAATGACAAACCGTCTTGAGGAACTCAGGGGGGCATGTTACACTGCCCTCCCTAGCCAAGGTCAGGCTGGCACGAAACAAAAACCTGTACAGGCACCGCCTGGGAAAGCACACAGACGAACAGAATGGAAATCAAAGTCTTCAATAATAACGTTGAAAAAGCCCTCAAAGTTGCGAAGAAAAAACTCGCAGGAGAAGGACTCTTCCGCGAACTGAAGCGTCGACGGTTTTACGAAAAGCCGAGTGTCAGGAAGAAAGCCAAACAGCGCGAAGCACAGCGGCGACGTCAAAAGTGGTTATCAAAGCGTAAGCCAGAGTAAGCATTTTTCCGCAGATTTTCCCAATCGGCTGATTGCATTTCTCCAAAGGTCTTCCTCGCCTTTCTTCGTCCATGCGCCAGGACCAGATCACTGCAGCGCTCCGAATAGTCAAGCGCGAGATCAGGCAGTGGGAGGAGCCGGTGGTCGGCGTGGTCGCGCGCGAGTCGGACCGGGACCCCTTTCGCATCCTTATCTCCTGTCTTCTCAGCCTTCGAACGAAAGACAAGACGACACGCGAGGCCAGTGCCCGGCTGTTCGCATTGGCGCATCAACCGACCGCAATGCTGGCCCTTCCGCTCCGGAAGATTGAACAAGCGATTTATCCCGTTGGATTCTACCGGACGAAAGCCAAATCCATTCATGCCATTTGCCGCCGCCTGCTGGACGTGTATGGAGGCACAGTTCCCGATTCCATCGAGCAGCTGGTCACGCTGTCGGGGGTCGGCCGGAAAACGGCGAACTTAGTGGTGACGGTCGGCTATGGCAGGCCCGGCATTTGCGTAGATATCCATGTACATCGGATCAGCAATCGCTGGGGTTACGTAAGGACGAAGACGCCGGAGGAAACTGAGCAGGCGCTCCGTAGAAAATTGCCCCCGATGCATTGGATCACCCTCAACGATTTGCTTGTGCCCTACGGGCAGAACCTCTGCCAACCAGTCTCGCCCTTCTGCAGCAGGTGCAAACTCAGGGATTGGTGTGATCGAATTGGCGTGAAACAGTCGCGATAGGAGCGTATGTGGGAACCACGCGGGTATTGGTGGCTATAGGTCTTTTCGGAACGCTGCTCTTGAGTCACGAAGAGGGGCAGGCCATTTATCGCTGCTATGACAAAGAAGGCCGCCAGGTACTTACAGACCAGCCGACACAGCTTGAGGAATGCACTCCTCTCAGCGTGACGGTGCAACCGAAGTCAAATTCGAGCAAACTTCCAGTTGCGCCAACTCCTGCCATGCCTGGTCCAATAGAGGGCCGCAACGTGTCGCCTGAGAGCCAAAGCCCAAACCTGGTGAATCGCACCGTGAACGTGCCGCTTCAACAGGTCGGCGATCTGTTCGTGGCAACGGTGAAGCTCAATGGAGAGCAGGATGCCCGGTTGATCGTGGATACAGGAGCGTCCCATAGCACCGTGTCCCATCGGCTTGCCCTCGAGCTTGGGCTGTATTCAGACTCAACTCTTGGAGCGGTTACGATGAATACTGTGGGAGGACCGGTTCAAGCTCCCTTGGCTCGAATCAGGTCGATTCGATTGGCAGAGGCTGAAGTGAAAGACAGTATTGTGGTGATTCACGACCTTCCTGAGGCTCCAGCAGGGATAGAAGGGTTGCTGGGACTCAGCGCGCTGCGGGAATTCCAGGTAACGCTGGATCCCGCCAAGAAGGTGTTATCTCTCCAGTCGATGACAAAATAACCCGTGTCGGTTCTTGCAAATTGCTCTGCTCCGAAATTCGAGGTCATGAGGCCAGGTGATAGGACGAAGTAAAGAAGAACAACTAAATTAGATGAACAGCGTTGTTTCCGCGTCGGAGGTCAGAGCAATAATTGCGGGGAGTCCCATGACTTCGTCAACGTGCTTTTCGACGACGGCATTGTCCACACCCATGTACTCTAAACCGGCACTGCAGGCAATCAGGCGAAACCTCCCAACGTGTCTCGCGTCCTGAAACATTTCCGAAATCTTCGGAACCTTCTTTTCCTTTAAGAGTCGCGCCACTTCGTCGGCTGAGTCGGCATACTCTGGGGGAAAATCCACCTGATCGATCTTTCCCTCGGCCAACTTCTTGATCGTCCAGAACAAGAGGATCACGATCACGTCCTTTCCCATGGCCGCGGCAGTGAGACCTAGGGTCGCGACCTGATGCAGTGTATCGTAGGTGGCGTGATGGGCGAAGATGACAAATTTTGGTTGAGCCGGCATGATGGCACTACTCTTTCGTGGCGCGGGCCTTGACGCTGTTCACGTAATCGGTAATGGCTGCATCAACTTCGCCTGCGGTCATGGGGCGGTCGTGCGTTTCGCTTTCGTCCACGAGATACGTCCCGTGATCTTTCTCCTGCCGCAGAACCACGGAATTTTCCGGCGTCACTTCGATCAGCATGAACCACTCGCGAGTCCCTTTCGTGATGACGACCTCTCTGCCCAGGCCTTTCTTCGTCACCTCGATATGCAGATCATCGGCCGCGCCAACAGGGGAAAGACAGGTAAGGAGCCCTATGCCCAAGCCCGCAACCCCTAACAACGTAGTGATCCGACGTGTAATGGGCCAATCGGGCGACATGGTGGAAAGATTATAGCCCGTGAGAAACGTGCCGTAAATACTCGCGAAGGCTCTGTTGTTGGCTTGAGTGCCCCGTCGCGTGCTAGGATGCGTGGTCCATGGATGACTTACTCGAAACGGTCCAGCAATGGATTCCCGTCGATGTGATGATCGGTCTCACCGTGGCCTCGGTCATCGGTTTTATTGGATCTCTGATTGCCATTCCGCTGATTCTGGTTCGCTTGCCGGCAGATTATTTTGATACACGTACTCCCCGCCATTGGATGAAAGACCATCATCCGGTGCTGCGTCTGTCGGGCTTGATCATCAAGAACGTCGTTGGCATCGTATTCCTCTTGGCCGGCTTTGCCATGCTGTTCTTACCGGGGCAAGGCCTGCTGACCATGTTGATCGGGATCTCGCTCATGGATTTCCCGGGAAAGCGCCAGCTGGAGGCAAGAATGGTCGGCCAGCCGACCCTGTTGAGTGTGATCAATGCTATGCGTCAGAAGTTCGACAAGCCACCGCTGATATTGGCTCCGAACCCCTACCCGCATCATGCCGACCACCGAGTCCAGCCGTAAGACGCTCTTCCTCATTGATGGGAGCGCCTATATCTATCGTGCATTCTTTGCCCTGCCGGCTCTGAACAATTCCCAAGGCCTCCAGACCAACGCCATCCTCGGGTTTACGACGATGTTGTTGAAGATTATTCGTGAACGGAAGCCGGATGGTCTCGTTGTGGCATTTGATGAAAAGGGTCCGACATTACGCCACACGGAGTTCACGGCCTACAAAGCACAACGGCCACCGATGCCGGACGGCATGAGCGCCCAAATTCCTTACATTCATCGCGTGGTGGATGCCCTCAACATTCCCGCCGTCCGCCAAGCCGGCTATGAGGCAGACGATTTGATCGGCACGCTTGCAACCCAAGCCGAGCGAGCTGGCTTCGAGGTCGTCATCGTCACCGGCGACAAAGACATGTTCCAACTCCTCACGCCTCACGTGCGTATGTACGATCCGGTGAAAGACAAATGGCTTGGCGAAACAGAATGTCTCGAGCGCTTCGGCGTCGAGCCGGCGCGCGTCGTGGAGATCATGGGGCTCATGGGCGATGCGACGGACAACATTCCCGGCGTGAAAGGTATCGGCGAGAAGACGGCGACGAAACTGATCGCCCAGTTCGGCACAATAGAGGAACTTTTGCGCCGGGTGGAGGAGGTCACGCCGCCACGGATCAAAGCTCTGCTGATCGATCAGGCGGAGAATGCCCGCCTCAGCCGGCGACTGGCGACCATTCAAATGGATAGTCCCGTGACATTCGATCCAGGGACCTATCACCTGAAGCCTCCGCATCAGGATCAGCTCACCGATCTGTTACGCGAACTGGGGTTCACCACACTCCTCAAATCATTTCAACCGTCGTTCACACAAGCTGATGTGAATGCGGTTGAGACAGAGATCGTTCAGGATGAACCGTCTGCGCAGCGATTTGTGGAGGAATTACCGAATGGTGGCGCCCTCGGCTTGCACTGCCTGCTCTCTCTTGGACCAGGTGTGCAGGCGGATGTGCAGGGAATCGCACTGTCTGCAGGGGATAGGACCGCGTTCATTCCGCTCGACGTCCGAACCTACATGCGGCCCATCATTGCGTTGCTGCACGACTCCACCAGAACCAAGGTGGTCCATGATTTGAAAGCGACCTTACTGGCCTTTCACCGCATTGGAGTGACCCTCGCAGGTCCCTACCTGGATACCATGGTGGCGGACTATCTTCTCAATCCCAATCGCCGCGACCACCAGCTTGAAACCATCGCGTGGGAAGTGTTGAGCCATCGGCTTGGAACTGGGCAACACACCACCACCGCACCGCAATCCCTTTTCGATAAAGACATCGAATCGCGAGAGGAGACAGCGGCGGTTGCGTCGGTGTTGGCCCAGCTCGCCCAGCCGATAACGGAACGACTGTCGCAGCAGGGAAGCCTCACGCTCTTTGCCGACGTCGAGGTGCCGCTGATTCCGGTATTGGCTGAGATCGAACGGAACGGGTTTTTATTGGACGTCGAAGGCCTGCACACACTCAGCAAAGAATTGGAGCGGGAACTCGACAAGATCATGGAGACGATTGCTGTGGCGGCCGGCGGTGAGTTCAACATCAATTCGCCGAAGCAGCTCGCTACGGTGCTGTTCGAGAAATTGGGGCTCAAGCCAATCAGGAAAACCAAGACTGGGTACTCGACAGATGAAGACACGCTGACGCAGCTCGCCGCTCAACACGAATTGCCCGCGCAAATTGTGAACTATCGGAGTCTCAGTAAACTCAAGTCCACCTATGTGGATGCGCTGCCGGAGTTGGTGAATCCGGAGACCAAGCGGCTCCATACCTCGCTCAATCAGACCGTCGCGGCAACCGGACGGCTCTCCTCTACCGATCCGAATCTGCAAAATATTCCCGTGAAGGGCGAGTACGGATTACGAATCAGAGAAGCCTTTATCGCGCCGGCAGGCCACACCCTACTCTGCGCCGACTACAGCCAGATCGAGCCTCGCATCCTTGCGCACCTGTCGCAAGATCCGCGCTTGCTCGCCGTATTTGCCAAGGGGGAGGACATCCACATGGCCACGGCCATGGAGATTTTCAGTCTGCCATCCAGTCAGATTACGCGAGACATGCGGCGCGTGGCCAAGACCGTCGTCTTCGGCATTGTGTATGGGATTAGTCCGTTCGGCCTGGCCTCGAATATCGGAGTGCCGCAGGCGGATGCGAAGAAGTACATCGAGACGTTCTTCGAGAAGTTTTCCGCCGTGCGTGCCTTGATGGACCGGAATATCGAAGAAGGCAAAACGAAAGGGTATACGACCACGATCCTCGGTCGGCGGCGTCCGATTCCTGAGTTGCAGAGCGGCGACCCCGTGCAGCGTGGATTCGGTGAACGCATGGCCGTGAACAGTCCGATCCAGGGCTCAGCCGCAGACTTGATCAAAGTGGCGATGATCGATGTGAACCGGCGGCTGTCCCATGAGCTGCCGCATACGAAAATGATCCTGCAAGTTCATGACGAATTGATCTTTGAAGTGCCGGAGAATGAATTGGAAGAGGCGAAGCAACTTGTGAAGACAGAGATGGAAGCGACGGGGGAGAAAATGGGATTGTCGGTGCCGCTGAAGGTGGATTTGGGAACAGGGCATAATTGGAGAGTCGCACATCCATAAATACATACAATGCGAGGTGAGATATGCAAAACGTACGTCTGTCGGGAGCCTGGTTGATCGCCAGTGTCAGTCTTTGTGCATTGGCGTTCATGCTGTTCGTGGGGCAGCCGTTCGCTGCGAAGGCTCAAGAGCCGAAACGGTTCCAGTACAAAATCGTCGAGGTCCTTCCTGACACCCAAAATATGCAAATCATGCTGAACGAATTCGGATCTGCCGGATGGGAGTTGGTGGCGGTCTCGATGGGAAATATGACGGAGCCGAGGTTGATCTTTAAGAAGTAAAGAAGTGCGAGGCAGTGAGGTGATTCCTTTGCTCCCGAAACCCCCACTTCGGAAAGTGGTCGTTCGACGGCCGCAGTCGGAATTCACCTCACTGCCCCGCACGAGAGGAGAGTAGGGGAGGGAAGGCGCTCGTTCGACGCGCGCAGTTGGAATCATCCCAGCCGCACTCTTGGGGCCTTTGAGCATGGGTCTCGGCATCGGACACGACTAGTAAGTGGCGTATCTCTAATGTGTAGGTAGTTGCCAACAGCTTCATAGAGCTGAGTTTATGCAAGAACAAGAAATTAGAGACTTGATAAAGCTCGGGAGTGAATCGGCAAATCTAGACTACAAAGAAGGATTTATCTGGAACAAGGAAAACAAAGATAAAAAGTACGAGCTGCTTCGCGACCTGATTGCAATGGCTAATACTCGCGACGGAGGACGAATAATTTTTGGAGTGCGAGACAATGATTATCTCTATGTTGGTGCGAGTGACGAAATCTTTGAAACAATTGATCCCAACAACGTGGTTCAGATGCTTCATCAATGGAGCGACCCAAAGGTCTCTTGCCAGATATCTAAGCTGACAGTAGATGGAAAGCGGGTTATTGTATTTGATGTCACAGAATTTGATGACACACCCATAATTTGTATCGATTCAATCAAGACCGTCGATCAATCCCGTCTCATCCTAAGAAAAGGATCCGTTTACATTCGGACTGCCGCAGCAGCTACGGAAGAAATTTCTTCTTCGCATGAGATGAGAGAATTGCTGGGGAGAGCGATTCGTAAGAAATCTAATGAGCTGTTGGGTTCAATCGAAAAACTTATTACAGGTAAACCAACTCGCCCAACTTCTCAAAGCGTAGACCTGTATTCAATTGAAATTGATTTGGCTGAAAAGTTTCTTCAAGAGGTCCTGGGTAAAGGTTTCCTTCAATCAGCGAGATGGGAGTTCATTAGTTATCCCGTTGAATATAATCGAACGAGGATTAGTGAGCTACCCATGATCGAAAAACTTATTAGGTCAAGCGAGGTTTATCTAAGAGGGTGGAACTTTCCTCATCTAGACAGGGAAAATGAATCAAATTTTGACTCTGGGTTGCAGTCGTTCACAGATTCTGACCGAATTAGGGAAGGCTTCCGTCTTTATCAAAGCAGTCTTTTTCTCTTCGAGAGAGCCTTCTGGGAGGATGCGGAAGGGGGCAAGGCAAAATCTGGCAAGAGAACGCTGTCGTTTATCAGTGCCATCTATGTGATCACTGAGCTCACGTTATTTCTCAAACGAGCCCATGAGAATCTTGAATTTGATAGTGACATTCGAGTTATCGTGAAGCTCTTCGGATGCAAAGATCGTGAATTGGCAAGTTATGATGGCATGGTTCACCTTGAACCATGGTACGTATGCAGAGTGGACAGCATAACTATTGACGAGATCATCAAAGTTGTTGAGCTAAAGGCAAGTTTCGATGGTGTTGCTAGACGCTGGATCAAGCACATCTTTCACATATTTAACTGGAATAACGTATCCGATGACACAATAGAGAATTGGCAGAAAAAGCTGATTGAACGGCGACTCTAAGCAGTGCCTTCAGCTAGCTTGCGGCCAGAGCCACTTTCCATCAACTTCGTCGACATCTCTAATCCTTAGAAATTCTCCTATCAGCCCCCTCTTGACAGCCCTTGTCTCGGTATGTAACATTTTGTGACATGACGGCTAAACAGTTCAGACAGGCGCGGGTTCGATTGGGGTACACGCAGGCGAAGTTGGCGGAGGTGCTGCAACTGAGCCGGATGACGATCAGCCGCTATGAGGCCGGCACGTGGGAGGTGCCTTTGTCGGTCGAGATGTCGTTGGACCAGTTGGGGTCGGCACAGATTCCTATGTTGGGGATGGTGGCAGCCGGGGCACCGATCGAACCGATCACGCAGGCTGAATTGGTCGCGGTGTTGCCGCCGTTGTTGCGCGGGGGAGAGACCTTCGCGCTACGGGTGAAAGGCGAGTCGATGAAGGACGATGGTATTTTCCCCGGCGATTTAGTGGTGGTGCGGAAGCAGGGGACCGCGCGGAACGGGCAGACGGTGGTGGCGTTGGTCAACAACGAAGCGACGATCAAGAAATACTACCGCAAGGACGGCCGGATCGAACTGCATCCGGCGAATGCGGCAATGAAGCCGATCATCGTGTCGGTACAGGACGAGTTTTGCATTCAGGGAATTGTCGCGGGCGTGGTCCGCTATTTCAACGAATCGTGAGGTGTTCTATGGCTCAGGTGCAACAACAGGCGATTGAGTTTCCGTTTCGCACGGAGGATGGCGGCGAAATTATCGATGCGCCTCGCCATCTGTTGGCGGCATTGCGGCGGAGTGCGGTGTCGATCGATCGACCGAAGGGATTAGTACTGTTGTCCGGTCCGCCGTCGGTCTATCGACTGGGCCTCTGCGCCGCGGTCGATCGTGCGTTAGCCGGCGAACCGGTGTTGTATCTGGCCGGCGCCAATGTATTCGACCCGTTCTTGGTGGGGCGGTTGGCTCGATCAAGTCGAGTGAAGCCGGCTCACGTACTGCAACAGATTCACGTCTCACGGGCCTTCACCTGTCATCAGATGGTCCGGTTGGTTACGGATTGTCTTCCGTCCGCGTTGCGCACGTATGATGCGCGGTTCGTCATTCTCGCCGGTCCGCTCGATACATTGTACGATCAGTCGGTGCCGGAGTCCGAAGCGATGCGCCTCTTTCGTGCCATGACAGAGGCCCTGCAGCACATGACCGAACAGGGTGCACATGTCCTGTGTGTGAGCCCGCTTGCGCCGCCTGAGTCCGGCGGACGCAGCCGATTTATGGGAATACTCCGTGCGCAGGCGAGCCGGGCGATCGATCTGCGCGAGGCCGAGGATGGACTGTGGCTTTATGAAGAAGGAGAGTCCGAGCCCCGACGCTGGATGATTCCGCGTCCACTCTGGAATCGATTGTAAGCATGGGGCGCACACTTGCCACGTTCACGCAATTGATCCAAGAGGAAATCGACTTGTGGAGCCGCTACCGGCGTGCATTGCGGCGCGAGGATCAGCAAGCACTCGATGTGTTATTTGCCGCCGCCCGTCATCATGCGTCGGCCGGCGCGTATCTCGCGCGTGAGACTCCGTTCGAGGTGATGTTGTTGTCGATGTTGATCGAACAACAGAAACACGTCGTCACATTGCAACAGAAAGTGATGACACTTGAAACACGCATGCCTCACGACTCGACTCAAGGGATGGCTTCTTGATGTCTACCCGGCAGAAGAGGGCATGGTGGTCTGGCTCCTCGGCGAGGACGGTCGCCGTATCAGAGCCGTCGATCCCTTCGTGCCGACCTGCTATGTGGCAGCTCCGCCGTTCATTCGCGAGCAGGTATTGCGGCAGCTCAGCCGTGCCTCCTGTCGTATCGGTACCAGAGAGGTGGAACGCTATGAACTCGGTGCGCTTCGTCCAACCCCAGTGCTGGAAGTCTCGGTTCACACTCCCGCGCAGTTCTCGTCCCTCACACAACAGCTGATCCACGCCTGTCCCGACGCGCAGTTCTTTCACGTGGATGTGTCGCTGCCGCAGCGCTACTTTTACGACCGGGAACTCTTTCCTCTCGTCCATTGCGAGGTTGATCTTACCGCCGAAGGCCGAATTCAATCGATTCAAGCGCTGGAGTCGCCTTGGGACACGGACTATAGTTTCCCACCGCTCACGGTCATGGAGCTGTCGCCGGACAGTCCGTCACCCAACCCGAATCATGGTGGATGTAGCTCGCTTGTGGTGCGGATGGATGGAGAGGAGCGTGTGTTGGAGGGTGATGATGCTGACGTGATTCAGCGCCTCAACCAGCTGCTCGTTCGACAGGACCCCGACATTCTCTTGACCGACTGGGGCGATTCCTATCTTCTGCCGCGTCTCATGATCATGGCGGATCGGCTGCGCATGCCGCTCGCGCTCAATCGCGATCCCCATCGATCCATTGGCGCCAGGAAACCTCATTCGTATTTTTCCGTACGGCCGTATCCTGTCTCATGCCGGTGCCCGCACGTTATCGGGACGATTGCACCTCGATCGTCACAATTCGTTTGCGCTGACGGAGATGGGCCTGGCCGGCCTCATCGAGCAGGCCCGAGTCGCGAAGGTCGATCTTCAACACATGGCCCGCACGACGACAGGGACGGGGATCACCTCGATGCAACTTGAAACAGCTTGTCGTGACGGTCTGCTGATTCCCTATCGCAAGCAGGAGCCAGAAGCCTTTAAATCTGCGCTCGAGTTACTGCAGACCGATCAGGGTGGATTGGTCTTTGCCCCGATCGTCGGCTATCACGAACAGGTCGGCGAACTGGATTTCTCGTCGATGTATCCCGCCATCATGGTGCGCTTCAATATCTCGCCCGAGACGGTCAATTGCCGATGTTGCCGTAATGAGCCGACCGCGCGGGTGCCGGAGATCGGCCATCACACCTGCCTTCATCACGAGGGATTGGTGCCTCGCACGCTGGCTCCATTGCTCGACAAACGCGCGAAGTACAAACGGCTCATGGCGGTTGCGACACAGCCGGCGGCGAGGGCCGTGCTCGATCAACGGCAAACGGCGCTCAAGTGGCTGCTCGTCGTTTCGTTCGGTTATTTGGGATACAAGAATGCCCGGTTTGGCCGGATCGAGGCGCATGAATCGGTCACTGCCCATAGCCGCGATATTTTACTGCAGGCGAAAGAGATTGCCGAACGGCAGGGCTATCGCATGCTGCACGCGATTGTGGATTCGCTCTGGCTCGTTAAACCCGGCGCAGTCAGGACAGACTACGACAGACTCGCGCAGGCCATCACCCAGCAGACGGAGCTCTCGATCGGTGTGGAGGGGCTCTATCACTGGATTGGTTTTCTTCCGTCACGGGTCAACTCCCTCATGCCGGTGCCGAATCAGTTCGTCGGTCTGTTTGACCATGGAGGCATGAAAATACGCGGTATCGAAATCCGTCGCAGCGATGCCCCCTTTCTCGTCAAGCGGGTACAAGCGGAGGTGTTGCGTTGTCTGGCTGAGGTGCGAACATTGGCCGAGTTGCGTGGACAGATTCCGCAGGCATTGGACATCGTCCGCACCTATCGACGCTACCTGCAAGATGGTCACGCGACGGTTGAAGAGCTGGCTATCGCGAAATCGCTTTCCAAAGATCCGCAAGCCTATTGCCATCAGACCTTGTCAATGATTGCGGCGCAGGAACTGCTCGCGCGTGGCGTGTCGCTCCAGGCTGGCGACACGATTCATTACATCATTACGGACGCCGATGCGGCCTATCCGCCGGATCGGGCACGCGCGGTGGCCGGACTTGATGGGACCTGGAGCTACGATGTCTCGGCTTATGACAGCTTGCTTCTGAAGGCGGCTCTTGTGCTGTTGACGCCATTGGGCGTGACGGCAACCTCACTGAATGAATCGACCAATCCTGCCCGCCGCGACGCACAATCACAGCAGGACAGTTGCGGGAAGGGGTCACGCTAGGCTGTGCCGTAGAGGGTGCGAACGATCTCGGTCATATTGAATAGCATGGCGCTGAGACGAGTATAGGCCGCATGGCCGTAGTAGTGGTCGCGCACGTTGGTTGAGCCGGTGGAATCTTTGTAGTCGGCGAGAATCCCCAGTCCCTCGCTGGGGATTCGGACAGCGCGACGGGCGCATTCCAGCCATCGTTCGAACCCATCAAACGGCTCCACGAGTTCCCACACAGCTTTATTGGCGGCCTTGGCTGCTTCGGTAGTCGGCACGGCGTCACTGCCGGCCACTGCCAGCTCCTGTACATAGTCTCCGCCCCAGGCGATCGGCATCTCCATCGTGATCTGGGGCAACTCCATCTTCGAGAGCCAGGTCTTTCCATCGGTCCGCATGTTTCGGTGGTTGACGATGTGCAGCAGTTTGCCTAATCCTGATGGATCCCACCCGTAGCGTACCGGCATGCCGAATGTGGCGACGTCCAATGTCGCTCCATTCAGGATGGCGCCATTCGACAGCAGTGGAGCGACACGTTCGATCGTCGAAGTGATGTCTGGCCTAGCGATTTGAGACGCAAAAGCCGACAAGAGGTCGAGTAGCCGGGTCCGGGAGCTGTTTGACGCAACACATAAGAGGTTAGAGACCAAGGCGAGAACTAACCCAGCCTGTCCATGAGTCTGTAAGAGAATCCGATCTCCCACGCCCAACTCGTGTGCTTCGATCCAGTCACGAAGACGTCCGAGCATCCAAACAGCCGCCACGGCTCTTCCCACATGATGGTGTTCACAGGACCAGAGTTCGCGGACGCAATGGATCGGGCGCTCCAAGCCTCGATTGAGCCCGTGTCTCATCAGTTCCAGGTAGGTGTGTGTGAAATTTCCGGCATCCTCGATCTGCTCATCCAGTAGTTTCTTCGTGGCCTCATCATTTGCAAGCGGTGGTTTCAGCCCGCCGGGTAACAGGGGGATTCCATTACTGTGTTCACGCATTAAGGCCAGCAGGGCGTCGAGCCCTGCCACGCCGCGCGAATAGCCACGCTTGAGGCCGCCCAATTCGTCCAAACGTTGTACCCCAAAGACATCCGTTCCCATGATGGAGCCATGCAGCAAGACGATCATACGGACACCGGCGTGAGAGAGGCGCTTGCCGAGGGTTGCCATTGCATCCTGTCCAGGAGGCGATTCCGGCAAGGCAGTCGGGGCAACCTCACGAGCCGTGAGGCGCTCGCCAGGATTCTTTCGGGACATCTCATCGTGCTGAAAATTGTTTTCGATCGGCATGGGAGAGTTACATACCCGATGTGGGTAGCGGAGCGCAACGAAAGTTCACGAGGGTCTTATCGAATGACTGTCGGTGAGGGGTCGAGGCGGTTGGGGGCCGGATTGGACTGGATCTGGCTCTTGGGCATGATGGCGGTTGCGCTACATGTTTTGCTGCCTTCGTCTATCCGACGATCCACGATTTTTACGCCTTGAAGATATTCCTGGACAATTTCTTCCCTGGTGAGTTCGATGTCCTGTTCCGTCTCTCGACCCGTCCGCTCGCGCACCCGGTCGACCATGTGTTCTTTTACCAGAATACGAATCTGCTTGGCCAAATCGGTACGGGCAGACAGTTCCGAAACCCGTTGGCAGACGATCTGTCCTTTCGTCATGTCGCCCTGACCGTTGCCGACGAGGTACTGGTCGGATAAATAGCTATGGCGATCTTCAATCTTGTTTCGCGATCCGGACGGCACCGTAGAAAAGCCTTGTTGCTGCTTGAGTTGATCAAAGGATTGTTCTGCATGGGTTCGAACATCGCCTGAATCCGCAGCTAATGCATACAGCGGCAGCAGCAAGATGGAACAGCTTACTGCGATCAACACAGTGATCAACCGACTCCTCTTGTCTCTCACGCGCTACCTCCCTCCTCTACCCGAACTACGTTCACCGTTGCTTCGACTGACCCCACCGCCTTGCTCGCCTCTACTATACCCTCATGGCGAAACTTGAGAGGGCGTGCGTGGTACTTGCTGAAGGGAGGGTTCGTTCGTCGATGACTTTGGACTCTCTTGACTGGCTCTGGGTTGATTACCGATTTGCGGTGGTGCTGTCGATGTCTTGTAGGTGATTTCATTCAACCTGTGGGGAGCAGCCTGCGATCCCGGAGCCGGCGTGATTTCATGACGTGGCATGGTCGAGGACCTCGTTCCAGGGGTGGGCGGAACGGGTGGATGTGGCGGCGCGGGTGGCTGTCTTTTGGTGATCACTTGCTGTGCCTCTTGAACATGCGGGTTTGCGGGAGACAAACCCTGCGCTGCACTGAGGAGACCGAGGATCTGGGAGGAGCCCGGCGAGATGAGCACCCAATCCGTCCAGGCTTGCGAAATCATGGCATTCGATTGCACTCGATTCAAAATCTCCTGGCGTTGCCGGGCGGCTTGCAGTGTCTGCTCTGTAGTCGAGGCTTGCGCCAACACTTGATTTGTCGCGTCAAGCTCCTGTTGTAGCAGCTCATTTTCCTGTTGCAGCGTGACAAGTTGACGCCGAGCGTCCTCATTCTCTCGCAAGGCAGCGATGGCCTGTCGCACCTCCTCCGTATCGATTTGAGCTGTCAGATCCGTGGAGACCACGACGGTCCCTGCTTCAAACACTGTGTTTGTTTTTTGCTCCAACACAAGGACCAGACCCGCAGTATAGGTTCGAATCTCGTCTTTCGTCACATCCAGACCGTCCACGATTGTGACGCTTTCGAGATACACAGCGACCTGTTCCAAGGCGTTTCGTTTCGCTGACTCGGTGGCCAGACGGATTGCATCTTCTCGGGTGTCACGGCCTCCCATTCGGTATTGACCTTGCGCAGTCACGACCCGCATTTCTGCCAGAGCCGCTGCTGGCCAAACAGACTGGGTGACGAACAAGATAAAGAGGCTCAAGTTCAGCGAGAGGATGCGCAAAAATGCCGGTTGAGCGACCGTGTGTAGCAGGGAGATCTGTGGCATCGCCCTCAACCTTCTAGATAGAACAATGATGCGACAGAGGCCGATTCGTCGACCTCCAGGAGGGTATGAATAAGCATAGCACCGCAGTCGACATTCGCGCCAGGAGCGGTTCCGCCCGCATGAATCCTGATGCGGGGTCTTGCGTTGCTTGCCTTGGCGGAAAACGCCATGGTAGCGTAGAAGTTCTCCCGGAGTAGAAGGAGAAAGATGTCTACGTCGAAGAGCCTTGTTCGCAGATGGTCGATTCGGATTGTGGCCGCCTCTCTTTGCATGCTTGGGCTGGTCCTCTCGAAAGATGCGGCGGTTGCCACGGTCTCGACGTCAGCACCTCCCTCGATGACTCAGACCGAGCATGTGATTCTCTTTGTTCTCGAAGGATTCGGTCAGGACTCCCTGAAAGGCGGCACGATGCCGACGCTCAGCCGCTTGATCAAGAAGGGGGCTGTCACGTGGTCTGCCACGGCAGTGAAACCTGCATTACGGCTGCCGACGATGGCGTCATTGATTACGGGAATGCCGGTGGAAAAACACGGCATTACTTGGAACACCTTCGAATTCAGTCGGGGATATCCTCGCGCTCCCAGCGTGTTCGACTATCTTGATTTGAGTGGGGGGCGCGACAGCGCAATTTTCTTTATGGACGAGTCGCTCTATCAGTTAGCGCGTCCAGAGCCCTATACGGATTATCAGATGTGCGGGCCGCTGAAGCCCGAGTGCAGTACGGATCGAATCGTGTCGTACATCCGCCAATACATCAAGAAAGCCGCCAGTGGTCATGGGTACGGGCATGCCATCCTTTCGCTTCCACATTTCCTGGTCGTGCATCTTCCTGAGGCAGGGCGAATGGGCACGTCTCGAGGCTGGACGTCGAAAGAGTATCGTGACGCACTTCGTACGGTGGATAAGGCCATACAGTCCGTGTTGGATATTTATCTAGAGCAAGGGCTGACCAAGCGGACGACCGTGTTTGTGACGTCGCTTAGCGCCGAAGGCAGAGATGCGAGTCAGGAACAGGTTGACTCTGCTGTTCCAATGGTTCCGTGGATTGCGTCGGGGGTGGGGATAAAACCCGGTTACGAGATTCACCAGCCAGTCTCCATTCTCGATACCGGTGCGACAGTCATGCGAACGTTGGGATTACAGACACACACCGAATGGGAGAGTCATGCCGTGGAAGAAATCTTTCAGGCTGCTTTTTCCGCGGCCCCCCAGGGGTCCACTCTCCAATAGGTCACATGATGCAGAAGGTGAATCAGTATGTGAGTTGGTGTCTGGCTGGGTGGTTACTCGGTTCTGTCGCGGTCACTCAGGCGGCCGCGGCCGGTCAGCCGGCTGCCTACACCCAGGAACATGCGATCACGATCGACGCAACTGCCATTCATCCTCAATCCTGGTGGCAAGTGCCCGGTGTCACGCCATCCATTTATGCCTCGGACCCCGAGTCCATGGATGCCTATAAAACGACCGAGTCCCGTGCCCTCAAACTGAAGCCGGGCAAATATAAATTTGGGAGCTTCACGTTCGATTTTCCGTTCTCGGTGAACTTAGATGGGGAGTTGGAATTTGCCCAGTCGCTCGACCAGTGTGTGGAGGGGCGAGGAACCCAGACCTTAATCGTCCGCTGCAGCCGGACCTATCCGCATGGCGGCCAGCGTGATTACCAGTATCAGTAGTGGAGCGGGACCAATGGCTCAGACGCTAAGTGATCTGTTAGACGCACTCGAAGATGTTGACGATGCAACCCGCGAGGAGGCGTCCAAGGCGCTTGCCGAACTCGCCGATGCCACCGCGTTGGACGCGCTTGTCGCGGCTTGCGAAGACGAATACTGGACTGTGCGAGCCCATGCGGGTCGGGGTGTGGCCAAGATCGGAGGAGCGAAGGCGGTGGAAGCACTCATCGCCCTCTTCAATGATTCCATCATGGATGTGCGAAACGACGCCGTGGCGGCGATGGCTTCGATGGGAGCCTCCGTCGCCGATCGCCTGATCTCTGCGTTGAAGGATGATCGATGGCGTGTCCGCGAGCATGCAGCGAAAACGTGCGGGGAAATAAAGGACCGGAAAGCCGTCGCCGCCCTCATGCTGGCCTGTCGGGATCGCGATGGCGCTGTGAAGAGTGCCGCGGCAGAGGCGCTGGGCAAAGTCGGCGATCCGAGCGCGATTCCAGCCTTGATCAAACTCTTCCAGGATCCGTCAAAGACGGTGCGAGAAACAGCTGGAACCGCGCTCATCTCTATTGGTCAGCCTTCCGTCGATCCGCTGATTGCATGTTTGAAGGATAAGGATTTTGTGGTTCGGTGCCACGCGGCTCGCGCACTCGGGGGAATGACCACTGACTATCAAATTGGTAGAACTTGGGTGCGGGACGCGAAAGTCGTCGACGTGCTGATCGCCGCGTTGAAAGATCCGGATCGGGCTGTTCGCGAAGATGCCACGATTGCCCTGGGTCAGATCGGTGACCCACGAGCCATTGATGCGTTGATCGAGGCGATGAAGGATGGCGCCGTCAAGCGGCATGCTATTGCGTCGCTCGGGATGATCGGCGATCCTCGCGCCTTGCCTCCAGTGTTGGACGCGTTGAAGGGCAAGGGTATTCGACAGGATGGGACCCCGACCCCGGGCTGCATCGTCAGTGAAGACGCCTTTATCAAGGAAGCGGCGGCGACGGCGCTCGGCCAGTTCCGTGATCCGCGCGTCATTCCCGACTTGATCATGCTGTTGAAGGATGGTGTGTTGCGTGAGAAGGCCAGTGATGCCTTGGCTACCATCGGCGATACGGCCATCGAGCCGTTGATCGCCTTTCTCTATGATCCAAAAGCGTCCGAAGTCGTCACAGAAGGAGAACGAGTCCTTTCCTATGCGTCGGTGCGACTCACGGCGAAAGATGCCCTTCGTCAATTGGCGCTTCAAACACTCGAAAAACTAGGTTGGGTGCCGGCCCCAGAAGATGTGGCAGTCAATTCGAGCGTGGTCGACAATGCCAGGGTGGACATGCCCCTTGGCGACACAGGCCGGTTCGGTCCTTCGGGAGATTTTGCCTAAAGAAGCTAGCAGGATGCTGAAAAGTCCGCCAGCGGCGTTCTCGCATCGCTCAGAGGCTCAACGTTGATGAGAACATTTCAGAGGTCGGAAACACGGGCGGAGCTTATCCGTTCACCAAGATCCATTTTAGTGGTGAACGGCCCCACGAAGTGCGGTGCGTACCTCCTCGCCTCTTCGCTCGCTGCGGCCTTGCCTGGGATAAGGCGCGTCTTGGCGCGTCGGGGTTGGGCGGGTGAGAAGTCTGGCCTTTTTGAGCATCCTGCTTACGAGAGTTCTACGTTTCACTTTTCACGACGTACCTTTCACGGTTAGTGTCATCGAGGTCGGGCATGGCAGACACCGTAGTCGAACAGATTGCGGCACTCAAAGACGAGGATTGGGCGATTCGTGAAGAGGCTGCGACGATGTTGGGCTCGCTTCGAGACCCGAGGGCAGTGGCGCCGTTGGCCTCGGTGCTTCGTGACGGTGATCGCGCAGTGCGCGATGCGGCGAGCGCCGCCCTGTTAGCCATCGGAGAGCCTGCCGTGACAACGCTGGGCGCCTGCCTCTCCGATCCGGTGCTCACGGTTCAGGAGCTGGCTTCGTCGGTGTTGGCCGCCATTGCCGATGCGCGGGTGCTCACGCCTCTCATCAAGGCGCTCGCCAGCCCCGACTGGATTGTGCGGATGCATGCAGCAAAGGCGCTGGGTCGGATCAAAGACCCTGGAACGGTGGACTCCCTAGTGCGGCTCTTGCAAGATTCAGTGAAGGCCGTGCGGGAGGAGACGTCGACGGCCCTTGCGACCATCGGGGAAGCGGCTCTACCCTCGCTGCTGGCTGCGCTGATCCACCCTGAGTGGCTCGTGCGGCTGCATGCAGTCGAAGCCTTGGGGAAAGCACAGTCGCCGGACGCTGTGGAGCCCCTATTGTCGGTACTGTTTAACGATCAAGACAGGGCAGTTCGCGAGGACGCAGTTCGCGCGCTCGGCCAAATCGGCGACGCGCGTGCCGTGGAGTTCCTCGTGAGGGCAATGCAAGAACCAGGGATAAGACCGTTGGCGGTTGATGCCATGGGCCGGATCGGCGATCCTCGTGCGGTGCCGGTGTTGATCAACGTGCTCGAGGGAGTGGATGGGCCGGAAGTCTCACGACCGATGGATGGCTGTGGAGATCGGTGGGATGAGGAACTCCTCGTCCTGGGAGCTGCCGCGAGGGCCTTGGGCGCGATTCAAGATCAGAAGGCCATACCATCGCTCATCAAGGCACTCCGCTTTACAGTGACGCGAGCAGAGGCCGCCGATGCGCTGACACGATTCGGGGACGCGGTGATTGCGCCGTTGCTGGCGGTACTAGCCCGGGAATCCGATGACAATATCCGTTACCACGTCAAAGACACATTAGCCAAGGTAGGCTGGCGGGCGGGTCGTCTATAACGGGGCAAATGCTCACTGATGAATTCTTAACTCGGCACTTTCTCAGCACTCATTGCGTACACGATGCCTAAGGAAACGATTGAAACGCTGGTCGCCGAGCTCATCCACGAAGAAGATTGGCGACGGATGCGAGCAACGGCAGCCTGCTTATCGAAGGGACCGCGCGCGGTGCAGGCGCTCATTCATGCGATACAAACCGGATCGTCGGCGTTGAAAGCCGAAGCGTCGGCCATGCTGGCACGGGTGAACGATCCTCAGGCCGGTGTGCCGCTGGTCAGCTTGCTCCGCGATGAGGACGAGGTCGTCCGCAAGGCCGGCGCATCAGCCTTGGAACACATGGCGGGGGTGCTCGATGAGGCGACCGCCGCAGCGCTGGCGTCATTGCTCTATGCGTCAAAGGATGAGGAAATTCGCATGGCGGCCTCGCAATTGTTGGGGGTCATCCCGAATGCGATTGTCCCGCTCTGCGAGATGTTGACCCATCAGGATCCGGACGCACAGATCATGGCCGCGACGATGCTGGAACATCTGCTCGATCCCCGTTCGGCGGACGCCCTTATTGGTGCGATGGGGCAGCCGGCCGTTCGCGATGTTGCGGTGCGGACGCTGAAGAAGTTGAGCGCCATTCGTGAACGCATCAACGAGGTCTTTGACGAGCTCCGTGCGGTCGAGGAGTTGAGCGAACGGGAAGAGGCTCGCATGAGCACGGTGATCAATCTTCTGGCTATCGGGCGTCCGAGCGTGGAGATTTTGATCGAGTATCTGGATGATGATGATTGGCTGGTCCGTGAAGCCGCCGCCGATTTGCTGGGGAAGATCGGCGATGTTCGCGCGGTCGAGCCCTTGATGCAGCGATTGCGGACCGATAAAGATACGGGGGTGAAGGAATTGGCGATTAAATCACTGGGCTTGATCGGTGATGCCAGGCCCGCTCAACTCTATATCGAGGCCATTCCCATTCGACCGCTGCGGGTTCATGCGATGGAAGCATTGGCGAAAGTGAAGGATGTGGATGTGTTGCGGCCATACAAAGAATTGTTCGACCGATTGAGGACGGATCGCGATGGCCTGGTTGCGTACAATTCAGGGTTGATCGCCGACAAACTGGAGGCGCTTGATGGGGCGTCCGTCGAAAATGAGGGAGAACAGGACCACGATGAGTGACGAGATGCAGGCTGAACGGATCGAACAATTGATCGAAGCCCTTCGGGACGACAATGAAGCGCTTCGCGACCATGCGATTGCCAGCTTGAGTCAAGTAGGCGAGGACGCAGTGACGCCGCTGATCGGACTTATGGCGGACGAAGATGTCCTGATTCGGGAGGCGGCGACCAGTGCCATTGTTCGGATCGGTTCTCCTGTCGTCGCCCCGTTGATCGAAGCGTTGGAGGATGATGAATGGGCGATTCGCGAGCAGGCTGCGTCGGGACTGGGGAAGCTGAAGGACCCTCGGGGTGTTGTCCCCCTTGTGAACGCGCTCAAGGACAAGGATGGCGCGGTGCGGACTGCCGCCGTGTGGGCACTGGAGCGGATCGGCGATGCGCGTGCGGTGCCCGGTTTGGTCGAAGCACTGGCCGACCATACCGTGCGAGAGGATGTGGCCCGAGTGTTGAAAAAGATCGGCGATGCACGGGCTGTGGATGCCTTGATCGACGGGTTGATGGGCACTAACTGGATGGTGCGGCGTCATGCGGCCGAAGCCTTGGGCCGGATCGGCGATGTCCGCGGAGTCAGTCCGTTGATCGAATCGCTCAAGGATGAAGACTGGCTCGTGCGGCGGAATGCCGCGGAGTCGCTCGCTCGTCTCGGGGCGAAGGAGGCCATTGACCCCTTGCTTCCGCTCCTCGAAGATGAGAATACGATGGTGCAGGAAACCGTTGAAGGTGTGTTGGCCAGTCTCGGATGGACCGCGAAGCCGTAATCTTCAAATCGACGTAAAGGATACATAATAATGGCAGATGAAGCTCCTCCCAAGCTTATTCAGATTGGCCCGAAGGGCGGCGTGAAGAAGGACGGGTTTAATCTCGTCACGGAACGAGTGGTCGCTGTGAACTCCGAGGGAAAACAACTTGAAGTCGAATTGTTGGCCTATGACGGGAAAACGGTCGTGCTGGACGTCGATGGCGAAGCCCTTGAGGAGTTGAAGCAGCTGAAGGTGGGGGATGGCGCGACAATTCGAGTCGTTGAAGAAAATGGGAAACGGATCGCCAAGAGCATTCGGATTCGTGCGAAAGATCCCAATGCGGCCCGGGCCGATGCGATGCTCTTGGATCTACGAGATAGTCACTGGCTCAATCGGAAGTATGCGGCTGAAGTGCTGGGTGAGCTCAAAGAAACCAGAGCCGTACGGCCATTGGTCGATGCGTTGACGGATGAAGTCGGCGATGTTCGGCAGCGCGCCTATGATTCATTGATCAAGATCGGCGGGCCTGCGGTGCCATCACTTGTGCCGTTGCTGGTGTCGGAGGAAGAGGAGATCAGGCAGTCCGTGACGGAAATTATCAGAAAAATCGGAAAGCCTGCCGTCGAACCGTTGGCCACGGCACTCGTCGACGCCGACGATCGTCTGAAGGTCCGCGTGATGAAGGTGTTGGACCGGATGGGCTATAAGCCGAAAGTCAAAGATCAGGCGAAGACTGTCGAGGCGCCTCGACTCACGTAGTGCTCTTGTTATCGGGCCTGGCAGGATCCTTACTGGGCCTCCCAACCGAAATATAACGGAAGCCAAAGGCTGCGACCCGATCTGGTTCGTAGACGTTGCGTAAGTCGAAGAAGATGGGCTGGCGCAACATGATTTTCAGTCTGTCGAAATCGAGGGTTCGGAACTGGTTCCATTCGGTCATAAGAATGAGCGCGTCCGCTCCCTGTGCCGCATCATAGGCGTCTTTTGAGGGAACGAGGCCTGAAAGAGTCTGGCAGGCTTCCTCAAGTGCAGCAGGATCATACGCACGAACGGTTGCGCCGTGTTTCATGAGTTCTTGCGCGATGGACAGGGACGGCGCATCTCGCAGGTCGTTCGTATTGGGCTTGAAAGACAAGCCTAACATTGCGAATGTTTTTCCCTTGAGCCCCCCAACCTCCTTCGTGATCTTTTCAATCATTCGGCGTCGTTGTTGTTCGTTGACGAGGGCGGCGGCGCTCGCAATCTGCATGGGAAAGCCGACTCGCTCCCCTGTCTGTACGAGTGCGGCCAGATCCTTTGGAAAACACGATCCACCGAACCCCGGTCCTGCATGGAGAAACTTCGATCCAATCCGGTTGTCGAGCCCCATCCCTTTTGCCACCAGCTGCACATTGGCACCCACACGTTCGCAGACCGTCGCGATTTCGTTGATGAACGAGATTTTGGTGGCGAGGAAGGCATTGGACGCGTATTTGATCATCTCGGCAGTCGGAATGTCAGTCACGACGAACGGAGTTTCAATCAAATACAGCGGCCGATAGAGGTCTTTCATGATCGCAACTGCCTGCTCGCTGTCTGCGCCGATGATGACTCGGTTCGGTCGCATAAAATCTTCGATGGCAGATCCTTCACGGAGAAACTCTGGATTGGAGACGACGTCGAATCGGAATTTTCCTGATTGATGGGCGGTGATCACTTCACGCAACTTTTCTCCAGTTCCCACTGGTACAGTCGACTTGGTGACGATGACCTTGTATCCGGTCATGGTTCTAGCAATACCGCGTCCGACTTCTTCGATGTATGAGAGATCCGCTGATCCGTCCGGCCGCGGCGGGGTTCCAACCGCAATGAAAATGACGAGAGCCTTATCGACAGCTTTGGCGATGTCGGTGGTAAAACTGATCCGGCCCTCTCGAATGCCTTTCGCAACGAGCTCTGTGATTCCTGGCTCGTAGAATGGCACATCGCCCTTGTCGAGCCTGGCGATACGGTTGGTATCCGTATCCATGCAGGTCACGTTGACCCCGAACTCCGAAAAACAGGCTCCTGTTACCAGCCCGACATAGCCGGTTCCGATCACACTGATATGCATGGGTTCTATTCTCCACAGCCAGGAACAATCTGGGCGAGTATAGCAACGGTACTAAGGCAGAGCAACGGCGTTATGAAAAACCATCTTCGCAGAGAGGAATGTCCAGGGGGCGCGTTGACAGCTGTGCGAGGGCTGGGTACTATTTGCTCCCTCCATCGGATAGATCCTGTAGTATGTCGAGTCAGAGCAGATCACTTCAGCGACCTCTCGCCGTGATGATGCGCCGAACTTTGCGCACGATCAGCCCTGACGCGACATTGTTGGAGGCCGCCCAGTTGATGCGTGACGTCAAGGTCGGCGCATTGCTGGTGTACGAGGCCGGCCACTACAGCGGTATAGTCAGCGAATCGGACTTGGTTCGAAAAGGGATGGTCGAATCGTGTCCAGCACAAGAGATATTGGTCCGTGCCGTGATGAGCAGCCCTCTGCTGTCGATTGATATCGCGAGGTCGGCCCACGAGGCGAGTGAGACAATGGCGGAGCATGGGATTCGACATCTGGCGATTTCTCAGGAGGGACGAATCGTCGGGATCATCTCCGTCCGCGATCTCTTATACTACTTCAAGAACTGGGGTGGTCTGTGATCATGCGGGCTTCCGAAGAAGCATCGGGTCGATTCCCCGCTCTGTGTCATGCGGCTGCATGAGCGTTGTGAACCAGCCGGCTCATACCCCTCAATGGTTTCTCCTGGTAACGGCGCCGATGACCGGTGCTGTGGTGATGGCGCTTGAGATTTTGGGAAGCCGGTTGTTAGCTCCCGTCTTTGGAAACTCACTGTTCGTGTGGGGCGCTTTGATCGGGGTCATTCTTGCTGCCATGAGCAGCGGGTATGCCTTTGGAGGCTGGCTCTCGGATCGGTATTCCGGTGCACAGGTATTAGCCGGTCTGCTGTTGTTTTCCGGAGCCTGGACCTTTCTTATCGCGTGGCTTGGACAACCCGTTCTCTTTAAGGTGGCGGGAGTCGTTGAAGACCCTCGCTGGGGACCCTGTGTTGCCGCAGCGCTCCTCCTGGGTCCGCCGGCCTTTGGGTTGAGCGGTGTGTTGCCGGCCTTGTTACGCTTGGCAGTGTCGAACCTTGAATACTTTGGTCGGCACACCGGTCGGATGATCGCACTCTCAACCGTGGGGAGCTTGGTAGGAACGTGGGGGACGGCGTTTTTCTTTCTGTCCTGGATCGGAAGTCAGGCGCTTGTCGGATGGCTTGGCGCCATTCAAGTAGGGCTTGGTCTCTGGTGGTTGATCAGCAGGACGACCACGCGGCCTTTGATGATCGGCGTACTCTCGCTCTGTGTCGGCGGTTCGGGTACCGGTGCATTATTTCCGATCCAGATGTTGAAGGCGCCGGTCTATCAGGAAGACAGTCCGTACCAGCAAGTACGCATTCGCGATGACGATCTTTTTCGCTATCTTGTCTTGGACCGGACATTTCACGCGGTGATGTGGAAGGCGGACCCTGTCGCCTTGTTTCTCCCCTATAGTCAATTGATGGTTGCGTCGCTGGCATTGGTGTCCGAACCGAAACGAGGGTTGATCCTTGGTCACGGAGGTGGCTCGTTGGCAAAGTGGCTCGCCCATCGATGGCCTGAACTCGAGCTGGATGTGGTCGAATTCGATCCCTCAGTCGTCCGCATGGCCGAAGAATATTTTTCCTATCAGCCGCCTCCTCATCATCATGTGCACGTTCGAGATGCTCGAGTCTTTCTGACTTCCACGGAGCGGACATACGACCTCATTTGGGTCGATGCGTTTGCCCGACACTTGATTCCATTTCACTTGACTACGGCAGAGTTCTTCGTGGAGTTGCGCGCCCATCTTGCGCCGAACGGGATCCTGGCAGTCAATTTGGCTTCCTCGGGCGAAGGCGGAGATCTCTTGCGGGCCACTGCAGTCGTGCAGACGATGAGACATTCGTTTTCCAATATCGAGTCCTTTGCGGTCAAGGGGCCGTGGAATTCTCCTCAGGCCCGATCGGAGAATCTGATTTTTTTCGCTGGCACGCCGCTCGAACGGCACACGCTCTTTACCATTGCGGCCAATGTACACAGATTGGTTGAACAACAGCGCCTTCCATTCGAAGCGATTGCTTTGCTGAGCACCCATCGTACGAAACCCTGGGAGGCAGGTGTTGTGTTAACTGACGACTATGTTCCGTATGATCTCTTGATCGGGTCTATGGTTCACGAGGCGCAGCCCGAGTCGGATAAACTATTGAAATAACATGCCCAGCTTATTCGCACTACGTCTGCATTGAGTGTGGTTGTAAAAAGATATGAAATATCGTTCTTGCTTCCGATTTCGTCGTGGTGCTATTTATAAGGTTGTTCTCGAAGAACATCCGTGCTGTGATCAGTAGGACGGCTGGACCAGGGAAGTTGCAATCAGCGAGGTCATGTAAGCTTGTCGGTAGGTATTTACCGACCAAACATCACATCTCTTCTTCTTTCTTAAGGAGGTAGGTCATGGGCAAGACGATGTTGGGGGCCTTCTTCGGTTTCGTGATGGTTATGGCTGGGACATCTGCAGCATTTGCGCTCCAAGCCGGCGGAGTCGAAGTCGGGGATTTGGAGACTGGCTCAGTTGTGGGGCAATCGTTCAAGGAGCTGGATGTGGATGCCCAACTGTTTTCAGTTGAGATTGGTGACATAAAGACGTGGTATCCGCCGGTCACAGTCATCGATTTCAAAGTTCGACCTGGACGCCCCGTCCTACTGAAGGTCACGAACAAAGCCACCGCTGACCATGGCTTCCAGATGACCGACGCCGCGAACGCTGGGTCCCCGTTTGTCATGAAAGCTGAAATAGTCTTGAAGCCTGGCGAAACGAAGTATATTGGTGTTCCGACTAGCGACATGTTTTATGCCACCCAGGGGAATACGTTGACCTATCGCTGCCATCTACATCCGGGGCATGTCGGCGGTAAGATCCTTATGATCAAGTAGTCACTCTTTTCGGAGGTGAGTGATCATCGCCCTCTCTGCGACAGCGGAGAGGGCGATGGTTTTTTTAGACAAGGGACAATGAATTGGCGGCCGAAGGATGCACGTATGCCTCTTCTTCGGTTAGGCGAGCACTCCCGGCTTGAGCGGACGACGTTGGACTCCTTTCAACGTTCCTGCCGCACAATGGTCTTCATTCGAGAAGGAGGGGAACCCTTTAAGCGACGGTTGGTCGAACGACGCAAGAAGTAGAAAGGCCCTGCTTCTCACGCGGGAAGCAGGGCCTTTCTGATCGAACGGAGGAGGATGTTAATTGCGCACGCCGCTCCAGACCTTTGCTTCATCGATCGCTTTATCCGGATTGAGTGTCTTCGCTTTCTGGAGCAGGACGTCGGTCGTTTCCGGATACGCCGGATCAGATATGCAGCAATTATCGACAGGGCAGACAGCGGCACACTGTGGTTCGTCGAAGTGGCCGACGCATTCGGTGCAGCGGTCGTGCGTAATCACATAGATACTATCGCCGACCCCCTGGCCATCGCCCACGTGATTGCCCTTCGTTTCCGCGTCGCTGCGAGTTTCAAAAATCGCCTCGTTCGGACATTCGGGCAGGCAGGCTCCGCAGGAGATACATTCATCGGTAATCAGCAACGCCATGACCCTCGCCTCCTTCTCACAACAATAGAGACACGCACGGTTGACAAGTTTGTTCCATCACGACCATTATGATGCCGTGACGTGATCGTCATTCTAGTCTGCCGTTCTTTTCCAAGTCAACAGAGTGGCACTTGTTCAGAAGGCCTAGATTCCCTGTATTCATGGGCCTTAGGGCCCAGGGGGAGTCGTGATGGGAATGTCCGTGGCTACCACGCCGGTAAGTGATTGGGGGCAGAAAAAGAAACGTCTCGTTACGCTCGTTCTCATGGCGATATTCTTGATGAGCGCGTCAATGTTTCTCATTGACCGAAAAGAAGAGACCATCATTATCGTGTCTTTTCCCCACGGTCTCGAACTCGAGACAGAAGTGGCGGATACACCGGAAAAGCTGCTGGTCGGTCTGGCTTTTCGAGAGACGTTGCCGCCAAATGGCGGATTGCTGTATATCTTTGAGTCGACAGGTCAGAACCATATCTGGACGAAAGCCTATCGGTTTCCGGTGGATATGATGTGGGTGGATGAAAGTCATCACATTGTGGGATTGAAGGAAAATGTCGCACCCTGTCAGGAGGCTGATTGCCCTAAGTATAGTTCTGCTCCCGAAGCGGTTCGCTATGCGATTCAAACGGAAGCAGGTTTCATCAAACGGGAGGGAGTCACCATAGGGCAGGAGTTGAAGTATACGCTTCGAATGTAATGCGTGCGGCAGAATGAGTGGAACGCACGAGGAGAGGAGTCGGTGTAGTATGGAAGAAGGGTTTCAATCCGTTGCCCTGGTCGCCGAGTTGCCGCCTGGGCAAGCGAAAGCCGTGAAGGTCAACAATCGGGAGATCGCGCTCTTCAACATTGATGGGACGTATTTTGCGATCCACAACATTTGTCCTCATGAAGGTGGTCCGTTGTGCGAAGGACGCGTGAAGGGCTTTGTCGTGTCCTGTCCGTGGCACGATTTGGCCTTCGATGTTCGAAACGGGCGCGGGACAGACGGCGGCGGGTACTGCGTGGGGAGTTATGATGTACGCGTGGAAGGCGCGGAGATTTATGTCGGCCCCCGACGAAAAGCGTAGCTTGAAGAGCAGGTGGAACAGCAAGTTATCGCGTCATTGACGATGAGTACGACAACGAGCCACGACCATGATGGCGCCACACACTCGGATGGGGCAAAGATCATTGAGGCCACCCTTGAGCATCCCATCCAGATTCATCTTTGGGAAGACAGGACACGAGGGGAACTCTGGGTCCCGACCTTTGATCCTGCCGGGCTCGAGTTACTGGCCGATGACTACCTTCGCATCGCCGGCAATAATGCGGTCGATAATGGGCAACGCACGTTCGAGTTTAAAGCACTCAAGCCGGGAACCCACCGAGTATTGTTTGAGAAGCGCATGGGGTGGAAATTCACCGCTGAAGATCGGCGAGTCTTTGACGTGACGGCCCTTGACCCCGCGTCTCGGAGGAGTGGGTAATCGTGCCGGACATCGCTTTCATCAACGGAGCATTCGTCCCGCTGGCTGAAGCAAAAGTCTCAATCGAGGATCGAGGCTTTCAGTTTGGCGATGGCATCTACGAAGTCATTCGCACATACAAGGGGCACCCGTTCTCACTCGATGCACATCTGGCTCGATTGGATCGTAGCGCCAAGGCGCTTGATCTGAGACAGCCCTATTCCCGCGCTAATTGGAGCCGTCATATCCTGGAAGGAGTCAAACAGGCCGCCTATCCTGAAGCAAAAATTTATCTTCAGATCACGAGGGGGGTCGCTCCCCGTGACCACGCGTATTCAGATGAGGCAACGCCTACAGTCGTCATGACGATTCGTGAATTCCATCCTCTTGACAGGTCGGTGCACGCGATCGGTGTGGAGGCGATGACGACCGAGGATATTCGATGGGGTCGCTGCGACATCAAGAGTGTGAATCTTTTGGCCAATGTTCTTGCACGTCAGAGGGTCAAACAGGCCCAGGTCTTCGAAGCCATTTTCGTCAACGCGGGAGTGGTCACTGAAGGGGCGGTCAGCAACGTGATTGTGGTCCAGGGGGGAACGGTGGTGACGGCTCCCGAAGGGCCACGAATTCTGTCCGGCGTTACGAGGTCTGTTGTGTTAGACCTGGCGCAAAGTGAAGGATTGCCCGTGCAGGAACGATTTGTTTCTCAGGCAAACCTCTATGAAGCCGACGAAGTGTTTCTCACGGGAACCACAGTCGAAGTGTTGGCTGTGGTTCGCATAGATGGAAAAATCATTGGAGAGGGACGGCCTGGCCCAATTACACAACGGCTCGCTACGAGCTTTACAGGTCGGGTCGGTTAGCCCCTTGCTTTGGCATGGGTGGCGTGCTAATGTCCCGAATTGGAAGTGGGCTCAGGCCCACTTTTTTGTTTGATCTCTTTAAATGGGCCACCCAAAAGATACGGGCTAGGGGTGTCGGTGAAGGAGTCCCGATCGGTCGTCGATCGCATCAATGAGGCGGTATCGCCCATCCTCTGGGCCTTGGGTTTTGAATTGGTCGAAGTGGTCTGTGTTGGACAAGGTGCGCGGTCAGTTGTTCGCGTGTATATCGATAAGCCAGGTGGCGTAACGGTGGAAGATTGCGGGCGGGCACACCTCGCGATCAGTCCAGCCTTGGATGTGGCTGATCCGTTTCCTCATGGCTACACGCTGGAAGTCTCCTCGCCGGGCCTGGATCGGGCCTTCAAACGGATTCAGGATTATCGACGGGCATTGGGGAAGCACGTGAGCGTGAAGCTCAGGCAGCCGATCAATGGGCACTGGCGAGTGACTGGCGTGTTGAATGAAGTGAACGAACAGAGCATCACGATTGCGGTGAACGATCCGCACCCTGAGCTGGTGCTCGTGCTGGAGTTTGGCTCAATTGCTGAAGCGCGGCGTGTCGTCACGTTTTAGGCCGTATCCGAGTCGATCGTCGCCGGTATACGTATGTCGCCGCATTGGCGCGTAGCATAGGGGTAGTCGATGGAGAGCGAGCTATGAATCGAGAATTGATTTCCGTCATCGATGAACTTGGTCGGCAAAAGGGCATCGACAAAAGCCGGGTCATTGGAGCTATCGAAGCCGCCCTCCAAATGGCTGCCAAGAAACGATTCGGGCAGGCGGAAAATATTCAGGTCGAGATCGACTCCAAGACTGGAGAGATCTCCGTTGTGTCGAAGAAAATCATCGTGGATGCGGTTGCCAATCCTAAAACCGAAGTCTCGCTTCAGGAGGCTCGCCAGTTTGACAGTGAGGCAGAGGTTGGCGACGAAATCGGGTCCGTGATTGAGATGACCGATTTGGGTCGAATTGCCGCGCAAACCGCCAAGCAAGTCATCTTCCAGAAGGTCCGAGAGGCTGAGTGGGAGGCGGTTCAAAAAGAATACTCTACGCGGCAAGGCGATCTTGTCAACGGCATCATTCTGGGGGTAGAGCGCCGGAACTACCTGGTGGATCTGGGCAAAACGGAGGCGGTATTACCGATCCAGGAGCAGATTCCTCGAGAAACGTATCGCTGTGGCGATCGGGTGAAGGCCATGCTCTTGGAAGTGCGCAGGACGCCAAAGGATGTGCAGGTCATCTTGACGCGAAGCCATCCGCAGTTCGTGTCAAAGCTGTTTGAATTGGAAGTGCCCGAGGTATTGGAGAAAATCGTGGAGATCAAATCTATCGTGCGGGAGCCCGGTGATCGGACCAAAATCGCCGTGACGTCTCGCGAGAAGGCTGTCGATCCGGTCGGGGCCTGTGTGGGAATCAAAGGGTCGCGGGTTCAAGCGGTAGTCCGCGAACTCCGGGGAGAAAAAATCGACATCATTACCTGGACCTCCGACCCGCGCGTCTTCATCGCCGAGGCCTTGAACCCTGCGAGTATCGAGAAGGTCGGCGTCGACGAGGAAAAAAAGTCGGCGCTGGTCGTTGTGGCAGACTCCCAACTGTCATTAGCAATCGGGAAAAATGGCCAGAATGTGCGGCTCGCGGCTCGTTTGACCGGCTGGAAGATCGATATTATCAGTGCGACGGAATATGAAAAGGAAAAGGCCGAACGGGATAAGGAAATCAAAGCGGCGTTGGCGGAGGAAGCCGAAGCGCTGCATCAGCAAGAAGAAGCTCGAGAGCAAGAACTAAAAGCTCGGGCAGAATCGGCGTCGGATGCCGGATAACCCGTGTACAGACAAATAGGTGTCAATTTCTCATGCGTGTGTATGCATTGGCCAAGCAGCTCGGGATGGAAAACCGTGATCTCATTCCGGAATTGAAGCGGATGGGGATCACCGTCGCGTCGCACAGTAGCGTGCTGGATGACGATGTGGTCCAAAAGGTCTTGGAGAAACTTGGCCCGAAACTCAGATCGACAGGCAAAACGGCAGAAGCCGATGCCGGCCGTGGTGAGCGAAGTAAGGTCGGCATGGCCTCCGACCATGCAGCAGGAGCGAGGGCTGGATCTGCTCAGGTGGCTGCAGGTGAGGAGACATCCAAGTCGGACAAACGTCGCATTCTGATCAAGCGCAAGAAAACCGATGACATTCCTCCGGAAGAGGGCGCCCTCCTATCCTCAATTGAATCGGGAGGTACAAGCGGAACGCTCGTTGACACCCTCGTAGTGAGCCCGCCGGTGACGGCGCATCCGCAAGCGGAGGCTTCAGCCGTTGCCCCTGTTGATCTGTCTCCGGCGCTTGATCAGCCCCATGCGATAGGAGCCACGACTCCGCCTGTGGTTAAGTCCCCCGTCTTGCCAAGCGTCGAGATCAGCATAGGGAAAAAGAAAGCTCTCTCTCTAGAAGAGATGCAGGCCGAGGGTCTGAAGGAGAAGGCGAAGAAGACTCGTAAGCCCGGCCGCACGCGGGAAGAAGAAGAGCTTCGCCTTCGTGAAGATGCCGCTCGCTGGCAGGATCTTCGTGCCATTCCGGTGCAACAGCGCCGAGACGACCGCAGCAAGCACGTGCATCACAGCGCGCCAGGAGAAGTGACCAAGCCACGGAGGAAAAGCTTCAAGCTTACGCCTGGTATGACGGTGAAGGAGTTTGCCGAACTGATTGGGCAGCGCCCAGCCGACATTATGCGCAAGCTGATGGATGTAGGTCAGATGCTCACATTCAATCAGACGATGAACGTTGATGCTGCTGTGATCATTGCAGAAGAGAACGGGATCAAAATTGATATATCGATGGAGAAGGCCGGAGAAGAGTTATTGGATTCGGTGGTGCAGGCGGAGGAGGATCTCCAGCTTGAGCCGCGACCAGCGGTCGTCACCATCATGGGCCATGTCGATCACGGGAAAACCTCGTTGCTCGATGCCATCAGGCAAACGAAGGTGGCGGAAGGCGAGGCCGGCGGAATCACGCAGCATATCGGCGCATACACGGTTGCGGTGCGCGGGAAACAGGTGACGTTCCTGGACACGCCAGGCCACGAAGCGTTCACCGCGATGCGAGGTCGTGGGGCGAAGATCACCGATATCGTCATCCTCGTCGTTGCAGCAGATGATGGGGTGATGCCCCAAACGATAGAAGCGATCAATCACGCCAAAGCCGCGTCCGTTCCGATCATTGTTGCCATCAACAAGATCGACAAACCCGCGGCCAATTCGGATCGTGTAAAGAACGCGTTGTCCGAACATGGACTCATCTCCGAATCCTGGGGCGGTGACACGATCATGGTGGAGGTCTCGGCCAAAGAGAAGATCGGCCTGGACGCCCTGTTGGAAATGATCCTCCTGCAATCCGAAGTCCTGGAGCTTAAGGCCGATCCACATCGGTTGGCAAAGGGCGTTGTGGTGGAAGCCAAGCTGGAGCGAGGCCGTGGTCCGGTGGCGACCGTGCTGGTTCAGAGCGGGACGCTTCGCGTCGGCGATGTGTTTGTCGTCGGAATTGTGAGCGGGAAAGTTCGCGCGCTGATTACGCATACAGGAGCCAAGGTGCAAGAGGCAGGTCCTTCCATTCCGGTCGAGGTGGCGGGGCTTCCAGGTGTACCCTCCGCCGGTGACGTATTTCAAGTCGTCAATGACGAACGGGTCGCACGAGAAATCGCGGAAGATCGAGCCCGCAGGCAGCGAACGGCTGATTTGTCAGGATCAGCGAAGGTGACTCTCGATGACTTGTTTGCCAAAATCAAGGAAGGATCGGTCAAGGAACTGGCGCTGGTCATCAAGTCCGACGTTCAGGGATCGGCTGAAGCGCTGACGGCAGGCGTCGAAAAGCTTGCGACTGCCGCAGTCAAGTTGCGTGTCATTCACAGCGGTGTCGGAGGGATCACTGAGTCCGACGTGTTGTTGGCTGCCGCATCGAATGCCATTGTGGTTGGATTCAATGTTAGACCGGAGCCGAAGGCTGCTGGGTTGGCAGAACAGCAAGGCGTCGATATCCGGTTGTATACCATTATTTACGATGCGATGGCCGAGATTAAGGCAGCGATGGAAGGGTTGCTCGAACCAACGCTGAAGGAACGGACGTTGGGGCGGGCCGAGGTTCGACAGGTCTTTACGGTGTCCAAAGCCGGCGTTATTGCAGGATCGTATGTTGTGGACGGCACGATCACCCGTGCGGCAGTCGGAGTAAGAGTGATTCGTGACAACGTGGTAGCGTATGAAGGGAAGCTCGGATCGTTGCGCCGCTTCAAGGACGATGTTCGTGAGGTGCAGCAGGGCTATGAATGCGGAATCAGCGTCGAGAATTTCAACGATATCAAGGCCGGTGACATCATCGAAGCCTATGCGATCGACAAGATCGCCGCGAGGCTCTGAAGTGTGAGTCTGCCCTGTGGGTATCATTGTCGGACTCTGCACAGTAGAACTGTTTATCCCCGAGAGTCAGTCGTTAAAGGACAAGCGACAGATTCTGTTGAGTCTCAAGGATCGATTACGGGAACAGTTCAATCTCTCTGTTGCCGAGGTCGATGGACAGGATTTGTGGCAGAAGGCCATATTGGGACTTGCCTGTGTGGCCAACGAAGGACGATATGTCAATCAAGTATGCGACAGGGCACTGAATCTGATTCGGGGTGTTCCCGCGGTGGAAATCGTCCAATCTCGAATGGAATTATTGTGACGGCGACACGCTCAGTCGGATGCTTACAACGGCTGTCCAGCAGGGCGCAGCACGCGAAGAGGTACAAACCTCAATTTGCGTGGGCCGTTCACACTATATAAAGGGGTCCCTGGCGAACGGGAAAGCCCCTAGTAGGGATAGCCGGCATCCGAGGAGTTCCTCAACCTTGAGTCTCTGAGCGAAGCGAGAACGATGCTTGGGAAAAGGCGCGTTCATGGGCAAAGAGGCTGTCTCGGCAGCCGCAGGGCGGGCGGGTGAGAAGGACGACTTTTTCAGCATCCTGCTAGGTGGAGTGTGCGGTGGCCAAGACGGGCTATCATCGGGCTGATCGAGTGGCCGATCAGATCCGCATGGAGGTGGCGGATATCCTCATGCGGAAGATTAAGGACCCCCGGGTCCAGTCTGTGACCGTGACCGACGTGAAGTTGACAGCCGATCTGCGGATTGCGCGCGTCTTCGTCACGACCATGGGTACGGAAGAGGAAGAGCGGAATGTATTTGCCGGGCTCGGGCAGGCCAGCGGGTTTGTGCGCGGTGAACTGGGTCGTCGGCTTTCGCTTCGGTATCTGCCGGAGATTGTGTTTGCCAAGGATGTTAGTGGGCCGAGGGGTGATCGGGTCTTGAAGTTGCTCGATGAACTTCATGCGAAGGCAGAGGTTGAGAGCAGCCCGTCCGAAGAATAGGCACGTTCGTGGTATTCGGGGATGCGATGATGGATCTTGCACAGAGCTGTGCTGTTGTAGACGGCGTGCTCACAATAAAGAAGGAAGCCGACTGGACCTCGCATGACGTCGTAGCGAAGGTGCGTCGTCTGCTCGGCGGAGTGAAGGTCGGTCACGCCGGGACTCTCGATCCTGCTGCAACGGGAGTCTTGCCTGTGCTGATCGGGCGGGGAACTCGCATTGCTGAATATCTCATCGAGTGGGATAAGGAATATCGTGCCGTGCTTCGCCTCGGGGAACGCACCGATACGCAGGATGCGACGGGAACAGTCCTGACGCGCCACTCGGTGGACTCCGTGACGTCGAGGGCGATTCATGAAGTGGTCGGTCGATTTCGCGGTTCGATTGAGCAGATTCCTCCAATGTATTCGGCGGTGAAGGTCGGAGGTGTTCCTCTGTATAAGTCCGCTCGTGCGGGTAAATCGATTGCGCGGGATCCGCGAATGATCGTCATCCATACCCTCGAAGTGGAGTCGATTCAGGAATGTGATGTGACGGTGCGCATCGTGTGTTCAAAGGGGACTTATGTACGAACACTCTGTGCCGACATTGGAGATGCGTTGGGTGTCGGCGGCCACATGTTGACGCTGGAGCGAAGACGGGTGGGTCCCTTGACGATCGATCACGCGCTCACGATCGAGGACGTGGTCACCCGTCATGCCGTCGGTCGCTTAGGGGATGATCTATTGTCAATGGATCGTGCGTTGGATCATATGGGGATTGTGGTGGTGGATGAACGGACCGCTGATCGCGTGCGTCACGGCGTTCCGGTGCCTCCTTCCAAGATTCTTCGTTGGGTGGGCGCGGTCGATACCCGGCGGGGGTCACACAAATCCGTGCGGATTCACGATGCCGATGGGTGTCTGGTGGCGATCGGGAAGTGTCCGGATAATTCGAGAGATGCACTCAAGGTTGAAAAGGTGTTGATCGATCAGAGTGTATGAGACGTGGTTGTGCATGAGGGAAAGGAACAGGAAGGAAAGAGCCCATGGCATTACTCAGGGAAGCAAAGACCGAGTTGATCAAGCAGTACCGGCAGCATGAGACGGATTCCGGCTCGCCGGAAGTTCAGATCGCGGTGTTGACGAACCGGATCACGTATTTGACCGAACATTTCAAGCTCCACAAGAAAGATCATCATTCAAGGCGCGGCCTGCTTCTTTTAGTCGGACGTCGCCGCCGGTTACTCGATTATCTTCGTGGCGTGAGCGATACCCGCTATCGTGCAGTGATCGAGAGATTGGGTATCAGAAAGTAGCGTCCCGTCTTGTTGTTGTGCTGGAGGCACAACAACGGGCAGTCGTCAGTCGCACAGGTGAACACTGGAAGAGACTGGAGTGTCCCTATCGCTCGAGTCCCTCTCTGTGGGCATCTGTGGGGCCTAACCAGAGGAGACCCAGATGGTACACACAGTTGAAATAGAGGTTGCCGGGCGTACCCTGCGACTTGAGACCGGTCGTGTGGCGCGACAAGCAGATGGCTCGATTTGGGCCTCGTACGGCGATACGGTTGTCTTGGCGACAGCCGTTGCATCACAGGTTGCCAAAGCCGGGGTTGACTTTCTTCCTCTCACGGTCGACTATCAAGAAAAATCTTTTGCAGCCGGGAAGATTCCCGGCGGATATTTCAAGCGAGAGGCGCGTCCCTCTGAAAAGGCTGTGCTGACAAGCCGGTTGATCGATCGTCCGCTTCGTCCGCTCTTTCCCGAGGGCTATTATTTCGAGACCCAGGTCATTGCCTCTGTTCTCTCGACCGATCAGACAGGTTCATCCGACATCCTTGCCATTATCGCTGCCTCTGCCGCCCTGACGGTCTCGAACATTCCATTCGACAATCCCATTGCAGGTGTGAGGATCGGCCGGCTGAACGGCAAGTTAGTCGTCAACCCGGACCTTGAGTCGGTGGCGAAGAGCGAACTGCAGCTTGTTGTGGCGGGGACGGCCGATGCAGTCATGATGGTCGAAGCAGGGGCGAACGAACTGTCCGAAGCCGTCATGCTTGAGGCGATTGAACTCGCCCATGCTGAGATCAGGAAGATTGTATCCAAGATTCGCGAGCTGCAAGCCGCCGCAGGCAAGCCCAAGCGGAAGGTGTCGAAGGAGCAGATCGACTCCGCGCTTGCCGCTCAAGTGAAAACGCTGGTGGCGCAGGGAATTCGCGAGGCCATCATGATTCCGAACAAATCGGCCAGGCAGGAGCGATTGGATGAAGTTAAAAACGGCGCGGTTCAACAACTCAAGAGCGCGGAGGATCCGAATCGAGAGCGGCATGTCAAGCTGGTGTTCCATGAGTTGGAATATACGGAAGTTCGAAACATGATTCTGGAGAAAGGGTCGCGGGCAGATGGACGTGGTCCGGCGGATATTCGTCCGATCACGTGCGAGGTTAGTGCGCTGCCACGAACACACGGCTCCGCGATCTTTACCAGGGGCGAGACCCAAAGTTTGGCCGTGGTCACGTTGGGGACTACGGACGATGAGCAGCGAATCGATGCGTTAGAAGGGGAGTACATGCGGACGTTCATGCTCCATTATAATTTCCCTCCGTTCAGTGTCGGCGAGGCGCGGCCGCTTCGTTCACCAGGACGGCGGGAGGTCGGTCATGGTGCATTGGCGGAGCGAGCGTTGGCCCCGGTAGTCCCCGGCAAGGACACCTTCCCCTATACCCTCCGCATTGTGTCCGACATCCTCGAATCCAACGGATCCTCTTCGATGGCGACCGTCTGTGGAGGGAGCCTTGCGATGATGGACGCGGGTGTTCCGATCAGGGAAGCCGTGGCTGGGATCGCAATGGGATTGATCAAAGAAGGGGATCGGGTCATGATCCTGTCCGATATCCTCGGGCTGGAAGATCACTTGGGCGACATGGACTTTAAGGTCTGCGGCACGAAACAGGGCGTGACAGCGCTACAGATGGATATCAAAATCGGCGGGATTACATCGGCCTTGATGCAGAAGGCTTTGGAGCAAGCCAAAGCCGGTCGTTTGCATATTCTCAGTTGTATGGAAAAGGCTCTCCCGGCGCCAAGAACCACTCTGTCGGCGTATGCGCCACGAATTTTCACGATGAAGGTGAAACAGGACAAGATCCGCGAGATTATCGGTCCGGGTGGCAAAACGATTCGAGGCATCATTGCGGATTGCGGGGTCAAGATCAATGTCGACGACAGTGGGGTCGTGACGATTGCGTCGGTCGACGGCGCCTCGGCCGAAAAGGCAAAAGACATGATCAGTCGGATTACCGAAGAGGTCGAGATCGGGAAGGTCTACATGGGCACGGTTCGGAAGATCATGGATTTCGGCGCATTTGTCGAAGTCCTTCCGGGAACTGACGGACTGGTGCATATCTCGCAGCTAGCACATCATCGAGTCCAATCGGTATCCGACGAAGTAAAGGAAGGCGATCAAATCCTTGTCAAGGTCTTGGAAGTAGATCGGCAAGGAAAAATCCGTCTCAGTCGCAAAGAAGCTATGCCGGCTCCAACCGGGGCTGGTTCTCAAGATCCGTCCGCCAGGTAGCTGTCTTGTATCGTAAGCTCGTCCTGGACAACGGTGTGCGGGTGGTGACCGAACGGATGCCGACGCTCAAATCGGTGACCGTCGGGGTTTGGGTCAACACCGGGTCGCGAGATGAGCAGCCCTCACAGGCAGGCTATTCCCATTTCATCGAACACATGCTCTTTAAGGGAACGCGGAAGCGCTCCTCCACCGAAATTTCGCGCGAAATCGATGCGCTTGGTGGAGAGATGAATGCCTTCACTTCACGTGAGACGACAACCTATTACGTGAAGGTGTTAGATCAGCAACTGGAGCGAGCGCTCGACCTCCTTTCGGATTTGTTTCACCATTCCGCTTTTGCACCCAAGGAAATAGAAAAAGAAAAACAGGTGGTCCTGGAAGAAATCCGTATGGTCCAGGACGATCCGGAAGACCTCGTCCAAGAGCTCCATATGGGTCAAGTGCTGGGACGCCATCCGCTCGGTCGCTCTATTTTAGGGGAAGAAAAGATAATCAGAGGACTGAACCGCCAGGATTTGCTGAGCTATATCGAGACCCACTATGATCCGGGGCAGACAGTGGTTTCGATTGCCGGGAACTTCGCGCAGGCCAAACTTGATCGGCTGGTCGCGAAGTATTTTGGCAAGGGCCTGGCTGCGAAGGCGAATCAGGCCAACGGGCGCCGCCCTCCTGACATGCATGGCGGTGTCTTGCTGAAGAAGAAAGGATTGGAACAGGTGCATCTCTGTCTGGGGCTCAAAGGTGTTGCCGCGGGGCATCAAGATCGGTATGCGTTGTATGCGCTCAACAGTGTGTTGGGAGGCAGTGTGAGCTCACGATTATTCCAGGAAGTTCGAGAGAAGCGAGGTCTCGTCTACTCGATCTATTCATTCTTGTCCGGTTATTCGGATAGCGGCATGATCACGGTATATGCGGCAACGAGACCGAAAGAGGTGGATCGCGTTGTGGATCTTGTCTGTCGAGAGATTCGTCAGATCGGGAACAAAGGAGTTGAACGAAAGGAGCTTGAGCGGGCGAAGACCCAGATGAAGGGCAGTGTGATGCTGAGTTTGGAAAGTTCGCACAGCCGCATGAGCAAGTTGGCGAAGGATGAGCTCATATATAACGGACATGCGTCACTGGATGAGATGCTTGACCATATCGATCGAGTAAATGTGGCGCAGGTAGTCAGCATGGGCCGGCAATTTTTCTCACTCGACTCTCTTGCGATCACTGGACTTGGGCCTCTCGCCCCGCGCAGTGTGCAGTCTTATCGATAAGAATTTCCTAAATAAACACTGGTTTCCCATCCCTCGTCAAATCTGAATAAAAAACTATTCAAAAGATTGTCCGCAATATATTGATTATTAAATATATTTCGCATCATCTTCGATACTGCACATGAGGGCAAACAACTTTCTTGACACAGTTTCATGGTTTCAGTACCATGAACGAACTTTTAATAATGAATTTTGATCGAAGGGATTGGGCGCGAGGAAAAATAAAAGGGAAGTTGCTACGGCATCATCACGTGTAGCGATATGATCTCGCATACTGTTTCGTATAGGACTCATTGCCTTTAGAAGTAAGTTCATCAGTTATTCCTGTATCCTAATTTTATGAAGGAGGGACTAGGTATGCCAAAGGTCATACTTATAGCCGCCATTGCAGTGGTTTTTATGCTCGGCATGCTGAAAGCCGAGTTCGTCGTTGCTGCCGATGTGGCCAGTACCGGGGTTGGTCCAACTGACAATATCGTCGGTGGAAAGCCCATGAAGGGTGAATTGACCAAGACTCTCAAGGGGCGGGTATGGTCGCAGTGGGCCGACAATCCCGATGGAGAGTTGCTCTTCGGAATTCAATACTGGAATTCCGGTGAGCCGGGCTCTGGAACCCCGAATGGACGTTCGTCTTCCGACCTCGATGTGAAACCGCCGGATCCTTTGTTCAGCTGCTGTGGCTGGGGTTTTGTGGGTGGAACGGATAAGAACAGTCCCTATTCCGGGTGGTACCACGCCGCCACAACCGTCCGACTGGCGGTGAAGGACAAGGCGCTGATGGATCAGATCATCAAAGCGTCCCAGGAACTCATCGCGATGGAAGTCAATTTGGATGGTCGGACGATTACCGGCTTTAAGGTTATCAAGGAATAAATCGTAATCAGTTTTAATTCTTTCTTGTCCTGTTTAAGGAGGACGCGAACATGAAGTTTCATACGAAAGGCTGGGCGGTGGCGACCGCGGTGGCACTGGTGGTTTCTGCAGCCTCGACCGCACTCGCGATCGAATCATTCCAAGAGCGTTTCGAGTGGGGCGATATGAGCAAGCCGACGACATTGCAGGGTCGCGTGATCGTGCTCGACCCCTACGATGAAGCGGTCTGGATTAATGTGGCCGTGTTCGGTGGAAATGCCGAGAGTGGTTTGTGGTGGCAGAAGATTCACCCGGGCAAGACCCTAAAATTTTATGCAGACAAGGGGGCATGGGAAGAGCTGAAGAAGATGGCCCGTTCCCATGCTGGACCGGCTGCAGCGAAGGAAGTGCCGCCGTCCAGCACAACCGATTTGATTGAGTTTACCGTGACAGAACCGGAACAGAATCATCGTGTCATTTCATCGGTCAAAAAACTTCCAGAAGTAGCCGGTTCCATGGGGAAGCCGCTCAGTATCTCTGGTCTGCGCTTAAAGGAATGTGCGGGGAAGAGCGAAATTGAAGCTGGTTGTGCTGCAGCGAAGCAAGGCCTCAATACCTCTCCGAAGTCTCCTGATGGGGCAGCTATACCCATGCAGTATGATGTGTTGCTTCCAGGTGGAAAACCCATCGCCGGCTTGATTCCCTGGACTGCGAAGTACAACCTTGGATCTGGCCGCTGACACAGAAATAGTCACTGACTCCTCAGGCGGCATTTCCGAAAGGAGATGCCGCCTTTTTATTTTCCGCGATCGTCTGGGTTCGTTGGACCGATCCGGCGCTGTAGATCAGCGAGTCGATTGAGCGCGTCGAGTGGCGTCATGGAAAAGAGATCGATCTGTTTGACTTCTTCGATGATCGGATGTGGTTGAGGAAGCGGGGTATGTGAAGGTGCTTCCCGTGAAGATATCGACGCGCGCTCGATGGTGGTATCCGCCTGTTCCAACTGTGCTAGGACTTGTTGGGCTCTGGCGATCACGGTTGAAGGGAGTCCCGCGAGTTTGGCAACATGGATACCATAACTGCGGTCTGCGCCACCGGATACAATCTTACGCAAGAAGACCACGTCGCCATCCCGTTCCTGGACTGCCACGCAATAGTTCCTGATCCCTTCGCGTAACCCCTCCAGTTGCGTCATTTCGTGATAGTGGGTGGCGAACAGCGTCCTGGCTCCCAAGTGCCCGCGGTCTTGGATATGCTCCGCAATAGCCCAAGCAATGCTCAGTCCATCATAGGTGCTGGTTCCTCGCCCGATCTCATCCAGCAGAATCAAGCTACGGGAGGTTGCGCTGTTCAAGATATGAGCCGATTCGATCATCTCCACCATGAAGGTGCTCTGCCCAGCGGCCAAGTTGTCCGAAGCCCCCACGCGCGTGAAAATCCGATCGACGAGCCCAATGCGGGCTTCGGTTGCCGGTACGAAACTCCCGATTTGCGCCAAGAGGACGATCAGCGCAACCTGGCGGAGGTAGGTGCTTTTTCCTGCCATGTTGGGCCCAGTGAGAATCAGAAGCCGGTTACTCTCACAGTCAAGGAACGTATCGTTGGGTACGAAGATCAGATCGTTGCTGAGTTGTTCTACGACGGGGTGCCGGCCATCCCGAATGAATATCGTGCTGCTTTCATCGACGAGAGGTTTGACGTAGCAATGTAATGCGGCGGTTTCGGCCAGGCTGGCGAAGACGTCGAGCAACGCGACGGTCTGAGCCATCACATGAAGCCGGGGAACCTCAATCGCCAATCGCACGCACAACTGTTCGAACAGCTCCCGTTCGAGCGCAAGCAGTTTTATCTCGGCGCCCGTGACACGCTGTTCCAGCTCTTTCAACTCCGGTGTCATAAATCGTTCGGCATTGACCAGCGTCTGCTTGCGAATGTAATCGGGCGGGATCCGGGATAGGTGTGTTTTGGTAATTTCGATGTAGTAACCAAACACTTGATTATAGCGAACCTTCAACGAGTCAATTCCCGTTCTCTCACGTTCTTTGGCTTCCAACGAGGCGATCCATCCCTTACCTTCTATGCTCGCCTTGCGCAGCTCGTCGACTCCGGCATGGTACCCGTCACGAATCATGCCGCCGTCACGAACAGACAACGGTGCGTCCGGGTTGATGGCTTGATCAATCGTGTCATGCACATCGCGACAGTCATCCCACGACTCGCGGACACCGGCCAGCAACGAGGCGTGGAACTGCTGGAGGTGGGACCGTAACTCCGGCAAGGCGCTCACCGATTGTTTTAACGCGAGGAGCTCGCGAGGTCCTGCCACACCGAGCGTCACCCGGCTGCCCAGGCGGGCGATATCTTGCACATCACGCAATGTGGTCCTGAGCGACACCCGTTGTTGCACCAGATCTTTCAACTCGTCGACCGCTTCGAGGCGAGCGTGAATGGCGTCGCGGTCGAGGAGCGGCCTGACGAGCCAATCGCGCAAAAGGCGACTGCCCATGGCCGTCGCGGTGCGGTCGAGCACCGACAAGACCGTGGCCTGATCCGGCCCCACTCGATGCTCTCCGTCTCTCAACGCCCGAACGAGTTCGAGATTGCGAATCGTAGCACTATCCAGATGCATCGCGTCCCCGTTCCAGCGCGTGCGTATGCGGCGAAGGTGCGAAAGGGAAGAGGTTGGCTGGGTCTCGCGAATATATCGCAGAACCGCTCCGGCGGCTCCGATCCCAGCGGTCAGCCCGTGGCAGCCGAATCCGTCGAGTGAGTGCACCGCAAACTGTGCCTGGAGCCGTTGCGCGGCCTCTTCGGGATTGAAAGCGGCGGTGGGTTGTGCGCAGAGGCGTGTTCCACGCAGACGATTCAAGCAAGAGCAGGCGTTCGTTTGGGAATCTGGATGGAGCACTTCCCGCGGTTCCAGCCGAGCCAATTCATCCATGAGATGGACCTCTGCCTGTGCGCCCTGAAACTCTGTCATCCAAAACTCTCCGGTAGAAACGTCCAAACAGGCTAGGCCAATGATGGATTGGCTCTTGGCGGAAGAGGATGTGATCTCTGAGAAGGCGACCGCAGCCAGGAAATGCGACTCTCCCGGTGAGAGAAACTCCGTATCGATCAGCGTACCTGGTGTATAGAGACGAACGACTTCACGGCGCACAAGACCCTTTGCGAGTTTTGGGTCCTCCACCTGTTCGCAGAGCGCGACGGTCTTTCCAGCCTTGAGCAGTTTTGCGATATAACCTTGCGCGGCATGATAGGGCACTCCGCAGAGCGGAACCGGGTTGGCACTGGATTTATCGCGAGAGGTGAGCGCTATGGAGAGCAGTTTCGAGGCGATCTGCGCGTCCGTGTAAAACATTTCGTAGAAATCGCCGACGCGGAACAACAGAACGGCGTCGGGATAGCCGCGCTTAATCTCGCGGTATTGCTGCATCAACGGTGAGCCGTCTGCGTCACTCATCGCGGCGACCCCGCTGTGATTCGCCCGTTGCAGTAGGGGATACACGCCCGGTGGCTGTATCGAGCGAAAGGCGTAGCCGTTCTAAGTCCACTTCGGCCTCTTGCAGCGCTTTGGTTTTTCGGCGGAGTTCGATACGGCTTCGCACCCACGGAGGAAAGAGAAGAATACCGGAGACCAGTAGTCCCACCGCGAATCCCGCCAGGATGGGTTTATAGATCGGCGTTGAGGCCTCGAGAAGCCCAAAGAAGTACCGGAGCGTGACTTCCTGTTCCTGGTTCTGAAGGAAAAAGGCCAAGGAAAGGAGCAAAACAATTCCGACCAGTATCAGCCTGATCATGACTTCGTTGCTGCCTTTCCTCTCGGTGATACTCGAAATATTTTACCGGCTTTGTTGTACTGTCTCCGCAAGCGGGAGAGAAATTGACCGGATTTCGATTTCGTCGCGCATAACTGAATCGTTCGGCTCCGCGCCGTACGATGGTTCATCGTGATGTCGATCCGATCCTGCGGCAGCGCGGTAAATCCCTTATCGGCCCATTCTATTGCCGTCACAGTCTGACCTGAGAAATACTCGATCAGTCCTGTCGATTCAAGCTCGCTTGGCGTACGAATACGATACAGGTCCACGTGGGTAAGTGGTAGGCGTCCTTGATCGTATTCGTGAATCACGACGAATGTTGGGCTGGTCACTACCAACGGTGATGCGCCAAGCCCCTGCGCGATTCCGCGAACGAGAGCCGTTTTACCCGCTCCGAGCGGTCCGTAGAGCGCGATCGTTTCTCCCCCGCGAAGCATTCGGCCGATCATTTGGCCTAGCCGATCTGTATGTTCGTATGACGTAGATACCAGTTTCCATGGCAGGCTCGACGCAGCACTCCGGCGAGCGGCAGGCTGCTTCGCCTTGACTGATCGGGTGACGTTAGGTCGTTTTCGTCTGCTGGAGGGCATAAGGAATCTGAGCGATGAGATCACTGGCAAGCATCCCAGGCTGTCCGAGGTGTTGGGAGGCCATATCGCCGGCTGCTCCATGAAAATAAGTCGCGGCACAAGCGGCCTCCCATGCAGGCACCTTTTGCGCCAGTAAGCCGACGATCATGCCGGTCAAGACATCGCCGGTTCCTGCGGTAGCCATGCCGGGATTGCCGGTCGGACAAATGGCGACAAGCCCATCCGGACGGGCGATAACGGTTCGCGCGCCTTTCAAGACGACGAACACGCCGCGTTCTCGGGCAAACCGCCTGGCCGTGCCTATTCGGTCTGTGTTGACGCTTTGTGTGGTGGCATCGACTTCGAGCCGGGCCATTTCACCGGGGTGAGGGGTGAGAATAGGTGGGGTTTTACATTCGGTCAGCAACGAAGCCCGGCCTGCCAAGGCATTGAGTGCATCGGCATCGAGGACAGAGGGCCGATCCAGATGCTTCATGAGTGACTGGACAAGTTCGACGGTTTCGTGATGTGTCGAAAGGCCAGGACCGATGGCGATCGCCGTGCGTGCCTGGATAAAGGCTAAGACGCGATCAAGTCCAGAGCGGGCTAGTGTGCGCGCCTTCGTCTCCGGGAGCGGTACCGTCATCACTTCCAGTAACTTCGCTTCCAGTATATCGTTCACGCTGCTGGGGGTAGCCACCGTGACCAAGCCGGCTCCAATGCGGAGTGCCGCTTGGGCTGCCAACGCCGCAGCGCCTGTTTTCCCCACGGATCCTGCCACAATCCCTGCGTGACCGAAGATTCCTTTATGTGCGGAGGGTGGGCGCTCAGGGAGAGACTGAAATGCATGGTCGGGTGTCAGAAGCAGGGTCCGGCTCTCGATGGCATCCACATACGCGGGTGGAATGCCGATATCCGCGACACGGACCGCACCGGCCTGTTCGATCCCGGCATCGACGTAGAGGCCCAGTTTCGGGAGACCCAATGTAACGGTCAACGTGGCACGGATCGCTCGCCCTAGGACTGCCCCGGTATCGGCATGGAGACCCGACGGGATATCAACTGCGATGACTGGTTTGCCGGCACTGTTGATAAGCTCGATGGCTTCACGATAAGTTCCGGTCACGACGGAGGACAATCCGGTGCCAAGAAGCGCATCGACGAGAATGTCACTGGGATCGAGGAAGGGCCTTACTTGGTCTGCAGATCGGAATCGAATGACTGCTGCATTCCCCGCAAGCCGAACGAACCGGCGATACATGGCTGCGGCCTCGCGACTCAGGTCGGTGATCGGTGTGAGAAGCACGACACGAATCCGCGCACGTCGGCGATGGAGCAGCCGAGCCACCACCAAGCCATCTCCTCCGTTGTTACCCTTTCCGCAGAGGATGGTAATGGTCTTGCCTCGTGCTGGACCATAGTATTCTTCCAGATGCCTGACTATGCCCTCACCGGCGCGTTCCATCAAGACGGTACTGGGGATATGCGCTTCGATGATGGTGCGGCGATCGAGTACCTGCATTTCGGCTCCGGTCACGATCTTCATCGGTGGCCTTGCGTGTGGGATCGATACCGCATGAGGAATCGGGTGAGCGTGAGGAGGAAAGAGATTCGTTGCCAGCGGCGCAATGTCATGACAAAGGTGTTCGAGTTGTCCATGAAGGAACGCAGCGTACCGAGCCGGCGCGATGGTTCAACTCAGCAACGCTTTCATCTCCCTTACAGCCTGGTCGAGGCCCACCAGAACCGCTCGGGCAATGATACTGTGGCCGATGTTGTATTCGACGATTTCCGAGATGTGAGTCAATCGCGTGACGTTGCGATAATCCAAGCCGTGCCCGGCATTGACTCCCATTCCGAGTTTGTAGGAGAGCTTTGCCGCTTGTGTAATGGCTGCGACTTCCGCGTCAGCCTCTTTCGAGCGCCGGGCATTTGCATACCGGCCGGTATGGAGTTCGACGAAGTCGGCCGAGACTCTGTGCGAAGCTTTGACCTGTTCCAAATCCGGTTCGATGAAGAGGCTGACGGGAATCCCGCCATCTTGCAGCAGAGTCACGATCTGCTGAATACGGTCTCGATGGCCGGCCACATCCAGGCCGCCTTCAGTTGTGAGTTCCTGCCGTTTTTCCGGAACGAGCGTGACCATATCCGGCTTAATAGTGAGGGCAATTTTGGCCATCGTTTCATCTGCGGCCATTTCCAGATCGAGTTTGGTGCGGATGAGTTCTCTCAAGAGGTGAAGATCGCGGTCTTGAATATGGCGCCGATCCTCTCTGAGGTGGACGACGATACCGTCGGCTCCGGCCAATTCAACCAACACGGCGGCGGCAAGGGGGTCCGGGTCGGCTCCACCACGGGCCTGCCGCAATGTGGCTACATGATCGATGTTCACTCCAAGTCGTGGCACGGACTCTCCGTTCTGCCAAGTGGAGCAAGGAGATACTGATTTGAGTGATGTGAGCGAAAAGTGTTGCAGTTGTAACAGAAATCAGGAGGACGGGGCAAGGACCGGAGGGCGGAATGGAGGGTGTCTTCCTGGTCAATCCAGGCGGTCGGGGTGCCGAACCCCACAGAATCACGACATAATTTGACTCGATACGCTCCGCGCCATTAGAATAAGCCCCCAATTGTGCGGAGACCGACTACTCGTGGCTTCCGCGTGCGTGCAGATGAGGAATTAGATATCTCATGGGACTAGGCGACGGCTTTTATCGAATCAAACGATTACCGCCGTATGTGTTTGCCCAGGTGCAGAGTCTTAAACTTGAGGCTCGTCAACAAGGCGAAGACATTATCGATTTCGGAATGGGAAATCCTGACCAACCGACACCGAGCCATATTGTAGAGAAAATGATCGAGGCGGCACGGAAGGGGAAAAATCATCGCTATTCGGCCTCGCGCGGGATTACGAAACTTCGACATGCAATCGCAAGTTGGTACAAACGGAATTACGATGTTGATCTAGACCCTGAAGCCGAAACCATCGTCACAATCGGATCCAAAGAAGGCTTGGCACATCTGGCTCTGGCCCTGATCGGGCCCGGTGACGTCGTCTTGACGCCGACACCAACCTATCCGATCCATATGTACAGTTTTATCATTGCGGGGGGAGAAGTCCGCGGGATTGAGCTGCGTCCAGACAGCGACTTCTTCGACGATTTGCAGCGAGTCTATCGCCAGACCTTTCCGAGACCCAAGATCCTCGTCATTAATTTTCCACATAATCCCACTACCGCTGTGGCGGATCTCGGGTTTTTTAAGAAGATCGTCGCCTTTGCCAAAGAACATAACGTGATCGTCATTCACGACCTGGCCTACGCAGATCTGGTGTTCGACGGATATAAAGCGCCGAGCTTTTTACAAGTGCCAGGGGCCAAGGATGTCGGCGTTGAATTCTATACCCTCTCCAAGGCCTACAATATGCCTGGTTGGCGCGTAGGATTTTGTTGCGGGAATCGCGAGGTTGTCGGGGCGTTGGCCAAGATCAAGAGCTACCTGGACTATGGTATTTTCCAACCCCTGCAGATCGCCAGTGTCATCGCTCTTAATGGACCACAGGATTGTGTGAAAGAAACAGTCTTGCGCTACCAGAAGCGTCGTGATGTGTTGGTGAGCGGGCTGAACCGCATTGGATGGCACGTGAATAAACCTATGGCCACCATGTTCGTCTGGGCCAGGATTCCGCTGCCCTATCGCCATCTGGGTTCGTTGGAGTTTTCGAAACTTCTGCTCCGCGAAGCCAAAGTCGCCGTGTCTCCCGGCATCGGGTTCGGAGAAGGCGGGGACGAGTATGTGCGTTTTGGCCTCGTCGAAAATGAACATCGCACAAGGCAAGCGGTGCGCGGCATTCGCAAGACTCTGAAGTTTGAGGGGTCGGAAGCATGATTTCGCGCCTTGGCGTCGGCGTCATTGGGTTCGGAACAGTCGGGACGGGCGTCGCAAAAATTCTTCTGGAGAATGCGGCCTTGATCAGTCACCGGGTTGGTGTGCCGGTCGAGATTGTTCGTATTGCGGATCTCGATGCGGTACGGGACCGAGGTATTACCCTGCCGCCCGGTCTACTCACAACGGATGCAAAACAGATTCTCACCGACCCGTCGATCGACGTCGTTGTGGAGTTGATCGGTGGTTGTGATGTGGCGAAACGCACGATCCTGGATGCCATTGCCTCGGGCAAACATGTCGTCACTGCGAATAAGGCTTTGCTCGCGTTACACGGAGAAGAAATATTTGCCGCGGCGTTCCGCGCGGGGGTCGATCTGGGATTCGAAGCGAGTGTGGGTGGAGGAATCCCCATTATCCAGGCGTTGAGGGAAGGGTTGGCGGCTAATACCATCCAATCTATTTATGGGATCATCAACGGAACGGCCAACTACATCCTCTCACGCATGACTCATGAAGGCCGGAGTTTTGAAACGGTACTGGATGAAGCGAAGCAGGCCGGTTATGCCGAAGCGGATCCAACATTTGATGTGGCCGGTATTGATTCGGCGCACAAGCTGGCGATCTTAGTGGCGTTGGCCTATGGAACACCGGTCAATGTGAAAGATGTGTACGCCGAGGGGATCACTCATATTACGCCGCTTGATATCGCCTACGCCAAAGAGTTCGGTTATACGATTAAGCTGCTGGGCATCGCCAAGCTGGTCGGCAACGAAATCGAAGCTCGAGTGCATCCCACGATGCTGCCGTCCTCATCTCCTATCGCCCAAGTTGAGGGTGTCTACAACGCGATTCAAGTTGTCGGCGATGCTGTAGGCGATGTGGTACTCTATGGCCGTGGCGCGGGGTCTATGCCGACCGGCAGTGCGGTGGTTGGCGATCTCATCGCGATCGCACGCAATCTGTTGACAGGATCAATCCAACGAGTGCCGCCCGCTTCGTTCCAGCAAGACCAGCGTCGTCCGATTCGAATGCGGACGATGGAAGAAATCAGCTCGCTCTATTACCTCAGATTTATGGTATTGGACCGTCCCGGTGTGCTATCGCATATCGCAGGCGAACTGGGCCGTTGCGGGATCAGCATTTCATCCGTTCTCCAACAGGGTCGGCGAGAAGGGCAGACAGTTCCGGTCGTGATCAAGACCCATACCGCCACGGAGCGCGATGTCCAAACGGCGTTACGCGCGATTGATCGTATGGCCTTTATCTCCGAACCCACCACCTTGATCAGGGTCGAGGGCAAGGACGAGTGAATGCGATGAATCGCTGGCGTGGTGTCATCGAAGAGTATCGAAAGTTTCTGCCAGTGACAGACCGCACCCCGGTGGTGACCCTCGGTGAAGGGAATACTCCGCTCATCAGGGCCACGCGGCTGGCCGGGCGTATTGCTCCAGGCGTCGATCTCTACCTTAAATTCGAAGGTATGAATCCGACGGGGTCCTTCAAGGATCGTGGGATGACAATGGCCATCTCGAAGGCCGTTGAGTCCGGCGCCAAGGCGGTAATCTGTGCCTCCACCGGAAATACGTCCGCATCCGCTGCAGCCTATGGTGCGCGGGCTGGACTGGCCGTCTATGTCTTGATTCCTGCCGGAAAGATCGCGATGGGTAAATTGTCCCAGGCTATGATGCATCAAGCTACGGTAATCCAGATTGAAGGAAACTTCGACCAGGCTCTGACCATCGTCAAAGAACTGTCGACGAGCTGTCATATCGAGTTAGTCAACTCGATCAATCCTTATCGGATCGAGGGGCAGAAGACCGGCGCAATGGAGGTGTGCGATCAGCTCGGCGATGCTCCGACTGTTCATGCGTTGCCGGTCGGGAATGCCGGCAACATTACCGCCTATTGGAAGGGGTATCAGGAATACCGTGCAGCCGATCAGTCCACGAGACTGCCCCGCATGGTGGGGTTTCAGGCGGCCGGTGCTGCGCCCATTGTGCTAGGGCGTATCGTGGAAAATCCGCAGACGGTGGCTTCGGCGATCCGGATTGGGAATCCTGCCAGCTGGGAATCGGCTCTAAATGCCGTGAAGGAATCCGAGGGAGCGATCGATTTGGTGACGGATGAGGAAATTCTTGAGGCGTATAGGGCAGTGGCGGCGACTGAAGGCGTTTTCTGCGAGCCGGCATCTGCCGCATCGGTTGCGGGCATTATGAGATTGAGCCGGCAAGGCAAATTGCGTGAGACCGAGATCGTGGTCTGCACGTTGACCGGGCATGGATTGAAAGATGCCGACACAGCCATCTCCGTATCGGCTCAACCGAAAACCGTTAGAGCGACGCGGGAGGATGTCGCTCGTCTCCTAAGGGTGTAGACACCATGCGAGCAGGGCTTCGATGAAACATGTGATGCTTCACCTCGATGGGATGGCCGACCATCCTCGGAAGGAATTAGGCGGACGGACTCCCCTTCAAGCGGCTTCGACTCCTCACTTAGATCGCCTGGCGCAAAGTGGAGAGCTAGGGCTTCTGGCTGCGGCGATCGAGAGTGTGCGGCCGGGGAGCGGGCTCGTGGGAACCGCCATCCTCGGGTACGATCCGAAGAAATACTATCAAGGCCCTGGTCCGCTTGAAGCGGCCAGTCTGGGGGTCGCCGTCGGTGAGCACGATGTGGTCTATCGCTGTACGATGGTCACATTGCGGTCAGAGGCCCAGTCCGGGAGTAAGGGCGGATTGAACGAGATCAAGAAGCTCGGACCACATGTGGTGATGGATGATGCGACGGCCGGCCTTATTTCGACAGAGGAAGCCCGTGAGTTGATCGAAGCGATCAATGAACAACTCGGATCGGAGATGATTCAGTTCTACCCAGGCTTGGGCCACCGGCATCTCATGGTATGGGTCAATGGGAAGTCACGGGCGATGTGTACAGACCCACACCTGGTAGTTGGTCGATCGATTGCCGATGCATTGCCGACGGGAGACGGATCCGACATTCTTTGGAAACTCATGGACGCCTCGTTTCAGATCTTGCGCGATCATTCCCTTAATGATGAACGTCGTGAGTCCAGACAGAAACCTGCCAATTGTCTCTGGCTCTGGGGCCAAGGCCGGGCCATACTCTGGCCAAGCCTCTCTGAGCGATTGAAGATGGCCGGTGTGGTCGTCTCACAGAGCGATGTCCATCGCGGGCTAGGCATCATGGCCGGGCTGGCAGCCGTGGATAGTGGATTGGCGGGTGCGGATCTTCGCACCCAAGCGGCGATCACGTTAGACGAACTGAAGAAAAATGATTTTGCCTATGTGCATGTGGAGTTACCAGACGAGGTCGTCTACGGCTCGGATGTTCCGGCCAAGGTGAAGGGTATCGAGGCGGTCGATTGTGAACTGGTCGGGCCGCTTCTCGAAGGACTGACTCAATTGGGTTCCCATCGAATTGCATCCTTCTGCGATTTTGGCAACGTGAATCATGGCCAGGCAGCGGAAGCTCCAGGGTTCTTTGTCTATCGGGACAGCGCGGCAACACTCGCTGCCGGAGCCGGACGGAGATTTACCGAGCATGACGCTCGAGCTTCGACCGTGCCTCCTCGTGATGCGACGAAATTCGTTGTGCGGCTGTTGGCGAAAGGATCCTGACGGTCGTGGCACTGATCGTCCAGAAATATGGGGGGACGTCCGTCGGCACGATCGAGCGGATCCACCGTGTGGCGGACCGTGTCGCGAAGGCTCACAAAGATAGCCATCATGTCGTGGTTGTCCTGTCCGCGATGAGCGGAGAAACGGACCGCCTGCTCCGGTTAGCGCATGAAGTCATGCCGCTGCCGGATGATAGAGAGCTCGACATGCTCCTGTCGACCGGAGAGCGAGTGACCATCGCCTTATTGGCCATGGCCTTGCGAGCTCGAGGACTCGATGCCCAATCCTTTACGGGGCGCCAAGTCGGGATCATGACCGACAGTGCCCATACAAAAGCGCGTATCACCCGGGTGAGCGCAGAACGCATTCGCGAAGCGCTGCTCAAAGGAATCATTCCAGTGGTCGCCGGGTTTCAAGGGATCAACGAGCAGTCGGATGTCACGACATTGGGACGCGGAGGTTCCGACCTCACCGCCGTTGCACTGGCGGCTGCGCTGAAGGCCGATCGGTGCATTATTTTTACCGATGTCGACGGCGTGTATACGTCGGACCCCAACATCGTGCCGGCGGCTCGACGCATCGAGAAGATCGCCTATGAAGAAATGCTCGAAATGGCCAGCCTTGGCGCCAAGGTGTTACAGAGCCGCTCCGTTGAATTTGCTGCGAAGTTCAATGTGCCGGTGGAAGTGAACTCCAGCTTCAAAGAAGGAAAGGGGACGCTTGTGACGCGTGAAGATGAAGATATGGAGACGGTTGCGGTGTCGGGAGTCACCGGTGATCGGAATCAAGCTAAAATCACAATCGTCGGTGTGCCGGACAAACCAGGTGTGGCATCCAAACTCTTTGGGCCGGTGGCCCAGGCCAACATCAATGTCGATATGATTATCCAAAACATGAGTCAGTCAGGTCTGACGGATATTTCCTTCACGATTCCGCGAGCAGATATTAAGAAGGCTCTGCCGCTGATTCAAGATGTGGCGAAAGGTGTCGACGCCAAATCTGTTGCCGTGACCGAGGCGATCGCGAAGGTCTCGCTGGTCGGCGTCGGGATGCGCTCCCATTCGGGAGTCGCTGCCAAAATGTTCGAAATCTTGTCTCAGGAAGGCGTGAATATTCTCATGATCAGTACATCGGAGATCAAAATCTCCTGTGTCATCGACGAAAAGTATGCCGAACTCGCCATGCGGTCGCTCCATACCGCATTTGGGTTGGATCAATCGCCGGCAGCGGACCGAACTCCGAAGTCGTAGAATTCGATGAGGTGAGGCTCGACAGGCTTGTCCTGCTCCTGGTATCGTTTCGCGTATGGCTAAAAAACCTTCACACCCACGATCGAAAGGCAAGATTGCCGGCGTTGCGTTAGCAGGCGGACTTCCACCTGCCGAGCGTCCACCAGCGCTAGAAATCTACGATACAACCTTGCGTGACGGAGCCCAAGCTGAAGACGTGACCTTTTCGGCTGAGGACAAGGTTCGAGTCGCTCAACAGCTGGATGGGTTGGGCGTGCAGTTCATTGAAGGTGGGTGGCCCGGAGCGAATCCCAAAGATATCGAATTCTTTCGGATGATCAAGGTGGTGCCGATGCAAACGGCGACGGTGGTGGCATTCGGGTCGACGAGAAAATCCAGCAACACCGTGCAGAAGGATCCGAATATCCAGGCGTTGTTGGAAGCGGAAACCACGATCATCACACTCTTCGGAAAAACCTGGTCACTGCATGTGACCGATGCGCTCGGCATTTCCCTCGCGAAAAACTTGGAGCTCATCAGCGATTCCGTGGCCCATCTCCGTTCGAAAGGCCGCAGAGTGTTCTACGATGCTGAGCATTTCTTCGACGGATATAAGACCAATCCAGACTATGCGCTGGAGACCATTCGTCACGCCGTTACGGCCGGGGCCGAGCGGGTGATTCTCTGTGACACCAATGGTGGGTCGATGCCCTGGGAAATCAAAGAGATCTGCCAGGTCGTTCGTCGGGAATGTGCGGTGCCCTTGGGAATTCACGCCCACAACGATTGCGAAATGGCCGTCGCGAATTCGCTGGTGGCGATCGAAACCGGTGTGGTGCAGGTACAGGGTACGATCAATGGGATCGGTGAACGGTGCGGCAATGCCAATCTCTGTTCAATTATTCCCAATCTTGAACTGAAAATGAAACGGCCGGTGTTGAAAGACCGTTTGAACCATCTGAAACAGGTATCCGGATTCGTGGCCGAAATCGCGAACCTGATGCCCAATACGCATCAGCCCTATGTGGGAGATTCGGCGTTTGCTCATAAGGGAGGCATTCATATCCATGCGGTGCTGAAAAATCCCGTAACCTATGAACATGTGATGCCCGATTTGGTCGGCAATCGTCAACGAATGTTGGTATCGGATGTGGCAGGACGGAGTGGATTACTGGAGAAGGTTGAGGCCTATGGAATTATGTTAGACAAGGGCGATGCCAAGGTACGAGAACTGATCGACACCCTAAAGGCACGTGAAAGTGAAGGGTATCAATTTGAAGCAGCGGAAGGCTCGTTTGAACTGCTGATGAGAAAGGCGATGGGGACGCATAAGCCATCCTTCCAACTTCTTGGATTTCGGGTGATTGTTGAGAAAAAACAACATCATGGCGCCTCATCGTCGGAAGCCACCGTGATGGTGAAGGTCGGCGAAGTGGTGGAACATGCGGCTGCTGTTGGAGCGGGCCCGGTCAATGCGCTCGACCATGCGCTGCGGAAGGCGCTGGAAAAGTTCTATCCCCAACTACGAGAAGTCATGCTGCTCGATTACAAAGTGCGAGTGCTGTCGGCCAACCGCGGGACGGAGTCCAAAGTCCGGGTGTTGATCGAATCAGGTGATCATAAGGATAAATGGGGCACGGTCGGGGTATCTGAAAATATCATGGAAGCCAGCTGGCAGGCATTGGCAGACAGTATTGAATACAAGTTGCTGGCCAAGGACGAGTGAGTCAGGCATCCGATCCGACATCTTTCTTCTTGACAGGTCTTATAACCTCACGTAACTTATAGCGAAACTGCTAACAAGTTGGTCGTGAGTTCACAGGCAATCATTCAAGAAGCTTCCATGGTGTCGGAGGGGAAAGCATGAGAAAGGCAGATATCGCGAACGAAATCTATAAGCAGGTCGGCATCTCAAAAAATGAAGCCGCGGATATCGTCGAACTCGTGCTGAACATGTTGAAAGATGTGTTACATAAGGGAGAGTCAGTCAAGATTGCTGGATTCGGAAATTTTGTGGTGCGTAGTAAAGGGGCAAGGAAAGGCCGTAACCCTCGGACAGGCGAAGAAATTGGGATCACTCCACGTCGTGTTGTGACCTTCCGTCCCAGTCAAGTGTTTAAAAAATACGTGAACTCTTAACGCGTTCACTCACCGTAACTCATCCCGCCACGAGGACCGGTCATGGGAAATGAGCCCAGGCTGGGCAGCAAGGTTTTCTATAAAATCGGCGAAGTCAGTCGGATTACGAAGCTGCCAGCGTATGTGTTGCGGTTCTGGGAATCGGAATTCCCCTTTCTCAAGCCCAAGAAAAGTCGGGGGAACCAGCGGCTCTATGTCAGACGAGAAGTCGAAACGGTATTGGAAATCAAGCGGATGCTTTATGAAGAGGGACATACGCTTGCGGGTGTTAAACGATATTGGGCTCGACGAGGCCGAGTCGCAAGCCAACGGGTGCGTCCTAAAGAACTTGCGCAAAAACTGCGGGGGAGTCTCCAGGCGATTCTCAAAATTGTGGAGTCACATTCCGAGTGACAACTATGATTCTGTGTCTTTTAAGTCAGTTGCATTCCAAGAGTCCCCAGAGGACAATGCAGAACACGATAGAATTAAATAGAGCCTGTCGGGGCGTGGCGCAGCCCGGTAGCGTACTCGCTTGGGGTGCGAGTGGTCGGCCGTTCAAATCGGCTCGCCCCGACCAAATATCGTGAAGGGCGAGAGATTGGGCGTGAAGGGAGATGTCGAGCAAATCTCTCGAATCGCCGTATAAGCCAAGACCGACCAAAAAAGCTGCCGCCGGCAGCTTTTTTTTTCCCAGACGAACCTATGCGTATTCTGGTCACGAACGATGATGGAATTCACTCGCCTGGTCTGACGACGCTCGCCAAAGCCTTGTCGAGAGTGGGAGAAGTGTGGGTGGTCGCGCCGGATCGTGAGCGGACCGCCGTGGCGCATGCTGTGACGCTTCATAAGCCACTGCGAGTTCAGCATCTCGGGACACGAATCTACGCAGTCAACGGAACACCGGTCGATTGTGTGAATCTGGCCGTGTTGAAGCTGCTTCCTGCACCGCCCGATCTCTTAGTGTCTGGAATCAATAAAGGTGTCAACCTTGGCGACGATGTGTTGTATTCCGGAACGGTTTCTGCCGCGATGGAAGGCACGATCTTGAGTATCCCTTCCATGGCTGTGTCACAGGAAGGGCAGAAGCATTTCTATTTCGACGCTGGGGCTCGGTACGCCGTTCGTATCGCTCGCTTGATTCTGAAAGAAGGTTTGCCGGACGAAACGCTCGTGAATTTGAATATTCCCAACCGGCCGTTCGGGTCTATCACCGGAGTTCGAGTCACCTGTCTTAGCCGCAGGCGTTTCGATAATCCGATTATCGAGAAGATTGATCCGCATGGCCGGACCTACTATTGGATTGCCGGAACCCGCATCTCGTGGAGCCGAAGCAAGGATGCCGACCATGAAGCGCTTGAGCAAGGGGCGGTTTCGCTGACGCCCATTCATCTCGATACGACGAATCATGGAGTATTGGATCGATTTCGCAAGTGGGAAACGGTGCGTCGACCCAATGTGCGTCGGGTGACTGCGTTGTCGAGTCAAAAGGGCAAACAGCGGAGTTAGAGTTCTGTGGGGAATTTGATCGAAGCCATCATTACAGAACTGAGCCGATTTGTTGTGTCGACGATCTCGACATTCGGCTACACAGGTATTTTTATCACGATGGCCATTGAGAGCGCCTGCATTCCATTACCCAGCGAGATCATTATGCCGTTTTCAGGGTATCTTGTGACGACGGGACAATTCACGATGCTGGGCGTGACGTTGGCCGGCGCTCTCGGGAACGTCGCGGGGTCGGTTGTGGCTTACTACGCCGGTGTGTGGGGCGGTCGGCCGTTCGTCGAGCGATACGGGCCCTATGTGCTGGTGTCGCGAAAAGACATCGAGATGGCGGATCGATGGTTCGAGAAATATGGCGAGGCAGCGGTATTTTTCAGCCGAATGCTTCCGATCGTCCGAACCTTCATCTCGTTGCCGGCCGGCATCGCCAGGGTGAATATTTATCGATTCATCCTCTTCACCTTTCTCGGTGCGCTGCCCTGGTGTTATCTTCTCGCCTATATCGGCGTGAAAATGGGAGAGCAGTGGGAACATCTGAGAGACTACTTCCATCAGTTCGACATCGTGATTGGCATCTGCCTGACGCTTGCCTTGGGCTATTTCCTCTGGTCGCATTGGCCGAAGCGCCACATCAACCCGGAGTTGTAAACTGCCGATGCTCTCGATTTACAACACCCTCACAGGCAAGAAGGAGCCGTTCCACTCGCTCCAGCCAAAAACTGTGCGGATGTATGTCTGCGGCGTGACAGTCTACGATTACTGCCATATCGGCCATGCGCGCAGTGCGCTCGTGTTCGATGTGATCCGATGCTATCTGGAATTCAGTGGCTATCAGGTTGAATTCGTGAAGAACTTCACAGATGTAGATGACAAGATCATCAAGCGGGCGAATGAACAGGGCGCGAGCTGCCATACGCTCACTGCGAAATATATCCAAGCCTACTATGAGGACATGGGGAAATTAGGCATTGGCCAAGCCTCCATCGAACCCAAAGCCACTGACCACATTTCGGACATCATTCAGTTAACTAAGAAGTTGGCTGAAAAGGGTTTGGCGTATGAGGTAGATGGGGATGTGTATTTTGAAGTGGCAAAATTTTCCGAGTACGGACGTCTGTCAAAACGACGACTAGATGATATGCAGGCTGGTGCACGCGTGGACGTGGACGAGCGGAAACACTATCCAATGGACTTCGCCCTCTGGAAGAGCAGCAAGCCGGGCGAGCCTTCATGGGATAGTCCTTGGGGTCCAGGGCGTCCGGGCTGGCACATCGAATGCTCAGCTATGTCCATGAAATATCTCGGTGAAACGTTCGACATTCATGGCGGGGGGATGGACCTGATTTTTCCGCACCATGAAAATGAAATCGCGCAGTCATGTGGGGCGACAGGAAAGGAATTCGCGCGCTACTGGGTCCACAACGGTTTTGTACAGATCAATCAAGAGAAGATGTCAAAATCTCTGGGCAATTTCTTTACGATCCGAGAGATTTTCGAAAAGTCAAAATGGCCTGAGGCGGAAACCGGAGAGATGTTGCGATATTTCTTGCTCGGGACCCACTACCGCAGCCCGTTGGATTTTTCCGATCACAGCTTATTAGAAGCCAAGAATGCGGCGAACGGATTTTACGATCTATTCACACGGCTGAAAGAGTCTGACGATAGAGCCACGTCTGACAAGGGGCTGATGGAAGTGATCGAGCGATGCAGGGCGGCATTCCGCGAGGCGATGGACGATGATTTCAATACATCAGTGGCTATTGCTGAATTGCAGCGATTGAAAAGCGACGTCAATAAATTGTTAAGCCAAGGTCTTTCGACTGAGGCGCGAATCAGAGCCAGAGAGGAATTTTTGGCGCTTGGCAACACTCTGGGATTGTTTCAGTTGGAGAAGTGGCTGTTCAATGAAATAGTAGGGACCGGGGGGTTGGAAGCACAAGCGGCGACGGTGACAGGAACCGGCACGGTGATTACGCCGGGCACAGATGTTTTGCAAATCTCAGGGGCTGCTCCTAGCTTGATCAACGAAGAGATAGAGGGAAAGCTGGTCGAACGTAATGAAGCCAGAAAACAGAAAGACTTCAAGAAGGCCGATGAGATTCGTCAGTTCCTCGCGTCCCACGGCATCGTCATCGAGGACAAGCCCGACGGCACCAGCCGGTGGAAGCGATAGTCATCCGGAACTGATCTATGGTCTGCATGCCGTGCGTGAAGCCTTGCGCGCTGGCTCTCGACCGCTACAGCGGCTACTCTTGTTGCGAACCGATCGGCAATTTGCTGATCTCGCGAAACTGGCGAAGACGCATCGGATTCCCGTTCACCTCGAACCTCCGCCTGCCTTCGATCGATTGGTGCCGGGTGGACACCACCAGGGTGTGATCGCCCTCCTCGCCGCGAAATCCTACGATACGACGGAACAGATGCTCGATCGGGCGAAGATGCGAGATGAGAAGCCATTCCTTGTGCTTCTTGACGGGGTCGAAGATCCGCATAACTTGGGAGCCGTCCTGCGGACGGCCGAAGCGGCGGGTGTTCATGGGATACTTATCCCGGAGCGTCGCGCGGTTGGCCTGACATCAGTGGTGGCAAAAGTATCGGCCGGGGCGCTCGATCACATCTCTGTCGGGCGCGTGGGTAATCTAGTTCGGCTGATTCAGGATCTCAAAGAGGCCGGCCTATGGATCTACGGCGTAGATCCACAGGCGGCGAAGCTCCATACCGACATCGACATGACCGGGCCAATCGCGCTGGTACTTGGAGGGGAAGGCGAAGGCATTCGGCCTGGTGTATTGGGGGAGTGCGACGACTGTATCAGGATCCCGATGCAGGGGCGCGTACAGTCGCTAAATATTTCCGCTGCAGCAGCTGTCATGTTGTTCGAAGTAGTTCGCCAGCGGCGCGAGGCCGTTGTGCCGGTATCCAACGCTACCGGATCTTGATCGTCCCGTCTTGGATCGCGGTCTTGAGTAGCTGAGCGGTGTTTGACACGCGCATCTTTTTCATCATGTTGGCCCTGTGCGCTTCGACGGTCTTGACGCTGATTTTGAGTCGTTGACCGATCTCCTTGTTCTTGAACCCGGCCCAAATCAGTTCAAGAATCTCCTTCTCACGACTGGTGAGCGATTCAGGTCGCTTTTTGCGAGGTGGTGGGGTCAGGTTGAGCAGAGAAGGTCTGCTTTTCGTCTTCGCGGTCCGTGCCATTATTTGGTTCTCCTTTAACGAATAAAGTAGTACGGTATTATGTGCCTTGATGGAGTATTGCTAAGAACAAATCTTCTCCCAGCAGAGAGTGATTATAAGAAGTCTCTAGCCATAAGTAAACTGTGGAAAGGTCGGATCCAGTGATGCTACCTAATTCATTTCATCTCACGTGCGAAATGAATCTGGTGTTCTGAGCCGGAGACTGCTCACGAGTCGATTATGTCTGAATGGCCCCTTTATCTTGTGGTCGGAATTGTCGGCGCGATGATCGGCAGCTTTCTCAATGTCTGCATCTTCAGACTGCCCCGCGGCGAATCGATCGCCTGGCCCGGCTCCCATTGCCCCTCCTGTGGGCAGCCAATCGCGTTCTACGACAATATCCCTCTGCTGAGCTATCTGTGGCTTGGCGGACGCTGTCGGGCCTGCCGCGTGCCAATTTCGATGCGGTACCCCCTGGTCGAAGCTACCAACGCCTTCGGTTATCTCACTATTCTCTGGTACTTCGGTCCAACCTGGACAGCTGCACTCTATGCACTCTTGTTTTCTGCATTGGTCGTGGTGACGGGAACAGATCTCAGCCATAAGATGATCCCTAATGTCATTACTCTGCCAGGAATGGTGGTCGGGCTTCTAGGTGCAGTGACTGTTTTACCGGTGGGCGTGATTAATTCTGTGATTGGTCTTACCGTGGGCGGCGGCATCCTCTGGCTTCTTGCCTGGTTGAGTCCCTATCTCTTCGGCAAAGAGGGGATGGGGGGTGGCGATATTAAATTATTGGCGATGATCGGTGCATTTCTTGGCTGGAAGCCGGCGCTTCTTACCATCATGATCGGTTCGCTCACCGGTTCTCTCATCGGCATCAGCTTGATCGCTCTACGGATCATCAAACGTGATGACTATATTCCGTTTGGTCCCTTCCTTGTCTTGGGAGCCCTCCTCTCCTTGTTTTTTGCCCAACCACTCCTTGATTGGTATCAAGGCCTTCTGCACCCTGCGTTCTAGTCTACTCTTTGTATCTCTTCTGGCAAAACGTTGTATCTAAATCGCAGATCAATCTCTAAATTTCTTCGTCCGCGGTACAGGCCAGTCCCACTTCTATGTTTCTTCGCGATATGACGAAACTGTATGAAGTTATGCAGTATTCCGATCCCGCCTCTTACTAAGTGGTCGATCATCTAGGCATAGACCGTCATGGGCACGGGTTTTGGAGACCATGTCCAGCTTCTTGTGGATGAGCACTTTCGCAAGAGTGAGTATGCTGAGAAAATCGCAGAGACAGGAACAAGGTTGGAGTCTGACAGAACTCCTCATTGTACTGTCAATCATGGGCATTATGGTCGCCATGGCTGCGCCGAATTATCAGAGCTTAGTCGCAAGGGTTCAGGCCAGGAGTGTCACCATAGAAATTGCCTCGGAGCTCCGCCTGGCTAGACAACTAGCAATGGCCAGACGAGAGCGTCTGCGGATCGTATTCGATCAAGAAGGTCGAACGATTACGCTCCGACGTGCAGATGCCGAGGATGTCCTGCATGTCTATCAGTATGTCGACAAGGGGGTCACCATAGAGGAGCCTACCGCTGGACCCGAGCTTCTGTTTTATCCCAGCGGTCGAACGGTGACTCCCACGACCATTCACGTGCGAGACAGTCAAGGTAGGGAAACCACGTTCACCATGAGCATCACCGGAAGGGTGTCAATTTCATGAAGCGGGATCGAATGCTTTGTTCAGAGCGCGGAGTCAGCTTTGCCGAAGTGCTTGTGGCTATGGCGCTGACGATGACTGGGTTGGCTGGCGCGATGGGGGCCTTTCAGGCAGCGGAACGGAGTGTTCGAACCGGCACACTGGCCACGCGTGCTCTGGCGATGGCGGAATCACGGATTGAAGCGAAGCGAGCAGCACGCTGGGATCGTCTATTGATGGACGATCTAAATCATGATGGTGTCATGGACCTTGTCATGCGTGACGATGGAGCAGGCGGCGACGTGCTGGCAGGTGACGGGGTGTATTCCGGTGGTTGGAACCAGGATGGTGTCCAACTGATTTGGATGGTGACGCCAAGCCGTTCCGGTTCGTTGTCGGCCTCAGGACATGTCCTGATTGAGGCTCGCGCAGTCTACGTCGTTGATGATAACCAGCGTGAAGTACGGGTTAGCACCCTGCGAGCCAATCCGGTGTTCGTTGGAAGTCGATAACGTGTCGCGACTCGGAATAGATGGAATACCAACAAGACGGTGCACAAGAGGCTCTTACCATTTGATACGGATGGAAGGGGGAATCAGCTTGACTGAGCTGATCTTTGCCATGACAGCTGGGCTGGTCGTCTTAGGCGCTACGCTCCATGCCCTTTCCTATTTCCAGCAACAGTTTGTGAAGCAACAACGTGGGATCGCGCAACAGCAAGATCTTCGCCTTGGGTTAGAAGTTCTTGAGCAGGAATTGCGGCTGGCGGGGTCCGGCTCTCTCATCACGGTGGGTTCGGACTCGTTAGAGTTTTCGGCGAATCTGCAAGGGCTCTCGACGACGGTCACAGCAGTGGCGGCGATCGGTCATACGGCTTTGTCGGTCGAAGACGGTAGAGGATGGGATGATCAAAAAACGATCGTAACCTGTTGGAGCGAACGCTGCGAGACGCTTGCCTTAGCTCGTGATGGACAACGGCATCTGCTTACAGTGACCCAGCCGCTGACAGGAGCGATTCCATCGGGGGCCTCCGTTTCGCTCCTGAATCGTGTCCGCTATTACAGCCGTCGCGATGGTCAGGGCGTTCTGAGGTTGTTGCGACAGGTCGATGGCGGCGCGAGTGTCCTGGTCGGAGATATTAGGGCGGTGCAGTTTTCCTACTGGGATGAAAACGGACAGGCGGTGACAGAACCGGCGTACGTGAGGCTGGTTGTCGTTGAGGTGACGATGTCCGATCGAGGGATTCGCGCGGTTCGGGCAATGAGTCTCAGGACATAATGGCGGCGCCTCAGCAATATATGGATGAGGGAGAGGGAGAGGAAGATGCAAGAACGGCGAGCATCAGAATTCGTATATCGGTGCGACAAGGGTCATGTGCTTCTCGTGGCGCTGATGCTGATATTCCTACTGGCGGTCACCGGTATTACGTCTCTCTATCTGGCCGGTCAGGATGCGTCGGGCGTCAGTGCCATGAAAGAGGACAACGCCGCGCAACAGTTGGCAGACGGTGCGGCGGATGTCGTGATCAGTTGGTTTCACGATCCGAGTGTTACACCGACATCCATTGCGGGATTGTTTGTGAAGCGCCAAGGGGATCCCGCGATCGGGCCGTCGTTCTTCGACATATCCGGGCGCTCACAATTTGTCGGAACCGCCGACAGTCCCGACCTCCTTCTTGATGCTGCAAACCAGGCGGACAATCAGGTGCTCAACGATTCTCCCAGCGGCTTCTCCAATGTCCTGGGAAGGCCTGGGCGAATTCTTAAGGTGAAAATGTACGGCCCTCTGCAACCAGGCTTGCTGAGTACAGTTGAGGTCACGACTGCGACGATTGATCACCGGCCGGTGTCACGAACGGTTCAGCTCCAACTTGGAGCTGTATCGATTCCCGCAGTTCGCGCGGCAGTGCAAGTCGGACAGACTCTCGGAGTCATGCAATCAGGTGGTGAATCTCCCGTCTCGGTCCATTGGGGCGATCAACGAGTCATAGGCGATCTCACGGTGAAGCGAGTCGAGGACCTGGCGCTCAAGACAGCGTGGGCTCCTATTACCGGTCAGTCATATAACGAGATGTCATTCGCACAGGATCGTTGGACGGAGTATTGGATCGGAGGAACCGTCTCAATCAGCTCTCCTCCAGCAGGCGAAGGCGCGACTCCCTTGTTGCCAGAAAATGTGCATATGCACCAATATCCGATACCTGGAGTAAAGCTCGATCAATGGGATTACGATTTGCTCAAGAAGATCGCGCTACGCTGGGGGACCTACTATCGACTCGATCGCTTCGGGCAACTTCACCCTCAAGGATCTTTGGATTCGGATGAAGGGGTTAGGCCAGCAGACGTGCTGGAATCTGACGCCTTCGGAGACCATCGTGGATTGGTCTTTATCGACACAGTCGATGGGCAACCGCCGCGTGTCGACAATATGGGGACGCTGGTGCTGAACACGGACTATTTTGAAGGACTGCTGGCCGTGCAAGGTCATATCGTGCTTAGGCCTCACGCAGTGGGGAGATCCGTTCCAGCCCTCAGCCCACCTTCGCTGGGTACACAGTCGCTCGGGGCAAGGGTACCGGTGCAATTGTCTGGCATCCACGTCAATGGCCTACTGTATGCGGCGGGTACGATCAGAATTGAACGATCTTCTCGACTGTACGGAGCGATGATGGCAGGACAAAGCGTAAGCTCGATTGGAACCGGGACCACCATCGAGGTCTGGTACAACGCTGATTTGGCGCAAGGACTGTTTCGAGGGGTTCCGGTTGTCTATCGAGCGCCGGGAAGCTGGTTGATGAAGTACTAGTAGGTTAGTGGAGAGGAAAGTTCGAAGGCATTGCGCACGATGGTCGAAACGGACCTGGTGGCAGATCGAATCGGAGGGAAAAGGAGAGCACCCACGCGTTGAAACCCTCCCGTGGCGCTATTGAACAAAACGTGCTTGATAGCTTGGTGTATCGCGGGATTATTAATATTTCCGATGTGCTGGCGGCGGTCAATGATTCGAAGGACGGCAGCATCGACCTCGAAGCGGTACTCCTCGATCGCTATCGTGTCCCGAAGGACGCGTTGGGGGCAGCACTGAGCGATTTTTATCAATGTCCCTATCTCCCGTATGATGAACGAACAGTCATCGACGCCGACCTGCTCAAAACGCTTAACCTCGACTATCTCAAAAAGAACCTTTGGCTGCCGGTCACGCGTCGGGGCTCACTCATCGACGTGCTCACCACAGATCCGCACGACCTCAACAAGGGGTGGGATGTGCGGCGCACATTTCCTGGGATGACAATTCGCTATTCCGTAGGTCTGCGTCGGGATATTGAGCAATTTCTCCATTTGGCTAGAGCCCAGGGAACCAGTGGGTCCATTGGAACCATACTTGGTGAGCTGGTTAATGAAATCCATCTTGAGCCCGCCATAGATTCCGTATCCGGTAGGATCGACGAGAACGACTCAGCCATTGTGCGGCTGACCAATCAAGTGATCGTCGAAGCCGACCGCCTTGGCGCGTCTGATATACACATCGAACCGTACGGGGATCGTAAAGATGTGGCTGTGCGATTGCGCATCGACGGTGTGTGCTCGACGTTCATGAAGATTCCAGCGACCCATCGGCGTGCAGTCGTATCACGCATCAAGGTCATGGCCAATCTTGACATCGCGGAACGCCGCAAGCCCCAAGACGGAAAAATCCGGTACCGGCTGGCGAAAGATCGAGAACTCGAATTGCGCGTCGCGACATTACCCACATCAGGACAGGACGAAGACGTTGTATTGCGTCTGCTGACGGCCAAACAACCGATGCCACTCGATGCAATGGAATTTGCCCCCCTCGTTTTGCAAGCCATTCACGCCATCGCAGAGAAACCCCACGGGATTATCTTGTGTGTCGGACCGACTGGGTCCGGAAAAACGACGACTTTGCACGCGATTCTCAAGCGCATCAATATTGACGAACGAAAGATTTGGACAGCCGAAGATCCCATTGAAATCACGCAAGACGGGCTGCGTCAAGTCCAGGTCCATTCGAAAATCGGCCTCACCTTCGCAGCCGCGATGCGGGCCTTTCTGCGTGCCGACCCCGATGTCATCATGATCGGCGAGATGCGGGACAAAGAAACGGCTGACATTGCCATTGAAGCTTCACTTACCGGCCACTTGGTGCTCAGTACACTCCATACGAACAGTGCGATTGAAACGGTGATCCGTTTGTTGGACCTTGGTTGCGACGCATTCAATTTTTCTGATGCCATGTTGGGAGTCCTCGCACAGCGCTTGTGCAAACGGATTTGCATTCAATGCAGGGAGGCCTACCATCCAACTAGGCAGGAGTATGACGAATTAATGCAAGGATATGGCGCGCATGACTGGCCTGTATTTGGGATTGAGTACACCGCTGCTTGGTGCCTGTATCGGGGGCGAGGCTGCGAAGCTTGTAATCAAACTGGATTCAAGGGGCGAGTATCACTCCATGAATTGCTGCTTCCCTCGGAAGCCTTAAAAGAGCTTATCCAGACTCACTCGCGAACTGCGGAAATGCTGGCTCTTGCGTTGAGGGAAGGGATGGTCACATTAGTCCAAGACGGTATTCGAAAGACCCTTCAAGGGCTCACCACCTTTCGCCAAGTCAGAACTGTGGCAATGAAGTGAGGGAAGTCTCACTCATATGAGATAAGTCAAAAGGTCTTCTCTTTCACGAAAATAGGTTATGGTAAACATATTGAGAACCGGGGCGCTGTTTCTCATACTATGGCATTCAGAGCTTGCAATAAACATAGGTCAACCCACTCTTGTCCAAAATAAGTTCTTAAAATGCCTCCGGCTTGTGAGGAGGATGGGAGGTTCAGCCACACCCATCTGCGGCGTTGCCACGCCGTGTCACCCACAAGCCGGAGGTATTGTATGGTAGCCGTCGCCAGTTGTTTTGCGCAAATCCTCTCCCTGATCGATCGCGCGGGATTCGCTCGCGCCGTGCGGCAACACCAGGC
>CBDDRB010000028.1:0-48415 GCA_965232965.1 uncultured bacterium
TCGACTACAATCAGCGCCGTCCGCATAGCTCGCTCGGGCACCTGACCCCAAACGAGTTCGTCGCACAACGTCAGGTGATCTGGGCCGCCGAAGAAGCCATCTGTTCTAGTTAAGAGCTGTCTCAGAACGGGACCAACGTCACCCCCTACTAATGTCCAATAGTTTACCGTCCTCGGATTCGGGTATCTTCGAAACGCGTCATGGCGCTGGGAGGTGATAATGAGGTTGGGAATTATTGTGCTGGGCTATATAGGGGTGCTCTATTTCGGCGCGGTCATCGTGCCGGGGGTCGGTCTTGCTGGACACCTGATGGTGCAGGTACCCAGCAATCTTTTGGAATGGGCTCATGCGCCTGGCTATGGAATCTTGGCCGTACTCATAGCGCTTGGGCTGCAGCGTCGTGCCTGGCCATTAACGTATGCACTTCCAGTTGCAGCAGCAGGGGCCTTCGTGTTCGGTCTTTGTACCGAAGTGTTCCAAGGATCGGTTCAAGGCAGGGGAGCGAGTGTCGACGACCTACTGACGGATGCGATCGGAATCGGCGTCGCTACAATAATGATGCTTTCTAAAACAGTACGGAACAGGATCGCAGACTCTGGCCTTGATTCATTTCTATCATTCTGGCGCGCTGGCTGTCTTGTCTCTCTCGTTCGTCGAACCAAATAGACCAGAAGAGACACGATAGACTGGCATCCACATTCTCGCCCGCTCGATCGATACTCGTAGTCCCCCTCCAATAGGGAATAGCATCTATTGTAGGAAACCTTTACAGTCTGCACCTGAGCCGGACATCTCATCCAACATTAACCACAGGGCTCATCAATGAGTCATGGTAGCTTCGACGCTCATCTTCAAAAACCCCCGACCGAGTTTCTCGCTCACGTGTGTTAGAAACGGTGATCGACGTACTAGCCCAGGAAAGTCACATGCCTGATTGAAAGTGGATTTCATGCGTGATCTTCACTGCGGACATGACATGAGATATCAGCTCGCGGATTGCGAAAGGTCTTTCGAGAAGAAGTTAGAAGGTCTTGATGCCGCCACCAGGCTCAAGGCGGGCGCACTATTGCCCCTTATTCCAGAGCGAGAACAATGGACCGTCTTTCTAACGACCATACAGTCTGAGTGGACAGCCTGGGAGCATGATCTTAATCGATATCCAGCTTGCTTGCTCATTCTTTATGGAGGCCTGGCTTTCTATGAATACGATGAACGTGTCTTTTGGCCTCATTTTGCCAAAGCGATAGGCAAGTGCTCTGTTCCCCCGAACCGTCAGACTGAAATCAACCAAGCTTTTTCACAAACAGCCCAACGCCTTGGATTTAGAATGCTCCGCAAGGTTACACACCGCACGGTTCATGTCCTTGAAATAGAATTTCCAGTCGAAGAGAGCACAACCTCCTATGTCGGCTCCGCGGTTTATCAGGCTGGTATCCCCCTCTCCTTTTGGGATGGTTTTCTAGAAATATGTGAATGGGCTTCATGGCAGGACGATTGGAATGCTTTAAGCGACGAGGATTGGGCGCAGGTTCTTGCGAAGCGGGTGACTGGTCAAACCAGACTGATGAGGTTTCTGATCGATAATCGAGAAGCCACCACCGCCCTCATTAGAGAGATTCTGGAAGCGAGAGAGATCCTGTCAGGTGATCCAAATCTCTCTATATCTGATCTTTCTCAGGCCTGTTTCCTACGAAGAGAATACTTCGACGAGGTGCCTGAAACTGCTGAGTTTCTTCGCCCGAAAGATCCGGAGTCACTTCTTCGCGATCGTGCGCATTTAGTATGGAGCAATGGCCACATATGCCTTCGATTACCGGGTGTGACAGCACACAAGTTACCGGCTACATGGCATGTCGATAGTAAAGCTCAACCTGCTGCAACAACACCACGTGAACTGATTCTTGATTCTTCCGCCTTCCAGGCATCGATAAACCTGAGGCTGGTTTCTGGCAATAACACAGAGATGCAAAATCTCCAAGGAATCATGCCTTGGGGACTATTTGATCTAGACAATGGAGGACGTTTTGCTAGCTCCTGTCGCGAACAGCTTCCATTGCATAGCTACGTATTGGTATCACCACACAAAATCGAAGCCATTGATCGTAAGGGATTCGAAGAAACGGATAACCCAGTCAACGACTCGTTTCAACTAGTGGATGGCACTGGTTGTTTCGTCACAAATCTTTGGCCGAATAGGAAATTCGGTGAGCTTTCCTTGTCCGACGGAGTGCATGAAACAAAGCTTCGGTTTCGACCATATTCGAGGATTCAATCGCGCTTCTTTGTGGGTAAAGGGCACAAAGCTGCAAACTTCGATCGCATCTCTTCAGACAAGCTAAAGATAGAAAGCCTCCCTGTGTTGTGTCTCGCGATTCCAGTCGGATATTTTGATGATGTACAAACCGCGTTGAACGAGAAGTTCCATGTCTTAGTCGATGACCAGCCCGCCTTCGGAAAATGGGAAAGGAGAGAGGCTGAGTTAAGTGAGGAGAGAGAATACTTTGTCTGGAATTGGCACAAGCGCCCATTGCTTCAAAAGAAGCGGTCTGGGACTTTGAAAACTTTTAAAGATCTCGATCATTATCTTGGGTCGCCCGACCTTAAAGGTGAAAGGGTCTTGTCAATACGATCACAGGACGAGTTTTCAGTCGCGTATAAGGTCTATTTGGATCACCCGAAGCAGGGAATGGATGAGTGTTGGAAAGAGCTTCCCGGCGCCTTCCTTCCCTGGTTCCTTCTGTGTCAATCGCACGAAGGGCTGAAGTGGGATGAACTAATGCTGGCTCACGAGATTATCGCGCCTGATCTCAGACTCTCGGCATACCTGCTTCGGAAGTGTGAGAAGGAAGGCCTGCTTATCCAAAAAGGACGACGCTGGATAATCGCCGAATCTCGTGCAACATTGAGCACGCTCCGCGGTGATGAGTGCCTCCTTCAATATTGTGGTAATCCTTCAATCCTGTGGGGACTATATCGGCGAATGTCTTATATACCTGGGTGTAGGCTCCCCATGGTCAAAATCGTAAATAAGCGAGGTGAGGTCCCCTACCTTCAGATAATCTGGGACCATAATTGGAAATCGCCGATTGAGGAATACTTACGAAAGAAAGGCGTATCAATAAGACATTTGCTATGGAATCATTAACCGCCCGCTTCCACAAGGAAGTGTTCCTTCCCTATCTTGAGCTCCTTAAGGCTCAATATCGGATTCATCCAGTATTCCAACATGCTCGGCAAATATGGGAGACAAAACTCACTGCCCAGGAGTTGATCAATGGACCCTATCTAGAAAAGGCACAAATTTATGCGCCTGGACAGCCTTTGAAATCGCTTCCACTCCATACAGGCACGATCGAGACGATTCGGACTTTTCGGCCAAGCTTATGGAAGCATCAGACAGATGCGCTGAGATTACTCTTGGCCGGAAATAATGTCGCTATTGCCACAGGTACAAGTAGCGGCAAAACATTGTGCTACCAGATTCCTATATTGGATGACTTAATCCGTAATCCATCGCAGGGTCTTCGGGCTATCATCATCTATCCCCTCAATGCATTGGTGAATGATCAATTGGCTGAATGGGAGCGGATTCTACGGAGCCATCCGCAGATCACCTTTGCCCGCTTTACTGGCCAAACTCCTGATTCGCAGCTTGAATATGTAACACGCCTCCGAGGCAGCTTTCGAAGGCAGCTTAACGATGAAAAGTTTACCCGCCAACAATTAGATCAGGAAGTGGAGCGCCGCGTACAACAGCAAATTAAAGCGGACCCTCCTAATAGGTTCAACCATCGCGAGGCCATCCGTACAACCCCACCGAACATTCTCATCACAAACTTTTCAATGCTTGAGTATCTTCTGGAGCGTCCCGTTGATGCGCCAATTTTCGAGAACACGCGCCTCAAATTCTTGGTTTTGGATGAAGCACATGCCTACCGTGGTGCCCAGGCTACTGAGATTGCCTTCTTGATTCGACGACTAAAAGATCGGCTGGCTTTGGAGAAACTCACCTGCGTTGCGACTTCAGCAACCCTTGGGAAAAAGGGCGACCCAATCAGCAGAAGGAAAGTGCGCCAATTTGCAAGCGATCTGTTTCATGAACAATTTGGAGACGATAATCCCATCGATGGAGATGTATGGGAACCGATCTTAACTCAACCCTCGTTCCGTCCAGCTCCCGACCAGTACGTCCAGGTAGCCGATGCTCTGCGAAACAATGCCTCAATTGACGTGCGTATGTTGCTTGGGGCAGCACTTGCAGAGAAGCCGCTGGCTGATTTACTGGCTCATGACGAAAACCTATATCGCCTTCGGGGCGCCCTTAAGACAGCGACACGCCTGGACAAAGCTGCGGCATTACTCTGGCCCGATGACCCAAGAGCAGAAGATGGCTTGCAGGCTCTTCTGCAGATTGTCGGATTCGCTAAGAATACCTCCTCCCACGATGATCTTTTTCCTACACGATTACATTATTTCGTTAGGGCACAGGACGGGTTGCATGTTTGCCTTCATAAAGGATGCCCGGATCGGCATGGAGGAAAAGCAGCCTTTTTCGTGTCGAGAAAAACTGAGTCTGATGTTCCAGAGGGTGACTGTCCGAATTGCCACCGCATGAACAGGACATCGAAGCTGGTAGAGGTTGTGACCTGCCGCAAGTGCGGCTATCTCTTTGGTGCCTTGCAGGACTTAGGACCGCGTTACGCTCAAAATCCAGACATCGCAGGAGATAGCTCAGAAGTTGATTTTGATTCCTTCAGCACAGGGCTAGGCTGGGCTTCAGATTCCTACTGGTCGTATTTCAGCGTGGAGGATGAATTACCATATCCCTCTCAACCGAAGCTTGACGAAGAGGAGGAAGATCAGAACGACCTCTTTCTTAACCCAGCTAGTTTGAATTGGTGCGTCATTTGTGGAAAAAGGAACGACAAAGGTGCTGGAGACACATGTAGCTGCGGCCAGCCCCACCTACGAGAGATCAGGATCTTCCATCGGCAGTGTCCTCACTCAGGAAAGCCAAAGGACCGTGACAACCTAACCAACCCAGAGAAGAGACCCTTAACGTCCTGCCCGAATTGTGGTGCTCGGAACAGTTCGGGGCTAGAACCGCTGAGGCGATTTCAAGAATCTGACGACGAAACCGGGATCGCGATAGCTATTCCCCTTGCTCACTTCCAAGTCACTCCTCGAAATGGCCAGGCCAGACTACCTCGAAAGCTATTGTGCTTTACGGATAATCGTCAACGTGCCGCAGCCTTCCCGTCGTTACTTGAAGAGGAGACCTTTTCGCACGACATGGGACGACACATTTTCAACATTGCCAGCGAAGGGGGACGACCACTGGATTTCGTCAGACTCGCCGAGCAACTGGCCGAAATTGCCGATCCAGCGTCCAAAAATTTCGATTCTGACTTTTTCCTACCCGTATCCCGTTTACCCGACGAGGAACTCGACGCGAAAGAAAAGCGTGATCTTTGGGTAGCAGAAACGTTCGCCTATTTTGGCATCCCTGATTCAGCACGCGAATCGGCTGAGGATTTGGGACTTGTCTCGGTGGAATATCGCCTTAAGGACGGGGAAAAGGCCGCTTTTCACCGCGCGCTCTCTACAGCAGGCTTTAGCCCTTCGGATATCGATGCAGCCCTGCAAACTTTGCTTGCGTTTATGCGGCATAGAAAGGCCTTTACGCTACCTAATGGCCGCGTCGAACCTCATGCTCTGGCCTTCGGACGAATCTCTGCTGATATTGGTTTTGTGAGACGGAGAGAAGGGATTAGAAATACTGAAGGCTGGCTCCCTCGTAAGAACAGGGATGGCAGCTATCGGCATAACTTCATTGCGGACTATCTGAGACGCCTGTTTGGCCTTCCGCCGGAGCAGACACTGTCTTTAGCAGAACGAATCTGGGATTACTTGACTGACAGATCCCTTGCCGTATTGGTAGAAGACAAAGGAAATTGGAAGTTAGATCACGAGCGTCTGTTCATCACGAAATCAGCATGGCGCTATGTTTGTAGCCGATGCGGAATCGTTACTCCGTACTCGGCGCGCCAAGTTTGTCCCCGAAAAGAGTGCGAAGGCAAATTAGAAAATCATCCGTTTGATCCGACACAAGCCAATATCATTGCTCGCTGGGTGGCAGGAATCCATACCCCCAGATTTACGACTCTCAAATCTGAAGAGCACACGGCACAGATTAATAAGGACGTTGCAAAAATAATTGAGGAAGACTTTCGCGCTGCAGGGGTAAACCTGCTCAGCAGCACTACGACCTTCGAGATGGGGATCAATATTGGGGATCTGCAAAAGATCCTCTTGCGCAACGCTCCTCCCACCAGCGCCAATTATGTCCAACGAGTTGGCCGCTCAGGTCGGGGGGAGGACAAGAATGCTATTTGTGTAACTCTTTGTCGACGGACCAAATATGATGCCGATACTTGGATCAATCCCCCCCGGCTTATGTCAGGCGAAGTTCGCCCACCAACCGTCTTTACAAAAAACCCTGTCATTGCACGGCGGCATTTTAATGCGACAGTCTTCGCACAGTTCGTGAGGGTAAAGATCAAAGACGAACGAGTGCTTGGTGATGTCCGGCAAAGCATCCGATTGGAAGGTTTTCTTTCTTTAGATTCGAGGAAGGGTATCCCTTCCAAATGGCTCAAGATTCCATCACCTGACATATTCCTTGATTTCCGGGAATGGCTCAATAGCCAAAGCGAAACGAGCGTTTTCCAGACCACAACAGGGCGGTCCATACTAAACGCCATCGATGGATTTGAGAATGGAAGAACATCTTCGCTTGAATCCTACGAGGCTCTTCTCGGTACAATCGCCAACGAGTTGCGCGTCTTGATGACCGAGCGAGAGAAACTGTTCGGAGAAGGCGGAAGCACCTACGAAATCGAAAAAGCTATTAAAGATATATTGGGCAGCAATGTTATAGACGTGCTCGCAAAGCGCGGATTTCTTCCTAGGTACGCATTTCCTTTGGACCTAGTGACCTTGGAAACTGGCTGGTCTCGCTGGTCCAGAGATGTTGATGTAGAACTAAGTCGAGACCGTAGCCTTGCCATTGCCGAGTTTGCGCCGGGGGCTCAAGTAATTGCCCACAAAAAAGTTTTCACCAGCGCAGGATTGTATGTTGTAAGTAAGACGGACGAGCCTCAACGTCTTTGGTTTTCCAAGTGTCGGGGATGCGAGCAGATCAGAACAGGGGCCACTGTCGATCAGCTTGTGGTGGAGTGCGCTGTCTGCCATCAGGCAATCACGCGACAAGACATTAGGCCCTTCGTTAAGCCAGAGGCCTTCAGTGTGCGGATCGAAAAAGAAGAAGGTGTAGCCAGGCACCGAAAAGGCACACTCGTACGCCAGCGACAATCACTCACCCATTTTATTGATTATGTCGAGCCTGACAGCCTCCATGACTTTGACCTTTTTCGTGTTGCTCTAAAAGAAAAAGGAAGGCTGTTTCGTTACAATCTCGGCCCAGGAAATAAAGGCTTCACGCTATGTCCTAAGTGCGGCTGTAGTGAACCGCTAAGTGCATTCAAGGTCGGCAAAAGACACAAAAAACTGCGAACCTTGTCTGGTTCCATTCAATGCCAGAATGATTCACTGTGGGGCAACTCCAACAAATCATTAGCCTACGGTCACGAGTTCGAAACATTTTCTCTTATAGCTCGTCCGATGGTCGCAGTTTCATCCATTGAATCATTGGCGTTTGCACTGCAAAAGGGGCTTTGTCACCAACTCGAACTCGAATCAACTGACATAGGCGTCTCATGGCGGTGGCTCGCTAAACGGGGCGATGGAGCAAGCGCAGAGGTGATCCTCTATGACCGTACTCCTGGGGGTGCGGGGTTTGTAAAAGAGGGGTTTGACAATTGGAAAGCGGTGGTGAAGAAAGCCTTTGAAATATGTGCCGATTGCGGATGTGAGAAGGCGTGTTATGAATGCTTAAAGGACTACGGCAACCAAGGTTACCATGACAAATTGAATCGTGGTTCAGTCAAAGATATCCTGGGATACGGAAATTAGTATGGGACAATGCTTACCGTATCCCAATCACTGGCTACTCTGCGGTAGCACCGCTCGCACCTTGCGAGTACAGAAACTATCTAGTCAATTCTCTTTCTTAAGCTCGCCCACATTCTCTTTCCAGAAATGGCACCCCGTGCTGGTCATACTGCGGTCGTCGATCGAGCACATTTCTAAATGCTCCCACCAAGCTTGCTCGTTGTCTCTTCTTGGAAGGATACCCACGTTGGTCTAAGTGCGGCCGTCGAACGAGGCCCTTCTTAGGGCGCGCGTTCCGGGAGTATAGGACCAATGTAAGTGTCCCTCTTCTCTCAGCGGCGCTCGTCGAACGAGGATCTAAATTCTTTTCGTTTCTCTAAGGAGGAGTGGCCGGGTTGCCCTTTACTGCGCGCATGGGACGAGCACATTCTTATCGTGCGCGTTCTGCGAGCAAGAAGGGCAACTGGCCACTCCTCCCTCCTCCTCTTATTGGATCGCCGAAAGCAGCCACTTCCCATCTTGGATTTGCATGAAGGTCCAGGCTTCGCCGGATTCGGTCGGGATCTCCTCGCTGCCTTCGACGAGATAGCCTGATTCTCCGCGCTGCTTTGTGAGAGACAGATTGTAGTCGCGGGCGCTCCAGCGAAGTCCTGCCGTCACATATAGCCGTGCCTGTTCGGTCCAGACTTTCAGGATTTCAGCGCGAAGGAGTACCACGTCCTCCACATGGTTTTGGATACCCTGACTGTGGTTGTCGTCGAGGGCGGCGCTGAAATAATCGAGCATCTCCGGCGTCACGAGCTGCCGCAACTCGGTAAGATCTTGGTCGCTCCAGGCCTTTTGAACATCGATCAGGAGTTGTTGAAAGGCCGCTTTGTCAGCCGAGGTGACACTCTCAATCGATAATTCTTGTCTGGTTGTGAGAGACCGCTTGGTCAGAGGATTATCATTGGCCGGGTCGCGTCCGGTGATTCCTGAAAAATCAGGGAGTGAGGGGCGTTGTATTCTGAGGAAATAAAAAATTGTCGCGGCCGTCAGGAGCAGGAGGAGCAGGAGAATTCCGGCGGAGCCGAAACCCTCGGTCGTATTGTTGGTTTCGGCAGTAGGTACTTCGACTTCGGTGGACTGCGCGCTGCAGTTCGTTGCTCTGAGTAGGACATCGTCGATCAGTAATCCGGCGATTCCAGTTGCGAGCATGGTTGAGAGGGGAGAACGTTGCTTCGAACGCGACGCGAGACCGGTCGGCGTATTTCTTTTCCAATTCATTGAGTCTCTGTGCAAGTACCTTTCCCCCTGTCCAGTTTTTGAGGCCGCAAATTGCGACCTCAAACGGTTGACTTTGTCAGGCGTTGATGGAGATATAAAATCAGAGGGAAATCTTTTCATGTTGCGTTGGATCTATTCGCTGAGCCTCAGGTGGCTTGCAGGCGGTTTAGCCAATAGTTGGGGTGGCGCTTGGCGTGGGCGACCGCGAGCACTCGGATTTCTGCTTGGAGTTCAAGAAACACGAGTGCATAGGGGAATCGGGGGAGCAAGGCACGCCGAACCACTAGATCAGTGGACGTATTCGCGAGCTGAGGGAATGAATGGGGACGGGATTGTATGGCGTATTCCGCCTGATCGATTTCTTGAAGGAGTTTTATTGCTAGCCCAGGTTGACGGGCTTCATACCAGGAGGCGGCTTCAGTCAATTCCACAACAGCCTCGGGTGAGAGGCTAACAGGCTTCACCGTTTGGGCAGGCGATCGAGCACCTGCTTGCGCGCCTCTTCCCAGGAGGCGCCCGCTGCTCCGGCTTGTGCTGCCCGCGCTCGGCGCTCGATTTCCTCGAGCCATTGTGCGTCACTGCGTTCTTGCCCCGGTTGCGCTGTCGGCAGACTATCGAGCAACTCGACAACTAATTCCGCTCGCTGTTGATCTGACAGCTGGAGCGCATCCTTGAGTAATTGTTGTGTGGATGGTGCCATGAATCTACTTTATCCTGTCCCAGGTGGAAATGGAAGGCTGGATTAGGTTTCACCGTGCGGCGCGGGCAGCTGCTAGCTCCTCTGGTATGGGATAACGCCTTGGCCCCAAAATCGCGGTGCCTATGCGCACCGTGGTTGCGCCTTCGGCAATGGCATTGTCCATATCTTCCGACATTCCCATGGAGAGCGTATCCAGTTCGTATCCACTTTGCTTGAGCCGGTCGAACAGTTCCCACAGCATGTGGAATTGGCTGCGTTGCAAGGCTGTGGCAGTCGTGAGTTCGGGAACAGCCATCAGTCCACGCAATTTCAGGCGGGGCAAGCGCACGACATGGGCTGCCAACTGGGCCAACTCTTCAGGCGCCACACCGCTCTTGCTTGCCTCGCCGCTCACATTGACTTGTAGGCAGACTTGTAAGGGTGGCAGCGATTCTGGTCTGTCCTTCGCTAAGCGGTCTGCAATTTTTACTCTGTCCACACTGTGAACCCAGGAAAAATGTTCCGAGATGCGCTTGGTCTTATTGCTCTGTATCGGGCCGATGAAATGCCATTCGATCGGCAAGTCGGCCAGGGCCGGCATCTTGGTCAGCGCTTCCTGCAGATAATTCTCGCCAAAAATTGTTTGCCCGGCGAGCCAGGCTTCCCGCACTTTCTCGGGAGGTTGCGTTTTACTCGCTACCAGCAGTGTGATCTCATCCGGCTGCCGGCCGGCGGTGTGTGCAGCTTTGGCAATGCGCTCTTTGACGGCTTCCAGACGAGACGCCACTGTTGTGACTGGTTCCATCAGCGGTAGATGTGCTCGCGTGTGAGAGGAAGGGTATTGTTCAATCCGTTCGTGAAGAGCACTTGATAGAGACGAGGGTTCCCATAGCGGAAATTGACGACACAGCCGTTGAGAAACATCCGCCACATGCGGACGAAGGAGGCATCGAACATCGCTTCGACTTTTTTGACTTGCGCCTCATACCGTATACTCCACTCTTCAACCGTCTTGGCATAGTGTATGCGCAGGTTTTCGATATCGGTCGGAACGAGTTCGATTTCACCCATGGCGCGGACGATTTCGTCGAGGGTGGGAATATATCCACCGGGGAAGATGTATTTTAAGGTCCAGGGGTCTCCGGGCATCGATCGTTCTTCTCCGATGGTGTGGAGCAGCCCTATGCCGCCACGCTTCAAGATCGCCCGTGTCTTTTCCATAAACGTTGGAATGAATTGCTTCCCCACGTGTTCGAACATTCCAATGGAGACGAATTTGTCGAACTCGCCCTTGATGTTCCGATAATCTTCAAACACGATTGAAATCTTCTCCGAGAGACCTTCCTGTTTCACCAATTCGGTCGCATACTCCACTTGTTGTTTCGACAGTGAACAACCGAGGCCTCGCACACCGTAGTGCTTTGCCGCGTAGATCAGCATTCCGCCCCAGCCGCACCCGATGTCAACCAGGGTTTCTTCGGGCTTCAACTGAAGCTTCCGGCAAATGTGTTCGTACTTTTGCTGTTGTGCCTGCTCGAGTGTGTCATTCTCGTGACGGAAATAGGCGCAGGAGTATGCCATGGTCGCGTCGAGCCACAGCTTGTAAAAATCGTTTCCGCGATCGTAATGATGGGCGACATGTTTTTGAGAACGCGAGAGCGTGTTGAGCGATGTCTGGCGCAGGTGCTTAATGGCAAGCTTCGCCTTCAATCCCAGAGGCAGATTGAGGAACGCGGCTTCCGTTCCGAAGCGGAGTAGTTGTCTGAAATCGCCTTCCACCTGAATATCTCCTGCCATGTACTCTTCACCGAAGCCCAACGACCCGCTTTCGATGACATGCTCTGCCGCGCGCTTGGTGACGAAGGTGAGAATGAACTGCGGCTCGTTGGAACCAAAGGATCGGGTGACGCCATCCCAGAACTGTACCCGGAACGACACGTCTCGTGAATTGTTGCTCAACTGTTCGAAGAGTTGTTCCAATGTTTTTCGCATGACTGTCCTCTTCCGGATGAGTTAGGACTTTGATCTTACGAAGTGGTGAATATCCTCAAACGACGCTAATAGACCACTGTGATTAGCTCTTTCCCCGGTGCTTGTCAAGATGCTTGATGGGCAAAGGCTGACGAATTGGGAACGTCACTTTCTCTTGTCGCGTCTCCCTTGCCCGGATGTGCGATTCGTGGCGAATCGGCATGGAAAATGGGAGGTAGCGAGTGGTGAATATGTAAAGGAAAATTATGGGGCATCTCCATGCGCGGGGGTTGTTTTTTACTCAGAAATAGCTGACAATGCACGCCGTTCCCCGATCAGCAATAAAGTGGTTCACTCATTCATTAACAACAATCACAAGAGGCGTCATGATGAAGCTACAAAATATGTTGTTGGTCGCAGCTGTATTGATCATCCCCGCCAACGTGTGGGCGTATGGTGACAGCAATGCCAGTGGCAGCGGTACAGGAGGGTGTAAAAAAGTAAATTTTTCCGAATTCTCACCGATAAATAACGCAGAAGTGGCCCCACAATCTGATTTTTCGTTCTATGCGTCTGGTGCGACCTATCCGAATAGCATTAAGGTGACAATAAGAGGCCAGTCCGTACCGGTTACCGTGGTTGAAAAACAAGATGGGTTTAAAGTTTCCGGCAAACTTCCTGACTCAGTCAGAGGGGCGTTCGCGAAAATCAACATTGATGCGAGAGGCGTTAATCAATGCGAAGTGAGCGACGGATGGCTGGTGAAAGTCACTGAATAACTCCGAGGCCAAGGTACGTGCCTGACGATTCGATTCTGCCGAACGCGAATTGTCATACAGGCAAAAGTCATTTCTTCCATCATGAGAGGGAGGGCAGCGTGGGCTGCTTTCCTTCTCAGTTTTCTGAAGACCTTTAGGAGAGTTGTTGATAGAGGGTTCCGCGCCACCTTCCTAACTCCCGTCGTAACCTATACGATTCATCATCGGCTTCTGCTGCGATCCTGGATGTCTGACCAAGCGAGTTGAGTGGGAAAGCACAGGCCAGGGTTCGTGCGTGCTGCGAGCCCCGGCACTTCGCACTTGCGTGTGCCTCTCGATCCTGTCGCACGAACTTTCCTGGGAGAATTCGGTCGAAAGTATCAGGGCCGGCCCCAATCGTCGTGGTCGGGACCGGCCCTGGTCTATCCGCTTCTTCTCGCGCTATGCGAGAGATCGTCGTCGTGTCAATGAAACCTGTCATGTGCCACAGGTAGCATCTATGCCATTTCTTCTCTATTTAGGAAAGGATTTTGGCGCTGAAACATGCTGCCAGCCTTGCCCATTGAGTGTGTGAAGAAACGCCACAAGATCTTTCTTTTCCTGATCCGTCAGTTCGAGGGGAAGGATCAACGGATCCTGGTGAGGATTCTTGACGCCACCCTTGTTGTAGAAATTCACGACTTCTTCAAGTGTCTTGAAGCGGCCGTCATGCATATATGGGGCGCTTCTGGCGATCTCCCGCAAGGTTGGAGTTTTGAATGCGCCAAGTTCCTCGGCATTATTGGTCACCATATACCGACCAAGATCCACTTTGTTGTCATCCCAGCCGATACCGAGGTTGTGAAACTTTTCGTCGGTGAAATTGAACCCGGAGTGACACTTCGTGCACCGGGCTTTATCTCGGAAGAGGATCAGGCCTTTTTGAGCCTCCGCTGAGATCGCTCCTGCTTCCTGGCCCTGATCGAACCGATCCGACGGGCTGTTCCCGGAGAGGATGGTGCGCTGGAAGCTGGCGATGGCCTTGCCGACATTCTCAATCTTGATATTTTCGTCTCCAAACGCTTCCTTGAAGAGCTTCCGGTAGCCTGGGATCTTATTCATCTTCGCCAGCATCACGTCGTAGTTGGCAAAGCCGTGTTCGATCGGATTCGTAAATGGACCGATCGATTGAGCTTCCAATGTCTCGGCGCGGCCGTCCCAAAATTGAGCGCTGCTGAACACTCGATTGAAGGATGCCGGCGCGCTACGGCCGCCCTTCTGACCTCGGATGCCTGTGGCGACCGGTTTGCCGTCCGTAAAAGCGTTCTTCGCCAGGTGGCAACTCATGCACGCGATGGTATTGTCCTGCGACAGTCGCTTGTCAAAGACCAATATTCGGCCTAACTCGACTTTCTCGGTCGTCAAAGGATTGTCGGCTGGAATGACTACGGCGGTTTCTTCTAGACCGAATGGAATCGCGAGCTTGTAGTCGGCCGCCACCGCAATCATGGGCGATAGCATTGCCGCCGAGCAGACGACTAGCGCTCCGAGAACGCTCTTGCGCAACAGAAACGAACCTCCGAGCACTGCTTGTCGGAGTTCGGTTTTCGGTCTGGCTGACTTCATTGTGACTCCTTTCATTAGGGTTGTCTCGAGGTGTAGCCTGCACGGATGAATTGGTTTTCAACCGTTTCTGGTTGTCATCCTTGTGGAATCTATGGATTGAGATTCTAAGACAAGGCGTAGATTTTCATGGCGCGGATCGTAACCATCATGTTCTTTCTTTGCAAGTTCTTTTTTCGGCTATTCAAACGTATCAGCTCTTCTGAAACTGCCGTTTGATATCGAACCGGCGTGATTTTCTAATTGGATCCAGAACTAGTCGCCTGAACAATTAGACCTTTGGACCTTTGAAGACATGAGATATGGCGCTCTTACTCACAGCGCTTGCGACGGGGAGTTAACATCAATATTTAGAAGAGTATTGATCTATAAGAGATTGATTACTATGAGTTAAAATGTTTTATATCTTCATCATATTCAATGTCGGACTGTGTAACCTCGCTTGCATTTGCAGGCTTGTCGAGGTGAGATATCGATGGTCGCGGTAGAAGTCGTTGTAAGTGGTGTGGGTGAGCTAACTATGTTCGATGGACCGTTTTGGTGTTCTCTCCCCATGGTGCGCTTCATAGATGCATGATGCAAGGTCCGGCGGCACCGGCATACTCTTGAAAGGGTGAACGTTCGTACCGCCAGTGTTTCCTTGCGGCACGAAACCGAGGACAGTACTTATGACAGCGCCGAAGATACGTATCAGCTGCCCCAGGCATTCTCGGGTATTACGCTGACGAACGCTCCAGAGGAGCATGTGCCAATGTGCGCGAACGTGCTCCTCTGTCGAAGCTTGCCCAAGTACGTGGGCACGCTCCAGATGCAAAAAGGCGACGTCGGGCCGTCCATGTGCTTCGGCTTCACGAGCAGCAAGGATTTCACTCTCCACATACGGACGGATGCGGCGACCGAATTCACTCATTCGCACCTCGCAACTCGACCACTGCACGCGTTCCTGCAGGACTGGCTGCCTTATGCAACCCTACGCCGCCACGAATTTCAGTGCCGCGCCGTTGATGCAGTAACGCAGACCGGTCGGCTTGGGGCCGTCCTTGAAGATATGCCCTTGATGTCCCTCGCAGCGCGCGCAGTGCACTTCGGTTCTGGGAAAAATCAGTTTGTAGTCGGTGGTCGATTCAACGACCCTTGGATCGATCGGTTGCCAGAAGCTTGGCCAGCCGGTGCCGCTGTCGAACTTATGTTCTGACGAATAGGCCGGGAGGTCACAGCCCGCGCAATAATAGATGCCGGGTTGCTTGTTGTCATGCATGTTATCGGTAAAGGGGCGTTCAGTATCCTCGTGCCGTAATACCCGGTAAGCCGAAGGTGCCAGTAGCGTTTTCCATTCGTTATCTGTCTTTGTCACTTTCACAATGGGAGGGATCTCTAATTTTTGCGCCATAGTACGCTCCTTTCTTGCCTGGTCGTTCCCGATTGAATCGAGGGAACAAAAAATATCCTTACATACGGATTGGTCGGGGAGCAAGGCTCGGAAAAGCGTAACGCGAGGGACGGCGGACGAATGAGACAAACGGGTCGAGGTTCGAAGTGCGAAGTTTTCGGAACGTCGAACCTAGAACTTCGAACTTGTTGTTGTGCCTTTCTCGCACATCTCGCGAATTCCGCGTCCCAGTCCGTTCACGCTGAGGCTGGGGCAATGCCCATCCCGAAAGGGAAGTTTCCGTGAGCCGCCGAATCATGATTGAAGGCAGCGGGAAGGACTTCCTCGATTCTCTCCACCAGAATAAATGTGAGGTCCTCGCGCACTTCTTGCGGCACCTCTTTCAGGTCCTTCTCGTTTGCCTTCGGCAGAATGATGCGCCTGATACCGGCGCGATGAGCCGCCAGCACCTTTTCCTTGATTCCGCCGACCGGAAGCACCAAACCGCTGAGACTGATCTCGCCGGTCATTGCGGTATCGCTCCGGACCGCTTTCCCTTCATATGCGGACGCCAAGGCAGTGGCCATCGTGATTCCGGCTGAGGGTCCATCTTTCGGAATGGCTCCCGACGGCACATGGATATGGACGCCATTGCGTTTGAAGCGCGAGATATCCAGTCCCATGCTTTCGGCATGCGACCAGAGGTAGCTTCGGGCCGCGCGTGCCGACTCCTGCATCACATCGCCCAATTGACCGGTAATCGTCAGCTCATGGCTGCCGGGAAGTAACGTGGTTTCGATATAGAGGACATCCCCGCCGGTCGGGGTCCAGGCGAGCCCTGTGGCCACGCCGGCCGGTAGCACTTTGCGTGCTTCTTCCGGCATGAACCGTTCTGAGCCCAGCCACTCTTCAAGCACATCAGCCTTTATGACTACCGGCTGGCGTTCATGACCTTCCGGCAAATCGGCGAAGGCCAGCGCCACTTTTCTTGTCAGGCGTCCCAACATCTGCTCGAGCTGCCGCACGCCTGCCTCTCTGGTGTACCGGCTGATGACGTGGTCCAGCACGTCATCCGACAACAATGCTTGGCTCGCGTTCAAGCCTGCTTCACTGAGCCGCCGTGGCCACAAATAGCGGCGCGCGATTTCGGCTTTTTCCCGTTCGCTGTAGCCCTGGAGACGGATGATTTCCATCCGATCCAACAAGGGTTGACTGACCGTGTCGAGGGTATTTGCCGTCGTGATGAAGAACACTTTAGACAAGTCGAACGGAAGGTCCAGATAGTGATCGCGGAACGTATGATTTTGCGCCGGATCGAGGACCTCTAGGAGGGCTGCTGCTGGATCGCCGCGAAAATCCCGGCCCATTTTGTCGACTTCATCGAGCATCAGCACAGGATTGTTGGCGCCGGCTCGGCGCACAGCCTGGATAATACGGCCTGGTAGCGCGCCGACATAGGTCCGTCGATGACCGCGCAGTTCTGCTTCATCATGCACGCCGCCCAAGCTGAACCGTTCAAACGTGCGGCCCATGGCTCTGGCGATCGATTGCCCTAAACTGGTTTTTCCGACGCCGGGAGGACCGACCAAGCAGAGGATAGGCGCCTTGGCCGTCGGATTCAGTTTCAACACAGCGAGATGTTCGACGATCCGTTCTTTTACTTCCTTGATGCCGTAATGGTCTTCCTCCAGTACCTGGCGTACCGTGCTCAATTCCAATCGATCTGTCGAGGCCTTTTTCCAGGGAAGTTCCAACACCAGTTCAAGATACGTTCTGAGGACCTGGTGATCGGGGGAGGAGGGCGGCACCTTCGCCAATCGGGCAATTTCCCGTTCCACTTCCTTTCGGACATGATCGGGAAGATCGGCGGCCTGAACCTTCTTTTTGAATTCAGTTATATCGTTTCCTTCCTCCTCGCCCTCGCCGAGTTCCTGCTGAATCGCCTTCAGCTGTTCACGGAGAATATACTCCCGCTGGCTTTTACCGATTTTGGCTTGGGCGTCGTTCGCGATCTTGTCTCGCAATTGTAGGATCTGGATTTCCTTCGAGAGCGATCCATACAGCGATCGCAATAGCTCGATCGTGGAGGAACTTTCGAGCAGCTTTTGCTCATCCTGTACGGTGAGGTTGAGGAGCGAGGCCACACGATAGGCTAAGGAAACGGGATTATCCTCGTTGCTGAAGGCTGCGGCTGCTTCCTGAATACCAGGAGCCTGGATCAATCGAGGAAGGTCTGTCACCAATTCCTGGATGGCTCGGTGGAGGGCCTGGACTTCGGTGCCTTGGTCTGCGGGATGATCGAGACGTCGAGCCTGGACGAGAAGACAGGGATTGGTCTGTTCGACCTTGAGGAGCGCGACCCGCTCGAGCCCTTGCACGAGCACGTGGGTCGTGCCTTCTTCCGACTGTCCGACCTGTTTCACGACGGCCTTTGTGCCGATCGTATAGAGCTCTTCAAGTTTTGGTTCTTCTGTCATGGGGTCGCGTTGCGCGACCACGAGTATCGTCTTCTCTTCAGTTTTCATCGCCGCTTCAACCGCGGCAATCGACCGAGTGCGCCCAACCGTCAAGGGCATCATGATCCCGGGAAATAGGACCGTACGTTTAATCGAGAGTACAGGAAGTGTGACTGCCATGGTCCCGTTGTTCATGTGAGAGGTCCTTTCGTTCATCTATGAAAAGACATGAGCTAGGAAGAAAGATAGCGTTCGTCTTATGTAAGTCAAGGGGGAGACAGACAAGGGAGAGTGGCAGTCATTCTCGTATCATTGCAGGGAAGGGTTCGCATGGCCTTTGTGTGCGGGAATTGGTTTGCGCATCGATCCCGACACGATCTGAAACTCATACAAACGGCATTCCAACGGACCATTGAAGAGACGCATACGTTTCGATGGCACCAACCCAATAAGTTTGGGGACTCGTAAGTCTCCGGTAAAAATGTAGGCTCGCCATCCGGTGAATCGTTGCTTTAGCCAGTCGCCAAGACGCGGGTAGAAGGCATCGAGTTCCTCCGGCCGGCTGAGCCGGACTCCATAGGGTGGATTGATTATCAGTACACCCTGGGCAGCCGGAGACTCGAGGGCAAGCACGTCACTCTGTCTCAGGCGAATATCGACCGCGAGTCCCGCTCCCTGAAACGTTCGTTGTGCGGCTTTGACTGCAGCAGGATCTTGATCAGAGGCATAGATGGCAGCGGGCGGCTCTGAGAGTTGTTTCAGCCGAGAGGCTTCTCGCAGTTGGCCCCAGCGTTTGGCATCATGGATCAGGAAGCGTTCAAACGCGAATGACCGGGATTGTCCCGGTGCGATCCGTCGCGCCATCAGCGTCGCTTCGAGCGGGATTGTTCCTCCGCCACACATAGGGTCGACCAGCACGTCGCGGGATGTCCATCCAGCGAGCCGCAGCAATCCCGCTGCCAGATTCTCGCGTAAGGGCGCCTCAACGGCAATGACACGATGCCCTCGCTTGAAGAGTGGTTCGCCGGACGTGTCCAGATAGAATGTCGCCGTTGACTCATTGAGAAAGGCGTCGAGGCGGATGTTCGGGCGATGCGTGTCCACACTCGGTCGCTTGTGACGCACCGACATGAACTTGTCGCACACGGCGTCTTTGATCCGCAACGTCACGAAGTCGAGACTGGTGAGTGGGCAACGGCGGGCACTTACTTTCACCTTGATGGTCTGTGAAGGGGAGAACCAATCCTGCCAGGGCAGACGATACGCGGCGCGATAGATATCGTCTTCCGAGCGATAGGAAGCTTGTCCGACTTCCCACAGCACGCGGCTGGCAATGTGACTCTTGAGATTAACCCAATACATGGTCGACCACGGAGCCTGGAAGGCAACCCCACCGTCTGTCTTTGTGGTGTTCGGCACACCAAGGTCGTGAAACTCTTGCTCAAGCACTCCCTCCAGACCGCGCGGGCAGGGTGCAAAGAACCGTAGTTTTGTGCTATCCATGCTTATCGTATCGTCGCTCGTGAAGTGTCGATCGTCGCTCACTTCACAACCTCTATTTCAAGAAATACGGCTTGGTTATGAATTATTGTAGCGCCTGTGGTGCTCCAGTCAGCAAGAAGATCCCCGCCGGCGATAACTTGCCCCGGTTTGTGTGCGATACCTGTCGGGCTATTCATTATCATAATCCAAAGATTGTCGCAGGCTGTATTCCGGAGTGGGACGGTCACGTGCTTCTCTGCCGGCGCGCGATCGAGCCTAAGTCCGGGCTGTGGACCTTTCCTGCAGGTTTCATGGAAATTGGTGAGAGCACAGAGCAAGCGGCCGTTCGCGAGACCTTGGAAGAAGCACAGGCTCAGGTAGGATCAATCTCCCTATTTGCCGTGTTGAGTCTTCCACACATCGGTCAGGCCTATCTGGTGTTCCGAGGGCCCATGCAAACGGGAGATTTCGGGGTGGGTGAGGAAAGCCTCGATGTGCAATTGTTCTCCCTCGAGAAGATTCCTTGGAACGAGATTGCCTTCCCTGTAGTCAAGGAGGCATTGCGCCGCTATGTCGATGATAGGGAGCGTGGAGAATTTCAGGTGCATGTCGCGACGCTCCCGGACCGACTCCCCAAACCGCTCGAAGGATGCTGAAACAGACGCATTCTCACCCACCCCAGCCCCGGCGCGCCGAGACGCGCCTTTTTCCCAGGCTTCGTTCTCGCGTCGTTCAGACCCTCAATCTACCGGTCTAAGGCTACTGGAGGCAAAGTAACTATCCGCTCGCATGTGATCGAAGCGAGCGGTTCAAGCGAAGCTTGGTATGTACCTCCTTGCCTCTTCGCTTGCGGCGGCCTTTGCTGGATGTCTGTTTGAGCATCTTCTGATGCAGTGGTTTTTCTTGTCCTAGGCATGAGGATCATGAATTCTGCTATGCCGAAATCGTTTTTCCTAGACTACTAGCCGACTTTCTCAATCAATTCAGTGTGGGAATCGTAAGGGGAGGCGGGGTATGGCCTTCGTCATCGTGTAGAAAGCGAAACCCGCCCGCTTCGGAATAGTCGATAGTTACCCGCTCCATCCGAGGAGCACTTCGTTGATCGACCGCGATTGTGAGGCCATTGATCTGTTGAATGTCATCGTCAGGCTGGGTATCCGCCTCCAATGCGATACTGAAACTTAGGCGTGACTGATCCACATCGCGCACGGAAATCCGGACGATCGGATCTTCAGGATGATGGAGTTGAATCGCTTTCAACTGTGCGATGGCGGCAGGTGTGAGGGTCATCATGAACGGAGCTCCGTGTGGCGAACGATGCTGTGAATATCGACTAACTGATCTTCTCGGTTGATGGAGTAGAAAATCCTCCAATTCTCGACCGAATACTTACAAAGGCCCGGTAGGTCCGGTGCGAGCGGTTCATGGCGCAAGTTATCGATGTTGGAGGCAATCCATTTAGTCTTGTCCAAGAGTCGCTGTGCCACGGACCGCTCAATGCCTGCCAGGTCTGTAAGAATGGCTGGGTGATAGGTCAGGCGATACCACGCCATGTTGTCGTTACCAGTGAAGACCTAGTTGGTCCGCGATGTCTTCGCCGGACAGTCTCTCTGAACCGGACAAGGACGCTTTCAGACGAGCGCGCAGGCGATCGCCAAGCTGGAGTCCGAGTTCCGGGTCGCCGAGTAACTCGCGGAGACGATCGTCGACAATGCCCCGCACGAGTGCGTTGAATTGTTCCTGAGAAAGTTCAGAGAGATCCATGAAGACGGAGGATACGGAGGTAGGCGACTAAAATGCAACTCACGAGCCGGGTGTCTACTGAAGGCCGGTTTTAGGTTGAAGCTTGCGGATTATGCGGTCCAATCGGTCTTGAGATTGAGGGGCTACGGTCAAAAACTCCAAGCCGATGCTGGCGGACCCAGACCAGCGGACTGCGGCATTATCTATTATGATCGGCCCGGATTCACCGGGGATATGTAATTGCACGGTCAGCTGCATGCCGGTAAAGGGATTAATGATACTGTCCACACGGCACCCCTTTGCCGAAATGTTTCGTATAGCCCCGGCATGGCGGAAGTGGTCCTTATGTATCAAGGTGCCGGAGAGGGACACGGAAAATCTGGGATGCTTTCTGATAACCATAGTCGTAGCGTAGATGGTTCCTATGGAGCGATATCTTTTTGGATTGCCATAAATTTCTCCATGCGGGCCCGTTCCGTTTCCTGCATCTCTAGAAATTCTATGCCAAACTCGAGTTCCTGGGTCCACTGGACTGTGGCCGCTCGAACGGTGATTGCGGGAGTCTGATCTGGAATGTTGAGGTGGACGGTGAGCAGCGCGCCGCGCTGTACTCCCAGATCGCTCACGACCTTGCAGCCACCCATCCCGAGATTGTATACAATCCCAATTCCAGTGTGATCGCCTGCGAAAGCAGCCGGAAATTCCACTTGGTAACGGATGTGCTGCCGCTGTTCCGTCATCTGGGTACCTGCAAAAGAGCACTGCTTGTAAAGGGGCTTCGCTGAAGGGATCCCTGCCGGCATTACTTCCCCTCAGAAAAGGCTAGTCGGAGGTCGGCTCGTTGTCAAAGAAATAGAGATCTTTCGAAACATTCAGTCTTATGGAGGTGGGATCCTGAAGATGGTCACAATGGTCCGCAGCCATAGGACTCGTCCTGTCTGGTGGGCATTTGATTTTCGGTACGCGCACTTCTAGAATGCCGCCATTGGATTGACGTTGCGATGCCCACCACCCCCGGCTCACGAACATCTCCCCAGCGCAAGAAAAGATCGAAGAAGTCCCCCGGCCTCGATCCCTCGCGGAAGCGACATTTTCAGACTCGCCTGCTGAAGTGGTACAAGAAACACGGCCGTGATCTGCCTTGGCGAAGGACCTCAGACCCCTATCACATTTTAGTTTCTGAAGTAATGTTGCAACAGACTCAGGTCGATCGGGTGATTCCGAAGTACCATGAGTTTCTACAACGTTATCCAAGCTTTGAAGAGTTGGCCGATGCATCGGTCTCGGATGTGAAGAAGACGTGGTATCCGCTGGGCTACAATATTCGGCCGGAGCGGTTGCATAGTATCGCGTGCGAGACAGTAGAGCGGTATGGGGGACATCTTCCGAGCGATACGGAGGAATTGTTGTCGTTCAAAGGAATCGGACGCTACACGGCCGGTGCGATACGATCCTTTGCGTTCAACGAAGATGCGCCGATTCTGGATACAAATGTCATTCGGGTGCTCCATCGGGTGTTCCTGGCGAAGGGCGATCCCAAAGCTCAAAAAGCGACACTCTGGCAATTGTCGGAAGCATTAATTCCGAGAGGAAAGGGTTATGACTTCAACCAAGCAATTATGGATTTTGGCGCGACCTGCTGTACGGCGAGAAATCCCTCCTGCGGGCAATGTCCGATGAAATCATTGTGCAAAACATATCCCTTTGATTAGAAGTCGCAAAGCGCGACGGTACGGCATGACGTTCATTGAAGTCGCAGCCGGTCTTGTTTATCGTGAAGGTCGCTACTTGATCGCAAGACGAAATCCTGATGTGCATTTGGCGGGGCTCTGGGAGTTTCCAGGCGGAAAGCGCGAGCCGGGTGAAACATTGGAAACATGTCTACGGCGGGAGTTGTTAGAGGAAGTGGGTATTCGTATCGACGTGCCGATACCGTTTCAGGTCGTTCGGCACGAGTATGCGGAGAAAACCGTTCAACTGCATTTCTTCCGCTGCCGGATCGAAGCCGGAGATGCCATGCCAATCGATTGCGCGGAAATTCGGTGGGTACTCCCTCACGAGTTGGACGACTTTGAGTTTCCTCCTGCAGACCGTCCGATCATCGAGGCGTTGCGGCAAGAGAGTTCGGAGTAGACTTCATGAAGGTTGTTCTAGACATTGAGACCATTCAACCCCCCCGGGAGGAATGGGCACGATTGGCGGGAAAACTTCCTTCAAGCAGTGAGGCTGAGCTGGCAGGCGAGGGCTACGACTTGTTCACGGCCGGAGCTGCCGACGCTGAGCGACGTGCTGAGGATGAACAATACGCGAAGTCTGCTTTCGACGGTACATTCAGCCAGATCGTGTGTATCGGCCTGTTGGAATTCTCCGACCAGCTTGAACTGCGTGGGTCGGTTGCCTGGTATGGCGGGAATGAGCAGGAGTTGTTGCGGCAATTCTGGAACCGTTTGGCTCAGAACCGACCGTCTCTCTTCATCACACATAACGGTCTGGGTTTCGACCTGCCATTCATTAAAAAGCGATCGATCATCCACCAAATCAAGCCGAGCTTGGACGTGAACCTCGCCAAGTTCCGTACGGAGCCGGTGTACGACACCATGGCAATCTGGAGCAATTGGGATATGCGTGGATGGGTTAAGCTGGATGTGTTGGCGCGAGCGCTGAACGTCGAAACGAAATCCGGCAGTGGAGCCCAAGTGGCTGACATGTGGGGGAGAGGAGAGGGGATTGAGTTGGCTCGGTATTGCTTACAAGATACGTATGTGACGTATGCGTGTTATTGCCGAATGAACTTCAGACAGCCACTGCCCAGTGATGTGGTTTTGCTCAAACCTGAGCTGCTACATGTCGATTAAGAGAAGCTAGCGAGTCCGTGTCGCGTGTGCCGATTTCTTTTTGGGAGCTGGTTTAGAGGATACTTTAGTCAGTCTGAGCGCTGTGATTTCCTCGTTGCGATCCCGCAGTTCGCGCTTCATCCAATCCGATTCCTTGCGGAGCATCTTGATCTCGGAGTCCTTCTTAGCAAGCGTGTCTTTTACGGCCTTCATGTCACTCAGTTTCTGAGCCAGCAACTGGTCCTCTACCGCGATGCTAGAGGCTGCCTGGGCTGCAACCGGAACAGCAGCCACCGCCGGCGCGACTGGCATGGGCCTAACCGGTGTAATCGGTGTCGCGATTGGCGTGGCCTTTGCCATCGGCATGGAGGTTGGCGTCGTGGCCGTAGCCAGTGCATGATAGTCGATGACCATTGTCATGGCACCCCGTACTCCGCCAGCAACATAGGCTTGAGCCGGTTCGAAGCGTGCAACCGACTCAGGCATGAAGCTCGTGGGCGCGATGCCCTTTCGAATGGTGAGGTAGATGGATCCCTTCTGCACGTAAATGCTGCCCGTGGTGGGTTCAACGCCTGACCCTGCCGATGAGGATACGCGGAACCCAACAATCTGTTCGGGCTTCGCTTTGGATAAACCTTGGGTGAGCAGGGGGGCAAGAAATTCTGCATCCTCATCGCTGAAAATTCTCATCGGCGTGCTGCCACCAGCGGACATTTTCGAAGATCCATTCATATCGTCATTGTGATATAGGCCTTTTACGGTCTTTGAGATGGTCAGTTGATCGATCACAGCGGGATGGCTGGCTTCGTATGACCAATCGCTCACTTCTTCCAAGTAGACGCTACCCAGGGAACTCTGGCCGATTTTTGTCCCGCTTGCGCAACCGGCGACGACGAGGGTACAGGCGGCGATTCCAATAAGACTCCGCATGAACGGACGCGGCATATTCGTGGTCGGGAGATTGCTCTTCATCGCCAAGCTCCTTCTTTGAAAACAAGTATGTGTAGTTGTCCGGGGCAAGGTGAAGTGTCGGTGAGCCAGTGGATTACCAGATTCCCAGCCCCATCAGCGCCATACTCAATGCAATCCATCCAAAGAGTCCCATCGCAATAACGGTTTCCAGGCTCATGGAAGTATCGGCTTTTTCTTTCACGTCTCGATCGTGATTCTTGATCATGCCCAGCTCCAAATGAGTGAGATTGTCGGTGTATGTGTGATTCATCATTAAGCAAAGATTATGCCTTTAGTAGATTTGAAGTAGTCTCGGTAAAATATTAGGGCAATACCAGAGAAGGATGAAATAAAGATGACAGAAGGTTGCTTAAACTAGGAAGCGGTGTAGAACTGCTAAGCACGCTGTAAGCATATGATTATATTGCACTACATCTTCATGCTGAAGTCGAAGGTGTTACGCACGTTTGGGTAAAAACTTCCTGCGCTGTTTCAAATCTCCAGTCGGTTGGGAATGGTATATGACCTTTTTGTGAGTCCTAAGAGTCCTAAGAACGGAGAGATTCGTACAAGGGTTCTGTTCAGAACTGTTCGTTTTGGAAGCATCTTCGCAGAAATGACTACTGGGAAGTAGGACAGGCACCAAGAATTCAACTTACCGCCTGACGCTCAGCATACAACGTTGTGGATGATGCATCGTAGATCGAAAGAGAAACCATGTCTCCCGGTTGAGATGGAATCGCATGCTTATCCCAGACGACAGTGATGTTGCCATCCGATTTCCCCATGCCTTGCGCGGCGGATCGTTTTGAGTTCCCTTCGACCAAGATGGGAATCGTCGTCTTGAGATATTCCTGGTTGCGCTCATAGGAAATTTTCCGCTGAAGATCGAACAGTCGTGTCACCCGTTCGGTTTTAACGGGTTCGGAAACATCGTCTAAAAATTTTCGCGCGGCCACGGTGTTCTTTCGCTCAGAGTATTTGAAGATATACGCCGAGTGAAACCGTGTCTCCTCGACAAGCCGGAACGTTTCGGCGAATTCAGCATCAGTTTCTCCACAGAAACCGCAGATGATATCGGTGCTCAGGACAATATCCGAGCGCAGGGCTCGGATACGATCGACTAAGGCTCGGTACTCCTTATTGGAGTAGGTGCGATTCATCAGGCCGAGTACGCGATCGCTGCCGGATTGCAGTGGCAAATGAATATGCTTGCAAATGTGGGGATGGGATGCAACGGCCTCCAACAATGAAACCGGAAAGTCTTTGGGATGTGGGGAAGTAAATCTCACTCGTTCAATGCCTGGCACATCTGCGACGGCTGTGATCAATCGTGCAAAATCCCAGTTTCCGAATCGGTAGGAGTTGACATTTTGCCCCAGGAGCGTGATTTGTTTAAATCCTTGCTCGGCAATCCGTCGCGCTTCTTCAACGATTCCCTCTGGATCGCGAGAGCGTTCCCGCCCCCGAGTGTAGGGCACGACACAGAAGCTGCAGAAATTGTCGCAGCCTCGCATGACGGCGACCCAGGCGTTGACCCCGTCGTTCCGATCGGGGCTGACATCGTGATAAGTTTCATATTCCGAAAGGTCGACTGCGAGTTGTTTCTGATCCAATCCCTGTTCCTGCGAATGCATGGCATTGCGGATCAACATCGGCAACTGCCGATAGGCATCAGGACCGGCAAGCACATCGATCAGCGGTTGAATATCCGTAAGTTCTTCTTTTAGATTCTGCGCCATACAACCCAAGACACCGACGACCAATGGGCGCTGCCGCTTGAGAGCCTTCAACTCTGATAAGTGTTTGTAGATCTTATTGTGGGCGTTTTCCCGAATTGCACAGGTGTTCATCAAAATCACGTCCGCATGTTCTCGCTCGTCGGTAAATACAAAGCCATCCTGCTTCATCAGTGAGCGGACAAGTTCCGAGTCATACTCATTCATCTGACAACCGAAGGTTTCCAAATGCACATGGGTAAGTGTTGATGTGATTTTCATAGCACCGGTACCCTCCGCAGGGATCGACATTCCATACTCAGCTGACCCAAGGCCCAACGGTCTGATGCGCCGATAATTCGCACATCCTTCAAGCGGTTGGCAAGGTCGAAGTTTGAGGATACCCCCACTTTCAAAAAATTCGGTGTCACTCCCAACCTGAAGCCATCCGTTTCTCCTGACTCGAAGAGGACGGACACCGTGGATCCGATATACCGTTCTGCAAAGGCCAGACGTTTGAGGCGGGACAGCTCGGCAAGTATCTTTGCACGTTGCCGAGTGATTGCGTGTGACACCTGGTCGGGCAACTTTGCGGCAGCGGTGCCATGCCTTTGCGAGTAGGTAAAAACATGGAAGTAGGAGAATGGAAGTTCCTGCACGATGCCTAGAGTTCGCTCGAATGCTTCCTCGGTTTCTCCCGGGAATCCAACCATCAGATCGGTTCCTAGTCCCAGATGTGGAATGGCCGCCCCGGCTCTGTCGATCAGACGGATAAACTCTTCGATCCCGTATGGGCGATTCATGGCCGATAAGACGGCATCGTCTCCGCTCTGTAACGGGATGTGAAGATAGGGACATAACTTCGATGAGGAAGCCATTCGATCTAGGAGAGCGGTCGTGATGGTCGTCGGCTCAATGGACGATATCCTGATTCGGTCGAGGCCTTCAATCGTCTCCAATTGTGTAATCAACCCAACCAGATCGGTTTCACCCTGGCGATATTGCCCGACATTGACGCCGGTCAGCACAATCTCCCGATAACCTCCAGCCACAAGTATCTCGGTTTCTTGGACCACGTCGTCCGGAAGGCGGCTCCGTTCGTGCCCGCGTGCAAAGGGGATCAAACAGAAGCTGCACATCACGTTGCAGCCATCTTGGATTTTTACGAGGGCTCTGGTGGAGTCTGGTTCACCATACACCGGCAGGGTGAAATCATCTCGATCGATGGTGCGAGTATGGAGAACTTCCGGGTCTGGTTGCTTTTTCAGAGCCTGCGGGGCAGGAAGAAAGGATGGCAAATCCCATTTGAATTGATTACCGACGATGAGATCGATCCCTGGTATGGTGCGGAGCTCGTGAACACCGGTCTGGGCGTAACAGCCAGTGACAGCAACAAACGCATTGGGGGAATGTCGCAACGTCTTGCGAATGACATAGCGGCAGGTCCGTTCCGCCTCCTCTGTCACGGAGCAGGTATTGACGACGAGCAAGTCTGTCGGCTCGCCGAACTCGACAACATGGTAGCCATCGCGCTGTAGACGAGCCGCGAGCACCGCTGTTTCTGCTTGATTAAGCCGGCAACCGAGTGTGTGGAGAGAGGCACGTTTCATGATGGCCCGCCATTATAGGGAGATCCTTGTGATGGGAGCAAGGATTTCACACGAATTCTTGCTGTGGCTCGCTGTTCTCGGTTGAAGGCCATAGGATCCCATGATAGAGTTTGTCGACCGGCCCACCCCAATAATCGTGAGTCTGCTGTGACAGCTTCGCGGTCAACCGTTTCTATTTTCATCATATCTCTTGTTCTCCTACTCCCTGTGTCCGGCGGGTGGACGAAGGAAATTCTTCCTCTCGAACCGGACCTCGCGACAAGAATTGACGAGATTTATGATCACGAGGCTCGACTATTCTTGATTTTGTATTCACTTCATGGCGATGGCCATGTCGATTATGTCACCGGCAGATTGGTTCACGAATATACTCGGAGCAATTATGGAAACCCGGTGTACAAGACGGAGGCCTACCCCTTGTTCTACTGGTGGAACCGCACCATGTATAACGATCCGGAGCAGGATGGTGTGAACGGAAATGAGCGGGTCTATCAAGAAAACATGGAGTTTGATGTTTCCCGCTATAAGCCATGTACCTTCAACGGGCAACCGTGCTGAGTGTCATTGTGTTGTCTGTTGTCATTGGGGGATGATGCCTCAACGTCTTCTCGGCCCGCTCCTTCTTCCTGTCGATTGATTTCGAGAATGTCCTGAGCTCCACTCCTTTTCAATGATATGCTGCGCCCTTATGCATATCGAAACGGTGTGATGCAACCCTCATCATCGTTCATTCAAATACTTGCGAACCGGCGCATTGCCATCATGTTGCCTTTGGGCTTCGCTTCGGGGTTGCCATTGGCCCTCACAGCTGGAACGCTCCAGGCCTGGCTGACCGTGGTTGGGCTTGATTTAAAGACCATCGGCATCTTTACACTCGTCGGCCTCCCGTACACGCTGAAATTCTTGTGGGCTCCATTGATGGATCGGCTGGTCCCTCCTTGGTTGGGACGTCGGCGTGGATGGATGCTGGCAATGCAACTCTGTGTCGCGGTTGGCCTGGCGGCCATGGCATTGACCGGCCCGGGCGAGCGCCCCGAAATACTCGGAGTCCTGGCCCTCGTGGTGGCCTTTCTCTCTGCGTCACTCGACATCGTGCTCGACGCCTATCGGACTGATGTGCTGTTACGCCCTGAACGGGGATTCGGGGCCGCATTGTGGGTGAATGGCTATCGATGTGCGCTCTTAGTTGCGAGCGCGGGTGCTCTCCTATTGGCCGATCACATTGGGTGGCAGAATACGTACTTGCTGCTCGCTGCATTAATGGCGGTAGGAATTATCACGATTTTCTGCAGTCCAGAACCGTCAAAGCCGAGTACGATTCCGGCAAGTCTGGCCGAAGCGGTTGGTGGGCCGCTGAAAGAGTTCTTTGCACGTCCTGGGGTGGTCGGGCTTCTTGCACTCATTGTGCTCTATAAGGTCGGAGACGCTGTTGCAGCTTCGCTGCAAACAGCGTTTCTCATCGGAGGAATGGGGTTTTCCGTTAGCGAGGTTGGGTATGTGAAGGGCATGGGCATCGGTGCCACACTCATCGGCGCATTGGTCGGGGGTGTCGCAATGGCCAGGCTCGGTATGGTCCGGTCGCTCTTGCTTTTCGGTCTCTTTCAAGCAGTCTCGAACTTGGGATTTATGTGGCTAGCCTGGATGGGCAAAAGTTACACAGCGCTTACGACGTCGATTCTTGTCGAGAATGTGACTGGTGGTATGGGTACCGTCGCATTTGTCGCATTGATCATGTCGCTATGTGACCATCGCTATACCGCAACCCAGTTTGCATTGCTCTCCTCTCTGGAAGCACTTGGTCGTGTATTCTCCGGTCGTCCGTCAGCCGAGTTGGTCGAAATGGTCGGCTGGGCACAATTTTTCTTCTGGTCGTTTGTGTTCGCACTACCAGGTATCTGGCTGGTGTGGGTGCTCCGCACGAAGCTCCATGAAGAAGCCGGTCGTCATGTCCATGCCGGCGCAGACTCAGCCGATCTATGACGGCTGTATACGACGCTGGAGAAACAAGATGAACAACATTAATGTCGGGAGGGGTGCCAGGGCGAAGGGAATCAGCCAAAGCCAGAGATTTTTCCCTCGCATGCGGGCTTGATCGATCATCCAGACGAAGACCCACACAATGAGGCCGAGATAGTTGAGCGCCATCCATCGTGTGGTATGAAGCTTGAGAACGCTTGTGCTATCCGGAGATGCATCGAGGAGAAAGATCCCCAACATGAGTAAAAATAGTCCCAATAAGGTTGCGACAAGGCGTTTACTCCAGACGAACATGTGATCCTCCTCAACTGGCAAGGCGAGCAGCATGGTTGCCGCAGCAGACCTGCCGCGCGTAGGCTAATCATCCGACTCCGGTTTGTCAAAGGAGTTTGTGTGTCGTCATTTTCATAGTGGGTCGAGAGCAAGTCTATATATGAGCCTTCTGCGTTTAAGCCTGATTGTGGTCATGTTGACTGTGAGTGTCGTGTTAGCACTCACGAATCCCACGTTTGATCAATACTTGGGATTTGTACAAGGGGAACTGAGTAAGGCTATGGATCGAATGGATCAGTCCACACCCGAACGGGAAGGAAATGTGGTCAGAAATATCTTTCGGAGACACAGTCAGGAATTGATCGAGAGCATGGTACGTCCTCATACCATACGGCAAAACTGGGGAGTCCTCAGCCGGTTTCAAACCACGATATTGGGTACGAAGGTTGTGGTAATCGGCATCGGTAACCAATTTATTCCCATCGAAGGAGTAGATGAAGTCATTCTGACTCTAGGCCGCCGTGTATTTTAGTTTTTCTGCCGAGAGACCTCTTGTGAGCGGTGAAAAATCGTATTTTCCCATCTAAAAAACTGTGGATAAGTCGGCCTAAATTCTTGGCAGTTGGCTTTCTGCAATCATTTGGAGTTATCCACAGTTTTTCCTCACTTTCCCCAGCCCAACCACAATATTTGGTATTGACAATTATTCAAGATCGCTATATGTAGATGCTGGGTCACAAAGTCGAGCCGGCGTCACTATAATACTTGAGTCGCAGAGAACACTGAGACATTGATTGTAAAGATAGATTTGGGATTGAGTCAGTCCCATAGCAAATTTCGCAGACCGGGGAGGGAAAATCGTGAGAATAGAACGCCGATTTACACGTCGAGGCCAAAGTCCCTATGAAAACCTTCCATTTGTGAAACGTTCGTCGGAAATTCGAAATCCCGACGGATCGACGGTGTTTAAGTTGGATAACATTGACATTCCCGAGCCCTGGTCTCAGCTCGCGATCGATATCCTCGCCCAGAAGTATTTTAGGAAAGCTGGTGTGCCGCAACGAGATGAGCAGGGGAATCCAATCATCGGGCCTGACGGCAAACCACAGTTGGGAGGAGAACGTGACTCCCGCCAAGTGTTTGAACGGCTCGCCGGTTGTTGGACTTCATGGGGGAGGAACTTCGGCTATTTCAAGACGCCGGAGGATTCTGATGCCTTCCATGATGAGCTCTGTTACATGCTCGCGCATCAGATGGCTGCACCCAATTCCCCCCAGTGGTTTAATACGGGCCTTCACTATGCCTATGGACTCTCGGGGCCTGCACAAGGGCACTTTTATGTCGATCCCAAGACCCGTGAAGTTGTCAAAGCTACGAATGCATTTGAGCATCCGCAACCGCACGCCTGCTTCATTCAATCCATTGAAGACGACCTCGTCAACGAAGGCGGCATCATGGATCTCTGGGTGCGGGAAGCGCGCCTGTTCAAGTATGGATCAGGAACCGGCACCAACTTTTCTAAGCTTCGTAGCGATGCCGAACCGCTATCCGGCGGCGGCCGCTCGTCCGGACTGATGTCGTTTCTTCGTATCGGCGATCGAGCGGCCGGCGCCATTAAGTCGGGGGGGACGACCAGACGGGCCGCTAAAATGGTCTGTCTCGATTTGGATCATCCGGATATTGAAGAATTTATCAATTGGAAGGTGGTGGAAGAGCAAAAAGTCGCCGCCATGGTGACTGGCTCGAAAATCTGTGCCCGACGCCTCAACGCCGTACTCAAGGCTTGCCATGTCGTCGACGGCTCGGGTCAGATGAAAATCGAGATTGACCCCAAGCAGAACCCGATCCTCAAGGAGGCCCTGGCTGCCGCCCGGCAGGATGCGGTTCCGGAAGCCTATGTTCAACGGATGTATTCCTATGCGCAGCAAGGGTTCACACATTTTGTGTTTCACGAGTACGACACGAATTGGGACGGGAAGGCCTACCAAACGGTATCCGGCCAGAACTCAAACAACAGCGTGCGTATTCCCAATGATTTTTTTGCGGTATTGGAGGCGGATGGAGACTGGCAACTCAAGCGACGGGTCGACGGCAAAGTTTCCAAGACCATGAAGGCGCGGGATCTCTGGGATCAGATTGCTTGGGCCGCCTGGATTTGCGCGGATCCCGGCACACAATACGACACGACCATCAATGAATGGCATACCTGTCCGGAGGATGGACGTATCAATGCCTCTAATCCTTGCTCCGAATACATGTTCCTCGATGATACGGCATGCAATTTGGCTTCGCTCAACCTTGCTCAATTCTTCTCGTCCGACGCCCAATTCGAGCTGGAGAATTTCCGTCACGCCGTACGCCTTTGGACGATCGTACTGGAGATCAGTGTCCTCATGGCATCATTTCCCAGTCGTGCGATTGCCGAAAGGAGTTTTGAATTCCGCACACTGGGTCTCGGCTATGCCAATTTAGGTACCATACTGATGCGGCAAGGCATTCCGTACGACTCGCCCAAAGCGCTGGCAATCAGCGGTGCGCTGACCGCCATCATGACCGGCGAATCCTATGGCACGTCGGCAGAAATGGCAGCGGAGCTATGGCCCTTCCCGGGCTATGCCAAAAATCGCGAAGCCATGTTGCGGGTCATCCGTAATCACCGGCGAGCTTCATACAATGCCGCTCCGGAAGAATATGAAGGTTTGACGATTTCCCCAATAGGGATTCAGCCGGAACATTGTCCTCCCGAATTGCTCATGGCGGCGCGCCGTGCCTGGGACCGTGCCCTGGAATTGGGGACGGCGTATGGGTATCGCAATGCGCAGGTCACGGTGATTGCGCCTACCGGCACGATCGGACTCGTGATGGATTGCGATACGACGGGTATCGAGCCGGATTTCGCGCTCGTCAAATTCAAAAAACTGGCTGGCGGAGGCTATTTCAAAATCATCAATCAAAGCATACCCGCTGCACTCAGAACTTTGGGGTATACCGAAACGCAGATTCAGGACATCGTGAACTATTGCGTTGGCCGGCAAACCTTGCAGACTGCGCCATTCATTAACCATGAGACACTGATACAGAAGGGATTTGATGACGCCGCGCTCGCGCGGATGGAAGCCGGTTTGTCCCAGGCCTTCGAGATTCAATTTACGTTTAACAAGTATGCGCTGGGGGAGGATTTTTGCAGGGAGAAGTTGGGGTTGACCGACGCACAATTGAATGAATCCAACTTCAACATGCTGAAAGCGCTGGGATTTACACAGGAGGAGATCGCCGCTGCCAACGATTATTGCTGCGGTACCATGACGGTGGAAGGGGCTCCACATCTCAAAGTTGAGCATCTTTCGAACTTCGATTGTGCCAATCGCTGTGGCCGGATCGGACAGCGATATATCGCTGTCGATGCACATATTCGCATGATGGCGGCGGCGCAACCGTTCATAAGCGGCGCCATCAGCAAAACAATCAACATGCCGGCCGATGCGACGCTGAAAGATGTCAAGTCGGCCTATTTGTTGGCCTGGAAAAGCATGGTCAAGGCGGTGGCGCTGTATCGTGACGGCTCGAAGTTGAGCCAGCCGTTATCAGCCTCAACGGACAACGGGAAGACCATCGAAACCTCGTCTGAAATATTGTCGATCGCGGAAAAAGTCACAGAGAGAGTCTTGGTGCGATATCTGGCAAAGCGCCGCCCGCTCCCAGCCAGACGTAATGGATACACGCAGAAAGCTGTCATCGGAGGGCACAAACTCTATCTACGCACCGGTGAGTATGAAGACGGTACGTGCGGCGAAATTTTCCTCGATATGCATAAAGAAGGGGCCGCATTCCGCAGCCTCATGAACTGCTTCGCCATTGCGATTTCACTGGGACTCCAACATGGCGTTCCATTGGAAGAGTTTGTTGAAGCGTTTGTGTTTACCCGTTTCGAACCGAACGGGCCGGTGAAATTGAACGACCGGATCAAAATGTCCACGTCGATCATCGATTATATCTTCCGAGAGCTTGCCGTGACCTATCTTGACCGCTATGACTTGGCACAGGTCCAGGAAGAGGATCTTCGAATGGATTCTGTCAAGATGGACGAGCAAGATCCTGAATGTGTCGAGGAAGAAGCCACTCCGGAAACGCTGGCTTCATCCTCCATCAGTACAGAAATGTTTCCTGCGCGACGCGGAGCGATTCCGCGTCATAAGGGCAACGGCCATGGAAATGGGAATGGGAACGTTGCCCATACCGTCGAACTGAAGCGTGAAACGTTGACTTTAACCGCTATCCAAATGGCTCGCCAAAAGGGCTATGAGGGAGATCCCTGCACCGAGTGTAAGCAGTTTACCATGGTACGAAATGGGACCTGTCTCAAATGTGACACCTGCGGTACCACAAGCGGCTGCTCGTAAGAGAGGCACTCAATGAGCGCAGTGCTTCGAGAACAAGGGATTGTCACCATTCACGATCAGGTCGTCAGTCTTGTCGCGCAGCGATGGGCGAAGGCGTTTCGTTGTAAGGTGACGATCCACAACCAGTCTTGAAGAGAATCCCTGGGCTGATCCCCACCAACAGTGCGACATCATCGGGTGGCAGGTGAGTCCAGCCGGCAACAGGATGGAATGGATGGCTGAGGTGGAAACCGATGATTCAATCAGAAATATGACAATTGTGTCCGAGTGGAAGAAGACGGCTATGCAGGGCGTCCCGTTCTATCTGCTCGTACCTCGTGGTCTTAAAAGAGTCCGCACAGAAACTAGCGGGAGACGCGTCTGTCCCCATCAGCGGTATTTACGAATATACGCTCATGAATGGTCTATGCCAGGTACGCTAATCGACACCTGTTCAATACGACTGGTGTAGCGATACAGACTAATACTTGAATCGATTTCCATCGGTTCAAAGGAGGGTGAAAATTTTCGAAGCACGTGTTAAGGATATCGTCTTTATGATGTGAGATGCCTATGCCACGGAGTAACATCCATGCCGACAACAACACAATTAGTCATTAGCGGCTTAAGTAAGCCAGGCGTCTTGGCACAAGTGACCCAAGTCTTGGGTGAGGCGAATGTCAACATCAAGGCCTTTTCCGCTCCAGAAGTCGCCGGAACGGGAAAGTTGAGATTGTTAGTTGCGGATCTTGAAGAAGCTCGTACGGCGCTGAAGGGCGCAGCGATCAAATTTACAGAAGAAACCGCGTTGCTGTTAAGCCTCGAAAATAAGCCAGGGGCTTTGAAGGAAGTAGCAGATCTGCTGAACAAGGCCCGCATCAATATTAAATGCGGCTACTGCACCCCGTCCCGTGAAGGGAAACGTGCGATCGTGGTTCTCACGGTCTCAAATACAGCCAAAGCGCTCACACTCCTGCAGGGTCAATCACTCGACGAGTTCTAAGGATGCCTCGCGGACCTCAAGCTCGTTGGTCTCGCTGGCTGATTCTCCTCCTCGCACCTCTTTTGGTCGGTGCCTTAGCTGCTTGCGGCGGCGCCCCTAAACCAACATTTTTCCCCGGTTACCCTATTGGGTTTGTTGAGCGAGGCACCGCCTCATGGTATGGCCCTGGATTTCATGGAAATAGGACGGCAAATGGAGAACGGTACGATATGCATCAGTTGACGGCTGCTCATCGAACGTTGCCACTCGGTTCAATTGCTGTGGTTCGATCGATGAGTACTGGTCGACAGGTGACCGTCCGTATTAATGATCGTGGCCCCTTTGCCAGGGGGCGAGTGCTCGATCTCTCGCTTGCCGGAGCGAATGCGCTGATGATGACCGGGACAGGAACCGATGAGATTGAATTGCGAGTGATCGGATATCAAGGCCGAACGGCTGAAATGGGGATTTTACGAGTCCAAGTCGGATCTTTTTCCAACCAGCAGAACGCGCAAACCCTCTTGGAACGGACGAAACAGCTTTATTCTAGCGGCAGAATCCAGGTCATCGATCTGCCGGAAGGAAAGCGATATCGAGTGCAGGTTGGCCAATTTTACAGGGAAGATCAAGCAGAAGCTGCAGCTTCCCGCATTGAGTCCGCTCTTAATCTCCAGGCTTTTGTATTTCGCGACGATTCACAATAGAATACCGGATTCATCCTCCCCAGGCTCTTTAATTCCTCAGTATTTCTGCGCAGATACAACCCAACTATTTGATATTGTAGCATGTTTTCAGCATGTGCTTGCTCACCATACCGGCGTATGGTACATCTACACTTCAATGGCTACAGGTCCGACAGGTGCCTATCAAGGTATGTTGTTCCATCAAATCTTGCGTTGCCGGTTCAAGGCAATAGAGGATAGCCCCTGGACTCTCCCGTATTCCAGGCCGACCGGTATTGTCGGTCGCCTCTAGTACGTTGCACTCCATGGATATTCTAATCCTCTTAGGGCTTATTGTTCTTTCCGCCGTGATATCCACGGCGGAAATCGGTTTCTTTGCGGTCAACGCAACGAAGCTGAAGGCGCTCGCCCAAACTGGGAATAAACGAGCGAAGCTCGCACTCCATCTCCGTAGTGATCCCCAAAAGCTCCTTTCGACCATTCTTGTCGGCGACCGTCTGATTGGTGTGGCAACACCGATGTATGCCACCTTTCTCACGTTGAGCATTTATGGCGGCCAGACAATCCTTGACGAGGCGATTGCCGTGATGGTCGGTTTGCTGACGTTTGTAAGCTTGGTGGCCGTCGATGTGATACCCAAAACGCTGGCTGCCAAGTTTTCCGTTCCCGTAACTCTGAATATGGCGTACCCCGTATACGGAGTTCAGCTCCTCCTCAAACCATTATTGTTTGTGATCGTGCCGATGATCTACAAGCTCACAGGAGGGAAAGGGCTTACGCTTCCACTCGTCACTGAAGAAGAGTTGAAGATCATGCTGGATGAGGGAGGGAAGACCGGGACGATTGAGTTTGAAAAGGTCAAAATGATTAAGAACGTCTTTCAGCTCAAAGACATTACAGCTGAAGATGCGATGACCCCCCGTCTCTATGTATTTTCATTGGACGGGAACATGTGCCTGAAAGAGGCTCAAGAGCTTCTGTATAACTCGAAATATTCACGGATCCCTGTGTTCGACGGGACGCTCGATAACATCACAGGCATTCTCTACAAGATGAGGGCATTGACTGAACTGGCTAAAGGACAGAATGAGTCGAAACTCAAAGACATCGCCTATTCCCCGCTGTTTGTTCCAGCAGGCAAGACGGCGGACGACCTTATGAAACAGTTTCAGCAGGAAAAGCGGCATATGGCCGTTGTCGTCAACGAGTTCGGCGGTGTGATGGGGATTGTCACGCTTGAAGATCTTCTTGAAGAGGTCGTTGGGGAGATCATGGACGAAACTGATATTACGGAAGAACTGATCAAGCGATTAGGGAAGAACCATATTCTGGTTCATAGTAGAACCGAAGTGCGGAAGGTCAACGATTTCCTGAAGGTCGATCTCGGTGATGAAGCTGTCACGATCGGCGGTCTTATTCAGCAGGAGTTGGGTCGAATTCCCAAGGTTGGAGAAGAAGTGCGGATCGCCAACTGTCGAATTCTCATCCATGAAGCCGAGCCGCGATCCATCCGCAGTGTTCAGATCTTTCGTGAAGAGAAATCGCCGGCTCTCGTCGAACCTCATAACCTCGATCTTGTCAGTTAGGCTTCTTTATCATGTTTTCCCAATAAGGGAAGCAAATTCCTGTTCTGTCAGAATCGTGACCCCCAACGTACGTGCTTGGTCTAGTTTTGATCCAGGGTCTCTACCTACCACCACATAGGATGTCCTTTTACTGACACTTGAGGACACACGCGCTCCTGCCGTCTCCACAGCCTGTTGCGCGCTGTCTCGCGTGAAGTGATCCAGCCCGCCGGTGAATACGAAGGTTTTCCCGGCGAGTGATGATTTCGTTCGATCGGCCGTTGCCAGGCCCGGCGCAACCTGTATGCCGGATTTCTGTAGCTGGGTGATGACCTCCCGATTATGTGGTTCAGACCAGTAGGCAACCAAGCTTTCGGAAATCTCAGGGCCAATCTCACGAATCTGTTGAAAGCGTTCGCGATCCGCTGACATAATCTGATCCAGTGACCCAAACTCACGGGCAAGGACTTTGGCAATATGCTGTCCGACTTGCCGAATTCCAAGTCCCATCAGAAAGCGATCGAGGGAAACGGTTTTACTGTTTGCGATCGATCCCAAAAGGAGTGTGGCGGATCGATCGGCGAACCCATCAAGTTTGACGAGGTCGTCCTTGGTCAAACGATAGAGATCGGCAAGCGATCGTACCAGCTCCTGATCCACCAGCTGCGCCACAGTTTTCTTTCCTAAACCTTCGATGTTGAGTGCGTGCTTGGACGAAAAATGTTCGATAGTCCCCTTGAGTTGGGCGCCACACACCGACTGGCCCGTACAGTAGAAATAGGCACCTTCGCGACCGACGTTTGATCCACATACGGGGCAGTGATCCGGCATATGGAAGGGGTCGCTACGTTGTTCACCAGGAACTGGAACACGTTCGGCAATCGCGGGAATCACATCGCCGGCCCGTTCTACTTTGACCGTATCGTTGACGCGAATGTCTTTCCGTGCCACCTCGTCGGCATTGTGCAGTGTCGCACGGCTGATGGTGACGCCACCGACCTCAACCGGCTTCAAGAGCGCAACGGGTGTGAGGGTTCCCGTCCTTCCGACGGAAACGGCGATTGCCTGGACGACGGTGATTTCTTTGCGTGGTGCAAACTTGTACGCAATGGCCCATCGTGGACTGCGAGATTTCATTCCGAGACGCCCCTGCCAGTCCCGGCGATTCACCTTCACCACCACGCCATCGATCTCATAAGGTAGTTGCTCACGCAGTGATTCCGTTTCGCGGTGAAATGCCATCACATCATTGATGGACGGGCAGAGCCGCCGACGCTCACTTTCGGGTATGGGAAGACCCCACTGGGCCAAGATCTCCAGCTCATCCCAATGTGTTGAAGGAATGGGCGTGGATGTTGCCATGATCTCGTAACAGGTGACGACTAAGGGACGGGTTGAGGTGATCGTGGAGTCCAGTTGTCGGAGGGAACCGGAAGCCGCATTCCGCGGATTGGCAAAAGCTTCCCCACCCCGTTCCGTCATGCGACGATTCAAGACTTGAAAATCATCGAGGCGCATATAGACTTCGCCTCGTACGACAAGATGATCGGGGAGGTCTGACCGCGCGCGCAATTGGAGCGGCAGGGAACGGATCGTGCGAAGATTAACTGTGACATCTTCTCCAGTTATTCCGTCGCCTCTGGTTGCTCCACGAGTAAAGACTCCCTGATCATAGATCAGCTCGACGGATAGCCCGTCGAATTTTGGTTCGGCGCTGTATTCAACGGACAGTGTCTCCAACTCGCGTTTCATTCGCTGGTCGAATGCCAAGACCTCATTCTCATCTACAATCGAGTCCAGGCTGAGCATCGGCCATTCGTGGCGGACCTTGAGCAATTCCTGGAGCGGTGGTGCACCGACTCGTTGCGACGGAGAGTCCGGCGTCACCAACTCAGGGTGGGCCTGCTCCAATTCGACTAGCTCTCGAAAAAGGCCATCGTACTGGGAATCGGAAATCTCCGGGCGATCTTTCGCGTAGTAGAGATTGTCGTGGTGACGGATTTCGTTCCTGAGGACGATCAGTCTGGCAAGGACGTCGGCGTGGGCCATAGGACTGAATGGTATGAACAGAGGAGTAACAATTTCGACCGTACCACAGGGCTCAGGAGTGGGTCAAACGGCGAAGGCGTCATATTCGTTTTGACTTTCACCGCGATAGACACTATTGTATTACCCGTATGTGAGGCGATTTTCATTGTTCGCAGTCAGTGTCGCCCCGTCGTTCACTGCGAGACAGAAAATCCGTCACGACCGTCAGGGGAGGTATCCATGAAAGGGGAGGATCGCGTGAACAAGGTCATGTTCAAATTCAGCCATCGAATCGTCAGCGTCGTCTGCGGCGGGCTATTGCTGAGCGGATGTGTCATGGCAGAGAAGTACGATGCGGAAAAGGCGCGCAGCCTGAATTTTCAACGCCTTCTCGCACAGGAAGAGAAACGCACCGGAGAGCTCGATAGTGAAGTGAGACGTACCAAGAACGAACTGATGGAGTATGAAACCAGGAATCGAGAATTGACGGCGCAGCTGCAATCCACTCGGGATCAATTGGCCCGTGTGCAGGAAGAATCCGAGGCCATGAAGGATTTTGCGGTGTTGGAACGCAAAGCCAAAGGCGATATGAAACGCGGGTTCAAGCCAACGCACAAGCCATCGTCGGTTGACCCGGCGTCCGATGCGGTGGATCTGAACGCGCCGGCACTCGGGATCGCTCCAGATGTTCCAGCTGGGACAGGATCGTCCACCGTTCATGTCGTCAAACCGGGCGAAACTCTCTATCGGATCAGTCGGCAGCATGGTGTCACCGTCGATAAGATCAGAAAATGGAACAAGCTGCCGGACGACATCATTGAGGTAGGTCAGAAGCTTGTCGTGGGCCAAGAATAATTGGACGGCCACATGGCCCCGTCGCCCTACTCACTCAGTCTCGACCAATTTCGGCAGTATGCCGGAAAGGGTAATCTTGTTCCGCTCTATCGGGAGATTCTTGCGGACTACGAGACTCCCGTCTCTGCTTTTGCCAAAATTGACCATGGTCCTTCTGCCTACCTCCTAGAATCTATTGAGGGCGGTGAAAAGTGGGCACGCTACTCCTTTCTCGGTAGCGGTTCACCCATTGTCGTTTACGAGGATCGGGGCGACCTTCTTGTTGTGCAGGGCGCGCGCAAGAAGCGAATTCCTAGTCGTGGGAACCCTCTCGAACGTCTCCGGGAAATGATGGAGGGCTACCGTCCAGTCACGGTGCCGGACCTGCCCCCGTTCGTCGGCGGCGCCGTCGGATATCTCAGCTACGACATGGTGCGCACGTTCGAGGACTTGCCCGCAAGGCAGAAGGACTCACTAAATCTGCCCGATTTTGCCTTTCTCCTCACCGACACTATGCTGATCTTCGACAATGTTGCACACAAGATCAAAGTCGTTGCCACGGCCCATGTCACGGCAAAGGGAGCACGTGGTATCAAGGACGCCTACAGATCGGCAACGGATCGGATTGAACGCACCATCACGAGGCTCAAACGTCCCCTTCGCCATACACGTCCGCATCGCCGACGCCGGCCCGTGAATTTTACGGCGAATATGAGTAAGGCAGACTTTGAGAAGATGGTTATGCGTACGAAGGAATACATTCGGGCCGGCGACATTGTGCAAGCGGTGCTATCCCAGCGATGGGAGACGAACATCCAGACGCCGCCGCTGCAGCTCTATCGCGCGTTGCGTGTCGTGAATCCCTCTCCCTATATGTATTACCTCCGCATCGCAGGGGTCGAATTGGTGGGTTCCTCTCCTGAAACGCTTGTCCGATGCGAAAACGGTGTCATCTCTCTCCGTCCCATTGCCGGCACGCGTCGACGTGGTGTAACGGCAGAAGAAGATCAACAGATGGAACGGCGTCTCCTGGCGGATGAAAAAGAACGGGCCGAACATGTCATGCTGGTCGATCTTGGACGGAACGATGTCGGCCGCGTGGCAAAACCAGGCTCGGTCACCGTGGATTCGCTCATGCATGTCGAGCGATATTCGCATGTCATGCACATTGTGTCGAACGTGACCGGACAGTTGGATGCATCGAAGACTTCGTACGACGTATTGCGGGCCTGTTTCCCTGCCGGCACGGTCTCCGGGGCGCCAAAGATCCGAGCCATGCAGATCATCGATGAACTCGAACCGAACAGGCGAGGGCTCTATGCCGGCGCAGTGGGCTACTTCAGCTTCTCCGGCAACATGGACATGTGCATCAACATCCGGACAGTCGTCGTGAAAAAGCACCAGGCATTCATTCAAGCCGGGGCAGGGATCGTCGCCGATTCGAATTCTGAACATGAATATGAAGAGACGTGTAATAAGGCCCGGGCTATGATGAAAGCCGTTGAATTGGCTGAACAGGGACTAGAATGAGGGAGCTAATAGCCGATAGTGTATAGCGTATGGCAAGAAGAGCCGGGAACGAGATCGATCCTTGGCGATCTTGACCATCAGCCATACGCTATACGTCATACGCTCTTTTGATCATGTTGTTAATGATCGACAACTTCGATTCCTTCACCTATAACCTGGTGCAGTATTTCGGAGAACTGGGTGAAGATGTTCGGGTATTCCGAAACAATAAGATTACGATTGAAGAGATTGAGTTGCTGAAACCAAGCCGCATCGTCATTTCCCCGGGGCCCTGCACACCGACAGAAGCCGGCGTATCGGTCGACACTATTCGGCATTTTGGGGGGCGTCTCCCACTCTTAGGAGTCTGTCTCGGTCATCAATCTTTGGCGGTGGCATTTGGGGGAGAAATTGTCCGAGCTGAACGGTTGATGCATGGCAAAACGTCGAAGATCCAGCACGACGGAAAAACAATTTTCCATCACCTGCCGGATCCTTTTGAGGCGACACGCTATCATTCTCTGATCGTGAAGCGCGAGACGCTGCCTCCCAGTCTTGAGATCTCCGCCGAAACTGCCGAGGGAGAAATCATGGGGCTCCGCCATCGGTCACTGGGCATCGAAGGGGTACAGTTTCATCCGGAATCGATCCTCACCATGGCGGGAAAAGACCTTCTCCGTAACTTCCTTAAACTGTAGGCTGACCAGCCTAGTTTCCGACCCATGATCAAAGACGCGATTGCCACACTCGCTGCCCGTGCCTCCCTGACGGAACAAGAAGCCGAAACGGTCATGTTCGAAATCATGGATGGCGCGGCGACATCGGCCCAAATTGCGGCCTATTTGATGGGGCTCCGTTTGAAGGGGGAAACCGTCGAAGAAATTGCAGGTTCCGTACGGGCAATGCGTGCCAAAGCCATCCGCATCGCCGTCGCGGACCCCCTGGTCGTAGATACGTGCGGTACGGGAGGGGACGGAGCCCACACGTTTAACATTTCCACGACGACGGCCCTCGTTCTGGCAGGCGCAGGCTTGACTGTGGCGAAGCACGGCAACCGTTCTGTATCGTCCAAATCCGGGAGTGCAGACGTCCTCTCAGTCTTGGGAGTCAAGATTGATCTGCCGACCGAACGTGTCACCGATTGCATTAATGAAGTCGGCATCGGCTTTCTCTTCGCCCCGCTTTATCATGGAGCCATGAAGCATTGTGCCGTCCCAAGACAGGAAATAGGCATTCGGACCATCCTGAATCTTTTAGGGCCGTTGACCAATCCGGCGGGAGCGACCATTCAAGTGCTTGGCGTCTATGAGGGCCGGCTGACTCCCTTGCTGGGGAATGTACTGATGCATCTGGGGTCACACCATTGCTTCGTCGTCCATGGAATGGACGGACTCGATGAGATTACCCTGACCACACAAACACAGATTTCAGAAGCCACCGGGGGTGTACTCTCAAACTACCTCCTGAACCCAAAGGAGTTCGGCCTGGCATTGGTTTCACCCAAAGAGCTGGCCGGAGGAACACCGAAAGACAATGCCGCGATTACACGTGACATTCTCCAAGGGCGAAAAGGACCGAAACGAGACGTCGTCTGTTTGAATGCGGCTCCGGCGCTTGTCGCGGCTCGCAAAGCCGCGACGCTTCCTGACGGGTTTCATTTGGCGGGCCAGGCTATCGATTCAGGCGCTGCGGCGGATAAACTGGCACGGCTGATTGCATGGACGAATAAGGGCTGACGCCATAATGATTCTCTCCCGCATTCTTGAACATAAGAAAGCCGAACTTCGGCACAAGAAAAGCCGAGGCTACCTCTCCGAGCTGAAGACGAGGATCCAGGACGCGCCTGGCCCACTTGGCTTTGCGGTGACTCTTGAAGCCACGAGAACAGGGGATAGTCCTTCACTGATAGCCGAAGTTAAAAAGGCCTCACCCAGCCTCGGTCTCCTCCGCCCAGAATTTTCCGATCGGTTCGACTATCTCGAGATTGCCAAGACCTATCACGCCCATGGCGCCTCCGCCCTCTCCGTCTTAACCGACAAGGACTACTTTCAGGGGAGCCTTGACTATCTCCGCGACATTAAGCAATCGGTGCCCATGCCTATCTTGAACAAAGAGTTCATGATCGACGAGATCCAGTTTTACGAAGCGCGTGCCTATGGCGCGGACGCCGTGCTCTTGATCGTTGCGGCAATTGAACGGCAGCAACTCATCGACTTCTATTCGCTCGCCAAGGGGTTAAGCTTGGACGTTCTTATCGAGATTCACCATGAACGCGAACTCGATACGTTATTGGAGCGACTCCCTGAAGCACGGTTGATTGGCATTAACAACCGAGACCTCAAAACTTTCACAACGGATCTGGCCGTCACGCTACGCTTGACCAAGCGGATTCCAGCCGGCAAACTGATCGTCAGTGAAAGCGGCATCCGGCAGCGTGCCGACGTGGTTCGGTTGTTCGAAGCCGGCGTTCATGCCATGCTCGTTGGAGAATCGCTTATTTGTGCGGAAGACATGGCAGCGAAGATTCACGAGTTACGGGGGGTGCCGGCCCCGTTGCATCCCTAAAATGTCCTCTACAACAAAAGTCAAAATTTGCGGCATTACGAACGCTGAGGATGCCATGGTAGCAGTCGAAGCGGGGGCCGATGCCCTCGGGTTTGTGTTTTATCGCAAAAGTCCCAGATATATCGAACCCGCGCTGGTGCGTCAGATCGTGATGAGCTTGCCGCCTTTGGTGATTCCGGTCGGTGTGTTTGTCGATGAAGACCAACATCTGGTTCGGAGTCTCATGGATGATTGTGGCCTTGCAGTCGCACAGTTGCATGGAACTGAATCGGCAATCTATTGCAAGGAGTTGGGCCGTACGGTTCTCAAAGCATTGCGCGTGAAAGATCGGAGCACATTTCTCGCCTTGGCGGAGTTTCGTGGGCGGGCCGGAGTCCGGGGGTTCATCCTGGACGCCTTTTCAGATGAGGCCTACGGAGGTACGGGACAGGTAATCGATTGGCAACTCGCGTCCGAAGCAGCCAAGGCTGCAAAAGTGCTTTTGGCAGGGGGACTTACCCCTGACAATGTTGAAAAGGCGATACTGGCGGTACGGCCGTATGGCGTGGATGTGAGCAGTGGGGTTGAGCAGTCTCCTGGCAGGAAGGATCACGAGAAGGTGCGCGCATTCATTCGAGCCGTCAGGGTTGTCTCTCTGACATGAGCCCGTCTATACTGCTGCATCCAACAGGATGCTCAAAAAGCTCTCCAGCTTCGTTCTCGCATCGTTTAGACCCTCAACGGGGACCCGGCCGCCTCACTAACTCGGCGGCGCGCACAGACGTGGTGCTCCTTATTCGTCGCACCGTGCGCCCCAGAGGGTAGGCCTCGGGCCTGCACTCGCTACGGCCTTGCTGGACGAACTTTTTGAGCATCCTGTGAGAGGTGGTTTTTTTCTCTAGACGTATGTCATCGAAGTTTTGCTCTGCTGAAATATGTTTCATCCAGCTTGATCAATGAGTGGAAGGAGAACGATGGGTTCTGTTCCGAATAAGCAGGGGCGTTTTGGCGCGTATGGCGGTCGTTATGTTCCTGAAACCCTCATGCCTGCCTTGCTAGATTTGGAGCGGGAATATGTTCGTATGAAAAAAGACCGTACCTTCCAGGCCGAACTTGGCTACTACTTGAAGCATTACGCCGGACGTCCAACTGCTCTCTACTGTGCACAACGTCTGACGAAGCGGCTGGGTGGAGCAAAAATCTATTTAAAACGTGAAGACCTCTGTCATACCGGAGCTCACAAAATCAATAACGCGATCGGGCAAGGGCTTCTGGCTCGGCGGATGAGAAAGCCGCGTGTCATTGCGGAGACCGGAGCCGGACAGCATGGGGTCGCGACGGCAACTGTCGCGGCGATGTTCGGACTTCAATGCGAAGTCTATATGGGGACGGAAGACATGCAGCGCCAGGCGCTGAACGTGTTCCGCATGAGATTGCTCGGTGCAACGGTCACAGGGGTCGACGCAGGAAGCCGCACGCTCAAGGATGCCATCAGCGAAGCCATGCGGGATTGGACGACGAATATCCGCACGACCCACTACATTCTCGGCTCAGTGCTCGGAGCCCATCCCTATCCAATGATGATCCGGGATTTCCAATCCGTGATTGGGCGTGAGACTCGTCGACAGATCCTCGCGGCAGAAGGCCGATTACCGGACAGCCTGATCGCCTGCGTCGGCGGGGGCAGTAATGCCATAGGTCTTTTCCACGCATTTATTCGGGACAAGAAAGTGAAAATGATCGGCGTCGAAGCCGGCGGCATGGGCGTCGCGAGCGGAAAGCACGCCGCGCGGTTTGCCGGTGGAAGACCTGGGGTGTTGCAAGGCACGATGACCTATCTTCTCCAAGGTGACGACGGACAAGTGAATCTGACCCATTCGGTTTCTGCCGGGTTGGATTACGCCGCCATCGGCCCCGAACACAGTTATTTGAGAGACCAAGGTCGGGCCGAATACACCTCGGTGACCGACGACGAAGCCCTGGCCGCATTCGATCTTCTGGCTCGTGAAGAGGGGATCATGCCGGCTCTCGAAAGCGCCCATGCCATCGCCCATACGGTGAAGGTGGCGCCCACGATGAAGAAGAACCAGCTTCTGATTGTGAATCTATCGGGCCGCGGGGATAAGGATGTTCAGCAGATCGCCAAGATGCGAGGGATCGCATTGTGATGTCGAAACTTGATCGTATCTTTGCACAACTTAAACAGCGAGGTGAGAAGGCCCTCATTGCCTATGTGATGGCAGGCGACCCTTCGCTGCAGGAGACTGAACAGCTTGTCGTGGAATTGGAGCAGGCCGGGGCCGATATCATTGAACTGGGTGTGCCGTTTTCCGATCCCATTGCCGATGGTCCTGTGATCCAGCAGGCGGCAGAACGGGCCTTGCGCAGTGGCACATCGCTTCGAACGATCCTCTCGATGGTCACACGCGTCAGGATTAGGACCCAGATTCCACTGGTGTTGATGGCCTACTACAATAGTATTTACGCGTTCGGGCCTGAACGGTTCTTCCTGGAGGCGGCCCAAGCCGGTGTTGACGGGCTGATTCTGCCTGACATGCCTCCGGATGAAGCAGGCCCCCTGAAATTGCCTGCTGCCGCGTCCGGGATTCCATTGATTTTTCTTCTGGCTCCCACAAGCACGGCTGAGCGACGGATGTTTGTGGCGGGCGAGTCACAGGGTTTCGTGTATTACGTGTCGCTGACGGGGATTACCGGCGCTCAATTGCGCGACGTGGCTGACGTGGGTAAGAGTGTCGAAAAAATCAAGAAAGTCACCCAGCTGCCTGTGGCGGTCGGCTTTGGAGTTGCGACGCCGGATGATGCAGCCAAGATCGCGGCCATTGCCGATGGGGTGATCGTCGGCAGCGCGATTGTTAAGCAGATCGACGCGCATCGACAGAAACCAGAGATGGTCAAGCATGTGGCGGAATTTGTTCGTTCGTTGAAGACCGCTATGCGAGCAGCCCAATCCAAAACACGTTAGTTCCACTCTTGTCCAAAATAAGTTCTTAAAATGCCTCCGGCTTGTGAGGAGGATGGGAGGTTCATCCACACCCATCTGCGGCGTTGCCACGCCGTGTCACCCACAAGCCGGAGGTATTGTATGGTAGCCGTCGCCAGTTGTTTTGCGCAAATCCTCTCCCTGATCGATCGCGCGGGATTCGCTCGCGCCGTGCGGCAACACCAGGC
>CBDDRB010000029.1:0-4566 GCA_965232965.1 uncultured bacterium
ACAGTTTTTTCCGCTGTCCAATCGGCCGGAAGTCATCATCGACCTCTGGTTGCCCGAGGGCAGTTCCTTCACGCAAACCGAAGCAGCGGCCAAACGCATGGAGGCGCTTCTCGCCAAGGACGAGGACGTGGTGAATTATGCAGCCTACCTCGGTGGTGGTACCCCGCGGTTTTTTCTGCTCATCGTTCAGCAATTGGCGAATACCAATTTGGCCGAATTCGTGGTGATGACCAAAGACAACGGAGCCCGCGAACGGGTGATGCAACGCATTCGACTGGCCTTCGCCACGGATTTCCCGGACGTGCGCGGACGGGTCATGCGCCTCAATGTCGGGCCGCCAATGGATTACCCGGTGGTGTTCAGGGTGTTCGGCGAAGATCCCACCCTCCTTCGAAGTCTCGCGGACCGAGTGGCCGAGGTCGTGCGCGCCAACCCAAACACGGTGGATGTCAACGACGACTGGCATGAACGCATCCCTTCGTTCCGTCTCGTGCTCGACCAGGACAAGGCGCGCGCACTCGGAGTCTCAACGTCAATCCTCTCGCAAGCGTTGCAAGCTCACTACATGGGAGTCCCCGTGGGGCAGTTCCGCGAGGACGACAAGCTCATCGACATCGTGTGGCGAGCGCAAAAGAACCTGCGCGTCACGGCCGACGGATTACCCGACGTCACGATTCGAACGGCCAACGGTCGATCGGCACCGCTGGCCCAATTCGTCAAGTTTGAAACCGTGTTCGAGGACGGCATACGCTGGCGCCGCAACCGCTTTCCGGCTATCTCGGTCCGAGCCGACGTGGCCGACGGGATGTTGGCACCCGACGTGGCGGCGCAAATCATCCCTCAGCTCAAATCCATCGAAGAACAACTGCCGGCCGGCTATTTCATCGAAACCGGCGCGGCCAAGGAGGACGCCTGGATCGCTCAGAAGTCCATCCTGATTTGGATACCGCTGGTGGTGCTCGCGACGCTCGTTCTGCTGATGGTGCAGTTGCAGAATCTGTCCCGGACCTTCCTGGTGTTTGTCACGGCGCCCTTGGGAGTAATCGGCGCGGCATTCGCTCTGCTGCTGTTCCGAGCACCCTTCGGCTTCGTGGCCCTGCTCGGCATCATCGCGCTGGCCGGCATGATCATGCGCAACTCGGTGATCCTCGTCGATCAGATCGAACAGGACGAAAAGGCGGGACGCGATACCTGGTCCGCCATCGTCGAATCGATAGTGCGGCGTTTCCGCCCCATTCTGTTGACCGCGGCGGCGGCCATTCTGGCCATGATACCGCTCTCGCGCAACGACTTCTTCGGGCCCCAGGCGATCGCCATCATGGGCGGGCTGACGGTAGCCACCGCACTCACGATCTTCTTTTTCCCGGCCCTCTATGCCGCGTGGTTCAAGGTCGAACGGATGCCTCAGGCGAGGAGCCCAGAGACTGCGCTTCCGTTTTATTCAACGCATAACGGTACGCCAGAGGAACAGCCGGTGGCTGTTCCGGGAGGTGTCGCATGAAAGCCTGGTATTCAATGATGGTTTTGTCATTGGCCCTGATGGGGTTGAACGGCTGCACGCCGACGCGCGTCAGCGACCGCGTGCCGCCACTCATAGTTCCAGAACGCTGGCAGAACGCCGCTGAGACTCAACCGGTCTCAACGTCCAAGGATCTCAGCCAATGGTGGAAGGGATTCGGCGATCCCATGCTAAATGACCTGATCGACCACGCACTGGCCGCCAACCACGATCTCAGACTCGCCAAGGCGCGTGTGCGTGAAGCCCAGGCCATGGTCACGGTCGCCGAATCGGCGCTCTACCCCAGCCTCGATCTGTTCTTATTCGGCGGGCGGGAAAAGAGCATACATCGAGTGTTTCCAGTGCCGGGCGAACAGGGCTTCAAGCTGATCGCGCCCACCGCCGATGTAGTCACCGGTGGACTGGCGGCACGGTGGGAACTCGACGTGTTCGGCAGCAGACATCTTGAAGCGGAGGCTGCCGTCGCACAGTCGGCGGGAACTGAAGAGAGCCAGCGCGCAGTGCAAGTCGGATTACTGGCCCAGGTAGCGACGAATTATCTGGAGCTGCGCGGGATACAGCAACGTACCAACATCCTGCTGGAGAACATTGAGGTTCAGCGTGAACGCTTGAGAGCCGTGCAAGCGTTCTATAAAGCCGGCTTGGGGAATGACATGGATGTGGCCCGTCAAGAGACGCTGCTGCACAATACAGTAGGGACGCTGCCAGTTCTGACAAGCACGGCAAAAAACTTGATCCATCGACTCAGTGTCCTGTTGGGAGAAACCCCAGCGAGCTTGGAAGCCCGGTTGACTCATTCCATGCCGTTGCCTGTGACCCTGCCGAGTATCCCCAGGCTCTTGCCTTCGAATTTGCTGGAGCAGAGGCCGGATCTGCGGCTTGCCCAGACCGAGGTCACTGCGGCCGCAGCTCAACTTGGTGCGGCGCGAGCGGATCTGTTTCCGAAATTCGTCCTGTCGGCGAGCGGCGGACTCGGTGCACTGTCGGTCGGCGGATTTCCGAGTCTGGCAGAAAGTGTGTATGCGCTTGGGTCGGGTCTCACGGCACCGATATTCAATGCTGGTCGCATCAAAGCTCATATCACGGCGGCGGATGCGCGGCTCGATCACGTCGCGGCCAACTATGAGAAGACCTTTCTTCTCGCCTTGGAGGATACGGAAAACGCCTACGTCGCGCATACCGCAGCCCTGGAGCGCCGCGATCAGTTGGTCCGGGCCGAGACAGCAGCGGAACGATCCCACGCCCACGCCCACGCCTTCTACCAACGTGGAGCGATAGACTTCCTATCGGTACTCGACGCTCAGCGAACAAGACTTTCAACCAGCGACGAGCGCACCAAGGCCGAGACGGCGGTGCGCGTAGCGTTAGTCTCTATCTATCGAGCCTTTGGCGGCGGCTGGTCTGGCGAACCGTCGATGGGTCACCCGCCGTCTTGAGGGATCTGTTTGGTCATGACTCTGAAGTCCTCACAGCTATACGGAAACGACTCGACGACAGAGAAGCCGATCGCTTGGGAACAAACCTTAATGATGAGTGAGAAGAAAGGAAGGGTACAATCATGGACCACATGACATTTACGACAATCTTGTCTTTGCTAACCACTGTGGCGATGGTGCTGTTGATCATGTGGGGCATGGATACCGTGGACGGACAGAGCCAAGGATCCTTGCAATCGCTCAAGAAGGTGCTGGTGGAACAAGCTCGCCTAACCACTCAAGAACGTGAAGCGGCCCAACAACCTTTCAATTTATCAGCTCGTGGGAAGAAAAGGGTGCGGCGTATCAGACACAAGATCCCGTCAGTGGAAGGAGGTCCTCAATGACGTGCCTACGCTGCGATGGATTGATGGTGCATGAGAAGTTTGAAGGTCTGGACAGACTCTGGTCGAGTGATCATGAGTGGCACGCTGTCCAGATATTGAGTGAGGCAGTCCAACGGATGTTGTTCTAGATGAAAGGAGTTGTCATGCGATTCAGACCATACATAGTAACGCCAGTCACCTTCCTCGTCCTGAGCTTAGGACTCTTCTGCGGGGCCGAGGCAAAAACCATCGACGCCGGCCATGCGACCGTGAGTTGGAAAGGAAAAGGCGTGATCGATGATCTGGGGGATGGTGACAAAGTCTTTAGCGGTATTCTTACCGGGACCATTCTCGTGAAGAATCTTCCCGAAGGCTCGGAACCGGGACAGATCCATCAAACCAAAATGGATTGTCAGGCGGTTCTGTATATCAGTAAGAACGTTGAGCAACCGAAGACGATTCTCTGCATCTTGAGACCCCGTCAAGGCAAGGATCTCGTATATGTAGAAGTCCGATGTGCTGGCAAGACGGGCGAATGCAAAGGCGAGATGACGTGGGTCTGGGGAAAGGGCAGATGGAAGGGCATTACAGGGACGACGCCGTTCGTCGCCGGTATCTATATTGAAGAACAGAAAAAAGGAGAGGTCTACGGAAGTGCCCATTGGCCAGAGTTGACCTATACACTACCGTAAGGGCTCATGCCTCGCCACGGTGAGAGGGGCATCGAGGAGCTGACGGTAGCACCATTTATGAGACCTTCTGCGATCACAGGAACACCCTTCTTTACCGGACCCTGGCCGGTGAAGTTCACCCTTTCAACCCCGTTCTGGAGGAAGCACCATGCTACGACCAAATAGATGCGCTCTCACGATGACTACCCTTTCTCTGATTGCGGCTATCCTGCTCGGAAGCGGCTGTACCACAACTTCCCCTTCTCTATCTCAAACGTACAACTCCGAATTGGAATATCTGAAATCGCTGCATCAGGCGGGTCCAGTTACTGAGCCTCAGCTCGTCGCATTCTTGATGCAGCAGTTCATGAATGCCAACCAGCAGCACGCCGCCATCGCGTTCTTCGAATCCTTTCTACAAAAGCACGGTGGGCAGCTTTCTCCCGAACAAACAGGGTTATATTTAAGCGCCTTGGGCGTCCTGCGCGCCTCCTATGCCAATCAGGTGCCCCTATTGAGTCGAATCGCTTGGGTAAATAAGACGATCGAGATCCTGGAGCAGGCGCGGAGTCTCA
>CBDDRB010000030.1:0-95830 GCA_965232965.1 uncultured bacterium
GCGCTGGTGACGGAAGGTATTCGATCCGAAGGCGGACATTTGGTCAATGCGAAGGGTGAACGGTTCGTCAACGAATTAGATACCCGCGACGTTGTATCCTCATCGATTATCCGTGAATGTGAAGAGGGGCGCGGCATCCGCACGATGTCCGGGCGTATCGGCGTCTGGCTCGACACCCCGCTCCTCGATGCCGAACATGGGCCAGGAACGTTGGAGAAGCATTTCCCTGCGATGATGTTGCAGTTTGATCGATTCGGCATCGATATCAGCAAAGATCCCGTGTTAATTTATCCGACGCTGCATTATCAGAACGGCGGGGTGAAGATCGATACCAACTCAGAAACCAATGTGCCAAGTCTTTTCGTCGCGGGCGAGGCATCCGGCGGGTTACATGGACGGAACCGATTGATGGGTAATTCGCTTCTTGATCTGATGGTCTTTGGAAAGCGGTCGGGACTGACGGCGGCGGCTCGCGCTGCTGCTATGCCGCAAGGGAAGTTGACGGTGGGGCATCTGAAGGGATTCCGTGCCGAGGCCAAGAAGCGCGGCAGTGTGAACGGGATTGTGTCCCCGATGATCCTGCCGCCGTATACAAGAAAAGAGAGTTAGCGCTGAGGAGTGGATTGTCGTTCGCGACTCAGCATGAAGGCACCAGAAGGAGTGACATGAACGTTCATGAGTTTCAGGCGAAGCAGTTATTCGGGCAATTCGGGGTTCCTGTTCCGCGCGGGAAAGAAATCACCTCGCCCGAGACAGGAGCCGCGTGGGTAGCAGAACTCAATACCCCGGTCTTTGTCGTCAAGGCACAGATTCATGCAGGCGGCCGTGGGAAAGCCGGTGGCGTCAAGATTACGAAGGACAAGGCGGCTGTTCCAGGCCTGGTCAAGGAACTGATCGGTAAAACTCTCATCACCCACCAGACCGGTCCAAAGGGGCGGGAAGTGCGTCGGTTGTTGATCGAAGAAGGAGCCGCGATTGCCAAGGAATTGTATGTGAGCCTCCTCGTGGATCGGGATAGCGGGTGGCCCGTGTTTATCGCGAGCACCGAAGGCGGAATGGAGATCGAAGAAGTCGCGGCTCACACACCGGAGAAGATCATCCGGGAGGCGATCGATCCGGCTGTCGGGTTTCAATCGTACAACGGACGAAATATTGCCTTTGCGCTCGGGCTTCCTGCCATGGAGCCGGCCGTCGTAAACCCCTTCATTCAGATGCTCGGAAATCTCTATCGTCTGTTTATGGACAGGAATGCGGCCATGGTGGAGATCAATCCGCTGGTCATCACCGGCGACAAGAAACTGATTGCGCTGGACGGCAAGGTCTCATTCGACGATAACGCATTGTTCAGGCATGCCGATGTGCAGCAGATGCGCGATCTCCACGAGGAAGACCCGCTTGAGATCGAAGCGGGGGAAAATAATTTGAACTATATCAAGCTCGACGGCAACATCGGTTGCATGGTGAACGGCGCAGGCCTCGCCATGGCGACGATGGACGTCATCAAACTGGCGGGAAGTGAGCCGGCTAATTTTCTGGATGTCGGCGGCGGCGCGACGAAAGAAACAGTGGCAGCCGGCTTCCGGATTCTGTTGAAAGATCCGAACGTCAAGGGCATCTTCATCAACATCTTCGGCGGGATTGTTCGTTGCGAGCGGATCGCCCATGGTGTGATTGAGGCGGCGAAGGAAGTGAAGATCAACGTGCCGTTGGTTGTGAGACTGCAAGGGACAAATGCAGACGAAGGCCGCAAGCTGTTGGCCGATTCCGGCCTCAAGCTGGAAGTGGCGAATGATCTGTGGGAGGCGGCGCAAAAAATAGTGAAGCTGACGGGCAAGGCGGCGTAGCGTGCTAGAGAGGCACAGGGCTAAGCCCCTGTGCTCGCAGACCGCGCACGATCAGAATGTGCTCGGCCGATGCGCGCAGTGGGGGCTCAACCCCGCGCCTCTCTAGTACGCTAGTTCAACAGAGGCCTTCCCCGTGTGGTGGGGGAGGAGGAAGGAAGAGAAAAGTGAGCATTCTCGTCAACAAGAACACGCGGGTGGTGGTGCAGGGGATTACCGGTAAGGAAGGTTCGTTCCATGCCACGCAATGCAAGGCCTATGGGACGCAGGTTGTCGCCGGTGTGACGCCGGGCAAGGCGGGGCAAGAGGTCGAGGGTATTCCGGTGTTCAATACAGTACGCGATGCCGTGAAGAAAGCCCAGTGTGATACCTCACTCATCTTTGTGCCTCCTCCGTTTTGCGCCGATGCGATTTTGGAGGCAGCGGACGCCGGTATCAAGCTCGTAATCTGCATTACCGAAGGCATTCCGGTCAACGACATGGTCAAGGTGAAGCGGGCACTCCTTGGCAAGGATGTCCGATTGATCGGACCCAATTGTCCCGGCGTCATCACTGTTGATGAAGCGAAGGTCGGTATCATGCCGGGCTTCATCCATAAGAAAGGCGTTGTGGGCGTGGTGTCACGTAGCGGGACCCTCACGTATGAAGCCGTGTATCAACTCTCGACGCTTGGGCTTGGTGAAACGACCTGCGTCGGCATTGGCGGCGATCCGGTCAATGGCACAGGTTTCGTCGATGTGCTGGCGCTGTTCGAAAAAGACCCTGAGACTCAGGCCATTGTGATGATCGGAGAGATCGGCGGCGATGCGGAAGAAAAAGCCGCTGAGTTCATTACGAAACAGGTCAAGAAACCTGTTGTCAGTTTCATCGCGGGGATCACGGCCCCGCCAGGGCGACGCATGGGCCATGCCGGGGCCATCATTTCAGGAGGCAAGGGCACGGCAGCTGAGAAGATGAAAAGCTTAGAGGCGGCGGGTGTCCGAGTGGTAAAAAATCCGGCTGAGATCGGTCAGGCGGTCAAGATTGCACTAGGGCGCTAACTCTTGTTCACACTCATAGGTAATACGCATGGGACGCAAACGCGCCGCGCCGTTCGACGCTAAGATGTTCCTTTCGATAGTCGACGGCGGGAAAAATATTCTAAAGTGCCGAAAGAAGCAGGCGCTGTTTTCCCAAGGGGAGGCAGCGGATGCCGTATTCTATCTCCAGGCCGGCAAGGTCAAATTGACCGTGCTGTCCGCCAAAGGCAAAGAAGCCGTCATTGCGATTTTAGGGCAAGGGGAATTTTTCGGCGAAGCCTGTCTGACCGGGCAACTGGTGCGCACGGCAACCGCGACTGCTCTTGAAGAGTCGACGATCATGCGCATCGACAAAGCTGCCATGATCCGCATCCTTCGTGAAGAGCCCACGTTCGCCGAGCTGTTCATATCCCATCTCCTGACTCGTAACATCAGAATTGAAGAGGACTTGGTGGATCAGCTCTTTAATTCCAGCGAAAAACGACTCGCTCGAATTTTGTTGTTGCTTGCCCACTTTGGGAAAGAAAGCAAGGTGGAGGAACTCATCGTTCCAAAGATCAGTCAGGAAACTCTAGCCGAGATGATCGGCACCACGCGATCACGGGTCAGTTTCTTTCTGAATAAGTTCAGAAAGCTTGGCTTCATCGATTACAATGGTGGATTGTACATTCGCAGCTCTCTCCTCAATGTTGTCCTGCTCGACTAATTATTCTTGTAGCAAATAATCATCGTTGATGTGGGTCCCGCCCGTCTGCGCATCCATTCCTCAAAGTGAGCAATATTGACCAGTTCAGCCTGTGGTTCTCGGGCCATAATTCGCCTGAAGCACTACGATGTCCGTCAGGACTTTTCAGCACCTCTCTACAGTGGGTTTCGGCGCGCTAGGGAGAATCGTCTCTCTGATTTAGGGGAATGGCGATTCAAAAAGAGGGCGATGATGGGACGCCGCGTGCATGCGGTAGATGATGATCGGACCGCTGACATCATGACCGAGATACGGCTATGTGGCCTCAGTACCGTAAGGCCGGCGGGACAGCCTTGCCACGGTATTTTCTTCCCCTCCTCGCCTAATCGTGCTACTCTCCAGCGGCCAGTTAAGGTCGGACTTCCCACTGGATTTGCGCCGAGGCCGCGGGGCAGATTAGAATGCAGGAAGCGCACTCTCCTCGGCGGTTTGGTTTCCCTGAAAGAACCCGAACCAAGACACCAGTTAAGTGTCCAATATTGTCTTGTCCGGAAGCAGCAAGACCGATTCGCGGTGAGTGCAGCGTGTGAAATTGTCCACGCTAGGAGACCAGCATGCGGGTATTCCTGATCCACGTTCGTGACCCACAATTCTACGCCCTTCCGGCTAAAACACGGGCCAAAAACGGCCGTATCCGGGTCATGGGCTTTCCTCCCATCGGTATCATGTCCCTCTCGTCGGTGCTGAAACAGGCCGGCCACGAGTGTGTAATGTTCGATCAGGCGAATCCCGATACGCCGAACGAGGTGATCCTCGATGAAATCAATCGGCAGCAACCAGCACTGGTTGGCCTCAGTTTCCTCAGTACCACCAGCTATCCCTATGCGAAGATTCTCGCTCGTCAGATTCGTGCCTCGAATTCGAAGGTCAAACTGGCTTTCGGAGGCGTTTTTGCGAGTTTAAACGCAGCATTGGTCAAATTGCAGTGTCCTGAAGTGGATTTCATCTGCAAGGGAGACGGTGAACAGCTACTCCTCGATCTGCTCGAACGGTTCGATGATCCAGCCGATGTGGCCGGATTGACCTGGGCCAAGGATGGCCATGTCGTCCAAAACTCCGGCCGGCCGATGGAGCGCCATCTCGATCAGTGGCCCTTCCCTGATCGTGAAGGCCTTCCGCTCGACTTTATCGAGTCGATGCCGCTCGACGTGCCGGCTGTGCTCTCGATGGAGCGGTTCACGACGATGCAGACCTCACGCGGCTGCCCTTGGCCCTGCGTGTTTTGCGACATTCCAATTTTCAATGAAGGCAAATGGCGCGCGCGGAGCGCTCAACACGTCGTGAGTGAATTGAAGTACCTCGAAGAATGCGGCTATGGGTCCGTCTATTTTGTCGATGATCACTTTTTACTGCAACCCAAGCGGATCGAGGCGATTTGCCAAGGCGTGATGGACGAAAAACTCTCGATCCAATGGGGGATCGAAGGGCGTGTAGACTCCGTCGCGCAGCATTTGTTTCCCGCCATGGCCAAGGCCCATTGCCGGACGGTCATGTTCGGGATTGAAAGCGGGAGCCAGAAAATTCTTGATCGCCTCAAGAAAGAGCAGACGTTGGAGGAGGTGGCCACTGCCGTCACGAACGCCAAGAAGGCCGGCATCGAGATCGTGCACGGCTTCTTTACCGTGGGTAACCCTGACGAAACGGTCGAAGATATGAACGCGACGTTCGACTTGGCTTCCAAACTGCCGCTCGACACGTTCGGCTTCAATCGGCTCTGTGTGTATCGGGGGACTCCGCTCTGGCAGGAATATGTGAAGCGTGGGCTCGTCAGCGAAACCACCGATTGGTACAAGTATTTCAAATGTTCCACAATCGATCCAACCTGCTTGCCCGGAGAAGTGATCAACGAGGTCCGCCGTCAAGGGCTCAAGCGCCTGTTCGTGTACAAGCTTCTGCACTATCCCATCCAGACGTTCCGATTGCTCCGACGGTTTCTCCGCTTCATGCCGGCGCGAGATGTGGCCTATATACTCATCAAACCGTTTCTGGGCCAAAAGAAAGGCGCCACGAAGGCTGAAGTGCTGTCCCGCGCCGTCGAGCATGGCGAGATGAAAGACGCGGCGGCACAGATGACTCAGATGACGGATGAAATGCTCCACAGCGTGATGGAAGAGTCTCGGTTGGAGCGGTTACGTATTCAGCAGGAAGCGGAAAATTCTCGCGAGTTGCCGATGGTCAACACCCGCTAACAGACGTTCGAAGTTTCTCGAGTTCGAAGTTCCGAAAACTTCGAACTTCGGACCTCGAACCGTTGTCCGGTTCCGCCCCAGTCAGCTGGCCATGAAGTAGGCCCCAAGGCCAATGGCCGCGAGTGCGGCGATGCTGAGCATCACCTTCTCATGCCCACACAGCCCCGCTTGTGTTTTGCAGAGCGCCAGGGAGCATATCATTGCCATTGTGGCCTCCTATGATTCAGATGATGACGTGTATCTTGTGTAATTGTGACGTGAGATACCAACCGAGACGTACGAGTGTCGGAAGTCCTTCCGGCACTTGAAAAAACGATACGCTGCTCAACAGGAGTAGTCAACGACGATCTGGTTATCCCCAGTGAGGACCTGCTCGCGAGTGGGCGGTTCAAGACGGGTCTACTGAGCGATCGTCTGTTTCGTTTCATCCAGGTGCTTTTGGAGGTACTGCATGAAGGGTGTTCCGCCTGTTCCCACGGCCGTCGGATTGCTGGCATGAGCTTGATGCTGGCGGAAAATGTAGCTATCGGCGTAGCCGATGTGGATTTCGCGAAACTGTACGAGGAGATCGACACAGGCCGCATAGGCAGTCCAGAGATCAGGGTTGCGGAGTTTCCGATCACGGACATAGCCGGTGAGCAACGGACGGCCGAGATCATCGTGGGCCTTTTCCAGGATCTGCAGGAACGACCGATGGCGCGGCGGCATGTAGTCGCGCATTTCGTGCAAATACTGGGTCAAAGGATCCGGGGCATGGACGATTCCAAGTCCGGCGTCGAGGCAAGGCACAATAGAGCTTTGCGCTCCGGTCTCGCCTCGGAATTGTTGCGACTGGCCGGCATAGGATTCCACACCCTCATAGGCGAGCCCGTTCGGTAAGGATGGGCTGTTCTTCCATCCGTGAATATAGGGACGCACGCGATTGTAGTATACATAGGGATCGCAGCGTTCTTTCATTCTGAGCAACGTAGCGCGCATTCCCGTTTGGGCATCCGCCAACGATTTCAGCCCGAGGAGGACCTCGTCTTCCTTATCCGCAGCCGCACCGTTCATGGCTCGCAGAAGGCCGGCCAGCCCTGGACCCGCTTCCCGTTCGATCTGAATGTGAACCACGACAAACCACTCTTCATCCAATCCGCCGAGAAAGTTTTGGATCAGCACAATGTTGTCGAGCCGGACCGGCTGAGTCTGGTCAAGTCGACGCCAGTTGTCGAGCGCATAGGAGGCATATGAGAGCACCGGCGGACGTCCCAGTCGCTGGGCCACCTCATACCATGGGTGTGCAAGTTGCGGTGGCAGCGTCGTAGCCGGCTGATCCGGCACCTCCCACACATAGGCGTGGCCGGCGAACGACAGTATCCTCATCGCAGCCCGATAGTCCTCCGTGCGCCATGTCGTAGGGATGGAAGGGAGCAATTCGGGTTGCTCGCCGATGAATCGACGGACTGTGCGCGCACTCAGCAATTTGGGTAGTTCGCGTCCAAGCTGAGTCAGAGTCGACAAGTCGGGAAGATGTTCGAGTGGGTCATTCGGAAGAAAACCCTGTTCGGGGGAGATTTCATAATCGGAGAGAATGAGTGGAGTAAAGTTCGTTGATCTCATAGGGAGCCTCTGATCCGTACGACTTCAACGTCCGCCCACACTTTACCATATATGGGGTGCATCACAATCGATCCATCGACTGGACAATCAACAGGTCTCTGTTTGCTTTCTTGTCTGAAGGACTGACAATACTTGCGGAAGGTATTGGAACGAAAGAGTATAGCATGTTGAGGGAGCCAACAAATGGTTTAGGGGGTGGGTAGGGGAGAGCCGTGAGCATCACTCAATAGGAAGCGGCCTGATTCCATTGTGGTCTACGACGAAAGCTGTTCCTCTATACTGACACAGGTGTTGTCGAGGTCTTAGGCCATAGAGCTGCTCCGCCTTTTCGATCAACTTGAAACACGAATTGTTGTCGTGCCCATAGAGGTATGTGGTGCCTCGCTCATAGGAGTTGTTCTGAATCGGAATGTGTGCCGGCAATCCTGAAACCCTCTGCTCATGATATCCATTGAGGAAGACCCTGGTGAGCTGGGCGCCAGGCTCAAGTTCAATCTGCCAATCCACAGATTCGTATGCTGTCAATAACAGAGCAATCGGATAGTCTTGAGGGGCGACAAACACGGTGACCTTGCCGTATTTGTGAGTATGACCCTCGTACACACCCAGCACATATAGCTCGAGTGAACTCTCCAATGTTTCCGCAAATATACCCGAACTGATCGGTGTTGCAATGGTCAACAGGAGTAGGGAGGAAAATTGGAGGCAAACAGCCTTAATCATGGAGTCACAGCAGAACACCGGAGTTAAATGTAGTGCCTACATGTCGAGGCATGAATGATGACACCCCACCAATCAGAAACTTGCAAGTTATTAGGAAAATCGTGCGACAGTTTGATTGGGCATGGCGAACAACGAAGGCAAGAACCCACATACCGCGGCGAGGTAGGCGGAAATCTGGTCATAGTCGGCATACTACGGAGAATGTCGGGCGGAGCGATCAGTATCGTCTGTGTTGAAAGTTCAAAATTCGTTCTCGCTCGAATTGTTGGCAGGAGTATTGGAGGGTTAAATTGGTGGGCCATCGACTCGTGCACATGAATTTTGCCGCGCGATCGGCATCCGATCTAACATTTTCTCCCGATCCGGACAGATGCTTTCTCTTAGCTGTTTCATATTGAATGCATGAGTTCTGGAGCTGTGTGTCACGAGGGTATGCTCGCTCACAATGTCTGACCGCATCGATTTCCTTCTGCCGATCTTTCGATTCTAACTGCATTTTCTCCAGACGCTTTGACAGGTCGACCACGTCCCCCTCAACATTTTGTTTCTTAGACGGATCGACGCTGCCCTCCAAGCCTACAAATTCAGACTTCCGATGTCCGCCCGATCCATCTCCAAAATGGCTTGTTTTTGGACCTGTATGTCTCCATCGAATCAGATACCCATTGGCATCAAAAATAAGCGTGAACCCAAACCGGGGATACTCCCAATGCACTTCCGTCGCATTTCTCACCATCGATACGGTCTTGGGTTGCCCGAAGAATTCAAATGCATCGTCTTTATATGTTCCAATTTTTGGCGTCAGATCTCGAACTTTCCCTGATACACCCGATCCTCCGGTTTGCACACCGTGAGAAGCAGATTGATGAGACGCCGTGCGGTTCAGCTTATCTAATTTGGACGCCGACGCTCGGAGAAGCCGCCATACGGAAACTTGCCCGGAACGACAACGGTCAGAGTCATCCTCTTCGTAAATCATCTGCGTCTCGATAGGGATACCGAGGACTTCCCTCGTTCGCGTATAATTTAGAATCTCTTGAAGCGCTGCATTGTACGCGCGCTGCCGTCCGTCCTCGGCAGAAGACACGCATGTCGCTCGACCTGTAAAAAACAGATCCTCCCCAAATCGAAACATCGCCTGCTCAGTCCAGAATGGTCTGCTGGACGCCGCCTGTAGAGAAACAGCCACAGAAGTGGCGCCTATCACACCGAGGCTTATCAGCGCCCATTTTGCAAGCAGGGTCATTCTGTAAAGGCCTTTACTAATGGTCACCCACGGAAACTTCGCATGGGTAAGCTTACTTCAACCAATCCCACAGTCAAGTGATCCTATGGCTTCAACATGAGCCCAGATGTGTTCAGATGAAGAATCACATTGCGCGATTTCAAATTGAAGCTCACGAAGGAGACAATAGAAAACATGAGGGGTTTTTTACAAGAGCGCCGGCTTGGTGAGATTTCTCTCATCTGCATCCATCGGATGTGTGTGGGTGGAAAGTGAAAGAAGGAAACAAGGAAGAATTGGCTCATAGCGTACGGTGACAAGTCAGAGCGAAGGGAGGAAAGATGGGAGAGCGTGGAGGGCTAGTCGTCTTTGATTCTGAACGAATCAGTACTGGCGAATCGTCCGTCCTTATCGGCGAGACGACAAATTTCAGCAAAAACTACTCTGAGATGATTAGTTTGATGTGTTGCCTTGCTCACCCTAGCAAGGCGTGGTGAGCCTCTACGGCAGTGTATAGGTCATCTCAGGCCAATGCGCACTTCCGTGGATCCGTCCTGCTTTCCCTTGCTCAATATAAATACTGGCGACGAATGGTGTCGTCCCCGAGATCCCCTTGAATCCTCCTTTTCCCCAGGCCCACGTCATGTCGCCTTTGCATTCGCCTTTCGTTCCAACACATCGGATCTCTACGTACGCGAGATCTTTGTCTTCATGGGTCCTGATAGTGCAGACACCGGTCTTCGGCCCCTCCTGTTTCTCGCTGATATGGAGAATCGCCTGGCAATCCATTTTCCCTTTATGGATCTGCGGCGGTGCCGAGCCCACGGGAAGATGCTTCACGAGGATGTCTCCGGTAATTGTACCTCTAAAGAGTCTATCCCCATCGCCTAGATCATCGATGACGCCTTGTCCTGTCCAACTGACGGTCGCATGGCCTGCCTCGACGTTTGCTGCTTCGGCTTTGGAGAAGAGTCCCGGGCTCAGGACGAGGAGGGTGACCATTGGGATAATCGAATATCTGAATCGCATGAGGACTCCCTTCATAGATACGGCGCTGTCAATTCCCGATGTGAAAGAGAAATAGCGCACCGGTATGTGAATGTCTATCCGCAGATCTGTGGCATGTGCATTCCAGCGTTCCTTGGCCTGTTTGCGTACAGTTCTAGAGAAATATTGCGCCCAATGTCAATGTATGCGGGATGCCCCAGAAGATAGGGTACCATCGCCATCTGCCATCAGTAGAGTGCGCGACAGTAAAGGACGGGTGTCAAGAACAGGAATATTGTCATCCACTGAATTCGAGAAGGCGGTCCGCCCATATCCATGGAGACCCTTCATCCTCATGCTTGCAGTAGACATAGCAATCCTTCCCTCGCCGAGCCATGTCAGTAAAACGTGAGGCCCATTCCAAGAGTGTCGCCTCGGTGTATTCGCTCCGCCGCAAGCGCACATACCAGAAGGCAGCGGTATCGCGGACCTGAGCCGGACTCTCATCCGTATCTGCCGCTATCCAACTGACGCCATGATGTCTCAAGAGTTTCTCCACTTCCAGGGCATGCCAAGATTCATGTCGAAACTCAAGTGCCCAACGCACGGTACTTGGAACCTGTTCTAAAAACGTTTTGAGCCGCTCATCATCGCGCTTGAAGTTCGGTGGAAGTTGCAGCAGGACAGGTCCAAGCCGATTCTGTTTTATGAGCGGAACCAGACGATCGAGCATCGTTTCAACAAAGGGAAGCGCATCTGGCCGCAGCCGATGCATATGCGTGATCTGCCTGTGCGCCTTCGGTGAAAAGATGAACGATGAGGGAGTCTGCTCCAGCCATCCCCGCACTGTCTGTTCGGTCGGTAACCGATACCACATACCATCAAGCTCGACAGTGCTGAAGCGCTCGGCATAATATCGGAGAAACTCAGCCGATTTCAGTTTCTCGGGATAAAACCGTCCTACCCCTTGCCATGGTTTGTAAGAATATCCTGATAAGCCGATGTGAATACGTTCCATGGTGATCGTTGAGCAATCCCTTTTCTTCTAACGGACAGCCATTCTGTTACACGTATTTTTCATGACGTGACTCAGTACTGCCCAGCTACTCAGCGGCGTTGGTGGTAAGGAACGCAGAAGAGGTTGGAGCAATGCGCCACTTTGAGATCGCCGTTGGTGGCGTCGTAATAGCTGATAATGCCGAGGCCGTCGGTCCCAATGGTGACTGAAGTATACTGGCCGACATTACCTGCGCTATCCAGCGTGGTGAGGGTAGCGGAGGTGCAGCCTATATTGGAGCAGTGGACCATCCTGAGATCGCCATTGGTTTCGTCGTAATAACTGATAAGACCCAGACCGTCAGTCCCGATAGTCAGTGCGCTGTACTGGCCGACATTGTCTGCGTTGTCCACAGTGGAGAGGATGGCGGAGGTGCAGGCCACGTTGGAGCAGTGGGTGACCTTGAGGTCGCCGTTAGTGACATCGTAGTAACTGATGAGGGCCAGGCCGTCGGTCCCGATGGTAATCGAGCTGTATTGGCCGACATTGCCTGTGCTGTCCACGGTGGTGTGGGTGGCGGACGTGCAGGCCAAGTCGGAGCAGTGGGCCGCCCTGAGGTCGCCGTTGGTGACATCGTAGTAACTCATGAGGGCCAGACCGTCGGTCCCGATGGTGATCGAAGTGTACGAGCCGACGTTGCCTGCGCTGTCCACGGCGGTATAGGTGGCGGACGTGCAGGCCAGGTCTGAGCAATGGGCCACCTTGAGATCGCCATTCGTCTCGTCGTAATAGCTGATGAGGCCTTGGCCGTCGGCTCCCACAATCATCGAAGATGACGCACCTACGTTATTGGCTGTTCCGTCCAGGGGGGTGCTGGTGGCGGAGGTGCAGGCCACGTTGGAGCAGTGGGTCACCTTGAGGTCACCATTGGTAGCGTCATAGTAGCTGATGAGGCCCATGCCGTCGGCTCCCACAATCATGGAAGATGAGGCGCCTACATTATTGGCTGTTCCATCCAGGGGGGTACTGGTGGCGGAGGTGCAGACCAAGTCGGAGCAGTGAGCCACCTTGAGGTCGCCGTTGGAGGCGTCGTAGTAGCTGATGAGGCCCAGGCCATCGGTCCCGATCGTGACTGAGGTGTACGGGCCGACGTTGCCTATGCTGTCTACGGTGGTGCGGGTGGCGGAGGCGCAGGTCAAGTCGGAGCAATGGGCCACCTTGAGATCGCCGTTGGTGGCGTCGTAGTAGCTGATGAGGCCCAAGCCGTCGGTCCCAATCGTGACTGAGGTGAACAATCCGACATTGTGCTCACTTTGGAGAGTGGTGCGGGTCGCTGAGGTACAGGCCGAGTCGAGCGAGTCAGAGCAGTGGACCACCTTGAGGTCGCCATTGGTGGCGTCGTAGTAGCTGATGAGTGGCAGGCGGTCGGTCCCGATGGTGACTGAGCTATATTGGCCGACATTGCCTATGCGGTCCGGGGTGTACGTGAGGGTGGGAGAAGTGCAGGCTAAATCTGGGCAGAGGGCCAACTTGAGGTCTTGGTCGGTGCTGTCATAGTAGCTGATGAGACCTTGTCCTCCAGTAATGGTTAATGAAGTGAACTGACCGACGTTGCCCTCGCTTTGGAGAAATGTGAGGGTTGTGATAGTGGCGGAAGTGCAGGCCAAATCAGAGCAGTGAGCCGCCTTGAGGTCGCTGTTGGAGGCATCGTAGTAGCTGATGAGGCCTAGGCCGTCGGTCCCGATGGTCACAGAAGTGAACTGACCGACATTGTCCTCGCTTTGGAGGGTTGTGCGGATTGCAGAGGTACAGGTTAAGTTTGAGCAGTGAGCCACTTTGAGGTCGCTGTTGGTGGCGTCGTAGTAGCTAATGAGGGCCAGGCCGTCGGTCCCGATGGTGACTGAGCTATACTGGCCGACATTGCCTGCGCTGTCCACAGTGGTGAGGGTGGCGGAGGTGCAGGTCACGTTGGAGCAGTGGGCCACCTTGAGATCGCCGTTGGTGGCGTCGTAATAGCTGGTGAGGGCCAGACCGTCGGTCCCGATGGTGACTGAGCTGTACTGGCCGACATTGCCTGAGCCGTCAAGGGTGGTGAGCGCGAATCCAGGACGCTCAAGGGTGGAATCGTCGGCTCCGACAGTGTGGGTCAAGCAAAAACTTAGAAGAAGCCAGACTCCCGAATGGAAAAACGCCTTTCTGGACATTTGTCGTCTCAGGGGTGGGACAACTTCAAGGATTGTAATGTGACGAAAATTCCTCTTCAAGTATACGAAGATCACATCACATCTTCCAGGTCTCGCTAGCCTAGCTTTCGCATTCCATCTTCCAAAGTATGATCTCTTACATTAGGGGTTTCCCCAGTGTCCTGCACGAACCTGAGTCTCGCAGCATGGCAGGTGTAACAGGCGATCCTTACGCTGGTACATTGAGGCCCTGATTGATCATGACGCACTGTCGTTCGAGCAAGCCTATGGTGGCTTGGTGTTTGTGTTTCTTACCGCTGCTGGTCGGTTGCGGTTCAGACGACGATACAAAGAGTACGGAGCCTGCCCCCTCGATCACGACAGCGAAGATTATGCTGTTGGGCGATTCGATCACCGAATCAGCGGCTGGAATGCCGACCTATCGGTACTTCCTTTGGCACTTGGCAAAGGATGAAGGATATCGCATTGATTTTGTCGGCTCCATGCAGGGAGCGTTTGGCGGACCGCCGTCGAATACAGACTTCGACATGGATCATGAAGGGCATTGGGGCTGGCGCACGGATGAAGTGCTTGCTCGCCTTCCAGAATGGATTGCCGCCGCATCACCCGATATCGTACTGCTTCACATTGGTCATAACGATCTCTGCCAGGATCAAGCCATCGACAGCACAGTCAATGAGGTTTCGGCGATCATTGATGTTCTTAGAAACGAGAATCCGAACGTCGCCATTGTTCTGGCACAAAATATTGCGTCCGCCTGGCCTTGCCATGAGCGAATGCCGGAGTTCATCGCCAGACTGCCTGCGTTGGTTGCCGCGAAATCGACAGAGGAATCACGGATATCGTTGGTCGATCAACACACCGGGTTTGATCCCGCCAGTATGACGTGGGACGGCCAGCATCCTAACGCGACGGGAGAGTCCCAGATGGCTGATCGATGGTTTCGTCAGCTTCGAGCGTTGCTTGATGAACGGTTCTCTCGCTCGCCATAGCGTTATAGGATAGAACGAAGACTGAGATGTCTCGCTCAAGCTCTGACAAGGATTGTGACGATCCCAGGCAGGGACGAGTAAAAAAGCAGGTCTGGCCTGTCCCGAATGACATTGCATGAAATGAATGCTACCATCGGAAAAGGGTTGAGCTGCGGTCATGGATGATCGAATTTTTTTGTTGAGGTTAAGCGATGAGCGGCAAGATTCAAATTATGATACCGAAAGATCGGATTGCGGCCTTCTGCCAAAAGTGGAAGATTACCGAGCTGGCTCTCTTCGGTTCCGTGCTTCGAGAGGATTTCCGTCCGGACAGCGACGTCGATGTACTGGTGACGTTCAGCCCCGACTCAGACTGGGGAGTTGAACATTTGCTGGATATGAAGGAGGAATTGGAGTTGCTGTTTGGACGAGCGGTTGATCTGGTTGAGAAACGTTTGGTGGAGGAAAGCCGCAACTACATCCGACGCAAACATATTCTCTCCCATATGGAAGCCGTGTATGCAGCGTGACGATTCGCTCCTGCTCGATATGCTTCAGGCTGCCTGGCAAATACGGGAATACACAAGTGGGCTGCAAGAGTCGGACTTTCTTAACAGCCGTCGAGACCAGGATGCCGTGCTCCTTCAGTTTACTGTGCTCGGTGAAACGGCCAAGCGAGTCTCTGCAGAATTTCGAAATACCCATCCTGAAATCCCCTGGAGAAAAATCATGGGCTTCCGGAATGTTGTGGTCCATGACTATTTCCAGGTCGACTTCCACCGGGCATGGAAGATTGCGAGTCACGACATCCCTGAACTAATCAAAACTCTTGAGCCGCTCGTCCCGCCTGACTCTTCATCATAGCGCCATATCGTATTTCTTCATTCTGGACTGGCCGAGCCTCGGCAGGTCGCCGCGCCTCCCGTGACGTAGTCTGTCCAGTTTTTCTTGCAGACTGTCTGCTCTGGTTGCCGCCAAATCGACAGAGGAATCACGGATATCGTTGGTCGATCAACACACCGGATTTGATCCCGCCACTATGACGTGGGACGGCCAGCATCCTAACGCGACGGGAGAGTCCCAGATGGCTGATCGATGGTTTCGTTAGCTTCGACCGCTGCTTGATGAACGGTTCTCTCGCTCGCCATAAGTATCACGCGCTCAATAGCACACGTGATCGGACGGCCTGAGGTGGCAAACGAAGGCGATCGCATCAAAATGGAGGCGCATTCAAGGTGGTCATGACTTGCCGGAGAGGACACAATTCTGTACACTCTCAACGTACAAGGAGAACGCCATGACCAAGACACTTTCGCTGAAAGAAGCGCGAAGCCAATTTTCCGATATAGTCGACCGAGCGGGGCGGCTCTCGGAACGAGTTCTCGTCACAAAGAATGGACGGCCTGAAGCAGTGGTAATGGGTGCCGATGAATTTGAAAGCTGGGTGGAGACGTTGGAGCTGTTGTCCAACCCGAAGGCAATCAAATCTCTCAAGCAGGGATTGAAGGAAGCCAAAGCCGGGAAATTCCGCTCCTTCAAAGACGCCTTCGGTGAGGAGCAGTGAGGCAAGTCCGTCTCACACCACAAGCTCTCAAAGACCTCAAGGATTGTGACGACCCCACACGAGCACGAGTCAAAGAAGCGCTCCGTCACCTAGCCGAGCATCCGCTCGACGGCAAACGACTGAAAGGTCACTTCCAAAAAGATAAAGTCTGTTCCTACCGGGTCTGGCCCTATCGCATTCTTTACCGTCAAGCCGGTTCCAATTGGTTAGACGTGCTTTCCATTGAACACCGCAAAGACGTCTATCGGTAGACAGGGCAGCGCTTTCGCATCTTCTAGCGCAACCCTCAAAGTCTCGGCTAAGCCTTGGCGAATCCCCGCGCCTCCGGTGACCTCCGCTCCCGCCACCTCAGTAACAGGAAATTCAAAATGTCCCTAGTTTCTTCCTTCTGGCTACCATTGCCCGCTGACTCTTAATCAGCGGATTGATTATCGGTACTGTCCCTCAGCATAATTTGCACTGCGGAGGATGAATGTTTCCAACTCGTTCGTTCTTTCTTTATCTCAATATTGATTTTTTCCCTGCCGCTTGGAGTGCTTATCGTGGGCTGCTCATTACTGCCTCGAACTATGGAACGGTGGATTTCCGGCCTCTGAGCTACTGGCCGGTTCGATTGCTTCAAGAGAGGCGTGTCCTTCGGCTGCAGAAGGAACTGATGTTGGAGCAGGTCAGGCGATGCAATTACCCCGATGCGGTGTCTCGTCTTCACGGAATCTACCTGTGGGGAGATGAGCAAAGTGCTAGTCGTGGGGAAAGGTGGAGAGATACCGAAGGGAGTCATTTTCATCATGATTATTTGGTGGAGGTTGGCTTTACATACAGCCGGCTGAGCCGCGTGGACACCAACTGGATAGACAAATATCTTCTCCCTGACTCGGTGCCCGCTGACAGGAATGCAGAGTGGATGCACAAGTATTGGGCCGGCGAAGCATGCCCTGGCGATGAGCCATTGTGGGAGTATATTGCTGAAGGGCGCGGTCTGATTTACGGAACAACTATTCGAATGCAAGCATACAACAAGGTGGCAGCTGCGGCCCCGAAATCTCTTGGACAATTGGAGTTGGGAAGAATCGCTATGGAAATGGGGAGTAATCTTTACACCGCGGCGCCATTCATTCTCTCTACGGAGAATGGAGAATTCCGCGTTGACTACTATCTCGATGTAAACGACCAGAACCCGGATTTCATGGTAAGAGCGGGGCATTTTATTAACAAGACAGCCGAAAGGGAAAGTTCTCATATTAATTGGGACGCGCTCAACTTGCTCCGGGAAGATACCAAGACTCCCAATCTCCGCGCGTTAGGCTTCACGTTCAACAGCCAGGATTTCCACATTGACGATCGGATGCTCATAGAAAGTCTCGTCTCTCGCCATGATGGTTCAATGTGGGTTGGGGTTACCGATCCTCCTGGTGCCAAGTTGGTGCCAAAACACCCTGACACACCATGACCCATGATGATCTGTACCATCACGAGTCCTCGCCTTTTGCTGCTGATTCGTTCTGTTGGGTGTCCTGAGATTGCTCTTCGTCGGGACTCTTAATCAGCGGGTTCAGCTAGAAGAGGATTACCGAGGGATCAAGTCCTTTAAAGGCCTGCATTCTCCTCCTTTATGAATCATTGCGTGGCAATTTGCGCACACTATAGCAAGATCGGAAAGCTTTGTTCGTATACCCTTTTTAGGCACTGAACTTAATAGCCTGAGATGATGAACTTGAGCATATCCTGCCCCAACCTTTCCGTACCGTTTCTCGAAATCGAAGCCACATCTATGGACTTCGCACACTAACTTTCCTTTATTCGTAAGGAGAGCTTCACGGATCTTCGCATACCTTAATCTATTTTCACGAAAACGGTGGGCGACAAACCGGCGTTTCATTTTTCCCTCGAACCCGTCAAACTCAGAATCGAATGTAGTGCCATTTGGCTGAGTGGTCGCCGACAATTTTGTTATATTATCGACCAGAAGCTTGAAGGTTTTCCGCAATAGGGGGTACTCCCTCCCTGCTGCTTCTCCGCCTCTCCATGCCCATCGCCGCAACCCTTGGCCAGTCGGCCAATGTTTCAGCGTTGGCCGACGGTAAGGAGGGATTAGAATTGGGTGTTTACACGCGGCAACCGCCCAATAGTCATCCATCTCTATCTTGGCAGCAGGATACAGGCCTACAATCTTCATGGGCTCATATCTATTTTCACGAGCCACAAGAACGACATTCAGTCGCATATCGCCAAGGTCACCACTACCAACGCCACAACGGTACAACCCGTCGCTGTCACGGTGGAACGCGCATGCTTCAGATATATCGGCTGACTTTTTCTTGAAATGTGAGAACCCACCTTTAATGGGTTCAGTGCCATCGTAGCGTTCTGCCCATCCAATGTAAGCAAATAGGGCGGGTAATGATTCAATGCGACTCGTCGCCTTGGACTTCATAATTACCTCCACCTTTTTTTCACGCACATTACGTCTGGTACCGCTCTGACCGCCAATAACGTATGCCTTCGCATATGAGAGATGTCGACATGGTGAGTGGCTTTGATAGCGCATCAGCGGGCCATAGTCAGCGCTGGGCGTATAATTAGGTCTCTGCTCCAAGTAATCTCTTCCATGCTTTTAGCTCGTCCCCCTTGGGCTTCTTGGTCCAATCGGCTTGCATGGCTTTGGAGAACTGCAGCCTCAGTTCTTGGTCCACCATAAGCGAACTCTCATACTCCTTCAGCCGATCGAGGATCTGCCCGGCCATGGTCTGAATGTTGAGATAGAGAACCTTTTTGTCAGGTGAGAACCGCAGATGAGGCTGTTGCCGCCAAGATATGCCTACCTCTAAGAGTTTGTCACCGATGCGGATGGGTTTGGTTTCATAGCAATGAGCAATCCCATTGCGAATAGCATCGAAGAGACTCGAACCAACAGACTTCCACTCCTCTGGGAGCATTTTCTCGGAAAAGAATTGTTCTCCCGTCGCTTTTTCATCCCTAAACCTTGCAAGGGTTTCGCATGCGCAAGCAATCAAGAGCCCGGTGATATAGTTGCCGCCCTCACTCTGCCCACTTAAAAGTTTCAGATCATAGGTGAAATAGTCGCGAACCTTCTCAAATGTTTCCCGTATGTCTTCGTATGAGACCTCCATGATTTCCCTCCCAGTTTGTACGCCAGCATAGTAGCACTTTATCTTTCGGCTCTTGATGGTGCCAATCCGGTGCCAAACACCCCGATCCACGATGATTTACGATGAACTGTGTCATCATGGATCATCAAATTTTACTGATAATTGGTTGTGCTGAGTGCCCTGAGATAAGCCTTTAGCAAGATTTTTTATCAGTGGGGCTTGCATAAAAGGTTAGCTGACGAGGTTCCAAGAAAACAGAAAGGCCGCCTTTGTAGGCGGCCTTTCTTCTACTCTCTTTTTAGCAGGTGCAGTATGGACTGCTTTTAAGTGCGCGCATTCATCGACGCTGTCCGATTGCAGGATGCTCAAAATGGCATCCCAGCAAGGCCGCAGGGAGTCCGGCGACTGAAGCGTACCCTTGCGGTACGTTGCAAGGAGACGGGCGACTGAGAACGACGCTGGGGGTCATTTTCAGCATTCCTGCTAGGTCCCCATTTCCCACGACGCCAGATACCTCTTTTGCTCCTTAGTCAGCGTATCGATCTGCATGCCCATACCGGCGAGTTTGAGGCGGGCGATTTCCTTATCGATGACCGGAGGGACCGGATAGACCTTCTTTTCCAGATTTTTGTAATTCTTTACCAAATATTCTGCACCGAGTGCTTGATTGGCAAAGCTCATATCCATGACGCTGGAGGGATGACCTTCCGCGGTTGCCAAGTTCACGAGCCGTCCTTCGCCGAGGAGACTGACCCGACGGCCGGTCTTCAGCGTGAATTGTTCGACGCCCGGTCTGATAAGGCGCTTTTTGCGGCTCAACTTTTCGAGGGCAGGAATGTCCAGCTCAACGTTGAAGTGGCCTGAGTTGCAGACAATAGCCCCTTCTTTCATCGCCGCGAAGTGCTCGCCGCGGATGACTTTGAGATTGCCGGTGACCGTGACGAAGAAATCTCCTACTAGCGCGGCCTGTTCCATCGGCATGACGCGAAACCCGTCCATCACCGCTTCAATCGCCTTGACTGGATCGATTTCGGTAACGATGACGTCGGCGCCCATGCCCTTGGCGCGCATCGCAATCCCGCGCCCGCACCAGCCGTATCCGGCGACCACGAACGTGGTGCCGCAGATCAATCGGTTTGTCGCGCGGATGATGCCGTCGATCGTGCTCTGGCCGGTCCCGTAACGGTTGTCGAACAGGTGTTTGGTATCGGCGTCGTTGACGGAGATGACCGGGAACTTCAGCACTTTCTTTTCGGCCATGCTCCGGAGCCGGATGACGCCGGTGGTGGTTTCTTCCGTGCCGCCGATCACGTGTTTGAGCAAGTCTTTGCGCTTGGAATGGATCAGCGAGACGACATCGGCTCCGTCGTCCATCGTGATCTGCGGTTTGTGGCCGATCGCCGATTGGATATGCTGATAGTAGGTCTTGCTGTCTTCGCCCTTGATCGCGAAGGTTGGAATGCCGTCATGTTTGACGAGTGCCGCCGCGATCTCATCCTGCGTACTGAGCGGATTGGAGGCGCAGAGCCGGACATCGGCTCCGCCGGCTTGGAGGGTTTTCATGAGATTGGCGGTCTCGGTCGTCACGTGGAGGCAAGCTGTGACGCGGAGCCCCGCGAACGGCTTCTCTCGCTGAAACCGCTTCTTGATCAGGCGTAGCACCGGCATGGTCGCTTCTGCCCATTCGATCTTGAGTTTACCCTGGTCTGCTAACTCGATATCTTTCACATCGTAATCCACAAAACCCTCCTTCTACTTCTAACAGGGTGCTGAAAAAGCCCGCCAGCGGCGTTCTCGCATCGCTCAGATCCTCAACGTACCCCAGAGGGTACGCCTCCGGTCTTTACTCGCTGCGGCCTTGCTGGACGGCCTTTTTGAGCACCCTGATGCGTTGGTGACATTGGTACTGACTTTCTACAGAATGCTATTGAACGTCAATCGTCATGGTCATAGGCAGTCAAGAAAAAGGGGGCAGGGTTGGGTACCCTGCCCCCTTGTAGCTATCGGCTTATTTGGTGTGTCAACTACAACCCTGCGTCTTTGCGCAAGACTTTGGCTTTGTCGGTCTTTTCCCAGGTGAATTCCGGTTCGCTTCGACCGAAGTGGCCATACGATGCCGTCTTTCTGAAGATCGGGCGACGGAGTTTGAGGTAGTCGATGATGCCGCGCGGAGTCAACGGGAAGTGTGTCCGTACAAGCTTGTCCAGATGTTCGACCGCCACCTTTTCTGTACCCTTTGTATCGACCAGCACGGAGACCGGATCGGCCACGCCGATCGCATAGGCAAGCTGCACTTCGCACTTGTGGGCCAGCTCAGCGGCGACAATGTTCTTTGCAATGTGGCGGGCCATGTATGAGGCCGACCGATCCACTTTTGTGGGATCCTTGCCGGAAAAGGCGCCGCCTCCGTGGCTGCCGTGACCGCCATAGGTGTCCACGATAATCTTACGGCCCGTCAGTCCGGTGTCGCCCATTGGACCGCCGACCACGAAACGGCCGGTGGGATTGATGTGGTGTTTCACGCTTGCCGGATCGTAGAGTCCTTTCGGCATCATGGGCTTGATCACCTTCTCCATGAGGTCACGCTCGATCTGCTTATTCGTCACGTCGGGGCTATGCTGTGTCGAGACGACGATGGTGTCGATCCGCACCGGTTTTCCATTCCGGTACTCCACGGTCACTTGGGATTTTCCATCGGGACGGATCCAGGGCAGGATGTTCTTTTTCCGGACTTCGGCCAGCCGCTTGGTGAGCCGATGGGCGAGGACGATCGGCATCGGCATGAGTTCGGTCGTCTCGTTGGTCGCATAGCCGAACATCAGTCCCTGGTCGCCGGCGCCGCCGGAGTCCACGCCCATGGAGATATCACCGGATTGCTGGTGAATGGCGGTGAGAACGGAACAGGTATGGTAGTCGAATCCCCAGGCGGCGTCGCAATAGCCGACATCCTTGATGACTTCGCGAATGATATCCGGAATTTCGACGTAGGCCTTGGTGGAGATTTCACCGGCTACGAAGGCGATGCCGGTGGTCAGAATCGTTTCACAAGCCACCCGTGCATATTTATCTTGGGCAATGATCGCGTCGAGGATTCCGTCGGAGATCTGGTCGGCGATCTTGTCCGGATGTCCTTCCGTGACAGATTCTGATGTGAATAGGTAATTGTGTCGCATTAGCCCCTCTGGGTTCAGGTGATCGACAATCAGATAAAAGGCTGAATTCGTGAGATAGTATCTGAATGAGTCCTCTATTGTCTATTCCTCTCCGAGAGTGTGGGGATGACTCTAAAGATGAGGCAGGCAAGTAGTCAAACGGATATCGTATTGAGTATGATGCAGAAAGATCTGGCCCCTGTCGGCGATGAACGAACTGCCCGGGATACTCAGCTAGAGGACCATGGGGAGAGAAAGAGATGATGCAACTTGTAGGTATTGGAGTGATTCTCTGTCTGATGGTCCCGGTCGGGATAGGGGGTATGGCAGCGGCGGATATTCTGCCGATCATAGGGAGGAGTGCAGTCAAGCTGGGTGAGCCGGCGCCGGACTTCCAGCTCCGAGATTTGGAAGGCCGTCTGGTCACGCTTTCGGACTTTCGTGGCAAGGTGGTGCTGTTGAATTTTTGGGCCACTTGGTGCGGCCCTTGCCGGGTGGAGATGCCGGCGATGGAGCAGCTCTATCGAACCTTTCCACGAAAAGATTTTGAGATTCTCGCCGTATCCACCGATGCTCAGGGCGAGGCGGTCACCAGACCATTTCAGAAAAAGAATCACTTGACGTTTCCCATCCTCCACGACGACGACTATCTCGTGGGATTGACCTATGGCGCTCGGAGTCTCCCGATGACGTTCATGGTCGATCGACAGGGGGTTATCCGCCACCAGATCTTCGGCGCACGTGACTGGGGAGCTGCTGAAGCGCATGAGCTGGTGCAGATGTTGATGAAGTCTTAGCAGGATGCTGAGGACCCAGGCGTGAATAGTATAGTTCGAAGTTCTGCGTTCGAAGTTCCAAAAACCTCGAACTTCGGACCTCGAACCTTCACTTCTGATTAGGAGTCGGTCGATATTGTCTCAGTCAATCACAAATATTTCGCTTCTGGCGGCTTTTTCAGCCGGGTTGCTGTCGTTTGTTTCGCCCTGCGTGCTTCCGCTGGTGCCTTCCTATATTTCGTACGTCACAGGGCTGTCCATCGAACAACTCACCGACTCGACGGTACGCTCGAAGCTGAAGAAAACCATCGTCGTCAACGCCTTGTTGTTTATCGGTGGATTTTCAGCGGTATTTATCTCATTTGGCGCATCGGCCAGCTTCATCGGACAGGCTCTGGTGACCTATCAAGATTACGTTCGACGAATCGGCGGGATTGTGATCGTCCTCTTCGGCCTCTATTTATTGGGGGTCTTGAATATCAGTTTTCTAAAAATGGAACATCGGTTCCAATTCAGAAATCGGCCGGTCGGGTATGTGGGATCGTTCTTGATCGGCGTGGCGTTTGCCGCCGGATGGACACCGTGCGTCGGTCCCGTATTGGGGACTATATTATTGTATGCCAGCACGACTGAGTCGATGTCGAACGGGGTGTTGTTGCTGACGAGCTATTCGTTGGGACTGGGAGTGCCGTTGTTTCTCACGGCCTTAGGGGTGGATCGGTTCCTCGCCTATTTCAAACAGGCGCGCATGTATTTGTGGGGCGTCTCCACTGTGAGTGGAGTGATGCTGATCGTTGTCGGTGTGATGATCTACGCCAATACGCTGACCATGATCACCGGTTTTCTTGAGCAGTATGGTATCGGCTGGTATCTTGGGCAGTAACACAGTCCATATTAACCAAGTTCTGAGTTCTCAGTTTTGAGTTCTTAGTTAGAAGTGTTTCGCTCCCCTCCACAGTCTAACTCAAAACTTAGAACTCAAAACTCAACACTAGATTTCTTCCCATGTCCACTCTGCCCGACGTCAAAGTCTACGATGCAGTGGTTGTCGGTATGGGGCCGGCCGGGGCGGTTGCTGCTTATGAATTGAGCCGTGCCGGCCTGTCGGTTCTCGCCATCGACAAACAAACACATCCTCGCTACAAGGTCTGCGGCGGCGGTTTGTCGGTCCGGATCGAGCAACTTCTTGATCCAGGGTTCAAGTCCGTCGTCGAAGACACCATCTTCGGATTTCAGTTTCTGTACCGGGGTGAGGAATCCGTCACGATCGAATCGCCCAGTCCAATCGCCTATATGGTCATGCGCGATCGGTTCGATCATCACCTGGTTCAACAGGCCCGACGCGTCGGTACGGAAATTCACGAAGGGGAGCACCCGCAGTCGCTCCGTCATGTGCCGGGAGGTGTCGAGGTGACAACCGATCGCGGGTGCTATCATGCAAAGGTCTTGATCGGCGCCGACGGCGCGAACAGCCAGGTCGCGCGGCATCTTTTCCCCGACCGGCGGCAACGCTGCATACCGACTCTAGAGAGCGAGATCGAACTTAGACCGGGGCCGCAGTATCCGGCCATCGGCAAAGCCGTGATCGACATCGGCGTCTGCTCGAAGGGATATGCCTGGATCTTTCCCAAGCAGGGGCGGTTGTCGGTCGGTGTGGGGGAGTTTCAGAGCAAACCGGCGAGCCTCAAAAAAACCTTCGATCGATTCGTTGGGGGAGAAAAAGGTCTGGCGGGCTTGGATGTGCCCAAGCCGATTGGCCATCCGTTACCCCTGTTTAGCAGGACCGAACTAAGTCCGGAACCGGGACGGGATGACCTTGTGAATGGCCAAGCCATGTTGGTAGGCGATGCCGGGCATCTTGTCGATCCATTGTTTGGCGAGGGTATATACTACGCCGTCCGTTCCGGCAAGCTGGCCGCGATGGCTGTCCTCAATCAGCGGCACGATCGGACTAAGAGTTTATGGGACTATGAGTTGGCAGTCAGAGAGCAGTTGTATGCTGAGTTTCGAATTGCTTCGCGTCTCGCCGACATCGTCTACACGTTCCCGCGCCTCTGTCACAGGTTATTGAGTCCCTACCGAGAGGTCGTTCAGCTCTACTGCGAAGTGCTACAAGGGAAAGAAACGTATCAGTCCTTCATCCCACGGGCCAAGGGAATTGTGAAGTCTTCCACCAGTGAGCTCCTGCTTGAAGCCCTGCAGCTGCGTTGAATCCACCTGACGGCTGAATGCTGCTAGCTTCGAAGCGGCTCTAACAGGCGGGAGAAGACCATTGTGAGACGGTGGAAACTCAACGGCCCATGGAAGATCTCGTAGGATGCTCAAAAAAGCCGTCCAGCAAGGCCGCAGCGAGCGAAGAGGCGAGGAGGTACGTACCGCACTTCGTGTGGCCGTTCATCCCTAGAATGGATCTTGGTGAACGGATAAGACCCGCCCATGTGTCCGACCTCCGAAAAGTTTTCTTCAACGTTGAGCCTCTGAGCGATGCGAGAACGAAGCTGGCGGGCTTTTTCAGCATCCTACTCGCTAGATCAGCACCAGGCGCCGAGGCGGCAACTGACAAAAGACTGGCCCAATGCGGAAGCGGAAGGGAGGCGGAACGATCTATCCGGGTCGGAGGGGATCAACCCGACGGCGACACTCGATTGAGTGCCTGATGGAGGTATAGCAGACGAAGCGGAGGAGGGTGCCGGCTCGGTTGTCTTGGCCAGTAACGGTGCCGGTTTCTCCGATCCAATTTTTGCGAGCAGGCTCTTGGCTGCACCGGAATGCGTGTTGCCAGGATATTTCTCTGCCAGCAGTATCAGTTGTTCACTGGCCCAGTCGTCCGCGCCCAGGTCGTGATAGCTGAGTGCCAGATAGTACAGAGCATCAGGGGCAACAGGCTTGTCGGGATACAGTTTCATGATCTGCTGAAAGCGATGGGCAGCGGCGAGATAGGAGCCTCGCCGATAGTAGAACTCCCCCACGAAGAGATGCGTCTGCGCCATGAGGTCGTGGCATTCCTGGATCTTCTGAAGCGCAGCGCCATCATACCGGCTTCCCGGAAATTCCTTCCGCAGCCGCTCAAAGGCTTCCAGTGCTTTTTGAATGGGGCTTGGATCGCGCTGGATGCCCTTGGTCAGTTTCATCTGACTTTCTCCGATGCGGAACACCGCATAGGAGGCCAGGATATGGGTACGGTGAAGCTCGAGGAAATGGGTATACTCGACAATAGCTTCCGCATACTCGTCTTTCTCAAAAAACGCCTCTCCCCGTTTCATGATCACGTTGGGATCATAATTTTTCTTGATCGAATCGCCCAAAAAAATCTGTTCGTCGGTGCTGCGGAGGGCTTTCTTCGCGGTCTCCTGTTTCTTTGGTGTACCGGAGCAGGCAGTGACCACACAGAACGTCAAGACAGATAGGCCAACGGCCACCGCCATGCGTAGCGTGGGAGTCGACATAGGGAGTGGGCGTGCCATAACTGGGCGAAAATGTAGCAGGAGCCTGGGTTGAAAGCAAGGTTTTTGACGCCATCCACTCGTATTCCCATGAGGTTCATCTCGAAATCGCCGAACCCTGAGGCGATGTGTGCTGGGATAGAACGAGAAGGGTTGGAGCGGCTCATTGTCCAATGGATCGGCGATTGCCGTGGAAGTGTTGATGTACAATGCGGGTAAAGTTGACCCCTTGGGAACCGGGACCTATAATCCCGCCGATCTTGAAGCGAACCGTGCCAGATTAAGGCAGCATGATACGAACAAGAATTATCGGAACGGGCTCATACCTTCCCGAACGAGTCGTGTCGAATCTTGAGGTGGGCGCGCCGTTGGGCATCGAGGCGACGGTTGTCTCCCGGTTGACAGGAATTCAGGAGCGGCGTAGGGCTGCTCCATCTCAAGCCTCTTCTGATCTTGCGGTGGAAGCCGCTCGCCCGGCGCTCGACGCTGCCGGACTCCAAGGTTCTGATCTAGGGGGGATTATCCTTTCGACGACCTCTCCCGATACGGTCTTTCCTTCGACCGCCTGTCATGTTCAGCGGATGCTCGGGTGCTCTGCGATACCGGCTTTCGATATGGCGGCGTCGTGTTCGGGCTTCCTCTACGGACTCTCGATGGCGGATGCCATGATTCGAAGTGGGCAGGTTAAGACGTGCTTAGTGGTCGCTGCAGAAGTGAAGTCTCGCTCCATCGACCCTGCCGATGGCGATACGGCTTTTTTATTCGGCGATGGGGCGGGTGCGGTCGTGTTGCGGGGCGAGCCGGAGGCCGGACAGCTGAACCAAGGCCTCTTGGGGCTCCGTCTTCGTTCGGACGGCGCTCAGCACGGCTTGATTACAATTCCTTCAGGCGGATCGCGCCGGCCAACGACGCCGGGAACAGTCGAAGCGAAAGGCCATACATTACGAATGCAAGGGGCGCCGCTCTTTCGTTTAGCGATCAAACGATTGGACCAAGTGATCCGCGAGATCGTGAAAGAGTTCGGTGTTGACATACACGATGTCGCGCAGCTGATCGTACATCAAGCCAATGGGCGTATTCTCGCCCAACTCACAAAGCGGCTCGGGATCCCACAGGAACGGGTATGTTCCGTGATCGGTCGCTATGGCAATACGTCGTCGGCTTCATTACCGATCGCACTCGACCATGCAGTCCGTTCCGGAAGAATTTCGCCTCACGATCTCGTCGTGTTGGCAAGTTTTGGTGGTGGTGTGACCTGGGCGGCAGGGTTGGTTCGGTGGTGAGGAGTAATGAGCGGCGCATCGGTGTGAAACGGGCATGATGGTATGCGTACCCTGCTCGGAATGCTGCCTGCATATTTTTAATTGTGGAGTTTTACGATGCTGTTTGGATTGATCCCCCAGGAAGAAGCGTTCTTTGAACTGTTCAAGCAGGCCGCACATAATATGATCGAGGGGAGCCGCCTTCTCAAGGTGATGATGGAAGATTTCCGGTCTCCTACCGAACAAGCCAAGGGGATCAAAGCCGTCGAGCACATTGGAGATGACATTACGCACGACATCGCACGTCGATTGAACAAGACCTTTATTACGCCGATTGATCGGGAAGATATTCATGATCTCGCCAGCGCTCTCGACGATATTCTCGATGTCGCGGAGGCGATCGCGGATCGCTTCGTGTTATACAAGGTGCCGAAGCCGACCGAAAGGGCAATCAGACTCGCTGATATTCTGTATCAGGCCTCTATGGCCGTGGGACGAGGTGTAGATCTCCTGGGTCTTCCGCATCCGGAGATGAAGAAATGCAGCGTGCAGGTGAATAGTTTGGAGAATGAGGCCGACCGAGTCTCCCGAGATGCCATTTCCGCTCTCTTTGAAAGTGAAACGGATCCGATTGCGGTGATCAAGTGGAAAGAAATTTACGAGAACTTCGAAGCAGGAACCGATCGTTGCGAAGACGCCGCGAACATTCTTGAGCGCATCACGCTCAAACATCACTGACAATTCGTGAGAAGGAACGCATGAAAGATACGGTGCAAGAAATCACTGCTATGCGAAGAGATTGGTTCGGTATGTTCTCTCTCCGGTCGATTCCTCACCCCTCATCTCGTACCCTTCGCACCTCACGAGCCTAAGATGCCTGAGCTGACCGGAATGCTGCTCCTTGTGGTGGTGTTAGCCCTTCTGTTCGACTTTTCGAACGGATGGCATGACAGTGCCAATTCCATTGCGACCGTCGTCTCGACCAGAGTCGTGAGCCCTGTCGTGGCAGTTGTTGCGGCCGGTGTCTTGAATGTAGCCGGGGCATTCATGTCCACCGCTGTGGCCAAGATGGTGGGGTCTGGGATCGTCAGTCCGACTGTTGTCACCCAAGAAGTTGTTGCGGCGGCGTTGGCCGGTGCAATTGTGTGGAATCTGTTCACACTGTTGTTGGGATTGCCGACCAGCTCATCTCATGCGTTGATCGGCGGAGTGGTCGGGGCTGCAGTGACCCATGGAGGATGGGATACGGTGAAATGGTCCGGCCTTCGACCGGTGATGGAAGCCATGGTCCTGGCGCCGTTCTTTGGCTTTGCCATAGGGTTTTCATTGATGGTGGCGATCAGCTGGGTCTGTTTTCGTGTGACCCGGAGCGTGGCGACTCGGCTATTCAAAAGGCTGCAGCTCGTATCTGCCTGTTTCATGGCGTTCAGTCACGGTGCCAACGACGCGCAGAAGGCCATGGGGATCATTACGTTGGCGTTGCTCTCTGCCGGGCAGCTTGCTTCGAATGAGGTGCCGAGTTGGGTAATCGGTTCCTGTGCAGTGGCGATGGGATTGGGAACGGCGTTGGGAGGCTGGCGGATCATCCGTACGCTGGGAATGGGCATCGTCAAGCTGGAACCGGTGCATGGGTTTGCTGCGGAGACCGGCGCTGCAGCGGTGCTGCTTGTGACGGCATCTGTCGGTCTGCCGGTCAGTACCACTCAGACCATCACGACCTCAGTCATGGGGGTGGGCGCAATCAAACGACTTTCGGCTGTGCGTTGGGGTGTCACTACCCGAATTCTGTATGCTTGGATTTTCACGTTTCCTGGCGCTTCACTTCTCGCATCGCTCATCTATCTGCTCATGACAAGCGTGATATAGCTGGTTGCGGATCAACGATCCCGCATCACAGGACTTCATAGCGGTCTGTGACCTTGTTAGGCTTCTCATTCTCACTAGCTAACCGGGTGACCGATCTGTTGGGCTGGGAGTCTTACGACAAAACGGCTGCCAGTTGGAGCGTTCGGTTCGACCCAGACCTGTCCGCGTAGGCCCTCGACAATATGCCTGACGATCGCCAACCCGAGCCCTGTTCCGCCTAACTCACGCGAACGGGCTTTATCGACTCGATAAAATCGTTCGAATACGCGAGGACGATGCATTTCGGGAATTCCCATGCCGGTATCGGTTACGCTCAACTCTACCGCCGTGACAACCGTGGGCTGCTCGGCATCGTCCGAAACCGGATGGGCCGCAATGGTAATGGTCCCTTTCTCGGGGGTGTATTTGACGGCGTTATCGAGCAGGTTTGAAAGGACCTGCGTCAGCCGGTCTTCATCGCCGAGCACAGCAGGCAGATTGTTATCCATGAAGGAGACAAGCCGGTGGCCTTTCTTGTCGGCCAAAGGCTTGATCATGGCTAGTGTTCGTTCGATCACACTCGGGATATGCAACGGCTCTCGTTTGAACTGAACCTGCCCGGATTCAATCTTCGACAGCTGTAGGAGGTCTTCGAGAATGAGGTTCAGGCGATCGCTTTGCTTGAGAATGATGCCGAGAAATTGTGTGCTGGTCTCCGGATCGTCTTTGGCGCCATCGAGCAAGGCCTCGATATACCCCTTGATCGACGTGAGCGGGGTCCTCAGTTCGTGGGACACATTGGCGACGAAATCCTTCCGGATAATCTCCAGACGGCGTAACTCCGTCAGGTCGTGGAAGACCAGCACGGCGCACGCGTCGTCTTCCCGGTCGGATTCGATTACCGAGGCTTCGATATGGAGACGACGACCGCTCGGGTGCAGAAGAATTTCATCTTCCTCATTCTTGTGCCTCGTCAGGACCGCTGAAACCAGCGAATCCAATTGCGGATGCCGGAAGACATCGGAGCAGGGGTGCCCCCGGGCTTCCATTCTGGTGATGTCGAACATCCGTTCCAGCGCGGGATTAATTTGTAGCACGCGGCCCCGACGGTCCAGGACCATCACACCTTCAACCATTGAGGTCAGCATGGCCAAGAGTTGGGATCGATCTTCGGAGAGTTCATCGATTTTGGCTTTCAACTGATCGGTCATATGATTGAGCGTGTCGGCGAGGAGGCCGACTTCATCGCGTGATCCGGTTCGAATGCGGCCCGTGAGGTCACCCTTGGCAAGTTGTTGAGCTGCAATTGCAATATCCGACAGAGGTCTTGTAATGCCGCGAGCGAGCCACACACTCAGTGCGATGGCGATCAAGAACGCAATTCCGAAGGCGAGAGCCAAGTCTCGGTGCAGCTTGTCCACTTCGCGATCGAACGTCGTCATCGGTAACCCCAATCTCAAGAACGCGGCGGGTGTTGCCCGGTTCGAGCCGCTCAAACCGATGGCCAAATATAATGTGCGCTCACCAGTCGTGTGACTCGCACGAAGGTCCGTGCCGTGTCCGGTGGAAATGGCTTGCTGAACCTCGGGTCGTGCCAGGTGATTCTCAAGCGTGGTGAGGAAGTTATCCGGCACGGCACTATCGGCCAGCACCCGTCCGTCCAGGGCAATGACGGTCACTCGTGCGAGGGCTCGCGTGCTGAGTTCTCGGACGGTTGCTTGCAATTGGGGAGTCGAAGACAGCGCGCCTGGTTGCGTCAGAAACGGCTGCAGCCCGAATGCGACCAGACCGGCTTGAGCTTCCAGTGTCTGGCCAGACTGGACGATTTCCTGTTGTTCAAGAGAGCGAATCGCCAAGGTACGGGCAATGAGAAGCCCACAGGCGAGGACCAACAGGGTTCCGATCGTGACTTTCCATCGGATGGAAAGGGTCATTCCGAACTATCCAACTCTTTGAGCTTATACCCCAGGGATTTGACCGAAATAATTGCCTCGTTAAGTAAGGGGAGTTTCTGTTTGAGTCTCCGGATGTGGACGTCGACCGTCCGTGTGGTTCCATAGTAATCGTATCCCCACACGGTATTGAGGAGAATATCTCGCGTGAGGACTCTGCCGGGATTGCGCAAGAGATGCTCGAGCAGGCCGAACTCTTTGGCCGTGAGTGGGACTTCCATTCTTTTTACGGTGACCTCATGCCGCGCGAGATCCATGACGAGATTGCCGTAGCGAAATTGGGCGGGGCTGTCGCCCGGTCTTTGTTCGAGCCGTCGAAAGAGGGCCTTAATGCGGGCCACCAGAGTTTTGGGGCTGAATGGTTTGGTGACGTAGTCGTCGGCTCCCAGCTCCAGGCCGATGATGGTATCCGACTCCTCGGCTTTGGCGGTCAACATGATGATGGGGAGCATCGCGGTTGCCGGAGCCGATCGAAGGCGTTTGCAGACCTCGAAGCCGTCGATCTCGGGCAGCATCAAGTCGAGGACGACCAAATCGGGTTTCTCACGTTTCGCTTGCTGGAGACCTTCCGTACCGGTTTTGGCTGGAACGGTTTGAAATCCTTCCTTCTCCAAATACAATTTGATCAGTTGGAGAATGTCGTGCTCATCTTCAACGATGAGGATTTTCTTGCCTGTGGAGTTAGGCATAATTAGAAATCTACGGAAGAACAGTTCCACGGGCACGATGAAAATTCAATATTCGCACGCCTGGAACAACAAGAGAACGCCGTGCAGGATGGTCAAAAAGGCTGTCCAGCAAGGCCGCAACAAGCGAAGAGACGAGGCGTACGCTTCAACGTTGAGTCTCTGAGCGATGCGAGAGCGACGGTGGCGGACTTTTTCAGCATCCTGTCGATCGGGAGAGCCTACGAGGGAGATGGCATGGTGTCAAGACGGGTATGGAAGAATGATGCGGGCCAATTGTGTTGACGAGGCCCGCTGCTCTGACGTAAGGTGGACGCCAGTGATCTGTGCGCACAGGGACGAAGGAAAAGGGGACGACTATGAAGATCTATCTCGCCAATCCACGAGGATTTTGCGCCGGAGTCGATCGGGCGATTGATATTGTCGATCTCTCGCTGAAGAAATATGGCGCGCCCATCTATGTCCGACATGAAATCGTCCATAGCCGGCATGTTGTGAATTCACTCCGTACCAAGGGCGCTGTGTTTGTGGAAGAGTTGGGAGAAGTGCCGGAAGGTTCGGTTGTGATCTTTAGTGCCCACGGGGTTGCCAAGTCGGTGTGGGACGAAGCGAATCGGCGGCGGCTGCACGTCATCGATGCCACCTGTCCGTTGGTCATCAAAGTGCATAACGAAGTCAATCGCGACTATACGCAGGGATATGATCTCATTCTCATCGGCCATGCCGGCCATCCTGAAGTCATAGGAACGCTCGGGCAGATTCCGGACAAGTTCCATCTGGTCTCCTCCGTGGCAGATGTCGAGAAACTGCAGGTTGATAACATCCACGACCTCTCATACGTCACCCAAACGACGCTGAGCGTCGATGAGTGCCGGGATATCGTCGGCGCACTTCATAAACGGTTTCCGCACATCAAGGGGCCGCATCAGGAAGATATTTGTTACGCGACACAGAATCGCCAGAATGCGGTGAAGGAACTCTCTAAGCTGGTGGATGTCATTCTGGTCATCGGCTCTCCGAACAGCTCAAATTCCAACCGGCTGCGTGAGCTGGGGGAGCAGTGCGGAATCGCGTCGTACTTGATCGATGCCGCCTCGGATATCAATCCGGCCTGGCTCACGAATGTGCAAGCGGTCGGGATCACAGCCGGTGCTTCAGCTCCAGAAGTGCTCGTCGAAGAAGTGGTGACGGTTCTAAAAACGTTCGGAAATGCAGAGGTCCAAGACCTGACGGTGATTGAAGAAGACGTAGAGTTTCTTCTCCCCAAGGAATTGATCGCCATTGAGTCCTCCAACAAATCTGTTGGGGCTCAGGTGGGATAACGGCATCTTTCCTCGCCGTTCGACTCCCCAAATGTTGTAGGTCCATCCCTCTATACCTACCACAGGGAGTATTTTTCTTTGATTTCCACCCAAGCTTGTGCTAGAAAACCACACGTTCTATCCGCTTGAGTTCTCCAAGACAGAGCATGAAGGAGTTGCCGATGTATTTGAAATCCCTTGAAATGACGGGGTTTAAGTCGTTTGCGGAAGCCCGGATCGAATTTCCCGATGGTGTCACCGCGATCGTGGGGCCAAACGGGAGCGGCAAAAGCAATGTCGTCGATGCGATTCTTTGGGTACTCGGCGAGCAGAGTACGAAGGCGCTGCGTAGCGACAAGATGGAAGATGTGATTTTTAACGGAACCGAAATGCGAAAGCCTCTCGGAATGGCCGAAGTGTCGCTCGTGATCAGCGGGCTGGATCGGATCACGGTGGATCCCCTCTCCGGGCTTTCGAGCCAATTGGCGGAGTATCAAGAACTCATGATCACGCGCCGCCTCTACCGGAATGGCGAGAGCGAATACCTCATCAATAAGACTGTCTGCCGATTGAAGGATGTTCGGAGCATTTTGCTGGATACCAGAGCCGGAACGAAGGGGCATACGGTCATCGCGCAGGGGCAAATTGATCAGATCCTGAATGCGTCGCCGCAAGATCGGCGTGAGTTGATCGAAGAAACTGCCGGCATCGTGCGCTACAAAAAGCAGAAGGCCGAAGCGTTGCGTAAGTTGGATTCGACCCAGCAAAACCTCTTGCGGGTGCGGGATATCGTTGCTGAGGTGAAAAAGCAATTGAATTCACTCGAGCGTCAAGCGCGTCAGGCGCGGTCCTATCAGACGTTGCACCAAGAAGCCAAGTCGCTGGAGATTCAGTTGCTGACCAACGAATACCGCGTGCTCCGGACCATGATCAATGGGGCGGAATCGGAGTTACAGACGTTGGGGGAACAGGAGTCCGAACGGTCCGCCGAGTTGGCGCGTTTGACCGCAGAACTTGAGCGGATCAAACTGGCGAATGCCGCAACCAGCGAAGCGATCGGACAGCGGCGTGAGGAACTGTCGAAGATTGAACAACAACAGGCGCGGGCGCTGACGGCTGCAGAAGTTGAACGGAATCGTGGAGAACTTTATACGCAGCAGCAGAGTCAAGGCGGGCAGGAGCTCGAGCGCCTCACTCAGGACCAACAGCTGGGTGCGGCGGAGTCTGTGGCCCTCGAAGACGCGCTGGCCACGCTTGAATATGAATGTACGGAGCGGGAACAGGTGTTCGCGACGCTCGATCGAGAGATGAAGGAGCTGGTCCAGCAACGAACCGCGGCATTGGATGAAGAGGAGCGGGGGAGACTGGACGTTCTCAACTTGGCAGTCTTGGTCGCGAATACAGAACAAACCTTGGTGCAATTGGCCGCTCGCATTCAGGAGGCCGCGGATCGTGAAGGCCGATCGGCTCGCGAGCGAGAAGACTTCCGTGTGCAGCATGTGACGGCAACGGACAAACGCCAGGCGCTCCAGCAGGCCTCCCACGATGCGGAGCAATTGGTGGCGGATCTGCGTCGGCAGCAGCAAGAGGTCGAGGCAAAGAACGAGCGCATGTCGGCCGAGCTAGCCGAAGTCGAGCAGTTGGTCTTTCGTCAGTCGGAAGAGTTGGCCGCTGCAGACTCTCACCTCAAGGCATTGCAAGGTGTGTTGCAAGAAGATATGGGTTATGGGCGACGCGGCGACGAAGAGTCTACTGCGCTCAAAGCCTGTACCGGGGTTCGCGACGCCGTAGCCGAATGGCTGGTCGTCCCTTCCGGATGGGACCGCGCGGTGGAAGCGATTTTGGGCGAACGGGTCAGAGGATGGTTTGTCGATAATCCTACCAGCGCGTGTGAGGCGATCGAGTTTCTCAAGGGAAAAGATCTCGGGCGGGGTACGTTCATTCCGCAACAACCTCGCTGGACGCTTCGGGATACGGCCTCCCGCCAGTGGTGGTCTGCGATGGAGGGCCAGCCTGGTGTCGTCGGACGTGCCGTTGACGTTATCCAGGTGGAGGGGCATCGTGAAACGGCCCGTGACTATCTCTTCGACCGAATCGTATTCGTTGAGACCCTCAAGGATGCGTCAGCGTTGTGGGAGCAACATCCCTGCGCCGCTCCCGATGGGCCAATCCTCGTGACGCGCGGAGGAGAGATTTTGGATGCGGCCGGGGTCGTCATCGGTGGGCAGGCCAGTGCATCAGGTGGTTTGCTGCAACGCCGCCGGGAGGTGCTCCACTTGGAAGCCCGGAGCGTCTCGCTGACGGGATGCCTCGAAGAAGGGAAACAGCGGCGTGAACGATTGCTGGGGCAGGGACAGGAGCTGCGAGAGCAGAACCGGCAACTCGTGGAGTTACTGCGTGACGCTGAAATGCAGGGGCTCTCGCTACGGAAGGATGAAGCCGGACTCGAGCATGTGTTGGGAGACCTCACCCAGCGAATCGATACGTTGATGAGTGATGCGCAGCGAGGCTTGGTCGAAACGCAGCGCCTCAATCAGGACCTGCACTCCGGCGAAGCGCAGCTCGTGCAGTGGATCGCGGAAAAAGCCGGCCAGGAAGCCGGGCTCGCTCGTGTGCGAGAACGGGTAGGGCAGATCGATCTCGATATGCAGGGGCTCCAGCAGCGATTTACAGAGGCGCAACTGGTGGCGCAAGATATCCGGACCACCCGTGAGCATCGGCGCCATGAGCTCCAGAGGATTCAGCAACAGCAACAGGAGGCGACCGCGCGTTTCGAAACGTTGGTGCGGCATATCGAAGGACTCACGGTCTCGATCGAACACAGCCGGCTTGAACGTGAGGGCCAGGAGGCGCGCTGTCGAGAGTTCGGTGAACTGGCAGCCCGTGAAAAGGCTCGGCTGGTCGAACTTCAAGAGGAACAGGCTCGGGACATAGCGGAGGCGAACCGGCTTGATTCCCAGCTGGAAGATGTTCGCCGCGCGGTGTCGTCTCTTCGCGAATCTCGCATGGCGGTCGAAGTGAAGAAGGCTGAAGTTCGGACGCAACTGGGAACGGTTGAATCCACGCTCCTGGGGACCTACCAAGTCGATCTCGCGGGGCTGCTCGGCGGACCGATCGAAGAGATGGCGTCAGGCCGGGTCACCCTCAACGAGGGACCTATTCCGGTGGAAGCACCGGCAGTCGATGAAGAGGTGTTGAGAGAGCAACTCCGGAAGATTCGTGAGAAGCTCGATCGCATGGGACCAATCAATTTGGCGGCCATTCATGAACACCAAGAATTGGACGAACGATATCGATTCCTTGCGACGCAGGAACAAGATCTCTCCACGTCCATCGGCTCGCTCAAGGAAATCATTCAGCGCATCAACCGCACGACAAAAGACATGTTTGCCGGTACCTTTGCCGAGCTTCAACAGAAATTCAGCGAGGTGTTCGTCAAATTTTTCCCAGGTGGCCGGGCCGAACTGCAGCTCGTCGATGCACAGGCGGACGAGGCGGCCGACGGAGAGGCATCGCAGGAACCGGGAGTCGATATCGTGGTGCAACCACCGGGTAAACGCTTAAAGAGCATCACCATGCTTTCGGGTGGTGAAAAGACCTTAACCGCGATGGCCCTGCTGTTCGCGAGTTTTCTGATCAAGCCGACGCCGTTCTGTATTCTCGACGAAATCGACGCACCATTGGACGAGGAGAACATCGGACGCTTTACCGGTGTCCTGCATGACCTTTCCGAGGGTGCCCAGTTCATGGTCATTACCCACAGCAAGCAGACGATGGCCATAGCAGATTCGCTGTTTGGGGTGACGATGGAGGAGCCGGGTATTTCAAAAATCCTTTCAGTGAGACTGAGTAACTTGCAGCCGGTCTATGCAGACCGGATTGGCTAAAACATTCGTACTTCAGAGGGTTTCCGACGTTTGGTTTCTTGACCTTCGCGTAGGGTGTCTGCTATATACCCCCAGATAGGCAGATCGATGAGCATGTGGCTCATAGTTCGAGCTTTTTATCGGGACAACGCAAAGTACCCGGCATTGTTCCATCCATCTACCGTGTCCTACAGACCGATACAATGAAGCTGATTCGTACGCTTCTGGATCGTCTATCCGATAGCTTCTTCGTCTCCGTTTCGGAGAAGCTGGAGTTGGCGACCGAGCTATCCAACGTTCCACCATTGCGTCTCGTGTCGGACAAGTCCGTGCTCTCGTCGCCGGTCGACACGACGACACGCCGCCCCACCGCTCATTCGATGAGTCAAGTGGATGCGCTCGACGACGCGGTCCGGCGCAGTCAAGCCTGGTTGCTGTCCAAGCAACATCCATCGGAAGGGTATTGGGTTGCAGAGCTCGAAGCCGATACCACGCTGACGGCTGAATATCTTTTGCTGCGGCGGTTTCTCGATCGAGTCGATCCCGAGCGCGAGCGCAAGGCGGTGCGCTATCTCCGTGCCATGCAATTGCCGGATGGCGGCTGGCCCATTTTCTATGGAGGGCCTTCGGAGATCAGCGCGTCTGTGAAGGCATATTTTGCTTTGAAGATAAGCGGGCTGTCGGCAGACGAGCCGTGTATGCTTCGGGCCCGTGATCGTATTCTCGCAATGGGCGGCGTCGTGTGCGCGAACGTATTCACGAAAATTACACTGGCACTGTTCGAGCAATATGATTGGAAAGGCATCCCGAGCATGCCGCCAGAAATCATGCTCCTGCCGAAGCGGTTTTATTTCAGCATCTATGCAATTTCCTATTGGTCTCGTGCCGTGTTGATTCCCTTGCTGATCGTGTTCGCGAATCAGCCTGTCTGCCGTATCTCCAGGGAACAGGGCATCGACGAACTGTATGTCTCGCCTCGCTCGCACATTCAATATCGCGACGTCCCACCATTCAATAAGGATCAACGCTGGTTCACGCCGCATAATTTCTTCGTCCAACTGGACAGAGTGTTGAAACTGTACGACCGGATGCCGTTAATGTGGTTGCGGGAAAAGGCCTTGCAACGAGCTGCCATCTGGATGTTGGAGCACCTCAAAGGTAGCGGTGGGCTGGGGGCGATTTATCCGGCCATGGCGAATTCGATTGTGGCCCTTCGGTGCCTCGGCTACCAGGTCGACGACCCATTGGTGCGGAAGGCGCTCCACGAAATCGAAGCATTGGAAGTGTATGACACGATATCGATCGGCGAGCAGCGCGTCGATACGTTGCATCTTCAGCCTTGTCACTCTCCAATTTGGGATACGGCCTTGCTCATGAACGCGCTCATCGAAACCGGGATGGCGCACGACCACCCATCTCTCCAGAAAGCGGGAGCCTATCTCGTCTCCCGCCAAACGAAAACGGTTGGAGATTGGAAATTCTCGTCTCCTCATGCGGAACCGGGAGGCTGGTATTTCCAGTTTGAAAACGAGTTCTATCCCGATGTGGATGACTCGGCTGTGGTGTTGATGGCGCTGTCGAAAGTTCAAATGGCCCAGACTATCGAGGTCCAAGAATCCATCCGGCGGGGGAAGAATTGGGTACTCGCGATGCAGGGATCCGATGGAGGGTGGGGCGCATATGACAAGGACAACAATCGTATCGTATTCAACTACATACCATTTGCCGACCACCATGCCCTACTCGATCCAAGTACGTCCGACTTGACCGGGCGTTGCCTCGAGATGCTTGCGGCATTGGGCTACGATCAGACGCACCCCGCCGTCGCGCCGGCTCTCCGGTTCCTCAAGCGAGAGCAAGAGGCAGACGGAAGCTGGTACGGTCGGTGGGGCGTCAATTATATTTATGGTACCTGGTCCGTACTGGCCGGTCTTCGAGCCATCGGAGTGGATCTCTCGGAACCGTCCATTGGACGTGCGGTCGCCTGGCTTGAGTCGAAGCAAAATCCCGACGGCGGGTGGGGCGAGTCGTGCCTCTCTTACGGCGACCCTGAATGGAGCGGGAAGGGAGAGAGTTCGCCTTCTCAAACGGCCTGGGCCATCATGGGACTCATGTCGGCGGGGATGACTGACGCGTTTAGCGTCGCTCGCGGCATCCAATATCTTCTTCGGCATCAACTGAAAGATGGGTCGTGGGAAGAGGTCCGCCACACAGGCACCGGATTTCCTCGGGTGTTTTATCTCCGCTACCATTGGTACTGTCAATACTTTCCGTTGTGGGCCTTGGCCATGTATCGGAATCTACGGACGCGCGGGAAAATGCGGGCCGATGAAGTACGGCAGCAAGTACTCGCGTCCGGGTGTCATCGAGCCGATCGTTGAAGAGTCCGCCGCCGGCATCCGTTGGCGCAGAGCAACTCCTCTCAGGGTCTTCAGTGAATCCCATCGCCATTTTTGCCGCGACTCGCTGGGAACTCCAGGCCGTTCGGCGTGGGCTCGAGACCGATCGTGTGACGACAATCGCCGGAGTCCGCTGCCATATTGGACAGCGCGGGGATCGCACGTATTGGCTCATCCAAACCGGGGTCGGGCCCATTGCTGCCGGCACGATTGCGGGAAACATCTTGAAGGCACAGCCCATGTCGCTCGTGATGTCCACAGGATTTGCCTGCGCGCTAGTCCCGGCTGAGGTGGGCGACATTATTGTCGGTACCTCGGTGTCTTCTATACATGGTGAGGGAAGCCTGACGATGGGAGCTCATCCTGTGCTCTGTGATGGCGCAGTACGCGAAGACATTGTGAAGGTGGCGCAAGAGGCGGGACTGGTCACTCGGGTCGGGACGGTCGTATCATCGGAGACCATCGTGTGGCAGGCGCAGGAAAAACGCCGGCTACGGAGTCTGACCGACGCGACCGGGCTCGATATGGAAAGTGCCGCGCTGGCGGAAATGGCGCAGGCTCAAGGTCTGCCGATGGCGATTGTGCGGACCGTTTCCGATCTGGCGGATGAGGACCTTCCTCTTGACTTCAATCTCTTTCTCAGGCCCACTGGCTGGGCCAAAGGTATGCAGGCGCTTGTCAGCGCCCCCTCCAGCGTCGCGGGATTGAACCGGCTGCGGAAGCAGAGCCGGGTGGCGGCGGCTCGGTTGACAGAGTGGTTTCAGCGCTATGCAGAGACAAGCGGAAAATCTCTTCGATCATCAGGGTAACCGATGACGCACGTGATTGAACGACTGGGTGCGTGGGCCGTCCTGCGCATACAGGAGATGGGGCGCATGCTGTTGTTTGTGTTGTCGGCGTTTGCTTGGCTCATGCGGCCTCCCTTTCGATTTCATCAAATCATGAAGCAGCTTCACTTTATCGGGTATCGATCCACATTTGTCGTCGTGCTTACGGCGGGGTTTACAGGCATGGTGTTGGCGCTGCAAGGTTATTACACCTTGCGGAAGTTTGGTTCCGAGGGACTGCTGGGCTCCGCAGTGGCGTTGAGCATGATTCGTGAGTTGGGTCCGGTGTTGGCGGCGTTGATGGTGACCGCGCGCGCGGGATCCGCCATGACCGCTGAGATCGGAATCATGCGGATCACGGAACAGATCGATGCGCTTGACACCATGGCGATCAATCCGCGGCAATATCTCATCGCACCGAAATTGGTGGCCGGCATACTTGGAGTTCCGTTACTCGTGGCCCTCTTCGATGTCGTCGGTATCTATGGCGGCTCCCTTGTCGGAGTAGATTTGTTGGGAGTGAGCAAAGGAGCCTATTGGAATTCGGTCGAATCGGCCGTGGAATGGAAAGATGTCTACGGCGGGATTCTCAAGTCGATTTGTTTTGGACTGATCGTCAGTTGGGTCTGCTGCTATAAAGGTTTCTATACGAGACAGAGTGCCGAAGGGCTTGGGAGTGCGACGACCGAGGCGGTGGTGTTGTCCTCTGTGCTCATCCTTGTAGGGGATTATGTATTGACGTCGGTGCTGCTCTAAAGACGTAAGGGAGAGGTGATGGCAGAGAAGTTGGAAGACGCATGATTAAGCTGGTCGGCGTCGAAAAGACGTTGGGTGGGCAGCCGGTACTGCAGGGTATCGATCTTTCGATTCCTGTCGGCAAACTTACGACCATTATCGGTCGCAGCGGAGAGGGGAAAAGCGTACTCCTCAAGCACATGATCGGTCTAATGCAGCCGGATCGTGGTGAAGTATGGATCGGCGATGTGGAGATCTCTCGGCTGTCGGGCACTCCCTTAAACGATGTACGGAAGCAATTCGCGATGTTGTTTCAAGGCGCCGCATTGTTCGACTCGCTCTCGGTCTTTGAAAATGTGGCATTTCCGTTGCGGGAGAAGTTGCGAATGAAAGGTCCGGAGGTCGGTCGGCGGGTCGAAGAGAAGCTGAAGGAGGTCGGGTTGGAAGGGATGGGGCACAAGTTTCCCGCCGAATTAAGCGGTGGCATGCGGAAACGGGCCGGATTGGCACGCGCTTTGGTCATGGAGCCGGAGATCATCCTGTTCGATGAACCGACAACAGGGTTGGATCCATTAATGGCAAAATCGATTCACGATTTGATTGTCACAATGCACCGGAGGTTCGGCTTTACGGCGGTCATGGTCAGTCATGAAATCCCGGAGATCTTCGCGATTTCCGATTGGGTGGCGATACTTCGAAAGGGCAAGATCGCACTGATGGCCACGGCTACGGAGTTCCAGCGTACGACCAACCCGGAGATTCAAGAATTTATTTCAGTCGGTGGGACTGTGGCACTGCCCGGATCGCGTGTGAGCCCGCATTATTCATGACGGTGTGTTGTGAAATACCGCAGCGGCGCGCGACAAGCGAGAAGAGCGAGACTCGCGTGACGTGTTAGCCCTATTCTCCCTAGTCGCGCTTTTCTCGCAACTCTCGCCCGTCCCGCTTGACTCATGGATCGGCGATTGCAGTAGAAGCGCTCGTGAATAAGGCGGGTGAGGTGAGAGGGGAGTATCAAGATGGAAAAAACCAAGTTGGAGTTGGTGGTCGGCGTGTTCGTGTTCATTGGGTTGTTGTGCCTCGCTTATCTATCGATCAAGCTGGGAAAGCTCGAGTTGGTTGGGGGTGGCGTCTACGAAGTCGAGGCGCAGTTCCACAGCGCTTCGGGTCTCAAGCCGGGCTCGGCGATCGAGATCGCCGGCGTCGAAGTCGGAAGAGTCCGAGGGATTACGCTCATGGAAGATCGAGCGAAGGTGAAATTGGCGGTCAACGATACCGTCAAACTCTATACGGACACCATTGCGTCCATCAAAACTCGGGGAATCATCGGAGAGAAATTTTTGGCTCTGTCGCCTGGAGGGGGCGGTGATCCACTCAAGCCTGGGGATGTGATACGCGATACGGAATCGGGTTTGGATCTTGAGGAGTTGGTCAGCCAATTTGTTCACGGCAAAGTCAACTAGGCATTGGGAGTATCTCTTTATAACACGGAAGAAGAAAAAGAAGGAGAAACGGATCATGACCTGTGCGGCTGTGGGTGCGTGGGGAGCTGGTCGGATGAGGTGTATAGGAGTGGCTCTGGCGCTCTTCATCTGTGTCGGAATCACCGTACAGGATGTATGGGCTGGAGAACCGACTGATGCGATGAAGAGCACCATCGACGAGCTGCTCAAAGTCGTGCAGGATAAGGATTTGAAACAGCCGACGAAAGTTGAAGAGCGCCGGCTGTTGTTAGAAAAAGTCGTCGGCGATCGATTTGATTACGAGGAAATGTCACTTCGCGCACTCGGTGCTCCCTGGAAGCAGCTATCGGACCAGGAGAAGCACGAGTTTGTCTCGCTCTTTCGAGCGCTCTTAATCAAGACCTATAGGAAACAGATCGAAACATATTCCGGCGAAGGTGTGCAGTATGTGAATGAGCGGGTCGAAAAAGTAGGGGAAAAGGAATACGCGGAGGTGAGGACCAAGCTATTCATGTCGGATAAGTCGGAACTGAGACTCGATTATAAGCTCATCAATAAAGATAAGGCCAATTGGCGGGTCTATGATGTAGTGATTCAGGACATAGGATTGATCAGCAACTATCAAAAACAGTTCGCCAAAATCATCCGCGCCTCATCTTACCAGGGTTTAGTTGATCAACTTCGCACGAAGTCCGACGACATTAAGTCCCCGTAACACGTCCAGGAATTTCATGACACGTTTGCCTGGCCTCATCGCCATCGCGCTTGTGTTACTTGCGGCGAGTATCATCGCTTCGCCGAAACATGCGGGAGCCGACGTTCAGTATTTCCCGGTTCCTGCCGTCTCCACCAGCAAGAATGATGGAAATGAGGCGGGGCTGATCGTTCCGATTCTGAAAACTGACGCGGATGGAGAGCTGAAATACCTCGTCGCGCCAATGGTCGTTCACAATTCTATCGTTGGGACGCGGGGCTCGCTCAATGTGTTTCGATACGAGCCAGGGGGGCGTGAAACTCGGTTTATCGGATCCTATACGGAACGGATCGAACGCAGACTATCATTCAGTTACACCGACCCCGCTTTTAGTCAAGGGCGTTACTCATTGAGCTTTGGCGCTTCGTTTTTCAAGAATGCGACGGCTCGGTTCTTCGGTCTGGGACAGACGACATCGGAGGCAGAGGAAACGAATTACACCGCGCGTGAAGGGCGGCTCAACTGGCGATTCGGGGTTCATCTCAATGAGGTGACGCAGATTTCCATTGGACAACGATTCCGCCAAATGAGTCTGCTGAGAGGCGCAACGGACCTTCCGTTTACAGGCGAGGAGTTCCCAACGGTCGATGGCGTTCAAGGCGAGACGCTCATTTTTGGGAATCGAGCGACGTTCTATTATGATACGCGGGACAACCTCATCTCGCCGACCGACGGGATGGCTGTGACGGCCTATGCTGAAGTAAATCAGAATATCCGTAACGGCGATCATCCCTTCTATTCCCGCTATGAGGTCGAAGTCAAGAAGCTGTTCCCAAGTGAATCGAAGCGCGCGATTCTCATCGTGCGGGCGAATCTCCAGGCAACGATCGGGGATCAAGTGCCATTTTTTGAGCAAAGTTCATTGGGTGGACAAAACAATCTGCGCGGGTTCGGTGTCGATCGTTTCATTGACAAGCATCTTGTCGCGCTGAGTATCGAGGAGCGCATTCATTTGATGCGCGCAAAGATCGCAGGTACCAGCGCAGACTTCGAGATTGCACCGTTCTTGGATACGGGACAGGTGTTCAATGACTATCGAGACGTCACCTTTAGGAATTACCGCATGACTCCGGGTGTTGGATTCCGCGGAATCGTCAGACCGAATGTTGTCGGACGGGTCGACTACGGTTACAGTCAGGAAGGAGGTGCGGTTTTTGCTGGTCTCGACTTCCCGTACTAAGAGCAACACACCGGGATAGTCGGAATTTACTGTTGACTCTACTTGCGAACGAACGTAAACAGGCAGCATGATGCGGATGGGTGTGTCCTCGAATGCTTAGCGGCTGGGTTACACTTACCACCCCTGACCGACGGAGCACAGAGGACATTCTGAGAATCCGACTATGGCAAGGGGTGTATCGAGTCATCCTTGCCGCACTCCCCCTCTCTATTCTTTTCCAACCCGGGCTGGTTCGGGCCGAAGGGTTTGGCCCATTCCCTGTCAGAAATTTCCAGCCGATGCAGCAACTGGTCCTGAGCATGCCGGGGGATCGGGCCACCGTGTTAAAGAAGGGCGTAGTGGATATCCGTTTGGAACTGGCGAATACCGCGAGCATTTTTAACGATCAAGGTTCCCAAGCCAACGTGACGATGAAATTTGAAACACTGCGCTCCGGTCTATTTCTGCGGTACGGAGCGACGGAGCGATGGGAACTTGCCCTGGAAGTGCCCGTACTCTATCGCTATGGCGGATTTATGGAAGGGTCCATCGAATCAGTTGAACGGGCCACAACCGGTTTGGCGCCGGCTCGGAAAGCGCTGAGCCAACTCGGCTATGCCTTCAACATTTCGCGCGGAGGAAACACGATCGCGAGCGGGGGGGAAGACGCCGTAGGATTGGGCGACAGCACGATCATGAGCAAGTACCAATTGCTGTCAGAGACTGCGTCGATGCCGACGCTGTCGTTTCGTGCAGCGATCAAAGTTCCCACAGGGGATAAGGAGCAATTCTTCGGAAGTGGCAGTCCGGATTTCGGATTCGGATTAGCCGCTGAAAAAGGATTTGGTGGTCGATGGATTGTGTATGGCAACCTCAACGGAGTGATCCCGACCGGGCGCATTGCAGGGTTGTCTCTTCAGCCGACGATTTCCGGGCTTGTTGCCGTGGAGTATCTATGGTCGGAGAATTTTTCCATTACGGCACACTTCGACTATTATTCGACACCATTCCGCGGTGTAGGCACACGGGCCTTGGATCAAGGCGTGACCGAATCGGCGGTGGGATTCAGCTACCGTCTCATGCCTCGCCTCTTGTGGCAAGTCTACGGAATTGAAAACCTCGACTTCATTAGCGGAAGCGCGGCAGACTTCACGCTTGCGACATTGCTGACCCAACGATTTGGGTCATGAAAGAAGCTAAGGATTCGATGAAAAGACGGCTAACCCCTTGACATGATGGGAGTCCCATGTGACACTGACCGGTGCGATCATCTAACCTTCCGCAGTGCTTCGCCGGTATTTGTCTACGCCTAGTGTATTTTCCGTTGTATAGACGTACGCATTGACGCAAAGGAGCAATTGCTATGTCGATCTTGAAGACTATTCAAAGCCCGGCCGATCTGAAACGGCTGTCACCGACGGACTTTCCAGCCTTATGTCAGGAGCTGCGAGAGCAGATAATTGATGTGGTATCCAACGTCGGAGGGCACCTCGCTTCAAATCTCGGGGTCATTGAACTCACGGTGGCATTGCACTACTTGCTCAATTCCCCCAAGGACAAAATCGTGTGGGACACGAGTAATCAAGCGTATGCGCATAAACTACTCACCGGACGTCGGGAGCGGTTTCACACGCTTCGACAGTATGGGGGGCTGAGCGGATTCACCAAACGTGAAGAAAGTGACTACGATACGTTCAATGCAGGCCATGCGGGAACCGGTGTATCAGCAGCCTACGGTATGGTCGAGGCGCGTGAGCAGTTGAAACAGCGACACAAAGTCGTCTGTATCGTTGGTGACGGCGCCATGACGGCAGGGATGACACTGGAGGGCCTGCACCATGCCGGAGGGCTGGCAAAGGACTTTCTGGTCGTTCTGAACGACAATCAAATGTCCATCTCGAAGAACGTCGGCGCCATTTCCTCCTATTTGAACCGCACCTTCACCGGAGAGTTTTACGGCAAGATGCGGGAGGAAACAGGGCAGCTGTTGGGGAAGATTCCCCATATCGGATCGGACGTGCAGAAGTGGGCCCGCCGGGCTGAAGAACTGGCCAAGGGAGCAATTCTCCCAGGGCTTCTTTTTGAAGAGCTTGGATTCAAGTATGTGGGGCCGATAGACGGACATAACTTCGAGCATCTGTTACCTACCTTGGACAATGTGCTGAAGATGAAGGGACCGGTATTGCTCCATGTCATTACGAAAAAAGGTTTGGGCTATGAACCAGCCGTGAAAAATCCGGTGTGGTTCCACGCCTGCCCGGCGTTCGTCCGGGAAACCGGAGCTCCGGCGAAGAAAGCGGCACGGCCGTCCTATACGCAGATCGCTATCGAATCGTTGGTGAAGCTGGCCCGGGCGGATAAGCGGATCGTCGCCATCACGGCTGCAATGTGCGAGGGGACCGGCCTCACTGCTTTCGAAAAAGAGTTCCCGGACCGGATCTACGATGTAGGGATTGCCGAGCAACATGCGGTGACGTTCGCCGCAGGGCTCGCGACGCAGGGTCTTCGTCCGGTTGTGGCGATGTACGCAACCTTTTTGCAACGCGCGTACGACCAGGTGGTTCACGATGTCGCCACGCAAAATCTGCCGGTGACCTTTTGCATCGATCGCGGCGGGCTGGTCGCTGAAGACGGAACGACGCATCACGGCGCATTCGATTTTGCATACCTTCGCCACGTGCCGAACATGGTCGTGATGGCGCCGAAGGATGAAAATGAGTTGCAGCATATGATGAAAACCTGTGTCCAGTATGACGGGCCCGCCTCGGTACGATACCCGCGCGGGTTGAGCTTGGGTGTGACCATGGATCCGGAGCCGAACACCTTGCCCATCGGCAAGGGTGAGTTATTGCGCGATGGTACGGACGTGGCGATCATGGCCATCGGCGTGCCGGTTTCGCAGGCCGTGAAGGCGGCAATACGACTTGAGGAAGAAGGTATTTCCACAGCGGTGGTGAATGCGCGTTTTGTGAAGCCGCTGGATCAGGAATTGGTTGTCGAGGTGGCGAAGCGCGTTCGTTACGTCGTGACGGTCGAAGAAGGCGCTAAGATGGGTGGGTTCGGCTCAGCCGTGCTCGAAGCCCTGTCTGATGGCGGCGTCACTCATGTGACGACGAAGGTTCTGGGGTTGCCGGATTGGTACATTGAGCAAGGACCGCAGGACTTCCTGCGCGAACGATATGGGTTGACGGCGGATGGCATCTATCAAAGCGTGAAGGAGCTCATCAGCAAAACACCCGCCTCCTCGCTGGACAAGTTTACCTTTGCCTCATCGGCCGATCGTTTGCTGCACGGAGACGAGCAGGGCAGCTAGTCAAGATGTGAGGGGGTTAGGAGTAAAGCAAGTCTAGTCCAATGCATATCACGAGACGGAAAACGCGGCAGATTCAAGTCGGCAAGATCAAGATCGGCGGAGACGCTCCGGTTTCCGTACAATCGATGTGTTCGACCGACACGCGCGATGCTGTGGCGACGATCGAGCAAATCCGTCAACTGGAGGCCGCGGGGTGCGAAGTCATCCGCGTGGCAGTGCCGGATGACGAGGCTGCGGCGGTGTTGCCCAAGATCAAAGCCGCGATGACTGTGCCGTTGATTGCGGATATTCATTTCGATCATCGGCTGGCATTGAAAGCGGCCAAGATCGTGGACTGTGTCAGGATCAATCCCGGCAATATCGGAGCATGGTGGAAAGTCGAAGAAGTCATCAAGGCAGTAAACGAACGAGGCATTCCTTTGCGCGTCGGCGTCAATGGCGGATCACTCGAACGGCCGCTGCTGGATAAGTACGGTTGGCCGTCACCGGAAGCTTTGGCCGAATCGGCGCTCAATGCCGTCCACGCGCTGGAAGACGTGGGCTTCACGAACATGAAGGTGTCACTGAAGGCATCCGATGTGCACCATGCCATCGATGCCTATTGGTTGTTTGCGCACCAGTCCGACTATCCGCTGCATATCGGTATTACCGAAGCCGGAACAGCAATGACCGGGGCGGTCAAATCCACCATGGGACTGGGATATTTGCTCTCGCAAGGGATCGGCGACACTCTGCGCGTGTCGCTCGCTGCCGATCCGGTTGAGGAAGTAAAGGTGGGATTCGAAATTTTGAAGTCGCTCGAGCTGCGTCATCGAGGGATTAATGTCATCGCCTGTCCCACCTGCGGCCGTGTAGAGATCGACGTTGTGAAGTTGGCCAATGAACTGGAAAAAAAGCTGGGTCATATTAAGACCCCGCTCAACGTGTCGGTGCTCGGTTGTGTCGTGAACGGGATCGGGGAAGGCAAGGAAGCGGATATCGGGATCGCCGGGGGCGAAGGCAAGGGGATTTTGTTTAAGAAGGGCAAGCTTGTCCGAAAGGTGCCGATCGAAGAGTTGATGGATACGCTGATTCAAGAAGTCGAGCTGATGGCCAAAGAAAAAGATGCTGAAGAACATGGAGAAAATATCGTTCCTTCAAACGAAGGATGGGAATCGATGATTCCGCAATCGGATCAGCCTGCGACACTCGGAAGAGAAATACCCGTGCTGCCCAATCGGTAATCACACGCCTGGCACCACCTCTTTTCCCCCAGTTATCGTGCACATTGAGATATAGGAATAAGGCCCGCTATAATGCGCGCAGGGCGCCGTACCCAAGTGGTTAAGGGAGCAGTCTGCAAAACTGCGATGCAGCGGTTCGACCCCGCTCGGCGCCTCCAACACTTCCCGCTGATATATTAGGCAATTCTACCTTTCCTCTCGGCTCCTCACGAACCACCAGGTTTGGGTTACTCCTGGTTTTGCTCGCCATGAGGCCAAGGCTGGCTTTATTCACCGCGGTTCGTAAGTGTGTCGGGGAGAGGTGCATGTAGTGCATCGTCATGGTGATGGTGGCATGGCCCATCAGTTCCTGGACGGATTGCATATCGACGCCGGCCATGACTGCGTGGCTATCGAAGGTATGTCGCAATGTGTGCCAAGTGACTTCCTGAATGCCCGCTTGTCTCAGGGCAGGCCCATAGACCTTCGCCTTCCGATTGTCTCGAAAACCACTGTTTTCAAATGCTCCCCATTAAGGTAGTGGAAATTTGTAGCAAGGTCTTCTTCTCATTCCGAAACACGCGGACAGCAGGATGTGGGAGCCAAGACGAAATCCCTGCTGTCGATGAGACAATGAGAAAGTATTTTAACGGAAAATTTACGGTCTATTTGTTTTCCAATGAGGTATAAAGCAGTGACGGTGCTGAGTTTCACGACGGGAGGGTCGTAGCGGCTTCCCTGCAGAGGGAGAAGCCTCGGGAGACCCGTGATACAGACGTATCCCAATAGATCAATATCCGTACGCTGCGCGCTGATCCTGCTCCCTTTCTTCGTGGTCTATTTCTATCCGGAAGCGGCGCTCGCCGTTCGCCCCTTCGTGACCGACGATGCCCGGGTTGTCTATAAGGGACAAGTTGTGACTGAAACGTACGGCGGTCTGACGATGGTGAATGGAGATAAGCCAGCCTTCGAGGCGCGTGCATTACAGGGCATGTCCATCACCGACCGATTCGAATTGACTGCAGGAGGGTTCGGCTTCACCTATCAGGACCATCAAGCCCGCCCGCTCGATATGCTGATTCAGCCGAAGTACGTCCTGCATAGTTCCCTCGGCGCGATTCCCTCTCTTTCCGTTGCCGCTGCCACTTTGTTTCCCCTCAGCGGCAATCGCCAGCATTGGGATGGCTACGCCATGGCTCATCTCAGCTGGTTTCTGTTTACACCGGATGCCGACACAGACCCCTATGACAACAACCTGGCCATTCATTTCAATCTCGGCATCAAATCACGCTATGATGCGGGTCCCGCGACTTTCCAGAGTAAACTATATTGGGCTGCGGGTTTTGAGGTGATCACGCCGATGACACGAGAGGTACGGATCTTGGGAGAAATTTTCAACGGTGATCCCTTTTCTTACGAAGAAAAGTTTCCCGCTTTTCAAACCGGCTTTCGTTGGTATAAGAGCCCCATGGTCCAGATAGACCTGGTCTTTCGAGGGCTACGGAACGGTTCACTGGAAACACACGCCCCGACAGGTGCGGAGTTTGCTCCAGGCTGGAACTATACGATTCAGGCGGGCATACGCGTGCTATTCGATGTTTTTAGATAAAATTACACTTCCTCTCAGACCATAAGCTGATGAATGTTTGGATAAGACGGCAAAACCCACATCAACATCCAAAGTCCTGAATTGCCCACAAATTAAATCCTGCCTTCGGCACCATCAACGTGACTGATGCCGGTTTTATTGCTGAAGGAGCGTGGAATCGAATGCGTCAAACTTTTCGAAAGTTTTGAGCACCAGAGGTTAAGGAGGGTGACTTCTCACGATTCTTCTCCACAATGCCCCAAATAATCAGTCCATAGGCGAGCAATCGAATGAGGTAAATGGCTGGGTTTTCCTCCGATGACATCGTGATGCCCAACAGTACTCGATCGAGTGCTTGGAGAAAAAGCGCAATCGAGATGTAGAGAAACAACCGATCGTTGGTCGTGCGCCAAAAGCGCAGAAAGAATAGTCCGGCCACCACAGAACCGAGTGCGATCGCGCCCAGCAACAAACTTTTTAGCAGCATCACGTCCATCAATCAATCTCGATGCGCATGATGAGGCCATAGAGGAGCACACCGATCGCCATGAGTGCGATCGTATAGCGATAGACGCTCAGATCGAGGTCCATAAACACCAGCTTATCTAGGGCGAGAATAATGTTGGCGCACGCCTGAATCGAGAAAAATAATCCGACCCAAAACAGCAACGCAGTATGCTTGTTTCGATAGGCCCGAAGCAGCAACCAAGCACAAAATAGAGATGTCAGGGCGCAGAGACTGTAAATAAGTTCGGACACAGACTAGCTCTCCTTTTTGAGCTTGAAAGCCTGGGCTAAGTCCTCAATGGACCGGCGAGACTTCTTATGTACAAGATTGGTCACGGGGATAAGGTATTTCGTATACACCTCGGCCACTTGATCGACCATTCGTGCCGTCTCTTGATTATGCGGTCGGTACTGGAACGATTTCGGAGATTTCTTGTCGGTTGTTAGAATTCCCCTCTTCGTTAACTTCTTAAGCACGCCCGCGGTGAATTCTTCACTAGAATAAATTTGATCAGCCACCAAATCACATCGCCAGCTGCGATCGCGATGGTTTCGAAGGAACATCAGAACCTCCAGCTCGGCAATGGAGTCGATCTTTTCGATGAGAAAACGCTGAACTTCTTTCGAAATCAACATTTGAAGTCCTCGCGAGGTAGGCCGGCTAAAAAATCGTCATCAACCGTCAAGGAGAGGCATCCCCCAAAATAATCAGATCAGTCCACTGGACAAAATAACAAAGGCCTGGTATCGAATTCAAGCAATCGCGGGCAGAGCTATGTTCTGCTCATCCTGCGCCCCATACCAACTTTCGATTTGAGTCGGCGACTATCCAGACGCAGCCCATTTTATTATCGCCGAATGAAAAACACATTACGTGTTTCTGCTCCCACTCAGAGCGCTCATTCATCTGCCGTTGTTTCTGTCTTGCTGAATAATCAAATAATAGATCGAAGACGTTCTCGACGGACATACCATGAAAACGGGAGAGAATTGACGGATGGCAAAACTGAATGTTAGAATTCCCAGCGTTTACAACCCTGTAGTTTCCGGTGGCTACTCGCCACTATTACTGATAGAGATTGAATAGTAGAAGGAGAGAGAGGAATGGCCGTTCCACTGTCTCAAATGGCTACGGTGACAAAGTATGTGCTCGCCCAGAAACTGAGCGGGGTAAAGCGATATCCGCTCGTGCTGATGTTGGAACCCCTCTTTCGTTGCAATCTGGCCTGTGCCGGCTGCGGAAAAATCCAATATCCCGACCATATCCTGGATAAACGACTCACACCTGAGCAATGCTGGGCGGCGGCGGAAGAGTGTGGTGCCCCCATCGTCAGCATTCCAGGCGGCGAACCCATGATCCACCCCGACATGGCAAAGATTGTCCGCGGGCTGGTTGCGCAAGAGCGGTATGTGTATCTTTGCACCAATGCGATCTTGATGGAGCGAAAACTGGATGAGTACCAGCCCTCGAAGTTTCTTACCTTCAGTGTCCACATGGACGGCCTGAAAGACGAACACGATTTGGCGGTATGCCGGGACGGTGTCTATGACGTGGCGGTGAAAGCGATCAAGGCTGCGCTCAAGCGGGGACACCGGGTTACGACCAATACAACCCTCTTCGATGATGCCAATCCGGAGCGCGTGCGGAAGTTTTTCGATGCGATGATGGAACTCGGGGTCGAAGGCATGATGATTTCACCTGGGTACAGCTATCAGAAGGCACCGGATCAGCAACATTTTCTGAAGCGAGAGCGTACACGGGAATTGTTTTCCCGCATTTTGGGCAATCCGAAGAAGGGCTGGCAATTCAATCAGTCGCCGCTGTTCTTGGATTTCCTGATGGGGCGGCGGGAGTACGAATGCACACCATGGGGCAATCCGACCTATAACGTATTCGGGTGGCAGAAACCCTGTTACTTGCTCCAAGAGGGCTATGCGAAGACGTTCCGTGAATTGATGGACAGTACGGAGTGGGATCATTACGGAACTGGCCGGAATGAAAAATGCGCCGATTGCATGGTGCATTGTGGCTATGAACCGTCTGCCGTCGAGGATACGTTCGGCACGCTGTCCGGGTTTGGCCGGACCGTCAAGCTGACGATGCTCCCGACTTCTCGTTAATTGTTAACCGTTCAACGTTAATCGTAAGAGAAAGCTCCTGAGGCTCTTTCATTTAACGAATAACGATTCACGGTTAACGACCTCTTGCAATGACCGATACCAAGAATCACAGTAGCGGCGGCGTGATAGGATCGCCCGAAGGCCGTGTTTTTCAGCCGGCCTCGTTCGCTGAGCTCGCAGAAGCGGTGGAGTTGGCGTTCGACTATCGCGGCGATGTGACTGTGTCGTTAAAGTCCAGTGAATCCCTCAGCGGATATCTCTACAACCGTCAGATCAACGGTTCCGACTCTTATCTTGAAGTGTTTCCTTCCGACCGTTCTGAGGCGCGGCGTATTCGTTATGACCAGATTGCCGCGATCGCCTTTACCGGTGAGGATACGGCCACGGGGAAATCCTGGGAAGCTTGGATAGCCAAAAAGGATTCGGAACGGCAAGCCGAAGTAGAACGTATCGCGGCCGAGGCAAGTACACGAGGAATTCTATAAGTTCTCCACCCGCCGATCACATCACTTTTACCTACTTCCTCTTCACCGGCATGCTGAGAAGAGTTCTCTCCAAGTGCTTGAAAATGGGCTTGTCTGTTCACCCGATTGGGACGTCAGTTCGTTGACAACGGGTAGGGGCTATGTTAAAAATTGCAGCCTTAAAATTGGCTGGAATGACGAATGGTCAGACGTTCCATCGCGTGAAGCGGACGAGAGCGCTCGGCGGCGGAAAGAGGTCAATCCTGAACACGTGAGGCGTAGTCAGAACGCACAGAGTCAGTCACGATGGCGGGAGTGGATCCTCACGATAGCAATATTGAGCGGTTTCCCCTCGGTCGTGTCTGCAACACATGAAGCTGACCATCGGTTTACGGTGGAAGGGTATGTCTGCGGTGCAGATGGGAAAAGCAGCGCGAATGTTGATGTGCTCGTCAAGGATACCAAAATCTCCTATGGGCAGATCGTCAAGACCGATGGAGACGGACATTACAGAGCCGCATTTCATCTTCATAACGAGAATCTTGGCGATCCACTCCTGATAGAAACGAATGGGCAGCAGCAGCAACAGAAAGTCTCGTTTGATCCGAAGGACCTGGAGTCAGAGAGAATCATTCAGGTCAATTTCGGGACCGGTTGCCTGCAGGACAAGGGTAGTGCTCCTCTATGGGTCTATGTCGGGGCTGGGGGGGTGGCGGCAGCCATTGGCGGATTGATCGGATTTAAGCTGATTCGTTCGTCGCGAAAGCAGGAACAGAAACGAGGAAAGTCTCAGAGTAAGCGGAGCAAATAACCGAAGCGGTCCATGGGGCTCATGTGCACCTCGCTGGATCGGTTTTCGATGTGACGGGGGAGTGCGTGGGCGTCACGGCATTTGTCAAGGTTGGCGCTTTCACCAGGGGATCATCCTCCTGGTGAAAGCGCTTTTCGTTTGATTATAAGAACGAATCGTCATCGATATGGTTGAGAAAAGAGGGAGCACTTGTAAAGATATGACCCAGATGAAGGTTATGCAGCTGGCAGTGGTGTTGGGGTTGGGATTTTTCATGGTGGCGTGTGGAGGAGAAGGGGGGGGGGAGGGACCGATCGTTCCACCGCCTCCGGCTCCTGCTGAGTGGGCTGATAAGCATATGCCGGCTGGTTGGTGGGCTGATGCGACCAAATTGGAAGAAGGGCGCAAGCTCTACATCGGCGAGACAAACCCCGATGTGAATTGTGGCAGTTGCCACGGTAAGGATGGCAAGCCGGCAAAGGCGGGCGCCCGTGATTTTCGCGTCAGTGAACGGATGATACTCTACTCCGATTCCGTGTGGGCCTGGCGGATCGCCGACGGGGTTCCCAATACGAAGATGAAGGCCTGGAAGAGCAAGCTGTCGGACGAAGATGTCTGGAAGTTGGTGTTGTTTGAGGCGAGTTTCGGGATGCCTGGTAAGGGATGGGACGCTGAAAAGAAGTCGTGGGTCGATATGGCAAGCGTCTCGGCAGCTCCAGCACCGGCGGGTAAGTAAGCCTCAACCCAGGAGCCTGTGCGATAGCACTCCAAGAAGCCCCTCCTGTGCTGAGCTTTCTGGTTGTCTATCGCTAGGTATCCACCATGATGGCAGTTAGGGTGCCATGCAAGGCCTGGACAAACGTGTTGCCCTTGCAGGTACCACCAGCTCTTCTTACTCGCCTCGTCAGTTCTTGTCTCGGAGTCATCGCGCAGTTCACGGTGAAACGATATTATTTTGGATGAATGCGCGATCCCTTGACGCTCAAGGACTTTCGCGACAGGGTATGAGTGCAGTGAAAACCGAATATTGCGGAATCGAAGACAGGACAAGTCTCGGCCCTTATACTTATAGCGGTGAGCTGACCATACAGTAGGGATTGTGCGAAGCAGGTCTTCATCGTCGGTCGGTTTGAGCGAAGAGGCACTTCGAAATATCATGAGAACGTGGCAGCGCGGATTGGTGGCGGTGTGTGCCCTTCTAGTCTTGTTTGGAGGAGTGGCCTACGGCCAAACTTCCGGCACATCTCCGGTAGCGTTTCCCTATACGGGGAATCGGACTGCGGTATGGATTATCGCCCAGCTTCATACGCTGTTCGGGGCATTCATTCTCGGCGCCCCGATCTTTATTGTGATCTCCGAATGGCTTGGCTATAGAAAGCAAGATCTTCGGTACGATCGTTTGGCCAAAGAAGTGACGAAGGTGACGGTCATCCTCTTCAGCATGACCGCTCTCACCGGTGGCCTATTTATTTTCGTGCTCCTCGCGGCATACCCGCAATTTACTACCTGGTTCATTAACCAATTCTATCTCGTGTTCGCGGTCATCTATCCGCTACTGTTCATCAGCGGGACCATCGTGTTATACGCGTATTTCTATATGTGGGACACCTGGAAGGGTGAGAAGAAGGGGCGTCATATCGCCCTCGGTGTGCTCTTGAATCTCATTTGTATGCTCACGATGTTCGTGATCGATGGTCCGACTTCCTTCATGAATACACCGCCGAAGGCTGAGGGGGTCTCGCCACAAGAATTCCTCGAAGCCGCAACCTTGTGGGACAAGATTTTCAACCCAAGCTGGATGCCGCTCAATCTCCACCGGATCGACGGTAACGTGGCATTCGGAGGATTTGTCACGGGCATGATCGCCGCCTATATGTATATGGGGGCGAAGAATCAAGAAGAACGGGCCTACTACGATTGGATGGGTTTTGTCGGAAATCTGATCGCCGTGGGCGCGACATTGTTCCAGCCCTTCACAGGATTACTCTTGGCGTATGAGATGTGCGATTACGATTTTTCGTTCTGTCCGTATATGATGGCCGACCAGCTCTCGATGTTTTTCGAAATGCAGGGAGCGATGATTGGACTCATGTTCCTGGCGATCAACTATTACGTCTGGCTCAGCCTGAAACGCATCGAGGGGGCCGAAAAAGTTCGGATGACGATTTTGGCCCCTATTGTGATGGTGTCTCTCCCCGTCGCGATCATCGTCGTGATGTCGTATTATTGGATTCCCGATCCGACGTCGCTGGCGTTCCTCCTCCCGTTGGTTCTGGCACCGTTCATTCTAGGCCGGTTCATTCCGTATACGGTGTCTGCACGAACTGTGATTAAAATTGGCTTTTTGATGGCGGTCGTGAGTGATGCGATCTGGCTCACTCCTCATGGATTCGCGGCCACCGGCGCCAAGATGGTGGCGGAGGTGGAGCTGCCGGAGGCGTGGAACTTCCTGGCGGGAATGCCGGGTAAACTTGCTGCGGTATTCACGCTGGTGTTCGTCACGGTCGTCAACTATGTCTTGTATAACCGGGCCATTAAGCAAGGCACCTTGATCTGGGGGAAAATCGATTTCATCTCCCAGTTCGTTCTGATCTTTCTCGCCTTCACCTCAATCTGGACGATGGGCTTGATGGGCGCCGTCCGCTCGTTGGTGCGGAAGTTCTTCCACACCTACAATCTGATACCCGACTTCACTGCAGAGTCCTTTACCCCGACGCTGTCGTATTCCGCCTGGTGGATTACAGGTATTACCATCATCTTTTTCACAGTGGTCAGTTTCGCCGTTGTCGTGGCCCTTCGGCCCTTAGATTCAAAGGTGCCCGTAGCCGATCCGAAAGTCCCCGTACCTGATCCGAAGATGTCCGTATCCGATTCGAAGGTGTCTGTACCCGAAGGCAGACCTGTTCCCGCCAGGGCCAAGTAATTTTAAGGTGCAACGCGTCTAGGAACAGGCTGCGGAAAGACGATGTCGCACACCAGGGCTTCGCTGGTCTGCGCATCTGAGGGAGCAGACAACACTATGCAGATGCTGAATCGGTGAAACGTGAGACGAAGTTGAGTAGTCAAGTTGCGGTCTTGCCTGGCACAAGGTCCACTCCGGACGAAGGCAGCTGCCGGAGTGCTCAGGTGAGAATGGCGACGTGTTCGGCGCCGTGCTAAGGGAAATGAGTGTGCATGGGGAATGTGATTAAGAAGCTGGCGATCGGTCTGGTAGTGGGCGGCGCGCTTGTCGGTCTTTCAAGAGCGCTGGAATTCCCCCCCATCTTCCAAATCATGTTCTTCGCCCACGCACTGTTTGGGTCCGCCGTCTTTATGTTGCTGGATGCACCGTCGGTCAAGACCATGACGAGGGCGAAATCCTTCATCGCCGTTATCGTATTCTATATCGTGCTGTGCACCGTAGTCGTGACCGGTGCGTCGATGTGGCCGCAATTCGATCCGGAAGATGAAAAAGAAAAGATTGCCAAGATATTGGGGCCCAAACGGGCGTCGTCTGAACAGGGAAAAGCTGAAGAGTTGATTGCACGGACCAAAGCACTCGATGAGCAGGTGAAGGCCTTAGAGATCCGACTGAGGGCGTTGGGTGGGGATCAGGTGGAGAGAGAACAGGCAGTCGTCGATCCCCCGGTCACAACCAGTGGGGTAAGCGGAGACTTTATGAAACTGGGTGAGGAGCAGTGGCAGTTGCAAGAATGCTACAACTGTCACAAGCTGAAGGGCGAGGGTGGGAAGAAGCGCGGTCCTGAGTTGGACAACATCGGTTCGTATCTCACGGTCGCCGAGATCAAGCAGAAAATTATCGATCCTAAGAGCTTTATGGCCGAGGGATTCGAAAAAGACTGGGAGAAGGGGAAGATGCCGGACAAGTTTAAGGACGTCATGGAAGACGCCGATATCACAGCGCTGGCTTCCTGGCTGAGTACATTCAAGAATACGTCTGTGAACACGCCGAAGCCGATCAAGAAAAAGTAGCATGCAGCCTCAACTCAAGTCAAAAGTCCGTTGTGCGGACCGAGAAGTCGGAGAGGTGTCCAAGGTCATCATGGACCCGCTCTCGCATGAGGTCAGCCATCTCGTCGTATCCATGAACGGTGCGGGAGAGCGGCAGGTGCCGATGGGCGTCGTGCAGGTTGTCACGGAGGATCTGGTACAACTGCGATCGTCCTCGTCCGAAATCCTGGGCTTGCCTCCCTTTAAGCGTGACGACTACGTCACATTGCACGAAGTAGAAGTTCCGGGCCTTGAGAGGCATATTCACGTCACACCGGGCGAAGTCCTGGTTCCATTTCCTGAGTTGGAACGGAACGTCAAGCGGCGAACGTTTTTCGCGAACTTGACCTACGTCATAGGGCTGTTTATCGGATTGCCGCTGGTCTTTCCCGTCTTGAAGTTTTTGATGAAGCCGATGTATGCGCCGCTCGACAACGGATGGTTGAAGATCGGCAATATCGGGAAGATGAAGGCGGACGATGCAGGGATCCAATACCAATTCAAGCGGAAGGTCAAAGAGGCCTACATGCCTGAGGCTGAGATTGAGAAGAATGTGTGGTTGGTCAAAGCGACCCCTGCTGTCCTCGAAAAAGTCTATCAGGGGAAGGATCTGGATTTCCGAGATGCTGCCGGGAAAACTATTTGGACGAATAAGAAGGACATCCCCTATATTGCATTCTCCGGTAAGTGTCCACACCTCGGTTGTGCCTATAAATGGCGGAAGCACAAAGTACTTGGGCAGGTCTTCCTCTGCCCGTGCCATTTGAGCATCTACGATGCATCCGGTCAGGTACTGGATGGTCCCGCTCCACGTCCTCTCGACTTGCTGCCGATTCAGGTCTCTGCGAGCGGCGACGTACAAATAATCGACATGGAATTCAAAGCAGGGACGAAGTCCCAAACGCGGATCGTATAGATGAATGACACTCCCTCTGCCGGTGCGAGGCCCACGGTCGTTGAAAAAGTATTTGACTTTGTCGATGAACGGGTTGGGCTAAAGCTCCTGACAGCGAAGCTGCTCAATGAGTCGGTCCCGGGCGGCTCTCGTTGGGCCTATGTCTTCGGATCAATCCTCTTGTTTATCTTCAGCATGCAGGCGGTCACGGGCGTGCTGCTCATGTTCTATTACGTGCCCACGGCCGACCATGCTTACGCCAGCACACAATATATTCTTCATGACGTTGACTATGGCTGGTTCCTGCTGAGTTACCACTTTTGGGGCTCCTCGGCCATGGTGGTGTGTGTCTTTGCGCATATGTCCCAGGTCTTTCTTTGGGGTGCGTACAAGAAACCGCGTGAACTTATTTGGGTCGTCGGATTGGCCCTCTTTGCTCTCGTGATGGGGTTCGGGTTCACGGGCTATTTGCTCCCCTGGGACCAGCGAGCCTATTGGGCCACGACGGTCGGCGTCGAGATTATCGATAAGATGCCGCTGCTGGGTGACTTTTTGGCACGGTTCCTCAAGGGAGGTGCGACTCCTGGACAGATGACCCTGAGCCGGTTCTTTGTCATTCATGTCATGGTCCTTCCTGCGGCCCTGATCGCTCTGGCAGGGTTGCATCTGTTCCTTTTTCGATGCGCGGGGCCGGCTGGTCCGTTCCGGGGCACACCGACAGAACTCAAGGCGAAAACCGATTACTTTTTTCCCAGGCAGATTTGGAAAGATGTGGTCGGAATGGCAGTCGTCTTTGCCTGCATCAGTGCGATGGCGTTCTGGGAACCGGTCGTCTTGTTGGAAGAGGCGACGCCAGATCCGGGGGATTATCACCCGGAACCGGAATGGTATTTCTTGTTCATATTCCAGCATCTTCGACTGAGGATGTTCTCCGGACAGTTTGGACAGTTTCTTGGATCGATGGCACTTCCCGGTGCTCTTGGGGTCGTGCTCTTGTTGCTGCCTTTCTTCGATCGAAATCCGGAGAGGAATATTTTCAAGCGCCCACTTGCTCTCATCGGGTGGGTCGTGCTCACAGCTTCGATTCTCCTTTTCACGGTCTCTGCCATTATCAATCGAGAATTTTTGGATTAGAGGATGATGAACGATACAAGCAGGGCGCCGAAGCCATCCAAACCCGCTCTCGTTCATCATATATCGATCGGTGTTCACCGTCGGGGAGATGCATGAACGATCATATTTCTCCCGCAAAGCTCGGTTTCGGTATTCTCTGGCCCACCTTTTGGACTGGTTTTCCGATCAAGCTTGCTTTCGTCGTACTCTTTTTGGCGTTCGGGATCATAGATTTTGAGAGCAGGATCGCATTCGCATTTTTCATGCTCCTGGCGAGTCCGGTCACGGTATTCGCGCTACCAACAATCACCATGGGATTGGACTCCCACATCGGGGAAGGTGTCGGCATTACTTTGCTGTTTGTTTTGGCGGTGCCGATCGATATCTGGGCGTTTGGGGTGGCAGGACGGACATACTTTCTCGAACGGTTGCGGCGCGAGCCGCCGGATAGGTTGGGGCTGACGCTTTGGTTGAAATGTGTGCTGGTTGGAGCCATTTTTGTGCCGATCCTCTGGGGGGTTGAGAGTGCCATCACTCAAGGGGCGATCTCAGCAGTTCATTCTATCGTGGAGTCGAATCCGCTTGAGGGGATTCCCGTGGCGGAGCGGATCAGTATCGAATTGACCCTTTGGGGCACGGTATCCACCCTGGTGCTTCTGGTCTTGCTCGTCGTTGGGTTTTCGCTCGCAGGGCGGGTGATTCGAGGTACCGCAGAGTCGGCGCGCCATGCATCGGAGGACTATCAAACGCTGGTAGCTCGTTGGGATTTGATGCGGGTACCGGGGGATCAAGGATTGATGATGACAGCCTTGTCTTGCGTGGCCGTACTGTTATCGATCCTGTTCTGGTCTTCTCTTCCAGTGTATACTCCGCATCCGCATGATTGTTGCAAGCATCCAGAAATAAAAGCCGAACCCTCCTTCAAGCCTCTTGAGACACTCTCGAAAGACGAAAAAATGATTGCGCATCTTGCGGCGCAGGTCGAAATGCTGGTAGAACAGCGGGCGAAAATCGAACTGGAGAAGGGGCGGAGCAAGGAAAAAGGCAAGGCGGGCAAAGAAGCAGTAGAAATGCCGGAGGCGCCGGAAGCAACAGAACCGGCTCAGCCCGCTGCCATGAACCCGTAACATGGGAGATGATGAGGTGAGGGTAATGGGACATCTAAGTGGATGGATTCAGCGGCTTCTCCGGAGCGGCAGTGATCATGCTGGAGTGCTCTTGGGGTGTGCGGTGGCAGCGGGGCTCTTGAGTCTTCCCGCGTTGGTGTTCGGTGCAGATGTCGCACCGGCAGCTCCAACCGAATATCGTGACGTTCCCTACGTCGGCAGCCGCAACGTCATCTGGGTTGTCGCGCAGCTCCATTTGCTGCTCGCGGGATTTGTGCTGGGTGTGCCGATGTTTGCCTGGGTGTGCGAGGTCGTGGCCTGGAAAGGTGGCGAAAAGCGCTACGACAAACTCGCCAAGGAGTTCACCAAGCTCCTGACCTCGGCCTATGCCACGACCGCGCTCTTCGGCGGGATCCTGCTGTTCCTGCTGATCTCGTTTTATCCCAAGCTGATGAATTATCTGACCGATATATTCTTTCCATCTTTTATCCTCTACTGCCTCCTTTTCTTGGCCGAGACCGCGGTACTGTACCTCTATTGGTATGGCTGGGACGCGATGCAAGGTGGCGGCAAGAAAACATTCCATATTTTCCTCGGGTTCATGCTGAACTTCTTTGCCTTCTTCATCATGATCGTGCCGAACTCTTGGGCCACGTTCCAGGCCAGTCCCGTCGTGATTGCCGAGGGGACGGATATGGCGCGGGCCTGGGCCGCGACATGGAATCCGACCTGGTGGCCGGTGAACATTCACCGGATCATCGCCAATGTGGTGCTGGGTGGCTATATCTGCGGCGCATATGCAGGGATTCGCTATCTGTCTGCCAAAACCCCGGAAGAGCGCGATCACTATGACTGGATGGGCTACGTCGGGAATTTCATCGGTGTGTTCGGTTTGTTGTCGCTCCCGTTTGCCGGCTACTGGCTCATGCGTGAAATTTACCAATATAACCAGCAGATGGGCATCACGCTGATGGGAGGATTCCTGTCGTGGCTGTTCATTTTGCAGGCCATGCTCATCGGGGTGCTCTTTCTCGGGTCGAACTATTATTTCTGGCTGGGGATCACCTATCGTATCCCCGGCTCAGCGTTGAAGTACCGGAAGCCGATGTTAGCGATGTTGGTCGTGCTTCTCTTGTGCCTGGCTGTCTGGATGACCCCCCATTCGCTCGTGGCGAGTTTGGAAGAGGCGGCAAAGATGGGAGGAACCCACCATCCGCTTCTGGGAGTCCTTGGTGTCATGTCGGCAAAAATGACCGTCTCGAATTTGATGATCCTCGTGACCTTCATGAGTTTCATCATGTATTGGCGGGCCGGTAAGCAGGACACGGCCGGCTGGGCCAGGATCGCCAAAGCGATTATGGGTGCCGTGCTGGTCATTGCAGGTATCGGAGTGATCGTGCTTGGAGTATGGGGATATTTCGTTCCCGCGATCATTCGCATCAATTACTTCTCGACGTCGCAGGTATTGATTGTGATCGGTGTCATGTTGACCATCACACCGCTGACGGCCTTACTACTCAAGAGCGCCAAGACCACGACGGAAATGGTCTGGGGCAAGATGCCGCCCCGCGCTGGGTACTCCCTCGTTCTCAATGCGATCATGGTCATACTCCTGATGACGCTGATGGGGTATGCACGGTCGTCCTCTCGTGTCCATTGGCATGTCTATGGCGTGGTCCGTGATACATCACAATACGCGTTTTCACCAGCGCTCGGCTATGCGTCCGGAATCATGTCCTTGTGCACATTCCTCTTCTGCATGTTGGTCGCCTTCATTTTCTGGGTGGCCACGATGAGTGATAAGGCGAAAGCGGCTACTGAACCGAAGAAGGCAGAGTTGCCGCATGGTATGCCGGCGATGGCCGGCGCATCGAGTGCGCTCGATAAGCCGGGAGAGCGCAAGTTCTGAATTTTGAGTGATGAGTTTTGAATTGGACTCAGAACACAGCACTTCTAACTACCCGAAGGGGACAGCATGAGTGAAGTAGTCAGATTGCAATTGATATGTCTCTCGGTTGTAGGATGCGGGATCCTCATCCTTCTCTTTATTAAATCCGTATTCCCTCGGGTCATCGGATTCGTCGCAATCGTGCTCGGCATCTTCATGCTGACGGCGTTGGCGGTGCCGCAAATGGCGTCGTTACCGCCGGTTGAGGAGAAGTTCGATATTGCCACGGTGAAGACACCGACGGATATGGCGGCGATCGGACAGAAGATTTTCTTTAGCAAGGGCCAATGCGCGCTGTGCCACACGATCGGCCCCAGCGAATCAGCCCGCTGTCCGGACTTGAAAGGGATTGGGGCCAAGTTGAGCCGTGAGTTTCTCTATGAAAGTCTGACACAGCCGCAGGCCTATATCTATAAGGACTATCGTCATGAAGGGCTGCCGAAAGAGTATCCGGCTCAGATGCCTGCCATTAACAAGAACCCGATCGGGCTGTCCAGGAACGAAATCCTCTCGGTGATCGCGTTCCTCCAGCAGATGAGCGGGGAACCAATTTCTGTCAATCCATCTGAACTGGACGTACCTGGACAGGCGCCTGCCGCGCCGGTGAAGGCAGATCGCTCGGGTCCAGTGGCCGTGGCGCAAGCGCACTGAGGAGGAACGTATGGGGCCGTTGATCAAACTGATCGCGTTGAATGTCATCACCTATTTGATTTTGAAGTTTGTGTTGCCCAATATCCCCGGTTCGGCGCCGCTCCCGGCGAGTTTGATATTTCTGTACATGCTGCTGACGACGTCGGGATTTCTCATTCTTGCCACGGTAAGCGCGGAGTCGAAAGAGGAATTTTGGGGACCGATTCAACGATTTCTGACGGGAGAGGGTATTGGCGGGCTGCAAGCATTGCGTTGGGTCGTTTTGATCTTGTTTCCGTTGCTGGTCGGCTGGCAAACATATAACAGTACAGCGGTCAGCAATGCGCCGCCTGGTGAGAACAGGACCATTCATCCGGCTCCTCCTGGAGAATATGCCGGCTTGGCGAATCCGGTTCCGAAGACACCGGACACGATCCAGCAGGGAAAAGGCTTCTACGCGGCGTTCTGCTCACCCTGCCATGGAGGAAACTTCGACGGCAAGGGTTCGGCAGCCAGAGGTTTCAATCCCCCTCCGGCGAACTTCTCCGATCCCACGACGATCGCCATGCTTCAGGAAAGTTATCTCTTCTGGCGAATCAAGAAGGGCGGCGTCGGCCTTCCGATCGAAGGGATGCCATGGAAGTCCGCGATGCCTCGCTGGGAACTCGAACTTCCCGACGAATGGATTTGGAAGATTATCATGGGCGAGTACGACGGAGCGCACCAGTCGCCTCGAACCTGGGAATAGCGGGGCAAATGGGCTGTCTCCGTTGCTCCCGGAGCCCCCACGATAATACAGTGGTCGCTCGACGCGCGCAGTCGGAGACAAGCCCATCCGCCCCTTGAAGAGAGGGGGAAGATGGTCAGGAAAATGCGCGTTGCGAAAAGTACAGAGCCCCACCCTCTGAGGAGTGAATAGGGAATTGGGGAGTAGGGAGAGGACGGAACTTATGATACGCGGACTGAGTCGAATTGTTCCGAACATCGTCGTCGGTGTGTGGCTTGCCATGGGATTCCTGATGGCGCAGTCCGTTTCAGCCGAGGAAAAGGCCAAGCCCGCCGCACCAGCTGCCGACTCAACTGAGGCAAGCTCGTCGATCAGCGCCCCGCTGGTGAAGGGCACCCTGCCGGCTGACGACCCGAACGCGGCAGTCTGGAGCACCGCACCTGCTGCGACATTTCCCATGTCGCCTCAAGTCCATTGGCCGACCCGCATTCTCGAAGCAACTGTCAAAGATATGATCGTGCGCGGTCTGCATGACGGGACCAACGTCGCCATTCTCCTGGAGTACGCCGATCCGACGGAAGATCCGGATGATGCCGCTGCGGTTCAGTTCATGGTGGGTGACAAGAAAGCACACTTTGCGCATGGCCAGCCGATGGCGCAGGTAGAAGGTGGACCGGTCAATATTTGGTATTGGAAGAACAAAGACGGCAAAGGCGTCGACATGAATGCCAAGGGCTTCGGCACGCTCAACATACAGACGCACCAGGACGTGAAGGCCAAAGGGACCTACGCGAACGGCAGATGGAAAGTGGTCTTTACGCGGCCACTCGCCACCGAACATCCGGATGAAGACACGCAAATCGCGACAGCCGGGTTCATCAATATCGGCTTCGCCGCCTGGGATGGAAAGAAAGACCCAAGCAGTGGGGAGCTGAAAGAGAAGGGGTCCCAAAAGGCCGTCTCCTCTTGGTGGTATTTCCGTGCAGAGGCGCCACCGGATTATACCGGCTATTACTATGCGGCCATCGCCGTGGGCCTGGCTCTCGGATTTCAGTTCGTTCTGATCCGCAAGCTAAAGAAAGGTGATTCAGCATGAAAGCGGCTCGCCTATACGCAATGGGAATCGTGGGGGCACTGGCCGGAATTTGGGCCTTGGTGACTGTGGCAGGTTGTGCCAACGAGCAAGGGGCAAAGGGACATGAACTCTACAGTCACTACTGCTCGCACTGTCATGGTGAGAGCGGAAAGCAGAACGAAGGGTTCAATTGGTCATCAATGCCCGATCCCAAGCCCAAAGATCTCACGAACAAGTCAGAGATGAGTACCTTAAAAGACGAAGACATCTTCAACACAATTTCACGCGATATGAAGGACACGAGCGAAGAAGGCGGAGACGAAATCGGCGACGACGATTTTGCCGTGCCGACCATGCCGACCTTCAAGTACACGTTGTCAGAAGAAGAAGTCTGGGCCATTGTCGGGTATGTCCGCGGCCTTCACGGCCAGAAGATGGAATTTAAAGTCGAAGAGCGGAAGAAGCAGTTGGCGACGGCGCTCCAGACGGCCCAAACCAACTTGGAGCAGGCGACCAAGGCCTATGAGGTGGCTGAAAAGCAAGCCAGCGAAGAGGCGGAGAAGAAGAGTGAAGCGCTCAAGAAGGATGTCGAGGTGGACGAATCCGCCTACGCCGATGAACTGGCCGCCATGAGCAAGGCGAAAAAGGAACTCGACGCTGCTCAAGCCGCCATGACGAATCTGGTGACAAGGCCGGGAAAAGGTACGAGCGTTCCCAGACCGGATCTGACGATCAAGCCGGATCAGCTTGCTAAGACGGTTGCGTATGGCCAACGACTCTATGAGAACAAGTATGGCTGCAATGGGTGTCACAGTATCGGCCCCGATGGCGGCAAGGTCGGGCCGGCGCTTGATCGGGCTGGATTTCGATTGAATGGGACCTGGGTCTATCGGTGGTTGAAAAATCCGCAGGCAATGAATGCGGAAACCAGAATGCCGGCGCTTGGGCTTAGCGATTCCGATGCCAAGGCCGTGACGTTGTATCTTGCGACGCTGAAAGGGGAACAGTCGGAGGATGAGGCCGACGCCCCCGCTGCAGCCCCGGCTGCGGATCCGACTCCTGCTCCGGCCGAGAAAAAGAAGAAATGAACATAGCAGGCCTGAGCTAAACTCGGTTTATCTTGTTCATTTGGTTTCTCTGGTTGATCTGATTAGTTTCGCTCAACCAAAAAACCAAACAGGCCAAACAAACCAGCAAACTGCTGTATCCTACTAGAGCAGAAATCCTGCCATCATTCCAACGAAGACCGCAGCTCCAACCCACACATGTTGCCGAAACATGTGAAAGGCAGTCGGAGTTGATATGTCCTGTCTGAGCTGTAACGCCTGCCTCAGACACCACGCTCCAACGGCCGCGATCGCGGCATAGTAGATCCAGCCGATCTGAGCGAACCAGCCTGCGAGTCCCAGGAGCAGCAGCATCGCGCAGAAGACTGCCCCGACCGCGATCCACGTCGACGACCCGAACAGCAGCGCCGAAGATTTCACGCCGATCCGGCGATCGTCCTCCCGATCTTGAAGCGCATAGATCGTATCGTATCCGATGGCCCAGAAGACCGTCGCAGCAAACAGGAAGCAGGCCGGCGCTTCAATCTCCCCCCGCGAGGCGGTCCAGGCCATGATGGTGCCCCAGCCGAACGCGATACCCAACATCGCTTGCGGGATATGGATGACGCGTTTCGCAAAGGGATAGAGGCCGGCCAAGAGGACGGCGACCGGACTTAAGAGGATCGTAAACGGGTCGAGGAGCAGTACGAGTATTCCGGCCATGGAGAGGAAGAGGCCGAGGATCAGCAGTGCATGTGTCGGGCTCAGTTCACCAGATGCGAGCGGCCGTATCCGTGTGCGCACGACATGCCGATCGAAAGATCGATCCGCCAAATCGTTCAACACGACTCCGGCGCTGCGCATCACGAACGATCCAGCAACAAAGATCGCGAGCAGGCGCAGGGGAGGGGTGCCGCGGGAAGCCAAGGCCAAGGACCATAGGGTTGGGAACATGAGCAGCCAAGTCCCAGTCTGATTCTGGAGGCGGATGAGCCTGGTGGTGGCCGACCAGGAGAATCGTGGGGACGATGGTAATTCCGGCACCGGCGAAAGAGACTCGGTCATGCGGATGAACTTAGCCGAGGGGTGCCGGGGTGTCAACGCCGCGCCGTGGCGCGCGGGGCGAGAAGCGCGAGACAGGCGCGACTTGAAGCTCAAAAACTTCGAACTGTGAACCTCGAACCATCACCCGTCTCGCCCGTCCCGCAAGTCTCGCCTGTCTCGCGCGGCTAAGCCGCTGGGTTGTGCTCATCGGATGTTTTTTTGTATAAGATTGATTGTGCAGGTTGTCCAATCAGCACGTCCTTTCTTTCTGATTCGCGCAGCTGTAGGGCTTGCTGTGGGACTGTGCGTTCTGACGTTGACAAGCTGCTCACTCTTCTCGAGTCGAGACGGGGCAACCATCGGCTACTATCATCCCCTCACCGTGTTGCTTCGATCAGACATGAGTATCGCTGGGGCGAAACTCACCTATCAGGATGCATGCGGCCAAGCCCAATCCTTCCCGATCAGCACCTCATTACAGAACATGCTCAAACGGAAAACCGGCCTCGTCTTTGAAAAAGTCCTAACGGGGGACGTGCGCTCCTCGTCGGTGACGGATGGCTCTGTCGATGCGGCATTGGGGCTGGCCCATGTCGATCTGGCTATCGTTCGAAAAGCCACCAAGCGTTATCCGGCTACAGTGACGCTCGGGTTGGATTTTTCCTACACGGCTGCTGATGGTGCCGCCCTCTACAGCAAGAAGATTCAAAGCATTGGTCGTGGAGAGGTCGATGTCAGCGAAGCCTCGTGTGAGGTGAAGGGTCTCGATGCGATTGCCCAAGAGGCCATTGGCTTGGTGACTGACGGGATGGCTCAACAACTTGGGACGTCTACCGCGATTGTCGCTGTCGCGCAAGCACGCAAGCAGGGTGACCCCAAGGCGATGCCATCGCAGTCTGCCGCGGCCGTTCCTCTACCGGTTCCAGTGGATGAACCTGCCGCAGTGATATTCCGGGCGATCGTCCGAAACGAGCATCGTATTCAGGTGCTCCATAGCGGCGAAGCGGTCGCGATTGAAGTCGAAGTGAAGAATGAAGGGCCTGGCACTGCACGGGCAGTCGAGTTGTCGGTGACTGCCGCGCCACTGTTGATCGAGGGAGTTCCCAGCGTGGTATCCGTCGGGGATCTGGCCTCTGGCGAAGTGAAGCGCGTGACGTTGGACGGCAAAGTCGGGGCGGTCAACGATGCTGTACAAGAGGAGTTGACGTTGACATTGCACGCCGGGTCCTCTTCAGTCCAACTGCCTGCGGCGAAAAAGTTTCTGGTGGCGATGAAGCCTGGGTCGGCGGCGCAGGTGATGCCCCCGCCCGTCGATGTCGATCAGCTGTCGAAACAGACCAGCATACTGAAACAGCCGAAAGCCGTCGGGATTGTCATCGGTGTGGGGCGGTTTCGAGAGAGCAGTATAACCAGTGTCAAATATGCCGAACGAGATGCCGCGGTCACGGCGATGTATTTCAAATCGATCGGAGGGATTCCTTCCGAGCGCATACGCATGCTCGTGGGTTCTCATGCTCTCAAGAGCGACCTGGCGGAAGTGTTTGAAGAGTGGTTGCCTGAGCTGGTCGATCCTGGAACCGTGGTGTATGTGTCGATTACGGGGAGGGGCGTGGTTGAGCGCGCCACGGGCACGGTGTCAATCATGCTGTTCGACAGTACGGCCACGTCAGGCGCGCGCCGTTACTCTCTTCGCCGGGTACAGGAATCTTTAGCGAGGCTGCCGATTCAGGCGGCCGTCGTCATGCTCGATCTTTCGCTTGAATTGGAGCCCGGCAAGGAAACAGCAGTCGGGGTCGCTCCGCTGTGGGAACGGGAAGGCTCCGGGAAAGAGAAGATTATGTGGATGATCGGCAACAGGGCAGTTCAGGAGTCCCATAGTTACGACCAGGGCCGGCACGGGCTATTCACCTATGAATTACTCAAAGGTCTTGGCGGCGCCGCAGACCTCGATAAGAACGGCACCATCTTTACAGGCGAACTCTGCACCTACACCAAGGGGCAGGTGCTCAAGATCGCCCGAGAGCAGTATGGCAATGAGCAAGAGCCCCTCTGCCTCCCCGGGCCAGGCCAAGGGGCGTTAGTCAGGCTACAGCCCCTTGCTCGATTCAAGTAATTGCGCGTTGGATCCGTTCTCGGATCCAACACAGCGTTCGTCCTTGTGTGTTCAGGCTTCGATCCCTGCCTCTACTCGGGAGCTACCCAGTCGCAAGCGCTCTGCCCCTATGCAAAGATTCATGCATGAGGGGAAAGATTAATCTCCTGAAAACGGTGTGTATACAGCTCAGCAATGAGGTGCATCAACAGCATGTGGCCTTGACGAATGAGGAGTGCGAGGCCGTGGTTTCTTGTGTTCAAGAGCTTGAAGCAAACGTGCTTCTCCTTCAAGTGGATAATCAATCTCTTCCCACATCGTTGAGGGCAGTGCGCCGATCATCGACTGACCCGTCACGCAAATCACGGATTCCACATGGTGGATGACCGGACCCAGCGCCGTTGAACCTCGGGTTCCTCCTAGGACGCGTCGTTTCGGTATTTCGTAAACTGTAGTGACCTAGAAGAAACCGCCATGGGAAAACTGCACATGCACACGAGCCTGGTGCACAGGCAAGTGAAACCGTGCCGGAATCTGACGGCTCAGCCTTCCCTCTTGTCGAGCGTTGCTCACTGGTTCCCTCAAACGACGAACGTTTGCTAGACACGGTTCACGCAAGTGCGCTAAATTACACCCCGCGCCGGCGTAGCTCAGTTGGTAGAGCAGCGGTTTCGTAAACCGCAGGTCGTCCGTTCAATCCGGATCGCCGGCTCCATTTTTTCAGCAGCTTAGAGAAGCCTCACCAGATAAAACCTGCACCTGTGCTAAATTTGTGCTAAACGGCCGTCCAGCCTTGGATTCAAGGGTGATGAGAAGACCCCTGCTTAGGCCTGCTAGGGACAGTTAGGGACGTATTAGGGATGAAAGCTAAAACGTGAGTGCGGCGGGAGATGCAACTCAGTCCAATCACATATGCAACCGAAAGACGGCCCCAAGGCAAGGATCTCTATATGACTGAGCGGCGGAAAATATTTACAACTGAAAGAGAATTTCGAAAACTTGTGGAAGGAACTTCATATGACGAGTATCTGTACTGCTTCGCATGGCGGCTGGAATCACTGCGGTGAACTGCTCCACGCATGTGGGGCACAAACGAAGAAGAGCATCAAGCATTGTTTTTCTCAAAAGACCGTGGCTTGGGTCAACGTCAGGAAATGCAGGTCGAATCTGTTTTTCTCTCAAATTAATCAAAAGTTGGCGTGCCTCTACAACACTTATACTTTTCTTTGAATGGTCTGCCAAGTCCACAACGTCTGATTCAGACCTTTCGTCATACTCTTCACGAGACTGTTCTTGTTCTAGAATCGACTTAATGTGTTCCCCGATTCGGTTAATTTCCTTATCACTATTTTTGAACCAGTCAGTAGACCAGATCCGGTGAATATTCCATCCAAGGTCGCATAATACTTCCTCCCTGAGACGATCACGATCACGCGCTGACCTTGCACTATGATATGCCGCCCCATCGCATTCGACGCCCAGGATGAATGTTCCGGGATGTTTTGGATGAATGACTCCTAAATCAATGAAATAACCAGCTACCCCTACTTGTGGAACAATTTGAAAGCCACGCTCCTTTAGCGCCTGTCCGACCGTTAATTCAAAATCACTCTCGGCAGATCCGCATGAACCTTGCGGAGCACTGAGAATTCCCGTTTTTGCATAATGGAGATAGCCTTTTAGTGCTCTCAATCCCCACTTACTGCTTGGTTCTATTCGAATATCGTCGGGGTCTATCGAGGTAAAGACTTCTGTCCGTCGCTTGGCCCTGGTAAAAACGACGTTAAGCCTTCTATGACCGGAGTCTCCATTTATTGGACCAAATCTTTGATGAAGAACTCCTTCGCTGTTCCTTCCGTAAGTGAAGGAAATAAGGATAACATCGCGCTCATCTCCCTGGACTGTTTCCAGGTTCTTCACAAAGAATGGCTCAAGGCCATTCTTTCTTGCTTCTATATACGATTGAACATATGGATTAGTCTTCCGTCGCTCTTCGATTAAGTCTTGTATCAAAGTCTGTTGTGCTATGTTCATAGCGACGATACCAAGCGATTCTGTTGACATCGCAGTCATATGCTCGACAGCAGCATCCACTATCTTTTGGGCTTCTACATGGTTATGCCTGTGCTCAAAAATACCATTATTTACATGGCGGTATTTTACCCCCAAAGCAGGGCTTTCGGATGTTGCCGAAGGGAAGATTATGAGGTCTCCATAGAACTCTGCATTCGAGAAAGCTATGAGACTTTCATGCCTTGAGCGATAATGCCAACGAAGACGTCGGTTCGGTTTATATATAACGCTTGCAAGCTCTAGGATGCTCTCAGACTGGCCGGCTAAAGGGTCGTCTTCTTCGTTATCATCTTCAAAACTATCATTCATGAACTTTTCAAAGAACGTTGTTGGAGGTAGCTGTTTAGGATCGCCCACGATGACTACCTGTTCTGCTCTTGCAATTGCTCCTATGGCGCATTCTGGTTTCAGTTGGGAGGCCTCATCCATTATGACTAAGTCGAATGACATCTCTCCAGGTTGGAGATACTGGGCAACTGAGTGTGGCCCCATCATGAAGCAAGGCTTCATTGCCTGGAGGGCTCTTCCCGCACGTCTTATCACTTGTCGGATTGGGATGTGTCGTCTTTCCTTTTCAATTTCACGTTCTATTAAAGTTCGATCTGTCAGGGTACCGGCCATACCGCTTGTAATTCCTGCTGGAATGGGAGAGATGGCAAGGCCATGCGCGATCTTAGCTCGATGTGCATCAATTACCTCAGAGTCCAACTCAGCGAATCGCTTTCGTACTTGGTTATGCGTCATCCCAGCAAACTTCCTTAAGAGTGGATTCGCTGCGAAGCATTTCTCAATCAATGAGTTTATGACGCAAAACAATCCAGTAGCCTCGATATGCGTGCGTGGGATAACTCCTGTTTCTGCAAACTCGACTACCTTCGATAAACCCTTTGCCTCCACTTCCTGCCTGCAGCGTAGGTAATGGATCCAGTCGCTTAAACTTTCGACATTTCCGAGGGCAATTTCTGCCCGGGAGATAGCTTGTTCCACACGGCTTATAGCTAGTTTATTTCCAAACCATTCCAATTCATTCAGCTTTGCCATTGCTCTGAATTGTGCCGACGTTGTGTCGAACTTTGTTAGCAAGGGTAGTGCTTCATTGAGATAATGGCGAGCTAGGGATAAGCGTTCTGGAAGTGATGGGGTAAACAGCCAGCTTTTGACTTCTTGATCTATGTCTTCTCTATCCAGTACTCCTGCCAGTTCAAGAGTCGCTTCAAGACTCTCATAATTTGTTTTCGATCCAGAGAAATGTTTACCAAGAAAGCTTGAAGCCGTGTGATTATCGATCTCTTTTTGCAGGAGCAGGTTCTTTCCGACCTCATTTAAGAGGCCTGGAATGGCCAATAACGGCTCATCAGGCACTAAATGGAGGGGCATCAATACTGCTAATGCGTTCTGACACTCGCCAAGCAAGGATTCCAGTCTTTCCTTTGCCTTACTGAAGTCTGTGGAATCCTCAGCATTCGGAACTAATTCAAAAATTTCGCTTTCTGTCGCCTCAAGTTTTTCGATTGTTTGTCTTTCACTCTCTAGCCAAATCTTCAACTGAGCTAGTTGGGCACGTGGAGCCTTCCGGAATCCATCGATAAGATCCTGGCAGCTATTGTGAACTGTTGCTGATAATTCTCGCCCTCTTTCTTTCCAAGCAAGGACACTGCCGAAGCTCTCAAAGTCCGTATCAATGCTTCCAAAGTATTCGCCAAAGACTTCCTTGAAGTTGGTATTTCGCTCGAAAGCACTGAGTTTTTTGCTGAAGTCTATTGCATCGTTAAGATCCGCGCAGATTTGATGTATTGGCCGCTTTCCCGGTATCTTCAAAAGAAGGCGATAGGCAGCTAGTGCTTTGCGACACCTAGTGCTAAATATCCGACTGAATGAGTTTGATTGAACAAGAACGTCTCTCCAGTTCGTAAGATCTTCAATCGATGGAAGTGAATCAACCGTACACCAAACTTCAAGTGCGGTTTTTGCCTCCTTCAAAATTGAGGCCTGGTATGATGCTTTCTTTAAAGAGAGTGGCGCCGATTCCTTATCAAGACCTGGATGTTGGATATGAAGTAGCTCACAAGGCGCCGAGGCTGCAAGCTCCGTTAAGGATCTTAAAGCAGCAACAGAATGATGCCCGTATATAGCATCATGACCCAGTCGATCCATTATTGATCTAAAATGTTGAGAAGAATGATCGATCTTGGATAGGATTGCTCGAAGCGCCTCGGATCGTTTTATCACATCGCCGATAGTCGCCCCATGCCTGTTGACTACATTATCCGAACAGGCTTCTAAAACAGCCTTTTTATTCCATTCTTCATGACTCGGGAACTCAACAAATTTGCTCTCAAGCTGTGACTGTTTTGTTCGCCAGACACACAACAATTCGGCAAACTCTTTAATTCTGTCCCGGTTTGACTTAGTTTCAAGAGCGGGAAGTACATCTAAAATCTCGGTCTTTTCCAGTTTAATTTTCCCGCATACTTCGTCAAGAGCAGACAAAGAGCTAAATAATGCCTGCTGGGAAAGCCCGGTCGAGGCACAAGTAGCCTTAAGACTTTTCGATAACGATTGAGCGGATAAATGCAATTCTGAAAGGCATTCTGTCAATTTGTGTTCTTCGTAGGCTCCGATATCAACATTTGTCACGCCATACCACGGATGTTCCAGCACAGAGGAATAGCTCTGCGTTATGTCACTTAATGCCGAATGAAATGTCTTTAGATGCACCTTAAAGGAATCAAGGTCAGATGGCGTTACTGATTCAGCACTGTGCATGATCGGAAGGGCCGCAGTGGGAACGATTTTTAAAATGCTTTTGAGCAATCGCTCCCTAAGCCAAATAAGACGAAATATTGATAATCTAAGAGATCCGAACTCTGAATTCATCAGTGTCGCATAGTCTGTCAGTTCGTTACGCATTCTCTTTAAACTGTCCAAAAGACCGTCAAGAGATTCTGGCGCATTAAGTCTGAGCTTTAAACGGCGATCTAGATCCTTTAAGAATTCCTTCTTTTGCGTTTTGTGGCTATGTAACTCTAGGCAGAACGTTCCCAGACCAGCTTCATCCAATCGCTTTCTTACAACCTCCAATGCTGCAAGCTTTTCGGAGATAAACAGTACTTTCTTCTTATTTGCAAGTGCGACTGCAATTAGGTTTGTGATCGTTTGGCTTTTGCCTGTTCCTGGAGGACCTTGTATGACTAGATTTTTCCCCTGGCATGCGTCAACTAGAGCGCTGTGCTGTGAGCTATCAGCGTCAAAAACAAGTAATGGGACTCGTCCGGCCAACTCAGGAGAGTCAAGAGCATATTCTTTCGCCTCGTCAGATTCAGGGCAGGCTCCCTCAAACAGCTCTCTCACTCTTGGCTTTGACACAATACCCTCGGTAAGAGGCCACCTTGCTGGATCAAGATCCAGGTACATCAGAAGGGTGCCGAAATGGAGTAAGCCAACGGTTATGTTGCGACGTACACTCCAATTCGGTTTGCTCCTCAACAAGTGAGACACCTTGTTGAAGTACGATTCGGGAGTATCAGTGTCTGTGAGATCTTGGAGAGCGAGCTGAAAATCCTGCTTCAAAAACTCTCGCAGGGAGACATTCGTTGTTATATCTTCCCCTGAATACTCTATTGAAAACTCATACCGCCCAGTTGTTCTATTTGCTCTCGCATAATTAAGTGTAATAGGCATAAGAAACAAAGGAGCTAAGTAGGACTTATCTTTTACATCAAGCTCCTGCCATTCGAGGAATCCGAAAATTAAATAGAGCATGTTGCTGCCGGATTCCTCTATAGCGGTGTTTGCCGCAGTTAATATGCGACGCAAAAGCTTTTCAAGCTCCTCCTGATAATGAAGCGTTCTTATTTTGTTATCGTGATGGTGTTGAACAGTGAGTTGAGAATGGCCAGGGACTGGCAATTCATAGGAGGTGTTATAACCAAGCTTCCGCGCATAGGTAGAAGCAGGAGGTTTTGAGCGGTCGAAAGGCTTGACGGTGCTCTCCTCTGCTAGTTCCGCGGAACCATATTCAGAGAGAGGCGGGTCAGGTACTGCCTCGAAGATGAGCTTTTGGCCGTCTAGTAATCGCTTGAAGAGTTCGTCGGGAAGTTCATCTACAATGCGGAGCGATGAGGATTTTGTGTGTCTAAAATTAAGGAGCTTATTGTTTTTTGTAAGATCAAGAAGTCGCTTTCGCAGGATTGCTAGCGACTGTCCCACATCGCCGCAGATTAGTTGCTGAGCCGGCATACTGCAAAGCCTCCCTTCATGAAGAAAGGTACAGCAAGAGCGGAGAAGATAACATAATGAACTAAGGCATTCGAGGATACTTTAGCGGGGGAGGGCGGTAAGCCATGGATGCTTACTACTAAATTCCTTAGTTTTTTGAACTAAACTAGGGTACCTACACAGAAAGTCCAGTATTTCTGCAGAGATCGAGGAGGGCTAGCTAATTCGTTTCGTCCTTCGCACAAGGTTTGCGATCCAATTGGCGAGTCCGGATTGTCGCCTTCAGAGTTGGTTCTAATGATGATGCCATGTTCTACGGTATGCTTCTGCAAGAAATTCTGTATTGCATCCGCAAGTAGGATCTTTTTTTCTAGTCCGAATAGCAAAACTTCTTTTCAGGACTTTGCATCTTACTGTGTTGTTTATCCTTGCCCCTTTCCATTCAGGCACTACTTCTTTGATTATCTCTCCTCCCAGTATTGCTCCCGCCAGAACCGAAACGAATCCTATTGAGGGTTCAATTAGGTCAGCTTTAAACAAAGCCTGCGCTTCTTTTGAAGCCTCACTACATTTAGGCTCTGGAGTTTTTGGTTGGTAACAGAGAGCACATGAAAGGTTGTCATCTAATTTGTGACTGGACACACTCACGAGGAAATCCGATGTGCCAGCAGTAAGAAGCCTTTGAGGAATTCGTAGATATTGAACGGCTTTTCGTGCTTCATATTTATCCACACATGACACCACAAGACCAAATTTCGATGAATCATTGTGAAAAGCATCGTTCAGAAAATCTTCCCAAAATAAATTTATCGCATGAACATTTAGTCTATCCTGTTCTACTCGCTCTGCAATGATACTTACTTTCAGTCTTCCTTTATCTTCAGGAACTGCCAAAATGCATCGATTAAAACTGGTATCGTCTAGGATGTCTTTATCTACAACGAATATTCCCTCAGATATAAGAGTCATTGAAAGATTATTGAGCAAATACACGGTTGCCATTCCAATAGCACCGGCTCCAGGCATATAAATTCTAGGAAGGTTGAGAAGTTTTGGAAGGGGAGGATTATTTCCAATTGCTGGCAAGTACTCATAGGCCGAAAAAATCATCTCAGTCGTCGCGTGCAGGTCCTGGTTCACAGAATAAAGCCTTTTGTACACTTCCGCTGCTGCCAATGATGCTGCCATTACACTCCCCACCGGATTGGGATTTTCTTCAAGTGTTTCCCATTTAGAACTGTTGATGAATGAAACCCAGCCGTTTGCCGCGACTGAAACTGAAAGGTCGTTCAACTTGGAAGCCCTTCCAATATGAAGGACAACCCATGAATCATCTCCAAATGGTATTTCCCCCTCGCTCACGAGATAGCAACCTGATGACAGCTGGTTTAACAAATCCAATGAAGCATCTTTAATATTCTGATATGAATTTGGAAAGAAGACATGGGGCAGCAGAGCAATATGTTCCCTCAGCACAATCCTAACTTCCCTCACGCCTTTATATAGTCGTCCTATGAGATTAAGCGCTGTTGTCCATGTCACCTGTCCGCTAAATGTTCGAAGGAAATCTGGATCGCCAAAAATTGCAACTTTGTCCTTCTTATCATTTTTGAAGAGGTCCGGATGTCGACCTAAAAGCCTTTCGTGTCGATCCGCAAATTGATCAATTCGGTTATTCATGCAAGCTTATCTACCTTGTATTTTCAATCGCTCCCAATCATCCACAATCCAAGGACGCCAAATGCCATGATCGTCCAATTCCACCATTACAAAACCTTCGCGCCGCGACCAACTAATGGCACCGTAGTACGGAACAACTAAATTTAGGGCTCCGGGCTTGTTATTCAATGCGTTTTCAGAATCCCAAGGCGAAAAAAAGGCTTCTTTGGGATGAGTATGTACCTGGACAAGGAGAAGAAGATTTTTAGGTCGTACTTCCCGTCTAACAAGTCGCATGCTCTCACCCGATATGGAATAAGAACCCTTGGCATTCTGTTGGGGCGGACAGACACATTCCATAACAATACAGCGCCCATTTCCCAAGCATTGCCCAAACCAGAGAAGTGCGCCCTCTACCCCCTTCTCACGGAAAGGACTAATAAGCCGATCTGAGTCGACCAAAATAGTTTCAGAAAGTACCAATTCTTCGATCCTTGTTGGAAGCTCACTCATGGCTGGCGGTAACCTTTGTAATAGGGAGAATTCAAAGCTTTTTGAATCATTCTGATCACACCAACCACACTATGTTTGTCGGAATTCCAGGTTTTGGGATCTGTGGGTTCAGGTTGACCATGGGTTTTCCTGAATTCATGCGTCCATTGAAAGCAGAGATAGGACGCTCCTGGATCTTGAGCATTCATCTGAACATTTATCCATGGATTACCCTCTATGTTGGGCCAGCATCTCTGGAAGGTCTCACTATTACCTACTTGCCGTGTCTCAGGATCAACGAATCGTACCCCGGGCTGTTCGGCAGGATAGTAATCAAACGAAATCTGAATCATATAGACATGCTCTTTCCTTAATTCCTTATCAACGAATGGGCAAATCAGCCGAACATGGCAAACACCTGTTTCCCAGTCCATATTTACCTGCCAACCGTACCGCTTGGCATAATGCCCATCCTGGAGCAAAGGTATATGCTTTTGAAGAGCAAGACGCGACATGACTGAAAGTGCCATGTTCTTTTACCAAGCGCCTGATGTCGGAGGAATAACCTCCAATGTCAACTCCATGCCGAATTGTTCAAGCAATTCTGCAATTGTTTTATTAAACTCTGACCGCGAGAACGCATGTTCATTAATTTCAAATGTGTCTTGGTCTGAAGCCTGTTGATGAAACCGCTTATATATGAGATTAAATACCTCTTCGACCTTTTCATCTAATTTGATGTTTGCTGTTTTACTCTCCCCAGTTCCTCCCCAGACCAAAGTAACCTTCACATGTTTTGAGTCATTATGTTCTTCCTGCATCTCTCCATCTCCTTTCAATATTGTTGTAAGCTGACTTAGCTTACACTGTACATAAAAAAAGTTACAATGTCAATTGTGCTGCATGGGCCAATGGAAATACGTCATCAATTCTGATTTTGGCCACGATTGGATTTACTCCGAAGGTTTCCGCAATGCTGACGATCGCCTCAGACCGTCGTGATTCATCGAGTCCATCGAGCAGAAGAATACCTTGCGGCAACAGAAATGATTTCAAACTTTCAATCAACAATGGCCGTGGAATCAAGAGCGCCCCAATCCCCCGGTTAGCTTGATATTCCCACCAGCGCCCATCATAAATTGTTGACTTGGCGTGTTTGACGCCACTAATTGAACCATTCCGGCAGAGAATCTTCGGTTCAATCTTGTCCAAGCCGTCACCGAAGAGAGTCCGAAAATCTGATTCAAGTGCAAAAAGATGGGCTTGCAAGAGACAATGCCCAGCTTCATGGGCCAAGGTTGTTGAAATTCGTCTCTCTGCGACCAGGCTTCCCTCAGCTTCTAGTGAGCGCGATACAACTATCTCTTCTACCCCAGCAGGACCAAATTTCGAATATCCTAGAACACCGTCAGAAAGATCACCGTAAATTGGTGAGATTTTAAACCGTTTCTCAATGAACCTTTCAATGCGGATTGGCCCGGGAATCAAAGGAAGCAGATCAACGGCTTTAAGGTTATCCAAGCAAATGTCTTCAATCTCCTCCAACGTGTAATGGGGTCGCTCTTTAAATGGACCTTGTTTGCAGGAGGATATTTTCATTGTTTTTTGTGATGTGATTGTTTTTTGGCAAGCTGTAAGAGGTCATCAGCACTCACTCCTGTATCAATCACTTTTCTAAAAGCCAATCCGTACACTGGATTGCTCGTAGCCAGCCGCTTCATGTCTTCCACGAGAGGACGAAGGTCATAACTTCGTAGGTCGTCCAGTGAGGTATGTAAAACCTTCGCCATATCAGTAAGAACCTTTTCGGATGGGTATCTGCGGCCTAACTCCACATCGGAAAGGAATGCAGCCGACAGACCGCCTAGCTTTTTCGCGAATTCACGAAGGGACAAATCCTTGGCCTCCCGTAATTCCCGTATATGTCCTCCCAATGTTTTCATTCTTATATGTAAGCTTTTTCAGCTTACGCCATCTTATAATAAAAGTCAAAACGTTACTGATCATCGAGCTCCAGTTTCTGCCTCAAAAAGTAAGCGGAGGGGTTCACCCCACCTCCATGTGCTAAATATGTGCTAAAAGTTGTTCGAATTCATATGAAGCTATGCAATCAGTAGAGCTGCTGGAAACGTCTTAAGCCACGGTATTCAAATAAGAAACGGGGAAACCATTTGAAACACCGAGCCTTTTTAAAAACGTCTTGTTGCCATTCGTAAACCGCAGGTCGTCCGTTCAATCCGGATCGCCGGCTCCACTTTAAGTGCTTGAATATAGGGGACTCCCGCTGAGGGAGTCCCTCCCGCTCCCACCGCAAAAGCTGCTTCTGCTACCACTTTGCTACCACTCTCCAAGTTGATTGCAGAGTCGAGGCGATCGAGGGCACCTGGCGCCTTCTTTTTTAACCAGCGTCCATAGGTCGAGACTGTCAGTTCAATCGTCGCGTGACCGAGCTGTTCCTGCACGTAGACAGGACTGACACCATCGGCCAACAATATCGACGCATAGGTATGGCGCAAACAGTGCGGCGTGAAGTGCAGGGGGAGCTTGGCTAATTTCAAGACCCGCAGCATCGCATGGCGTATGTTGGCCGGATCGACGGGCGTGCCTTTTTAGTCATAAACATCCAAGGTGGCAGTTCGCTCCATCCATACTTGAGCTTGTCAGTTTTGCGCGTCAACGCATGGGAGGCTAGCGTGTCAGCAAGGAGTTTAGACATATCTACGGTTCGTCCGTGCCCTGATTTAGGGGTGTCGAGCCCCCCATCCTGAGAAAAAGCGCGGGCAATGCGAATCGTCTTTGTAGACCCATCAAGGTCCTCTGGTTGCAGTGCCAAGCCTTCGCCCAAGCGCATGCCCGTTCCTGCTAGAACAAAAAACAGCGGATAGTAGCGTGGGGCTTCACGTCGTGCTGTGGCTAAGAAAAGTTGCCGTTGGTCTTCCGTCAGGGCTTTGATTTCCTCTTGCGTAGTCGCCTTGGACACGGTCAATTTCAGGGTCCGTCCAAGTCTCGCGGCGGGATTGGTGGCAATCACGCCATCCTCGATCGCGTGGTTTAGCATGGTCCGTAAGACAGACTGAATGTTCCTCACTGTCCGTCTTTCAAGCTCTGCATTTAGTTTCTCGGTCAGGAACTGTTTGATTCGTCCCCTGTCTAGGTCCCGAACGCGGACCTTCTCGAATCGAGGGAACCAGTGCAGCTTGAGGATCTCGGTATAGCGAGCGAGGGTCCGCCGCTTGACCGTATGGCCAATCAGCAGGGTCCAGTAGTCCGCATAATCCTTCAACGTGATAGCGGCGGGAACAGCTGGAGTCACCCGGTGACGGGCTTCTGGCCCTACTTTATCGCGGAAGGCGTCGGCGTCGCTCTTGCGATCAAAACTCCTCCAGCGCCGGACTCCCGCCTCATCTCGCCAATCCACAACGTACTTGCCGCGCCGTTTGCGTATACAGGCCATGATTAGCGCTTATCTTTCCGCGAGGGTGATGGAGCTGATTTGCTCAAAAAAGTAATGAGTCGCGCGACCGGTTCCGTAATCTTCATTTCATCCCGCTCCCACCGTGCGAGGGTATTCGAGGCCACGCCGATTCGCGTGGCGAACGCTTGCTGCGTGATGCCGAGCCGCTTTCGTATCCGTCTGAGTACTGATCCGGTCATGGATTAACTATACGGCCCGTATACGTCAGTGTCCAGCGCCCTGATGAGCCAAGTACTCTGCAACAGCCGAGGGTCTCACACGTACCGATTTCCCAAGGCGTATGGACTTCAAAGTGCCTTGGCGAGCTAGTTCATAGACTCGATAAGGGGACAGTTTCAGTTGCGCAGCCACCTCACGGACAGTCAGAACAATCTCCTTCTCCTGCCAATTCTGTGCTCCCATTAACGCCTTTTGAATCAATAGCGGTTGAAGCGAAACGAGCTCGATCAGGAGCATCTGGGCCGTCTCCGGTGACAGGTCAACAACGATGCCAGGATCGGCCAAGAGATTATTCAGCGTCGTGATTTGGATTAGCTTTCCATTCATCGTGCTGACCTTAATTAACTGGGTAGTCGGCTTGAACGTGGGGTTGACTTTCCGTCCACTGATAGTGGCATCGAGGACACTCATGCTCCGTCTTGAGTTGTTCGTCGAAGATAGGAAACTCGTCTGGCGCCGGAGCGACTTCCAATCGCTCATGCTCCAAGATGCTGTCGCTGGCATGCTCCTCCATCACTCACCCCGTTAGATCCTCAAACCGTGCGAAGCGGTCCACAAACCTCAATCGTCGATCCCCGATCGGCCCGTTGCGATGCTTCTTGACTAAGACCTCGGCGATGCCCTTCTCATCGGTATCGGTCACATAGACTTCATGTCGATAGAGGAAAAGCGCGACGTCGGCATCCTGTTCGATCGCACCTGAGTCACGCAGATCAGAGAGCATGGGCCGTTTGTCTGGTCGTGATTCGCAGGCTCGGGAGAGCTGAGAGAGGACGATGACGGGAATATCGAGTTCCTTCGCCAAGAGCTTGAGTTTGCGCGAGGCGTCGGAAATACCCTGCTGTACTGTATCGGTGCCATCGAATTGCAGCAGTCCCAGATAGTCGACGACGAGGAGATCTAGGCCGCTCCTTGCTTGCAGGTGCCGAGCTTTTGCAACGATCTGTTCGACGGTGACGACACACGAGTCATCGATGTGGATGGGGAGCGATTCCAACTGCTGAGCCGTTGCGGCCAAGAGCGTCCACCCGTGTGCAGTGAGCGATCCAGTCTTTAAGGCGTGCACATCGATCGGCCCTTCCATCCCGTGCAATCGCAGTCCTACCTGACGACGGGACATCTCGATGGACAGCACCCCGACCCGATAGCCAGCTTTGGCTGCGGCGAGTACGGAACCGATGACAAACGCCGTTTTCCCCATGCTGGGCCTGGCGCCCACAATGATTAAGTCTGAACGTTGCCATCCGCCGAGGAGTGCATTCAGATCCCGGTAGCAAGACCTAGTACGGAAGCGTGGTGGGCTGCCAGTCTCGTTTCTTCACTCGTCGCTGCGGACGTTGCTACCACTGGCGTTTTAGCCAGGTGCTTAATCAGTTTGCTTTCCCTATTATCTAAATAGAATAAAGGACCTTGTAAAGGAACGAACTGCAAGCAGTTTTCATGATTCGACTGTCACTGACGTGAACCGTGAATTCATGCGTCGAAGTGGCCAGTACGGACACCGAAGAGGATACAGCTGTATCGTTGCCTACCTGAAGAGTGATACGACTACCTGGTGTCAAGAGTTTTTGATGACCTGTAATGTCATGATGGCGAACCCCCAACAGATAGTTGTTCCCATGTCCCGACAGGGCAACATGGCGCGTCTTGTCTTAGTGGGGATTCTCACGATCGCTATTTTTCTTCTCGATCTGTTCCTCCCCTTGGGCTTTGATCTATGGATACTATACCTTCTTCCGATCTGGTTCACGTTGCGACTCCATTGGCCGCGACTCAGTATCTTCCATACATCACTGTGTACCCTGTTAATTCTAGTGGGTTTCTATTGGTCACCTCCAGGTCCTGTCACCGTGACTGTGGTCAATCGTTCTATAGGAGTGGCGACATTGTGGGGAATCACGATGATTGGACTCCGTCGTCAGCAGGTTGAGGACGCACTCCTGACTGCCCATAACGAACTCGAACGACGTGTCCGTCAAGGCATCGCGTACATCACTCAGACCAATCAAGAGCTGCAAGGACAAGTCCGGGAGCGCCTCCAGGCGGAAGAAGCGTTGCGTGAAAGCCGAGAACAGTTTACGAGCGCCTTCCAGGACGCGGCGATCGGGATGGCGCTCGTGGGAATAGATGGGCAGTGGCTACAGGTCAATCGGGCTTTGCGTGAAATTGTTGGTTACACGGAGCAAGAACTGCTCGACACGAATTTTCAGGCCATTACTCATCCGGATGATTTGGAAACGGATCTGACCTATGTCAGGCAGCTGCTCGCAGGGGAGATTCCGACCTACCATATGGAGAAACGATACATTCATAAGCTCGGTGACATTGTCTGGATTCAACTGAATGTGTCGCTGGTCCATGATCTTGAAGGTCGACCAGTCCATTTTATTGCCCAGATTCAAAACATCACTGAGCGCAACCGAGTGGCGGCGGCTCTCCGTGAGAGCGAAGCACGACTCCAGGCGATTCTCAATAACAGTCCGGCGTTGATATTTCTCAAAGACACCGAGGGGAGCTATCTGTTGGTGAATCGGGAGTTTGAAAAAGTCTTTCATCTCACCCGCAAAGACATTGTGGGTAAGACCGATGCCGAACTGTTTTCACCAGTGCAGGCTACTGCGTTTCGCGCGCACGACATTGAGGTGCTCCGAGCTGACGCGCCCATGCAGTTTGAAGAAGTCGCCCTCCACGATGACGGTCCTCACACCAGTATTGTCTTCAAATTCCCGTTACGTGATGAGACCGGCAAGCTCTATGCCATCGGCGGTATCGTTACGGACATCACGGATCGGAAACAAGCGGAGCGAGCCTTGCGCGCGAGAGAGGAGGACCTTCGCCAGGTCCTCGAAGAGCGTGAACAACTCTCTCGGGACCTGCACGATAATATCATTCAGACCATCTGCGCGGTCGGCATGGCACTTGAGGAGTCTCGACACTTGATTTCAGAAAGTCCTGACGCCGCTGAGAACCAATTGACTCGTGCCATCACAGAATTGAACGTGGTGATTCACGATGTTCGGCACTACCTCGTTGGGCAGGACTCCGAGACACCATCGAGCGCCGAATATTTTTCTCGTGAATTGATCAGGCTAACCCAGACGGTTGAGAACACACACGGACTCCACTTTCGCAGTCATGTCGATGCGCCCGCCATCAACAGTTTGTCACAGAAGGTTGCCCAACAGGTCATGTCCATTACACGGGAGGCCATCAGCAATAGTCTCCGACACTCCGAGGCTTCGACGGTCTCCGTGTCGCTTCAGGAGGACGGGGCAAATTTGCGGTTGGCCATCGAAGATAATGGCGTGGGCTTCGACCCTGAGCGCTGCCCCTCACAGGGCCATGGCTTGCGCAACATCGCCGCTCGAACCCAGCAGATCGGCGGGACACTCCGAGTGATTTCGCAACCAGGGCACGGAACACACATTCTCGTGTATTTCCCCGGAAAGAAACCCGATGTCCTTAGCTGAAGGGACGCCCCAGCAGATTCGTCTCTTGCTCGTAGACGATCATGAGGTCTTCCTCATGGGATTGCACGCGCTCTTCAGCAGAGTGCCATCCGTTCATGTGGTGGGAACAGCCGGCACTGCAGCCACCGCTCTTTCAGAAGCCCTCCGGTTAGTGCCCGATGTCGTCTTGATGGATCTTCGCCTGCCAGATGGGACTGGCGTCGAGAGCTGCCGTGAAATTCGATCGGCCTGTCCCAACACGAAAGTCTTATTTCTTTCCTCGTATCAGGAGGATGATGCGTTGCTGGCAGCCACGTTTGCTGGAGCCAGTGGGTATCTCCTGAAACAGATTAACCACATCGCACTTACCAATGCAGTGGAAGCCGTGGCGAAAGGGCAGTCCATTGTTGACCCGCACATGACGGCAGCCGTCCTTGACCGAATGCGTACCTTGTCCATCTCCTCTGAAAAGAGCGCCCTCGTCGCCTTATCACCCCAACAGAAGCGAGTGCTGGCATTATTGGCCGAAGGGAAAACCAACAAAGAAATCGCACAGGCCCTCGCGTTGACGGACAAGACGGTCGCGAACTATGTCCACCACATCTTCCAAAAGATTCAGGTAACCCGCCGCTCTCAAGCTACCGCGTATTACCTTCGCCACTCACAGATAGAGTAAAACTCCTCTAGTTGTCTAGGGCAATATGAGTTTGTAATTAGAGCGACCTCCTACTAGCATGCGTTCCATTATCTGCTATTCATTAATGCAGTGACCTATTGCCATCGAATGCTGTTGGTTGCTGCCGGTTCACGGTGTACTACACTCTAAACCAGCGAGCGTGAGGTGAGACATGGCCAGGATTCTTGTCGTTGATGATGAACCCATGGTGCTTAATTTTTTCGAGACAGTACTCAAGGGTCTTGGGCATGAAGTCTTGACAGCATCGAGTGGACGAAAGGGCGTTGAAGTCTACCGACGGTATCGACCGGTAGGGACAATCCTGGAGCTCAATCTGCCGGACATCAACGGAGTCGAGGTGCTCACGGAGATTCGAGCCGTCAATCCATATGCTCCGGTCCTTATTTGGACCGAGGCTGACACGGAGGGGTTAGAGCAAGAAGCTCGGCAACGCGGGGTGACGGAATTCCTCCTAAAGGGATTCTCACTGCACGAACTCACCGACGCCTTAACCGGGTATTGCAGTATTGATGATGAGCCGACACCCGTTCTTCTCAAGGAGGTGCGATGAATCGACGTAAGTTTCCGCGCTTTCACGTCGAGCTACGATGTTCCTTTGTGGGCGACCAGTTTACCGGGGAGGGGACTTTACTCGATCTCTCAATGGAAGGTTGTAGAGTGCGCAGTGACACGCCAGTGATCAAAGGCATGTATGTGGAATTGTTCATCAATCTCCTCGGCCAGATTCCACCATTGCCTGTAGAACTCGCCGTGATTCGTTGGTCCGAAGGGCCTGTATTTGGCCTTGAATTCATCCGAATCGCCGGCGGACATCAAGCACGACTCCGCCACTATGTGCAGGATATGGAGCAGGCGCTGATGGCGACATCACGGGGGAGCGGTAATGAAACCAGGACTGTCAGAGGGTAATGACATGAGGCTGCGCGACTCATTGTCACGGAAGTTACGAGGAGTCTATTGTCCGCCTATCTTGCAGGCTGTCGTGCTCATCGCCACTCTTACCGCCCAGGCGTCCTGGGGGCAGGCCGAGCCTCTGCGACGGGAACAGCTCATTCCTATTCTGACTGCCACGACCGGAGAGAGTGCAATCGGTACAGTCGTCTATATCATCGTGACGTTTGAGGAACGAATCGATCAGTCCGAGTTGCAGGTGAGCTTTCATACCGCTCCAGGCCGCTTTTCCAGTCTTGCACAGATGGCGATTCAAGCGGCTGTCGTGCATACAGCCCGATCGCTTAATCTGTCGCCGAATTCGTGGAATGTGGCCCTAACTGTCCCCTATCCGGATGTGACTATTGGTGGAGACAGCCTGTCCGGGATGATTGCACTCAGTGTCGCGGCGCTCGCCCAAGGCCATCCTATGCCATCTCACACCGTTTTGACCGGTACCATTACTCACGACGGATCGATTGCTCCAGTCGGAGCCGTCTCCCTGAAGCTTGCGGCAGCGTACACGGCCAATATCCGACGGGTTCTCATCTCCGATCGGCAGATGGCGAGGAGGGGTCCTGAAGAGAGAGCCTCGTCTATGCAGGTTTTGCCCATTCGCTCGGTCAGGGAGGCTTTTGAGACGATTATGCAGACATCCTCAACTCCATAGGACACTGTCCTATATGCGGGCCAGTCACTGCTGATTTGGAAGACACCACCTACTCAGTAAGGACGTGTCTAAACTTAGAATTTCAGCACCTGTTGTTCTCATCTGCGCTGTGCAAGGAAGGAAAATGAAAATGAATTGCAAAACTAAACTAGTGAGCTATGCTAATAGAGCGCTCATTCCGTCATGCTGAACATTTTACTTAATGCCACCGCCCTCTCAACGACTGAGCAGCAGAATGCACGAACGTCGCAAACATCGCCTTAAAGAAAATCACGCGCACGAGACAAGCGACAGTTCTGATTCAAATCATGATCATGCGGCATCCGCCTTTAGGGCTTGGCCGTGTCCAACAGGATGCTACACACTTGGTACCTGACAACAACGATCAAGGACCCGCTCTCTTTCAGACCCATGTGCGCATGCACCGCTATCGCGCCCAGATCCTCATTCTGCAGAGTCTCGTTTCCATTGTGCTCTCCTATCAAGTTCTCTATACCCCGGAAACCGTCCTTGCCCGCCCCGTTCAGGAAATTCTGGTTCTAGGGCTCTTATCTCTACTCGGAGCCGCATTCTTCCTGCCCTTCCGATTGATCGAGAGCCGAGCCTTCACCATCATACTGCTTCTCATCGATACCGCGATTACCTCCAGCATTATCTATACGACCGGGCAACAGGGATCGGATCTCTATCTCGCCTATTTCTTAATCATTCTCATCTCTGCCTCCATGCGAACTCTTCGGATGAAGATCATCTGTTCCGGAACCATTGGCACCCTATATGGAGTCGTGCTGTACCTATCGCATGGAGGTGCGTTATTTCTGGAGGGCCATCTCATTCGGATCTCAATTCTCCTCATTATGGGCGTAGTGTATAGCGTGCTGAGTGACAGTTTGGAACAAGAGCGCAAGGGCAAACAGACTCTTATGGAAGAAATGACTGAGCGTCGCAGGGCCGAGGAAGCGCTCAAGGCGAGTGAGACACTTCTACGCACTCTCTATGAAATCACGGTCGATACTGCCGATTGGACATCACGAGTCCGCCGAATGTTAACCTTAGGATGTAACACCCTGGAATTATCCACCGGCATGCTGACACGGATTGATGGCGATCGTTATGAAATTCAGCAGGTCGTTAGCCGTGACTCGACAGCTCCATCGGAGGGGCGCTATCAGTTACGCGGAAGTTACTGTGAATGGACGATCCAATCCCGAGAGGCGATCTCCTTCTCTGCTCCAGACCAGTCAGACTGGAGTCCCCCGGCCACAGATCCACTATGTACCCCCCAAGCATTCGCGGGCATCGCTATTTATGTGAAAGGTACCGTATACGGGGCATTGAGTTTTTCAGGCCAGACTCCACGGGCAAGAGCGTTCACAGGGTACGAGAAAACGTTCTTGAAGCTCACGGCGCAATGGATCGGGTATGAATTAGAGCGACAGGATTCAGAAGCCATCCTCCATCAAGCGAAGGAATCGGCTGAATCCGCGAATCGCGCCAAGAGTGATTTCCTAGCCACCATGAGTCATGAAATTCGCACGCCAATGAATGCCATCATGGGAATGGCGGATCTCCTCTCGGAAAGTGCCTTATCGCCTGAGCAGCACTCACATGTAGGCATTTTGCGAAGATCGAGTGCACATCTTCTGGAATTGCTCAATGACATCCTGGATCTCACAAGAGTCGAGTCTGGACAATTTGGATTAGAACAGATTGGATTCGATCTACATGAGGTATTGGATAAGGCGACTGAGCTGATGGCGCTCAGGGCGCAAGAAAAGAAGCTTGAACTCCTGGTGTCTACTGCCTCTGATGTGCCTATCAGCCTAATCGGCGATCCATTGCGTCTTCGACAGATCATTGTGAATCTAGTCGGAAATGCCATCAAGTTTACCGAACGAGGGACAGTGGAAGTCCGAGTTACGAATGATATCGGAGCGAATCCATCAGGTACGTTACGTTTCATTGTTTCAGATACCGGAATCGGCATACCCTCTTCACAGCTCAACAGGGTCTTTGAGCGATTTACTCAAGCGGACGGGTCGACGACAAGACTCTATGGTGGGACTGGCTTAGGCCTGGCCATCTGCAAGCAGCTCATCGACCGCATGGGAGGACGAATATGGGTGGAAAGCGCCTTGGGCAAAGGCAGCGTTTTTTATTTTACCGCTCATTTCGGCATTCAAAGCGAGAGTGCCGCTGAGACATTGCCCGGCATTAAGTTGACAGGGATGCGGGCTTTGGTGGTCAGTGGCAACGATGGGAGTCGTGGCCTTGTGGAAGAGGCCCTAGAATCTTGGGGGGCCACCGTCTTTCAAGCTACGGATGAAGAATCGGCTTTGACCGTCCTTGAATGCGGCGAGGACTCCTACAGGCTACTGTTTCTCGACTTGGGGGACGTAGACTTGGATGGGTCTCCAACCCGTATACAGCTAATCAAAGCTGCAAAAGACGTTGGTATGGCAGTGATTATTGTTGTTTCCGATATTCGAAGCTCAAATATTCAATATGTGTATAGCCTTAGTTTGGGTGGCTATATAAGCAAGCCCCTGACGAAACGGAAGCTGGAGCATGTCATTACTAAGGCGATGAGCCGAAGTGCGAATGCCCCAGATGACAATTTATCAACCACTCCCGCGGGACCGGATGAAAAGGTCGCGATTCTCTTAGCAGACGATTCATTCGACAACCGGACTCTCATTCAGTCCTATCTCAAACATTCCGCCTATGAACTCGACAGTGCTGAAACTGGTAAAGCGGCTGTTGAAATGTGCCGAACTCGAAAATATGATCTAGTGCTAATGGACGTCCAGATGCCCGTGATGGATGGACATACGGCCACCAGAACGATCAGAGAGTGGGAGCAGCAGTCAAACCTAAGCCCCATTCCCATTATTGCTTTGACGGCACATGCCTTCCCAGAAGAAAAACAAAAGAGTTTAGCAGCCGGCTGCTCCACTCATCTAACTAAGCCCATTAGGAAGGATATGTTGCTGAATGCCGTGCAGACATGGATCAAGCAAGGTCCACGAAAACCTCATCAACAGATAAATGTCATCTTCGCCCATGAATGATTCAGAATAGGAGGGCGTCATGGTTAAAATTCTGGTAATTGATGATGAGGAAGGGATTCGAAGTCTTCTCGATACGATCCTTGGTCGGAAAGGCTATGAGGTAGTGCTCGCGAGTAGTGGTCGGAAGGGCCTGGAGCTCTTTCGCCGAGAACACCCCCATGCCGTGGTACTGGATCTGAAAATGCCGGAGATAGATGGGGTGAAGGTACTGAAACAGATTCGCTGTTCGGATCAAAAAGTGCCGGTGATCGTATTGACAGGCGCCGGAACACCTGAAACTAAGCAGCAGGTGTATGCGCTGGGAGTCACCGAATTCATCGAAAAAGAATTCTCATTGCATCGCCTGGGGGACTCGTTGAAGCGTCTTCTCCCCCTCCCGAGACTGTGACATAGGTGCTTTTTCTATTACATAGCTGCGGTGGAACACTTCTACTTTCTGCCAGTCTCGTGTCCTCGCTCGCCAACGCTGAAATTGGAATCACAATCTCAGCACGTCGCGGGAGACGGGAGGACTAACACGTCACGAATCGCTTTCATTGTAGCTTCTCAGATGTGCGCTTCCCCTTTGCTACCACGCTGCTACCAGGACAGGACAAGCCTGCCCCATCAGGCCCCGTGTCAGGAGTATCCTGTTGTGTAGTTTCTTGTGGAGTTAGGTTGTCTGGGGTTGGGCTATCAGAAATTCGTAAACCGCAGGTCGTCCGTTCAATCCGGATCGCCGGCTCCATCCTCGCCTCGGCAATAACCCCCGTCCCTGGACGATCTTTCGGCACGTGCCGTTATTTCGGCAGATCCTCTTCGGCACTTTCCTGTTTTTCGGTACGGAGATCTATGAACGAGTTCACTCAATCTTCTCTAGTTCCAGCGGCTTGATGACTATGCCGTGCGCGAAAGGGTGCTGGAATGTAAATTGCTACTTGTATATGCAACAATATGCACGAATAATTAATGGAGCCACACACACGATGAAACAGGATAAGAATATTGTTGATCGTATAGCGGGTGAGTGCCTGCTGAGGCGTGCACGGTTACTCGATCGTGTTCTCATGGGCATCTACGATCATGAACTCCGCCCGTTCGGTCTGAAAGCCACACAACTTACTCTTTTGGTGGCCATAGCAAAGGTCGGCCCCGTTCGGCGTATGGATATTGGGAAGCGTCTGCACCTCGAACCATCCACGCTGACCCGAAATCTGAAGATCATGCTGACCAATGGTTGGATCCATGAGATTGCGGATGGGCAAGACGGCCGGGGCCTCCCAGTACAGATTACGGCCCAAGGTCGTGACCTGTTGAATCAAATCGGTCCGTCTTGGCGAAAGGCTCAAACTCGCACAGAAAAGTTTCTTGGGGATGATGGCGCGGCACTCTTGCGGAAGCTTGCTGCAAATAGAATCGAACTGCCGTCAACGTAGGGCCTTTTTTTGACCATGTACTTGCATATGCAACTACATGAATTCTTCCCTAACCAATCCTTATAAGGAGCACATCATGAAACTCACTCGACTAAGCCTTACCTGTCTCGCGACAAGTTTCGTTGGTGTCTTCCTTCTGGCATTGATGACCACCATGGGATGCAACCATCAAGACGAGCAACCCCGGCAGATTTCCCGGCCCGTGAAGGTCGCTCGAATCCTGGATCAGGCTGACAGTGTGATGAGCTTCGCCGGTGACGTGCGAGCGCGCTATGAGACGATATTATCCTTCCGCGTGGCCGGCAAGTTATTGACACGACACGTCGATGTGGGTGACCGCGTGCGCAAAGGACAGATATTGGCACGGCTGGATCAGAACGATTACCGTCTCGCCGTGCAAGACCTTCAAGCGCAGCTGGCCTCCGCAGTCGCCGATCGGGACTTCTTACGCGACGATGTGGCGAGATACCGTGAGCTGTTGGCTCAAAAGGTCACCAGTCCACCTGAATTCGACCGCCATCAAACCGCCTACACCACGGCGCGAGAACGGGCGGCGGCGATCGAAGCCCAATTGGGCCATGCGGTCAATCAGTTGGTGTACACCGAGTTGGCGTCCGACCGGGACGGGGTGGTGACGGCACTGGAAGTCGAAAGGGGGCAGGTGGTCAGCGCCGGTCAGGCCATCGTCAAGGTTGCTCAACTCGACGAAAAGGACATCCACTTCGATGTCCCCGAGCATCGCCTGCCGGGACTCAAACGTCGGCAGGCCGTGAACATCACCCTATGGGCAGATCACGAAAAGCGCATGAAGGGCCACATCCGCGAGATTGCTTCGGCGGCCGACCCGGCCAGCCGCACGTATCGTGTCAAAGCGGCACTGCTTGAGGATCACGAAGTCGCGCAATTGGGCATGACCGCGACAGTCTGGATTCCTTCGAACACGCCCTCTCAAATGACCGTTCCACTCTCGGCCGTGTTCACCCCGCAGAACAAGCCAGGACAACCCCATGTGTGGCTGGTGAATGAACAGACCAGCACGGTCAGGTCCGTGCCGGTCCAGGTCGGTGAAACTTTGGATGGGGAACGCATTGCCGTAACGGGACTCGCATCGGGGCAGTTGCTGGTCAGTGCCGGCGTCCAGCGCCTTGCGGAAGGACAGGCCGTGCGTGTGCCGGACGCGATCGCATTGGCGATGAACGGACAGAGCGTTGAAAATGGAGGGCCTCAGCCATGAAAGACTTCAACCTGAGCGAATGGGGACTCACACACCGCGCCTTCACCGGTTTTCTCATGGTGCTTTTGCTGCTAGGTGGGATTTTCGCCTATTTCCAACTGCGACAGCGGGAAGATCCGGAATTCACGTTTCGGGTGATGGTCGTTAAAACCTTGTATCCCGGCGCCACCGCGCTGGAAGTGGAACAGCAGGTGACCGACCGGCTGGAAAAGAAAATTCAGGAATTGCCGAACCTGGACTTCTTGCGCAGCTACTCGAAACCCGGCGAATCGGTGATTTTTGTCACGCCTCGTGAAGATACACCGCCCAAAGACATTCCCGACCTCTGGTATCAAGTGCGCAAGAAGGTGGGCGACATCCGCATGGCGCTGCCGCCCGGCATCGTCGGCCCCTTCTTCAACGACGAGTTCGGCGATACCTACAGCCTCCTCTATGCATTTTCTGGCGAAGGCTACAGCTATGCCGAGCTCAAACAGGCGGTCGATTCGGCCCGGCAGCAACTCCTGCGCGTCAAGGATGTCGAGAAAGTCGATCTCATTGGCGTTCAGGATGAAAAGATTTATGTCGAGTTTTCCGACAAGAAGCTGGCCGAACTGGGACTGAACGCCTCGGTGGTTGCCGAGGCATTGCAGGCGCAGAACGGCATGACACCGGCCGGAACGGTGATTGCCGCACAGCGCAATCTACCCCTACGACTCACCGGCTCCTTCGACTCGGTGGAGAGCATGACGAACCTTGCCGTGCGGGTCGAAGGCCGAACCTTGCGTGTCGGCGATTTTGCCAAGGTCACTCGAGGCTATATCGACCCGTCAGAATTCAAGATGCGCTTCAACGGCAAAGACAGTATCGGCCTTGGCGTCACGATGAACAAAACCGGCGACGTGCTGGAATTAGGACAGGCGCTGGAAGCGACCATGAGCCGAATCGAGGAGGGACTTCCTGTCGGCATCGAAGTTGAACGGGTCGCTGATCAATCGAGGGTGGTACATACCGCCATCGGCGAATTCACGCGCACCTTCTTCGAGGCCTTGGCGGCGGTACTGCTCGTCAGCTTTCTGAGCCTCGGCTTTCGCACCGGCTCCGTGGTCGCGCTCACGGTGCCCCTGGTTCTGGCCGGCACGCTATTATGCATGCTGCTGTTTGGGATGGAAATGCATCGTATCTCGCTGGGAGCCTTGATCCTTGCCCTTGGCCTCCTGGTAGACGACGCGATGATCGCCATCGAGATGATGGCACGCAAACTCGAAGAAGGCTGGGATCGGATGCGCGCCGCGACCTATGCCTACCGTGCCACGGCGTTTCCGATGCTGACCGGAACCTTAATCACCATTGCGGGCTTTCTGCCGGTCGGTCTCGCGAAGTCCGCAGCCGGTGAATACACGGTGGCGATTTTCCAGGTAGTGGGGATTTCGCTGTTGCTGTCATGGATCGGCGCGGTGGTCTTCACGCCCTACTTGGGCTTTCTGATGCTCAAGGTTCGAGCGAACGGCGATATGTTCCGCCAGGACCTGTTCGATACACCGTTCTACAACCGGTTGCGCCGCTGGGTGGATGCATGTGTTGAGCATCGCAAGACCGTCATCATCGGCACGGTGGCGTTGTTCGGCGTCGGCGTCGCGACCCTGGTGCACGTGCCCGAACAGTTTTTTCCGCTGTCCAATCGGCCGGAAGTCATCATCGACCTCTGGTTGCCCGAGGGCAGTTCCTTCACGCAAACCGAAGCAGCGGCCAAACGCATGGAGGCGCTTCTCGCCAAGGACGAGGACGTGGTGAATTATGC
>CBDDRB010000031.1:0-30044 GCA_965232965.1 uncultured bacterium
GCCCGTCACGTTCACGCTGGCGTTCACGGTGCCGGTATTGGTGCCGGAGGCAGGACTGAGCGTCAACCATCCGATGTTATCACTGGCGGCCCAGGATAAGGTGCCGCCACCACTGTTGGAGATGGTGACGGGTTTCGGGGCGGGGTTCGTGCCTCCCACTGCGGCTGTGAAGGTGAGGCTGGCGGGGTTCAGACTAATCGCGGGAGCCGTATTCGCCGCTGTGAGAGTCATGGTAATGGGCACTTGTTTAGTGATCCCGCCACCGGAAATGGTAGCTGTGCCGGTATAGGTGCCGGCATTGAGTCCGGCAGCGGAGGCTGTGTGAATGATTTGAGCTGAGCCTCCCGGCGGCATGGTTACTGTATCTCCCGATGTAATAATCAGCCAATTGATATTGTCATGCCAGTTGACAGTCAAGGTCGTCGAACCGGTATTCATGATCGTGACGCCGGTGACCATGTTGGGTCCATTCACAGTTCCCGAATATGCCATAGAAGCCGGTGAAATAGTAAAGCCGGCTGTGGGTCCGGCAGGGCTGACGGTCAGAGTGACCGGGACGGTCTTGGTTACGGCGCCGGGCGCTGAGACAGCAATGGCTGTGCTATATGTTCCGCTAGCCAGTCCAGCCAGGTTTACGTTTGCTGTCACGGTTCCGCTGTTGGTGCCGGACGAAGGACTGAGGATCAGCCAGCCGGCGTTGTCATTGACTGTCCAGGACAATGTGCCGGTGCCTGAGTTGGAAATCGTGAATGCTTTTGCAGCTGGACTAGCCCCTCCAACTGTTGCAGAGAAACTCAGGCTTAAGGGATTCACGCTGAAGCTCGGTATGGAATTAGGCGGTCGCACGGTTAACGATATCGGCAGGATTGTTCTTCGGGTACCGCCTCTTGGGCCTACCTCCACAATGATGACGTTCGATGAATAGTTGCCTGCCGTCAAGTTAGCCAGGTTGACTTCAACGCTGATTTGATCGCGCTCGGTCGAGATTGACCCGGCCGTCGGACTGACAGTGAGCCACGAAGCGGAAACATTGGCGGTCCATGATTTATCCCGGTCGTTTTGTTTCCAGATGGTGACGGATTGAGCGGGAGGATCGGTCGCTCCCTGTGTTCCGGTGAATGACAGGGCGCTTGGATTAGTTTGGAGCGCCAATGCTTCGACCGGCGCTGTCAGGATCGCACCGGTGATGACCATCGTGGCCACGATCATACACGTCATGGTGTGTCGCAAGAGTCGTGGAGCGGCAGGAATCAATAGACTGCAATTTGTTCGTGACATCTCCTGAGCTCCTCTTTGTGTGTCTGCCGGCGTCATCAAATTTCGCAACGAGATTGAGCAACGGTTGTGCCACTGCGCTAAAGCAAAACCATACAGTCCAAAGCTCCGCCAATAGTTGGTTTGTCATCGTGCTGTCTGGAGGAGCCTACAGAATGAATGTGCGAGCAATCGTAGGCGTGTTCATGCAGCGAGAAGAACAAATCGGAACTCCTGTCTGACTCAGGCTTAGAAGTGAAATGCACGCGCTCGTTCAGCAGAAAGAAGATTGGCAAAGTTCTGTTCAGCTGCCGGATCATCAGGTATGATGCCCCAGTGATGGCCTTGGAGCGATGTACATGAATTCGAATCGAGCCCTATCGCAGGAAATAGACACAACTGTTCCGCGCATCGGCCCACAGGAGCAGGCACCGTTTCGTGCGGCGAGTTCAATGGGTTCATGGTCGTTGTGGGGTGGCATTGCGGTTGGAGCGGTGCTCGTTGCTGTGATCGGTACATGGCTGGTCTGGTTTTCGGTGTCTCTGCAGCGGAAATTTCAGGAGGACGATATTCGAGGAGCCTGTCAGCGTCTCATGCCTGAGACCGTGGAGCGTTGTGTGGATACGGTGACGGTTCAACGGGGGGGAATGAGGCGATGATCGGGTGGAGTCGAAGGACATCCGTGATGATGCTGTGTGGGTGGCTCACGATCACGGCATGCGCAGTTCAGCTTGCAGAGGCACAGGAGCCTGCGACGGAATCACGACCTAAGGTTGATCTGGAGATCGGAACGTGGATCAGTACAGGAGAGACGCGCTGGGCGCACGATGCCTCCTCTTTATCGCCTTTGCTGGGGAATCCTACCTCTCAGCTCACCTATAAGGATGTTGGGACGAACGTGGTTGAACTGACCGGAAAGGCTTGGGTCACACCGAAGTGGTTTGGCCGGCTGAATGTGGGGTTTGCCGAGATCGGAGGGGGACGTTTAATCGACGACGATTATTTCGCTGTTGATGGAAGGAATCCCACATCACGAACCCATAGCAATATCAAAGGCGACGACATGTGGTATCTCAATGCCGATCTCGGGAGGCGAATACTTGAGTTTCCCTATTCGCGGGGATGGCTCGATCTTTTTGCAGGATATCAGTTCTGGTACCAGCGGTTTACCGCGAACGGTCTTGGGCAAGTTGCTTGTTCGAATGCGGGGCAAACGGTGGATCTCGATCCCGGCATGCCAGGAACACAGCCGCTTTGCAGTCCCAATGATTCTTTGAGCGACTCGATTCAGGTCATCACGAATACCGCTAGCTGGCATTCGATACGTATGGGCGGTTCTACTGAATACCGGCTTACAAGGCGGTTTAGTGTGTTGGGAACGGGAGCATTGATCCCACTGAGCATTATCGACAATAAAGACATTCATCATCTCCGTAATGATCTTCAGCAGAATCCAAGCATCTCCATGCTGGGATATGGAATCGGCGCCAATGCGGATGTCGGTGTGAGATTGATGCTCATCAAGAATCTATTTCTGAATGCCGGCTATCGTGTCTGGTGGAATCGTTCGATAGATGGCACGGTCACTTTTCATGGTAGTACTACAGAAGAATTTCCTCTCGAGCAGTTTCAATCTCTTCGCCATGGCTGGACGTTCGGCCTAAATTATACTTTCTAAGTAAACGAGAGTCAGGATCGCGCTACCGGCGGCGTCCAGACGGCAACGTCTCGTCTTCGTATTGGGCAAAGAGTCGTTTGGCTTCCGGGTGGAGATAGCTTGGATGGCCATGTGGAATACCGACAGTCCGGAAGAGCGGTGCGAGTTTGCCGTTCGGGTGGAGATAGCCGGCCCGAAGCGGCACGGTGCGCGTACTGTGTCGGACTAAATGGCAGGGGTCCGGCCTGATGGAAGTGATCCACTCGGCGATGTCATGAGGATTGCCGATCGAGGCTGAGAGCAAGAGCATGCGTGCTTGAGTCGGACAGAAGATAATCGTTTCCTCCCAGACGACGCCACGTTCAGGATCTGCGATATATTGCGATTCGTCCAAGATGACGAGGCCTAACGTATCCAGCCGGACGTCGATCTCTCCGCCTCCTGCGTCGTACAGCAGATTCCGCAAGATTTCCGTCGTCATGATCAGCAGAGGCGCTTGCCCGTTGTCGCGCCGATCGCCGGTCAAAATGCCGACCTGGTCGGGACCGAAGATTTTTGAGAACTCTGTGTATTTGGTGTTCGAAAGTGCTTTGAGCGGTGACGTATAGATCACGGTCCGATTCTCCGCGATCGCGCGGCGTGCCGCTTCGATGGCCACATACGTTTTCCCGCTTCCCGTGGGGACACTCACGACCACGTCACCTTCTCTGAGTTTGCCAATGGCTTCCTCCTGCCAGGCATCGGGGACAAAGGTTTTCGATGGCGGCACTCCCAGTCCCTCCAACCAGCTAGACAGTGTGATGGCCGGCTCATGAGATTCCGGCTCAACCGGTCTGTGCGTGGTGCGATGCTGTGGCGGGGAAGATTTGGGTTTCCGCCCGGCAGGGGATTGAGGTGGGAATGGCGCAGGACGAGCCTGCCGCTCACCGATCAAGGTCATCAGGTCGGACTCGAACCCTGGTCGGTTCTCTGCGGAGTGGCGCAGAAGGATTTCGATCAAGCGGCGTTTACCTGCTCGGAAGTGTCGCTGAACGCGCCCACGCGCGAGGCGGTGCAAGAGCGCGATCGGTTGCTGAGCCAGAAGCTGTTCGAGTTCTTGAGTCGTCATGCCATAACCTCTGACAAGCTGACAGGTAGACAAGCTGACAGGATGAAACTCTTGTCAGCCAGCATGCTTGCCCACTTGTCAGCCTTGTAAGTCACGGTAGTTCCTCCAGCACGCCACGGCGCAAGGCGGCGATGGCGCGTGAGGCGGTGTCTGCCAAACCTGGATGTGTGGCCTTCAGTGTGTGCAGTTGAGACAGGAATTCCAAGGTGCGTGCTAAGAGGCGGTAGATATCCCCCTCGGCCATTGTGGTACTTTTACAGAGCCCGATCCACGTGAGCGTGGGGTCACCGATCCATCGTTCCGTCACTGCGGCGACGTCGGCACGCAGGAGGGGAGGATCTTCATGCGGCGAAAGCGACGCAGCCAGTTTTCGGACCTGCCCAAGCAACGAACCCAATCCGGAACTGACGCGAGGGAACGCACCGGGGCGATCGTCGTCGTGGGCAATGCTCGACATGACGGCAGCCAGCATGGCGGGATCGGCTCCGTTGAACGCGTCGGCCCGGAGCAATTCAGTGATCAGCAGCGAGTGGTCGATGCGGATGAGCCTAGCCCATTCACCGTCCTCGGTCAGATGGGCTGTGGGCGTGAGATACCCGAACTGTTGCAAGACATCGATTTTTTCCTGGAAGCGGTGCCACAGACTTGTTCGCAGAGCCTGAATCGATTTGAGGTGGCGATGTTGTTCTTGCCGAAGCTTCGAGGCGAGTGGATAGTCCCTCTGACAGGCGGAACGCGATGGACAGGTCGGACAGGCAAAGTCGCCCAGGGTTTGCACAATCGCGTCGGGAATCGGTTCATCGTCCTTCGGAACGAGGATGGGAAGCTCCGGCAGTCTGCCGGGGAGTTCTTCCAGATGGTGGAGTAACTCTTCCACACTCTCCGGCGTGCACCACGGATAGACCGGCGCGTCTACGCAATCGAGAACACGGTCGGACACTTCTGTCACCGTGGAAGCGGGAGATTCAGTAATACCCCCGCCTAACCGCAGGGCCGTGATCATCGGGCTCTTCTGTCCCTTGCTGCGATATTGCCGCAGCACGACGCCCCGAGTTCGACCGAAGCCCACGACGCGACCTGGTGTGAGAAAGTGAAAGCGTGCGGCGACTTCCGGCGGTTCACGCTTCCTGATCGGGACCCGGTGCGATTTCTGCCGACGTACGTGGTCGAAGGTCTGCCATTCTGTGATCCAATCGGTGCACACGCGTGGACCGAACGGTTCCATTTGATCGCGTAGCACATCCAACTTTCGTTCCAACGCTTCGGCACGTTGGTTGAGCTGAAACTGGGCAAAACTCTTCGCAAGAATCGGCTGGATCTGATCCAACGGGTGTGCTTTCAAGAGGTTTAGGACCATGGGATAGCTGATGACAAACTGGCTGTTGATCGCTTCCGGATGGCCGGTGAACCCTTTCGTCAATACGTGAAGATCGATATAGGGGGAGGGGGTGACGATGGCGAACCCCACGAGATCTTTCCCGCGGCGTCCCGCGCGTCCTGCAATTTGCTGCACCTCGCCGATCGTCAAATCCGTAAAGTCGCGCGACTTACGAATGCTGGACTGTGTGATGATGACCGTACGCGCAGGGAAATCGACACCGGCTGCCAGTGTGGTCGTAGCGAACACGGCGTCGAGGCAGCCATGACGCATCAGTTCCTCAACCGCGATTTTCCACGAGGGCAGATGCCCGGCATGATGCGCTGCCACGCCGATGCGTTGGACGGTGGGAATGAGCGGATGTTCGGCGATGCTGGGATATTGAGCGATCACCTGTTCCAGCACGGCGGCAATGGCTTGCTGTCGAGGTGGTGGAAGCAGGATGCGGCTATGGTCGAAGGCCTGCATCGCTTCATCACAGGCGCGACGGGACGTAAGAAACACGATGGCAGGGGTGAGATGCTTGTCGCGAAGCGCGGTAATCAGATCAACCGGATGAATCGAGGGAGGCATGCAGTTTCATTCCCTTTGCAATCACGACCAAGCCGGATTCGGTGACGGTAAATCGCTGGGCATCAGCCTCCCGATTATATCCAATCTCTGAGTTGGGAGGGATGACGACATCCTTGTCGATGATCGCTCGCTTGATACGGCTCTGTGTCCCGATCACGACATTTTCCATGATGACCGATTCACGCACATCCGCATTGTCCTGAACGAGGACGTTCGGCGATAGCACCGAATTCTGCACCCGACCACCAGAGAAGATGCAGCCGCCGCAGACGATGGAATCCAGGGCCACACCCATTCTGCCGCCCTGATAGTCTTGCGCGAACACAAATTTCGCCGGTGGAAATTGTCCTTGATACGTGCGAATCGGCCAGCTTTGATCGTAGAGATTGAACAGCGGGTCCACCGCGACAAGGTCCATGTTGGCTTCCCAGTAGGCATCCAAGGTGCCGATGTCCCGCCAATACTTCACGTCCTTCTTGTTCGCATCGACGAACTTGTACGCGTAGAGGCGTCGATCACGAATCATTCTTGGTATGACACTTCTCCCGAAATCATGGGGGCCACTTTCCTGAGCGTCGGCAATTAAGTATTCGCGGAGGACGTTGGTGCGAAAGAGGTAAATACCCATCGACCCGAACGCATGGGTTGGATCGTTAGGGATCGACGGCGGGTGAGCAGGCTTCTCTATAAAGTCCATAATCCGGAGATCTTCATCCACCCCGATGACACCGAATCGATGGGCCTCTTCGATCGGAATGTCGATCGCACCGACCACGGCATCGGCGCTTTTGGCGATCAGCCAATGAAACATCTCCATATAGTTCATCTTGTAGATATGGTCGCCGGCGAGGATAAGCACATAGTCCGGTAGGTCGGTATCGAGCAGAAAGAGGTTTTGATAGACCGCATCGGCAGTGCCCTGATACCACTCTTCTCTGATTCGCTGCTGGGGTGGGATTGACGCGACGTATTCGTCGAGTTCGGCGTTCAGAATGTTCCAGCCCATGCGGATGTGGCGATCGAGCGAGTGAGATTTGTATTGGATGAGAACAGCCACTCTTCGAAGCCCGGAATTGAGACAATTACTGAGCGTAAAATCGATAATGCGATATTTTCCGCCAAAAGGAACCGCCGGCTTAGCTCGATGTTCCGTGAGAGGCTGAAGACGCTCTCCTTTCCCGCCTGCGAGTACCATGGTGAACATGTTGAGCATGGGCGCGAATTGTAACAGGACGCTGACGAAATAGAAAGAAAGCAGACTCGTTGACATCAGGAGAAACTGAGTCGATACTACGCTGGACGGCCGAAGAATATTGGCGAGTCATCGAGCAAAGGAGTCAGCATGAAGCGGGATGTACTGGTCACGTCGCTGGTGAAACAGAAAACGGCTCAGAAGTCGGTTCAGAAGCCGGTCGAGGACCGCAGTGTCGATGCGCTCAGGCGGGTCGAACATCTTGAAAGCCAGATGGCCAAATTGTCTGAACTGGTTCGTGAGCATGCAGAGGATGTCGATCGACTCGTGCGGATCGTGGCCGAAGATCGCGACGTCATTCGGAGACAGCTCTTGCGCAAGCATCAAGCTCAAGTCCGCGTCCGCAAACATCTCCGCGACTCCAACTCCAAGGTAGGACTCGATTACTGAGCACGTCATCTCCTGCCGGTGATTCCTCTCCACGAGTCCATTCCCCCGCAGGGCTTTCACATGCGCAGATCCAAACCGCCTATGCCACGGGCACCCTTATCAACTAAGGGACCGATCTGCCGGTAACGGGTTCCGGCCTTCTCATGAGTAAGAAGTTCACGTCATCGCCGCCGCGCTCGGCATATACCTGGTGAGCACATCGATACAGTTTTCACATCTAGGACAGGAGACCATCCGGGATAAAGATTATCGGTTTGTACGGTCGAGAGAGTTTTCAAAACCCCTCCCAGGTCTAAACCTCGTTTCTTTTGACGAATCCCATACAACTAGGTACCCTTCTAATAGATTACTCAGGACTTCATAACGAATGGTATGACTTCAGAAAAAGTGAATGTAGTGTGCCATCTGGAGGATGAGCAAGTAGCACTAGGATTCTCCTAAAGCCATAGGGCGTTGACTTTATCAGCTGTTTGTAAGTCAGCCGTTGCAAGGAGTGTAAACAGAAGGAAAATGGGACGTTGCGATGAGCATGTGGGGATGGGTGAGTAGGTATTATGTTCTCGGAATCGTGTTGACCGCTGGACTCACTATGGCGATCACATTGGGAAGTAAGGAGGCGGTTATGGCATTTCTTGTTGACGGTGCCATGCCGGATATTGAGGCAATTAAAGCTGAGAATGATAGGCTCATTGAGAAGATGCATGAAGCCGACGACAAAGGAGAAAAGTTGCAGGATCTCAGCAAAGAGTTGCAGGCTGAGATGACGTATATGCCATGGCAAGTTGGCATTGGTGGAATTGGGATCATCTTTGCCGTGTATTGGTTTTTGATTCGTAAGGTAGGTTAGCCATGGACCTGCACAAAGGGGGGGAGACCACATGCATGATGCAAACAAGGTTTTTGCCAGCACTGTTAGGGCACTTTCATCCTATGCCTTATTGATCCTGTTCCCCTATAGTACCCTTGCGGTGCCCCCTGAGCCGACGTCCAATAGATGGGTCGTCGAGCTGCCCCAGGAGGAGCGTCAGATCGTCGTAACGATGTTGCGATCAGGGCAATTCGCACAACTCGACCAGAGGTACAACTCACTCCAAGAACAATACGAGCAGGGCACAATCAACGATCGTGAGTTCACCCTCAAATATCAGGCATTCTATGATACGTCTCCAGAAAATGAAGCCTATCTGAACCAGTGGGTTGCTAAGAATGTCACCTCCTACCCTGCGCGCCTGGCCCGTGGAATTTACATGCGGAAATTGGGAGAACAGGCACGCGGCACCGCATACGTGAAAGACACACCACGGGAGAACATGGTGAAATTGCAGCAGTATCTAGAGCGTGCTAATGAGGATTTTGTCGACTCCCTCAAGCTTTCACGAAAACCCATCGTCACGTTGCTCCATCTCATAAATTCTTCCATGATGCGGGGGGACAAGCAAGAAAGTGTAGTTTGGTTGAACTATGCCAATCGGATCGATCCCAACAACTATGGCATTAAGCGTCGGTATCTGCTGACCCTTACGCCTCGTTGGGGTGGGTCATACGACCAAATGTGGGCGTTCCTTAAAGCGTGTCGAGATCAGCAGACCTCGGCAGAATACCTTCGAATTTTTGAGTCTGTGATATATCTCGATCAGGCCAAATCTTTTGCTGAGCAGGGCCAACGAGACCGAGCGCTGCCGCTCTACAAAAAAGCCTTAAGCCTCTTAGAGGGGATCGATAATACTGAACGGCTAGATGCGCTAAAGGGAGTCGTGTATAACGGCGCAAATCCGACGAATCTGGAGGAGTTCTCCCGAGAGATTGATGAAACGTTGAGACTTGCGCCAACAGAACGCATGATTCTTGGGTACCGAGGCTGGATTCGTTTTAAGCAGCGCAGATATGAAGAGGGCATTCGGGACTACGCACTCGCAGCAGAACTTGGCGATACCTACTCACAATTCCAGTATGGGATGCAGCTTTACCATGGGGTCCCCCCTATCTTCTCCCCAAACCAGACTCAAGGGCTCTTATGGATCAAAAAGGCAGCCGAACAAGGGGATGGGGGAGCACAGCAATTCTTAGTACAAGTCGGAAAAGGGCGATATGGACTGACCCCCTAGATTGAGACACGGCGAATTGGCACACTTGGCACCAGGAGGGGGTGGCAGGTGGCTAAGAAACGTGTGGGAAAGTTTCCGAAGGCCTTTCGGCAGATGGCCGTGGACCGGCTGAATCAGTGCGACAGCATCGTAGAACTCGCGAAGGAACTCGGCATCAGTCGGCGGCTGTTGTATACGTGGCGCGAGAAGCTGGAGCCGCTGGACCGCCGTGGGGAACCGCCCGCGAATGCGCGAGAGGTCACTCTTCGGAAAGAGGTCAGCCAACTCAAGCGGGTGTTGGCCGAGAAGGTGCTGGAAGTAGACTTTTTCAAAGGGGCCTTGCACACCGTCGAGGCGCGACGCCAGCGGAACGGCACAGCTGGCGCGCAGGCATCTACGCCCACATCCGGGACGTGATGTCGAGGCAAGGCCAACTCAGTATCGAACGGATGTGTGAGCTGGCGCAGGTCAGCCGAGCGGGATTCTATCGGTCGCTGCAAGTGCATCAGCCTGTGGAAGAAGAGATGGCGGTGCGGACGGCCATTCAGGAGATCGTCGTCGCACATCGGCGTCGGTACGGCTACCGACGCATCACGGCGGAACTCCGTCGGCGGGGCCTCCTGGTCAACCACAAACGGGTCGCGCGGCTCATGCGCGAAGACAACTTGCTCGCCGTTCAGCCACGGGCCTTCGTGGTGACGACGGATGCCGAGCACGATTTGGAGGTCTCGTTGAATCTTGCCAGCCGCCTGACGATCACCGGGATGAATCAGCTCTGGGTGGCGGACATCACCTACATCCGGCTCAAGCGCGAGTTCGTCTATCTGGCGGTGATGCTCGATGCCTATTCACGCAAGGTCGTGGGCTGGGCGCTGGAGCGAACACTGGCCGCTCGGTTGCCGATCGCGGCGCTGGAGTCTGCGCTCGCCGAGCGGCACCCGCCGCCTGGGGTGGTCCATCATTCCGATCGCGGGGTCCAGTATGCGTCCGAGGAATACGTGACGAGGCTGCGAACGCACTACATGATTCCGAGCATGAGTCGGCCGGCTAACCCCTATGACAACGCCAGTTGTGAGAGCTTCATGAAGACGCTCAAGCGGGAGGAGATCTACGCCAACACCTATCGGGATCTCGATCACCTGCGTACGAACATTGCGGCGTTCATCGAGCAGTACTACAATCGCGACCGGTTACATTCGGCGCTGGGCTACCATTCACCGGAAGAGTTCGAGCACGCGGCCAGCTCGGCGACCACGGCGACCCTGCGATTTTTCAAGCCTCGAGCGTTCGCTCGAGCGGCGTTTCCAGACAGGGGTCAGGCTGAAGCAACAGAGGGAGTGTGAGGAGCACCATTCAATAAACCACCAAGTGTGCTCATTCCTGTGTCTCACCGGAGGGGTTCACCCCAGATAGCTGCGCTCATTTTGTGCTCACCTACACCTCCCTCCGGCAATTATGCCTGGAAGGTGTCCACAAAATCAGGGGAAGCCCATTTCGTGACTCTTGTCTAGACTTGGCCTGAATGAGCCTGAGTGGGCCGGAGTAGGTCGTGAAAACGCTTTTCCTAAACCGTTTGTCTAGCGGTTGGTGATGGAGGCAGAGTTGGATTTGAGACCAATCCCGTACCTTTAAAACCCACGCGGACGCCTACGGATATTTGCCCGGAAATATCTGCGCTAGATTCTTGGATTCCGGACCCATCCCGCCATGAAGCTTTGTTTTGTTCCCCATGCGAGTATTAAGAAACGATTCAAGGCGAGAGTGACCTGCAACCTGTCTTCTGATATAGAAGAACTGAATGGAAATGCCTTTGTTGAGTTTTCTCAAGAAGGGAGAAAGAGGATGACTGTGCAGCTTCGATATTCATTTTCCTGGGGAATCGTCTTTTTGGTTGTGCTGATGTCTCAGACCATGGTGGCTGAAGCCAGGAGCTTCGGTACGACCGACTATGTCGGACAGGGTCTTGTGGGGGAGGGGTGGGTTGTCCCGGTCCAGGTACCATACGAGGCTCCTCCGAAGGGACAGAATCTCGCTGCTGAAACCGTCCCACAGAACACGAAACCATTGACGCCGGAAGAGAGCCAGCGGGCGGAAGCGCTCTTGCCGTTGCTGGAAGGCCCGCAAGAATTTTGGGCGATGGGCGAGTTTGTCCATCTCGGCGAGCCGGTCGTGCCGGTGCTGGTCAAGGGTTTGACTATGCCGGGACCGCGCATTCGCTACAACACGGTTGAAACGATATCGATGTTGAAGGCGACCTCGGCGGTTCCCGCTCTCGTCGCCGCTGCCAAGGAGCCGAATGAGATTCCGCGGGTGCGTGAGCATGCCTTGCGCGTGGCCGTTCGATTGGATGCGCCCAAAGTGGTGGAAGCGATTGAGGTGATGGCTAAGGACCAGAATTCGTCGATTCGGAAAGCCGCAGCGTTCGAATCACGATATGTGAGAGAGAAGCCGGTGATATCGGTTCTTATCGGGATGATTCCCGATGACGAACGGTTTGTTTCACTCTCGGCTGTGCACTCGCTCTGGATTCTGACGCGCCATGAAACGGAGTTCCACGATTGGGAGACATCGACCAAGCAGGATCGTCAAGAATGGGCGACTGAGTGGTTTGAATGGTGGAATGCCCAGAAGGATAGCTTTGAACTGTTGGATCCGAAACGGCCAGCTCGGACGCGCTAAGCACGCGCGAGTGCGAAGTTCGAAGTTCGAGGTTCTGGGTTCGAAGATCTGGAAACATCGAACAGTGAACGTCGAACCTTTCGGGGCCGCGCCTTGCGAGGCTGAAAAATCCTATGTTATATTTTGTGAAGTTGTCTGCACATCGAAGGGCTGAATGCACAGGTAAGAGGTAATACGGCATGCCGGTTCTCAGAATTGCCAAACTGGGTAATCCCATTCTGCGTCAAATTGCGGCTCCGGTTGATCCTCGCGAGATTCGCACCTATGACATGCAGCAATTCATCGACAATCTGATCGAGACGATGCTGGATGAACCGGGGATTGGCTTGGCGGCTCCCCAGGTATCACGCTCGATTCAACTGGTTGTGATGGGTTGCGAAGGCGAAGAGGGATTCCCCAAAACCGTTCTCATCAATCCAAAGATTGTCTTCTATGGTCCGCAGCAAGTCGAAAACTGGGAAGGCTGTCTCAGCGTGGATGGGTTGAGGGGAAAGGTGACGAGGCCGTCGGTCGTGCGAGTTAAGGCATTGGACCGTGATGGTAAGTCTTTAGATTTCGAAGCAACAGGTCTCTATGCGGTATGTATCCAGCACGAGATGGATCATCTCATCGGTAAACTATTTTTGGATCGTATGACCGACATGTCGACGCTTACCCAACTCCACGAGTTTGGTCGGTACTGGCAACACGATCCCGCCCCCGCGATTTAACGTATTCTCGCAAAGATTCTGCGCTTGTGAAAACGCTGCTACGAGTGCTCCACTACCTCAGCCCGCACCGTTCCTTGGTGGTCGGGACGTTTCTGTTTGCCGGGTTGGCGACCGCATTCGAGTTGATCCCTCCGTGGCTGATCAAAGTTATTATCGATGATGTGATTCAGGGCGGTCAGACCCAGCTTCTGGTCTGGGTATTTCTCGCGCTCTGTGGCGCCTATGTGTTGCGGAGCCTGTGCGGTTCGATGCGGATTCGGCTCAACAACGGGCTTGAGCAGCAAGTCGTGCATGATCTGCATGTCCAGGTATTCTCTGCGCTCCAGCGGTTATCGATCAGCTTTTACGAGAATCGGCCGACGGGCGAGATCATGTCGCGGGTGTTGAATGATACCGAGCACATGCAGCGGATTTTCGTCGATGGGCTCGAAGAAATCATTACAGCCGGGCTGACGTTGATCGGAATCATGATCATGCTGTTCATGCTCAATTGGAAACTGGCGCTGCTGGCGCTTGTGCCGATTCCTCTCTTGGTGTTGGGAGCAGCGTTGTTCACCAATCGCGTGCATGGATACTATCGGGTGATTCGAAAAGGGGCGGCAGAACTGAATGCCCTCTTGCAAGACATGCTGGCAGGCATTCGGGAGACCATGGGGTTCAATCGACAGTCCTACGAACAGGAGCGATTCGACCGCAAGAGCGATCGTTGCCGGCAAGATACCTTGAAGGCCATGTACCTCTGGTCCTACTACTCACCAGGCATGATGTTAATCGGAAGTCTTGGCGGGGCTCTGGTGCTGTGGTTCGGCACCGCCGAAGTTTTGCAACATCGGCTGTCGGTGGGCGAGCTGGTGATGTTCATCTCGTATTTGGCGCTCTTCTATGTGCCGATCAATCAGATTCACTCGGTCAATCACATGCTGCAGCATGCTCTGGCCGCCAGTGAACGGGTGTTCGAAGTCCTCGATCTCGTTCCGGAGATCAAGGATCACCCTGATGCTCTCGCACCGGTCCCTCGATTGCGAGGGGAGGTCGGCTTTCATCGTGTCGGGTTTCATTATCGGACCGATAGACCGATCTTGTCGGGCGTCACGATATCCGTACAAGCGGGCGAGCGCGTCGCCCTGGTTGGACCGAGTGGTGCGGGGAAGAGCACGACCCTCAAATTGCTGATGCGGTTTTACGATGTCACGCAGGGAGCCATCACCATCGATGGGTACGATATCCGAGAGCTGCCGTTGGCTTTTCTTCGAAGCCAAATCGGACTGGTCCAGCAAGAGCCATTCTTGTTCAATGGCACGGTGAGGGAGAATGTTCTGTATGGCGACCTGATGGCCGCACAAAACGAGATTGAGGCTGCGGCGAAGGTGGCCCGTGCGCATGACTTTATCATGGCGCTTCCGAACGGGTACGATACCTGGATCGGCGAGCGCGGCGTCAAGCTCTCCGTCGGGCAGCGGCAGCGTATCTCGATCGCCCGTGTGATTCTGAAGGATCCTCCCATCGTCATGTTCGATGAAGCCACGTCCAATATCGATACGGAGACGGAGGTCAAGATTCGTGAGGCGCTGGACGATCTCACGAAAGGACGGACGACGATCATCATTGCTCACCGCCTCTCCACGATCCAAGGCGTCGATCGCATCGTTGTGGTGGACCATGGCCGTGTCGTGGAAGACGGAACGCACGAGATGTTGATCGGGCACGAAGGGGTGTATGCACGATTGTATGATGCTCAATTTCAGGTGTAGTGATGTACCTGCAAGACGCGCGAGACTGGCGGGAAACGCGAGACTCGCACGACAAGCAGCATGGGGTTCGAGGTTCTTAGTTCGAGGTTGTGGAAACTCCGAACCTTGAACTTCGAACCGTATCGCGCCTTTCCCGCTCGTCTCGCGTTTCTCGCGCCGCGGAGGGCGTTGCGGATGGATCTTGCCCGCCAGTATACTGAGACCACTTTTGAGGAGAGTTGGCTGATGGTGCTGATATACGAGAGCGATCCGTTGGATAACGAAGACGCGCGTGGGCGGTTTTATCATGTGTGCCGTGGGCGCATCGATCGGACGGAGATTCAACTTCCGGCTGACTCGAAGGTCTACGAATGTGCTATATGCGGGATCGATCTCGAAGCTGAGGACTTTTGGCTGGCGAGGCAAAAAGGGTCGGTGTAGCCCGCGTTCCGATCCATAAGTCAAAGGTTCGAAGTTCGATGTTCAAAATTCGAAGTTTCCACAACCTCGAACTAAGAACCTCGAACCGTATGCTCTTTATAAGTGTGGGCTAGGAGACGTTATGGCTGGGAGCACGGGAAGAAAAACGGTTGGTGTATCGCGTGGGCTGATGATGCTGTGCGACACCTGCTACGGCCAGGTTATCGCCGATAAACTCACCGACGAAAAGAACTTTGTCGCAGATGCCGATACTCTCTTCGACACCATCTGCTTCGGTTGCACTGACATCAATCGACCGCTGATTGACGACATGGCCGGTAGCGGCGAATAATGAGGATGTTGAAAAAGCCCGCCAGCGTCGTTCTCACTTCGCTCAGATCCTCAACGTACCCCAGAGGGTACGCCTCCGGTCTTCGCTCGCTGCGGTCTAGCTGACGGGCTTTTTGAACATCCTCACAAGAGGGGAATCATTTTGTAATGGTGCAGTTACGGAAAAGCATATGAAACAAGAAGATGTTGTAGTACTCGAATGGACGTTCTCCCCGTCTGACTATTTTGAAGATGAGATACGCTTTAAGCGCGATGACTATGAGATGATAATTGGCAAGGGAAAGGTTGAGGCTAAGGTTGCCCCAGATACCTACATTAAGAACTCACTCATGAGAGATGAATTGCATCGCTCGCTAGACGATAGATTTCTCGGTGCTCAGCTAGTTGCACACAAGCCATACGAGTTATCAAAATCTTCTATGTATCACTTGCACCCAGATGGCCGACGGGACATCACTGTATTTCCTGAGTCGTGTATTTTGACGTTGGCTGTTGGAACCGTCGACATCATCGTCAAGGATAAAAATGGAAATGTCATAAGCGATTCCAGAAAGGACAGAATCGAGGAAAAGAAAACCCTTTCTGAGCTTGTTGAAAAGTATCGCGACAGTGACCCAACTGCTGCATCAATATTGCGTAGTTATAAGACTGCTGTGAATGATGCGAACAATGAGCTAGTCCACTTGTATGAAATCCGAGATGCGCTATCTCGACGGTTTGGTGGTGAAAGCGCGGCGTGTCAGGTTCTCCATACAATAAGCACAACAGCTTGGTCGCGACTCGGACAATTGGCCAACAACGAACCCTTGAGGCAAGGGCGCCACAGAGGCAAGAATCCTGGAATACTGAGAGATGCAACAGATGCAGAGCTGACAGAGGCACGTAAGATCGCACGCCAGTTTGTTGAGGCTTACCTAGAGTTCTTGGATGGCGAGGAAGAAAAGTAACTATGAACCAGATCAGAGTGTTTAGAAAGATCGCGTTAGCCGAGGGGGTTTCATTTCTTGTATTGTTATTCATTGCTATGCCGATGAAGTACTTCATGGGGATGCCGGAGGTTGTGAGAGTCGTGGGGTCCATACATGGAGTCTTATTTATTTTGTATGTGGGTCTGTTGGCCTGGATACATTTCACACAACGATGGCCATTCATGTTTTCTCTGTATGCACTGATTGCCTCAGTTGTCCCGTTTGGAACATTTATGTTGGACAAACAACTTCGAAAGAAAGAAGTATTAGTCAACGTAGGTGGAGTCATTGCTTGACGTCGCATGAGCATAGGGAGGTCGTTGCACTCGTGCAATCTTTGAAGCAAGGTATTAAGGTCAGCTCATCCTTGGCGAGGGGAGTCTGACTAATTTGATTTCTTAGCATGGTGTTGCGGAGGAGATTGACATGATTGAATTCACATATCAGCGCGAAGTGGAATACCCAATCGATCGGATTGTGTCTCAGTACTTTGATTTGGAACATTTAGAACATGTCCATCCCCATTCCGTCGGCCAGGCACAACTTATTTCGCAACATCAGGACACGGTCATTTGGGATCTTGAATGGCCGGCTATATTCGGGATTCTTCGGCTACGAAATCGCATCGTTCAACGATTCCTCCCGCCAAACCGCATTCATGCACTGTTGATTAAGGGTATCTTGCGAGGCATGAATGTGGAGATTGATTTCAGTCAAACCCCACGAGGCACCGTGGTGAAAGAATGCTACAGGATTCCTCTTCCAAATTGGTCTTTCCTGCGAGCCGCATTAGAAACGAGTTGGACGCGTCGATTAGACCACGTTTGGGAAGAAGATATTCGGGTAGGCGTGTGCCATGGTGGATGGCCCGGAGTTCCACGAATCGGGAAAGTCGAGTTTCAATAGGCCTCACAAGACATGGCAGTGAATGGCGTACACGGTTATGCCGTCAATGAGCGTTGTCGTTAGCCTATCTGCTGGTTTGTCGGAACCCGACTCGTTCCTGGGTGAAGGGTAGCTCGTTGGGGATAAGGGCGTATGGCTAATGGCGTATCGCTGGTGACAAAAATGCCGCCCGTCCATTCCGGACCATTCTCTATCGGCTATACGCCATAGATTTTTTTTAGGACTTACCGGCAGGTTTTCCCATCAAAGTACATGCAGCTGGTCTCGCCCGATTTCACTTTCCAGGTCTTCAGCAAGGGTGCTTGTCCGTCCCCTCTCATCTCGACGACGAAATCCACGAGTCCTGATACCGGGAGTTTTTGGAGGTGTGGCTTTGCCGCATCCGGAACGTCGATCCAGAACACCGCTCCAAGGGTTGAAATCATGACACGATAGGCGTCTGTATCGACCTGAATGACTGGACTATAGAAACTTTTCTCTTCGGCAAAGCCGGGGGAGACGATCAGGCCGAAGAGGAAGAGATTGGAAACGATCGCGAGACGAGTTGTACGCATGTATGACATGACGAGTACTCCTGCTTATAAGATCAAACGGGATCATTATCGCACCAGGGCCAAGAGGAAACAAACCTGAAAGTGTGCCTGGAGGTGGTGTGCGAGAGAGGCGAGATGAGCGGGACTAGCGAGACGAGGTGGAATCCGATCTGTGCATGTCGCGCCTTTCTCGCCTGTCTCGCGTTTCTCGCGCCAAGGCCTTAGAGTGTGGTTGTGATGTGTGCCTGCGTGACACTCCCGTTCTTGATCCAGTATCCACGAATATCCGGCTTCGACTTCTCCATGAGGGAGATGAGCAGATAGGCCGGGATGGGTAAGTTGATTTTTGGCCAGATGTCTTCGTAGTCGGTGGCTATCTTGATGTCGGTGATAGAGGGGCGAGCCGGGTCGTGGGGATGGGAGTGGTAGACCACTTGCAGGTCAAGGCCTTTGTTTCGGATGTCCTTCTTCGCGACGGAAAAGTCCTGCATATCCATCACGAAAGCAATTTCAGCTCGTTCGTCCGGTGACAGTCGTTCCAGGTGCGCAGCTTTTGCAGGGTCGAAGGATGACAACTTTTCGGCCCCCTCGGATGCCACGATATTTTTAATTCGATAGACATGGCTGACGGCTCCGTTGGTTCCAGCCAGGAGTCCGCAACATTCGTAGGGATCGAGTTCCCTGGCGTGGGCCACCATGTCGTCAAGGATTGATTGAGGGATGATAAGGTCTGACACGGTTAGCAGGCTGCTGAAAAAGTATTTCGGTACGTCAACGCTTCACCGTTGCGCACATCTATAGTCACAGGAGCGGACCACACAGAATGGCCGAGCGAAACGAAGGAGGAATTCAATCTGTTCACGTCGCGCCTTTCTCGCCTGTCTCGCGCGTCACGCATCACATCCTGTTCTAAATGGTGCAGGTGACAGTATAGTCACTCTGCAAGTTCGTGATGGTTGGTGTGGGCCCGCAGAGGTGACAAGCCGGGTCTTTGGGGCGGCTGACTTTTCTGAATTTCATCTCCAGGGCATCATAGATGAGCAGGCGATCGGCCAGAGTTTCGCCGATGCCGAGAATTTCTTTGATCGCTTCGGACGCTTGAAGGATGCCCATGGTGCCGGCGAGAGCACCTAAGACGCCGGCTTCTTGGCAATTTGGAACGAGTCCGGCCGGTGGCGGCTCGGGATAGAGGCAGCGGTAGCAGGGATAGCCCGCATGGGGCTTGATCGTCGTGAGTTGGCCCTCGAAACGGAACATGCTGGCTGAAATGAGCGTTTTCTTGGCGAAGAAGCAGGCGTCATTTACGAGAAACCGCGTGGCAAAATTGTCCGATCCGTCCAGTACGATGTCGAACTGGGAGAGGAGCGGAAGGATATTGTCACTATCGACATTCTGGTTATAGGTCTTGATTGTAATGTCTGGGTTGATCGCCGACAGGGTTGCGCGGCCGGACTCCACCTTTGGCAGGCCTACCGTCGTTGTGGAGTGCAGGATCTGCCGTTGCAAGTTCGAGAGATCGACAACGTCGCCATCGACTAAACCGATGGTACCGACACCAGCGGCGGCCAGATAGAGACCGGCTGGTGAGCCAAGCCCCCCGGCGCCGATGATCAAGACTTTCGCTGTTAGCAGCTTGACCTGGCCTTTGCCACCGACGTCGTTGAGAATAATGTGCCGGCTGTATCGTTGAATCTGTTGCTCAGTCAGTTCCATAGCTGTTTCTGCTGACAAGTTGGCATGAGTGCAAGCTGAAAACGTCCATCTGCTTGTCAGCCTGTAGCCTGGCTTCTTGTCAGCGTGCTCCTATTCGACGACATTCAATTCGATTGGGTCGACGACGACGCCTTTCTTGCGAAGACCAGCAATGGCCCGTTCGATTTCCATGCTCTCTCCGGTCAATTCAAGGTCCATCCATCCGGTGGTTTCACGGACGTCGGCTCGTCGGACGTTGGTCACAACCTTATATTCATGACCGATCTGATAGATGACCGGTTCCGTGATCTTCTCTTCCGGAAATTGAATGTGTACTTTTACATTCGGCATGATGTGCCTCCCGCGATGGCGGGCACGATCGAGACTTCATCGCCGTCTTTGAGCAATGTCTCTTTGCCCTTGAGGAATCGAATGTCTTCCTCGTTGACGTAAATATTCACAAACCGGCGAAGTTCTCCCGTGTCATCGCAGAGACGATTCTTGATCCCGGGATGAGAAACGTTCAACGTATCGATCATCTCAACGATCGTGCGGGCCTGTGCGTCGACCTCTCCCTGTCCCTTTGTCAGAGGACGGAGTGGAGTTGGAATTCGAACCTTTATCATGCGTCACCACCCCCGTGTTTCCCCACCTTAAAGGTTTGTTCAAAGCTGGAAAGGCTTGGTTGAATGCGATGAGGTCTGCCGACCGCATCGATCACCGCTTCCTGCGTCTTGAGCCCATTGCCGGTGATATAGGCGACCGTCACGTCGCGTTTCTTGATCGTGCCTTGCTTCACGAGCTTCTGGAGCACACCGATCGTCACACCGCCGGCAGTTTCTGCGAAAATCCCTTCCGTTTGTGCCAGCAGCTTGATCCCCTCGACCACCTCGTCGTCCGAGACCATGTCCATGGCGCCCTTGCTCTCGGCGGTGGCTTTGAGGGCATAGTACCCGTCGGCAGGATTGCCGATGGCGAGTGACTTCGCGATCGTTCTTGGCTTCACCGGCTTGAAGAAGTCCCGCCCTGACTTGAAGGCCGTGGAAATAGGGGAACAGCCTTCGGCTTGGGCCCCGTTGATCTTCGTCTGCACATCGTTGATAAGGCCTACGGTGTTCATTTCATGGAGGCCCTTCCAGATCTTGGTCAAGAGTGAGCCGGATGCCATCGGAATGACCACTTGGTCCGGTGCGCGCCAGCCGAGTTGTTCCACAGTTTCAAACGCCAGTGTTTTTGAGCCTTCCGCATAGTAGGGACGAATGTTGATGTTCACAAAGGCCCAGGCATGTTCGCCGGCGATCTCGCTGCAGAGGCGATTAACATCGTCGTAGTTGCCTTCGACCTCGACCACATTCGGCTTGTAAATCAAATTCCCGAGGACCTTGGCGGCCTCTAAATCTCCGGGAATGAACACGTAGGCGCGCATCCCCGAAGCCGCGGCATGGGCAGCAACGGAATTGGCTAGATTGCCGGTCGAGGCACAGGCAATCGTTTCAAATCCCAACTCGCGAGCTCGGGTGATCGCAACGGCTACGACCCGATCTTTGAACGACAGGGTGGGATGATTGACTGTATCGTTTTTGATGTAGAGCTCGTCCAATCCGAGATAGGCGCCGAGATTCTTGGCACGCACCAGCGGCGTCATTCCGGCATGGGGTCCGAGAAAGGTCGGCCCTTCTACCGGCAAGAGATCGGCATAGCGCCAGATACTATGTGGCCCATCCTGGATCTTCTTGCGCGAAATACTCTTCTTGATTTCCTCGTAGTTATACTTCACCTCGAGGGGACCAAAGCACATCTCGCAGACGTGGATCGCCTTCGTGGGATATTCTTTTCCACATTCGCGACAGACTAGGGCTTTCATTGTGGCCATGGCGACTCCATCTTGCTAGGAGCCTGTCCGACAGTGCCTTCGTGACGAGGCGAAGGAGGTGCGGCCAGATGCGAGGCCGCAGGCCTGGAAAAACCGGAGGCGTATTCGCTGGAATACGTTGAGAATTTTTTCGGGCCGAGAACGACGCAGATGGTCGTGGATCGTTCGCCGTAGTAGAAAGGTCATTGTCGGACAGGCTCCTCGGTCAATGATTACGGCCGGACGGCACAGCCGGCAAACGGGTCGCCGTCGTCGAACAGCTCGGTAATCGTCGGGTGCGCCCCGCAGAGCGCACAGTCGGGATTTTGTTTCACTTTGATTTCTCTGAACTGTGTTTTAAGCCCATCGAAATCCAGGAATCGGTTTGTGAGAGGCCGGCCGATTCCCAGAATAAGCTTCAAGGCCTCAGTGGCTTGGATCGTTCCAATGATGCCGGCCAACACGCCGATGACACCCGCCTCTTGACAGGAGGCGACCAACCCAGCCGGCGGTGGAGTCTTGAAGACACAACGATAGCAGGCGGACTGCTTCGGCACAATGGTTGTGACACGCCCATCGAAACGAAGAATACCGCCGTGGACCAACGGTTTTCCGGCAAAGAAGCATGCGTCGTTGATCAAAAACTTGGCCGTAAAGTTGTCGACCCCATCGATGACAACGCTGTAATCGCTGATGATCTTCAATGCATTCCCGGCTGTGAGCCGCTCTTCGTACATCGAAACCTGGACATCGGGGTTCAAGGCCAGAATCTTTTCCTTTCCCGAGACGACCTTCGGACGGCCCACGTCAGATGTATGGTGAAGAATCTGCCGTTGAAGATTGGTGAGGTCCACGACATCGTTATCAATCAAGCCGATGGTGCCGATACCGGCTGCAGCCAGATAGAGCGCTGCCGGCGAACCAAGGCCCCCTGCGCCTACCAGGAGAACCTTGGCCTTGGCAATCTTTTTCTGCCCCTTGCCACCGACTTCAGGCAAAAGAATATGCCGGCTGTATCTGTTTATTTGATCTTCAGTAAAGTCCATAACAGTTAGGTAGTGAATCTCAAAGGATGCTCAAAATGGTCGATGTTCTCACCCGCCCAACCCCGGCGCGCCAAGACGCGCCATTCACCGAGCGAGGCCTCCGGCGAGAGAAAACCGGAGGCGTACCCTCTGGGGCGCACGGTGCGACGAATAAGGAGCACCATGTCTGTGCGCGCCGCCGAGTGGTGAGGCGGCCGGGTCCCCGTTGAGGATTTTCTTGAGCCGAGAACAAAGTTGGAAGCCATTTTCAGCATCCTTAGATATTGAAGTACTTTTCGATGCTAATATACCGTTCGCCTGTATCGCAGAGAATGGTCACCACGTTTCTGCCTGGTCCAAGCTCCTGAGCCACCTTTTGCGCGGCAAACACGTTGGCTCCGGCTGAAATTCCAACCAAGAGTCCTTCTTTTTTCGAGATCTGCTTGGCCGTTTGATAGGCCTCGTCATCGGTCACAGTCATGACACGATCGAGAATGGCCTGGTTCAACACTTTTGGGACAAATCCTGCGCCGATTCCCTGAATCTTATGGGGTCCTGGCTCTCCGCCGGATAAGACCGGCGATCCGGCCGGTTCAACAGCAATCACTTTCACGTTCGGGTTCCGTTCCTTAAATACCTCCCCGCAACCGGTAATCGTGCCGCCCGTGCCCACCGCCGCCACAAATGCATCGATCTTTCCATCGAGCGACTCGAGAATTTCGATTGCCGTGGTCTTTTTATGCATCGCCGGATTGGCCGGGTTGGAAAACTGATCCGGCATAAAGTACGACGGATTCTGCGCGATAATGCTTTCCGCTTCTCGAATCGAACCCTTCATGCCTTCCCAGGCCGGCGTCAACACGAGTTGCGCGCCATAGGAAGACAAGAGGCTCGCACGTTCCATACTCATGCTCTCCGGCATCACGAGAATCAGTTTATAGCCACGGACAGCGGCAACTAATGCCAACCCGATTCCGGTGTTTCCGCTGGTCGGTTCGACAATAGTACCTCCTGGTTTGAGCGCACCCAGTCGCTCCGCCTCATTGATCATGTTGAGACAAATCCGATCCTTGACACTTCCTCCAGGATTAAAGAATTCGACTTTGCCGTAGATCGTAGCCCCGCCTACAGGGGACAGCCGGTTTAGACGGACGAGTGGGGTTCGTCCAATGAGTTCGGTAATGTCTTTATGCGGGGGCATTGTCACCGGCCGCCTCCCATATAAAACAGGAACTCGACCCGGTCTCCGTCAGATAGATTGGTGGTGGCAAGATGATCCCGATCTACCATAGTGTCATTGACTTCGACCGCAACCATTTGTGGTTCAATCTTTTTGGCCTGGAGAAGATCGAGGACGGTTCCCCCCGGAATCTCTTCTGGTTTCCCATTGATGTTCACCCGCATGAACTCTCCTAAATTGGCCTAGAGATTAAAGAATTTCAACACGCTATCAAAGCGACTTCATTATTGTCAAGGCAACGGCTTCGTCTGCACCGCGGCTTGACTTTGTCCGCGATCAGTCGCCACTATGCCTCCTTTTGGATGAATGATGATATGTGGAAACGCAACTTCATGTTCAGGTCCGCAGAGGCGATTCCGCTCGAAGAGTCTGAAAACGACCTCTTTCACGATACCGATCCCGCGATGGACAGCACCGGCCTCAACCTAGAGAAGTTCTTATCGATTTGGATTCAAGGTGATGGGGAAGGGGACACACCGACGGCCTTCACGAACATGTATGTCCGTACAGCGACATTGGATTTTCAGAAACGGGTCGGATTTCTGCAGCCCCTCCAAGGCCGCTCTCACCAGATCAAACAGTTGCTCACCCCTGGTCAAAAGCAGTTTCTGCAGCAGTGGCTCGCTTCTTCAGCGCCCCAAGCGTGGGAGGCTACGGACGACCATTTCAAAATGTTGTTTGAAATCGAAGAGTAATATGTGGCGGCTATGAGCGCAGTTCTGGCCTTCTCCATTGTGCGGACGCTCTGTGCCGCCCTGGTGATCCTCGCAGTTTCAACGGTGGCCGGTTGGAGCGCGACGATAGAGGTCTACTACGGGCCGGACGACGCGCCGCTCGATCGCCTCACGACGCTCTATGGGCATGCGACACGCTACCTCTATGTGGCGGCCTACGGGTTGACCTCTCCTCGTGCGGTGGAGGCGATGGTTGCAGCGAAGAAGCGCGGGGTCGATGTACGTCTGATCACCGATGCGCAGCGCACGGAGGACTTCAAGCAACGCTCCGCCTTGCAGACGCTGCATTTGGCCGGTATTCCTATCCTCGTGAACGTGCACGATGGACTGATGCATCTGAAGCAGGTTGTGATCGACGATGAGGTGAACACCACCGGTTCGATGAACCACACGACGAGCGGCAATCGCTATAACGATGAACGACTCGACATCATTACCGATCAGGCCATCACCCTCAAGGCCCGGGAGAAGTTTCTGACCATGTGGAACGATCACACTCGATATCGGGAGTGGAAGTAGAAAAATAGACTGAAGTGAATGCTAAGGCTGAAGGATAAGAAGAATCTTCAATCGACCTCAGCCTTCCTGCATAGGAAGTTATGACTGAAGAGACCGATGTTGCGGTGGTGGGGGCAGGAGGTGGCGGAGCCGTCTTAGCCCTGGCACTGGCGAAACAAGGGGTCAGCACCGTAGTGTTGGATCAGGCTGCTGGGCCACCCAAGGGTTTGCGGGGAGAAATTCTCCAGCCGAACGGTCAACAAGTACTCGATCGCTTGGGCGTGTTGCCGTCGCTGCCGGCAGATGCCACGCGATCTGTTCGGCATTTTCATTTTTGCCGGGCCGGCGGAACCAGGCTCTGTAGTATCGACTATGGCGATCTGCCGCCTCCGTACAATCGCGCGATCGTGACATTGCCGAACGTGGCTCACCATGCGATTGTGGCGGCAGTGCAGCAGCACCGGAATGTGACGCTCCGCTACGGAACCTCCTTTACAAGTCTCTTGCGCGAGGGCGAACGGGTGGTGGGATTGTCCACACAGGGTCCGGACGGTGCGAGCACCATCCGTGCGAAGATCGTTGTCGGCGCCGATGGCGCATTTTCGAAAGTGCGTGACGCGTTGAAGATTCCCGCCGATCTGTATCTCTACCCTGATGCCTATCTCATCGCGATTCTCGAATCAGAGGAGCCGGTATCGGAATCGTTTTACTATGTTGGACACAAGACCATCTTGGGCATCTTTCCAGCGACGGGGAATAAAGTGTACCTCTTCTACATGATTCCCAAGGATTCGATGGAGGCGCTGAAGCAGCGGGGTATCCCCGCGATACAACAAACCTGGAGTCGGATCGCCCCGCAGTTTGCCGGGCTGTTCCGCCGGCTGAGCGATTGGAGTCAGACGGCGTATATGCCGACCGGGCGGGTGCGGACGCCGACGTGGGTGGCTGATGGAGCAGTCCTGATCGGCGATGCCGCCCATGCCATGAATCCGCACGCTTCACAGGGACGCATGCAGGCGATGGTCGATGCCATGACACTGTCCGATCTATTGTCGGGCTGTCTTGCGGACAAGGATTATTCGGCTGCCCGGCTCAAAGAGTTTGAGCGAATCAGACGGCCACAAGTCACCATGTTGCAAGAATTGGCGGATCAGCAGGTATTTTATTGGAATACGGAGAATCCGGTGGTGGCCTTCTTGCGCGATCGCGTGTTTCAGACGCTGGATCGGAACGCACGCCTTCGGTATCAGGTGTTGTCGACCACGGCAGGGCTGCGCACGATGCCACCATTCAATCTGATCGATCGCGTCATTGCCGCAGGGCTGCTTCCCGATATCCGCGCGAATGAGAAATCTCCACACCCAATGTCTTCGTAAGGATTTCGGGATGACTGAGCGTGCGATAGAGGGTTTGCCGGACGACACGCACACGACGTTGCGGACCTATGTGAAGGAGGTCAAAGGCGTGTTCGGGGATCAGTTGGAATGTATGCTGCTCTACGGCAGCGCCGTACGTGGGGAATTTATTCCTGGGCGATCCAATCTGAATATCCTTCTCCTGGTGCCGTCATACGACAGCGCTGTTCTCAAACGATATAGTACGTTGCACGGTAAATGGAGCAAGGATCAGATTGTGGCGCCTCTCTTTCTCACGGAAGAGGAGTTGCGCACGTCGGCAGCGGTCTTTCCGCTCGAGTATCTGGAAATCCAGGAGCATCATCGCGTCCTGGAAGGGCGCGATCCCTTTATCGGATTGCAAGTCAAGATCGATCGGCTGAGAGAAGCCGTGATTCAGGGACTTACGAGCCATCTATTGCGGCTGCGCCAACGATATGTCGAAGGAGGCGGAACCGACGACGCCACGACGATCTTACTCTCGCTCTCGATCACGGCGGTTATGCCATTGTTGCGAGGAGTACAGCGTATCCTTGGCCGGTCGGTCCTCTCCCATTCAGAGGCCGTGATTAGGGACGTCGCGGAGCAGTTGAAGGTTGACCTGCAGGGATTACTCGATGTGTGGTCGCTGAAGCGTGGACATGTTTCTCCCGGTTTCCATGAAGTGCCCCGTCTCTTTGACCGGTATGTGCATGCCGCGACGCTTCTCACTCGTTCAGTCGAGCAACTGTTGCATCCGGAACAACGATGACAAAGATTCAAGCGAGACAGTCGAGTCTGGCGGGAAAGGCGCGATACGGTTCGAAGTTCGAAGTTCAAGGTTCGAAGTTCCTACAACCTCGAACGAAGAACCTCGAACTCCATGCTGGTCGGGCGAGTCTCATTTGCGGGCTGAGTGCGATGTTCTGCCTGCTCTTCTTCGCGAGCCTTGCCCAGGCAGTCGGTTACGAGCGGCCCAAGATTCAACTGCCGGGACCTCAAGGCTATGTGAGCGACCACGCGCATGCGATCGATGGGGATTGGAAAGAGCGCATCCGATCTGTCTGCCAGGATCTTGAACGGAAGACCGGCGTCGAAATGGTCGTTGTGACCATTCCGACTATCAAGCCGTTTGGGTCGGCCAACGAGTATGCGACGGCACTGTATGAAAAGTGGGGCATCGGATCGACGCAGCAGGAACATGGTGTGCTCGTGCTGGTTGCAGTCGAAGAACGACAAGCGGCGATTACGCTGGGCCGGCAGATGATGCCGGTGATCACTCCCACGGTGATTCATCAAGTCGGGCGAGACAATTTGCAACCATCCATCGAGTTGGGACATTTCGGCGAAGGTCTCTACCGCACTGTGGTGGCGCTGTCTTCTCCTGCGCAGGAGGTGCGTGTCGGCGCCCTTCCAACACCACATTTCAAAGGTGTAGGTTTCTGGCTCGCCGTCTTTACCAGCGTTGCCGCGTTCTCGTTTTTCTGGTGGATTACCCGTCCCGACCTTCGGCATCCGTATAGGCGAATTCAGAAAGGCGAGTACTGGGGAACAGGACAAGGGGGCTTCGGCGGTAACTTTGGAGGATTCGGAGGGGGAACAAGCGGGGAAGGGTGGCGGAGATAGTGGGCAGCCTGGGTAGCCCTTTTTGCTCCCGGAGCGCGCGCCCTAAGAAGGGCCTCGCTCGACGGGCGCAGTTAAGGGCCAACCCAGGCCACCCACTTGGAGAGAGAAACGAGCGAGCTTGGAGGGAGTGTTGATAGCGGTGCTTACAGAACGCGCACGATCAGAATGTGCTCGTTGGACGCGCGCAGTGGAAGATCAATCAGCCCCCATCCCTGAAGAAGCTGTTACTCCATACAGAGAATAAAAAATACGAAGCTTGAGATTGACCTCGCCTCATCGCCGCTGTATGATTTTGTCATACAGGAGGTGTCCATGAAACACGCGCGTGTGCCGGTCACTGTTTCGCTCCCTTCGAATCTTGCCGAAAGCTTCGAAAAACTGGCCAAGGCTGAATCGAAGAACAAAAGTCAGCTATTCAGGGAGATGCTCACAATCTACGAACGACGTCGTCGGGAAGAACGCTTTCTTGATCTGCAACGATATGGCGTGAAGAAAGCAAGAAAGAAGGGCATTCTCACCGAGGCCGATGTCGAAAAGCTGGTATTTCAAGGCCGATGACCGTGCGCGTCGTTTTCGATACCAACATCTACATCTCCGCTCTTGCTATTCCAGGAGGAAATGCCGAGGATGCCTACCTGGAAGCTGTCCGGGGCACATTTGAGCTGTATACGTCGGTGGCCATCCTGACTGAAACCGCAAGAGTTCTCCAAACAAAGTTCGATTGGGCAGACGACAAAGTCCGAGAAGCCGTTCAGGACATTGGTCAGGTGGCGACTGTCTTACGCCCGCGGCCCACTCTCCACATCCTCGATGATGAACCTGACAATCGCATACTTGAGTGTGCGGTCGCAGCACAAGCCGAGTTCGTCGTGACGGGAGATCGCCACCTCTTGGCGCTCAAGCAACATGGCGACATCACCATGATCTCGTTAGCTGACTTTCTCGCAAAACTGTAACGGACATACACGATCTGCCAGAGGAAGTCTATCGGGCGGACGGTCCTCTTCGTTCATCGAACCAAACAGACCAGTGCCTCTGCTTCTACATTTCTGTGTGCTTCCGGGCATAGAGAATGCCATCCCCTGACGTCTCCCCGGAAAACGACGGCAGATTGAAACTAGAATATGATGGCGGCTTCGGTGGTCCTCGACGAAAGGAGTGGATCGATGAAGCGGTCGAAGTTTTCCGAGGAACAGATTGTCTACGCGATCCGCCAGGCGGAAAGCGGCACCCCGGTCGGCGACCTCTGCCGACAGCTCGGGGTGAGTGACGCCACCTTCTACGCCTGGAAGAAGAAGTACGCGCACCTCGGCGTGAGCGAGTTGCGACGCCTCCGGCAGGTGGAAGAAGAAAATAACCGGCTCAAACGGCTCGTCGCTGACCTCTCGCTCGACAAGCATATGCTGTCGGAGGCCTTGCGAAAAAAAGTCTAAGGCCCGCACGCCGTCGAGAACTGGCCGCCTGGTTTCACGGGACGTTTCAGGTCAGTTGCCTGCGGGCCTGTCGCCTTGCTCAGTTCAGTCGGGCCGCGTGGTACCGACGAAGCCGTGCGAAAGATCAGTCCGCGTTGCGGATGCGCATTCGCGATCTGGCCCATGCCCGCCCGCGGTTTGGGTCCCTGCGGATCTGGGTGCTCTTACGACGCGAAGGCTGGCTCGTGAATCGCAAGCGGGTGCGACGGCTCTATCGACTGGAGGGTTTGCAACTCCGCATGCGGGTCCGGCGTCGAAAGCATATCGCGTTGCATCGTGGCCCAGCCCCGATCCCGACCGGTCCTACGGAGCGCTGGAGCATGGATTTCGTGCATGATACCCTGGCGGATGGGCGGCCGTTTCGAGTCTTGACGGTCGTGGATAACTGGAGTCGGCAAAGTCCCATGCTAGAAATCGGTTTGCGGATGTCGGGTGCGACGGTGGGCCAGGCCTTAGATCGGGTACTGACCGGCGTTTCAGGCCCCCGGTCCATCACGGTGGATCACGGGACCGAATTTCAATCGCGAGCGCTCGAAGAG
>CBDDRB010000032.1:0-9371 GCA_965232965.1 uncultured bacterium
CCCGCTCCCAGGACCGGTCCGGATACTCCCCCAAGGGATTGCCCACTTCGATCACCGGCTGCAGCGCCGTCAACGCCAGCACCTGATCCGCCACCGCCACCGCCGCCACCGTCCCCGCCGTCACTTTGAGAAACTGTCTCCGTGACAAAAACATGAGTCCCACCTCCTACAGTTGAGGGCTTCACTCAAGCCCACGCGACAACCATCAAAATCTTGACTACGTTCCTTGGTTCATAAAATCTGACACAATTTCATGAACATGTTGTCATCACACCGATTCTGGCAGCAGACGTAGCAAAAGAATTGCCAGACTGTAAAGAACGCGGCGTCAACAAAGTCATGCTTGTTAATACATTGAAATAGAACGGATAAAGCTAGAGTTATGAAGAGGTGTCGGGGAAGAGGAATAAGAATTTATTTCATAAGTCGAATATGATGATATGCGTCAAAGAGCAGACAGCCTATTTCATTCAAGATATTAATTTGTTGCGTTCGCATATCTGAATATTCTCAAGCAGGAATATGCCGGGTGAGCTAGACGAAATATCTACGGAACCATTTCCCAATGTCGTCATGCTACGAAGAGGAAACATGATCGTGGGAATGAACAGAGAACGAAGCTAGTTGAAAAGTTGAATTGTTACGATTTGTTACAAATGGAGGACAAGTAGCTATGAGTTCTCGACATCCTCGCCTCCCAGAAATCGTTTCATGAGCAGCGAGAAATGTTGCCGTGGGATGCCGCTATCTTCAGCGGCCTTGGTGATCACACCGCCATGCTGCGCGAGCTTGACCCGCAAATAGGACTTCGTAAACTCTTCGAGCGCTCGTTCCTTCGCCTCCATGTATGGGAAAAGTGTCAGACTGGGATCGGCTGAACCGAGACCCTCGGCCTCACTCTGCGGAAGCAGGCTTAGAACATCTCGCGCTCGAATCATGTCATCGGTGGCAAGCATCACCATCCGTTCCACCACATTACGGAGTTCCCGCCCATTCCCGGGCCAGGAATAGGACACGAGCTCTTTCACCGCCTCTTCATCGAAATGGCATTGCGGCTTGCCCATGGATTGAACCAACCGACCGAGTAAATGACGTGCGATAACGGGAATGTCCTCGCGACGTTCATGGAGGGGGGGTACTCGAATCGACACGACGGCAAGTCGATAGTACAAATCTTTACGGAATGTGCCCTCGCGCACCCGCGCTTCGAGATCCCGATTGGTTGCAGCGATAAAGCGCATATTGATCCGGCGAACTCTGGTTCCGCCCACGGGACGCACTTCGCTTTCCTCCAGCACACGCAGGAGTTTTGCTTGAAGGAGAAGGGGAAGGTCTCCGATTTCATCAAGAAACACACTGCCACCGTTCGCCAACTCAATGAGTCCGGGCTTGTCGACGATCGCGCCGGTGAAGGCACCCCGCACATGCCCGAACAGCTCGGACTCCATCATCCCTTCGGGAACAGTCGTACAATCGATTATTTGAAACGGTCGATCGCATTCAGGACTTTGCTGATGGATCGCCCGGGCGATCATCCCCTTCCCCGTTCCTGTTTCTCCGGTAATCAAGACCGTCGAACGGACCTGGGCGGCCTCACGAATACTCCGCATAATGTGTTCGAATGCGACGCCGGTTCCAACAAAACTATTGGCTGCGAACTCCTGTCTGTCCTGCTGTTCGTACACGGAATGCCGACGAAGAATTTCAGATATTCGAATTGCTCGATGGAGCCGTACACCCAAATCCTCTGCATTGACCGGCTTCAGCACATAGTCGAAGGCGCCTCGCCGCATCGCATCCACGGCTAGAGGAACGGCATTCATCCTCGTCACAACCAGCACCGGCAAGTTCGGATCGATCTTTTGAATGCGACTGACAAGATCCAATCCGTCCATCCCCGGCAACACCATATCGGTCAGCACAAGATCGACGGCCCGTTCCCCGAGGAGTTGCAACGCTCCTTCTGCCGTAGCACGAACCTCCATGTCGAAATCTCCTCCAAGCGGTTTCAGATCCGCCGATTCGAGGGCGTGCAGCATGAGTTCAACATCCGTTGCATTGTCCTCGACAATGAGAATTGTGAACGGCGCTTTGGATTTGACTTTGGTCGATCGCATGTCGGACACTCCGCCACGTGTCATCATCTCCCCCTTCCTTACAGAGCCCCTCGCCGAACAATATCAATGACGTCTGGAGCCTTCGCGGTTCCTGTCGGTGACTGAACACTCGGGATCGTGAATCGTACAGTGCAACCCTGCCCCTCGGCCTCGTCAATCCATACCTTACCGCCATACAATTCTACAATGCGCTCGATAATGGTCAGCCCGATCCCATTTCCGGGTGCCTCAGACATCAACAAACGAACAAACGGTTGGAACACCCTGGTGCGTTGAGACGATGGAACCCCGATCCCACAATCCTTGACGGAAAATGTCACGAAAGGACCTTGTAGGCGTCCGGTAATCCTCACCACGGGTGATTCTCCCTCGCGAGTGAATTTCAATGCGTTCGAGATGAGGTTATCAAAGATCTGCCTCAAGTTGGGACCGTGACAGGCGACGGGCGGTAACCCCGGTTCGACATGGACCACGGCACGAAGACGCCCGATCTCATCGGCACGGGTATTCAACACGTCAGCAATCGTCGAAGTGGGATCGACGGCTGTGATGGCCTCTTGATCGGCACCCACATGCGCCACAGTCAGGATACCCTCTACTCGCTGCACAAGATCCCTACCGTTTTCTTCGATAAGAGATAACCACCGCTTTGTCCGGTCATCAAATTTTCCACTGTCCTGTTGAATCAGCAGTCGCGCGAGTTCTTCCATCCGAGCCCCGGGCCCCTTGAGATCATGAGCCAACGTTTCCGCCAGATGTTCGAGCTGTCGAAGGCGCGTTATCAACCCTTGCTGTTTCTGCTGTGCCGATTCGTGCAGCCTCGCGTTCGAGATGGCCAGTGCAACTTCCTGTGCCAATCCTTCGGCCAGTCGCTGATTCCATTCTTGCGCGGCTCGGGGTCGCCCGCTTAGAAACGACAGAACACCGAATGGAACTTCCTGTGCCAATAGGGGCATCGCCAGCATACTATTCCCTATCAGACTGCTACGGAGATCTTCCGGCCACTCATCCGAGCGAGACCGCTCCCCACTGGCCACCGCACGTGTTTCAAATGCCCGCACACAAATCGGAAGCGCTTCCCATGGCATAGTCCATTTTTTCAAACGCTCGTTCCACTCCCCGGATGCCGCTTCCACAACCCAACAATCTTCGCGTTCATGGCGAAGGAGCACCAGACAGATGTCTGTTTGCATTAATTCCACTGCCCGCCCCGTTATGCGACGCAGCACCCCTTCCAGATTGTCCGAGCCGATGGTATTGATCTCCTGACCGATTGTGTCGAGCGCTTGGATCTCTTGTATGTTTGTCTCAATCCGGCGAGCCATCGCGAGATAAGCTTCCGCCAACTGTCCGAGTTCATCCTTCGCGACTCGGCTCGTGGCCAACAGTTCAGTGATCCCGGCCACATCAACATGTGCGCCAATCCTTGCAGTAGCGGATTGCAGCCGTGTGATCGGTTCTGTGAGAGAGCGGGCGAGTACGCGCGAGACGATCCATCCCAGCGCAACCACCGCAGCCAGCGTGATCCACAGTCCGACAAACGTCCGGTTCGACAATGCATCCGCCTGTTCATTTAACGAGTTTCTCTGCCTCTCCAGGCGATCTTCAATATCCCGCACGCCTTCGCGGAGGAGGTCGGACAGTCGCAGCCCTTCACCAGACCGCACATACGCTAAGGCCCTATCCGCAGGTCCTTTCTGAATATCTTCGATCAATTCATGCTTCGAACGCAGCAGGTCTTTTAGTTGTCGCTCGATCGACGCCAGATTTCCGGGAGAATCCGAAAGCCTCGCGAGCGACTGCGTGGCATCCGACAACGCCTGGCTCAGTTTCGATTCTGCATCTGTCAGTGGATCGAGGAACGCCGGTTGCTGGGTTAACACATAGCCGCGAAAGCCGTCTTCAATGTCAACGGCAAGTCGCCCGAGCACATGTACCTGCGCATCAGCCACCATAAGCTCTTGCCGTTGTTGTTCGAGCGAAAGCAATTGCTTGACCACATACAGGTGAATCGCAATGCCTGCGCTGAGCGGCACACAAAGGAGTAGAAGCACCACCCATACCTTGTGCTGAATGCGGAGTCGATCTCCCCATTGTGCGGTCCATCGGTCCATCAACCGGCGTCCTCCTCCGCTCAGTACTGTGCTGAATGTCTCAAGCTACTTGAATGTGGGCGTGGGGAGAAAGAAATGTCAAGACCAGACGACTCAATTCATGGGGCGAGGAGCGCTCGTGCTTGCGGCAGAAAATGGAAAACCCCAGCCCGGCATGATACCGAACTGGGGTTTTCCGTTCTGCCATCACTCGTACCCTTAGCGGTACGAGATCGTCTCTCCGGAGACTGTAATCTCGACTACAGCTTCAAGGTAAACCAGGTGGAGAGCGCCTTCATGCCGTTACGCTCAATATTGTTGCCATCCCACACCGCAAAGGCGATGGGCACAGACATTCCCGCCTTAAACTGGGTATCGTTGGCATCACCGGTTTCCAACGGGCGCTTGACCACCACGCGCCAGGTTGGACCAGTATATCCACCACCCTTGACGGAACCGGAAGGCTCCCACACTCCGTTTCCAATGACATCCTGATGAGCTTGCGTCGTGAGGGTGCTGAAGCCATTGGCGTTCAAATCTTCGACCGAACTCACGCGTAGCGTCGGATCAGACATAATGTTGCCCGACCAGATGCCGGGATTGAAGGGCCCGAGGCTGCGGCCGATCCGGTCCGGATAGGTCACGCCACCTGCCGGCTCTTCGAAATAGTAGTCCCAGAAAATGCCGGGATATTGGTCGTCCACATCCCAAATACCTGCGCTATCCTTGCCGATGTCCTTTTGCCACTCTGCATTCCACCGCCAAATGTTGGTGGTGCCGCCTGACTGGCCCATGCACTGGAACGGTGGCGCTCCAGCCGTGTTCACTGGGAACATGACCGCCGCCTGATCCCGGAAGTCCTGTGGACCGATGGTCGTATCATTCTTAGTCTGATCGCTCCACTCTATACGCAACCCAATATCTTTGCCGTTGGTCATGGCCTTCACGAACACCGACTTCACCGATATATTCGGATGCATCGGCGTGGTAATCAGCTGCCCGCTCAACGGAACGATCACCCCAGGAACGCTCTCCCACACCGGGTTCGCGCCATCCATTGGAATCGCTCCCTTGATCATTTTTGCCGGAATCGTCACCGGCTGGCTGACAGCCAGCGGAACCTGCCCGATCGTCAGCATGACGCCCACGATCAACGCAGAGAGAAGAATGCCGAGCACCACACGCTTGCTGTGTGTCTGCACTACACTCATAGGATACCCCTCCTCTCTATTAAGAAAATGACCTCGACTTCTTATCAACGATCAATGCGGAGTCGTCAGTATTGAGAAGATAGCCAACAACACACCCGCGATCAACGACGCGATAAGAATTCCGATTCTTACACGGTTGTTCGGTGGCTCCGCTCCTTTCATACCATACTCCGCTACTCGAAATACAATACAGTACGGAGGGTCAAGATCATGGCCGAATTACGCCGTTCCAACCGGCCCCTCCGCTTCTTTATCTTTACCCTGATCCTTCTTGTCCAAAAATGATTCTGCGCCGACTTCGTTCAGCAACAGACTCAACTCGTTTCCCTGATCCTGCGCTCCACACTCATACGTCTGGCCTTCCGGTGAATTGAACGTGGCGGGGCGATAATCGGTTTCTGAGTATGGCTGAGGAACGACGCCGAGAAAGGCGGCTTCAAAATCCATCCATTCCGCCATCAAGTCTGCGACGTGTTTATAGAAACCTGATCCGGCTTTCTTGACCAACATTCTGCAAAACAACGGAACCCACCGGCCAACATGATTCTTGACAAACTTTTTCTGCGCGTCCAATACGATTTGGGTCTTGTCCGCTCCATCATGACAACGGGAGTAGGATTCTTTGTAGGCCAGGAAATGCATGAACTCGAATTCGACGCTCAAATGATCCAATCGTTCATGGATGTCCTTGGATAACTCCACCCCGAACGCACGATAGAATCCGGCGATATCGCCCATAACCTGCGACTGAGCGAACACGTGGTCGTTGCCGAAGAGCGTTTCGTAGGGAGGACAGTCTAGGGTGATAACATTACTAAACACTCGACGATGCTCGGCCTGCAGATCGCCGAGTTGCCAGTTGACACATTCCGACGCGACAACTTTCTCGATCTGATCGAACTGCTTGCGCAACAACACTAACTTGAGCTTGGCCCGCTCGCCACCGATGCCGTCAAGCGCCGCATCTAAGGCGTCGAGCGCTGCTCGACCATCCTCGACAAACTCTCCGCATTGCACGTAGTCGAGAAACTCCTCGTCCTCCGGATACAGCTGGCTCCACGACACAAGGAGATAAAGTTTGCTGCGATTGAGGGCGCGTTCGACTGCGGGTGAATCTTTAATGGCAGGCGTAGCCGGAATGACTCCGGCTACCGCTTGAGAATTTGTCTGGACCGGCTGTTTACTCGTCATGAAAATCCTGCCCTGGGTTCACCTGTTGTCCGCACGAACACTCCAGGCATACGAGATCGCACCTGTGGCACAAAGCTCTCGTATGGTAGGTATTGATCCAAGGGTTGTCAAGCACGATCTTCCCGTTCGCGATGAATAATCTAACGCGGCGATTTCTCAAACCTTTCGACTTCGAGAATCCACCTCAGCTTTTCCCATCTTCTCTCTTTGTATTCAAACTTTCTTCCGGGTCACGAGAACGACTGCATCAACAATCTAAACGGCGTGATTCGAATAGCCACGTGATCGTTCACTGTCCTGCACACATGTTCGCACAGCCCACAGCCGACGCAACGCTCAGCCGTGACAACAATCCGCTGCTGGTCGAAATCCATCGAAAGGGCATCCGTAGGACATTTCGATACGCAGGCGTGGCATCCCTGCCCTGCTGTGCAGACTCGATGCGAAACTGACGCAAGACCCATTCGTATCTGCCCGCGTCCTTCCACAGGCAACAATGCCTCTGTGGCACAGGCTGTAATGCAAGGGACGTCCTCACAGAGATAGCACGGCATGCGATCCGCAAAAATCACCGGTGTCCCGTTCTGCGGATGAAACGTAATCGACCCGTACGGGCAGACCTTGGCGCAGTCGCCGCACTGTGTGCATCGCTCCAAAAAGAGTACTTCATCAACAGCACCGGGAGGACGCAGCCAATCAGTCCGCACCGGCGATGGAGTCGGTCGTTCCGGTACGACATCTTGATGTTTCGTAAATTCTTTTGCGGCTTTGGCAACGGACACGACAGTGTCTTTGAGGAAGTCACGACGCCCGTATGGCGAATCACTGGCCATAATAATAGTTCAAACCGTTACATGACGCCGTCGGCGCGCAGCTTGTAGACCTCGACGCAGCGATCACAGGCCCCAAATTCGACATCCCAGCCAGGATGATTTTCGCGGATAAAATCCAGCACATAACCCTCGAGTTTGTTGCCCATATCCTCAACCCACGAATAGGTCGGGAACCGGCACAGGGGACAGGGAAATCCCGGCATCAACATGACCTTATTTTCTGTTTCCGGAACCTCCCCTCCCTCGACATCTACTGCACGATCCATAACACGCAAGGTGTCCGACGCCATTTCGATCAATTCCGAGTGGGTGAAGAAACTCGTTTGCCACAGCCCCTCGAATACCGATTTCAATTGCGGCGCGGGAATCTTGCGATACCAGGAACGAAACTCTTTGAACCGATCTTCCTTCCTGAGCATCGGCTCTTTGCCGGCGACAGTCAGCCGGCTATCGACTGTCAGACTCCACAAGATACGATAGCGTTGAAGAATGAGAGTTTCCTCGCCAGGATTTTGCCCGACTTTGGTATCAGGATCATACCCAAAGACCGGATCCAGCATGTCTGAAATATGCAGTAATTCATGGCGGCAATAGCGCGTCAGGGCGGGATCGTAGAACCGACGTGGAATGAGCTTGATCCCGACGCCTTTCAATCCTTTTTCTTCGAACGATCGAGCCAGCTCGTGCTCGACGGATCCCCATTTCCTGAGAATATCGACACCTTCTTGATCTTCTTTCAGCACGCCCTTCACGAGCACAATTCCGACTCGTTCTTTCAGCAAAGGATACTCATTGAAGGCATCACGAATAATATCGGAAAAGCCCCAGGTCCCGAACATATACTGGTAGAGCTTCTTGAACTCACTTTCACGATCATCGAGCGTAAACTTCTCGTAGATCGGATCGGCAAGTTCGTGAAACTCTTTATAGTAGGTAGGGTCGCCCTCCCGTTCCGTCTTTTCGACGAACGAGTCAATCACTTCTTGCAGCAACGCAGGCTGAAAACGAAGTTCCATATGAGTCCTTTGGGAGCGCGCTAGCAGGCTACAGAAAAGCTCGGTTTACATACAATATACTATTGGGGTCTTGCAAATTTCGCCGATGGCCACAAAGCCGCAGGATGCTCAAAAAGGCTGTCCAGCAAGGCCGCAGCGAGCAAAGAGGCGAGGCGTACGCTTCGGTACGTTGAGCCTCTGAGTGACGCGAGAACGCCGCTGGCGGACTTTTTCAGCATCCTGCTAGTCTGCTTGACTTGAGGACAAGGCTTCTCTTACGATCGCGTAACGCCGAAACCGATTATACTGAGCGGGCCGGTTGGCAATCAAGCCAGTCGCCGTCAGACGCGAAGTCTTGCTCTAGTCCCAGAGGGTTTTTGTACATGGCCGATCACACGTCTTCTCAACTTGCCGACGTCCCTTCTCCGCCTACACCATCGTTGTCGGGAACCACCATCGCGCCAGTCGACTTCCTCGAGTACTGGAAAGCAGATGCGCGGGAACTGACGACGTTTCGCGGCCATTCGCATGGAGTCTGGTCGGTGGCCTTCGCGCCGGACGGGCTAACCCTCGCCAGCGGAGGAGTCGACCGCCTGGTTCGGATATGGGACATTGAGACCGGACGGCTCCTGCGCTCTCTCAGGGGACACACGGCGGACATCAGATCCGTCGTGTTCACTCCAGACGGCCAGACGCTCGCCACCGCCAGCGAGGACCGCACCATCCGGCTGTGGCATCCAAACACCGGCGAGTCGAAGAAGCTTCTCTTTACACGCTATGATCACAATGTCGTCAGCCTCTCGCTCTCGCCCGACGGCCTCATGCTGGCGCGCGGCAGCCATAACAAAGACATCAAGATCTGGGAAGTCACCACCGGCACCGAGCTCATGACCCTCCTCGGCAAGGACCAGTACGAACACAACTGGTCTGT
>CBDDRB010000033.1:0-290923 GCA_965232965.1 uncultured bacterium
GAAACATTTTGTAGATCGAGTCATGGCGTCCCCCCCTTCATCGTAAATCAAACGGCTAGTTGTCCGGCTTTCCGACTTCTTCCCTCAACTGAAACTTGAGGGAGGCGTATTCCTTCGTGCAATAGGCGAGTAGCCGTTCTGAGCCGAAGAGCATTACCATCCTGCCATCCTTATCTACGAGACGGCGTGTATCTTGCGGCCAGTAGATGCGGGCGATCGCGTCGGGATCGCCCGTCACCCAGCGGGCCAGAACAAAAGGCATCCGCTCAACGGAGGTCTTCACCCCGTATTCGCTTTCGAGGCGCGAGGCGACGACATCGAATTGGAGTTCTCCCACAGCGGCCAGGACCGGTTCCCTGCGCACATGATCGGGTGAATAGAACACCTGCATCACGCCTTCTTCTTCAAGCTGCTGAAGTCCCTTCTGAAACTGCTTCTGCTTTGTGAGGTCCTGGCTGCGAAGCACACCGAAACATTCAGGGGGAAATTGTGGAATCGCATCGAATGAACGGGGGCTGCCGGAACAGAGGGTATCGCCAATGGCAAAGAGTCCTGGATTCACCAATCCCACCACATCCCCGGGGTAGGCCTCCTCAATCGTTTCTCGATCACGGCCAAAGAGCCGGTGCGGTCGTGTCATCCTGATTTTCCGATCCAGGCGCGCGTGATGGACCATCATATCCTTCTCAAATCGACCGGAGACAATACGTAAAAATGCCATTCGATCGCGGTGTTGTGGGTCCATATTCGCCTGAATCTTGAACACAAAACCAGAGAATGTGTCATCCGTCGGTCGCACCAGCCCCTCTGAACTCACACGTGGTCCGGGAGGTGGAGCAAGTTGAAGAAAGGCATTCAGGAAAGGCTCGACGCCGAAATTTGTCAGGGCGCTCCCGAAGAAGACGGGGGTGAGTTCGCCGGCGAGAAAGCGGTCGCGATCGAACTTTGTACCGGCGCCGGTCAGCAACGCAATCTCCTCCTGCAGGGGACCATAGGCATCCCCGAGTGTCTCCACCAGGCTCGGGTGGGGAAATGTCTCTACTCGCATCGGTGCACGACGCTGGTTGTGCAGTGTCCGCTGAAAAAATAGCACTTGAGGTTCCTGAAGGTCATACAGCCCCTGAAACCCCGCCCCTTCTCCGATGGGCCAATTGAAGGGGACCGCCGTCATGCCCAAGGTCTGTTCGATCTCTTCGAGCAGTTCGTATGGGTGGCGGCCCGGCAAATCCATCTTGTTGATAAAGGTCATGATCGGGATATTGCGCTTTCGACAGACGGCGAAGAGTTTTTTGGTCTGTGGTTCGATGCCTTTCGCGCAGTCGAGGACCATCACCGCGCTATCCACAGCCATGAGGGTGCGGTAGGTGTCTTCGCTGAAATCTTGGTGTCCCGGCGTGTCGAGCAAGTTCACCCTTACGCCCTCATGGTCAAACTGCAACGCGGTGGAGGTAATAGAAATTCCGCGCGCCTGTTCCAGTTCCATCCAGTCCGATTTTGCCGCACGTTGATGGGAACGAGCCTGCACCGCCCCGGCCAGGTGTACGGCTCCGGCATATAACAGTAGTTTCTCCGTGAGTGTGGTCTTTCCTGCATCCGGGTGCGAAATGATGGCAAACGTGCGCCGTCGGGCCACTTCTCGCGCCAATTCATCGCTCGACGACTTCTCAGTCGACAAAGACATGGACGTTCCTGTTCTTCTTCACGGTACCTAGCTGGATAGTCTCAGGGAATGTTGTAACATCCGGCAAATAAGAAAACTAGAAGGAGGAAAGCTCCTGGACAAGGAGCACATCCGTAATGATGGATAAAAGGAGGGGTGATATGATCTCGCTCGGTGAGGTCAGCGGCAGAGACTGAAGCAATCGGAGTGACCTCAATGAAATCGATGTCTGCAGCGCGTACGTGGTGTTGATCACCGCGCTTATTGTGGTCCGGGTCCTTTCTGTGGCAGGTTTTCCTCTAGCTCTTCTTGCACGGCTTGAAGCAATTCCGTGATCGCGATGGGTTTCTTCATTGTTCGATGTGCCCCCAAGAGCTTGGCGACATCAAGAAAGTCGCTTTCTCCCGACCCTCCGGTAAGAACGATAATTTTTACTGTTGGTGATTCACGATGCAAGGCCATCGTGACTTCCAGACCATCCATGTCGGGCATGAGGAGGTCCGTGAGGACCAGAGCGGTGGGAGTCTGTTGGAATTGGAGGAGCCCTTCGTGACCATTGGGTGCTTCGGTCACGATGTATCCGGCTTGTTCTAGTACTTTCCGAAGGAAAGCACGGACCTGCTCGTTGTCATCGATGATGAGAATAGAACGATGCTTCACAATGATGCTTTGAATGGTGTTGTGACTGCTTCACCGGTGATGGAGTCGCCGGCTACGTCGAAGGGTTTGGATTGTTGAGAAGGCGCTTCAGCGAGTCTCCCAGAAGGTGCATAGAGAATTCTTTTTCGACGTACTCGGTTACCCCCAGTGCCCTGACCTGCTGCTCCGCCTCACCAGTCCCTGCTCCAGTCAGAATGATCACGGGTTTCCCGGGTTCAATACTGTGGATCTGCCGCAAGACCGTCAGTCCGTCCATCTCGGGCATTTTCAGATCCAGCACGATGACATCCGGATGTTCTCGGCGAAAGAGTTCCAGACCCTTTCGCCCACTGTCGGCAAGTACCACGTCATATCCCTTCCGACGAAGTAACGTGTCGAGCAAATTCCGGATGCCCTGCTCATCGTCAATCACCAAGATTTTGGCCATGGGACCTCCTACTATGAGGTGGCTAGCTCAACCATATCATACGCAGCCATTTTGGAGCAGTTGGCGAGTCGGCCAGCTCGGAAATACGTAGGATTATGTGGAGACTTTCGACGCGAGACGGCTCTATCTGAGATGTGGTTTTCAGTCCAAAACAAGACGGTTGGCGAGACGTTTTCAAGCAGCTTTGTCGATTTTTTGGCCGATAACTTGAAGGTATGCGGCTTTGAGGGTCTCGTTGTCTTCTGCCTGCTTCATCAGTTGTTCATGGAGTTGCTCAAATTCTCGGAGGCGCAGATCTCGTTCCGCTAACTGTCGCTCGATTTCATGGAATGCGTGTCGATGCTTCTCATCCCGTTCAGTGAGTTGTACATCCAACCACTCGACCCAACCTCCTGCTGCTTCCGATTCCTGGAGTCGCGTGAGCAGCCGATCAGTATCGACAGGCTGATATTCCACGCGTGCGGAGAGTGCTCCTTGGTGGGACTGGCTGATCGCTTGCGATTCTACCATTCCACTGTCGGTAGGCTGCACCTTCGAGGCTGCCTCTCTCAACTGTTGGCGTGCCTTCTCAAGCATTTGCTCTTTAAGGCACATCATGGCAGTCACGTCTGCGAGCCGTTGTGTGACGGTTCCGGCCGATACGTTTCTCAGCAACCATCCGACGACTCCACCAATTGCAGCCGCGATGATGAGACATCCCAACATTTGGTTGATGAACATGTTCATAGATCGGCCTTCCCTTCCACTCGCAGTTCGATTCGTCGATTGCGTTGGAGGCCAGCCTGATTTTCCGCCGCAGAGAGTGGTCGTGTGGCACCATAGCCGACGGTTGTGAAACGGTTGATCAAGCCGTGGCTGATAAAGTAACGCCGCACGGCTTCGGCGCGACGGCGACTGAGTTGAACGTTATAGTCCGGCTCTCCGTACTTGTCCGTATGCCCACTGATCTCAATGGCTGCGCTTGGGGCGTGGCGCAATTGGTCGATCAGCTCGTCGAGTGTGGCCAGACTGCGGGGTGGCATGGTTGTGGTGTTGGATGCAAACTCGATGGATGCGCGCACAAGGATCTCATTGAGTTTGTTCTGGAGTGAAGCGGAAGTGAGCTCTGCCGGTGGTGGACTTGCCGACGAGGGAATGACTCGCAAGGGTGGAGCCTTCGGCGGCGTGGCCGTCAGGGTGCGAGTGGAAGGGAGGGATAACTTCGGGGAAGGAATCTTGTGCGTCGGACTCGACGAGGATGGACCCGTCCGAATACGATCTTCCAGTTCCAAGCCTGCTTGCATCAGCGGGGCAATATCCCGTAGTACGGTGGCCTTGGTACGAGCGCCATCAACCTCACCACTGACGACAATCGTGTGGCCGTCAATAATAATGGAACCTTGTTCCATCATGTGCCCTAAGACAGGGAGGACTTGGGAGATCTCGTCGGCCCAGGAGACGGAACCCACCCTCGGATCTACCGCTAACTCATCGACGACACTGCCAGGTGTGATTCCGTAGAGCTCCCGGGCCCGCTGGAGAATCGCGGCCTTGCTGGTTTCATTAGGTAGTGAACCACGGAGTATCAACATTCCATACTCTATACGTGCATGAAAGTTCGCAGGGATGGCAGGCCCCGATGCTGTTGACAGAGGCATATGGCGTGGAAGACAGAGCGCAGCAAGAAGGCCAAGTGCAACAATTCCTGCAGTCACAATTGCCGCACGCTTCATGGTTTACCTCTTGGCCCCAGAGACACCCGCATGTCTTAGTAAAAGCTAGCAGATAAGTGAAAAAATGGGGTTCAGGAACCGCTCGTGTCACAAGTACGTTTCTAGTAGATGAGCCATGGGCAGACCTATGGTTGGAAGGTCTGGATCCGCTATGAGCGGCCATGGTCTTGGGAAATCTTAAATTTATACAAAGTGCCGCAATAGACAGGATGCATACACGTCTTCGCGACCTTGAGTCCTAGGAGAGTAGATCGTCTGTCATTTCAAAAGGTTGCACGCGGTTTTGTCATATGATTCCTGTCTGAGACTGCTGCCGTCAGAGAGCTTGAATCTAACAGGGAAGAGATACTGAAGGCGGGGCGGGGCGTGCCCTGTCAGAGTCGTTCGCCATACTTGCGATAGTGCTCTTTTTTGGCCTCGTCGATCCACTTGTCGCGTTTGATTCGATCCGGAGCGGTGTAGAGCTTTTTTGCGACCTTGTCGATATCTTCCGGGGTCCAGCGGGCAATCTGGCTGAAGCTGTGCAACCCCATCTTGTTCAGAGTTCGGGCAAAAACCGGACCGATCCCGTGAATTTTTCGCAAATCGTCTTTGGGTACATCTTTGGCCGCTTTTGCCTGGCCGATCTCCAGGCTGAGTTGACTGCCACTCGGGCGGGTTTTCTGGTGAGGACCCAGAGTTTCCCCATCGGTCTTGATACGGAGTGCAGCCTGCACTTCGACCAACCGCTTGCGCAGGCGGTCGATCTCCTCTTGCTGTTCCGCCACGGTCTGGACGTGATGCACCAGGGATTGCTGTTGTGTTTCGAGGTCGTGGATTCGGTGTTTCAAGCCGTCGATTCGCTTGGCTCGCTCATCGAGGAGCTGTTTGTCGAGTCGGAGCTGGGTTTGGAGCTGGTCCTTCTCCGCGAGCTGTTCTTGTAGCTTGGCAATCTGCATCTGATGTTGCGTGAGCGTGTGAGCATATCTTGTTTCCCACTGTGTCAGTGCTACCTCTTGTTTCTGAATCTGTGTGGAGAGAGACTCCAAATGATCGATGCGCCGGTCTCGCTCAGCCAGTTGGTTGTTGAGTTGGTGTAGAGCGGCGCGATGCTCGGCCTCTTGATCGGAAAGTTGTACTTCCAACCAATGGACGCGTCCCTGAACAGGTTCGAGTTCCTCCACGCGTGCGCGTATCCGATCGGCCTCAGCGACGGTGGTGTCCAACTCGGAGAGTCGACGTTGAAGCTGATGCCGTTCCTGCTCGTTCGATTCGAGTGTCTCTTGGACCGCCTGGCGTGCGAGTTGAAGTTGATGAACTTCTTCTGATTGTACGGCGGCGGCCCTCTCATATTCGCTCGCGCGCCGGCGAACAGAGGCTTCCTCCGCTTCCAGGACCTTCAGCCGTTGCGTGCGGGCGACCAATTCTTCTTCGAGTGTCTGGAGACGGTCGTTCTTTGCCAAGAGTTCTTGCCGGGTCGATTGGTTGAGCGCCTCCGATTCGTTGAACTTACTTTCGAGAGTCTGCATCTCAGCGGTCTGAACGTTCAACTCAAACTGTGCCTTCTCCAGTAGCTGCTCTTTGCGTCGCAGGCTGGCGGCGACGTCTGTGAATTGTCGTGTGAGTTCACGGGTGGATAGTTGTCGCAGCAGCCATCCAACCACCCCGCCAATTCCTGCCGCAATGAGAAGACATCCCACGATTTGGCCGATAAGTGCGATCATTGGTCATTCACTCCTTTCACGCGCAATTCGATACGCCGGTCATGTTGAAGGCCGGCCCGCGTCTGTACGACCGATAGCGGCTGTGAGGCGCCATAGCCGATGGCGGTGAAATGGTTGGTCAGGCCATGGCTGACGAAGTACTCCCGGACGGCTTCAGCGCGGCGACGGCTGAGTTGAAGGTTATAATCCGGTGCGCCGTATTTATCCGTATGTCCGCCGATCTCGATGGCTGTATGAGGGGCATGACGTAATTGGGTCATCAATTGGTCCAGTGTGGTACGGCTGCGGGGAGTCATCGTGGTGGCGTTCGAATCAAATTCGATGGAGCCGTGCGAAAGAATCTGGTCCAATTTTTTCTGGAGCGAGGAGGAGGAAGATGCCGTGAACGGACCAGCCAGAATATGATCTTCCAGGTGGAGCCCCGCCTGCGTGAGCGGGACAAAATCCCGCAACAAGGTGGCTTTGGCACGATCGTTGTCGACCCGACCGCTGATAACAATCGTGCGGCCGTCGATCATGATGGAGCCGTGTTCAATCATCTGTCCCAAGACAGGGAGAGTCTTGACGACGTTGTCAGCCCAGGATGCAGGTCCTACTCTCGGATCGACTGTCAATTCATCGACGACACGGCCAGGCACCGCTCCATATAGCTCTTGGGCCCGCCGGACAATCACGACTTTGCTGATCTCATCGGGGAGTGATCCACGCAGGATCAGAGTCCCCTGATCTAAGCGGGCATGCAACGTGGCCGGGGTGAGAGAACTCGCTGCGGTCGATGTTGGAAGATGGCGTGGGATACAGACCACGGCAAGTAGAGTAAGTGCGACAGCGCCTGCGCCTAGAATCGCTCTGCGCATCATTCGTCGACTCTCTGGTTGTCATTGGGGTGAGACAAATTACCGTATCATATTCGTTACGAGCGTACTAGCGCTAATGTCAGCGCCCAGTGGAGCTTGCCGGGTGTTTCCTGTTCCATACACATCGGAGACCAGAACGCCGAACATCGATCGTACGGACAGCCACCTTGACAAGCCACACCGTTCCGAGTTCGTCCCATTTTTCTCCTCGTACCTTTAAGGGCAGGCCCCAACTGTCTCTTATTGCGCGCGTCGAACGAGGGGAGTCTTCGACCGCGCGTTCCGCGAGCACAAGAGACGGTTGGGCTTGCCCGCTCCTCGCCTTGAACTTGCTGAATCCATCTGTTATTCTTCGCCCGCTCTTCGCAGATGGTCATCCTTTTCTGATTCACGAACACGTTGTAGGAGTTCATTATGGCCGGCATCAAGCGGGCGTTGATCAGCGTTTCTGATAAGACTGGAATCGTCGAGATGGCCAAGGGATTGGAAGCCCTCGGCGCGGAAATCCTTTCGACCGGAGGAACGGCGAAAGCGTTGCGAGAGGCCGGTGTAATCGTGGTCGATGTGGCGACATACACTGGCTCACCGGAAATCCTCGATGGCCGCGTGAAGACACTGCACCCGAAAATTCATGGCGGTTTGCTCGGGCGTCGTTCGCTGCCTGCCCATCTCGAGCAGATGAAGCAGCAGGGAATAGGACCCATCGATGTGGTCGTAGTCAATCTCTATCCGTTTGAAGCGACGATTGCGAAGCCCGATTGTCTCTTCGAGGACGCCATTGAAAATATCGATATCGGCGGGCCGTCGATGCTGCGCTCCGCAGCCAAAAATCACGAGGATGTCCTGGTTGTCGTAGATCCGACAGATTACCAGCGCGTGCTTGACGCGGCGAAGGCCTCGACGGTGTCGCGCGAATTGCGACGCGAGTTGGCGATGAAGGTGTTCCAACATACGGCGCGTTACGACAGTCTGATTGCCGGATATCTTGAGAAGCAGGTGCAAGGGAGCGAGGCCAAGTTCCCGAAAATATTGTCCTTACAGTTCGAACGAGCTGAGATGCTCCGCTACGGAGAGAATCCGCATCAGCAAGGGGCCTTCTATCGAGAACTACATTCGACCGAGCCATCGGTGTCGCGGGGGAAGATCCTTCACGGCAAGGCCATGTCGTATAACAACTTTCTCGATGCCAATTCGGCGCTTGAACTCGCAAAAGAATACGACGAGATCGCCGTGGCCATTATCAAACACAATAATCCCTGCGGCGTGGCGTTGGGTACAACGCCAGTCGAAGCCTATGTGAAGGCCCGAGAGACCGATCCCGTCTCGGCGTTCGGTGGAGTGATTGCGTTTAATCGCCCGGTGGATTTAGCTGCGGCAAAAGAAATTACTTCTACGTTTGTGGAGGTCGTCATTGCGCCGGGCTTTGCGAGTGACGCGCTGACTGAGTTGAAGCGTAAAAAGGATCTGCGTTTGCTCGATGTCGGGCCGCTCGCGAAGGGTACGCATGAAAGCTTCGATCTCAAGAAATTGGTCGGCGGATTGATCGTGCAGGATCGGGATCTCGGTACACTCACCGACTTGAAAGCCCTCACGGTACCAACCATGCGTAAACCGACGGATGAAGAGTATGAGACCTGCGCCTTTGCCTGGAAGGTCTGCAAGCACGTGAAATCGAATGCGATCATCTATGCCAGACCTGGACAGACGGTGGGCATAGGCGCCGGCCAAATGAGTCGGGTCGATTCGGTAAAACTCGCGGCGATGAAAGCCCAGATGCCGATTAAGGGATGTGTGATGGCGTCGGACGCATTCTTTCCCTTCCGTGATGGCATAGATGTCGCTGTGCAAGCGGGGATCACGGCGGTCATTCAACCGGGTGGTTCGATTCGCGACCCGGAGATTATCAAAGCCGCCGATGAGCAGGGCGTGGCGATGATTATGACCGGCATGCGCCACTTCCGCCACTGAGCGGCAGCTGAAAATGGCTTCCCACTTCGTTCTCGGTCGCCCAGCCACGCTCAACGTACCGAAGCGTACGCCTCGGTGCCTGGACTTCCTGCGGCCTTGCGGGAAACCATTTTGAGCCGTCGCTTTTTCTTCACGAAGTACACGCACACATGAAAATTCTTGTCGTGGGCAGTGGGGGACGCGAGCATGCCATGGTGTGGAAGCTTGCGCAAAGTCCTCGCAAGCCGATGCTCTACTGCGCGCCAGGCAATGCGGGGATCGAGTCGCTCGCAGCTTGCGTGCCTGTCAAGGCCGACGATATCGCCGGGCTGAAAACGTTCGTACAGTCGGAGAAGATCGATTTGACGATCGTTGGGCCGGAAGCTCCACTGGCGCTGGGTATTGTCGATGAGTTTCGTACATCCAAGCTCAAAATATTTGGTCCGACGAAAGGCGCCGCCCGCATTGAAGGAAGCAAAGTCTTTTCCAAAGAGATGATGAACAGTGCAAAGATTCTCACAGCCTACGCACAAAGTTTCGATCGGGTCGCCTCAGCTCTGGCCTATCTCGATCAGCAGGAGATTCCCATTGTCGTGAAGGCCGACGGACTCGCACAAGGGAAAGGCGTGGTGGTTGCTGGGACGCGTGAAGAGGCGAAACAGGCCGTTCGAGATTCGATGGAGCAAGCGGTGTTTGGTCAGGCTGGTCGACGCGTGTTGATCGAGCAATTTTTAGACGGCGAAGAATTGACGATCATGGCCTTTACGGATGGACGGACGGTGGTGCCGATGCTGCCGGCGCAAGATCATAAACGAGTCGGGGATGGAAATAAGGGGCCCAACACCGGAGGCATGGGGGCCTATTGTCCTGCGCCACTGGGAACTATTGCATTGCGCGAGCAGGTTACCCAACAGGTTCTCTATCCCGCCGTTGAAGCCTTGTCTCGTATGGGCTGTCCCTTTCAGGGCGTCCTCTATGCAGGCCTCATGATTGTGAAGGAGACTCCATACGTATTGGAATTCAATGCCAGGATGGGGGATCCGGAAACACAGGTTGTGCTCCCCTTACTCAAAACCGATTTACTGGACGTGATCGAAGCAGTGATCGAACATCGACTCGACCAACTGACGGTAGACTGGCATAATGAATCCGCCGTGTGTGTCGTCATGACGTCTGGAGGCTATCCAGGCGCGTATCAGACCGGCCGCGTGATTCAAGGATTACCGGCGACAACCGATGAGACCACCATGGTGTTTCATGCGGGCACAACACGAACCGGTACTGAGGTGACGACGGCCGGCGGGCGTGTACTGGGAATTACGGGAATCGGAAAGACACTCGAAATTGCGCAAGCACAAGCCTATCGCGTGACGAAGTCGATTACATTTGAAGACGCGCACTATCGGACGGATATTGCGCATCGGGCGTTTTCCCTCAGGGGATAGCATGGAAGGAAACTGATGGTTCCTGCCATGGCAACCATTGAACGTTATGCGGCATCCACCATTCAGGTGCTTGCTGATCGAGCGCGTCGTGTGCTCGAGGAGAACGGATTGATCGCTCTGCCGACGGAGAGTTTTTACGGACTTGCCGCGTGTCCATTCGATGAACGGGCACTCGCCAAATTGTGGCAGGTTAAGGGCCGCTCGGAGGGGAAACCCATCCTCGTGCTGATTGGTGACGAGTCTCAATTGGGACCGTTCGTTCGAAGCACGCCGCCTGCGGCCGCGGTACTCATGAACGCGTTTTGGCCAGGTCCGCTGACCATCGTCTTTCCCGCAGCGGTGACCCTCTCTGATTCCGTCACTGCGGGAACCGGTTCTGTCGGCATTCGTCTCAGTGCCTGGGATCCGTTGCGAGATCTCTTGCGCCGAATCGGGCCCACGACCGGCACCAGTGCGAATCGTGAAGGCGCACCGCCACCCACGACGGTCGAGGAAGTCCAGCACAGTCTTGGCGACGCGCTCGATTTGATCATCGATGCCGGACCGACTCCCGGCGGGTTGCCGTCCACTGTCGTTGACGTACAAGGACCCATCCGCATCATCCGCAATGGCGCGATCGAACGAAGCGTGATCGCCGCACAATTGGCCGCGTACGGCCTGCATCTTGACGATGAAAGCCGATGAAGTCGATCGTATCGTTCACATTGAAAGGAGAATACCGATGACTCGAACAGTGATGGTGCGTAACCTTGCTGCGGTGGCCGCCATAACGCTCGTCTCGGTGGGTTTGTCCGGGTGCGATTACTGGCCCCCGGCACTCCAAACACAAATAGAACAACTCCACTCCGAACTCCAGACCGCGACCATGGAGAAGGCTCAGTTACAGAATCAAATGGCCTCCTTTTCGAAAGTGAAAGAGGATTTGCAGACGCAGGTCAACGATCTCTCCAAAGCGAACCGCGATAAGTCAACGATGATCGCGAGCTTGCAAAATAGCCTCACGGCAGCACAGGAACGTCTGGCGAGGTCGGCAAAAGTCGCCTCTCCAAAGGCCGCCGCAGTCAAACCGGTCTCAAAGGTGGCGCAGAAGGCTCCGGCAAAGAAAAAATCACCGGCCAAGGTCACAGTCAAGCGTTAGCGCGCCTCACGCCTGTCGGCTACTTGCCGCTGGAAGTAGCCGGGGCGGTCGTTGTGGTGTTTGATGTCGTGCTCGACGGCGCGCTTGTCTGCACGGATGGGGATGGCGCCGCGGGAGGAGATGGAACAGTGGTTGTCGTCTGTTCTGATGTCTTCGGCGCCGTCTCTTTCTTCTCTGTCGTCGGGGGTGTGGGTGCGTCACTGTCTGAAGAAGGCTTCATTTTCTCGGAGTAATCCGTCACATACCACCCGCTGCCCTTGAACATGATGGCGGGCGATGAAATAAGGCGCTGTACCCGCTTCCCACATTGCGGGCAGACCGTGAGGGGATCGTCCTTCATACTTTGCCTGATTTCAAACCTATCTGTGCAGCTTTCACACTGATATTCGTAGATTGGCACGATTCATCTCCTCCTACTAGCCCAGTCTATCTGGTTCATCTGGTCTATTTGGTTTGTCTCGTTTTGTGGTTGGAGGCAACTAACCGGACATACAAAACACACCAGATGAAGCAGGCAAACTACATAACAGTCTTTTTCCGCCGTCGCTAGGTAAGCTGCTTGAAGGCGGCATCGAGGCGATCCATTCCACGAACGATTGTGTCCATACCTGTCGCATACGACAGACGTATATGTTGGGTGCTCCCAAACGGCTCGCCGGGAACCACCGCAACCTTGAATTCCTGCAACAGGTAGTTCGCAAGGTCTGTCGGCGTGAGGATTGTTCCACTCGAGCCGTGCCGGCCGAGCAACCCGCTGACGTTCGGAAACGCATAGAAGGCTCCGGTCGGTATTCGGCACCGAACGCCGGGCATCGCATTCAAGCGCTCGACTATGACCCGCCGCCGTCGATCGAACTCCGTCACCATCTTCTCAGTGAATGCCCCGCTCTCTCGCAAGGCCACGACGGCGGCCTTTTGTGAAATAGAACAGGGATTGGACGTGCTCTGGCTTTGAATGTTCGCCATGGCCGTCAACAAATCCTTGGGACCAGCCGCATACCCGATTCGCCAGCCGGTCATCGCATAGGCTTTGGAAACACCATTAATCACGACGGTGCGCGCGGCAACTTCCGGTCCTAATGACGCAATGCTCATATGAATCGCCCCGTCGTAGAGGACTTTCTCGTAAATCTCGTCTGAAATCAGAAGAAAATCCCGCTGGAGGGCCAACTCGGCAACGCGCTCGAGCGTGTTGCGATCATAGGTCGCCCCGGTCGGATTGCTGGGGCTATTAATGATAATTGCCTTGGTGCGTGGGGTAATAAGCCGTTCCAATTCGTGAGCATCAATGGCATATCCGTCCTCCTCACGAGTTGGTAAGAACACCGGCGTGGCGTCGTTCAACAGGGTTTGGTCGGCGTAGGACACCCAATAGGGAACTGGGATAATGACTTCATCGCCTGCCTCGAGGAGCGCTTCGGCAAGGTTGTACAGCGAATGTTTGGCCCCGCACGAGACGAGTATCTGAGATTTCTCGTACCGGAGCCCTTGCTCCACTTGGAGCTTGTCGATAATCGCCTGGCGCAGTTCATCGATACCGGATGAGGCTGTATATTTTGTAAACCCCGCACGAATAGCGGCTTCGGCAGCGGCTTTGACGGGCTCCGGTGTATCGAAGTCCGGTTCTCCTGACGAGAAGTCGGCGACATCGATTCCACGTGCGGCCATGGCTTTCGCAGTTGCGGCCATGGCCAGGGTGGGGGAGGGGGCAATACGCCCCGCTCGTGCAGCAAGCTTCATGTTCTCAAACTCCTGATCCGTTCCTGTAGTTGGTGGGCGACCTCGGGGTGCAGAAATTCCGTGAGGGCTCCGCCATGGTTGGCCACGTCTTTAATAATGGTTGACGATAAATAGGAATATTCTTCGCTGGGCATCAGAAACACGGTTTCAACCTGTTTGGCGATTTTACGATTCATCAGGGCCATCTGAAACTCATGTTCGAAGTCCGAGATCGCCCGCAAGCCACGGATGATCGCATGGCCCCCGTACCGCTGGACAAAATCCACTAGCAAGCCATCAAAATGGGTCACTTCGACCTGAGTCATCCTTTCCATCACGATACGGATCATGTCCAACCGCTCACCCAACGTGAAGAGTGGATGCTTGGATGGATTGGGCGCGACGGCAACAACCACTTTGTCAAACACACGTAAGCTACGGGTGATGATATCCGTGTGTCCATGGGTAATGGGATCGAACGTGCCCGGATAGATGCCAATTTTCATGATGTCACTGACGTCGAGGTGGCGACATCGTATAAATAGAGAGCCGTATCGCCGTACACGTATCGCCGCACGAGAGCGGCATGGTCGATCGATGCCGGCAATTCGGTGCGCGAGTCATGCTCGATCATCACCGCGGCATGCTCCGACAATAGGCCGGGTCTCCAGGCATGAATCAAGACGTCCACCTCCTCGAGAGCGGCATACGGTGGATCAGCAAAGAGTACATCATAGGGCTCGCCCCACCAGTCTTTCCGCTGGAGAAAGGCAGCAACGTGTCCGGTACGCACCTGCGCTCGCTCGAGCAGCTGAAAGCTCCGTAGATTTTTCTGTAGCAACTGCACGGCCCCGGGGTCCGACTCAACAAAGGTGACGGCTGAGGCTCCACGGCTCAGCGCTTCGATCCCGACGGCTCCCGTACCTGCATACAAATCAAGAATTCGCCCTCCGAATACCTGGGCTCCCAAAATTGAAAAAATGGCTCCACGAACTTTGTCGGATGTGGGGCGCAATGCAGTTCCTTGCGGCCCACTTAAACGACGGCCTCGGTGGGATCCGGCAATAACGCGCATACATTCAGGTGAGAGTCATTCTCTGTGAAGCGCATGACTCTAACACAGCGTTTTTGAAGGGGTCAAGATTCGCGGGGTTGAACCAGGGGGAAAACTCAGAAGTGAAACGTCGCAGCGTGCGGATTAATCACAATGAATAGAAGCATTTTGACGATCTGAAAGCCTGGGACTATAATGCCGCCTGTGATCGGGCGAGCTATGATGTGATCGACGGAAATCGGGCAACAATGTCGACCATCCGTGGCGATCGAGAGGGCCGACCGGCAGAGGCAAATCGCAATGACTCTACGAAGTCGCCACTGTTGTTTGAGGCTTACGAGCAGCCAAACTCTTTTGCCGATTGTTTGAAATAGTGCGATCAATGATGGCGCCACAATTGATGCATTTCCACGCATAAAAAATTAAGAAGAAATCGGAGAATCGTTCAAGCATCATGAGACCTTTACACTTCGGACATTCCATCGAATCCTCCCAGGGTTGTTGTGCACTGCTGCAGGCGTGTCAAAGCAAGTACTGCACCAAATTGTCGCTGTACGTAATTTCAACAGTTTAGGGGATACGTATTTGTCTTCAAGTAGGCACCGAAAGGGTTCTCGCTAGCACAAAAACGTTCAGAGTGTCTTATTTTGTCCAAAGGAGAATGAATGAGAAGCATGAAGGGAGGGCAGGGTATCGCTCATTGGCCTGAAACAGAGCGGCCACGCGAACGGCTGCTGAATCAAGGCCCACAGATGCTCACCAATGCCCAACTGTTAGCGATACTTCTCCGAGTTGGCCGTCATGGATCTTCAGCAGTGCAGGTTGGCATGGATATTCTGGATCGACTCGGAGGCATAGCTGGACTTGCACAATGCGGAATAGAAGAGCTCTGTGCAGTTCCGGGTGTGGGAGAGGCCAAAGCGGCTCAACTAAAAGCAGCCCTTGAATTGGGAAGACGTGCCCTCGCGGGTCCATTGACAAGAGGAACAAAAATCACATCCAGTCGAGATCTTTTCACCCACTACCATCCATCCTTACGGGATTTGCGTCATGAAATTTTCAAAGTCGTGCTACTGGATGCCAAACATGCCATTCTGCGCGACATCACGGTGTCGGAGGGCAGCTTGACGCTCAGCATTGTCCATCCACGCGAAGTGTTCTCACTGGCGGTCAAGGAATCAGCGGCAGCCGTGATTTTTCTACATAACCATCCCAGCGGCGATCCTACGCCAAGCCAGGAGGATCGTGTCCTCACGGCGCGATTAGTGTCGGCAGGAGAGGTGCTGGGTATTCGGGTCCTTGACCACCTCATCGTGGGCGATGCACGCTATATCAGCTTTGCCGATCAAGGTTGGTTGACACACGATGGTATTGACGCATGAGCGAAAGGGGAGTCGCAACGATGTAACCATATCATCGCAGGATGCTCAAAAAGGCCGTCCTCGTCGTGCGTGGTGTGTCTGGTTCATTTGGTTGGTTTCGTTCAACCAAAAAACCAGACAAACCAAAGAGACCAAATAACGGTCTTTTTACGCCGGAGGATTTCTTAAGCATCCTGCTAGAGGAGGGAACCATGAGCGAGCAAGGCAAGGAGTCAGTTAGAAACGTGGCCTTGATCTCCAGTGCCGGTGCAGGGAAGACATCGCTGGCTGAAGCCATGCTCTTCACCTCCGGCACTATTCCCCACCTCGGGTCGATCGCACAAGGCACAACCGTCTCGGACTTCGAGCCGGAAGAGTTGCATCGACGCAGTTCCGTCAGTACGAGCCTGCTCCGGTGCTCCTGGAACCACACCATCATCAACCTCGCCGATCCCCCCGGGGCGCTGAATCTGCTGGGGGAGACGATCATGACATTGCGCGCAGTGGACGCGGTGATCCTGGTGGTAGGCGCCTCGACCGGGATCCGAAGCGAGCTCATCAGAGTCTGGTCTCGCATCAGGGCGCTCGGCGTGCCCTGTCTTGTGTTTCTCAACGAACTGGATAAAGACAGTCGCTCCCTGGACGGAGCTGTCGCGATGTGTTCACGCGATCTTGGAATGATGCCGTTACCTCTATCATTGCCGTTCGGGAGTGCGAATCAGCTTGATGGCGTCCTGGATCTCGTTCAACAGAACGTCATCACGTCGAGCACGGAAACTTCCAAAGTTCAGCTATTGCCCATACCTGAGGATGAGCGGACAGTGGTTGGTGATGCACGCAAACGAATTCAGGAGGACGTAGCCGAGAAAGACGATCGATTGTTGGAACAATACCTTGCCATGGGCGAGCTGTCGAAGGAAGACCTCATCGATGGGCTTCGTCTTGGTGTACGGGCAGGAACTATTGTCCCGCTTTATTGCGGTTCCGCCACCAGGAATATCGGGATCATTCCGCTCCTCAATGCGATCATCGATTTCCTGCCGTCGCCGATGGACCGTGCAGCGAAAGTCCCGTTGGAAGGCCTCCATCCGGATACAGGTGATACCGTGACGCGGCAAGCCGTTCAAGAAGATCCATTTTCTGGAATCGTCTTCAAGACCCTGATAGACCCGTTCGTCGGACGGCTGTCTTATCTGAGGGTCTTGTCTGGTGTCCTGCATGCCGACTCAACGGTCTTCAACAGTTCCCGGAGCACCAAAGAGAAAAGCGGGCATTTGTATACATTATTGGGGAAGAAGCATACGGCAGTATCCTCAGCCGAAGCAGGGGAAATCGTGGCGATTGGAAAACTGAAAGATACGCAAACCGGCGATACGCTCTCTGACGAACACGCTCCCATCTGCTATCCAAAGACGGTGCTTCCCCGGCCGGTGCTGTCCTTTGCGATCGAGCCAAAATCCAACGCCGATATCGAGAAAATCAGTCTCGGACTGCATAAGTTGATCGAAGAAGATCCGACGCTCGAGTTCTCACGACACGCAGACACGAAAGAAATGGTGTTAAGCGGGATGGGCCAGTTGCACATTGATCTTGCGCTTGAAAAATTGCGCCGCAAGTACGGCGCTGACGTGGTGGTTCATATGCCGAAAATTCCGTACCGCGAAACCATTCGCGCCATGGCCCAGGCGCAGGGGAAATATAAGAAACAAACCGGCGGGCATGGTCAGTACGGTGACTGCTGGCTTGAGATTGGGCCTCTGCCGCGCGGAGAAGGGTTCAAATTTGAGAACAAAGTCGTCGGCGGCGCCATTCCACGCAACTTCATTCCGGCGGTGGAGAAGGGAGTAGTCGAGGCCATGCATCGCGGAATCTTGGCGGGGTTTCCTGTCGTCGATTGCCGAGTGGCGGTGTACGACGGGTCGTACCATGCGGTCGATTCATCCGAGATGGCATTCAAAATTGCCGGATCAATGGGGTTTAAGAAAGCCTTGGAGGCGGCTCATGCCGTCTTACTTGAGCCTATTATGACTGTCGAGATCGAAGCGCCGGCGGATAACATTGGAAGCGTGATCGGGGACTTGAATGCGCGTCGTGGGAGGATACTCCATGTGGAGGCGAAGGACCACACCGAACAGATTACGGCTTTTGTTCCAATGGCGGAATTACTCACGTATGCCACGGCGCTGAACTCGTTCACAGCGGGACGTGGCAGCTATGCAATGGAATTTGCACGGTATGACGAAGTGCCGCGTGAGATAGCAACTCGCGTCATTGAGGCCCACAAAGTAGAGACACATGTGGCGGCGCACTGACTACTGGTCTGTTCGGTCTATCTGGTCTATCTGGTTGGTCTGGTCTATTCAGTCTCTTCGTCTACCTGTGTCTTTGGTTAAATGGAAATAACCAGATGAACTGGATCAACCAGAACAAAACAAACCAGATAGACGAGATAGACCAGATAGACCGGGCTAAGGGTCGGTCGATTTGAGCACCACGTAGAACGCGCGGCTTTCTCTCAGCACACGGAGTAGCAGCGTATCGCCTCGTTGGATCTTGGAGACCGCGCTGCTGAATTCTTCGATCGATCCCACAGGGATACGATTCACTTCCTTGATGAGATCGCCTTCATGAAGGCCTTCCGAATGGGCGAGGCTTCCGGGTTCTACTTTGCTGATGAGCACGCCTCGACTTTCCTGCAGGTTGAATTTCTCGGCGAGTCCCGGTGTGAGCTCTTGTACGTCGAGACCTAGCTTGATTTCAGTGTCTGCTTGGGGCAGCGACGCGGTGACGGCATGGCCTCGGCGTTCAGTCAGCGCGACATTCAGTACCATGCGTTGCTGGTCGCGGACGATCTCCACTTGTACCGTTGCCCCCGGGTGTAACCCCGCCACGACTCGAGAGAGCCGATTCGGTGTGTCGATCGCGACACCATCAATACGGGCGACGATGTCGCCGGGTTTGATGCCGGCTGCCGCAGCCGGGTCCTGTTCGAAGACTTCGTTGACCAGCACTCCATCGCCTTCCTTGACCCCAAACTTGCGTGCCAACTCCGCCGTGAGTGGTTGGATGCCGACCCCCAGCCAGCCTCGTGTCACTCGTCCCTGCGCCAGCAGCTGCTGAATGACTTGTTTGGCCATGTTGGAGGGAATAGCAAAGCCGATCCCTTGGGCGAAATTAATGATGGCAGTATTAATGCCGATGATTTCGCCCCGTAGATTGAAGAGCGGACCGCCCGAATTCCCGGGATTGATTGACGCATCCGTCTGAATGAAATTTTCATAGCGCGAAAGATTCATATTTTCCCGGCCAACACCGCTGACCACGCCAAGCGTGACCGTCCGATCCAGTCCAAACGGATTTCCCACGGCCACAACCCATTGACCCACGCGCACACCAGACGAATCTCCGAACTTCGCGCTAGGCAGAGGATGATCGGCGGTGACCTTGAGGACAGCTAAGTCTGTATCCTGATCTTTACCGACGACCTGTGCAATGAGTTTGGATTTATCGGAAAAGCGAACTTCGATTTCGGTCGCGTCGCCGATAACATGGTTGTTCGTGATGATGTGTCCCACGGGATCGATCACGACTCCGGACCCCGATCCTGAAGCATTGGGGGGCCGATCATGAGACAGCTCCCGCTCTCGTCCTACTCCGGACAGGGGAATGAGGTTGACGACGGAGGGTTTTGCGGATTCGGCCAAATCGGTAATGACCGTTTGCATCTCTTCGAGCATACGGAGGCCTGCCGAGTCGCCGGATTTCGGTGGGGTAGGCTCAGCTGCGGCCAACGAGTGAATAGTGAGTACGGATACGCACACAAGGTTGATCAAGATGTGGCGCACGCAAGTCATCTTCTACTCCCTGGGTCATTGTACATCATTGAATGCGGAGACGCCTACGTGCCGGCATCGTTTAGCGCAAATGGAGGGAGATTGGCAGTCTGAATCTACGCCGACTTCGCGTTCCGCGCTTGAGTGATCTCAAAGGCTACCTGGGCGAGTTCGGATTGTAACCCGATCATGATCAAGACATCGTCGGCTCGAAGTACCAGGGCGTCATCTGGTGGCACGAGAAATGGTCCGCGCAAGACCGTAACGAGACGGACCGATGCCGGGAGCACCATCTGGGCGAGCGTCCGTCCCGCAAACGGTGATCCTTTGACGACTGGAAATCGTTCGATGGCTGCAGCGCGAAGGCTCAGGTCCTGTTGCAAGGTCAGAAGATCGTGATGAATCGTTTCCAATTTGAGATCGCGAATTTGGCTATCGACATTGAGCAAGGTCTGTTTCAGATGCTGAATGTGGTCACCGGCCTGACCAAGAATACCTTCCAATTGATGGGGGCGTGGAGTTGACTCGTGGCTGAATGGTGGGCGCTTGGCACAAACCGCGGCAATTTGGCGTCCGAGGTCGCCATGACCCTGCTCAATTTGGCTCAATAAATTCGACGCATGACTGTGCAAACGGAGAACCTGGACTTTGCGGTTGGCACGTTCAGCTAGGGCGATGACGGTTTCATAGATCGCGCTGCCGGTGATCGAGATCTCTTGCTGAATCCGGCCGAGAAGTTCGAGTGACATAAATGAAAAATCCTTTAAGTCTGATAAGAAGTATTATGTCAACTCGGTGGTCTCTGTCCAAACTATCAAAGCTTAGCTCGCCAGACTACCCTCCTTCCATAAAGATATCAATGGAACGTGCATATCGATAACACGTATGCCATTACCCACTACTGTAATGTATAGAGCTTGCCTCATTCTCTGAATAGAGTCACATGTGCGGCGTTTCATAGGATGTTGCGACCTTATGTTCCCTGGCATAATCCTGCATGGAATCACCGTTCCCTAATGCTTTCCTTGACTGATTTGAGTAATGGACTCAGCAGATACTCAATCACCCGACGCTGGCCGGTCTTAATCTCAACGGTCACCGCCATGCCTGCTGACAAATTGATCTGTTTCCCTTCCACAAGGATGGTGGATCGGTCCATACCGACCCGGGTCGGATAGACCAATCCAACTTTATCAATGGGCGCGGCATCATCAGACACACTCAATACGGTTCCTGGAATTGTGCCGTAGAGGGTGAAGGGAAAGGTTTCAATCTTGACCTCGACGATCTGGCCGTTCCTCACAAATCCGACATCCTTATTTTCCACCTGAGCGGCTACTTCGACCGGATGGTCTTGCGGAACTACGATCAAAAGCTCCTGTGCCGGAGTCACGACGCCGCCAATTGTATGGACCGCCAATTGCTGTACCACGCCGTCGATTGGAGCGGTCAGTCGTTGGAGATCCGCCTTCTGCCCGGCCTTCATGACATCATGTGTGAGCAACGAGGCCTTGGTTTCTAACATAGACAGCTCCGCCTGTTTGCTCTGCTGAAACTCCGAGACAATCACGCGGTAGTTGCTCTCCGCCTCCGACAAGGCGGATTGATCTTGATGCAACTTCTTGCGCTGCCCGGCAAGCTCTTGGGTCCTATCGATTCGTTGCTGTTCCGCCTGAATGAACTCGAATTTCGTCGCCGCATGATCATCCAGCAATGTCTTGATGGTTTCTGCGAGTTCCGTCTCCAGGGGAACCGTCGCTTCAAGTCGTCGGATATTTTCCTTCGTTTGGTCGATCGCGGCCCGTCGCTGATCGATCAAGTGTTGTGCGGTGTCGACTCTGGCCCGATACTCTGCACGTTGATCGCGAAGAAGCTGTCGTTGCAAGAGGACCTGTTGTGGGTCGCTATCGGGAGGAGCCTCAAACGTCGATTGACCGGCAATGAGCGCGCGTAAACGAGCCGCGTCGGCCTTCGCTGCGCCATATTCGTTCAGCGCGCGATGTTGATCGGCTCGGTTCAGTGTGGGGTCGAGTTCAATCAGGATCTCACCTCGCTTGACGAGCTGTCCGTCCTGCACATGAATGGCGGTGATCACCCCACTTTCATACGGTTGAATGACCTTGGAGTGACCGTTGGGAATAATCTTACCCTGTGCCGTCGCGACAATATCGATCCAGCCGAGCGTCGCCCACAGCACGCTCGTGGCGAATACCGCGATGATGATCCAGAGGATGGCGCGGCCGATCGGGGAAGGCGGAGCCTGTTGAACCTCCAGTACAGCCGGAAGGAATTCCGTCGAGTGTCCAGCCGGGATTGAGCCCTGAGTTTGACTGCGCTCGGCCTGCCAGGCTGCCCGCCAAACCAACCAATGTCGAGAAAGAATTCCTAACGCCATCCGTCTCTCTACCCTGCTACCCCTATATCCCGCTATCCCCGTTACCTCGTCACCGCCGCAGGGCCATCCTGGTGTGAATGAAGTCGGGCATAGAATCCCTTGATGCGCAACAACTCCTCGTGGGAGCCGTGCTCGACAATTTCACCTTTTTCCACCACATAAATGCGATGCGCCGGTCGCACGGTGCTCAGTCGATGGGCAATGATGATGACTGTCCGCCCTTGGCTAATTTGCGCCATGTTCTGCTGAATGATCGCTTCGGATTCATAGTCCAACGCGCTCGTGGCTTCATCGAAGATCAAAATGCGCGGGTTCGCCACCAGCGCTCGGGCAATCGCGATCCGCTGGCGCTGCCCGCCAGACAACGAACAGCCGTGCTCTCCCACCTTCGTGTCGTAGCCTTCAGGTAATTCAAGAATGAATTCGTGTGCCCCAGCCAGTTTCGCAGCCTGGATCACCTGCTCCATCGCCAACCCGGGATCAGTCAGTGAAATATTGTCCCGTACGGACGAATTGAAGAGAAAGTTTTCTTGGAGCACGACTCCCACTTGCCTTCGGAGCCAAGCCGGATCCACCTGCGCGAGGTCCACGCCGTCCACCAAAATCCGTCCGCGCTCCGGCACGTAGAGTCGCTGAATCAGCTTGGCAAGAGTACTCTTACCCGACCCGGACCGCCCGACAAGCCCAATGACTTGGCCGGGCACCACAGTGAAGGACACCTTGCGAAGCACCTCCGAGCCATCAGGGCGATAGCGAAAGGTGACCTCATCAAACACAATATGCCCGTGGACTTGGGGGAGCGTGGTCCGATTCGGATTGTAGGACGGCTCCGGCTGCGTATTCAGAATATCCCCCAACCGCTGCACAGAGATGCCGACTTGCTGAAACTCCTGCCATAGATTGACGAGCCGCAGCAACGGCCCCGTGACCTGGGCCGACAACATATTAAAGGCAATCAATTGTCCGATGGTCAGATCCCCATCAATGACCCGATAGGCCCCGACCCAGAGCACGGCGACGATGGTTACCTTTTGAATGCCGGAGGCGGTTTGGCCGGCGATCGTCATCACGCTGGTGGCACGAAAGCTCGCGCGCACGTAGCCCGCTAACTGCTCCTCCCACTTCCGTAACAAGGGCGGCTCCACCGCCAGCGCCTTCACCGTTTGGATTCCACTGATCGCCTCCACCAGAAACGAATGGTTCTCCGCACCGCGGTTGAATTTCTCATGCAGCCTAGCTCGGATCGCCGGCGTGATCACAATGGACAGCAAGGCGTAGAGTGGCAAGGACGCCATAACCACCAAGGTAAGAATCGGACTGTAGAACCACATCACGGTGAGAAATACCACGGTGAATACGACGTCGAGGACGACCGTCACAGAATTGCTCGTCAGGAACTGCCGAATCTGCTCCAGCTCACGAACCCGCGCGACCGTGTCCCCTATCCGACGCGCTTCAAAATATGCCAGTGGAAGCGCCAGAACATGGCGGAACAATTGTGCGCCGAGTCCGACGTCGATCCGGTTCGATGTATGAGAAAAAAGATACGTCCGTAGCCCACCCAAGATCGCTTCGAACAGCGCCAGGGCGATCATCCCAACAGCCAACACGTGGAGTGTGGTGAACCCTTTATGGACCAGCACCTTGTCAATGACGACTTGCGTGAACAGCGGTGTCAGCAGTGCAAAGAGCTGCAAAAAGAACGAAGCGACCAGCACCTCGCCCAGACGTGTTCGATACTTGACAATTGCGGGGATAAACCAGGTGAAATCGAACTTCAGATCTTGAAGGCGCAAGTTGGCCCGTTTGGTGAACAACAGTAATTGTCCGGTCCAGGCCGATTCAAACTGCTCGCGGGAGAGCACGAGTGGTCGCGCTTCGGCGGGATCTTGGATGAGTGCCTTCTCCCCTTCGAGCTTCGCGAGCACCACATAGCGGCCATCCGTTCGCTTCGCCAGAGCTGGAAGTGGAATCCCGGCGAGCTTGGCCCAGTCGACGGTCAGCACACCGGCCTTGAGGCCCAGGTGCTTCGCGGCGCGAAGAAGATCGGTATCGGAAAGGATCTGGCCGGACTGCGCGAACTGATGCCGCAGCTGCGCTCCATCCGCTGGTAGGTCGTAGAATCGGGTCAAGATCAATAGACAGATCAGGCCCGTGTCCGTAACTCCGACGGCAGCAGATGGCGGTGCTGATTCAGAAGGAGAAGGAGGGACCCGCCCTACGTCAACTGGCATGGCGTCATCTTAAGACTTTCGAACATGCGGAAATGCCTAGAGCGTTGGGCGAGACCCTATGCGTGAATAAACTCTTGATTGCCACCCCCTCCTCCGACCTTCCTTGTCTTGGGCTGGCCCCCCTACAGCTCCCCGTGCAAACCCCCGCGGACGTGATTACTCATTCGGCTTGGTCGGTTGAGCGTCGCGCAACCCGACGAACACGTGCTGAATCTGCTGATGCAGTCGTGCCAGAACATCTATCCCCATCGCCACGCGAGTGACGAGGGCGCCCTCCAGGCCCTTGGGCGCGGCCTGGCCATCTTTCGAGGTATTGGCAATGGCCGCCAGCAGTCCAGGCTCAATGAAACCAAAATCGAGGTAGGCGATCCCCTGGGCTATACCGACGTTTGTATAGTTCGTCGTGTGCGGATGTGCGGAGGGGTCGCTAGGTTTCAATCGCACATTCAATGCGATGGTCTTGTCTTTCGCTTCACTCATAAGATTCGACTCCTTGTGTGATAGCTGAGGAGGGCGGGTACGCCTCCGCTGCAATGACATGCAATAAAATGGATACATCATTATTGGTACCTTATAACAAGGAAACCGAATGTACATAGTGATGTCCGTATCTGTCAACAAGTGATTTTGTCAGATGCGCTGAGCTCAAGCAGGAAGTTTCTGGGAGAGATTAGTAAGAGTAACTCCGGTTCTGAGAACTGCCCAGTTTTCAGTGGTCTGCAACTGCCTTGAAAACCAGACCGTCTGACAGTCGATGCTTGCGGTTTAACCGTGCCCCCTCCTACAATACATTTCCTCTGCGAGGCCTCTATGCCCTTCTCGATTCGTCTTTTCCGCCGTTTCCCGGTGCAATGTGTTGTCTCGTACAACGCGGGACCATTCCATGGCCAAGGCACCGTGTGGAACCTCTCGCGCTCAGGCTGGCGTCTTTCTGGAGATCTGCCGATGCGAACCGGGGAAAGCCTCTCATTGACCGTCACGCTGCCAAATGAGCAACGTATTCAAGTACCTGAAGCGGTCGTGCGGTGGTCACGGGGGCAGGAATTTGGGGTCGAGACGATCGACACTCCGAAGCATACAGCGGAACGGTTGGTGCATTATGTGCGGCGGCTGGTGAACGATTCAGCATGAGTGATCCGGCATGACGCTTCTGAAAGAATGGTGGAGATGGTTTGGTCGGCAAAGCCGGCTCAACAAAATACTCAGCATCGGATTTTTCGCCTCGTTACTCCTGTTTCTCGTTCCTGTGATTGTGTCTTGGTTTAAGCCCACTCCGGTCCATGTCGGTGTCGCCATATACGCATACGAGCGCGCGTTCCTCCTGGAAGGGAATAGCAAGGCCTATTTTTATGAAAATCGTAACCTTGTCACCGATTGCAGCCTCCGGCGAATCGAGCAAACCTTTCCAAAGGGCCGGGCCAAGACCCCTGATCCGCAATCCTGGGTCTTGATCAAGTTTCTGATGGAGAATGTGACGGAGCACCCTCTCACCAACCTCCGCATGGCTATCAAATCCCCTCTCCTTCGCCCCACCACCACACTGTTTGCGACATCGAATGTAGAAGCCACCGGGTCGTTGGACACAACGGCAAAGGATAACCCCGCCACGTATGTCATCATGCTACCGGCGATCGCACCAATGACTTCAGGAGTCATCAGTGTCAAGACTCCGATCGACGAATCATTGCGTCAATTTATATATACGGACCGCGGTCGGATGACGATTCAAGTCACCTCGTTGTCAGGAGATCAGTTCGGGACGTTTCCGCTCAAAATCTCTCGTCTCAACGCCATGAAGATTTTGAACCGGGAAAGCGTATTGCGAACCGGCGACGAAACGTTCGCGAATGAAAAAATTGAGTTTACGGAGCTCCGGGCCGGCGAACCCGATGTGAAGGATGAAGCCGTGACCTATCAACCTCTCTCGAAGGCGCATACATGCCCGGAGGGCACGGCGGGTGACTGGTAGCTTCGAATACTGACCACTACTGCGCGGCGGTTGATCGTCAAATTCTGTTATGTGCAGTTGACACCGGGGAGACTCCAGGACTCCACGAACATATATGGCAATTCATCCTCTTGCTGGAAACTCAGCACCGCCGTCAGTCCTTGTTGATGTATTGAAGCTCATCGGGGCCTATTTTTCAGAAAAGCCCGATGCCTCGGTCCGTGAGCAGCGGGTAGCCTTTGGCACCTCAGGACATCGAGGCTCTTCCTTCAAGCGAAGCTTTAACGAATGGCATATCTTGGCCATTACGCAGGCCATCTGTGAATACCGAGCAGGTCAGGGTACAAATGGGCCGCTGTATCTCGGCAGGGACACACACGCACTCTCGGAACCGGCATTGGCAAGCACACTTGAAGTATTGGCTGGGAACGGCGTTCATGTGATGATCGATCAGGATGGCGGGTATACCCCCACTCCTGTCATCTCTCACGCCATTCTCACCTACAATCAAGGGAAAACCTCAGGACTTGCCGATGGCATCGTCATCACCCCCTCGCACAATCCACCGGAGGACGGCGGCATCAAGTACAACCCACCGCATGGAGGACCGGCCGATACCCAGGTGACGAAATGGATTGAAGACCGCGCGAATGCCCTCCTTGCCGCGGAACTGCATGGTGTGAGGCGTGTCTCGCACGACCAGGCTTGCCGTGCAAGCACGACTCACCGGCATGATTACCTCGGCGCCTACATCGACGATCTTGCGCAGATCATCGAGATGGACGTGATTCGATCAGCCGGGTTGAAGCTCGGCATTGATCCACTCGGCGGGTCCGGCGTAGCCTATTGGAAGCCGATGGCAGAGCGCTATGGTTTAAATATTGAGATCGTGAATCCGTCCGTCGATCCGACCTTCCGCTTCATGCCGCTCGATTGGGACGGCAAGATTCGCATGGACTGTTCCTCGCCCTATGCGATGGCGAATCTCATCGCGCTCAAAGATCGGTTTGATGTCGCCTTCGGCAACGATGCCGACAACGACCGGCACGGGATCGTGACTCGCTCAGCCGGCTTGATGAATCCCAACCACTATCTCGCCGTGTCGATCTTGTACCTTTTTTCCAATCGCCCAACGTGGAAATCCGATGCCGGTATCGGCAAGACACTTGTCAGTAGCAGCTTGATCGACAGGGTTGCGACCAAGCTCGGGCGCACGCTTGTCGAAGTCCCGGTCGGCTTCAAATGGTTTGTGAACGGCTTGCTCGACGGCTCGCTCGGTTTTGGAGGAGAAGAAAGCGCGGGAGCCTCGTTCCTCCGCCAAGATGGATCGGTCTGGACGACTGATAAGGATGGCATCATCATGGACCTACTCGCTGCGGAGATGATGGCCAAGACAGGCCGCGACCCTGGCGAGCTGTATCGGGAGCTGACTGGGGAGCTTGGAGCGCCAGTCTACGAGCGGATCGATGCAGCCGCAACGCCTGCGCAGAAGACCATTCTGTCGAAGCTTTCACCAGATCAAGTACAGGCCACCCAATTGGCCGGCGACACGATCGTCGCCAAACTGACGGCAGCCCCTGGAAATGGCGCATCAATCGGTGGATTGAAAGTGGCTACGGAGCAAGGCTGGTTTGCCGCCCGTCCGTCCGGCACCGAAGATGTGTACAAGCTCTACGCGGAAAGCTTCAAGGGGAAAGCGCATCTCACACAGATTCAGGAAGAAGCTCGAACGTTAATCGGGAATGTATTAGTCCATGCACAGAGCTGATCCGGAGCATGAGGTTGTCCTTCGCCGCAGGTATCGGTTTTCCCCGTCCAATTCCCTGCCTGGAATTGTCTCCTCCTGAAGAAACCCGCCGCTCACCGATGCCGAGTTGAAGTGCCTCGACATCCAACTCGTGTCTAGTCAATGCAGCACATTATCGCTAATCACACCGTCGTTCCGCAGACCGATCACCGCTAGGCGTTCTGTAGTCAACGTCTCAGGATAGAATGCGTGCCGAAACGGAGCTTATTTGGAATGAGGAGCGATCGTGATCCGTCGGAAGACTTCCGCATACACGCCCGCCGGGGCACTGGCTTTGGGATCGGCAAATACGGCTCGCCAGCGGTTCAATCCCATGACGCCTTCCCCATAGGGTATCGTGGCCACCTGACTTTTATGCTCCGCGATGGCGGCCATCTTCTTGGCCATGTAATTGTCTATATATTCAAGGCGGTCCCAGGTTGTGAAGAGGCTCCAAATTTCATAGGCCCAAATGCCACTGGGAAGCGCGATACCGGACTCTATGACGCTTTCCCTTGCCAGTTTACCGGCAAGGCGATGGGCTGGATGTCGGTCCAGTTCCTCGTCGAGCGTATAGACCTCGGTTGGTCGGACTCGAGTCAGGATCTCGACGAGTTTTCGTTTGACTACCTTGCTCTTGATCTCGTCCACCGCATCAGGTTCGTCACAAAAGATCACGTCTTTGACTCCCAAGACGCCGGCGGCACGGAGCGCTTCCTCTCCCCTCACTGCGGCCATCCTCTGCTCCGTGAACGAGAAGGGGTTCGATGATCGTCCACCGTTCGTGATGACCACAGACGTAATCACCGCCTTGGACTCCACCAGTTTGGCGACCGTCCCACCCATGCCGATTTCCATGTCATCCGGATGGGCGCTGATGATGACGATATTGTGATGACTCATGGCCGGTCTATTCCTTGGACATCGGAAATTACCTGTTGCTCCGCATGGTAAGAACTGCGGACGAGCGGGCCGGATTCAACGTGGGTGAAGCCAAGGGTTCTCCCCTCTTCTTTGAGCATGGCGAACTCAGCGGGATCGTAGAAACGTGCAACGGGCAGATGCTCTCTGGTAGGTTGGAGATATTGGCCGATCGTCACGATGTCGCAGCCGACGGCACGAAGGTCATGCATGACTTCGCGGGCCTCGTCCATGGTCTCTCCCATTCCGAGAATTAACCCCGATTTGGTGCGCATGTCCAATTGTTTTGCTTTAGCGAGCAACCCAATCGATCGTTGATACTTCCCTTGCGGCCTGATGTCAGGAAACAGACGTCGGACGGTTTCGATGTTGTGATTCAAAATGTCCGGCTTCTCGGCACAGACCATCGCGAGGGCGGTTTCGTTTCCTTCGAAATCCGGAATTAACACTTCGATCGTGCAGCCCGGATTGAGCTGTCTGATCTGCCGGATCGTTTCAGCAAAGATTGCAGCGCCGCCATCATCCAGTTCGTCCCGGTTTACCGAGGTGATCACCGCATGTCTCAGGTCCAATGCCTGGACTGCTTCAGCCACTCGACGGGGTTCGGTATCGTCGATCGGCAAGGGCCTACCTGTCTCGACAGAACAGTAGTGACAGCGCCTGGTGCAGATGTCGCCAAGGATGAGGAATGTCGCGGTGCGTGCGTTCCAACATTCCCACCGGTTCGGACAACGGGCCTCTTCGCAAATAGTATGGAGATTGAGCCGGTCCATCGTCTGCTTGATATCGAGGTAGTCCGGGCCGGTTTTCGCTTCGACCTTGAACCAGGATGGAAGGCGTTTTGAAGGGGTGACGGCTGAAGGCTGAAGGTTGATAGCCTTGGGTAATTCAGAGGCCGAAGATCGGAGTCTGTCGACCGGAATAAAGCTCATGGACCCTCTTTGGACTGGAGTAACTCCGATGGATGTTCAAGGATATGTTTAAATTCCTTCAGAAAGTTGGCCCCCTGCACACCATCCAATGCGCGGTGATCGCAGGACAACGTGACCTTCATGCGCCGGCCTGTTTTGACCGTCGCATCCTCGACGACCGGCACGTCTCGGATGGCGCCTACCGCAATAGACGCGGCCTGCGGAGGAATCAGGACCGCAATGAAGTTTTCCACCTCAAACATTCCCAAGTTTGATATCGAAAAGGTGGCATCGGCATATTCATGCGGCTGCAACCGTTTGTCTCTGGCCCGATCGATCAGAATCTTCGATTCGGTCGAAATATCATCCAGTGACTTCGAGCCGCAGTGACGGATGACCGGTGTAATCAAGCCGTCGTCAAGACCGACGGCAATGCCGATATCGATGTGGGCATGACGCCTGATGGCTTGACCGGTGAACGACACATTGATGTCCGGACGGCGGGTGAGCGCAATCGCCGTGGCTTTGATCAGCAAGTCAGTGACGGAAGGATGCGCAGTTCGATTCTGTTTGTACTGATCGCGGAACCGCTCTGCCTCCGCCATATCAATGTCGCTCGTCAAATAAAAGTGTGGCACCGGGGCTTTGCTCTGTGTCGTCGCTCGTGCGATGGCTTTCCGCATCTGGCTCAGTGGTTGGTCGGTTCCAGCCGGCAGCGTCGATGGCGTCTGGGCTTTCACGACATCGTCTTCGACGATCCGACCGCCTGGACCTGTTCCAGTGATAGTGGAGAGATCGATTCCACGGTCGGCCGCAATCCTCTTTGCACGGGGTGAGACGATGACACGAGCGGACTGTGGACTTTCTGGTATAGCGGATGCCCGATCTGCAGCAGGCTGTGCGCTTGTCTTGGCGTCACCGATCGACGGCGCGGCAGCGATCGTATCGGTCAACGCCGCGGTAATATCCTCGTCCGCTCCAGCGATGACGCCGATCAACGTTCCAGACGTCACAGTTGCACCCTCCTGCACCAGGATTTTGCGGAGGATGCCGGAGGCAAAGGCCTCGAGATCCATGACGGCCTTATCTGTTTCGATCTCAGCGAGCGCCTCTCCCGCCTGCACGGGATCCCCTTCATGCTTCTTCCAGGCAAGAAGGACGCCTTCTTCCATCGTGTCGGTTAATTTCGGCATGACCACGCGACTAGCCATTGGTATCCTCACTCTGCCGCTGAAATAAGCAAAACAATCGTTTCAGCCATCCACGCTCTTGCTCCCTATCGCGCACTGGGTCCGGATACTCAATCCAAGGCTCCTGAGAACCTAAATAGATACCTTCCCGGACACTCAGCTGGCTTCGGAGTTGTGTATACCCCTGTTCGTGAAGCACCCGAACGAGTTCTACCAGCGCAGCCCCCGGCGTAGCGTGCACGATGGTCACCACACGCGCCGTTTCGTATCGTAAAATCGCTCGATAGCCTTCGTCGGCTCCTTCATATACGACAGGTCTACTGAAGCCTCGGCGGCGGACATCGAAGCCGGCCAATTGATGTTTCTCTGTCTGGTTCATGTGGGCTAAACCCGAGACGAGGCCCGTCCCGTGGTCAAAGAGCCCGGAACACGGCCAAGAGATCGCTCAATGCAATGGTTTTGTTGCGCAGGATGGCGCGTTGCGCCTGCATCGGCTCCATAGCTGCGGTTCGCTCATAACCGCCCTTCAAGATCGCGGCTCCAAGTGCGAGCACATCTCTGCATTCTTTCTCGACTTTGTCTTTGACCACGGGATTTACACCGAGAATGTCCGCCATCGTTGCGCGCGTGGTGGAGAGATGCGCGTGCAGTTCTCCGTCCGGGTATTCTTTCCTGGCTGCCTCATCGAGACAGCGATCGAGGTACTGTGAGAGAAACACATAGAGCCGAACGAGCGTCTCCGTGATCTCGATGTAACCGTGCAACTGAGTGTGTGTTGACATAGTTGCCCGAGCCTCCTTCGCTTACTCTCTACCGCACACTATTCTTACAGCTTCGATGATGCGCGGCTTGTCCGGTATGGCGAGATCTTCCAATTTACGACTATAGGGCATCGGCACATCTTCGCCGGTGACGCGCCGGATAGGACCGTCCAAATAATCGAACACCGCCGAGTATACGCTCTCGGCGATCTGCGCCCCCATCCCGCAAAAACGCCAGCCCTCTTCGACGATCACGAGACGTCCAGTCTTTTTGACCGAGGTCACGATCGTCTGGATGTCCAAAGGTTTGAGCGTACGGGGATCGATGACTTCGACATCGATCCCCTCTCGGCTCAACTCCTCGGCCGCTTCCATCGCCAGCAAGAGCATTTTCGAATAGGCGACGATCGTGACATCTTGTCCGGTACGCTTCACGTCGGCAACGCCGATAGGGATCGTATACTCGCCGTCTCCGACTTCTCCCTTTGTCGCATACAACAATTGCGCTTCGAAGAAAATGACTGGATTGTTGTCCCTAATCGCACTTTTCAGCAAGCCCTTCGCATCGTGCGGTGTGGCAGGCGCAATCACTTTCAGTCCCGGCACGTGACAGAACCAGGCTTCCAGACTTTGCGAATGCTGCGCGCCCAACTGGTGTGCTGCGCTGCCAGGCCCTCGGATCACCAGCGGCACCGAGAGCTGCCCTCCCGACATGTAACGAATTTTCGCGGCATTGTTGACGATCTGATCCAAGGCGATTATGCCGAAATTCATGGTCATGAGTTCGACGATGGGATGCAGCCCAGCCATCGCTGCGCCGATTGCCAAACCGGTGAACCCGGCTTCTGTGATCGGGGTATCCACCACACGTTGCGGACCGAATTCTTCCACAAATCCCTTGCTGACCTTGAACGCGCCCTGATAGTAGCCCACTTCTTCACCGATTAGAAAAATGCGCGAATCTCGGCGCATCTCCTCCCGCATGGCCTGGTTGAGCGCTTCCCGATAGGACATCAACATATGAGCAGCCGGTTAGTCTGCCAGGACATCGTCGTAAAGCTCCGACGGGTGAGGGAAAGGGCTCTCATCCGCAAATCTGGCGGCTGACGTGACAACCTCTCCGACTTCCCGTTCTAGCTGTGTAAAGTCGGCCTCGGTACCCAGGTTATCGTTCAGGATTTTCTGCTTCAGCACGAGAAGAGGATCACGTTTACGATGCTCGTCTACTTCATCTTTGGTTCGGTAATGTCCATGTGCCGGATCTGACATTGAGTGGCCCATGAACCGATACGTCATCGCCTCGACAAAAAATGGACCGTGCCCTTCGCGCACCCGCCCAACCACCCTCCTCATCGCCTCGCGCACGGCCAGTACATCCATACCGTCGACTTGCTCGGCCATAATGCCATAGGAGCGGGCTGTCTCCGCCACGTCTGCATACAGCGCAATGGCTCGTTCAGCCGGCGTTCCCATCCCATAGCGGTTATTTTCGCAGACGAAAATCACAGGAAGTTTCCACAAGGCCGCCAAATTAAACGCTTCATGGGCCTGGCCGCTCGGGATGGCTCCTTCACCGAAGAAACAGACCGTCACGAGATCGAGTGCTTGATATTTCGTTGCGAATGCGAGGCCAGTGGCAAGAGGGATATGGCCTCCGACGATGGCATAGCCACCCATGAATCGGCGCGAAGCATCCACCAGGTGCATGGAGCCTCCTTTGCCCTTGCACAGGCCGGTCGCCTTGCCAAACATTTCGGCCATCACGTGGCCGGGGTCGGAGCCTCGGGCGAGACAGTGTCCGTGGTCGCGGTATGCGCTGATGGCATAGTCGTCCGCTCGAAGGGCGGCAATAGTTCCAATCGCAATGGCTTCCTGACCGATATAGAGATGCAGGAAGCCGGCAATTTTTGCGAGGGCGTACATCTCCGCCGATTTTTCTTCGAATCGGCGGATCAGCAGCATGTGACGATAGAGGGAAAGGCCGTCGCTCCGATCCATACTTCACCCTACCGACCTGTTAGGCATCCTGTTAGATCAGCACCTTCACGTCGGGACCGTCCACCTGTACTTGGTACACCGCAACTTTCGCTGAGGGGTTCGCCACACATGCGCCCGTACGCACATCGTATTGCCAACCGTGCCAGGGACAGGTGACGATGGACCCTTCGAGCTCTCCTTCTCCGAGCGGGCCACCCCGATGGACACAGGTATTGTCGATTGCGTGGAAAGTTCCATCAATATTAAAGACCGCGAGGGTCTTGCCGTTTATTTCTGCGACGATGCCGTGACCCGGTTCCACATCGGTTGTGGCCGTCACTCGCACGAACTCTCCCATCGTCAGTCCCGTCCTTTCGCCTGTCGACTACGTTTTCGCAAACGGGCTCTTGAGTTTACTCAGCAGGCTTTCGATCGGTGGAACGTCCTTTGCCGCGCCAGTGACTTGCGTGATGATCTTCTGTGCGATTTCCCGAAACGCCGCGGATTGCGGAGACGCCGGATCGGCCACGACAATCGGGGTGCCCGAGTCGCCACCGTCGCGAATAGCCGGGTCGATCGGAACTCGACCGAGAAATGGCACTCCTAATTTGACGGCAGCCCGCTCCCCTCCTCCATGCGAAAATATTTCAGTCCGTTCGCCACAGTGGCCGCAGAGAAAGTAACTCATGTTTTCTACAATACCGAGGAGCGGCACATTCACTTTTTGAAACATCATCATCCCTTTGCGGACGTCGTGGAGTGCGACCTCTTGAGGCGTCGTGACGGTGACGGCGCCGGTTAATGGGACCAGCTGGGTCAGGGTGAGCTGGGCGTCTCCGGTACCTGGAGGCAGATCGATGAGCAAGTAATCCAGTTCGCCCCATAGCACGTCTCGGAAGAGTTGTTGAATGGCGGTATGGACCATCGGTCCGCGCCAGACTACAGCGGTTTCTTCCGGAACGAAAAATCCCATGGAGATCAATTTGACGCCGTGACTTTCTGCCGGAGCAATCTTGCCGTCTTTCTGCTCCGGCGGTTTGACCACTCCCATCATCATGGGAATGTTGGGACCGTAAATATCCGCGTCGAGCAGCCCGACTTTGGCGCCAGTGAGGCCGAGGGCGACGGCGAGATTGACGGAGACCGTGGATTTGCCGACCCCTCCTTTGCCGCTGCTGACGGCAATCACATACTTAACGCCGGGAATAAGATTATCTTTCCCATGGCCGGTCTGGGGTCCGGCAGGGTGCGTGTCAGCCATGAAATATTCCTCCTCTGCGCACAGAATCGTATAAGACTGGCTCACGGACCAGCCTCTCCATCATAAGCGAACAACAGGGTGAAAGAAAATGGGTCTATTGTGCTACGCGCAATGGCTCAATAGGGGGAATGCAAGGTGGTGCGTGACTCGCCGGACGTTCGAGAAAGGTGTTCGAAGTTCCAGGTTCGAAGTTTCTAACACCTCGAACTTAGAACCCCTTCCTCCGTCGAACTGGTTGTTTATCCGACGGTGGGATCGTTGCGGCGAAGATTACTCGCGAGGCCGATCAGCGAGAGCGTGTAAATGATCCATTTCGAAGGATCGAAGTTATACCACTTTGGCCCATTGCGAAAATCGCGCGCGTACGCATGGTGAAAGTTGTGATAGCCCTCGCCGAAACTGACGAACGAGACCAGCCAACTATCACGGCTGCTGTCTTTCTTGCTGTATGGTTGTGAACCCACCATGTGACAGAGTGAATTAATTGTGAAGGTGGAGTTCAGTACCATGAACAACCGGAAGAGACCGCCCAAGAGGAACCCGCTGATGCCGCCTTGCCATCCCCCGTGCCACACACCAAGAACGAACGGAAGCAACAGTCCCGTGACCACGATCGGCCAGTAGTAGCGATCCTGCCAGATCACGACGGGGTCGCGGCGCAGACGGATCTCATACTTTTCTTTGCGATGGATCGAACTGTAAAAGAGCCAGCCACAGTGGCTGTGCCAGAATCCTTTGGTGGCGTTGTAAGGATCTTCTTCTTCATCGGTTTTGGCATGATGGCGGATATGGTCGCTGCCCCACTTGAGCGCGGAATTTTGCAGCGCCCAACCGCCGGCAACAAGGATACAGGCCTTGACCCAGTTCGGGCATTCGAAGCTCTGATGCGAGACCAATCGATGATAGCCGATAGTGATACCCATGCCTGTCACGATGTACATCCCCGAGAACAACATCCAATCGAAGACGCTGAATCCGAAATAATAACCGTAGAGTGGAATGCCAACAGTCGTGGCAAGAACGATGGCTAAAAAAAGAATAAAGTTTAGCGGCTCAAACTCTTGTTTAGCCGGTATCGCTTCAGTCGATGTTGCGAGCATCAGCTCTCCTTCGCACACGCACCTCTCGCTTCAATGTGTATTGGGTAAAGCTAGGGAAAGATTACGCTCCAACAGCATACCGAATTTATTCAAATGTTTCAAGCGAATGCTCACAGTGTATACTGACTTGGGTTCTTCTGTCTTACTGCCAATGGGGTGTAGGTGCCGGAAATGACTTCCCCTCTCGAACCTACGGTGTATCGTATCGGTGAACAACTCGCCCGCCTTTCGGCAGGTCGTACACCGACTCTCTTCGAGCGCCGCTGGTGGTCGCAAACGGCCCTCAATCTGGCCATGCAGGACAGTCATTTCAAGACACAACTTTTTCGTTTCATCGATGTGCTGCCCTCGGTCACAGACGATGAAAACGTAGTTGCGCTCGCTCGTGAGTACCTCGGCGATGCGCACATCCCGTTCTTCGGTGGCCAATGGGGGTTCACCGCACTTTCTGCAACCAGCTTAGGTGCTCGGCTTACCGGCAAGGCCATCAGAAATCAGGTCGAGCACATGGCACGCGCCTTTATCGCCGGGGCGACGGTTGAGGAGGCAGCCCCGCGGTTGACCGAACTGTGGCAGCATGGACGAGCCTGGTCGGTAGACTTATTGGGCGAGGCCACCATTAGCGACCGCGAGGCTGATCGGTATCGCGATCGCTGCGTGGAAGCGTTGGGCCAGCTCGGGCGAGAGGCGGATTCTTGGCCGCCCATGCCTGTACTGGAACGGGATCATCTGGGACCGATACCGCGTGTTCAGCTCTCCATCAAGATCTCCGCCCTCGCCCCTCATCTTGATCCGATCGATCCGGAAGGAAGCTACCGTTCTGTCGCGGCACGACTTCGGCCGGTTCTCGATCTTGCGATGCGCCTCCCCGCTTCACTGATTTTCGATATGGAGCAAGCCGATACAAAAGCGTTGTTGGTGGAGATATTCACCAGACTGTTCATGGAGACTCCGTACAAGAACTATCCCTTTGCGGGTCTCGCATTGCAGGCCTACCATCGGGAGACAGCACGAGACATCGAAGGGCTCCTGACTTGGGTTCGCCGGCGCGGAGCGCCGATTACCATTCGATTGGTGAAAGGGGCCTACTGGGATTCGGACATGATTCGCTATCGGCAACGAGGCTGGACGGTTCCTCTTTTTGAACACAAGGCGGAGACGGACGCCAACTATGAGTCGCTCACACAGTTCATATTATCTCACACGTCCGTCATACGACCGGCCTTCGGAACACACAATCTCCGTACGCTGGCCTACATCGAGGCGGTTGCGGAGTCGCTTGGTGTCTCACAGGAGACCTTGGAATATCAGATGATCTTCGGCATGGCCGAGCCCTTTCAACATGCGATCACTCAGTATGGACGCCGATTGCGCCTGTATACACCCGTCGGCGAGCTGCTTCCAGGCATGGCTTATCTTGTGCGGCGGTTATTGGAAAACACCTCGAATGAATCGTTCTTGCGAAAGGAGTATGTGGAGTCTCAGCCGCTGAGTGCGTTATTGGCTCCGCCCGCGCTTGAGGGATTGAGCCGGACGGAACCACGCATGCCCCGAGCGGACGACACACAGGAATTTCGAAATGAGCCGCAACGGAATTTTGCGGAAGTCGACAATCGAACGGCCATGCAGCAGGCTCTCACGACCGTGCGGTCGCAACTGGGTCGTCAGTGGACTCCGTCGTCCAGTGAGTTCCGCCTGGCTGGGCCTCTTATTGAGTCACGCAACCCTGGACGACCGGATGAACTCGTGGCCCAGCTATCCAGTGCTGATTCGGATGATATTGACCATGCACTGTGTCGAGCCGTGCAGGCGCGCGAATCCTGGCGCGATACGACGACGGAACGACGAGTGGACATCCTGCGTGCCGCGGCGTCGCTCATGCGATCGCGGCGCAATGAGCTGGCGGCATGGGAAATCGTTGAATGTGGGAAGCCGTGGCGAGAGGCGGATGCGGATATTGCTGAAGCCATCGACTTTCTGGAATTTTATGCAACGGACTGGAGCAAGATGGCTTCTCCAAGACGCTTGGGGCAAGAACCGGGTGAATTGAACCTGCGTCTGTATAGCCCGCGAGGAGTGACGGTAGTCATTGCTCCCTGGAATTTTCCGCTGGCGATTCCCACCGGTATGGTATCGGCGGCTCTCGTAACCGGTAATCCCGTGATTTTTAAACCTTCCGAGCGCTCGCCGATGATGGGCTATTGGCTCACGGAGATCCTACATCAAGCCGGCGTGCCGAACGAGGTGCTTTGCTGTCTGCCGGGCGGCCCCGAGATCGGACGCGCGCTGGTACACCATCCTGAGATTGCGACAGTCGCCTTTACCGGTTCAAAAGACGTCGGGATCGGCATCCTGAAAGATGCCGGTGTTCTTCTACCTGGCCAACACGTGGTCAAGCGGGTGTTGGCCGAGATGGGAGGGAAAAATGCGATTATTGTGGATGAGACGGCGGATCTCGATGACGCGATTACCGGGGTGGTCTCCTCGTTCACCGGCTATGCAGGACAGAAATGTTCCGCCTGCTCGCGCGCGATCGTGCACGCGGCGATCTATGAGAGCTTTCTCGATCGACTTAAAGACGCGGTGCTGAGCCTCAAGATTGGAAATCCGGAAGAGCCGGACACGCAAGTTGGACCGGTGATTGATCGTCGAGCACAGTCGAGGATTCAGGACTATATCGAGATCGGAAAGAAGGAGGCCCGCCTATTGGTAGAAGGGAATGCGACGGGACCCGGGTGGTATGTCGTGCCGACGGTTTTTGCGGATGTGACACCGACGCACCGAATAGCGCAAGAGGAGATTTTTGGGCCGGTCCTTGCCGTGATGAAAGCCGGTTCTTTTCAAGAAGCGCTCACCCTGGCGAATTCAACAGCCTATGCGCTCACCGGCGGTGTCTATTCACGAAGCCCGGCCAATCTGGACCTGGCACGGCAGCATTTCGACGTCGGAAATCTCTATCTGAATCGTCCAATCACCGGCGCGTTAGTCGGACGCCAACCATTTGGAGGCCATCGACTTTCCGGAATTGGAGCAAAAGCAGGGGGTGAAGAGTACTTGACGCAATTCGTGATCGCCCGCGTCGTCAGCGAGCAGACCCTCCGTCGAGGGTTCGCGCCCCCCGAGTGAGGTCTTGGGTGGTTTGATCTCGTACGATTCCAGTTCTTCCGTAATATCCGTGACGACGCCCCGGTCCCCCAACGAAGAAAGCTCCTGCCGCTCGACGTACTTGACCAAGCCGACGCCCTTCGCAAACCAGGCCGTCATCACATCGTTTCCCTGGGTCATTTTCTTCGTGCCGGAAAGACGGATCTGTAACTGCATCCGTGCTTCCACCTTCACCGCATCCTTGAACGTGCCGGCCGGCACCGTCACCGATTCTTCTCCCAATACTGTCGCAAGGCCCTGCGCATCAGCCTTTTCGTCGACCCCGTCCCGATCCAGATCAGTGCCGAAATCCAGATCTTTGCGATTGAATTGCGGGAAGGACGACGAGACCTTCATCGGAAACCGTACGATCTGATACGGCACGAGCTGTTTCTCAAATGGCGTACCAGGGTCCGAGCCATAATAAACAATGCCGACGCTATCGCGCCGGTAGAAACTATCCGATGGCCCATGGTTGCCAGGATTGGTATCGTGGAACACGGTGACCGTCATGCCCTTCATGATCTTCGTACCGGCGACTGTGGATACATTGGAGAAAAATTTATTTTCAACTGTTTGCAGAGGCCCTTCGGTGATCTGACCGCGATAGTGCCATTTGTTTCCCATCTGATCGGGAAAGTAGTCGGCAGATTGGGCGATAACGGTGGCATCTTCCGCTGCGAGGGGTGCTGACCAGGGAGCACAACACAACAGCAATGCTGTGCCCACGATAACAGCTCGTCGGTATACCGATGTCTTCAGCTGCATGCGCGACCCTCCACTGGTGACATGATGCGATGACCGTACCATAGGAATCCACAAAGCGGCAAGGGAACGGGAGACTCTGATCAATCTCAGCAATCCCTTGCTTGCCTTCCAGTAGTAACCTACCCATAATCGGACCGTTATTTGCTTTGTCTCTTGTTTCGTTTGCTTGGTTACACCAGATCAACTGCATGAACAAGAGAAACCAGGTAAACCCAATGAACCAAATCCATGCGGTGTTGGTGACCGGCGCGTCCGGAGGAATTGGCCGAGCAATCAGCCTCGCCTTTGCAGCGGCAGCCTGGTCTGTCGGGATCCATTATTATCGGAATAGGACAGCGGCGGATGACACACTCGCCCAAGTGGTGGCCGCCGGTGGAACCGGGGTGCTCTATGAGGCCGATATTCGCAAATCGTATGCGGTGCAACAGATGGTGGAAGCCGCTTGCCGGCAGACCCCTGTGCCATCAGTGTTTGTCTGCAATGCCGGAATTGGAGAGAGTCAGCTTCTTCTTCGACAACGTCAAGACGATTGGGAAGAAGTGATTGCCACAAATCTGACAGGAACGTTTCACTGCCTTCGCGCCATGGCTCCTCCCCTCCTTGCTCGCGGCGGCGGGTCGATGATCGTAATCGGATCGTACGCTGGGTTCCATGGTTCGATTGGACAGGCTGCTTATGCCGCATCAAAAGCCGGTCTCATTGGTTTAGTCCGCACCGCTGCCCAAGAGTGGGGATCGGCCAATGTCCGCGTGAATCTCCTGTTACCAGGCTGGCAGAAAACAGGTCTGTCCGAAGGGGCCATGCCGACAGATGATTGCTGGAACCTCCATGCGTTGGGCCGAGCACCTTCACGAAAAGAAATCGCCAAGACGGTCTTGTATTTGGCGCAATTGAACGATGTGTCGGGGCAGGTGTGGAACTGTGACAGCCGAATCCTCTAGCAGGATGTCCCAAAAACCTCCCTTCTCACCCGCCCGACCCCGGCGCGTAAAGAGGCGCCTCTTCCCGTGCTTCATTCTCACCTCGAAAGCATCCTCAACGTACCCAGGAGGGTACGCCTCCGGTACTTTCTTCGGCTGCGGCCTTGCTGACGGCCTTTTGGATCATCCTGCGGGGAACAGGATTCCGGTTTCTGACAGAAATCAATTATGCGAAGAACCAGACAGCTAGCTCACGATTCTCGCCCGCGAGGGGTTTTTATCACCGCGACTGATACGGGGGTTGGGAAAACACTCGTGGCCTCGGCACTTGTGACGTGCTTGATTCAACGTGGATGTGATGTAGGCGTGATGAAGCCGATTGAGACTGGGGCCTCGCGAGCAAGCAAGGCCCAGACAGATGGCGCACGTTTGAGAAGAGCGGCTGGAAACCATGATCCAATGGGTGAAGTTTGCCCCTACATTTTTCAACGTCCACTCGCACCGCTATCTGCTTCGCGAGCGGAAAGGACGACGGTGCAGAGCGCGACGATCATGCGAGCGTTCCGCCTCCTGCATCCAAAGCATGCACTGATGGTGGTAGAAGGGGTTGGCGGTGTGTACGTGCCTATTACACAACAACTTCACATATTAGACCTTATCTATCGAATGAAGTTGCCGGCCATCGTGATCGGACGACCGGGCTTAGGAGGAATCAACCACGCCTTGTTGACGCTTTTCGCACTGCGCCGCCATAAAATTCCTATCGTGGCGTTAGTATTGAATCAGTGCCAACCAGTTGGGGGCAAGACCGCTCGTGCGCAGGAACAGTCGACCGTCAGTCTCCTTCGATCACTGGCCGGCGTTCCTGTGATAGGCCCCCTCCCCTATAGCCCTGGTGTGAGTCGAAATTGGAATGAGGGTTCGATCCGCCTCGCAAGGACCGCTCCGATTACGCAGCTGGCGCAGCTGGTCCTGGCATCTGCGCGAGGAATTCGCTCACAGCATGGTTGACATGAGGAGCCTTGAGGATAGCTGAAATGACCGCGATGCCATTTGCGCCGGCCTGTATTACCTCGTTTACCTGCTCGATTTGAATGCCACCAATAGCGAAGATGGGCAATGAGGTGAGCGAGCGTATGGCATGTAAGCCCGCAAGGCCAACCACTGGATCGTGGTCCATTTTGGAACCGGGTTTGAAGATAGGACCAAATCCAAGGTAGTCCGGCTTCCCGGCGGCGGCCTCCCGCACCTGATCGGGATTGTGGGTCGAGATTCCAATCAGCTTGTCCGGGCCCATGAATTTCCTCGCTAAGTCGAGAGGCAAGTCTCCCTGCCCTAGATGCACGCCGTCGGCATCCACGGCCACGGCCAAGTCGCAGCGATCGTTGATGATAAAGAGGACGCCTGCCTTCGCTGCAGCCTGTCGGAGCGGCAAGGCTTCCGCATAGGCCTCCTTCATCGATGCGGTCTTATTACGATACTGGAAGAGAGAGGCACCGGCCTCAGCCGCAGCGTTCAACACCTCGACCAAAGGACGTGCAGGATTGACCGACGGATCGAGAATGATATAGAGGCCGGAGAGGTAGTGAGGATGCATCGCGTCGTTACTTTTTACCGCACGCCACTTTCCATAGCGTATGGTTGATGCTGCGTGAAATGACGGGCTCCCACTGTTGGACTTCAGTGGTACTGTATACCACCTGACCGCTCCCCATGTTTCCCGAAAACCATGTATACCCCAGCATTCGCGTGCGTTCTTCTTTGCAATCGTATTCATTGAACCGCTTGAAAGACAGGAGCGCATCGCCCGCTACTTTTTGCACGGTTTTGTAATCGTACAACTGCCACATCTTCGCCAGATTACCATTCTGGCGAATGGTCGCTATATCGATATATACGGCCAGCCCGGCTGCATCATCGCCACTCACCAGCAGCCACTCCGCATACACTGGTTCACGACTCAGCACCAGAAGGGTGATCAACAACCAGAAGCCGAACAGGAGGCCCTGAGACAGCTTGAAATATGCATGTGCGTGGTAGGCCATCGAAAAGGGCACAGATACGCGAAAGCAGGGACAAATTGTGAAGGGCATTGGGGCCTCGCAGGACTGTCTATTCTAGGAGGGCAAAGATCGAGGATGCAAGGACAGTGAATCGCGAATTACAGTCCTCAACTTGAAGGGTCTGCTGGTATACTCAGGAAGTGCAACCCACCGTCGAAGGAGGGAAGCCCATGAAGACTAAGATCTCGGACGTCCAGTGTGTGGAGGAGCAGAACCTCTCCCCTGAGCCGGAATCCATGCAGAAGTATTCCGATGAGGTGAGGGAACGGATTGCGAAGAAAGCCTACGAGCTCTATGAGCAGCGGGGCCGACTGGCGGAGCGGGATGTGGAAGATTGGCTCAAAGCAGAGGAACTAATCCGTAGGGAGATGAATACCCGCCGCGGGGTAGCCTAGCGCCCAGAATAGGGTCGGAGTTCGTTGAATCCCCCCTATACAGTGGATCCGAGGTACGAATGCATTGGAGGATCATCACCGCGGTTTTATTGACCCTAGGGCTTTCACCAGCCACGGCTACAGCAGCTTCGTCGACCCCAGCCGATGATCGTAAGCCATCGGAGCGCACAGGCATCACCGTGGACGACCTCGGACGAGGGTTGAAGAGTGCAGCGAAAAATATAGAGAACGAGATCCCCAAGATCGGATCAGCGATCGGAAACGCGGTCAAAAAGATCACAGAAAAGGGATCTGAAAATACGTCATCTCGAAAGCCCGCGAAGCAAGATAAGTAACACTGTGGTGAAATTTTTCCAGCTAGTAGACCTAAACAACATAGCTGAATCAGATCAATTCATCCCCCCTGACTTACTCCTGCCATTCACTAGGTTTATCTTCCATAGCTTCTGCGGGTAACTCTGTGGATCAGCAGTAGGGGATGCGAAATAGGCCCGACGCCGAGCATTGCGTCCTCTCTGCTAGCCACCCCTATTAATAGTTTGTGGTTTGACGAATCATATTTTCTGACTTCCACCATCGTGGGGTTGGGGGACCCACCCAGTTGTTCCGTGCAGTATCCACGAAATGGCTCTTGCCGTAGGCATATCTCTGGAATCCAAGAAGTCCTCCTGAATCGTACGGGTCAGAGCAGGAGGGCGGAGAATCGCCACACGGAATAGCGAGGAAATTGTAGATGGCTGTCAGCCTGCGCAGCGAGATGTGTCAGTTAGCAAGGAAGCGTTCGAGGAACGTGGTCGAGACGTGGCCCTTTTGGAAGTCAGGGTCGTTGAGAATGCGCTTATGCAATGGAATCGTCGTCTTGATGCCTTCGATGACAAATTCATCGAGGGCTCGGCGCATGCGGGCGATGGATTCCTGCCTGTCTCGCCCATGAGTGATAACCTTAGCGATCATTGAATCGTAAAACGGAGCGACCAGCATATTCGACTCCATAGTCGAATCGACTCGTACGCCGAATCCTCCAGGCGCACTATACTTTCCGACCATGCCAGGGGATGGTGTGAACTTCTCCGAATCTTCGGCGTTGATGCGACACTCAAGACTGTGCCCATTCAGCTTGATGTCCTGCTGTTTGAACGAGAGTGACTGTCCATCAGCGAGCCTGATTTGCTCCTTGATGAGATCGATGCCGGTCACCATTTCGGTAATGGCGTGTTCGACCTGAATGCGCGTATTCACTTCCATGAAGAAAAAGTTATGGTCCTTGTCGAGCAGGAATTCAACGGTGCCGACATTCCGATAATGCACAGCTTTGACCGCTTCAACGGCGACGCGACAGATTTCCCGGCGGAGCTTTTCGTCGACGGCCGGCGACGGAGTTTCTTCGAGCAGCTTCTGATGGCGACGCTGGATCGAGCAGTCGCGCTCGCCCAGGTGCACGACGTGGCCCCGATGGTCCGCGATGATCTGCACTTCGATATGGCGCGGCTCGAGGAAATAGCGCTCGAGATAGACGGCATCGTTACCGAACGTTGACTTCGCCTCCGCCTGCGCAGCCTGAAACGCGCGACCGAGATCCTCGGCCTTGTTCACCACGCGCATACCGCGCCCGCCTCCGCCAGCTGAGGCTTTAATGATGACGGGATAGCCGACCTTGCCGGCAGCTTCAAGAGCCCCCTGTTCGCTCTTCAGCTCACCGGGACTGCCAGGCGTGACAGGTAAGCCACGGCGGGCCACGATTTCTCGCGCTTTGGCTTTATCACCCAATAAAGCGATGTGTTCGGACGTGGGACCGATGAACTTGACTCCAATGGACTCGCAGACCTCGGCAAAGTGAGCATTTTCTGAGAGAAATCCGTAACCGGGATGGATGGCGTCCGCGCCGGTAATCTCTGCCGCGCTCAGGACGTTGGGAATGTTCCGATAGCTGAGAGCCGCTTCGGGCGGTCCGACGCACACCTTTTCATCGGCGGCGCGCACATGGAGACTCGAAGCATCGGCTTCGGAAAAAATCGCTACGGTCTTGATACCCAGTTCCTTACAGGCACGAATCACACGGAGCGCGATCTCACCGCGATTCGCTATGAGGACTTTCTTAAACACGCGGGTACTCCGATGTGTGTCGAGGAAAGCGGGTTAGGGTGTGGCTCTCGGATCGACGAGAAAGAGCGCCTGGCCATATTCGACAGGCTTGGTGCTTTCAGCCAAAATTTTCGAGACCCGCCCATCCACTTCTGATTCGATTTCATTCATCAGTTTCATCGCTTCGACGATGCAAAGCACCTGCCCTTTTTTCACATAGTCACCTTCTTCGACATAGGGATCGGCATCCGGCGAGGGGGATCGATAGAACGTGCCGACGATCGGAGAGACAATGGTGATCATGCCAGTTGTGTCTTCAGTCTGTGCGCTGGCCGCAGTGGGCATGTGAGCGGCTGAGGTCGAGACGGACGATCCCTGCTCAGAACCCGTTGCCGTAATGGTTTTGAGTCCTGTTTCGTGCCGAACCCGGACTCTGACGCCTTCGTGTTCCATCTCCAGTTCAGTCAGATTGTTCTTCTTGAGGAGATCGATCAGTTCTTGGATCTGCTTGGTCTGTTGTCCAGAGAGCGCCGGTGTCCCCTGCCCGCTTTGGGAAGCGGCGAAGACTTGAGGAAGGATAATCGGCCTCCCAACCTTCTTCGACTTGCCGGATACGCGTTTGCTCACCGAGCACGCTCCACGTATTCTCGTGTACGGGTATCAATCTTGATCACAGTCCCAGTTTCCAAGTACAGGGGAACTTTAATGGTGGCACCGGTTTCGAGGGTGGCGAGTTTCGTTCCGCCTGTAGCGGTGTCGCCACGGAAACCCGGCTCGGTATCGCTGACTCGCAGTTCGATGAAATTAGGCAATTCGACATCGATTGGACGGTGCTCGTAGACGAGGATCTTGACCGTCATGTCTTCTTTTAGAAGGTCCGCATTTGTGCCGAGCTTGCCTTTGTCAAACGTCAGTTGTTCAAAGGTTTCCGTGTCCATAAACGTATAGGCGTCGTCGGTTGCATAGAGAAACTGCATGGTTCGTTCTTCGAGGTCCGGTTCTTCGAACCGTTCTCCGGATCGAAAGGTACGATCCAGCACATTGCCTGACAGATAGCTTTTGAGCTTGGTGCGTACGAAAGCACCACCCTTGCCCGGTTTTACATGCTGAAACTCAACGATATAAAATGGCTGGTTATCAACCATAAGGCGCACGCCACCGCGAAAATCGGTCGTAGATATCACTCGATGCTCCCTTCAAACTGTTAGAGGCCGGTCAGCCGGCGGTGCGATTTATCTCGTTCCTTTTGTGGCCCGTTTGGATACCCTCGGTGCGGACGCTTTCTTCTGTCGTCTGGATGTCGTCAGATAGTCATGTAGCCCGCGCAATGCAAGAAGGTAGCCTGTCGGACCCAAGCCAGAAATTTGTCCGATCGCGACTCCCGCAACATAGGATCGATGGCGAAATTCTTCGCGTTGATGGATGTTGGACAGATGCACTTCCACTGTGGGTAGCCCGACCGCCGCAATGGCGTCACGAATTGAGACACTGGTGTGTGTATAGCCTGCCGGGTTAATGATGATGCCATCGTATCCTGTTCGAGCCTCTTGAATCCAGCTCACCAGTTCGCCTTCGCTATTCGATTGGCGCAGATCTACTTCTATGACCAGCTCCTGTGCTAGCTTCATGATGGCTGAGTCCACGGCGTCGAGGGACATAGTGCCGTAAATCAACTGCTCCCTTGTGCCGAGAAGATTGAGATTTGGACCGTGTAAGACTCGTATTCGTAGCATACTACTCTGTTCAGCTACTGGATTTGCGAGGACGATCCCACGTGACAGGGTCCAGCCGGGCGGCATTGTAGCAGTCCAACTTGGGGCGGTCAAACGTGTGAAATGTATTAAGAAAGCTTGGAATGTGATTCGTTCGTGCCGTCACGATCGTGACGGCGTGACTCGATGCTGCGAAGCCAGGATTCCAGCTGTACTACAACTTCTGCATGAGGTGATGGAGGAGTGATCACGGCAATATCCGCGCTTTGGGGACCCGGCCCCGGCTTCGCGAGCGGTTCCCTTGCCTGCTCAAGTGCGGGAACGGATGACTCCATGGATTTCGTTGTCACATCGGGTGGGTTGGTCGAAGTGATTTCTAGTTCAACAAACATTGAGTCCTGAGGCACAGGTACAGTACTGGCCTTCGATGTCGAAGGAGTTGATTCAACCTGAACAGAGAGGGTACTCGCGACAGGAGTCGCTGGTTTTGAGGGCTCCGGTTCTGTCTTGTGTTTCAGCGGTCCGCCCAAAGCAGATTGGACTGAGCGAGCCTCTTCATCACGTGGATTGACCGCCAAGATGACCACACAGGATTGCAGCGCCGATTCGTTCAGACCCTGGCTTTGGTAGATCTTGATCAAGGTGCGATGCGCCCGGAGGTTCTCGGGGCTCAGCTTGACGGATTCCTCCAAAATCGCTTTGGCCTTCGTGGCCTGACCCATATGGTCGTACGCACGTCCAAGCGCAACCATAGCGGTAATAAAGCCGGGGTTCAATTTGAGACCATCTTCGAGCACGCCTGCCGCTTCCTGCCACATGCCGACTTTTCCATACTCCTCGGCCAAGGGCATGAAAACCTTGGAGTGTGGATCTTTAGCCAACTGGGCCGCCAGTCGATCGATTTCCAGGGCATTCTCGGTCGCGATCTGATCCTGAGCCATGGGTTGCTAGCATCCTCCCGCAACTGACTTGGCGGCTTGTCTGCTGTGAAGAAGCTCATGCGCTTGATTCAAAATCGCATCGGCGAGGGCTCGTTTTGGCATTAGCGGCAATTCTGTCATAGCTCCATGCCGGTCGATCAATGTGACTGTGTTCTGATCGCTGCCAAATCCCGCTCCTTCTATCGTGACATCGTTTGCGACGATCAGGTCTAGTCCCTTTGCTGTCAACTTACTTTTGGCGTGAGCAATGAGATCGTTGGTCTCAGCGGCGAAGCCAACCATGAGTTGTGTGCTCCGTTGGGCGGATAAGGCGGTCAGGATATCAGTGGTTGGTTCGAGCTCAAGTGTTTGGCCAGTTTGCCCCTGCTTGTGTGTCTTTTGTGAAGCAGGGTGTGTGGGCCGAAAATCAGCCACAGCCGCGGCCATAATGACAGTGGTAGACCATGATAGGCGCGCAGACAGGGCTTTCAACATTTCCTCTGCTGTGGCGACTGGAATCACCTCGACGCCTCTCGGAGCTGGGAGCGCTGTGGGACCGGTGACGAGGACCACCTGGGCTCCTCTCGCCTGAGCGGCTTCGGCGATGGCATAGCCCATTTTGCCGGAGGAGCGGTTCGAAATGAACCGCACCGGATCAATGGATTCTTGGGTCGGGCCTGCCGAAACAAGAATGCGGTGCCCTTGCCAATCCCGTTGTGGAACCAACGCTGCGTGAATAGCCTCAAGTATTGCACCATCCTCTGCTAAACGGCCTTGACCAATCCGCCCGGACGCGAGCGGACCGATTTCCGGATTCACCACGATTGTTCCCCTCGCGCGCAACGTCTCTACGTGTGCTGTGACCGATGGATGGGCCCACATCCCTCCATCCATGGCGGGAGCCAGGATCAGCGGGCACTGGGCAGTGAGGAGCATGGTCGAGAGCAGATCATCGCCTAACCCCAATGCGGACTTTGCGAGACAATTGGCAGTGGCTGGTGCAATGACAATGGCATCCGCCTGTTCGGCCAAGGATAGGTGTTTCATCTCTTGATGGGCTTCGAATACATCTGTCGAGACGGGATGGCCGGAGAGCACTTCGAACGTCAGCGGAGTGACAAACTTCGTGGCCGATTGCGTCATCACGACATGCACGACCGCTCCTTCACGGATCAAGATTCGGAGCAAAACAACAGCCTTATAGGCTGCGATGCTGCCGGTCACGCCAAGCACGATGTGCTTCCCGATCAACGTCGGTTCTATGGAGTCGGAGATCTTCAGAAATTACTCCTCGCTCTCACTCGCCGTCGGCTTTGGGGAATCGTCGACATAGACGCTCAGCTCTTTTTTGATCTCCTTCGCATCATCGCCGGTCATCACGGCGATGCGCTCCATTTCGCCTTCCTTGCCACGCTTCGCCTCTTTCATTGCTTCCCTCGCTTCGAGGCCGACAAGGTATGGGATTTGCCCCCGGAGAACTTCGTCAAGAGCGATGGTCGTTTCCTTGGTGAAACGTGAGCCGGTATGACGTGATCCCTGGACAATGTGCTTCGCCCGCTGGGCTGCAATGATTGTCAGTCGGTGGCGCGAGTCAAACTCATCTGCCTTGTATTGGGGCAAGAGTCTCAACATATCAATCATGGAAGTGGTACTCCTTTGGGTTAGGGAAGATCCTTGCGATCTTCGATTTTCTGTTCATCGTCCAGAATAAAGTTATTCTCAAGCCATTTCATGTTCAATCGTTTCGTCTTTAGGCGTTCTGACCAGAATATGCTTTCGAGATCGTGAAGGGATCGACTGAGGTCTTCGTTCCGGACGATGTAGGCATATTCACGGTAGCTCCATACTTCTTCTTTCACTTTATGCAGCCGCCGTTGAATCTCTTCCGGCGTATCGGATGCCCTGGATTGCAGCCGGGCTCGGAGTACGGTCATCGAGGGGGGAAGAATAAAAATCGACACCGCATCCTCGAACCGCTTCTTGACCTGCATGGCTCCTTGCACATCGATTTCCAGTAACACATCGATACCTTGATCGATTTTTTCGCTGAGTGACTTCCATGGAGTTCCATAGAGATGCCCATATACGTGAGCCCACTCGACAAACTCATTTCGCGAGACCATCTCTCGGAAAGTCTGTTCTCCGATGAAATAATAGTCTTGCTCATGTTTTTCGCCCGGCCTTGCCTTTCTCGTAGTATAGGAAATTGAATGCCACAGGCCTGGCAGGTTCGTCGCGAGCTGTTTGCAAAGGGTAGTTTTTCCGGTCCCGGATGGCGCGGAAATAATGAAAAGAATTCCTCTCCGGTCCATCGAAGACCGGGAGTGGCCGGATGTCGGCACCGGGGAACTGCTCGTGGTAGCTGAGTTCATTCGATGTTCTGGACCTGTTCGCGAATGCGTTCCAGTTCGGCCTTCATGTGAACCACATGACCGGCGATTTCAGCATTATTGGCCTTCGACCCGATTGTGTTGACTTCCCGCCCGATTTCCTGGAGTAGAAAATCGAGGGTTTTGCCCACAGATTCTGCACGGTTGAGCGTCTGCTCAAACTGTATCATATGTGAGTCCAATCTGACTATTTCTTCTGTAATGTCACCACGATCGGCATAGATCGCCAACTCCTGATAGAGCCGGGGGAGGTCGGGGACTTCCGATCCAAGCAGCTTTTCTACACGAACCTTCATTCTGTCAAACGTTTCCTGGGCTACGAGTTGTGTTCGTGCGGCAATGAGCGTCTTATGCTCCCTGATGGTCTGGACCCTTGCACGCATATCCTCTGCTAGGGCCTTTCCCTCGTGCGAACGCATGCTTTCAAGATCTGTCAGGGCCTGTGTCGTCAGTCGCTGAACCATCTTGGCCAGTTTCGGATCTTCCGCCGGTTGATCCGATACCGAGACCACGTCCCGGAGCCCAGCGATGAGGGCCAGATTGATGGAGCCGCTCAGCTTCAGGGATTTTTTGAGGGTGCGGAGGGCCTGATGGTACTGCTTTGCGAGCGGCTGGTCAAGGCTGACGCTTCCTGCGCGGCCTTTGCCCGACTGGATGCTTACGGTGATATCGATGCGCCCGCGGATGCAGCGTTGCTGGACTGCTTTCTTGAAGGAGTCTTCCAGGTGGTTTAATGGCCGGGGTAGGCGGCAGGCGATCTCGAGAAACCGATGGTTGACGGAACGCATTTCCACCGTCACGGACCCATCCTGCCAGGAGGCCTGCCGTCGGCCGAAACCGGTCATACTACGAATCATTGGAGCCCTTTCTCTTTCCATGGGCAGTGCCGATAGATCGGACACGTGCTGCACTGGGGTTTTCTGGCAAGGCAGACATAGCGGCCATGCAACAACAAACGTTGAGAAACAGCCGTCCACTGGGATTTCGGCAAGAGTTGCTGCAGGTCTTGTTCGACCATGTCTGGATTGTCGGACCTGGTCAAATCGAGTCGCTTCGCTACACGTTTGACATGCGTGTCGACAACGATACTAGGCTGACCGAATGCGGTTCCGAGAATGACATTCGCCGTCTTTCTGCCGACGCCCGGCAAGGTGATTAACTCCTCCATCGTCTCTGGAACCTGTTCACCAAAGCGCTCGGTCACGGCTTTGCCGCAGGCAACGAGATGCTTTGTTTTGCTTTTAAAGAAACCGGTTGACCGAATGAGTGTTTCGAGTTCGGGCAGATCAGCCGCCGCCAGCTCTGCCGGTTGCCGATACCGTCGAAACAGCGAGGGAGTGACTTGGTTCACACGCTGGTCAGTACATTGCGCAGAAAGAATTGTGGCCACGAGCAGCTCCCACGGGGAACGATGGTCGAGCTCCATCTTTGGGCTTGGCATCGTGCGTTGAAGTGTCGTCGCAATCTCTCGAACACGCTTCCGTCGATCTGAGAATGGCACAGGTCGTGTTGTCATGGGTGGTGTCAGAACAAGTCGATTGTGCAGCGGGTTAAGGCCGAGTTGCAAGCGTGGACGTCGTGACGAGAGCGTCCAGCCGTTCTTCGAGGTGCTGGATCAGTGGGGGCAAGGTCTCCGGATGCAGAGACGAAATTCCGATCGCGCCATAGCGCCGACACAGGGCCTCCGCTTGCCCAGACGGAAGCTGGTCACATTTATTGAACACCAGGACTCGTGGAATCCCATCGAGTGCGAGGGTTTGAAGCACGGTGTCGACCGATGCCATATGGGCGTCTAAATCCTTCGCCCCGGCATCGACCACATGCAGGAGGAGATCGGCATCGCGCAATTCGTCCAATGTCGTTCTAAAGGCTGCGAGGAGGTCTTTGGGAAGGTCGCGAATAAATCCCACAGTGTCGGTGATAATGACCTCACGGCCGTGCGGAAAACGCAATCTGCGGCTTGTGGTGTCGAGTGTTTCAAACACGCGTGCAGCCGTGCTCACCTGACTCTTTGTTAAGACGTTGAGCAACGTCGACTTGCCGGCGTTCGTGTAGCCCACGATGGACAGGACTGGGAAGTCCTGTCGGACTCGTCGCGATCGCCGTTGGTCTTGGTGGCGGACAAAACCCTCGATCTCTCGCTCCAAATAGTCGATACGCTCTCTGATGCGACGGCGGTCTGTTTCGAGCTTCGTTTCACCGGGCCCTCTGCTGCCGATGCCACCCCCCAGGCGTGAGAGGCTGGTTCCCTGACCGGACAGCCGAGGAAGGAGATACCGAAGTTGCGCCAACTCGACCTGCACCTTGCCTTCACGACTATGTGCCCGTTGCGCAAAAATGTCGAGGATCAGCTGGGTCCGATCGATGACTGTCAGGTCGATGATTTCCGCAATGGCCCGTAACTGCCCCGGAGCCAAATCTTGATCGAAGATCAATAGATCTGCTCCCTTTTGCATGGCTTGCATCAGCACGTCCTTGAGTTTGCCGCTTCCCAATTGGAACCGATGATGACCACCCTGCGTGCGCTGCACTAAACGGTCGATCACTGTGAGATCTGCGGAGGAGGCCAATTCAGCCAGTTCAGCAAGACGCTCTTCTTGTTCGGCTTTACTCTTGGGTGATGCGCTCACGAGGATGGCGGTCTGCGTCTGAGCCATCGTATGCGATCCGCTTTGGTGCTGGAGGGCTGACTCCAATTCACGAATGAATGTCTCAAACCTCAGCGGACATTGATGCACCAGTGTAGGCTTGAGCAGGGTATACAGGGATCCCTGCGGGTCGGGTGGATTGAGATGGGCCAGGGAGAGCAACCCTGGTTCGCCTTTCGGTGTGACGCTCAATGTTCCAATCATGTCGAGGCGAAGTAGCCCAAGCATGGTGAGGTCTACTTGGGTAAGGGGTTCTCCCTTGAGGCTTGAGTGTATGAGGCGAAGGCCCCTCAGCGATCGCGGGCTTGCACGAAAGGTGGTCAGTGTTGTTGGGGAGGGTTCGACGCCGGCGCCGACGAGGACGTCTTGAACAGCGCCGCGCCTGGTGATGACCAGTCCGATGGGGCGGCGAATCTCGTGCGTGAACTGTGCGAGGGTTTTAGCCGCTTCAGTTGAGAGAATCTCATCCACAGGCATACGCCGACGATACAGTCGCTCAAGCATAGCGAGCTGGCCGGCACGAAGACCAAGAACTTGTCCGTGAATATCTGGAATGGTCGTCGACTCCTTATAGTCCTTGCTCGATTGAGTGTGCGATTGTCGATGTTAGCGAAGCTCGTGCATCGATATCCAGTGGTGCGTGGATCCCAGTCCGAAGGGCCTGCCTTCCTGCCGCCGCAATCATCGCAGCATTGTCGGTACAGTAGACTAATGGAGGAAGACTGAGCGGCACACTCTCGGACGCCGCCCGTTGTTGGAGCAGTGCGCGTAGTCGAGAGTTGGCAGACACGCCTCCGACAACTGCCAACGCGCGAGCGCCGGACGATCGAACCGCGGTAAACGATTTTTCGACCAGGACGGCCACGATTGCTTCCTGGTATCCAGCGGCCAAATCAGCAGCTTGGGCCGCGCGAAATTGTTCAGGTATATCCTGAAGTCTATATAGCAAAGCTGTTTTCAAACCACTGAAACTAAAGTCAAGACTCCCCTTCTTGAGATAGGATCGTGGAAATGCAAAGACATCTGGGTTTCCCTGCCGCGCCAAATGATCGATAGCCGGCCCCCCGGGATACTCCAAGCCAAGCAGCTGAGCGCCTTTGTCAAAAGCCTCCCCTGCCGCGTCGTCTCTAGTGGAACCAAGGAGCCGGCAGTGATTATGGAGATCTTTATAATACAGGTGAGTATGTCCACCCGATACGACCAAGACAACAGCGGGTAACGGAAACGTTGGATCCTGCAACCAGGCAGAGGCGATATGGCCATCGAGATGACTAACTCCAGTCACCGGAATATTCAAAGCATAGGCCAGTGCTTTGGCGTAGTTCACTCCTACAAGAAGAGCCCCCGCCAGACCTGGCCCTTGGGTGACCGCGATTCCTCTGATGTCCGTCCATGCGAGACCAGCTTGTTCTAGAGCCTCAGACGAAACGTGTTCAATCGACTCAATGTGGGCACGAGAGGCAAGTTCGGGAACCACACCGCCGAATCGTCGATGAACAGCGTGTTGCGACATGATAATGTTCGAGAGGACAACGCCGTCTGAGGCAACGACCGATGCAGCTGTCTCATCACACGACGTCTCGATTCCCAGAATAGGTCCCGGTTTCCAAGTTGCGGTGGGTTGTACGATGGTCGATAGCATGAAATCTTTTCCGAGTACCTAAACCAGATCGACGACAAATACGTTATTCGCAAACGAGGTAAATAACACGGCCCTTGTGGCCGCTGGTGCCACAAGGGCCGTGTTCTCCTCTATGCGATGGCGTCGCGCAGGTACGGGGCGGGAGTTAAACTCCAGCCATCGCCTCTTGCTCGATGAACGCCGGCGCACCGTCGCGAAGCACCACGCGGATTTTCCGGCACTCCTTGAATCGCCCTCTGATCATTTCTTCGGAGAGTGGATCGCCGATCGCACGCTGAATCGTGCGGCGCATTGGTCGGGCTCCGTAGAGCGGTTCGTAGCCTTCCTTGATCAACCACTGTTTGACATCATCCTCAACTTCGATCTCCACTCCCTTTTCAAGGAGTCGCAGATTGAGTTCACCCAAAAGAATATCGAGGATGCTGTAGAGATGTGTCTTATCCAATTGATGGAAGACTATGACCTCATCAATTCGGTTCAGAAACTCCGGGCTGAACGAGCGACGCAATTCCCCCAGTACTTCTTCCTTCTTATGGCGCTCTTGATCGCCTTCCGTGCTCTGAAATCCGAGCGAGACACCCTTCTGAATCAACTTGGTCCCGATATTGGATGTCATGATGATCACGCAATTCTTGAAGTCAACTTTGCGCCCGAGGCTGTCAGTCAGCACCCCGTCGTCCAGTACTTGCAGCAGGATATTGAACACATCCGGATGGGCCTTTTCGATTTCGTCGAAGAGAACCACCGAGTAGGGCCGGCGACGGACCCGCTCAGTCAATTGACCGCCTTCTTCATATCCCACATACCCAGGAGGGGCACCGAACAATCGCGAACTCGTGAACTTTTCTTGATACTCAGACATGTCAATCCGAATAAGCGAATCCTCACTATTGAAGAGGAACTCCGCCAACGTCCTCGCGAGCTCGGTTTTTCCTACCCCGGTGGGTCCCAGGAATATAAAGGATCCGATAGGTTTTTTGGCTTCCTTCAGACCGGCGCGCGACCGCCGAATAGCTCGGGCCACGGCAGAAATCGCTTCATTCTGTCCGACCACACGCTTATGGAGGAATTCCTCCATACGCAACAGTTTGTTCGATTCTTCTTCTTCGAGCTTGAAGAGCGGAATACCCGTCATTTTGGACACGACATAAGCCACTTCTTCTTTTCCGATCGTCGGCTTATTTTTTTCCTGATTTTTCTTCCACTCCCGCTTTGACTCGTCGAGAAGCTTGCGCAGCCGTTCTTCCTCTTCGCGGTGGCGAACGGCTTCTTCGAAGTTCTGCATCGAGATGGCCAACTCTTTTTCACGAGAGACTTTTTTCAGCTCTTGCTCCATTGCTTTCAAGTCCGACGGTAGGGCATAGGTCTGCAATTTGGCCCGTGATCCCGTCTCGTCGATCAAATCGATGGCCTTGTCCGGTAGGAAGCGGTCGCTGATGTATCGATCGGACAGCTTGACGGCTTCGAGGATCGCCTCTTCGGAGATCTCGACACCATGATGTTCTTCGTACCGATCGCGAAGTCCTTGAATGATCAGCACGGTTTCATCAATGCTCGGCGGCTGGACGTGAATCGGTTGAAACCGTCGCTTGAGGGCACCATCTTTCTCAATATGCTTGCGGTATTCATCGAGAGTCGTGGCACCAATACATTGAATCTCTCCACGCGAGAGCGCGGGCTTGAGCATATTGGACGCATCGATCGATCCTTCCGCCGCCCCTGCCCCCACCAAGGTATGAAGTTCATCAATGAAGATGATGATGTTCCCGGCCTGGACAATTTCCTTCATGACTACTTTTAGACGCTCCTCGAATTGGCCGCGATATTTCGTCCCTGCAACCAATGAACCGAGATCGAGTGCGATCACACGTCGCGAGAGAAGATTGTCAGGCACTTCCGACTGAATAATTCGTTGGGCAAGACCTTCGACGATCGCGGTCTTGCCGACGCCGGCCTCCCCGATAAGCACAGGATTGTTTTTTGAGCGACGACTCAGGATCTGGAGCACCCGTTCGATTTCGTCGGCCCTACCGATGACGGGATCCAATTGCCCTGCCTGGGCAAGCTGGGTAAGATCGCGACCGAACTCATCGAGCGCCGGGGTGTTGCTCTTCCGGTCACGTTCACGAGGGGCGGATTTCCGCAAGAACGTCACCGTCAATTGTCGGGCGGTCAGGAGATTGGCGCCTAAGCTGCGGAGGATTTTTCCGCCGATCCCTTCTTCTTCTCGGAGAAGTCCCAATAGGAGATGCTCACTCCCAATATGATTGTGTCCAAGGAGACGGGCTTCTTCGACTCCATATTCAATGACCTTCTTGACTCGAGGACTGAACGGGATCTCACCGAAAGTCATGGTGGTTCCCCCGCCAGGTAGGTTCCGTTCAATTTCCAAACGGACTTGTTCGGTCGAGAGCCCCATCTTTTTCAAGATCATCAGGGCAATCCCATCGGATTCACGGAGGATGGCCAAGACGAGATGCTCGGTTCCGAGGTAGTCGTTTTGATGACGCTCAGCCTCTTCCCGCGCAAGGATGATGATCTTCCGACCCTTATCCGTGAATCTTTCGAACATCCTGCCTCCTTTTAGGGGGAGCCTATGAAACCAGGTTCCGTGGGCGCAAAGTTCTCGAAAAACCTGGCCTAATTCTAACTAGTCGGATTTTAAGTGTCAAGACTAGGAGATATTCGCACAAGCAGAGAACGAGTGCGGATGGGATGAACATGACGACGTCCTGTCGTGTTTCTGTCCGCATCATTCACGAAAGCCACAAGTCCCAATCATCTACACAACGCTCATCACAACCCTGCCGTCATGCAGGTCGCGATACGATCCGTCAAGGGGAAGTTGCATGTACGCCTTTCTCCATCACGGCGCCATGCATCCATTTCGCGGTTCGCCACACGAGCTCTCATGAACATTGAGGCTTGTTCGTTGACTTCAAAATAACCCTCCCGATACAATCGCGCACATTTCGTCTGATGTCTCGATGGAATCATTACAGGATTTCACTGCATGAACAGCAAAAGTGTAGGGATTCTTACAAAGCCAAGGTTTCCAGAAATCGAGCGGACGCTGCGAGATGTGGTCAGATGGCTGCGGGCTCGAAACATTGACGTCCTGTTGGACACCACGTCGGCAACTCATCTTGGTGAACAGGGAGGATATCAGAAAAGCCAGCTAGCCCTCACAGCGGATGTACTTTTAGTGTTGGGCGGCGACGGAACCATGCTGAATGCCGCGCGCCTTGCGGGGGAACGAAGTATCCCCATTCTTGGTGTCAACATGGGCGGCCTCGGTTTTTTAACCGAAGTCCGATTAGAAAATCTGTATCCCTCGCTCGAACGGGTCTTTGCGAATGACTTTGTCCTTGATGAGCGGTTGATGCTCCGGACACATATACATCGGCATGGAGAAACGGTTGCGCAAGGGGAAGTGTTGAACGATGTGGTCATCAGCAAGGGTACGCTTGCCCGCATGATCGAACTGAAAATCGCAATTCAAGGACGATTCGTGACCAACTTGCGTGGCGACGGGTTGATCCTCAGTAGTCCGACGGGGTCCACCGCCTACTCCCTTTCAGCCGGAGGTCCTATTATCGATCCGGCAGTCCAGTCGTTGATCTTGACCCCGATTTGTCCCCATACGTTGACGCATCGACCGTTGATCGTGCCGGGCAACGCCAAAATTGATGTGACTCTCACCAGTAAAGACGACGGTGCCATGGCGACGCTCGATGGACAGGTAGGCATAGCGATCTCGAAGGGGGACTCCGTCGTGATTCAGACTTCAGACCATCGGACCAGATTGATCCGATTTCCAGAGAGCAATTACTATGATGTGCTGAGAGAGAAACTTAAATGGGGGGATCGATAGCAACTACCGGGCAGCCCGTTACGCCTTCTCGCGCTCGATCAATTCAATCATTTCCTGGTTGCTCGTATACTTAAACTCCCCAATACACTCTTTCTCGCTCCAGTGACTTTTCTCGTTGGATTCAAGTATGCGGAGCCCCTCTATACTAACGGGGTGGCTCTTATGCGCCTTAAGAATTGCGGCGAGCCTATCGAGAACAATTTTTGTGTCAGCGTGTTTCCCTGGTGTGTTCGCCGCGAGATATCTGCGTACCACTTCCGCACACCAATCCCCATCCCGCTTGGCAATGCCCACTAAGCCTTCACTCGCTTTCCTCGCCCACCCGGCAAGAAAAACCCCCTCTATGATTTTCCCTGAAACTTCATCGAACGCTTGAAAGAGCGAGTCGTCGGGGTCGTTGCCTGTCTTGTTGGGATTGGTAACGAAGAGGCCGCCTTTATAGGGCAAACCAACGGTTTCGTCGACTTTATCGCCGACCGCGAAAACAACGGCATCGCACGGGAATTCATAAAACTGTTTCAGACCCACCGCGACTGTATCCTCGCCTTTCGGATCGAGTTTGTTGTCCTCCATCTCAAGTCCACGTACACGATTGTTGCTGTCGACAAGGATGCGTTTCGGTGATGCGAGAAACTTGAAGCCCATCTTCGTGTCACTGACCTTGGGTTCGCACTTCGTGAATTCGGCTGTGAGTGCCTGAAACACCTCATCGGCCTTCTGGCCAACCGCCGCCAAGCGATCCTTGATACCGGCAACTTCCTGTTTGATGCCGTCGATGTCCATGTTCGCGCAAACGGCTCGGATTTCTTTTGGATTATATTTCCGCTCGACCGGTCCGCGTCTCACAATCGCTGTGACCCGTTCAACCTTCTTATATCGGGTCAGCCAATGCGCAATATCGACCATTACATCTCCTGCCCCGATTACCGCCACGTGTTTGCCCATTTCGAACGGGCGATCGCCGAAGCCAGGCAGTCGATTGAAATGGTAGACGACATCTTTTGCGTGAAAGACGCCTTTGGCTGAATCTCCTTCCACGCCGATCGCTTTTGTCCCTTGGGCGCCGATCGAGAAGACCACCGCGCTGGCACCAAGGGCACGAACGTCATCTACTGTCAGATCTTTACCGGTCCCAATCGTGACATTGCCGAAGTAATGCACGTTGGACTGGTTAAGCAAGTCCCAATATTGCTTCTTGAGTCCACCACGGAGCTTGAGCTTAGCTGGGAAAATCCCGTATTCAGCCAGCCCACCGAATTTGATGTCCCGGTTTAGAATGATAATCTCATGCCCAGCTTTGGCCAGTGAACTCGCGACAGCCATACCGGCTGGTCCAGCACCGGCCACAATAATCACGTGCGATGTCGTTGCACTCATGCGTTGTTCCTGGAAATGTAGATAGAAAGTGCCTAGAACCCCAACAGTTTCGCGGACTTTAGCATAGAGAGCCCTGGCTGTCAAAGAGGTTGGCAGATTTATTGTGTGCGTGCATGAACCGTCTGCGTACGTTGGCGTGACGACTGTAGCGTTGATCCTGAGCAACTGAACAAATCTGAAATGCTCTGGTAAGTTTCGTCGCTCCCCGCTATCCTCCGGCACTTCCGACCGGTCCACCCGGCTCAGTCATGCGCCAAGGATCGAGCAGTTCATTGAGACGCTTTTCGGGCAGGACTTTTTGCTCTTTGGCCATTTCGCGGACGGTCTTTCCGGATTTGTAAGCATCTTTGGCCAACTTCGCTGCGGCCTCGTACCCAATTTCAGGTGCGAGAGCCGTACACATAGCGAGACTCTCTTCGATAAGGCTCTTACAGCGTGCTTCATTCGCCTGAATGCCTTCGATGCATCTCACAGCGAAATTGTTGGAAGCAGTCGCCAAGAGTTCAATCGACTGCAAGAGGTTGTAGGCCATCACGGGCAGCATCACGATCAGTTCAAAGTTGGCCGCCTGCCCCCCCACTGTGACCGTTACGTCGTTGCCGATCACTTGAGCGCAGACCATTGTCACCGATTCCGCGATGACTGGATTGACCTTGCCCGGCATGATGGACGAGCCTGGTTGTGTCTCCGGTAGGTTGATTTCCCCGAGCCCACAGCGTGGGCCTGAGCCGAGCCACCGAATGTCGTTCGCAATCTTCATGAGGCTCACGGCGATCGTCTTCAATTCCCCGCTCGCTTCGACCAACGAATCTTGCGTGGACTGCGCTTCAAAGTGATTCTTTGCTTCAATAAACGTACAACCGGTCTCTTTTGAAACAATAGCTAAGACCTTCTCGGAGAATTTCGGATGACAATTGAGCCCTGTGCCGACTGCTGTGCCACCGAGCGCGACTTCGCTGAGGGCCTCTTGCGCTCGCTTGACCCGTTGAATGCCGAGTTCGATCTGGCGTGCATAGCCGCCAAATTCCTGCCCCAATCGCACAGGCGTCGCATCTTGCAAATGGGTACGCCCGATCTTGACAATTTTGTCGAACTCTTTGGCTTTGCGAGAGAGGGCTTTCTGCAAGCAGGAAAGTGCCGGAATGAGCTGCTGCTGCATCATCTCCCCAGCGGCGATGTGAATCGCTGTGGGAATCACGTCGTTACTGGATTGACCCAGATTGACGTGGTCATTTGGATGCACCAGTTTGCTCCCTCGCGGTCCTCCCAATAGCTCGGTCGCGCGGTTGGAAATCACCTCGTTGGTATTCATGTTCGAAGAAGTGCCCGAGCCCGTTTGGAAGATATCTACGGGAAATTCGGCATCGAGCTGACCCTCGACCACTTCGGTCGCCGCCTGTCTGATGGCATCTGCCGGTTTCTTTTCGAGAAGGCCCAGCGATTGATTGACCGTCGCGGCGGCGCGTTTGATCATCCCCATCGCACGGATCATAGCACGGGGAAATCGCAACGAGCTGATCGGGAAATTCTCAATGGCGCGGGCAGTTTGTACGCCATAATAGGCCGTAGCCGGTACGGCAAGTTCGCCCATCGTATCGCGTTCGACTCTGGTGGCGGATGATACCTGCGTTCCTGTCGCTGTGGGTATCTTCTTCATGCGTCCTACTCCGGTGTGAGTGGTTTCAGATATGAGCGGGCGCCATGATAAACTCAGCTCCCCTGTTTGTACAAGGGCATTGGTTGATGGACAAGTCGCAAATTGATGTTGACGCGTTCGAGGGAGCGAAGGACGAGGAGACCCTCCCGCGCCTTCACACACGCAGGAATCCAGCGGAATGTGATCACGATCATTACTCGTTAGTACACCGAGCTCACTGTTATTTCCGCCTGCAAGTCGACGACGGACATTGCTATGTACTCCCAGTACCATCTGGACAATCTGCCTGAGAACTGGTGCTGGGCAAATTGACTGACTCTAAAACATAGCGGCCTAACTGCTACTAAAAGAAGAGGCCCGCCGAAGCAGGCCTCTGTTTCAGATCGTTTGCTCGTTAGTAGCGGCGCTTTATTAGGGTTAGGCGACCTTGACCTCGATCGCTTTTGGTTTTGCCTTCTCGGACTTGGGTAGTTGAAGGCTCAGTACACCGTCCTTGAAATCCGCCTTTACCTTTTCCTCATCAACCAGATCAGGCAGCGTGAAGCTTCTGACGAAGGTGCCGTAGGAACGCTCTACCCGATGGTACTTTTTCCCAGTTTCCTCCTTCTCTTGCTTTCGTTGACCTTGGATGGTGAGCACGCCGTCCTCCAGTGTTACCTTCACATCTTCCTTTTTCACATCGGGAATTTCCGCCTTGATCTGATATCCTCCCTCTGTTTCACTCACGTCCACGGATGGCACCCAGTCGGCAACGACCATGGTCTCCTTCCCAGTCGTCCGAGGCAGAATAGGACGACTGAACATCCGATTCAACCGATCCGACATATCTTCGAGTTCGCGAAACGGATCCCAGCGTACGAGTGTCATAGTAGACCTCCTTCTCATTTGTTGCAGTTTTCAGGTTGTCTATTCGAATCGCGCGACGACTCGTTGTCTATGACAATAGATAAAGCGCGTTGACGCAGAGTCAAGAGGCGAGATCATTCCGAAGTGATGGAGAAAAAGTAGCTTAACGCTGCTCAATCGGTATGTAAGGACGGTTATGCTCCCCGGAATAAATCTGGTCCGGACGAAACAGTTTGTTCTCGCGAAGCTGCTCAAGCCAATGGGCCAGCCATCCCGACACCCGCGCCATCGCAAATAATGGTGTGAACAGATCGGTTTCAATGTCCATCTTGTCGTAGACGATCCCGGAATAGAAGTCGACGTTGGGATAGATCCCCTTCCCTTTAAGCAGTTCTTCTGCAATCCGTTCGACCTCCAAGGCCACCTCGTACAACCGTGAGCTGCCGCTTTCCTTGAACAGCCGCTCGCAGAGATCTTGTAGAATAGTCGCGCGGGGATCTTTGACCTTGTACACACGGTGACCGAATCCCATCAATTTCCGTTTCGCTCGGATCTGTTCTTCAATGTATGAGCGGGCCTTCTTCGGCTCACCAATTTCCTTTAGCATCTGCACGACTTCTTCGTTCGCCCCCCCATGGAGCGGTCCCTTTAGCGCCCCGATTGAAGACGCGACGACCGTATAGGGATCAGCCAGCGTCGACGCCGTGACCATGCCGGTGAATGTCGAAGCATTCATGGTATGCTCGGCATGAAGAATCAAGCAGTCGTCGAAGATATTGCCCCACAAAGGAAGCGACTCCGTCTCCGTCAACATGTAGAGAAAGTTTTCCGAAAATCCAAGATCGTCGCGCGGTGGAATATACTCGTTCCCGTACCGCAGACGTGCCCAGGCCGCGACGATTGTCGGTAGTTTGGCAACCAGCCGGACGGCAGACCAGTAGTTATTATCGATGTCCTGAACATTCCTCCCTGGATAAAACATGCCCAACGCAGCAACTGCAGCTTGCAAGGCGTCCATGGGATGTCCCTGCTCCGGCAGACATTTCAATAGGTCGACAATCCTGAACTTAATCCGACGGTGATGGACGATGTCTCCATTCCATTTCGCAAATTGAGAGTGAGTAGGAAGCTGACCAAAGAGCAATAGATAAGCGGTCTCAAGATAGGAGGATCGCAGGCATAGCTCTTCGACGCGGATGCCGCGATATTCCAGTACACCGCGTTGCCCATCCACATCGCTAATCGCAGATTTTGCTGCAGGAATCCCGGCAAGACCTGGCATAAAATCATGTGGCATGATCGTGTTCCCTTACGTGAGCGGGCACACTGCATGATATGTGAGGCCAGTCTACCATGTTCGGAGAGCAGGATCTTGAAATGGTCCAGAGTGGTTGGCATACTCAATTTGGAGGCTGTTCCCAGCAATCGGCTGTTGTCTTCCATTGGGGTTCACTAATCGATTCACGTATCTCAGGCTTGGCACGCACTTCAGTCAGCCAGCCACGAACCCATCAGGACGGCCCAGGTTCGATAGATTTCCGAAAGCCCTGAGTTGGACCTAGGAGGTAAGCGATGACTTCACGTCTGTCCTTCCTCCTAATTTGGTTCGGTATCATCGGAATGGGGCTTGCCGACCTCGCGCACGCCGAGGGTGAGATCCTCGGGTTTGCCGTCGTCACCGAAGTACCAAAGGATAAGGCGCGGGTCTCAGCGAAGGTTTCGGTGAACGATGTCGTGTCAGATATGAAACTGATCGCATCGGAGACGATCATCAATAATTTGATTTGGAAAAAACTCGAAATCTGTCATGCCATGAGGATGGAGGGATACAAAAACCCTGAAGGCTTTCAGATTCTCACGGTACACATTATCGATGCCGGAATGCTGCCGATGTCGTTGCAGTCTTTTGCGGGTGATTGCTTGATCAAGAAAGCCATCGACATTGCGCCGCTGGTGGACTAGTCTGGACGGGTTAGTTGCGGCAGAATTAGTATGGTATGGTGGAAATTCACTGGGCCCTCGACTAAGACATCAATATGGAAGCATCGCGCAGGATGCTCAAAAAGGCCGTCCAGCAAGGCCGAAGCCGATGAAAGCACTGGAGGCGTAGCCTCCAGGCTAGGTTGGGATGCTTTCGAGGTGAGAACGCTGCTGGCGGACTTTTCAGCTTCCTGCTAGGTGCGGCAGCATTCCGGACACAGCGTAGGTTCTTCCGCTGCTTCACACTCTTCGGCGGTCAAGGGAAAGAGTTGTTCACATTGCGCGCAGGTACGAACTTCAAAATAGGCAGTTCCTTTGTCGTCGATGTCGGTTGGCAAGAGCAGCTCTCGAGGATCATATCCGATTACGCCACCGTCAGAGAATTTTACGATAGCCAGGCGGTCGTTAAACACCTCGAAGATTCCTTCCTGCCCTTTCCTGGCTAAGACATGACCGAGAACGAACACCGGTTGTCCCTTGCGCTTCGTGCGGAGGTCTCGTAAGGTATGTTCTGCGTCCGTTGTGCAGGAAAACTGGCCGCTGGAGCTGGTTCCGAAGATTGGGCTTGGCATGACCTATGTGGATCTGAACAAGATAGGTTTCGTGTATCACACGGACAAAAATCGCGTCAAGGCAAGCGAGGCGCGAGACAAGGAGCTTGGAAATGGCTGAAGTGACAATTTACCAGAAACCGACCTGTACCACATGCCGTCAGGCAGTACAATTGTTACAAGAGAGCGGTAAGCCCTTCATATCAGTCAACTACTATGAAAAACCTTTCACAAAGGCGCAACTCAAAACTCTTTTAAGGAAAGCGGGACTCTCGCCGAAGGAGATACTGAGAACGAAAGAAGAAATCTATAAAGAGCTCGGTTTAGCGAAGAAGGATCTTTCGGATGATGAATGGCTTGATACGATGGTAGCCCACCCGGATCTCATCCAGCGTCCGATTGTCGAAAGGGGCGAGAAAGTGATATTGGCAAGGCCGGCAGAATCACTGAAACGACTTCTCTAGCCGTTAGGTTCCGTAGTCTCCGCTTGGGACAATTCTTCCTGATCCGACAGGAGGCTTTCGTGTCACAGCGATTGACTCTACTCCGCGCTTGACGACATTCCCTCCAATCCCTTTGGCTTCATAGAGACCCCGATAAGCTGACTTGATCACCAGCGACAGTGTTGCACTGTCGCTAACTTTTTCCGAGACCCCAATACTCAAGGTAATCGGGAGTTCTTGGTCGCGGGATCCGGTTTTCTGGGTCTCACGCTGCTTTTCCCAGACCTGGTCGCGCCCACGGAGAAACAGACTGATGGATCCAATCGTTTTCCGGACACCCTCCAACGTACTCAAGGATTCTGTCGCTGATTTTCCAGGGAACAGCACAGTGAGGTCTTCTCCTGTCGTACGGAAGATCTGCCCTTCGGAACAAGCGGTCTGAACTCTGGGTGCAACCAGTTTGAGGACTTGCTCGCTCACGGTTTTTCCGTGAATATTGGCGTACTGGGTCAGCTGATCGATACTAATGATCGCAACCGAAAATCGTTTTCCGAGTTGCGCGATTGCTTCATCGTAGGCCAAGCAACCTGGAATGCCGGTGAGTTCGTCCCGGTATGTCCGTTGATAAAAGGCTTGAAGTAAGGTGACGAAAAGGATCAGTCCGGCTGCCATGAAGAAGTTTGTCGGTTGCCATCCGTAGCGGCTCGTATGGTACGCCACAAATATGGCGCACAGAGCCCAGATTGCGCCACTCTCCAGTGGGTCACGATGCAGCGCGAATCGTATAAAGTGCAGCAGCATTGCGATAGCAAATCCCATCAACGCCGGCTGAGGAACCGGTGTCCAATCCATGTACGACGCAGGGATGTACTCCCGTGTGAAGGACGAGGCCAGGAAGTGCTGGTTCGGAAGACAGAGCCAGATCACCAGAAAGGGTTGAACTAACACAAGAATGGCACGAGCCAGACCACCAAGTGTCGAGAGCGAATCTTCCTTGAGGATTGAAAAGGCCAGGAGATTCAGTGGAACGAGAAATGCGGTAATGGCGATAACATTCTGGGTTATATCCACCTGGCCGGTTCCGGTGGTGGGAAATAACATCAATGCTCGATCAGCCAGTGCCAGCACCAGCAGAGAAAGAATCATGCGACTGCTAGCAAAATACCAACCAAAGATCAGCCCAAACGTGAGAACGATATACGGAATGGCCGCGATCGGTTGTTGCAGCCACAGCGGAAGCCCTTGGGGGCGAAGAAAGCCCATCGCTAAAAGAAAAATTACCCCCCCAGGGTAGACGATTGCGAAGAGAGCTTTCCAAAGCGGGTTCAGCATGGCTCGTACCTAATTTGCGGTGTGGTCCGGGGCCTCTAGTGGGGTGCGAGATCCATACCAAACTTAAAATGAGAGCATGGAGAAACCATAAATAAATATTTGTAAGTATTTGAATTTATTAGACATAATGAATCCGCCATGGCACCCAACACGGAAACCGCCTCGTATGCGGAGAGGCGGCCCGCTTTTGAACAGTCAGATGAGGTTCTTGTCAGGCAGGAAGAATCCGAGATGTTTCTTGAGGATCGGCGAACGAAGGTTGCCCCTGGGTCATTCGAAGGGCACCGGAGGTCCGGTCTACAGCAATGGTGACAGCTCCCTCCAAGACTTGTAGAAGCAGTTCACCAGCCAACTGGCGTCGCCAACCGCGGAGAATGGGCACATCAAGGTCGGTTCGATTCTTGGCATCCACGAGCGTTTGCAGGTCGGCGCTGGTGGCGAGGATCGTGGGAGCAATCCCCTCTTCTGCTGCACGGGCCTTCAGCACAGCTTGCAGGAGTTCGACAATTCCGGTCGATTCAGGATCCGGTTTTCTTTCGGAAGGGATCGCAGGCCACTCTGACGTCGGAAGCGCCAGCGCCGAGGTAATGGAAGCAAGTATTTGCCCTCCGTGTCGATCCACCTCGGAAGAATGAATGCCGCGGAGGCCGCGCAGATCGTTGACCGATTTGGGTGGGTGGCGTGCGAGTTGGAGGAGCACCTCGTCTCGCATGACGCGCCCGCGGGGCACGTTCCGGCGGCGGGCTTCGGTTTCTCGCCAGACAGCCAATTCACGAAGCACCGCAGCCCCTTTGGGCTTGAGTGTGTCCCACCCTCGAATTCGTTGATAGCGATCCTGTGGCTCTCGACCTTTTTCTCCAATCGCCATTTCGAGGCGTGCAAACTCTTCGCTGACCCATTCCAAGCGACCGAGTGTGCTGAGGCGGTTCCGCAAATACGTATGGATCGACAGGAGAAACTTAACATCTTCCAAGGCGTATGCGATTTGGTCTTCCGAGAGCGGTCGCGCACTCCAGTTAGTAAAGGTATGGGCTTTGGCCAGCTTCGTGCCGTGAAGTCGCTGGACTAAGTTGGCGTAGGCAACTTGTGCGCCATACCCGACCATGGCAGCCGCAATCTGGGTATCAAAAAAGGGCTTCGGGACCCGCCCTGCATGTATGGTGAAGAGATCGAGATCTTGCCGCCCGGCATGGACGACTTTATCGATCTTGGCATCGCAGATGAGCTCCCAGAAAACATCGAGCGATCCACTTGCCTGCACGGCAGGAAAATCGATGACGGCAGCCGTGGTGGCAGTGGCAACTTGAATCAGTTCGAGCCGTGGAATAAACGTATCTTCCCCGACGAATTCCGTATCCAGGGCCAGTCGGGGACTCTCCCGCAACGTGTGGCAGAGGGATTCGAGCGTACGCTGGTCAGTCACACATGGCAGCGGGGGATTGTGGGATGTCACCTGTGTCTCATTCTTTTGGACGATAGGTGGCGTCAGGTGACCGTGGAGGCTCAACATTACTCAGGCTCAAGTATTCCTTCAGGAACTGATACGCTTCCAACATGCGGCGCAGTTCCGGTTCGGCGCTACGATCGCCGTTATTTGAATCGGGATGGAGTTGCTTAGCCTTCTGACGAAACGCGGCAGTGATATCGGCGAGCGAACTGCCGAACTCCACACCCATGGCGGCATAGGCGTCCATGGCGTTGTTGATGCCGCTCGATCCTTGCGACAAGTCTCCGCCTCCCCCACCGGCGGCTTTCAACATGTCGGCGAGGCTGATTTTCTTGCGCCGTCGGCGAGGGCGTTCTCGTATCTCACTATCGAAATCGTCCCAGCGGTCCTCGACAAACTCGAGACGGGATTCCAGCCTCATGGCCCCGGAGAGATCGCGGATCTCCGCTATCTCTTCTTCAATCTGGGCCAGTGACCTCATGACTTCCTCCAGTCCCTGTTCAACACGAAAGAAGCTGTCGACCCGCTCCTGCATCATCGTATCGATTGCAAGCTCCAAACTCTCTTCGGCTTTGGGGCGCAACGACTCGATGCGCCGCCTCATCCCATTCTGAAACTTGATGAATTTGCTTTGTGAAAAAGGCATCTGAACCACGCCCTCTGCAAGGAGGCGCATTGTAACACAGCCTGGTCGCATGCCAGAAGGGCAGTGGAAACCGCTGGATTTATGTGGGTTGGATGATCACCGTGAGGCAAAATCGTCGCTGAGTTTGGTGCGGCGTCGGGCCACACCCATCTCTCGTGCGGCTGCCGCCACAGCCTTCGCCACGCGCGGGACCACCTCCTTGTCGAATACGCTCGGAATGATGTAGTCCTCGCTGAGGGTTGCAGAGGGAATGGTTTCGGCCAAGGCTTTGGCCGCAGCCAGCTTCATGGCTTCATTGATGTCGCTCGCCTGCACATCCAACGCACCTCGAAAGATGCCGGGAAAGGCGAGCGCGTTATTAATTTGATTCGGATAGTCCGAGCGCCCGGTTGCAAAGATTCGGCAGTGGGAAGCCGCTAATTCACGAGGGACTTCTGGGTCGGGATTGGCCATGGCAAAGACGATACGATCAGTCGCCATGAGATCCAGATCGTTCGCCGTAAGGATATTGCCGACCGATAATCCGATGAAGACATCGGCCCCCTTGAGCGCGTCCTGGAGTGTCCCTTGAGGACGGTCCGTGGTCACGCAGGAGGAGAGATCCGCTCGACAGGCCCGCAACTGTTGGCCGTCCCCTCGTAAGACAATACCTTGAGGCTCGCACCCGATCAGGTGGGAGAGGCCGGCCGCAAGTAACATCCTGCAGCAGGCAGTTCCCGCGGCGCCGAGCCCATTGACGACCACACGGATGTCCTCCATCCGTTTCCCCGTGACAGTCAATGCATTCGTTAAGGCAGCGAGAATCACCACAGCCGTGCCGTGCTGATCGTCATGCATGACCGGTATATCCAAGATCGTTTTGAGGCGGCGTTCTATTTCGAAACAGCGCGGTGAACTGATGTCTTCTAGATTGATGGCACCAAATCCTGGAGCAATACCTTGCACGATGCGAACAATTTCGTCAGGATCTTGTGTGTTGAGACAAATCGGCCATGCATCGATTCCTGCAAATTCTTTGAACAGCATGACTTTGCCTTCCATCACGGGTAAGGCGGCCTCCGGGCCAAGATTGCCGAGGCCCAGCACGGCAGATCCATCGCTGACCACGGCGACCGTGTTGCCCTTGCCGGTAAAGGCATAGGCTTTGGATTTGTCCTTCGCGATGGCTTGTGAAACCCGGCCGACTCCCGGCGTATACACCATCGACAGCACGTTTCTCGTGGTAATGGGTAACTTGCCTTGGACGCGGATTTTTCCACCGAGATGCAGAAGGAAAATCCGGTCGGAAGCCGAGAGGACTTTCACGTCCGGCAACGCCCTGATTCGAGCAATCACCCGTTCGCCATGAGCTTCGCTCTGGACGTCGACCGTGACATCCGGCACCATCGCGCTGGACGTCGCAGAGACGATATCCACAGCACCCAAGTTGGCACCTTCCTCCGCGAGAACGGCGGCAACCTTTGCAAACATACCGGGTGTGTTGGCAAGTTCAAGCCGAATGGTCAAGCGATAGTTGGAATAGGGCTCACTGTCGGTCATGTGCGGTCCTTCATGTAATTAAAGATTAACATAAGAGTGGTCGCGAACCAGAACTGATTGTATCTTCGGATTCTCGTAGGGTAGATGAAGATGAGGCTCGCACGGTTGACAGTCGAACTCACTTTTCGCTAGCGTACCATTCGTGTGCACAACTGAGTACGCACACGTCTTACAGACACCCACATCACAATGAGGAGGAGATAATATGAAGAGCATGTTGATGGCAATCATGGCATTGGCAGCAGCCGTGACGTTCAGCGCACCATCCTTCGCCGGCGATGAGAAGTCTGAAAAGAAAGACGAGAAGAAGGGAGGCCACGTCCTCGTATACGGTGACGACAAGAAGGACGAGAAGAAGGATGAAAAGAAGGGCGGGTACGTCGGTACGTTCGGCGATGAAAAAAAGGACGAGAAAAAGAAGGAAGGCTATTAATTCTAGCGGAAGTCGTAATCAGGCAAGAGATATGTGAGCGTTCCTGAAGGGGGCCTGCGAGTATAGGATCGCGAGCCCCCTCCCTTATCTCCTCATTGACCCCTCTTTGGCCTCGATGCTACCGTGTGGCCATGCATACGTTGCCAGAATCAGCAAAGCCCAATCGGCTCGCCAACGAAACCAGCCCCTATCTCCTGCAGCATGCTTTCAACCCTGTCGACTGGTACCCCTGGGGGCCAGAGGCTTTGCAGGCATCGAAAGCGCAGAACCGTCCGATTCTCCTCTCGATCGGTTATTCCGCATGTCACTGGTGCCATGTCATGGAGCGGGAGTCGTTTGAGAACGAGGCCATTGCGTCACTCATGAATCGGCATTTTGTCTGTATCAAAGTCGATCGGGAAGAGCGCCCCGATCTGGACGAGATCTATATGCAGGCCACCGTGACACTCAATCATGGTCAGGGGGGATGGCCGATGACGGTATTCCTCACACCGGATCAAGAGCCGTTCTTTGCCGGCACGTATTTTCCTCCTGGCGATCGCTGGGGCCGTCCTGGGTTCCCCGGCCTGCTTAAAAAGATCGCTGATGCATGGGAACAGGATGCCGCCGGTCTCATGAACCAAGCGCGTGAATTGACGGAACGGTTGAAGAACGAACTCAAGGCGGTGTCTCCAGTTTCTGTCAGTACCTCTGTACTTGATGAAGCCGTGACGCAATTCCGCGAGGATTTCGATGAGCGCCACGGCGGATTCGGCAGTTCGCCGAAGTTTCCTCCATCCGCAGGACTCTCGTTGCTCCTGCGTTGTTACCGCCGAACAGGTGCGACCGAAACCTTGAAGATGGTGACACGAACGCTTGATGCGATGGCGGCCGGGGGGATCTACGATCATATCGGGGGGGGATTCGCGCGGTACTCCACTGACGAACGTTGGCTGGTCCCCCATTTTGAAAAGATGCTTTACGACAACGCTCTTTTGGTCCGCACCTATCTAGAGGCCTTTCAAGTCACGAAGCAGACTTCCTATCGCCAGGTCACGATAGAAGTCCTCGACTATATTCTCCGTGAAATGACCGATCCTGCCGGAGGGTTTTTCTGCGCAACGGATGCGGACTCAGAGGGGGTCGAAGGAAAGTTTTTCGTGTGGACGCCAGAGGAAATTCAGGCTGTGCTGCAGAACGCAGAGGATACTCGTCGTTTTTGTGCCTGTTACGACATTACGGATCAGGGGAATTGGGAGCATCGGAGTATTCCGAATCGGCTGCGCCCTATCGAGTCCGTTGCCAAAGAATTGAACCTCACCATTGATGAGATCAATGAGACGATCCATCGTGTGCGCCCCCTCCTCTATCGAGCGCGCCAAACGCGAGTAGCGCCCGGACTCGACGACAAGATCCTTACGGCATGGAACGGAATGATGATTTCGGCGATGGCCGAGGCAGGTCGTGTGCTAGGGATCAGTCGCTATCTCGAGGGTGCCAGGAAGGCAGCAGATTTTCTCTTACGAGTCCATCGGCCATCCGAAGGAACACTGCTCCGCACCTCGCGTCAGGGGCGTGCACATCTTGATGGCGTGCTGGAGGACTATGCGTATCTGGCAGAAGGATTGATCGACCTCTATGAAGCCTGCGGGCAGAAACAATACCTCACAGCTGCACTTCAATTGGGAGAGCGGATGGTGGAATCGTTTCTCGATGAGGAGCAGGGAGGATTCTACACGACAGCGAAGGGGCATGAATCGCTAATTATCCGAGCGCGCGAGGGGGCGGACGGTGCGACGCCCAGTGGAAACGCTGTGGCTATCTCAGCCCTTGCCAGACTGTCCTTCCATCACGATCGCCAGGACCTGCGTGACGCAGCTATCGGCGGAATTCGGGCCTATGGTCGCCAGATAGCCAGGTATCCCAGAGCCTTTTCCAAGAGCCTTGCCGTAGTGGATCTCTTGGCGGAAGGACCGGTCGAATTGGCTTTTATTGGGGCGCCCAACGATCCTGGGCTGGAAGCGCTTCAACTTGCTGTGCGAGAAGTATTCCTGCCAAATCGTGTGATTGCCTCACACGATGGAACGGGCACTCCGTCAAATCATCCCCTGCTGACCGGTAAGGGATTGGTAGAGGGCAAGGCCGCTCTCTATATCTGTCGGGATTTTTCTTGTCAGCGCCCCATCACCGATCCAAAAGAGGTCACCGAGGCATTGCTATCAGCATCCAGACGCGCGGATCAGACGATCCACCAAATACTCTTACAAGGAACAACGCTTCCAGGGTCTGCCAGTCCAGAGGGGACGGCCAGATATGTGGCGCGTATCATGAATCAGTCACGCCATGACGGCCGAATGGAACATGGGTACGGACGATTCGGCAATAAGGCGTTAACGACATCCCGACTGGGATTCGGTACCTATCGCGTCGAGATGAAGGAACCGGAGCATCGAGAGGCACTCAAAAAGGCTCTGCGCGAAGGTGTGAATCTGATCGATACATCGACGAATTACATGGACGGGGACAGTGAGCGTCTGGTCGGCTCCGTATTACGCGAGTTAATCAAAGGTGCTGAGCTGGTCCGTGAGGAAGTGATCGTGGTCTCGAAGATCGGATATGTACAGGGGCTTAACTTGAAGCAGGCGGAAGCACGGGAACAGGCCGGGCACCCCTACCCCGACATGGTCAAATATGGTGAGGGTATCTGGCATTGTATTCACCCGGAATACCTGGCCGATCAGCTCACCTTGTCGCTGGATCGACTTGGACTGGCCACACTCGATGTCTGTTTGCTGCACAACCCAGAATACTTTCTGTCGGAAGCTGCGCATCATGATGTCGGAAACCTGGCGGCGGTGCGGAATACCTTTTACCGCCGGATTGAACACGCCTTCACATTCTTCGAATCTGAAGTGGCGGCAGGACGGATTCAGTATTATGGCGTGTCATCGAATACGGTTACGGCAAATCCGGCGGATGCCGAAGCGACCTCGTTCTCTCGCATGTGCGATGCGGCTCAAGTTGCCGCTACATCACAGGGCATGGAACTCCACCACTTCGCGGTGCTGCAATGCCCGATGAATCTGTTTGAGACCGGCGCGCTGCTGACGCCCAACACCGGCATAGACCAGAAAGAAACGGTATTAGCAGTGGCGCAACGTGAAGGGATTGCCGTACTGGTCAATCGTCCACTCAATGCCATGCCAACGAAAAAGAGCGGCGTCCTTCGGTTAGCGGATTTTCCGACCGAAGGCGATCCGGTTGATTTCGACCGGCAATGCCGGATTGTCGGAGTGCTAGAAGACGAATATCGCAAGGCCATTGCCCCGGCACTTCAAAATACTGGTCAAGGGATGGCTCCGGCCGACTTCTTCACCTGGGCTGTTGAGCTTACGCGCGTGCGTCCTCAGATCCAAGGACTCGAACATTGGGAGCAGATCGAACATCAAATGATTGCGCCTCATGTCAACCAAGTCATGCAGGCGCTTTCCCGTCATCTCACCGGAACGGCTGCCGAGCAGTGGGAAGCCTGGCGTGATCACTATGTGCCGCAGTTGCTCATCTTGTTGCGTGGGCTCCGCAGAGAAGCCACTGAACGCAGCCGTGCGAAAACTACCGCGCTGACGACGGCCCTCAATCCCCTGTTGCCCGAAGCAAGGCGTGGAGAATCGTTGTCACGAAAAGCTTTGTGGGTATTGGCGAGTACGCCGGGCGTCACCTGTGTATTGAATGGCATGCGGTCTCCGGCCTATGCCGACGATTCACTCGCTATCATGGGATGGGAACCGCTCAAGGGAACCAGGCAGATATTCGAAAGCATTGCAGGGCGGGAGTCGCCGCTATCGTGAAAGCGGCGGTAGGAAAGTGTGAACTCTGCGAATCCGCTACTTGCGACTGCCGATAAGCTGGTTAAAACTCTCGATGGCCTGGCCGAACCAGGATCCACTGCTCGTAACTCGCCGTTCACCAGGACTGGCAGGTTTCGGCTTCGATGAAAGCTCTTTGGCTCGACTCGCGGCATCTTTGAAATGCGGATTCATCTGCGCGATACGGCGGTATAGGCTCGCTGCTTCTACTGCCTGCCCGTCGGATTCGAGCGTCCGCGCGAGGAAATACTGGACTTCGATCACCTCTTTCCAAGGTGCCGACTGATCGCTTAAGGCAGTACGGAACGCCTGAATCGCTGCCCCATGATCTCCGAGAGATCTGTGGCAGAGGCCAATTTGTGCTTGAGCTTTCAGCCAGTAGGACGGATTCTTTCCAGCCGATTCGAGCATATCGATTGCCTCCCTTGGGCGGCCTTCCTGCCTCATGGCTACTCCTTCCGCATACAGAGATCCAGGGGTATTAGCCGAATCTGTCGCTGTAAAGTCCGGAGATCGACTAGGGAGCTTCCGCTGTGGGACGTTGGGCTCCAGAGCCGGACTTTCCGGCCACGGCTGCACAGAATTGTGTTGGAAAGGGACGGCATCAATTTCGCTGAGATCCTCCGGAGCACCGGCTAACGCTTTTAGTTCCTCTCGTGCCGCAAGCGGTAGAATTCCCCCTTTACTTCGGTCGAATGCGGCTTGAGCCACAAGCTTTGAGGTAATGATCCTGGCCTGTTCTGCAAAACCATAGGTCAACGCAACATCGCAAACCTGATTGATGAGACGAGGAGTGCCTTTTGTCAATCGATGTACCAAATCACAGGCTTTATTTGTAAACAATGAGGGATGTCCGCCTGCAATCTTTAAGCGATGACGGATGCAGTGTCCCGTCTCCGCCTCCGAGAGCGGTTCCAAGTGATAGTCGACGACAATCCGTTGGGCAAACTGAGTCATGTCGATTCGCTGCAGCAATGTATGGAGGTCCGGCTGTCCGGAAAGTATGATCTGCAGCTTCAACGTGTTTCCGTCGTTTAAATTGGACAACAGCCGCAATTCTTCCAGCAACTCGGCACCAAGATTCTGTGCTTCATCGATAATGAGAATCACCCGTCGATGCTGTTTGAATGCTTGAATCAGAAACTCCGTGAAGACGTGGTAGGCCTCAACCGGATCGAGTTGCTTCTGACTTAACCCGAGAGAAAGCAGAATCCAGGGCAGGAGATGTTCAATGTCGTACCGTGCATTGGTGACAAGACCGATCGAATGATTCTGCCCGTGTTCTGCAATAAGCTTTTGGAGGAGCGACGTCTTGCCCATACCGGGCTCACCCGTGAGTACCAGAAACGGCGCTTCATTGATCAGGCCGTACTCCAGAATGCTGTACGCCGCACGGTGGGCAGAGCCAGGATACAAAAACTCGCTATCAGGCAGAAGCGCAAAGGGCTTAGTCCGAAGCTTGTAATATGATTCATACATGTAGGCGTTCGCTTTCCCGACAATACTAGAAACCTACTGAGAGAGTAGTTTCCGCATACGAGCCGGCGTTGTGGCCATTTGTCCGGCCTTGTTCAGCACTGTCCCCAATACGGGACGTGAATGCTTCACCAGGGACAAGGCATGCTGCAGTTCCTCAGCCGTCGTTTTTCCCTCCTCGACAACAAGAAGCAACGCATCCGTGTACGGCGAGAACGCCAATACATCTGCTGTGTAAAGCAATGGCGGAAGATCGAAAATAATGATTCGTGCAGGATAGCGATGCTTGAATTCTTCAACCAAGGCCAGCATCTTGGGTGACGTAAGGATCTCCGTTGAATTCGAGATTGCCCGTCCTCCCGGCAGGAGCACGAAACGACCAATCCCGGGATGCACCAACAAATCCTCAACCGGCTGATCGTCCAACAAGTAGTCGGCAAGACCCGGACAATCGTCAAGGCCAAATACCTCGTGGATACTGGGACTACGAAGATTGGCATCCACGAGCAGAACCGTCTGCGATGTCTCCATTGCGAGACTCGCAGCAAGATTCACCGCAGTCAACGTTTTGCCTTCTCCGTGGCCTGGACTCGTGACGCCTAACACGTTCCAGTTATTCTCCCGAAGGCGATGCATAACCTGGGTTCGCAAAATCTTAAAGGCATCGACGAAGGGGCCTTTGTCATACGCAGCCATCACTCGCTTCTGGCGAAGTACAGAGAGTGGAATATTAAGAGACTTCGTCCTGGTGTACAGGATGGGAGGAGGCACGGCTTGACTGCCGGCAGTCTTTCTTGCTTGTGGCCTGGCATGAGCCTGACCATGTTCGTCCTTATACAACTGCAGCGCAGTCCGAAATCGATCCATGGCTTCTCCTACACCAGTCTGAAGGGAACACGAACTTCAGTCTCTAACCTTCCCATCTATTCCACGCCAAATCGCCTCAGCGCGGCGAACCAGGCCACATCTAACGGCATCACGAATACATGCAACAGTGCGAGAACCGTCACACCCACGCCGATGCCGACTCCTTTAAGAATATGGCGACGCCTTACAGCTCGGGAGAGATCCAGTTCATTTGGCATAAATGGAATGACAGCCAGCGGGAACAATTGAGTCAGGCTCGCAAGCTGTTCTGGCGTTCGTATCGAATGGTCCAGCAATTCAGCAACGGCGCCGGCACCGATTCCCCCACCCACCGCCAAAATCAGCCCGAGCAAGACGATGGCGAGCCGGTTCGGCTTGTCTGGTTTTTCCGGTATACTTGGTGGATCGATGAGAGAAAATCGCTCACCCTTTCGTTGAATTTCTAATCCTTCTGAAACCTTGGCTTCAAGCAATCTGGACCGGATATCTTGATACTTCTGTCCCGAGGTGTCGCGATCGCGGATTAATACAAGATAGTCCGGCTCTATTTCCGGAGTCCGCTCGAGACGTTCGGCATAGTCATGAAGTCGCCGCTTGACGTCCATTCTGGTCTTCACAAGGGCTCCCAATGAGGCGGTTGCAGAATTCAACTGAGCCTGGAGGTTAATATAAGCGGGGTTTTCCGGCCGTTGCGAGGAATTCTTGTGAGGTGCTGCTCTGAGTCGTTGAAGCTCCTGTTCCAACGCAGCCATTTTGCGCCGAGTCTTAACCATGTCCGGGTGGTCTTGACTCATTCGGTTCGAATTTGTGGCCAGCGTCGCACGCGCATCCACGAGTGCCTTAGATGCTTCCTCAATATCTGGGCGATGACCGGTCTCTTTTTCCAACGCCTCTATTTCCTGTTTCATCTTCATAATGTCGGGATGATCGGGGGCCAAATTGGCAGAAGCCCCCGCGTACTCGGCACGAAGGGCTCGTAAGCGTTCTGCAGAATCCAGAATACGTTCTCCAGTCACTGACATGATCGGCGTATTTGGTTTAATTGTGGCCAATTCTCCCTCAAGGTAGGTTTTGCGTTCTTCAAGGCTGCGAATTTGCTGATCGATATCTGTCAATTCACGATCTGCCTGATTCATCAACTGCTGATTGAGCGGCATCAACTCCGGTAATGCGCCCTTCGCCTGTTGCTTGAACATGGCAATTTTGTCGTCTATCTCACCGATATGTCTGGAAAGATTATCCGCTTCTTGTTGGAGAAACGATGTCGCTTCTTGCGCCTGTCGTTCTCGACTCTTCAGATTTTGCCCCAAAAACAGACTCGTCAGCTCGTTGGCGACCTTTTGAGCCAAGTCAGGTGAGGTGCTGTGGTACGCCACGGTAAACGCAATGGTGGCTTTGGTTGGATGTTGGGTACGCTTGTCCACGACATCGGCGCTGATCACCTCAACCTCGATGTCTCTGGTGAACCGCCTTACAACTTCTTCTGCAGGGTTAGTCCGTCGAAGGTCCGAATAGAGATTGTATTGTTCAACGACTTTCCACAAGGTTGTCCTGCTCATGACTTGCTGTTTGATCGTCTCGATTCGTTGATCGGCATAACTAGTAATCGTCGAATGAACAAGTTCGGATGGAATTTCCTGTTCTTCGATCAGAATCGTCGCCAATGATTTATAGGTCGGGGGCCAAAGGAATGCCGTGGCCAAGCTGACGAACAACAACACCCCTCCAGTCAGGAGGCTCAAGGTTCGGCGGCGACGAAATGCGGCCAGGTACTCCTGTATATCTAATACCGGCTCGGACTGTCCTAATGCGCTCTGAGTAGTCATGGACAACCTGCTTAATTCGAGAACGCCAGTTTCGGTGGAAAGTACGTGAGTGTGAACATCGTGGCATTGGACATAGCGGAAATCGAGCCGTCTACTTCGCGACGTCCATATGTATATGACATCTCAAGCTTCCACCACTCCAGAAATTTCCAGGCGATCTTCGGTGTGCAATAGACGTACCGACTTTCCGGGAAAATGCCGCCTGATGGTAGCGTGGTGATGCCCGAGACGAGATAGCCGGATCCGTTCAGTGAAGCAGTCAGGTTTTCGGTCAGATCGTGAGAAATGGTTAGACCGGCGCGATCCCTTTGAATAAGTAGGCCGAATCCGCTCGGCACAATGTCCCGATCGATGTTCGCTTGAAGAAATGTGCTTTCAAGTTTTTTGCTCAGACTTGCACCGAACAACCAGACAGTACTCTGAGCCGTGATGTCGCCGCCGACTGTCTCGGTCGTAGAACTCACATAGCGGGGTCCACCGTATACCGTTCCCGTCAGAGTTTCTGTGAACGCATGAGTCAGGCTGAGGTTGACACCAGGAAAATTGGTGTGAAAGGGCGCAGGTGCATTGGTCGTACGAAAGTTCGTGTACGAGCCGGACAATTGTATTTGATCCTTTTCAGTCATTTGATACAGCAACCCTCCTGACCCTCCAAATAACTGATAGTCAACCAGTCCAAGGCTTAAGCCGTTCTCGTATGTGGTGTCATTCAATTGAACACTGGATTGGAATGACAGATTTTCAGTGATGCGTCTGGTCCATGACGGATTGGCCGTCAATTGGTTTCGTTGTGTAAAGCGCAGGACGAGGCCGGTGGCCAGTAATTCGCTCATTAACGTATTATCCCGGATAAATCCGCCGGAAAAACTCATCAGGTCCTTGTCGGTCTTGTAGCTCAGAGTCAGTGGAAGGAACACATTAGTAAATTGAGTCTCCTCTCCACCATAGTAAGAGACGAAATCGGCAGCGATCCGGCTACTTACTTCCAACCGTTCTGTCTTGCCGGCAAACTCGACTGCCGGGGAAACCCAATAGCCATAGGTCTCGTCGTGCGGGAGCGGAGTTAAACGCAAATTACTGTTGTACACACCCTTTGCTCCTATTGATGGCACAAGTGACCATTCAGCAGCCCACACCGCATGGAGCTGCACGCCGCAAAATAATCCAACCAGAAGAACGATATGACGGAGACACACCCTCAGCGACGCCATACGTTGTCCCTCTAATCCTACGAAGCAGAAAATCTGCCAAAGGTCCATGCTCCTGCATCTTCTGATGAAGGCTGAGGCCGAAATACAAACTACGGCTGATGATTCTGGTCATTTTCCTGAACACTGATTCAATGCAACCATAAATAAATCCCCTTACGTGCATGAATTATATAAGACATTCGTCACGGAACCATGATGGAGTCGCCACGTTGCAAGAGAATATTCTGTTCCAAATCTTCTCCTTTTCGAACATCGCCATACCGAAAGAGAAACACCTGCTGACGTCCCTTGAGACGCCTGATGACCTTGATATCATTCTCTGCAGCGAAGGGTGTCAAACCACCGGCGAGACTGATTGCCTGGAGTACGTCGGTATGATGGCCAATCGAGTACTCGCCCGGCTTATTGACACGCCCCACAACATAGATTTTGTAGCTTAAAACTTTTGTCACTGCAGCCGAGACGTTCGGATTCGGAATGTACCTTGTCAGCCGTTTCACAAGATCGCTACGAATCTCTTCAACCGTTCGATCTTCCGCCTGGATATCCCCTACAAGGGGAAAGGAAAACATCCCGTCGGGACGAACCACCACTTCCCTGGTGAGCTGTTCATCCTTCCAAACGGAAATCAGCAAAACGTCTTCTGCTCCAAGGCGATAGCCTGGATCAACTGCAGGCGCCGTTGGTGTGGCTCCCATGGCCTCGGATTCGAGAGCCAGCTGCCCCTCCCCCAGCATTGCGAAGAGCAGGACCAGCAATCCCATGCTACGAAGAATAATAGAGTGAGGACTTGCCATGATCCGTTCACCCCCTCATCTGAGCCAAGATGTGTTCCGCCTCCTGACGCCCCTGAAACGGTTCTGAACTTTTCAATGCCTTCGAGAGGTGGGCGCGTGCCTCAGCGTTCCTTCCAGACTGGTAGAAGGCCATCCCGAGATGATAGTTCAACGTAGGGACATCAGGCGATTTGGCAACCGCGCCCTTCATGAGCCGGATGGCGTCCTCCTGTTGCCCCATTTTGAAGCGAACCCATCCCAGCGTGTCTAGAAACAATGGGTGCGGCGCTTCCTTCTCGAAATCGCGGCTAAGGACAAATGCCTTCTGCAAGTTCTGAGGATCTCCTTTGTAATCGACGAGTAGCACGGCCAGGTTGTTCGCAGCCAGCACGTTACCGGGGTTCAGACGCAACGCAGCATCATATGCGGTCATTGCGAGGTCGAATTGGCCCTGACTCGAATATGCCGAGGCAAGAAGCATCTGTAACTCCTCGCTGTCTGGGTTGGCCTTCAGACCAGCTTGAATCACCTGAACCGCCTGGTGAGGCTGTTTCTGTGCAAGCCACAACTCTCCCCAATTGAGCCACGGGGCGATCCACTTTGGGTTCACTCGGGAGGCCTCTCGAAATTGGACTTCAGCTTCATGAGGATGCCCGTTGAATACCAGCACTTCACCCAAAAGCCCATGACCGAACAAATGATCCGGCCGGCCGGCTAGCAACGTATCAAGACGTGTTTTGGCACGATGGGCCTGACCTTGCGCGACATCCAGTTTCACCAGCGAGAGCAATGGGTCGGGATCGTTCGGAGCGAGAGCCGTCGCTCGCTCATACGCAGCGCTGGCTTTGTCAAATTGTTGTTGTGTTTCCCGTAGGCGTCCTTCCGCCATCAGGGTGACAACACTGTCTTTCGAAACGGTACGGAGGCGAGTGAGCGTTCGTTCCGCTTCGACCCAGTTTTTTGTGACAAGATCGAGCATCATCAACATATCGAGGGCTGCCAAATCATTCGGCCGTTGCTTCAACAAGTCGTCGAGTCGAGCACGGGCTTGTTGGTGACGGCCACTTTGGCTTTCCATCGCCGCAAGTGATCGCCTGGCATCGACCTGTCCGGGATAGAGCGCCACCGCGTGCTCGAAGCTTTCCTTTGCAAGATTGTGCTCGCCTGTCAGTAGATATGCCTGGCCAAGCAGGAAATGCACGGTCGCCAATTCAGGTTGATCGTGCAATACAGTTCGAAATGCCTGTACCGCATCTTTTCCATTCCTTCTTGTCAGAGCCATTCGACCTAAGAGAACTAGACCATCGGCCGAACGTGGATTTTCCTTCAAGACTCCTCGTATCTGCTCTTCTGCTTCCCCTTGTTTGCCTGTGAGAAGATCCATCTCGGCCAGTTTTACCTTGGCTTCGAGGCCGGCCGGCTTCTCTTTGTAGTCCTTCACAAGCGAAACGTATCGCTCACGCGCCATGTCCTCCTGCCCGCTCTTGAGGTACAGCGCCGCAAGTCCGAAGCGGAGCTTCGTCGAGTGCGGCAACTCGCCCGCAGCCTCTAAGAGTGCTCGCTCTGCAGCACGATGGTCATTCCTGGCACTCAGAAAATCCGCCAATAGAAGGCGGCGGTCCTCGCTATTCGGATCGAGGGCAACGGCCTCTCGCAAGACGGACTCTGCCCTTTCATGTGCGCCAGCCGTGTCAAAGAGTCTGGCTAATCTCAGCCGGTGATCGAGCAATGTGGGTTCCGTCTCAATCATGCGGCGAGCTACCATCTCTGCGCCTGCTATATCTTTGGCCTGGATCAGGATCGTATTCAGATTGTTGAGGAGATCCATGTCTTTCGGATGCGCTTCCAACGCCCGCTGTAACGTGGCTTCCGCATCGCGGTAGCGTTGTTGCTGGCCTTGGAGTGTCGCCAGCAACACTGCAACGTCAGGCTCGGTTGGAAATTGCGACCGTAACACTTCGGCCTTGGCCATGGCGTCTGTGAATTGCCCTTGAATAGCCAATACCCCAATTTTGAGCGCCCTCGCTTGGGGATGATGAGGATCTTTTGCTAAGACTTTTTCGGCTGTTGAGATCACTTGCTCAGTCAGCCGGGCCTCAAAATAGTACTTGGCGAGAGTTAATAACGCGGCAGTATGATCAGGAACGAGCTGCACGACTTCCTGATACAGCAAGACGGCGTTGCGCCAGTTTTTTTCCTTTTCCTCGACTTGTGCGAAGAGAAAATAAGCATCGGCATCTTTCGGGTCTATTTTAAGAACATTGCGAAGGGCCACCCGAGCTTTTGGATAATTGCCTGCTCCGATATATTCTTCTGCCAGAGCTCGATATTTAGCCTTCCGCTCTTCGGGCCCACCACAAGCGATGAGCGAGATCGCGACAAACAAGGTGATGATGATTCGATATTTCATTGTATTACCCAACTACCTGTTACAACGGGTGTCGGCTATTCGGAACAACGATTTGGGTCAAGCGAAGAAACCATGAGCCGAATTATGCTCAACGACCTCCCCGCTTCCTGCCCCCACCAATCCCCTACAGCCACCTTCGAATCCCCAATCCGAACAAGATCCACAGAGAGACCAGCCCGAGTTGCCTCACACGATCCGCGAAGGCGTGCAACAGCAACTCGAACGAGAAATACAAGACAATCAATTTTGCAGCAAATAGACTCAGGCCCGAGATATCTGTGCTCACTTCCGGGAGGAATGGAAAGACCACAGCCAAAAATACCATCAGATAATCGAGGGGAGTCGTCTGAAATCGGTTTTGACTGTCGAATCGCAGGCAGAGCAAGACCATTACCGCTATTGCGCCAAACAGCACATGATAAGTCATTGGGAACGGAGGAACCGCTCGCATCCATGACGCATCGCTGACGTACAACAAGAACGTGCTACCCATGTAGAGTCCTCCCCGCACAAAATATGGGGCCAGCCGGGGAACGAAGAAGAGACCACCCAAGACGATGGCAAACAACACACTGCATACGTACCCAATATCTTGGGGGACCTGTGGGGGAAGAAACACCGTGCCAATAAGAAAGAGAGGGACCACTGCAGCCAAGAATCGAATCGGCAGATCCTGCAACCAAGAACGATTGAGCAGTTCAGAAAACCACCTGCCCGAACACATGCGAGTACGTTGTGGGGCTAGATTTGGGATGAGGCCATGGCTCGAGGCGACAAAAATGGCCAGAACAGCGCCGGCGAGAAGGAGATAGAGGGGCACAATCAGCGTGTCGGACTGCCAGCGTAGTAGATACGCGAGTCCCAGCATGCCTGCTTGAATGGCATAGATCACCGTCACCGCCTCGTAGTGCGAAAATCCGACTGAGAGCAGCTTGTGGTGAATATGTGCGCGATCGCCGATAAAGGGCGATCGGCCCTCTGCGAGGCGTTGTCCAATGACCCCTAATGTATCCAGAAACGGCAACCCCAGGAGAAGAAGTGCCAACGTTGGGCTGAATGGCCCTCGGGTGGAACCGGTCAAGAGAATGGCCAGCACACCCATAGTAAAGCCCAGCAACTGACTGCCACTGTCTCCCATGAAAATCCGAGCAGGATAGGTGTTATAGCGCAAGAAGCCTAACAGGCCTCCCAGGAAAGGAATGGTCAACAACAGCACCGTCGAATCATTGGCAAGGTAAGCCAGGTATGCGATCCCGCAAAGAGTCAAGAAGGAAAGTCCTCCAGCGAGTCCGTCAAGGCCGTCGGTAAGATTCACCGCATTCGAGACGGCGACAAGAAAGAGTACTGTCACGGGAATACCGATCCATGGCGTGAGTTCTGCTTCAAGCAGGAACGGAATGCTTTCGAACCGAATTCCTCCAAAGATCACGATGGCGAGCGCCGCCAACACCTGCCCAAGTAGTTTGATCCGGTAACCGAGATTCACACGATCGTCCCACACGCCGAATATAAGGATAATCAATCCCCCAAGGAGCACCGCCCATGTGATGTTGGTTTTGGGCACCCACGACACAATGCTCACAAAGGCTCCCATACCAAACGCAATGCCACCAATCCTTGGAACAGGATACTGGTGAACTTTGCGTTCTCCAGGTTGGTCCATGATATGGAACCGATCAGCCAGGAGACGCAAAGGCGGAATCAAGGCCATGCATATGAGCAGAGACGATATGAAACTGAAAAATAGCTCGCTATTTATCACCACGCGTTCCTATCCCTTCCTCAATCGGGCACGTAGCGGTGTAGCTCAGGCTCAATCTTTGACACGAATCGGAGCAGTCGCTGATCGACGATTTCCTCGGTTTCGCCAAGGCCAACGGGCGAGGCAATTCGCACGAGTGCTCCATCAGTCCGTCCCCGCGACAAGGCATCCCAAAATAAGTACGCCTTCACCATGTATTCATTGCTGAGAATTCGATCGCGTTGCTTGAACCAGTACAAGACGATTTGTCTCTGACTGTCCTTCTGGATCAACGCTCGATTGACAGGCAACGGCCGAACCATTCCGGAGTTCGCCGGCAATTCCATGTGCTTGAACGAGGAAATTTCCCAACCACCGCCTGGAAGGCAGCTTTTAGGCGAATGCGCCGATTGACCCTTTCTTTGGGACTGGTAATACGCAGCATAAAAGTTGACTGGCTGCCCGTCGCCGAATCGGAAATCGGCCAACACATAGTCATCGAACTTGAGTGCGTCGATGTATTGTTTTTCTAATGAGAGTGAGGTACCAAGCCATCCGTCCAGCTTCATGGGAAAATCGACGAATATGGCTCGGGGTGGTGGAACCTCTTCACGCTCTCCCATGAGCATCGAGGCGAAGGCCAGGGGAACGAGAATGGCCACGCTACAGAGATAGGCAGGGCTCTGGTACCGCCCGTCACAGTTTCGAGGTTGGCGGGTGACCGCGGGGATAGTACCCGAAGATTGATTGATCCAGGTGAATTGAGAGAGAAAATGCGATCGATTCCCCCTCGTCCCGACTCCGATCATTACCCACATCTCTAGAACCAGCAGACCCAAACTTGCCATGAACAGTACCCACCCCTCGAACAAATGGTAGAACCCCTCTGCCGCCCCCTGTCCGTACCATTCGACCAGGATCCCGATCATCCCGATGCGGAAACCGTTCACGACAATGGAAATCGGAATCGATGAGAGCACAAGGATCACCCGCTTCCACATCTGATCCTTAAAGAGGTAGGCGCAGAGCAACGCAAGGGAAATGAGTGGAAGCAAATACCGAATGCCACTGCAGGCTTCGACTACTTGAAGTTGAACAGGCCCTAAATCGATCACATTCCCATCGCGAAAAGCCGTGACACCCACAAGCTGCAAGAATCCTACGCCAAGAGCCGAGGACAATAATTGAAGCTGACTGGACAAACCTGCATACAAAAAGACCGGCAATGGGATACTGGTCAAGAGATAGGCAAGAGGGAACGCGATGATTCGTGTCCGGGGAAGTCCGATGGACGCAATGACCAACCCAACAATGACCATCCAAAGCGAAACGTGTTGCAGCACGAACAATGTGGCCAGATCACCAATCCAGTAGAAAAAGAGTCCCCCCACCACGACAACCAAACCCCACCACGTGACCTCAGCGCTAGCTTGAGCTAGGCGGTGTCGCGCTTGCCAAATCAAGAACAGACTGATGAGAGGAACAAATATCCCATGGCTATAATCTTCGCTACCGGTCCAGTAGCCGAACAGAAACGCAAGGCTATCGGCATACAGGCATCCCAGTGATACCGTGGCCAATATGACGCTGAAGGCTATAACAAATTGCTTGCTACTCATGGGAAATACTCAGCCTCGAATGGAGGCTAGCGGATGATGGCGATGATGCGAGTTTTCTGAATATCGCATTGAATGCATAAGCAACCCACGTACGATCATACGATCGAGCGAGCTATCTCCTGTTTCAAGTACCCACTCTTGGCCGCGAGAAAGACGACACAGCGATATAATGGGAGTGATGGCCCGCTCGCATAGTTCCTTATAAAGAACGGGCTTGATACCTCCTACTGAGGTACCAAGCCCTTCTTCAGAAGAAGCCTGCCGATTGTCTATGCCTGAGGCCTCCGGAGATTTCGCAATCCTCCGGCACCAAGGCCGACCAGCGAGATAAGACCGGCGCCGAACAAGATGACGGCTGCCGGCAACGGTACTGCTGTCAAGCTATTCAAGGCTCCACGAACGGTGACCACATTCCCGTCGCTATTTTCAAACATCAAACGCCATCTGGTAGCCGTGAGCGATGACAGACTCGGCGGATTCTGCAAATCGGTATTGCTGAAGAGACCTCCGCCTTCTCGATCCAGTTGAAGGTCGAACGTAAGCGGTGTATACCCATTGGTGGGAAGCCCCATCGCCGCACTAACCAGTTTCCAACGATCTCCCATCAGTCCGCCTCCCAGGCTTGTGTTCTGAGAGATCGTCACTCCGTTCGCTCCGAGTGCGAACGTCGAAGTGTAGCCGCCGATCGCCACTGTCATCGCGGTCACGGCACCTGGGTAATTCCCGCCAACGCCAGCAGTGGCATTGTCAAACTGGAACGACCCCGTGACAGGAGAGGTGAGGTTCATCGTCGGAGACAGCAATGCCCCGCTGATGGTACTCACTCCTCCGGTAAACGAATACGTCACTAACGCCGCCTGAACTGCGGCCCCCGAAAGCAACAGGGAGCACAGCGTGAAGGCCGGCAGGAACAACACTTTGGTGAACCTCTGCTTCATGATTTCCATACAACGACTCCTTCGTAGAGGTGGTACATGCGCCCAACCTGTGGTGGAGCAAAACCCAGACCGTCAAAACCGCCTGCTATCTCATTGTAAAATCACAGAGGAAAAACGTTTGTGGGAGACTAGTGGAAGACTACTGAATGTATGAGCCTACGAGACTGGTCAATTCTGAAACAGGCGCGCGATGGTATGAAAGGTGTCAAGATGGTGCTTGCCGGTGCATGATCGGCATAGTCGGACCCCGTGGTGTTGACCGCGGACACCACAGCATCACACACCTCTACCAATGCTATCGGGATCGAAAGAGATCGAACGAAGCAATCGAAGATCCTACTGAGAGGAGAGTGAATCACCCAAAATGACGATATTCAGGTCACGCTGACAAGGAATTCATTGCGAGAAACACTCGTGAACCAAATGGAACGGTGGCTGTCTCTCACAATTTTTGATCAGTCCTAAATACATGCTTGCGCAGAACCAACCAGAGGAATTTCGGCGCAGACACACAATTTCGTCGCCACATTCGACGAGGCTCCAATATGAATCGATAGGCCCATTCAAAGCCAATCCGGCAAACCCATTGCGGCGCTCTTGAATAGGTACCTGCATAGAAATCAAATACCGCACCGATCGACCCTATTATCGGAGCTATGAGCTTATGGCGATTTGCTTCCACCCACTTCTCTTGCTTGGGAGCCGTCATGCCGACCCAAAGGACATCCGGTTTAGCAGCATTGATAACTCGAATCATCTGGCGATTTTCCTCGTCGCTCCATGAGCCATACGGCGGAGAGAGTGTGCCGCACAGCGTGAGTGAGGGAAACTCGGAGGCAAAACGCTTGGCGATACGATCGAGAACCCGCGGTGACGATCCGAAAAAGAAGACGCGCCCGCCACCATGTTGTTGAAGTCCCATCAGCACTGCCTCAAAATAATCGGTCCCAGTTATCCGCGGGCCAATCTGAACTCCGGCCAGCCGTGCCATAAGCGACACCCCAATACCATCGGCGACGACGAGATCGGCCTGAGTCAGGGCTGCTTGGAAACCAGGGTCGCCTTGTGCGACTACCAACGAATGAGGATTGGCACAGACAAATACTCTTTGTGATGTCTTTCGATTGATTGCGCGAAGTGTCTCTTCCGTGATTTCCGCAAGAGACATTTGGTCGATATGGATATTTAGAAAAGAATCGGCTGCACGGGTGGTCATGATCACACCCCTTCCCGCGTACGACGCTCGGCCCATGGAGAGATACTTGTACACGCTGACATAAAAACTTGAATCATGTTCTCGATGTGGCGTGTCTTTGTATAGAGTGCTTCATATCGCTGACGGGCACGTCTTCCCATAGCCCTCATTTCCTCTGAATGATCCAAAAGCCAAAGAATACGATCCGCCAACTGCTGCGGGTCATTGATTGGAGCTTCGAGCCCGGATTCTCCATTGACAATGGTGTCACGCAAGCAGCCTCGATCAGTGAATATAACGGGCAATCCGGCAGCCATTGCCTCGATAACTACGAGCGGTTGGCCCTCTTGCTGAACACCGGGAAAGACGAAGACATCGGCAGAATCAAACAGAGTTCTTTTCTCATTGCCCTCGACCTGCCCACTGAACCGAATATATTCCTTGATGTCGTGTTCCGTGACGAACTGCTCGGCCCACCGTTTATCTTCAACATGTGACCAGGGGCCTGCGAACACAAACTCAACATCCCGCCGTTGCCGTATTACCAAGGGAATGGCTTCCATGAGCACAAGTGCACCTTTCAGATGGCTGAGGGTGCTTAAGTGAAGAATCCTGTACCGGGAGCCACTCGCAGCCACTTCTCTTGGAAAGCAAGAATCCTTCCAGTCGATGCCGTTAGCTACGACCGCAATTTTATCTCTATCCACCAGCCCGTCAAATTGGCACTTCAATGATTCCCCGAGAACAATGACCCGCGTCACACGCCTGAGTATGATTTGAACATACAGCTTCATGAGCCAGGAGCGCCCCACAAACCAGTCTCGGAAATTTCCTCCATGAAGGTGAAGCACGATATGGCTTCCTCTCAAGTAGGACAGCCAAATCAGCAAACTGTCGCGGAAGAATCCTATCGTTGTTTGAGACAGCACGAGATAGGTCAAGGTCGGGCATGCATGAAACAGCATGCTCATAAGCTTCAGCCATTGTCGAAGAAAGAGGACAACATCGTGTAAATCCGGCTTGTTGACATGCTGAATCCCTCGTCGATCTGCAAGATCGAGGTGAGAGATACGAAACCGATCTGCAATTGTGGAGTCGAGTAAAGCCTGTGTTGCCATGGCTACACCATGGAATGGCGGCGGCGTCGGTCCAATCACTAGAATATGAGGCTTAACAAGCATGCACGTAGTGACCCTTCTATGAAACTACGGGCGGCGACATTCTTCCGGTTTTCAAAATAACAACGCCACTTGAGATTAAGAATCTGTGAACGGCGCTTGTTGTAAAGAACTGGAGATGTCCGGCCGCATTACGCAGCCAATCTGAGACGTCAGTCAAAAGGCATGAGAATTGTGCGTTCCGAACTGCATATTGAAATTCGAATGAGTGCTCAATATGTTCGGTCATGTGATTGACCTGTTCCACGAAGTAATCCAAGCAAACTGCGCACATCAACCATGCCCGAGTACTTCAACACAATGAGATACACCACCATATACGCCAGAAAGATCCATGCGTGGGAATCTTGCGATAAGAACGGAAGAAACCCCAGGTATAAGCTGGTAGGAAAGGCCAACCAGATCATCTGCGTGGGCTGCACCAAGCTAGTGGCCCCATAGCAACGACCAAACATGACAAAGTTGGAGAGGGTGAACACAGCAAATCCGACGAAAAGGGATCCGGCAACTGACCATGAACCGAAAGTGAGGCCGATCAACAAGGCGATCTGTAAGACGAGGACTGAAATCTGCAGAACTGCGCTATACCAGGACCGTCCAGATCCTTGGATAGATTTGTACAACACCTCTGTTGAATAGTAGATGGAAAATCCAAGAAACATACCAGGAAACAAATGGGCCGCCTCATTCCCTTTTTGACCAAGCCATAAATTGAACAAGGGTGTTGAAAATGTTTGCGCGAACAACACTGCGGGTATGAGGACTATCACACCATAAATAAAGAGGGGCCGTAGAATTCGTGTCAAATCCTCATGCCGCTGCGATAGAAGTGCAGTAACCCCCAATACACCAAGGAGAGGCGTAGTGATGACGGCAACCAATTGAGTGCAAAGCTTAAAAGCAATCTCAAATGCAGCGACAGTCGAAAGATCGTATGTTCTGACCAACACAATCTTGTAAAGTGGCTCTCTCAGAGCGATGGCTGCCGCTGCAAGCTGCATCCCAGCACCATAGCTCAGCATGCTTCCCAACCCACCAACCTTCAGGCACGTAGGATTAAAGCGCAAAAATGGAATGCGCCATTTCGTAACTCCATAGAAACCGAGCAGAATGACGACATTGCTAAAAAGGCTTGCAATTCCAAGCCCATAAATATCTGGACGTAGAAAGAGTGCTATGAAGACGGCACTGACGTAGGCGAACATCCACAGAAGAAATACTGATTGAGACCAAGAGATTTCTTGATGGCCCTCTAACATCGACTGATAGGGGATTGCCATCATCCTCACGATGAACGCAATGACTGTCACTATGAGCAAAAACTGCGCCTCCTCGAATAGATGAGATGGGACTTGCAATGCTTTTTCGATAATCTCTCTCTGGAACAATAGCATGACGAGGGCGATAAGAGAGCTCACTGACAGGTACAATAAAATAGCAGTTGCAAAATGTTGACTAACAGCCTCTTTGTCCTCATGCTGTCGCGCCACATGGTAAACAAGACTGTTCTTGAAACCGAAATCAGCCAGATTGAGCATACTTATTATTATTGTGCTAAATGACCAAAGGCCGAATCGCTCCGCCCCTAAGGTGTTGAGGATAATCGGGGTCAATATCAAATAAACCGGGATTGCCAGACCAATTCTTAAGAATCCAACCACTGAACCTGCAAATATTTTTTCCTTTATTGTTGGCAGATCCATGTAGTTGCTTTTCTTGTCGCTAGTGGCGATAGGAGAAATTCGCTTTCGCCCAAACTGATTTGAGGTATTGCGTTGAATAACTGTGAGGGGAAAAGTGCTGTTGTGCGTGTCGACGTCCTGCATCCCCTACTCGCCACATCAGAGCAGCATCCTCAATGAGCAGACGCAGTCTTGAGGCCAAGGCGTCGCGATCACCGCCCGGATAGAGAAATCCGGTTTGGTCTGGGATAATCAATTCGGGATGAGCTCCGCGATCGGAAAGGACAACAGGGGTACCGGATAGCATTGCCTCTACCACAGCAATTCCAAAACCCTCGTCGAGTGTGGGGTTTACATAAATATCCGCTGCTTGAAGATAATCGCCGATTTCAGCACTATTCCCAATGAAGTTTACAGAACCCTCTAAGCCTAACGCCTGGGCATTCGATTCCAGATCCGCCCGCCCAGGCCCATCTCCAATCATCAAGAGCCGAATCGTTGGAAATGATTTTCTCAATTCAGCAACTGCCTGAAGCAGTGTGAGTTGGTCTCGCTCGGGAATCATTCTTCCTATGTGCGCGATCAGCACTTCATTGTCTGTCGCCTTGAGTCCTGCTCGTACATCCTGCCTAGATCGATGAACAATCCGCTCCTCGACGGGGTTATGAATCGTAATGAGTTTGTCAGCCGTTCCGGGATAGCATTTCTGAATGGATTGAAGAGTGTGATGAGAATTGCAGACAATGAGATCAACCCAAGGAAGAATAACACGAGCCAGGAGTCTCCCCAATCCTCGTCGGTAGTGCGCGCTACTGTGTTCGTTGTGGATGATCGGAATCCGATTAATCTTTCCGGCAACAAAGCCGGCTACTAGCGATCGAGTAAAATGTGTGCAGATCGCATCAGCCTTACAGTCCCTCGCAATTCGCTGTATTTGCCATGCCAGACCAAATGGAGATTCTGTATTCGCTGCATGTACTTGCCATCCAAGCTCGACAAACTCATGCGCGAAGGATGATGGTTTGAACTGGACAAATACCAGTCTGGCGTGTTGCCGATCTAGGTGTCTCGCCAAAGACAAGAGCTTCCGCGGTGTCCCGCCATTTCCTTCTAATGTTTCAAGGACGTGAAGCATCGTAATCATGTTGTCTTACTCATAGCGAGTATCCTCTCGCGGTCGATTAAACCCACGGCTATCCCAAATGGAAGAAGCCCAAAACTATAGGTTAGGGGAGCGTGTACGGGTTGTACGACGAGAAAGACGATGACCGTTGTGGCAAGGGCGAGACATCGGACACTGAGCAACGGTTGAATGCTCTGACGAGCTAAACGAATGAGTCTCCAACACACATATATGAATGTCCCATATAGAAGAACCCGTCCGAGATAGCCGAACTTTAACGCGACGTCCAAATCACCTTTGTCGATGAACCCTAACATGTCTCCTGTAATTTGTTTTTGGAACAGAATCCCGGCCTTGGAATCTTTATCGATAAACCCGTATCCGACATATGGGCTGCTATTTAAGATTTGGCGGCGTTCTCGCGCATAGATTTCTCGCCCTTCGAGCGCGCCACTCTTTTGAGTTTGAATTTCATTAATTCCTGATGAAACAAATAAATCAAACATTCCTCCGATTGAATCGATGCTACCGCTGATCAAGAGGGTGACAACCAGAACCGCCACCGCAATCAAACCACCGAGCACGATACCCTTCGCCACGATCTTCGATAACCTCTGCCGTGCGAGCAGGAGACACAACGGAATGGCACCGACAACCCCTAGCAGGTAGGAACGAAAAAACGTGAGGAGGATTCCACACGCCCCAAGAATTAGGCTGAGATGTGATCGCTGAGCGTATTGAGTCCATGAAAAGAACGAATGAAGGAAGGTAATTAGCATCACGGGCCAGAATGAGACATAGACCTTCCAAAACCAATGGGCTTCGCGACGATAGTCAAAAGTCATGTGCTTCAGCAGATTTTCTCCAAGGACTTGGCTAAGAATCTCCACCCCCGAATAATAGAGACCCAGCCATAAGAGGAATCGCCAACCCCATTCAATGTCCCTTTCTGTGCGAAGAAAAAGAAACACGCCAAAGTAGGAAAATGCCGTCATAAATTCCTTCGAAGCTTTCAAGGAAAAGAACAAGGAAGAGTTATCTGTGACCACAGGTGATACAACGCCATAAACCCAAAGAAGAACCAAGACAAGATAGGGAGGAACGAATGTGGCGTGGTACAGGTCTTTCAGTCTGTGGACTGACATGAGTATCAGTCCAAGAGTTAGGATGAGAATAAGCAGATGGATATCGAGGATACCTTTGGCTGCGATCGCCATTGGATCCATTAACCCGAGCATCTGGGAGGCCGGTAGAAGCATCAGAAGGATTGCAAAGCCTCGTGAAAAAACAAGAAGTAATCCCCCAAGACTCAACAAGACGGTTAGGTTGATCAGTGTAAAGATATCCATTTTTAGTAGTCGCAGTGCTGCTGAAGTCGAGACGTTGTCGTCTCGCAATGTTGATACGACTGCTGAGTCGGCTAAAATCGTTCGCACTTCGATCCGGCACAAAGGGGGGCAACCGCCAATCTCGTCTATCATATGCGAGCCCCTGCTCAGGGACCTTTAGCATTGCTCCATGCAGGAACAGCAGGGTCTCGAAATGCTCCCTCTCTCAGAACGGCTACCTGTTCGTCGCTCATCTGCCCATAAAGGTAAAAGGCCACTCCACTTGAAGGCCATCTGCGCTGCGCGTATGAGGCGTATTTCGAAACTAGAATGCCACTTCGGGGTATAGCTGGAGATACACTACTCAGACGATCATAGTTCCCGAACAGCACAATGAGTCCATCGGGGTTCCGAAGGTCTTGTCGAACTTTGCTAATAGTCTCATGGTCAATTTTTTCGTGATAATCCATCGCAAATATTACGTCTATCAGCTCGCTATTTATCCAGCCGACATCATTTCTTCCATCGAGAGGCCTGCTTTCACTTTTTGGCTTCGGATGGCTATCCACGCTAATGACTAATTTGGGCTTTATCTTCTTTGCGAGTCGTCCAAAATTCTCCACAATATCCCTCACCGCGTCATCTTGCCATTTTTCAAGTCGACTCCGTGCGGGCCCCATGATGCCCCGGAGATAATAATCTGCCCAGAAATTCTCACCTGTGACTCGATTGTAATCTTCTCGGCAAGATACTGAGGTGCAGAGACCCATTGTTCGTATATAGTCCAGGTTGATGCCATCGACGTCATAGCGTTCGACGACATCAACCATTAGCCGAACAATAAACTTGCGAAATTCAGGATTATGCACGTCATACGCACCCTCAGGAACTCCATCGCCAAAGAACCCTGGGTACTGAGCGTTCTCTCGCCGAACAACGGTGAACCATGGATGAACTTCAATACCCATGAAATGAGCTCTCTCAATGAGATAGGCCAAAGGATCATACGTTGTCAGTGCATCTGTGAGTTTTGGTTCTTGATTGGCAACATGAGTTGGGTAATACGTTCCGTTGCCGTGCCATACACAAGGCACGTACACATTGAATCCCGCTGACTTAATTCGTTTAAGGATCTTATCCGTGTCCGCTTTGGACTTTGCCCAATGCATATCCTCATCCAACATTACCCGACTTTCTAGTACTTGGCCTGTAGTTGTTCGCTTGACTCGCTTCGGTACGGTGAGCCAGTCTTCAAGCCATTTCCACTTTCGGGCTGTTGCTCCTGCAAGATTTGTTTCTTGGGCGCGATAGATGGCTTGGATATTTTCTTCGCTTAATGAAGAATCATAGATTGTGAGCTCATCGAGAAGTGCGTCCGCGGAACGTCCCTGTGACTGAGTCGTTCCTTTGTCACTCCCCAAATAAAGAGGGCCTTTGGACGCATAATTGCCTGAAAATGAGTGTTCCAGAGCAGCAATTTTTTGGTCGTTAATGAAAAGCTTGCAGTAACCTGTGGCTCCGTCTTTCCAAACTGCAGTCACCATCGTCCAGACTTCGCGCTCAAGTTGATATGGCGTCGAGCAATGGATCGCATCTTGATTGCTCACAATAAAATACAAGCGGTTATTCCCTTTTGGTTCCCACCAGCCGTGTGTGATGGCCAAGTAACTCTTCCTGGGCTCATTCCATGCCAGAGACACAAATGTGTGCGACGCGTGATCTTCTTTTCCCCATAGTGGATAGACCCAGAAGGAAATTGCCCCCCCTTGTGCGGTAACTTGCACATCTGGCACGAGTTCAGCATAGGTGCCGTGTTTCAAGCGAAGTGAGTTCCTTGATCTTTGGCTTGGAGTAAGCTCTGAACCAAAGTGCTTAATTCTTCCTTCAAAGACGCGGTGCGCGCCCACTGATGTGCCGTCACCCTGTTCATGATGCACCGAGGATTGAGCCACTTCTGCCGAATATCCCAATGCAGCTCCTGAATGAATTAATATTGTCATGGCAAGAATATGAGAAACGGTAATTCTTACCAGAAATGTATGCACATTAAGGCTAAATGAGCACCTCGGTGAGTGGTCTAGTACGGGGGCCATATGCCTTGATTATTCATGTTGGGTACGGGCGCCCATGGAGTGGAATGATGGGAGCATGGCTCGCATGACGGTTCGGTTCGAAATCAGGAATGTTGCCGATCGACGTGAGTATAAGAATGAATCTCCTGTACATAGCTTCGCCGGAGTGTGTGCCCCTACAAATCAGGCGAATCCACAACACTCATCTCGCCTCCCCGCCACATGAGCGCATCGATGATTTTCGCGATCTTCATGAAACTAGGCAGACTGCTGAGGTCAGATCAATCTCCTTCATTGTTTAGCCTCGATCAGGATGAACACACACTGGCCGGCGTGCTGGTCCTAGTTCTATAGGAAAACAGGAGCGCTAAAGTTGTGGCCAGTATGGTATTGAGAGGATACGCGGCCTGTTGGAGAGGACGTTTACTGATCTCACAACTGAAAACAATACTCGTTAAACCGTTACTTCCCGTTTCGCAAAAGGCCATGCCACATCTGCAAGGCTTGTTGTGCCCATGGACTGTTATCTTGTACTCGACGGTTGACTGTGTGCGTTCGTCTCGTGCTCAACGACTCGATTCGAGTCGCGACATCTCGATATTGTGGTGCTTCACGCCGGAGCCATCGATAGGACTCTAATGCTTCAGGAATACGCTCGAGCGACTCCAATGTCCGCCCTAAGAGATAGAGAATTTGCACTTGTTCCTTCAAGAATGTCGCCGATACTTGCAGGGCTCGTCGAAAAGCCAAGACGGCTTCTTCCTGCTTTCCACTCCTTTTGAGACTGAGGCCCATTTGGGCGAAGCCCTTTAGCGCATATGCGGGGTCATGGGCGGCTTTTTCAAAATGTGCTGCTGCCTGCCTAAAGAGACCCACGTTCTTCAGTGCCATTCCTCGTTCGTAGGCCTCTTGGCCGTCCGGTGACTCTGTCGATCCGGTGGTTTCGATTAGCTGAAGCGATGCCTCTGGTTTTGTCGTGTTCTTTGCGTCTTCCGGCGAGGTTCGGTATGAGTCAGAACGGTTTTCCAGGGCGAGGGAAATTGTCTTCGTCTCACTCACGGTCGGCACCCTTAGAAAAAATATCATAGTGTTCGCAAATACTGGACCATACGAGGTAACTTCACAACTCCATACGTTTCAATGTCTTTACCTCCGTCTCAGGGTATCCGGGAAAATGAAAACGGCTCGTGCATCGGTCAGTTCGTTCAAATTTGCTCCCTTTGTAGAGAGGATACATCCCCATTGGCTCGCTGGAATGACGAATGAAAGGATAGATGGGTGTGGGCTAGAAAGTGACCTGCCGTAGATTGCCCCGATTAGCAAAAAACCACTGCATCGTCTTCTTCAGTCCTTCTCGGAGCCTATGTTTCGCTTCAAATCCAAAGAGCTGTTTGGCTCGGCTGACATCCAGACACCGTCGCGGCTGCCCGTTGGGTTTGGTCGTGTCCCATTCAATCTGTCCTGCAAAACCCGCTTCCGATGCAATCATGATGGCAAGATTGCGAATTGTGACTTCCTCCCCAGTTCCCAGATTGACAGGGAGACTCCCTTCATAGTGCTCAGCGGCGAGAAGGATGCCTTCCGCGGCGTCTTCAACATACAAGAACTCTCGGGTCGGAGATCCGTCTCCCCACAGCGTGAGTATGACCTGGCCTGCTTCTTTTGCCGTCACACATTTTCGTATGAGGGCTGGAATGACATGAGACGTTTCCAGGTCAAAGTTATCGCGCGGGCCGTAGAGATTCACCGGGAATAGCACGATTGAATTGAACCCATACTGCTCGCGATAGGCCTGCGATTGCACCAGCATCATTTTCTTCGCAAGACCGTAGGGTGCATTGGTTTCTTCGGGGTATCCATTCCAGATCTCGTCCTCTTGAAACGGAATGGAGGCAAACTTGGGATAGGCGCAGATAGTACCCAGCGCCACGAATTTCTTCAGTCCCTGCTGGCGGCCAACATCTATCAGCTGGGTACCCATCATCAAATTGTCATAGAAAAACTTCCCCGGATTGACCTGATTTGCACCGATTCCTCCGACCCTCGCGGCCAAATGGATGACCATATCGGGGGTCCGATCACTGTAGAGTTGTCTTACGGCCTCCATCTGAACGAGATCGTAGTCATGACTGCGAGGTATGAAGATGTCTCGGCAACCTTTTCCACGAAGCTGTTCCACGACAAACGATCCCAGAAAGCCTGCTCCGCCCGTGACGACAACACGTTTGTTTTCCCAAAATGAAGTCATAGCCGTTTGAATCCTTTCAACCGCTCTCAACCTTAAGATCTCTGCCGGGTACCGTCGAGCCTCTCTTTCTCTGCTGCCAGATCCGCATCGACCATCATTGCGATCAGCTCCTGGAACCGCACCTTTGGCTGCCAGCCAAGCTCTTTCTTCGCTTTGCTCGCATCGCCAATGAGGAGGTCCACCTCTGTCGGACGATAGTACTTCTGATCGATCTTGACATGTTTCTTCCAATCCAGTTGCAAACGGTCGAATGCGAGTTCGAGCATCTCCTTCACCGTATGCGTCTCGCCGGTGGCAATCACATAATCGGCAGGAGTCTTTGCCTGCAACATCATCCACATCGCTTCGATGTAATCGCCGGCAAAACCCCAGTCTCTCTTGGCGTCGAGATTCCCCAAGAACAGATCCTGTTGGATGCCAAGCTTGATGCGAGCCGCAGCTTTCGTAATCTTGCGGGTCACGAACGTTTCGCCTCGGCGGGGTGATTCATGATTAAACAAGATGCCGTTACAGGCGAAGAGATCGTAGGCTTCTCGATAATTGACGGTGATCCAGTAGGAATAGACCTTGGCTGCTCCATAGGGACTGCGGGGGTAGAACGGTGTGGTTTCTCGTTGAGGTACGTCCTGCACTTTACCGAACATCTCGCTTGACGATGCTTGATAAAATTTCGGCTTCAGTCCCGATTCGCGAATGGCTTCCAGGAGCCGAATCGTTCCGAGCCCGGTAATCTCGCCCGTATACTCGGGGATATCGAAACTCACACGCACGTGGCTTTGAGCTCCTAGATTGTAAATTTCATCGGGCTGGATCGTTCGGATGATCCGGTTGAGTGAACTTGCGTCGTTCAGGTCTCCATACACGAGATGAAGTCGCCGATGCGGAACATGCGGGTCTTCATAAATAGGATCGATCCTTCCTGTATTGAACGAGCTTGATCGCCGTATAATGCCGTACACCTCGTAGCCCTTCCCCAGCAGAAACTCGGCAAGATATGATCCATCCTGACCTGTTATTCCAGTGATTAGCGCTTTTTTCACAAGAACACTCCTTTGTTGTGGCAGAAAGCGATTGAATTATGTCTTGATTCCTTCACGTTGTCTATGGACAGGATTTATGATGGTTTGACTGACTTATTGGTTGTCCTTGCACGGAGCCTTCTCTTCGCACTAATATATCGCACTGCAGTAAGCACGCGATCTGGTGTGGGTTTCGAAGCATGAATATACGTCGCGGCATCATATTCGCCTATGTCATCTGCGCCACGTTTCTTGTGGCTCACATCATTAATGCGGTGATTGCGGAGGCCTTGTCTCTTCCTGGGGGGATTGTACAGCCATCGGCGGGCTCCGACAGGGAAACTGACATGGACGCAACCCTGCCTGTGTTGGTTGAACGCATTCGGACGAGCGGACTCTTTCCCTTGCCGCCAGATCCCTTTAATAATATGGGTACAGCCGGCGTGGGGTCCGGGACGTCCCCTTCCCGTGCCCCGCTAAACCTGGCGTCAAAGCTCAAGCTGCTCGGAGTGGTAATCGGCGATCGTGAGGGGGTCTCGGCCATCGTCGAGGAACTGTCCAGCAAACGACAACTATTCTTTCGATTGCACGACGAAATCCCCGATGTTGGCGAAATCAGTGAAATTCGGCGGGACGGGATCGTCGTTCGTCATGGCGATCAACAAGAACTGCTTGAACTTTCTGCTTCACAGACTGAGAAACCTCCTGCTCCCCCGATCGCAGGGGGCCCGGCCATCGCGCCGGTACCTGGGAGTCCAGTGCGTACCGTTCTCGATCGGAGGGACGTTGAGCACGCGATGGGCGATCTGCCCAAGTTACTATCCCAGGCGAGAGCTGTGCCCAATCTTGTAAACGGAGCGATGAATGGGTTCCGACTGGACTTTATTGCACCGGCAAGCTTTTATGAGAAAATCGGTTTGAAGTATGGAGATGTTCTCCAGCAGGTCAATGGCGTGGAGATTCGTGACCCCGGGACGATGCTCACGCTCTTCCAGCAGCTCCGCAACGAGAAGCAAGTGAAACTCGATGTCCTGCGGAATAATCAACGGACTGCGATGACGTTCGATATCCGTTGAGTCTACCGAATTTGCTTCTGTGGCGACCCCCTATCTGCTTTCTCGCTGCCCCTTAGGCTTCAGGTTTTGTCAGAATTGAGAAGGTAGGCCTCGCTGAACGGCTGGATTGGGAGGCCTTCATGGCCTTGTCAGAGCAATCAAGTAGAGAGTATTCTTTTAAACTCCAAAGGTTTAGGGTCTCTCGTGAGGCTGAGGGGGCTGTCCCGGAGATGAACCATCAATTAGTTGGTGCAATCTGATGAACGACGAATATCCCGGTCGACCCCTTTTAGGAGCGATCCTTGAAGAGAAGTTCGGCTTGACTGAAGTCAAATTGTTGGAGGCGATTAATCTTCAAGGAACCAAGGGGGGGCGTCTCGGCGAAATCCTAATTCGACTCAGAGCGATTACCGAAGAACAACTCCTCCAGGCCCTTGCGACTCAATTTGAACTTCCCTGGCTCCCGAATCTTGATGTGAATCAAGTCGACCACGAATGGGTCAAGAAGGTTCCAATCCATTTCGCCCGCCGCTATCATGTGCTCCCGCTCAAGACAGAAGGGGGATCTGTGCTTGTCGCCACCACTGATCCCATGGAAACGGCCGCGTTGGACGACCTTCGACTGTTGCTTGGCCTTCCCATCAAGCCGGTGTTGACGAGCAGCTTGTCGCTTCTGGCCTGTCTCAATCGAGTCTATGACGAAGCGGCAAGCCCTGCCGGTGCAGAACAAGTGATGGAGGACATTGCGGCCAGTGAAAGCCTGGATCAAATTGCTCATGAGTTGGATGAACCACAAGATCTTCTCGATGCCACAGACGAGGCCCCTATTATTCGGTTAGTCAACTCCGTACTCTTTCAAGCAGTCAGGCAGCGGGCAAGTGATATACATTTCGAATCGTTCGAGCGTGGGCTGGTCATTCGCTATCGCATCGACGGAGTGCTCTATCCCGTCTTAACCCCTCCCAAGCATCTGCAAGCCAGTATCATCGCACGTTTGAAAATTATGGCGGGTCTGAATATTGCCGAGAAACGTTTGCCGCAGGATGGGCGATTTCGCATTCGGACGGCAGGTAAGGATGTCGATCTGCGTGTCTCGGTCCTCCCGACCTCGCACGGAGAGCGGGTGGTCCTTCGCTTATTAGAAAAAGAAAATCGTCTGCTGAACCTATCGGAAATGGGGTTTGCGCAGGATCGGTTGGGCATCATCCAGCAATTGATTCAGCTGTCACATGGCATCATTCTCGTAACCGGACCGACCGGTAGCGGAAAGACCACGACACTCTATGCGGCGCTGACTCAGATCAATGCACCGGACAAGAACATTATCACCGTCGAAGATCCTGTCGAATATCAATTGCTCGGCGTGGGCCAGATGCAAGTGAATCCCAAGATCAACCTGACGTTTGCCGCAGGGTTGCGGTCCATTCTTCGGCAGGATCCCGACGTCATCATGATCGGGGAAATTCGCGATCGGGAAACCGCCGAAATCGCCATTCACGCCTCACTTACCGGACATCTGGTCTTTTCGACGCTCCATACCAACGATGCCGCAAGCGCCGCTACCAGATTGATCGACATGGGCATCGAACCGTTTCTCGTTGCCTCCTCGGTGGTGGCCGTCTTAGCCCAGCGGTTGCTGCGGCAAGTCTGTTCGGACTGCAAGCAGCCCTATCAGCCGGCCGATGAAGAACTGATTCGGCTTGGTATTGTCCCACCGAGGGTACGCCCCACATTCTATCGTGGGGCCGGATGCTCAGCCTGTTCCCAAACAGGCTATCGAGGCCGAACAGGCATTTTTGAACTCCTCGTCCTGGATGATGAGATCCGCCGCCTCATCGGCAACAAGGCTGATTCCGCATCGATTCGTCAAGCGGCGATGACGAAAGGGATGGTGACATTGAAAGACGAAGGGGCTGAAAAAGTATTTCACGGCGTGAGCACGACCGAAGAGTTGATGCGGATTACTCAACAGGAAGTCGAGATCTAACACGATGCCGGTCTATCAGTATAAGGGCTATCGGAACGACGGCGGAGCGGCGACCGGTATCATCGATGCCGAGAGTCCGAAGGTTGCACGCGTGAAATTGCGGAAGGTCGGCGTATTTCCTACCGATATGGTGGAGCAGGGATCAGCCACGGCCGGCTCGACCACAATCGTTTCCGGAAAATCAACAGCAGGGATCGGCCGTTCCCCTACCCTCAACACAACCGATGTGGCGATGATGACCCGGCAGTTGGCAACTTTGCTGGTGGCCGGCCTCCCGCTGGTCGACGCGCTTGGAGTCATGGTGGATCAAACTGAAAAGAAATCCATTAAGAGCCTGATGGCCGATATCCGCGAAGAAATCCGCGGAGGCTCATCGTACAGCGCGGTACTTGAGCGCTATCCTCGTGAATTCTCTCAGATTTATGTACACATGGTGCGCGCTGGTGAAGCGAGCGGAGCGTTGGACCAGATCTTATTCCGCCTTGCGGAGTTTCTGGAAAAGCAGTTGGCACTCAAGCACAAAGTGACGAATGCCATTCTTTATCCCGCTCTGATGTTGATCGTCGGCATTTCCGTGCTGTTCTTTCTCATGACCTTTGTCGTGCCAAAAATTACCGCCGTCTTCACAAGTCTGAAGCAAGCCCTCCCCTGGCCCACTGTCGTACTGATGAGCATCAGTCAATTTCTTGCAGACTACTGGCCGGTGATCCTTGTTGGCACGGGTGTCATGGTGTGGACAACGCGCCGGGCGATGAAGACGGAAGCGGGGCAGCTCACGGCCGACCGATGGCTGCTGAAGCTTCCGCTTTTGGGCGAGGTGGCTCGTATGGTCGCGATCTCGCGGCTTGCGAGTACGTTGGCCACCATGTTGGCAAGCGGTGTGCAGTTGCTGGACGCCATGGATGTTGCGAAACGTGTCATGAATAATCGTGTGCTGGAGCATGCCGTTGAGGGGGCCAGACAGAATATACGGGAAGGAGAAACGATCGCCGAACCGTTGAAGCGCAGTGGAGAATTTCCCGCACTGGTCACTCACATGATTGCAGTCGGTGAACGGAGCGGTGAAATGGAGGAGATGCTACGTCGCATCGGGAACATTTTTGACGGAGAAGTCGATCGGGTTATCACACGTTTCACGTCGCTTCTGGAACCGATCATGATTTTGGTGATGGGGATTTTAGTGTTTTGTATTGTGGTGGCCATATTGTTACCCATCTTCGAGATGGGACAGATGGTTCGCTAACATTCAGCTGGCGCACGACGCAAGAACGCTCTCGAAATGTTGGTGTGCCAAATGGTTTTCGGCAGCCTGCGCGAGGCTGTGTTCGGTTCAAGGTGATGGATGATCAGCTTACTGGGAGGTGTTCGATGAATGGAGGAGAGAAGGTCGAGGAGATGTGGACAATGTGGAGCAGGAATCGCTGCTGGCGAGGCTCATTCGCTTGGCGCCTCCCGCCTCGCGCCTTGAGTGGAACCGCCGGCTTCACGTTCATCGAGATCATGGTCGTGGTCGCCATTCTCGCTATCCTCGCGGCTTTGGTTGTCCCTCGCATCATGGGCAGGACCGACGACGCTAAGCGCACGGCGGCAAAAGTTCAAATTCGGAGCATCGAAGGAGCATTACAGCTCTACAAACTCGACAACGGTATCTATCCTACGACGGAACAAGGATTGAAAGCCTTGGTGGAAAAGCCTTCGATTGGGGTAGTCCCGAAGAAATGGAAGATAGGCGGCTATCTCCCAAAACTTCCGGAAGATCCCTGGGGAAACCCCTATAAGTATCTCAGTCCCGCTCAGACTGCCGTTCAGAGCTCTGGTCAGGGCTCCACCCTGAAAGCTGAGTACGAGATTATCTCACTCGGAACCGATGGTGAAGTGGGTGGCGAAGGAGTCAATGCAGATATTACCAATTGGAATCTCGACAAGGAATGACACGTCAATGGCCAATGGTCATTCGTCAACGATAGCGAGACACTCAAGACGGGTGATAGTTCGAAGTCGGAAACTTGAGACTCTCAGAACTTCGAACCCTGAACTTCGAACTTTGGATCATGTCTCACGGTCCTCAGGTGGATTCACCATCCTGGAAATCATCATTGTCCTGTTCTTGCTCGTCGGTTTGCTGGGAATTATTCTGCCTCGGATTTCCCTGGACGAAAATCTCGGTTCTGTCGGCCGGCGAATCGTCGGGACAGTCCGATCCCTTCAGAGTCTGGCCATGACGACCCAGAAGACGATTCGCCTCTACGTGGATATTGATCGCGGGATCTACTGGCCAGTGATTTTGGATGGGAGCCAAGAAAAGCTACCAATCGACCCTCTCTGGGCCACGCCATTGAAGTTGTCTGAAACTACGCGCTTTCTAGATATTCTTGTTGCTCAGGGGAAAAAAGAAGCCGGTCGGATCGATCTGTCCTTTTACCCCACGGGAAGGATCGATCCGGTCACGATGCACTTGATGGATACGCGCAATAACATTCTGGCTATTGCCATTGAACCGGTTACAGGCTCAATCCGTATGAGCGATGAGCGGATTGAGCCTCCGAGAGCACGCATCATTCCTGAACGGGTGAGGCCGTTGCTCAAGCCTCCGGCGTCGGGCAATATTCCGCAATAGAACACGCGATTTCATCGCAGGATGTGTTGCTATGGGAAGTCAACGAGGGTTCACATTAATGGAAGTGCTGATTTCGCTCGGCATCCTCGCGCTGGCGCTCCCGATCTTATTGGGACTCCGCAATTGGGATCTCGATCTCCATACGAGAGCCAAGGAACTCATGACCGCCACAATGCTCGCGCAGGAAAAATTGACCGAGACGGAATTGGGGACAGTCTTACCCCTCGGTGAAGCAGGCGGAGAGTTTCTGCTCACCCCCCTGGGATCGCAGGCCACCCCACAGATGACGAATCGCCCGGCGAATTATCGATGGAAACGGATTGTCTCGCCCACGCCACTACCGACCATACGAGAAATAAAGATTCAGATTTTGTGGCCTAGAGGGAACACGGATGAAATGGTCGAGGTCAGCACCTATGCCTTTTCGGCAAATCCCGCAGGGTTCTGAATACGGTTTTACCCTGGTTGAAATCTTGCTGGCGGTGGCCTTGGTCGCCATGATGGCCACCCTGGTCTTTGGGTCCCTCTATGCCACGACGAGTGCAATCGATAGGGTACGAACACAATCAGTTAATGAGCAGATCATTCGCAGTACCTTGCGTGTCATGGCTGATGAGCTGTCGGTCAGTGTGGCTTCCACAACCGCAACGCCCTGGGTAGGGATCAATGCCTTGTATGACGGTCAACCTGCCGACACAATCGCCTTTCCGACCATGGGCGAGTTTCGTGGGGCGGAATCCGCCAAAGATACCGAGCTTGTGCGTATCGTATACACCAGAGAAGGCGACCGCTTGCTTCGATTCGTCCGAAAGAATCTCTATGGTCTGACAGACGAATCCATCGAGCAAATCGAAATGGCAGGCCAGGTGAAGGGGTTTAACATACGGTACTACGACAAGACGAGCAATCTCTGGCTGGATGAATGGGACCGTACCAAAACCGGTTCTCCAAAGGCAATCTTAATTGAACTGACGCTGCTCCAAAACAAAACGGAGCTTCAGACTGTTCGCCAGTGGGTGGCAGTGGGAGCCTTATGACATCCTGGATATTTACCTGGCCTGGAATTTTGATCCGTAAGGGCCCCTTGGGATGGGGGCTGGCGTCATTGACCTGTTTCATTATATTTTTGCTCCTGACCTTTCCTTATGGCCCACTCCAGAACCGGCTATTGACTGAACTCACTCGCGCAAGTGGGTGGGAGGTTCGTGCGTCGGATTGGTCTGTGGGATTTCCGGCTGCGATAGAGTGGCGCGATCTCGTCTTAGCCGGACCTTCGATCGGAACGATCCCCGTTGAAGCCGTCCGAGCCACAGTTGGAGTCTTTCAGGCATTTTTAGGACAATTGGTGATAGATTACGCTGTCCGGTTGCCGGGCGTGGCAAGTGCGGGATCTGGACGAGCCACAGGATCTCTCAGTTCGGCCTCGTGGTCCCTACAGGGTCCGATTGCCGTCAAAGGTCGGCTTCAGGATCTGGATCTTTCAACCGTCCTGAAGCCGTATGTGAGCCGAGGGACAGTCCAAGGGAATTTTATGCACCGCTGGGACACCGCACAAGGCGCCCAAGCTGCCCTCAAAGGAGAAGGGACCGTGACAGTTGAAATCAAGGACCTCGTTGTCGATCCGGTCGCCGGCGGCGCTTCCGTGAACCCCTCTCTCGCGCTCGGACGGATCCAGGCCGCACTCACCTGCCGCGACGGCGCATGCGAGGTCACGCAACTCACGGGAGACGGTCTGGATGGATCGTTTACGGCTCAAGGACGCGTGGCGTTGCGACAGCCGCTACAACAGAGTCTTTTGGATCTGACAGTTACCATTGTACCTGGGGCCGGGTTTGCTCAAAAATCGACGAGCCTTTCGTTGCCGCCCTTCCAGCCTGGCACGCCTGTGACGTTTAAGCTAGTAGGACCACTCATGAGTGCAAGAGTGGCTCTCTAGCGGGCGTGATGTGTGAGAGTATCGTGAATCGTTATTCGTGAAACGTGAATCGACGATTAACGGTTCGCGAATAACGTCTTCATACGGAGGTGAGTAGAGTTGTCGATGATTGCCGAATGTGTCGGGCTCGATATCGGACAGACGGCCTTCAAGGCCGTTCGGTTTCGCCGCCGCCTGACTGGGCGTGAATCGGTGGAGTATTTCCACCTGCCCGTTCCGTATGGACGCCAGGACCACACGGAACCGGCGCATCGCACAACCATGCTGAGAAATTTCCTCTGGCAGCATGGTTTATATGAAAGTGGGCAAATCGTCACCGCACTCCCCTGCCAGGATGTGTTTGTCAGAACCCTTTCCTTCCCCTTTCGCGATGCCTCCAAGCTGGCCCAGGTCGTCCCCTTTGAAATGGAAAATCTGATCCCCATGCCCTTGGAAGACGTGACTGTCGGCAGTCTATTGTTGCCGTCGCGAGAACCCCTCGAAGGAGCCGTCAAAGCCAATGGGTCCGAAGTTCTCGTCACAGCAGCGCCCAAAGCAAAAATCGCTGAGCATTTGCGATTTATGGCCTCTGCCGACTTGAATCCTTCTGCCATCACGATTGACGGCATGGCGTTGTTTTCCGTCAGCCAATTTCTGAAGGAAGAAGGAGCCCAGGTCCCCGGTGATATGGCAATCATCGATGTCGGGGCCTCTAAGACGACCTTATGTCTCGTGCACGAAGGCCGCCCCGTGGTATTGCGGACCGTGCTGTGGGGCGGGAACCATCTCACCCTTGCGCTCGCGGTTCGCCATGCCTGCAGCTTTGCGGAAGCAGAACGACGGAAACGAGCCATGGCTGTACAGGAAGTCGATGCTTGGCTCGAACCAGTCCTAAAGGAGCTACGGGTCTCTCTCCATGCCTACGAAGGCGCTGTTCACCAACGGCTGACTCATTGCTGGGTATCAGGCGGCGGCTCCAAACTAAAGGAACTCAGCGGGCACATGGCGCATCAGTTGGGGCTACTGCCAGTCGGTCCTCGGCAAGGTTTCGGATCGAGCTGTCCTCGTGCGTTTTCCATTGCGTTCGGATTGGCCATCCATCCCAATATTGTCCGCCCCCGCTGGAGGTCGAGATTGGTCGGCTCGGATCTCGCGCTGGACTTTAAGGCCGCCAGCGATGCCACATCGACCTCAGATCATGTCTCAAAACAGGATCGACGGTTGGCGTTGTGGGGCGGAATTATCCTGGCAGTCTTGGCCCTGATCGATCTCTCCGCACGCCTCTTCCTCAAGGATTCGACGGTCAAGGATCTCAAGCACAGCCTCCAAGTACAATACGAACAAACATTTGGTCCAGGCGCCGGCCCGGGCGAAGAGTTAGACCAGGCTCGCTACCGTGTCTCACAGCTGGAGAAAAGTCTCGCGGTTGTCGACGGCAAAAGCTACGACGTTCTCGCCGGCCTTGCAGGTGTCGTGAAGCGTGTGCCGTCTGGCGTGCCGTTAAAAGTGCGGGAACTGACGATCGACGGGACCAGCATTCATCTGGAGGGGGAAACGACAACCTTCGATGCGGTGGAGAAAATCAAGCAAGCTTTCACGGCGGACGAGACATTTCACGATGTGTCCATCAGCGATACTCGTGTGGGCGCCGCGCCAAACCAAGTCGTGTTTCGCCTCACCTACACGGTAGGACGGCCATGATGCAGATCCTAAAGGAACGGTGGCAGCATTTTTCAGCACGCGAGCGTGTCATAGTATCTGCCGGTGGAGCGATGGTCGCGGTCGTGCTTGTTTTTCTGTTGATCGTCGATCCGCTTATGGCATCGATCGACAAGCTCGACCGGCAAGCGCGACGCAAAGCGAAAGACAGTCAGGAGCTTGCACTCGTGGCGCAGGATTACATGGTGAAACAGGCACGTATCGCCAAACTCGAACAGCACATGCCAAGCTCGCCGGCCCAGTTTTCACTGCTGGCATTTATGGAAGAGGCCACGACAACAGCCCATATTCGCGATCGCATCGTCGGCCTGCAACCACAGGCCCCGATTGTGGTTCAGGGCTATCAAGAAACCGCGGTTGACCTGCGGCTCGATGGGGTATCGCTTCCCCAGCTGCTCGCGTTGTTGGTTGCTATTGAACAAGCCCCCTATGACGTTCAGGTTCATCATCTCCAACTGAAGCCGAAATACGACAACCCGGTCAATCTTGACGCCACACTGAGAATCGTGACGTATGAGAAGGCCTGATGAGCGGGGTATCGCTCTCCTCCTCACCCTCCTGGTCCTTACCCTTCTGGTTGCGTTGATTCTTGAGTTCGATGCCGAGGCAAGACGGGAATACCGTGATGCCGCTGCTTTCCGCGACAATTTTAAAGTCACCGTGCTTGCTCGCGCCGCAGTGCAGGCAGCCCGTGGTATCTTGCAACAAGACTTCGTCAAGGACAAACAAACAGGACAATTCTTCGACGCCCCCACCGACGTGTGGGCGCTTCCCCTCACGAAATATGCCATCGGCGACGGCATGTTGACCGCGCAAATCGAGGACGAACGGGGGAAACTGAATCTGAACGATCTGGCAGCCGGCGGAGATGCCACGGCCAGGATCCCCAAGGTTCAGAGGGTCAAGCGACTCTTCCAACTCCTGCAGGTCAATCCGGATCTCGTGGATGCGATCGTCGATTGGATCGATCAGGACGACGAGCCTGAACCGGCGGGGGCGGAGAGCATCTATTATCAAACATTACGTCCGCCCTACCGCGCAGCCAATGAACCTCTGAAGACCCTGTTGGATTTGCGTCTGATTAAGGGAATGACTCCCGAGATCATTGCAAAGATTTCAAAGGTTGCGACGGTCTATCCGCACAGCGCAGAAAGTTGGGTGAATGTGAACACCGCCAACGCCCTTGTGCTCCAGGCCCTCGATCCTCGAATTACGCAAGGGATGGCTGCAGACATTATTCAGGCGCGTCCCTTCAAGACGATTCAGGATTTAGATCGTGTGGGTAGTTTCGAGGATATTGGGAAAGCGCTCCGCCAACAAAACTTATACAATGTCAAAAGCAATATGTTCATGGCTCGCATGATGATAACGGTGAGCGAGGTGACAAGGAGCGCAACCGTCGTGCTCGAGCGCGATCAGAATACTGGGACAGGGAAGGTGTTGTACTACCGCGTGTTCTAATAACACTACGCGCGAAGCGCGAATCTGTCACGACGTGGACACATTGGTCCCTACCTCGTTCGACCGGCCTGCTCGTTCAGCGTGTCTCCCGCAATCATGGGTTTCTTCGCAACCCTTGCCAGACCATCTGCTCGAAATTCTTCGTATCTCTCTGCATCCTTAACAATCCTGTAACGCATCCGTCATCTCTCCTTAATCTGTTGGGACTATTTTAAGTTCTGGCAAGACAGTCAGTAGTCCCTCAATGAGAAAAAGGAGGTATTCGAATGAGGCGACCGTGGTTCGCAACCATCGTGTGCACGATCGGGATTAGATTGATCGTCCAAGCTGAAATTGTTCAAGCGGGCCTTGAGGACACTCTCTATGACAAAGGTGTCATCACCAAAGAAGAATGGCTCAAGACCAAAGCTGACCACGAAAGACAGGAAGCCATTATTCAATCTGAAAGAGCCACGACCGAAAAATGGTATGAAAAAATCAGCATCCGCGGCTATACCCAGCTACGCTACAGTTACATCACCGATGATAAACAGTTGAACAGCGAGTACGATAGCAGCATCGGCAACAATAAAGGCTTCCTTCTCCGCCGTGCCCGTCTTGTCCTTTCCGGAGACATCCACGAACGGGTGTCTCTCTATCTTCAAACGGAATTTGCCCAAAACACAGGAACCGCCACAAATAACCAAAACTTTGCTCAAATTCGAGACCTCTATGCCGACATCTTCCTGACGAAGGACAAGGAATGGCGTATCCGAGGTGGTATATCAAAAGTTCCGTTCGGGTTTGACGTATTGCAGTCCAGCCAACAGCGTGCCCCCCTTGACCGAAGCGACGCGATCAATAGCGCGTCGCCCAATGAGCGGGATATAGGGTTTTTCTTATATTACACTCCGGCGGACACCAGAAAATTATTCCGCAGCCTCGTCGATAAGGGTCTCAAGGGATCAGGAGACTATGGGATAGTGGGCGTTGGCGTGTATAACGGCCAGACTCTCAATGTTCCAGAGGCGAATGATAATAAACATATCGTAGTGCACACCACCTACCCCTTCGAGTTGCCCTATGGGCAAATCGTGCAAGTCGGAGTTGATGCGTATCGAGGACTCATTAATGTTCCGGTGGCCAATGGGGTCACGATTCCGGACGGCGGGAATATTCTCGACGAGAGAATTGGCACACATTTTGTGCTGTACCCTCAGCCCTTTGGTCTCCAAGCAGAATGGAATTGGGGACGGGGTCCAGAACTCAACCCAGCCAGGACGGCCGTTCAGGAAGGTTACCTTCAAGGCGGATATGTTCAAGCCATGTATAAATGGGACAATATTATGCCCTATGTGCGGTGGCAAGAATACAACGGTGGCAAGAAGAATCGGACCAATTCACCGTTCAATGTTGTCCGAGAAACGGAAGTCGGGGTGGAATATCAATTCAACAGGGCACTCGAGCTCACCGTCGCCTATGCCTGGATGAAACGCACGGACACAATCAACTTTCCCTATGACATTCATGATGGGCAGGTCATCCGTTTTCAATTGCAGTTCAATTATTAAGGACGGTCACGTTCGGAAGAAGTTTGGCGGCATGATCAATCTGATCGGGATCAGTCGTGAAATTATTGTTAACGCGGACGTAACACCGACGTAACACAGTAGTAACAAATCAAACTCATCCTTATGACTATGAGATGAAAGGAGTCTCGATGAAAAGATCTGTGACAAGACACGGTCTCTGGTGTGTCGCCCTCCTTGGGACACTTCTTCCGACTATATCATCGGCCTACGCCGAGGAAGCAATCCTGCTCGATCCGGCGTTAAAAGGCTACGCCAAGGTCAGCGGGGTCTCCGGCAATGTCAACAGCATCGGTTCGGATACGCTGAACAATCTCATGACCCTCTGGGCTGAAGGCTTTCGAAAACAATATCCCAACGTCAAAATCCAGATCGAAGGCAAGGGCTCGAGCACGGCTCCTCCAGCCTTGATCGAAGGCACCGCGCTGCTGGGACCGATGTCCCGCACGATGAAAAACACAGAGGTGGATGCCTTCGAGAGAAAATTTAGATATAAGCCCACCGCGCTCCCAATCGCCATCGACGCGCTGGCCGTTTACGTTAACAAGGACAACCCGGTTAAAGGACTCACGATGGCCCAAGTCGATGCGATCTTTTCGAAGAGCCGGCGCTGGGGTCACAACCAGAACATTCAGTTGTGGAAACAGGCCGGTGTGGACGGCGACCAGGGCAATAATCCTATCAGCATCTATGGACGAAACTCGGCCTCAGGCACCTATGGATTCTTCAAAGAACATGCCTTGAAGAATGGAGATTTTAAGGACGAAGTCAAAGAACAGCCTGGGTCAGCATCCGTGGTTCAAAGTGTGAGCGAAGATCAAGATGGCATTGGCTTCAGTGGCATCGGGTATCTCACATCGAACGTGCGCGCCGTTCCATTGGCTGAGAAAGACGGCACAGCGTTTAAAGAGGCCAGCCAACAAAACGCCGACAATGGATCCTACCCGCTCTGGCGACACCTCTATCTCTATGTGAATAAGGCCCCCAATAAACCACTGGATCCGATCGTCGTAGAATTCATCAAATTCATCTACAGCAAAGAAGGACAACACGTGGTGGTGAAAGATGGATTTTTTCCACTGAAAGCAGCCGCGATCGAGCAGGAACTCAAAAAACTTGACTAGAACCAGCAGTCCCGCTCCGCCTCCCTTTCCCAATGCAGGGGCGTATGGCGTTACACCCCTGCACACGATATCACGCAACTCAGCCAGTATGATGCGGCGACGTATCCTTGACCGTCTTGCTCAAGTCGTCATCAGCATGGGCGGGATTGCTGTCATCCTGAGCATTATCGGGATCTTTATTTTCTTGGTCAAAGAAGTCACCTCCCTCTTCTTCCCTCCTCAAGGGACCGAAGTAAGTCACATTGCCGGTACGGCTCCAGTAAGAGGGTTCCCGCAATCCAGCCTTGTTGGGATGGACGAATATCAAGAGATTATTTATCAACTCACAGCAGGATCCGACCATCAGATTCGCTTCTTCAATGCGCGTTCCGGCGTATCCCTCCCCCATGCCTTGCCTCCGGAGCTCGCCAAGGTTTCCGTCACATCCATTGCGCGCACAGTAGGTCGCGGTAATCAATTCGCCCTTGGCACGGACGATGGCCGCATTATTCCTGTGACTATCGAGTTTATCGCCGGATTCGAGGAGGAGGCACGGCAGATCGTTCCAACGGTCACTCTTGGTTCCCCGGTGCAATTGACTCCCGCCAAAGAGCAGATCGTTCGGTTGGCCTATCAACCGACGGAGCGAGGGACCCTCGCCATCGCGCTGACAGACCGCGGGCGGTTGTGGTACGCAGCCACACCCTTTGCGACTACTCCAGTTGCAATGGCCAGTCACGACGCTGAATCTGTCACGGCCTTGATCATTGATAGCCGGGGCGAAACACTCTCGATCGGAACGGCCACCGGAAACCTGTACCATTATGATGTGCGGGAGGGGGCCCCGCCGAGTCTCATCGAAACCATATCGGTGGCTCCTGCCGATACGTCTGTCACGGCCCTGTCCTACTTGATCGGTGATCGTTCCCTGGTTATCGGGACCAGCGCCGGGGACGTCGCGGTCTGGATGCCGGTGCGCGAAGCGCAAGAAAGCTCAATCACTCGCCTCCGCCTGATTCATCACTTCGAGACGCATCCTGCTCCCGTCACCGCGATCTCTCCATCGCTTCGCGACAAGGGATTTATGACCGGCGACGCACAGGGCAATCTGTTTGTTCACTATTCGACCTCCGCACAAACTCTGTTGAAACTGCAGGGAAACCAGCAGGGAATTCGCACCCTGACATTTTCCCCCAAAGCTGATGGAGCCGTTGCCCTCACCGAGCAGGGGTCACTGGTCACCTATGCCATTCACAACCCCCATCCGGAGACAACACTTGCAACCCTGTTCAGCCCTGTGTGGTATGAAGGCTACGAGAAGCCGGAACATGTGTGGCAATCCTCCAGCGGAGCCGATGATTTTGAAGCAAAGTTCGGTCTCCTTCCGCTGATGTTCGGTACTCTGAAGGGTACGCTGTATGCCATGCTCGTCGCGGTACCACTTGCCATCTTGGGCGCCATCTATACGTCGATGTTCATGCATCCCAATCTTCGAGCCAAAATCAAACCGACCATCGAAATTATGGCTGCGCTCCCGACCGTGATCCTGGGCTTTCTGGCTGGCTTGTGGCTCGCCCCTGTGCTCGAACGCATATTCCCGGCACTGATTGCGATGACCGTAGTGGTGCCGTTCAGCATTTTAGCCACGGCAATTCTCTGGCAATGTCTCCCCCCTGCGACCATTCGCCGCCTTCGCCCTGGTATGGAATCGTTCATTCTGATTCCTGTGATCATCGGGACCGCCTGGATCTGTCTTGGCTTGAACCACCCGATCGAATCATTCTTGTTCGGATCGGACTACAAAACCTGGTTCGCCACCCATTGGGGACTTAGGTACGACCAGCGGAACGCGCTCGTGGTGGGGTTTGCCATGGGCTTCGCCATTGTCCCGATCATCTTTAGTATCTCAGAGGAAGCCCTGTCCAACGTTCCACGACATTTGATCGCCGGGTCTCTTGCGCTGGGGGCCACCCGCTGGCAGACCTTGGTCAAGCTCGTGCTTGTCTCGGCAAGCCCGGGAATCTTCTCGGCGTTGATGATCGGTTTTGGTCGGGCCATCGGAGAAACGATGATTGTCCTCATGGCCACGGGCAATACCCCTATCATGGACTGGAGTCTGTTCAACGGCTTTCGCACGTTATCGGCCAATATCGCCGTAGAAATTCCCGAAGCCCCGCATGGAGGCACACTCTATCGCACCTTATTTTTAGCAGCCGTGCTGTTGTTTGCCTTTACGTTTCTCATCAATACCGTAGCAGAAGTGATCCGACAACGGCTGCGGACGAAGTACAGTCAATATTAATGCGTACGCCGTTCAAAAAGTTTCTCGCTTCCGGCAACGTCTTCATTTGGGGATGTGCCGCCGGTGTCTCGGTGTCCCTGCTCATGGTATTCGGTCTTTTGCTGCTGATCATGATCAACGGCTTGGGATATTTTTGGACATCGGACATAGCCGAAGTCACCTTGAAAGATGGGCAGCACACGATGGGACAACTGGCTGGGCGCGAAATCATCCCTCGCTCGATCACACCGAGCCGCCCAGAAGGAAAAGGGCGGGTACGCGTCAAGATCGGGAATCGCGATTTATACGGGCTGGATTTCAAATGGATCAATGACGATCAGATTGTGTCGCTCGCCTATCCGACAGATGTGGTACTCCTGGAACGGCGCGAATGGGGCAACATGTTTGCCAGGATTAAGGCAGTGTACGATGGAGAGACACTTCTGGCGGACGGGAATGAAGTCGGGTGGATGGCCTTGGCCTCACTTCTCAGCACGACCGAGGCCCTTCATCGACAGATCACTAGGATCGAGAAAGTTGAGATCGGATCAATTAATGCAGATATCGAGCAGGCCAGACTGAAGATTCGCGCGTTCGAATTGAATAGTCTTTCCTCATCAAAATCCTCGATCGAAAATCTCAAGGCCCAAATCGCTGCAGCGGAATTCCGTTATCAAGAAAAAACCACAGAATTGGAAGCGCTACGCACGCAGTTTGACCAATACTCCGTGCTTATGGTGGATGCGAACGGACGAGAAAAACAGATCCCGGTCGGGCAGATCATCCGCGCCCTCCGCCCGAACGAGATGACCTTGCTTCACAAAGGCTGGATCTATTTCACGAATGTGTGGTCTGTCCTCAGCTCTGAGCCTCGAGAAGCCAACACGGAGGGCGGCATCTTTCCAGCCATTTTTGGAACGGTGATGATGGTCATCATCATGACCATCGCTGTCGTGCCCTTCGGTGTGCTTGCCGCGCTCTATTTGCGAGAATATGCCAAACAAGGCGCGATGGTCCGTCTCGTGAGAATCGCCGTCAACAATCTGGCAGGTGTGCCCTCAATCGTCTTCGGTGTGTTCGGACTTGGCTTTTTCATTTACGCCGTTGGAGGGACTCTCGACACCCTCTTCTTCCCTGAACGACTTCCGACACCGACCTTCGGTACCGGCGGCATTCTGTGGGCTTCTTTGACTTTGGCGCTGCTGACTGTTCCGGTGGTCATTGTCTCCACAGAAGAAGGACTCGCCGCCGTACCGAGGGAGTTCCGCGAAGGATCGTTGGCCCTTGGCGCAACCAAGTTAGAAACGATGCTCAAGGTCGTGATACCCTCTGCTCTGCCGGGTATTCTGACAGGTTTGATTCTGGCGATGGCGCGGGCGGCAGGTGAGGTGGCCCCGCTCATGTTGACAGGGGTTGTGAAGCTTGCGCCTTCCCTCCCCGTGGACGGTTCATGGCCCTTTTTCCACTTCGATCGAAAGTTCATGCATCTGGGATTTCACATTTACGACGTGGGCTTTCAGTCTCCCAACGTGGAGGCGGCCAAACCAATGGTCTACATCACCACCCTGGTCTTGATCTCGGTTGTCGTCTTGTTAAATTTTACCGCGATTGTCCTTCGTAACCACTTGCGCAAGAAATATGCAGGCTCAGTGTTATAAAGGATCTCCATGCAGCTTTCTCCACCTTCGACTCAACAGCCGTCGCCTCCAGCATTAAGGTACACCGTGCAGGATAGCCATCGACAATCACCTGACCACGATTCCGGCACGAACTCCGTCAAACTTACCTTAAACCAGGTCGACTTCTTTTATGGAGACCGCCAGTCACTCTTCAAAATCAACATTGAGATCGTCAAGAATCAGGTCACGTCGTTCATAGGGCCATCCGGCTGTGGAAAATCCACCTTGCTGCGCTGTCTCAATCGGCTCAACGATTTGATTGAAGGTGCTCGATTAGACGGCACCCTCCTGCTTGACGGTGTGAATATTTATGGTTCCGATGTGGATATTACCGACCTGAGAAAGCGTGTCGGGATGGTCTTTCAGAAATCGAACCCCTTTCCGAAATCGATCTATGAAAATGTGGCCTATGGACCGCGCCTTCATGGAATCCGAAACCGTGGTCAGTTGGATCAGATCGTCGAAGAGGGGCTCAAAGGCGCAGGGCTGTGGGACGAAGTGAAAGATCGCTTACACGCAAGCGCCTTCGGTCTCTCCGGAGGGCAACAACAACGACTGTGTATCGCCAGAGCACTCGCCGTCAAACCGGATGTCCTGCTGATGGACGAACCCTGTTCGGCGCTGGATCCCGTCGCCACTGCCAAGATCGAAGAGTTGCTCTTTTCATTGAAGCAAGACTTGACGGTTGTCATTGTCACGCACAATATGCAGCAGGCGGCGCGGGTGTCCGATTGGACCGCGTTCATGTACCTGGGCGAAATCGTGGAATTCGGGCTCACCAAACAACTCTTTACCACGCCGGCCAAGAAGCAGACAGAAGATTACATTACCGGACGATTTGGGTGAACGGGATGACACAGCGACACTTTGACGAAGAACTCGCCGATTTGAAGACTAAGCTCCTGAGAATGGCCGGGCAGGCGGAAGACCAGATCGACAAGGCCCTCACTGCACTGGTGACACGCGACTCGGCGCTGGCCCGCGAGGTGATCGAACGGGACCATCAGGTCAATGAGTTGGATGTGGAGATCGACGAAGAGAGTATTCGGTTGCTGGCCCTCCATCAGCCTGCAGCGCGAGATCTCAGATTGGTGACGACCGCGATGAAAATCGCCACCGAACTCGAGCGCATCAGCGACCTAGCGGAGAATGTTTGCGAGCGGGCGATCGAGCTGAACGAAGAACCGCAGCTCAAACCCTACATCGATATTCCCATGATGGGAAATTTGGCGCGGATGATGGTGAAGCAGAGCATCGATGCGTTCGTCAAGGATGACTCGACCCTCGCACGAAAGGTGCTCACAGACGACGACTTCGTCGATAATCTGATGGAACAATTGTTCCGCGAACTGCTGTCATTCATGCTCGAAGACACGCGAACGATTTCTCGCGCTATTCGCTTGAGCTTCATTGCCAAATACCTCGAACGGATGGCCGATCATGCCACCAATATCGCCGAACTGGTGGTCTATCTGGTTGAAGGCAAGATCATTCGTCACACCACTCCGTCAGGACCTCCCAAAAACAACCTCGAATAAGTTTGACCCCTCCCGATCGTCTATTCATCGAACGTAGCAAGGATCAACGAACTGAGTCGAAAAGAGCATGTACTCAAATCGGTGCCGGCGAAGGACGATCGTACGGCATCGAGCGAGTTGGTCGACATGGTGGAAGATTTGATTCCAGGTGTATTCGGGCATGAGGCAGATGAGCGAGTCCAGACTCATGACGGACTGCTCGTTGAGATGGTCGAGAATGGCTGCCGTCAGGACGTCGGTATCATGGCGCTCACTTCGTTCAGCATGAACGTCCTGAGCTGATTCAAGCAGAGCACTTTTTGGCATAGGTTTCTCCTGTGAGATTATGGAAATGAGAACCCCGGTTGATTAGCCTGTTGTGCGAGAGTCGTCAGTGTCGGGCTGTATCGGACGGCCACGATGCGGATGAGACCCAGCGTGAGTAAGATGCCTCCTAGTATCGCGAATTGATGCCACTCCCCGCCCGTGAACCATCGTGAAATGACCTCCGTCAGCATGACGACAAGGACTGTGTCGATAATAAAGGTGACCCTGACGCGTCCCTCAGAGGAGTATGCGAGGGTGGTTTTCAACACTTCGACGACGGCCAGCAGTGTAAGGGTGTCGACTAATAGCTGCCGAAGGGCTGTTTCCACGTCAGTGGAAAAAAGAAGCCGTAAGTCAAGAAACGTTTTTGCAACTCCGCCTGCCAAGCCAAGAAGGATCGTCAGGATCAGCAGGCTTAAAATGAATCGTGTGCCTCCCTCCCAGACACGCGTGATGTCATAAGTCATGAGTGTGATCCGGAATCGCCTGAGCCGGCTATTTGAGAGAGTCTGTTCCATTGCAGTGTGTGTCATGGCACTATCTCGTGCTTCCAGCCTAACTGGGACACATTCCAGCCCTGTGAATTTCTCGTAAATAATGTGTAAATTGTGTATCGAGCCAACTATGGATCACCCCCCATTCGTATCATTGTCGTCTACGCAAGGTGTCTGCTAGCGTGCAACTTCATCACACGAATGGGAGGCATCGTGACCGCGATCGATAGTCTGATGCTGGAGGCGAAGCAAGCGATCTTGGATGAGCATCACCGCCGTTTTCAAACCCTCCACCAGGAAGGACGATGGGAAGAGGCGCTCCAAGAGATTCACGTCACGCTCACCTGTGCAACAGACCTCCTTCATGAATCGGTCCGAGTGCTTGAGGAAGCCCTCGATCATTACCCGGCGGTTCCACTCCCTCATCCGCCACCACGTAGAGAGTAGATCTCTTCCCATTCCTCTTTCACAGATAGGTTCGCCTCTATGCTAGCAGCAAAGCGTCTCAGCACGACGACGAACCTCTTCGGCTTTGTGCGATTGTCCGAGGTGGTCGTAGAATGATGCGATATTCCGGTGCAAATGCGAGAAGATTTGGTCTATCTCTGCTTCGTATGCAATCACATTCTCCTTCAGGGCCAGGATCTTTTCTTCGCTCCGGTGAACGCGCTGATCCAGCCGCTGAATAAGCTGAACCCAGCTGTGAACTTTTCCGGAACTCATGTCAGGGAAGTTCGGTAAGGCGTCACCTCCATCGAGAGAGTTTCTCGCTTGATTCATCCACTTGACGAATGCCAAAACGTCACCAAGAGGAATATCAAGGGCAGATGAAGGGCCATCTTCTTCGATCACGAACTCTTCCATGGCAACTCCTTGGAAAGCACATTCACAATGTGTGTGTATCGCCGTTAAAAAAAGCTGCATTTTAAACTGGAACGCAAAGTCTTCAACCTCTGCAAATTGGTTCTGACGGGATTGACATGCGCTATGGGAATCAGTCTGCAGCAGAAGAAAGCTTAGAAACAGCAATGGCGGCGGCCAAGTCATCTAGATCGCCATATGGACGGACGGATTTTTCTACTTGCCCGACAACATATACAATACAAACAATTTCTTCGCACTCACCGTCTGTCAGTCCACCGTTTTCAAAAGCCATTTCGATGAGTCTTTCGCACACGCGCACGAATTCCTCAATGTCTGGCGGCCTGCGAGGTTCTCCTGGCTCCATGGTTGCGACTCTAGCATCTAACTTATTGCCTATAGACTAATGAAATCCCGAGTTGGTCTCGTATGAACAGTTCGCCTGTGATGTTGCCACGTCTGGTGATATGACTGGATCAGTCAAGGCGACGCTCACACTGCATCCGCATAAAAGAACCTAGGAAAATCCCGAGCACAAGACAACGGACTGAAGCACCGGGGTCGTGACCTTCCTTGGGAAACCGTCGCGCCCCAAGACATTCTTCCAGCTCAACCTCTGTTACCAGCAGAGACATTCTTGGCACGTTATCCGGCAAGTGGTAGATAGGCCACATGTTCACCGCAAGCAATGCAGATGTAGCGGCCCGTCACATGTCCCTCGTCATCGCTCTCCAATTCTTGAATCAAATGGTTACAGACTGACGCATCGAATCGCTGGCTCCATCGCTCGCGTATTGCGTCCGTTTCAGTCCGCGTCATCACATTCCCTCCGTAGCCGACGTCCATTCAGGAGGCAGAGATATACATACCATGCTCAAGGATGTGTGCCGAGCGTGCTAGGACATCCCCTAGTTGATTGGGGAAAAATGGAGTGTGGGAGAGAAATTGAGAGGACGATCACTTCCCGTTCTCGACGATTGCGGGGTCGAGAGGCAGACCTCACAACCAAACTTGGGGAGTATCTTCAGGGGAACACACGCCGGGAACGTCAGACTCAACACTAGACAGGAACGTAGAGAAGTAGTAAAAGATAACTCCGCAGAATCATTCGTGTCATTCCACAAAAGCTGGCGTAGCTCAATGGCAGAGCAGCGGTTTTGTAAGCCGTTCCAAGCCTTCCAGACACCCCGCTAATTTTTCGCGAGAAATCACTGCAAATCGGCTCCAGCAGCCACATTCCCGCTCAAATGTCATGCGCATTCATTCGATCGATTCCGGTTGGTCTCGACCCATTTTGACCCTGCCGTGGGCATTTGGTGGACACTGCCGTTGATACCTTCCCGCACGGTTCCCCTTCATCGGATGAAGCCGGTATCCCGGCAGGGCCATGTCCTGCACCGTACGCGCTTCATTCAGCCAGGCCAGGATCTGCGTTAATTCTGACGACGCACCGTCGGCACCTTCCGCCAGTTATCGTCCTGAAACAGTTTGTTCAAGCCCTTGTGCTTAAAATTCCTTATCACTGCTATATCCTAGAACAATATTGCGCATGCGCCCTTACAGCTTGACGTTGGTCCCGTTCTGAGACAGATCTTAACTAGAACAGACGGCTTCTTCGGCGGCCTCAATCCCCTGACGTTGTCCAACAAACTCATTCGGTGTCAGGTGCCCGAGCGAGCTATGGGGCCGACACTGATTGTAGTCGCACCGCCAGGCTTCGATGATGACCTGTGCCTCGGCCAGTGAGGCAAACTGGTGCACGTTCAAACATTCATCCCGAAGGCGACCGTTGAATGATTCAATGAAGGCGTTTTCCACGGGTTTGCCCGGTCGAATGAAGTCGAGTTGCACCCCTCGACGATAGGCCCAATCCTCCAAGGCACGAGATTGGAATTCGGTTCCGTGGTCAACGGTGATAGAGCTGATTGATCCCAGGATCATGAACCGAGCGGTGCCCACCACCGGATCAACTTACCATGCTTTCACACCCGGCTTCCAAGTCGGTCTGGGTCAGCTCATTGAATCCAACTGGACCAAGATGACGTCGGTGTATTTTTTCGCGCAGATCCCGTTTGAGCGGGATTCCAACAACAATTTGGCGCAGGGAACCAGTTACATCTTCGGCCTGACACGCTCATTCCAAGTGGCAAATTCCTTGTAGAAGCGCACCGCCCAGATAGACCAATGTGAACACAGTACGGTGGCGAGGGTTCCCGCACTGTGTTCATGGATCTGGAGGCACCTATATTCATAGATACACGCATGCGCTGAAGTCTATTCCACCCGCACACGGTCCGATTGTTTCTCCACAATCTGTATCGTAACATGATCGATTCCGAAGCGATCTCGGAGAAGCGATTGGAGGCGTTCCAACACTTCGTCCCGGTCCTCCCCAACAGGAACCACTACATGGGAACTGAGCGCGTCCAGGCCGGAAGTAATGGTCCAAATGTGAAGGTCATGAATCCCCTTCACCCCAGACACGCCGACCATGGCTTGTCCGACCTCTTTGGCGTCCAGACGAGTCGGCACTTCTTCCATGAGCACATGCACGGCTTGAGTGAGAAGTGCCCATGTGCGCCAGACGATAAAGATACTAATACCAGCGCTCAGGAGAGGATCGATGAGCACCCAACCAGTCATCCAGATGATGCCCCCGCCGAGAATTGGTCGGCTCCCCGATTTTGAGACCGATTTGAGGGAGAGTTTCCGGCATAATTCACCCCTGGATGGGGAAGGAGGATGCCGTGAAACGAAAACGATTCAGTGTCGAGCAGATTGTGGCGGTGCTCAAGCAGGCGGAGAGGGGAACCCCCGTCATCGACCTCATCCCCCACCTCGGGATTACGGAGCAGACGTTCTACCGGTGGAAGCAGCGCTATGCGGGATTGGAATCGGAACAGGTGCGGGAGTTCAAACAGCTGCAGGACGAGAACACCAAGCTGAAGCGCTTGGTGACGGACTTGTCGTTGGATAAAGTGATGCGCCAGGACGTCCTGTCAAAAAAATTCTAAAGCCCTCGCGGAAGCGGAGTGTGGTAGCGTATCTGTGCACCAGGTATACGGTCAGTGAGCGGCGCGCCTGCCGAACCGTCCGCTGTGCGAGGGCCACCTACTACTATCGGAGTCATCGCGATCCGCGCACCATGCTCCAGCAGCGGATCCGAGAGATGGCCCAGACACGGGTCCGGTACGGCTACCGGAAAATACGCGTGCTGCTCAATCAAGAAGGGTGGGCCGTGGGTAAGAAGCTCGCGTATCGCCTCTACCGGGAAGAAGGCCTGATGCTGCGCCAGCGAGTGCCACGACGACGGAAATCCGTTGCCCCACGCTGGACCCGCCCCAAGCCGAGAAGACCGAATGAGGCGTGGACGTTGGACTTTGTCGCCGATCAATTGGCAAATGGGTAACGGTTTCGCGCCCTCACCGTGGTCGATGTGTACACCCGGGAGAGTGTGGCAATTGAGGTGGGGAAGAGCCTCCGCGGGGAGCACGTGGTTACCATGCTGAATCAGCTCACGGCCCGACGGGGCGCGCCCACGGTGCTATTTTGCGATAATGGCAGTGAGTTCTGCAGTCAGATCGTGGATCTGTGGGCCTATCAGCACCAGGTGCGGATCGACTTCTCGCGACCCGGGAAGCCGACGGATAATGCCCATGTGGAATCGTTCAATGCAACGTTGCGACGGGAGTGCCTGAATGCGCACTGGTTCGAGTCGCTGCACGAAGCCAAAGACCGAATCGAGACCTGGCGGCAGGAATACAACGAGAGTCGGCCTCACCGCACGCTCCAGGATCGCACGTCCGAGGAATTTGCCAGGGCCTATGCAGAGAATCAGCTCTGCGAGTCCCTCATCACCGCTGGAAACTCTCCCTAGCGATGGCCCGGAATTTGGGGAGCCGACCACTTCGCATCGTCGCCGATGAAATCGGCGAGCCAGACCACAATATCGCCAGGCTCGTTGGCGCAACGCCCGTAAAAGACCCGGGTCTTCTGTACCAGTTCATGGGACATGAAGTCCTTGAGTGTTCATGGATAGGTGTAACGCGTCTGTGTCTCCTCGATGTTCCCCGGTCCAATAAGAAAAAGCCGAATCGTTCTACCTTATTATCACGATGTCGGCGTTTGCGCGCAGTTTTTCAACGAGGTGCTTGGTTGGTAAGTCCTTTGTAAGGATAGATGCAAGAGGCGTATTGACACCCCAAACGTCCCAGCTGAACTGCTCTAGAGTTAAGTGTAGCAATGAGAAACGTATGCTGAGCTTGCCTAAAACTCTTTCATATGGCCCTTCAAGCTTATCTTGTGCCTCTAGTTCTGCGAGCGCCGCCGCTACAGCTGCGATGGCTGCAATGCTACCCATTGCTATCTTTGCCTCTACTGAAGGGGAACATGCAAAAGTCTCCGATCCGCAATTTACTTGGCTTGATACGCCAAGAGGCGGAGAGCATTGAAAACGACCAGGAGCGTTGAACCTTCATGGAACAAGACAGCGACGCCCATTCTCAGTCCAAGTACCGTCGCAGGAACAAGGAATGCGACCATACCGAGGCTGAACCAGAGATTCTGCCGAATAATGCGGCGAGTTTGTCGGCTAAGGCCGACGGCGAAGGGAAGGTGGTTTAAGTCGTCCGCCATCAACGCCACATCGGCGGTTTCCAGTGCAACGTCTGAACCGGCCGCGCCCATCGCGATCCCGACCGTGGCATTTGCCATCGCGGGAGCGTCGTTTACCCCGTCGCCAACCATTGCCACGCCTTCTTGTTCGCTGAGTTTCTTGATCGCCTCAACTTTGTCGTCGGGCATCAAGTCACCCAAGGCGTCGTCGATACCGACTGCTTTGGCGACTGCATCAGCGACCTGTTGATTGTCACCCGAGAGCATGATCATTCGCCGGATGCCAAGTTCTTTTAAGCGGGCAATCACGTTCTTGGCTGCTTCGCGCGGCGTGTCCATCAAGCCCAAGACACCGAGGTAGGTGTCGCCACGCCGGACGATCATCGTGGTGCGTCCGCTGGCTTTGAGCTTCTCGACAGACTCCCGCAATGCATCCGGTAGCGGCAAACCTTCGACTTCGGCGAAAAGGCTGTCTTTGCCGATGTAAACCGGCTGACCGTCAACGGTGGCTTTGACACCGCGGCCGGTGATGCTTTGCACGTCGTGAGCTGGTAAGACGGAATCGCTCTTCAGCCGCTCTCTACCGCCCCGCACCACGGCGGCCGCCAGCGGATGGTCGCTAAGACTTTCCACTGCCACGGCCACGCGCAACAACTCGTCTTCGGCGACGCCGTCTGAACCGACCACATCGGTCAGGCGTGGCTTGCCTTCAGTCAAGGTGCCGGTTTTATCGAACGCGATAGCGCCGAGCCTTCCCAAGTGTTCTAGCGGCCCGCCACCTTTGACCAACACTCCGCCGCGCGCCGCGCGAGCCACGCCGCTTAAGACCGCACTCGGGGTCGAGATTGCCAGAGCGCAGGGGCTGGCCGCCACTAACACCGCCATCGCGCGATAGAATGACGTGCTGAACGGTTCGTCGATCACGGACCAGGCGAACAGGAGCAGGACGCCAAACGTCAGCGTTGCGGGAACGAAGTAGCGCTCGAATTTATCGGTGAACCGCTGTGTGGGCGACTTTTGCGTCTCGGCCTCGCTGACCATTAGAACAACACGGGCTAGCGTGGATTCACTGGCGAGCTTGGTGACCTGAATCTCCAGCGCGCTACTTCCATTGATGGTGCCGGCGAACGCGCGGTATTGCGGATCGAGCCGATCGGGATTCGCAGCCGCCGTTTGCGGATCATCAACTGTCCGCTTGTCCACAGGCACACTCTCGCCGGTGATCGGGGCCTGATTGACGCTACCTTCACCCTTGATCACGAACCCGTCAGCAGGGATTCGCTCATTCGGCTTGACGATCACGACGTCTCCAAAACGGAGTTGTTCCACCGGCACTTCCTCTCTTTCGCCGCCACGACGGACCAGCGCGGTTTGGGGCGCGAGTTCAGCAAGCGCTATGATCGCCCGTTTGGCACGGCCCATCGCATACTGTTCCAGCGCGTGTCCAAGGCTGAATAGAAAGAGCAGTAGAGCGCCTTCAGCCCATTCTCCTAGCGTGGCAGCGCCAGCGGCGGCCACCAGCATCAGGAAATCGATTTCAACACGACCGGCACGGATATTCTCGATCGCTTCGCGAAACGTAAAAAAGCCGCCGAAAAAATACGCGGCCAGATAGAGGCTCCAAGGCACCCACGACGTGATATCGATCAGCGACGAAAGCAGCCATCCGATGACCAGCAGCCCGCCGCAGAGCGCGGCGAAAACCAACTCCGTCCTTCCGCCAAACAGGCCACCATGTTCATGTTCATCTTCTTTCCCGGCAAACTTGCCTCCATCTTCGGTTGGTTTGGCTTGCATCCGCTGTGTGTGCTCTTCGATGAAGAGCACACCGATCTTCTGCACCTCTCCTCGGATGGCTGCTTCGTCGGTTGCGTGGCGATCAAACTCGATACGCAGCACGCCAGCGGGCGATGCCGCCGCTTCCAGCACCCCGGCGATTTGTCTCGCCCGCGACTCGACCGTACGCGCCTGTCGAGCGTGCATCGGTGCCGACTTGAGCAACAAGTGCCCGAACCGCTTGTCGAGTTCCACTCCGGCTCGGTGCGCCAAATCTCGAACTTCCCCGATCGACAGCCGGTCGGGATCGTAGTGAATGCAGATATGGTCGGAGCCCTTGTCGTTCATGTCCGGAAGGTGTGTGGCCGCAATTCCTTCTTTCGCTCTCAACAAGTCACCGAGTCGCTGCACGCACGTGTCACGAGCATCCGACACCGCGGGCAACAAAAGCGCGATTTCAATCCGCGTCTTCTCCATCATATTTTTTGCCCAATTCTTCGCACTTTGACCATCAGACACATTCAACTCAGCGCCTGGCCCTTTCACGCATTTCTGACAAGATCACCTCCTCACACATCATGTTCTCGCTTCCCTGTCCAACCGTGGGGCACGCGTTGAGGACTCCGCTTCTCTTCGAACTCCTGCTTGTTGATCTCTCCACGGACGTAGCGCTTTTTCAGAATTTCCAAGGCTGATTCTGGTTCTCGCGATGCTGAGCCAAGCCGTCCTTGTTCTAACCATGACTTTACCCACAGTACGACTGCGACTATCCCCACTGCCAAGAAAGTGACCATGAACACATAACCAACTAAACCCCACATACCCATCATCGGTTCGTGCATGCTGGTCTCCTTTAGCTTTCGCTCTCTTTCGATTAATTCCTCTTTGCCGCGCCTGTTCGGATTCCAGTTCTGGCCCACAGGGCTTCAGCTGAAGCGATCGGCCCGCAATGTCTCTTCGGTAAGGCGGTTACCCTGCAGCCTCACGATGGGGTGCATGCGTACCGTGCCCCTTCGGCCCGGCTGCCGCTGGAACCGGGAAATGACCTTTCCAAGAGTTCGCTCGCCCTGTGATAGGTCAGGATTCTCACCCCGTCACGTGACAACGCGGTACGGGGCGGCCCAGCGCAGGCCAGGATTTCTGATTCTGAAAGGCCAATCAGGTACGGCTGTGCACTGGCGGGATACGAGGCAGGTATCTCAACGCATCCGCTGATCACGACGGGAGTGAACATCCCAAGCATCATGAGCAGATGCACCAAAGAACGTCATGACGATTGCCCCTCATGTAACCACCTCTCTGTCAGAAGCCGTTGTGAGGACGGCTGCCTCCGCGGTGCGCCGCTGTGTGATTCGGTGTTCTATCCAGTGATAGAACACCGGCATGACCACAAGGATTAAAACTGTGGAAGAAAATAACCCTCCGATCACCACTGTAGCGAGCGGGCGTTGTATCTCGGAGCCTGGTCCCGTCGCCAGCAGCAGGGGAATGAGCGCCATCATCGCGACGCCCGCGGTCATCAGCACCGGGCGCACCCGCAGGACCATGCCGGTCAGCACAGCTTCGTCCAACGGCATCCCCTGTTCTCGCAATTGGTTGATGTAGGCGATCTTCACGACCCCATTGAGCACCGCGACACCGAACAAGGCAATAAAGCCCACGGAGGCCGGCACCGACAGATACAGCCCTCCGACCATCAGTCCCAGCAGCCCGCCGACCATGGCAAATGGAATCGCGAGCAGGATCAGTGCGGCTTGTCTGAGATTTCCGAACGTAAAATACAATAATAAGAAGATCAGGCCGATGACCAGAGGCACGACCACGGCTAGGCGCGTCATGGCCTGCTGCTGGTTTTCGAATTGGCCGCCCCAGGTCACATAGTACCCGGGCGGGAGCTGTACCTGACGGGACACGGCCGTCTGGGCCTCTTCGACGGCGCCGACCAGGTCACGCCCGACCACGTTGGCTTCGATCACAATCCGGCGGCTCGCATGCTCCCGGCTGATCTGTGCCGGCCCTTCCACGATTCGAATGTCGGCCAGCTCGCGCAGGGGAATGCGGGACCCGTCCGGCGCGGTCACCCACAGCGCCGCAATCGTCTCCACATCGGCGCGCTGCGCATCCGGAAATCGCACCCGGATCGGAAAGCGCCATTGCCCTTCGAACACCTCCCCAGCGGCGATCCCAGCCCCGACGGCTTCAATCACCTCCGTAATCTCAGCCACATTGATCCCATGCCGCGCAATCTTGGCACGGTCGATGTCGAGCTTCAGATAGTAGAGACCCGACACCTGCTCGACCCGAAGATCGGACATGCCGCGCACCAGCCGCACCTCCCGAGCAATCTCGTCTGCTTTCACCCGCAACGTCTCCAGGTCGTCGCCGAACAATTTGATCGCGACCTGGGATCGGACCCCCGACACCAGTTCATCGACCCGCATGGCAATCGGCTGAGACAATCCGAACGCGATGCCGGGCACTTGTTCCATTCGGTGACGGACCTGCTCCTCAATGTCAGCTTTGGACGGGGCCTGCCACTCGGAGGTGGGCTTGAGCAAGACGTACATATCACTGAGTTCCATCCCCATCGGATCCGTCCCCAGTTCGTTGGCGCCCGTGCGCGAGACCACGGAGCGCACGTCCGGGATCTCCAGCAACATCCGTTCGACTTCCCCTGAAATGTTCAGCGATTCCGTGAGACTGATGCTCGGAAGCCGCATCATATTCACCACGATGCTGCCTTCGTCCATGCTCGGCACGAATTCTCTCCCGATGAATGGAACCAGGGCCGCCCCGCCGACGAGCACACCGACCGTCGCAATAACGACCACGCGAGGTCTGCGGATCGCCCCCCCCAACATCTGCTGATACAGCCGCCGCCCACGCCCCAAGCGAGGTCCACCCTCTTTGGTAACGCGAGGCTTCATGAGCACCACTGCCAGCACCGGGACCACCGTCATTGACAGCACCAGGGAACTCAAGAGGGCGATCACCACCGTCAGGGCCAGCGGAATGAACATCTTGCCTTCCATGCCCTGGAGAGCCAAGAGCGGGACAAAGGTCAAGGCGATGATCAACTCTCCAAACAGACTCGGCTTCCGCACTTCCAACACGGCCCGTACGACCACCGGCAACCGCTCGGCGATCGAGGGAGACTGGCCCTTCGTCTGTTCGCTCAGATGGCGCTCCACGTTTTCCACCTGCACGATGGCCGCATCGACAATCATTCCCAGCGAGATGGCCAAACCGCCCAATGACATCAGATTCGCCGACAGACCGACCTGCTGCATGATCAGGAACGTGGCCAGCATGGCTAGCGGCAACGTCAGGGCGACGACGAGCGCCCCGCGGAGATTCCGGAGAAACAGATACAGTACCAGGATCACGACTGCGACACCCTCCAGCAAGGCCTTCTCGACTGTTTCCAGCGCCCGCGCGACTAATTCGATGCGGTCATAGAAGGGGACCATCTTCACACCGGCCGGCAACACCTGGTTGATCAGCTCGACCTTGTCTTTCACCGCGGAGACCACCGCCCGGCTATTGCCACCGCGGAGCATGACGGCAATGCCTTCGAGCACCTCGCCCTTTCCGTCACGCGTCACGCCCCCCAACCGGATCGCAGCCCCTTGGCGAACCTGGGCGACATCCCGGAGATAGATAGGCGTGCCCTTGTGCGCCGCCACCACGATCTGTTCCAAGTCTGTCGAAGAGCGGGCCAATCCTACGCCGTGGACCACCAACTTATCTCCGCCCTGCTCGATGTACCCGCCCCCGGCATTCTGGTTGTTCCCTACGACGGCCACGTGGACTTGGCGCAACGTGAGGCCCAGGCTCGTCAAGCGATTGGGGTCAACCAGCACTTCATATTGCTTCGCCAGGCCGCCCAACGTGTCGACATCCGCGAGGCCCGGGACCGCGCGCAGCATCGGACGGATGACCCAGTCTTGGAGGGTCCGCAACTCCATCAGCGTTTGTGTCGACCCTTCGACGAGATACATGAAGACTTCGCTCAATCCCGTACTGACCGGGCCGAGCTCGGGCTCAGCATATTGTGGGAGCCGGGAGCGGGCCTGGAGCATCCGTTCCAAGATGAGTTGCCGGGCGAAATAGATATCCATCGTGTCTTCAAAGACCACCGTAATCACCGAGAGCCCGAACCGTGACACCGACCGCATCTCCGTTTTACCTGGCAGATTGGTGAACTCGATCTCCAGGGGAAAGGTCACGAGACGTTCGATTTCTGCAGGAGCCAGTGAGGGCGCCTTGGTAATCACTTGGATCTGGACCGGCGTCACGTCGGGAAAGGCATCGATCGGCAGATGGCGGAACGCCGCCACCCCACTCACAATGAGGCCCACCACGAAGAGCAGCACAATGAACCGGTGTGCGACCGCCGCACGGATCAGTCGTTCGATCATGGCTCACCCGGCATCTGCTCCCGGAGCAACTCTGACTTCAGGGCGTAACTGCCTTCCGTCACCACTTCGTCTCCCGCATCGAGTCCGGTTACCACCTGGATATACTCGTGTGAGGCCTGGCCAATGGTCACTTCACGGGATTCGAACCGACGCGATTCCCGCACCACGAAGACAACCGTCTGGCTGCCCACCTGCTGCACCGCCGCGCGCGGCACGCTCAAGACAGATTGCTCGTCCGTGACCAAGGTGACTTCGGCGAACATCTCGGGCCGCAACTGGCCGTCAGGATTGGCCACATCGGCACGCGCCGTCACGGTCCGCGTCGTGGGATCGATCACCGCCCCGACATAGGTAATGGGGCCTTGAAAGATGGTGTCAGGATAGGCCGACACCCGCAGGTCGATGGTGAGCCCCGTCTTCAGCCGACCGGCCTGTTGCTCCGGAAAATCGGCGCGCACCCAGACGGTCGAGAGATCTGCCACGGTGAAGAGCATCGTATTGGGATCGACGACTTCACCGACCGTGGCGTTCCGCTCGATCACGTCCCCGGAAAGGGAGGCCCGGAGAGCAACTCGTGCGACCTCCGCATGGGGTAATGTCTTAGCCGCCAGTTGCCGGATCTCCCGCTCCGTCATGCCGAGTAAATGCAGCTTTTCCTCTGCCTCGTGCAGATCGGCACGCGCGTGCTCATAGTCAGCCTCGCGCCTTTGCTGTTCACCTGCGCCGATGGCGCCGCGATCTAACAAGGCTTGGGCCCGTTCGAGCGCTTTTTCTGTCACGCTCAGCGTGGTCCTCGCTTTACGATATTCCAGTTGGGCTTCTCCATAGGTGGGGCTATCGAGCAGAAGCAGCCGGTCGCCTTCCTTCACTCGGTCGCCAAGGTTCGCGTACACAGCCACGATACGGCCGGGGACTCGCGCGCTCAGATGTGCTAATCGATTCTCGTTGGCCAGAATCTTTCCCGCCTGGGCCTTGAGGACCGCCCGGATCGGACGGAGCGCGACACGATCTGTTTGGAGACGCGTGAGGGTCGGGCTGCCATCGGGCAGTTCGATGATACCAGGTTCAGTGGACGACGCGGCCGCCGGGGGAGGTGACTTCGGCGCATCTGATTGTTTCGACTCACAAGACATCTGAACGATGGCGGCCAAGAGAAACAGGGCAATCCGTAGAGGATTCAACGACGCAGCCGCCGCGACATGAATGTTCATGGCAACCCTCCCACGGCCCGTTCCAATCGTGCCATCGCGATGGAATGATCGGCTCGCGCTTGAGCATATTCGAGCAAGGTCTGGCGGTAGACGCGCTGTGCATCGATGACTTCGAGCAGACTGGCCGCGCCATGCCGAAAACTGAACTGGGCGATGTCAAACGCTTCCTTGGCCTGGAACAGGAGCCCTTGTTCGAAGACCTGCATCTGTGCTTGCGTGGTCCGCACCTCCTGAAAATGCTGCGTGATGGCCTGCTCCAGTTCCTGCTGCAATCGATCCCGCTCCGCTTGCGCCCGTCGATGCGTGCCCATCGCCGTACCAATTTCTCCCTGTCGGCGGTACCAGATGGGCAGCGGCACGCTCAGCCCTGCCATGAGAGATTCATCACCGGCTTCCCGATGATACTGGCCGATCACCGCCACATTCGGCATGCGCGATGCACGTTCCTGTTCGATCGTGAATTCGGCTTGCTCGACCATGTTCTGTTGTCGGCGGAGGGCGGGCTGTCGGTCGAGAGCCTGATCCATCAGTACACGTAGATCGAGTCCAGACCTTACCGGTTCAAATTCTCCTTGGATGGCAAACCGCTCCCCGAGAGCCTTGCCTGTGACCGTATTGAGTTTGGCACGGGCCACCAGCAGGGCATTGTCCGCCCTCGCCAAATCCTTCTTGGATTTCTGGAGTTCAACCGTCGCCTTGACCAATTCGAATTTTGGCGCCTCTCGTGTGCTGACACGCGCACTCACCAATTTCACGAGGTCTTCGACCGTTTTTAGATTTTCACTCGCGAGCTGTGCATCCTGTTGAGCAAAGAGCAGTTGAAAGAACGCCGCCTTTACTTCGGCCATGAGGACTACTTTTGTTTCGTCCATGCCGGCGAGCGCGCCGGCCAATCCCGCATCAGCGGCGCGTTGTCGGGCTGCGCGTTTGCCCAGCCACTCCAGCGGCTGTTCTACGGTGATCGTCCGTTCGGTGATGGACACACCGGTGCTGGGATCTCGAATCGACCCGCGGCCGGCCGAACCCGTGATCGTGGGGTTCAGATACGCGCCGGCCGTGACTCGTTGGCCCTGACTCTGTTCAAGAACTGCCTCTGCACCGCTCATCACTGGGTTGTGTTGGAGTGCAAGTTGTACGACTTGGTTCAATGTGTATCCGGACGGGCTAGGCGCAGCTGCGTAACCTACCGGATAAAACTCCGTCACGATCACCCATCCAAGCACAATGAGGATTCTGCCGACACGCGCAGGATTCATACTGAGCCTCCCCCATCGACGCCATGGCGGCTCGCCTCCATAGCAATAAGAAGAGGCGGACAGATAGCGCCGACGAAATAGATCGAAGCGTTAGGCGATGTGAAAAGACGCGATCAAACGAGGGGGGGAGCGCGGGATGAAAGACTGGTCGTAAGGAACAGATTCTTCAGCAAAGAACTAGGTTGAGGCTCCCACACGGCATGAGGCCTCGCGGGCGGGTGCGCGTGGAAGGACTGTGCGGCCACATCCAGCGCGGTGCCTTTGCCGACATGCGGCGCGGCAGAAGACGCGAGAACCAAATCGATTTGAAAGTGCTCCAACCCATGGGGAGGCTTCGCAATCAGATGAAGTGGACACTGCGATTCGTCGTCTGCAACCGAGGCATGGTGATAGACGGAGAATTCACAGGGCAGGTCCGGGGAGAAAACCGTGTGAACTGTGCCTCCGTGCTTGTGACCTTCTGCCCCATGACGATGGTCGGCCTCGGGATGGACATGAACCAATGGCGCGGCGAGCATCCATAACGACACCCACACGAGGACCGCTACCCGATACCGTGCCATGCTGTCATATATCAGTCGCATTATGAGTCCAGGCTACCACAGTTCTCCGGCCCCATCAAGCGACGCAATCGTTGGGGCACCCATTATTAATGCAGAATCTACAGAGATTCATCCTTCCGATAGGCAAGGTTCCAACCATGCCAGAAGGCATAAATCGTGGGGATGACCAGAGGCGTCAGAATTCTCGAGCTGACCATCCCGCCGATCATCGGCGCTGCAATCCGTTTTATGACGTCGGTCCCCGTAATATTGGTGCTTCAAGTCTTAGAACACAGCGGACCGAATGATGGCTGTCCGTGTGCATCCCACGTTGTGCTTGCTACACCTTGCTTATGTGACCGGTAACTTTTCTTGAATTTCTGGTTTGGGGTCAGAACCAGGCCCGTACCCCCACGACGAATCGAACCTGACTCGGGTTTCCACCTTCTTGACGGACAAATGTGGCGGTCTCGCCAAAGCTTCTGTCGAGGGAAATACCGACATAGGGAGCTAACTCGCGTCGGATTTCGTAACGTAGCCGAAGCCCAAACTCCAGATTGTTAAGGCCCGAGCCAGTCGTAAACTCCTCGACTCGTTGTACGGCGGCGTTAGTCTCGAAGCGGGTCTGAAGAATCAGTCGTTGCGTCACCAACATGTCCTTCGTCAACGTGAGCCGGGCGGACACCGCGCCGTTCTGATCGATGAACGTGGTGGCCTCCACTGCATAGTTGTACGGCACGCGTCCCTCGATCCCGATTGCGCCGAGCCCACGGGTTACGTTGCGGCCTCGGAACGTTTGAGTCTCAACGCGTGGACCGATCTGAAAATCGTAATATTTCTGGATGAACCGGCCATACAGGAGCTGAAAGTCGACGTCGTAGTCTGCTTTGAAGGCGGTGTCTTGCTGTCCTGAGCTTTTGAACCAGAGTCGGTTGTAATCACCGCCGTACCAGCCCTCGACATCCCACCGGTAGTCATTCGTACTTTCACCTCCACCGGTTTTTGGGCGATACTCAAGCACGTCGAACAGTGTAAACAGGTGGTTCTCTTGATCGTTGACGGGAGCAGGCCAGTTGTCTGGCGGCGATACATTCGGTAGGGTCCGATCCTGTCCGGTGGAAGCCTTGCTGCTCAGCGATTCACTCGTAGCGGTGAAACGGCGAGAGGTCTTTGATGCGGTGTGATCGGTCCCGTCGGGCCATGTTAAATAGGGGGCGGGGCCGAATATAGATTCCGCCTCGACGCCCCTTGCCCCGATGCCTTGGCCCACTGCGCAGAACAGAAACACGGCGAGGAAGCCCGCATACCATCTGTCAGGAAGACATGGTCTGGTCATGCTGACACCTCGACGACGCGGAACATCCCGGCTTCCATATGGAGGAGCAGGTGGCAATGAAACGCCCAGCGCCCCAACGCATCCGCGCTGATAGCGACAGAGACCCGCTCGGCGGGCTTCACGATGACCGTGTGCTTCCGCGGAAGATATGCACCAGCGCCATTTTCCAGGTGCATCCACATCCCGTGCAGATGGAGCGGATGTTCCATCATCGTGTCGTTCACAAAGGTCAGGCGCACCCGCTCGCCGTAGTGGAAGTGGATCGGCTCTTTCGCTTCCGAATACTTCTTGCCGTCGAACGACCACATATACCGCTCCATGTGACCTGTGAAGTGGAGTTCAATCTCACGCTCCGGTTCCCGTTGGTCGGGGTAGCGCTCAAGACTTTTCAAGTCGGTGTAGAGCAGCACTCGTCGGTTGGAGTTTTCCAGTCCCCTCCCTGGTTCGTGCATGCGGTTCTGCGAATACTCGGCGATTGTTTGGTTGCCGGTGCCGTGATCGTCGGGGCCGTGTTTGACCGGCTCGGCGCCGGGTATCGTGGAGCGGCCTTGATCGTCCGCATCCATGGTCGGCATCTCGTGCATGCCTGGCATGGACGGCATGCCCGGACCCTGTTGCCTGTGCGCCATGTGCGAAGTGTCGTCAGGCGGTTCGATGCTCGGTCTATCGCCGGACGGTGCCATACCAGGCATCTTCATGCCACTGCCATTCTGGTTCTCCTTCATGCCTGGCATGTCCATGCCCTCCATCTCCATCCCTTCCATGCTCATGCCCATGTCCTCCATTGTGCGGAGCGGTCTGGGCCGGCGTGCAGGAATCTCCGCACTCATACCTACTCGCGTCGCAAGCGTGCCGCGCGCGTAGCCGCTACGGTCCATGGTCTCGGCGAAGACGGTGTAGGCGCCGTCCTCGACGGGTTCGACGATCACATCGTAGGTCTCCGCCGGTCCCATGCGAAACTCATCCACCACGACAGGTTGGACATTCTGCCCATCGGCCTGCACCACCGTCATCTTGAGACCCGGAACGCGCACATCGAAAAATGTCATGGCAGCGGCGACGATGAAGCGCAGCCGTACCCGGTCGCCTGGACGAAACAGCCCCGTCCAGTTGCCGGCGGGCGATAAGCCGTTCATCAGATAGGTGTATGTGTAGCCGGTGATGTCCGCGAAGTCGGTCGGGTCCATCCGCATCTGGTCCCACATCAAGTAGTTCTGTATCGCCGGCCATAAGCCCATGCGCCCAACGTCGGTCAAGAATTCACCCGCCGCGCGCTTCTGGTAGTTATAGTAGCCTCCTTGTTTTTTCAAATTGGAGAACAACGCTTCGGGTGATTCGAAGCTCCAATCCGACAGCATCACCACATAATCACGGTCGTAACGAAACGGCTCCGGCTCGATGGGATCGATGATCATCGGCGCGTACATGCCCATTAACTCCTGCCCGCCGGAATGGCTATGAAACCAATAGGTGCCGCTCTGCTTGACCGGAAAGCGATACGTAAAGGTCGTGCCCGGCTCAATGCCGGAGAAGCTCACGCCCGGCACGCCGTCCATCTCAGGCGGCAGGAGCAACCCGTGCCAGTGAATCGATGTGCTCTCTTCCAGGAGGTTCGTGACGCGCAAGGTCACTTGTTGACCTTCTTTCAGACGAATGATGGGACCTGGAATGGTCCCGTTGATCGTCATGGCAGTTGCGGTTCGCCCGTCGAGGAGGAACAACTGCTCGCTGATCGTTAGATCGATCACGTCTCCGCTCAGCGAAGTCTGTGAACCAGGACTGACGGCGGTGTTCGTCATGGCATAGACCGGGATGAGTCGTTGCGCCGCCGCCATCAGGCTCAGCGCCAAGACGTGCTTCAGCAGAAGACGTCGAGAAAGAAGATCGGACTTCATGGTATGGGCCCCCCCTTGGATCGCTCAATAACCTCTTACCTCTGTTCATCGGATCTTCGTAGTGTTGAAGTACACGAATCGACCGGTGACGAGGTTCCACTAGATGTGGCTCGCTACAACGGAGGGTTCCGTGCCCACTGCAACTTACGAAGAAAATGAGAAAAGGTCAGGAGCTGAGGCGCGGAGGATGAAATGGTGAACGAGAAGGTACCACTGGAGGTGACAGGAGGAGCATACATGTTGCCGAACCAAGGAAAGTCAAAAGAAAGATGACCGAGGATGAAGCAATCGATCCTATGCAGGTAGCACAAGTGGCAGACGCATCGTGATGAAGATGGCCGCCACTATGAAGGGTGCTGCTCATCATGGGAACCATACACAACAACAGGAGGGCAAGAAATCCTATGAGGAACACCTTGCACATAGGGCTAAATGATACTCTCTGTAACCCAAGCAAAGTCAATCTTGAATTCATTGGCTCTCTCGATATGTTCCATTCAGACGCTCACGGTCAGTTCCTCACTTGCACTTCTTCGAGAATCACGCCTTCATATCCATGCTCTCAACTGATTATCTTTTTGTTCCGTCCAATACCTCCACATTACATACCTGGAGAGAATCACGGACAAAAGCAGAATCAACGCTGAGAATACGCCCCACCGCCTTGAGGGGCCGTAGTCCGCTTCATCACATCGAAATTCGCAGCTGCATCGTGTTCATAATTTGACGCGATTGAGTCGCAACGCATTCGTGACCACTGAAACCGAGCTCAATGCCATGGCGGCGCCTGCAAAGATCGGTGACAGCAGCAGCCCGAACGCCGGATACAGCACGCCGGCGGCAACCGGGATACCCAACGCATTGTAGCCGAATGCAAAGACGAGGTTCTCCCGGATGTTGCGCATCGTGGCGCGCGACAGCACTGCGGCACGCGCGATGCCGCGCAGATCGCCCTTGACGAGGGTCACCCCAGCACTTTCCATGGCAACATCAGTGCCGGTTCCCATGGCGATGCCGACGTCGGCTTGCGCAAGCGCCGGTGCATCGTTGATGCCGTCGCCCGCCATGGCGACCTTGCGCCCTTCGGCCTGCAACCGCTTCACGTGACCGGCCTTGTCCTCTGGCAGCACTTCGGCAAGTGCCTCGTCGATGCCAAGGTGCCGAGCCACCGTTTCAGCCGTACTGCGTGAATCGCCGGTGAGCATTACGATGCGTATCCCGGAACGCTTAAGCGTCGCAAGCGCTTCCGGTGTGCTTTCCTTGATAGGATCCGCGACCGCCGCAATGCCTGCTGCGGCCCCGTTCACGGCGAAGAACACCACGGTCTTGGCTTCTGCACGCCAGACCTCGGCGCGCGCTTCCCACGCCCGTGTTTCGATACCGCGCTGGGCGAGAAAGCTGCGGCTTCCTACGAGAACGGTCTTGCCATCGATGTCAGCCTGCACGCCGAGGCCGTTCACGGCGTCGAATGCTCCAGCCAATGATGGTATGAGGCCGCGCGCCTTGGCACCCTCGACAATCGCGAGCCCGATAGGATGCTCGGACAGCTGTTCCACTCCTGCGACGAGCGCAAGGGCTTCATTTTCTGGAATCCCCTCAGCGACGAAATCCGTCAGCGCGGGATGACCGAGTGTCAGCGTACCAGTCTTGTCGACCACCACTGTGTCGATGTCACGCATGCGCTCGATCGCCTCGGCATTCCGGAACAGGATGCCTGCACTAGCACCTTGCCCCATGGCAACGGTCATCGAAATGGGCGTCGCCAGACCGACGGCACAGGGACAGGCAATGATCAACACGGCAATCGCGTTCAGAAACGCGTATGCGAATTTCGGCTCGGGACCGAAGAACCACCATGCAATCGCTGTCGCGATCGCGATGGCCACGACGATTTGTACGAAGTACGCGGCAATACTATCGGCGAGGCGCTGGATCGGCGCGCGCGTGCGCTGCGCCTCTCCGACCATGTGTACGATACGCGCTAGCAGCGTATCCGCACCCACACGCTCGGCCCGGATAACCAACGAGCCATTGCCGTTCACCGTTGCACCGGTGACCTTCCCGCCCACTGCCTTGGCCACCGGCATGGGCTCGCCCGTGATCATCGATTCGTCCACTCGACTGGTACCTTCGAGGACTGTGCCATCCACCGGCACCTTCTCGCCCGGCTTTACACGGAGCCGGTTACCAACAGTGACTGTTTCCAACGGCACTTGTTCCTCGATACCGTCGTCGCGCACACGCCAGGCGAGATTAGGCGCGAGCTTCAGCAGTTGCTGGATGGCCTGGCTGGTCTGACCCATCGCACGCAACTGCAGAAAGTCGCCGAGTATCACCAGTGTCACGATCACCGCAGCGGCTTCGAAATACGTCCCGACTGCACCGTCGTGTTCACGGAACTCTTGCGGAAACAGGTCAGGCACGAACACTGCGGCAAGGCTGAACAGGTAGGCGAGCCCCACCCCCAGTCCGATCAAGGTGTACATGTTCAGCGCATGATGAATGAGCGAGAGCCAGAATTTTCGCAGGATCGGCCATCCGACCCACAAGACGACCGGCGTGCCCAGTACGAACTCAACCCAGCCGCGTGGCCGTGGCTGAAGGCCAAACAGATCATGGATGCCGATCATCGGCGACATCGCGAGCACCACCAGCGGAATTGACAGCGCGACTCCGATCCACAGCCGCCGTTGAAGATCGCGCAGTTCGGCATCGTCAGCCTCTCCCGTACCGGCGAGCGGCACCAGCGCCATACCGCAGAGCGGGCAATCGCCCGGTGCGTTGCGCACAATTTCCGGGTGCATCGGGCAGGTATAGATCGTCCCCGCTGGCACCGCACCCGCGACGACAGGGACGTTACTCGGAGGTTCTCGCGTGGTGTGAGCGGAATGATGCGCGTATCCAGTGTGCTCCGAATCCCCAGCGGGAAGCGGCGGAACAATGTACGCGGACGGGTTTGCCTCGAATTTCTGTTTGCAACCAGCGGAGCAGAAGGAGTATTTGCGACCCTCGAATAGGCTGCTGTCTCCCGCAGATGCTTCGTCGACCTGCATGCCACAGACCGGATCAGTTGCCATCGCCTTACCTTGACTCCGTTTTCGCTTGACCTATGTCAAACATGGGAAAGAACGCAGGCGTATTCGCTTCGTAGCGGGTGTACGCATCCCCATCCCTGCCGTATTCAGCAACAGTGATACCAAAAGACAGGAAGAGGGGCCTGTTACCCACCCCATCTGATTTCATACGCTTATGCATGCCAGCAGGCCACGCCTCGAACCTCATAGTTCGAGACCGTTGAGGTATTTTGGGTCAGTCTCCATACCCACGTCTGTTGCGAAACGCGTCACACCTTTTAAGGTCGCACACGTGATCGATCACGTCCATTCCAGCAATATTACTCTCAGCTTAAGAAATCTTGTCGCGAACTGAAAAAGTAGAAGGTCGTAGTAGGACCCCTCAACGCGTAATGGTCTAATAGGGCGGCTCCGATTGGCCTGTGTGATGAGAGGACACATCCAGCTGTCGGTCCACTGCTGGAATGGATCGATTTCGCCACAAAGCATAAAGAACAGGAATCACCAGCAACGTCAGGATGGTCGAGCTGACCATGCCCTCGATCATCGGTGCGGCGATCCGTTTCATGACATCGGCGCCCGTGCCCGTGGTCCACATGATCGGAAGCAACCCGCCCATGATCGCGGCGACCGTCATCATCTTGGGACGGACACGCTGGGCCGCTCCTTCCAAAATCGCCTCGCGTAGGTCTTGTATCGTCGCCATACGACCTTCGCGCACTCGCTGCTCATAGGCCTCGTCGAGATAGACGAGCCTGACCACTATATTGGGGGGGCACCCAGATCGGATGGAATGTCACTGCGGGCGTCCGATCCAGGTTTCTCACCCGGCAGCTGCCCCGTACCGCCGTGATTAGCCCGCAGCACTGGTTCACAAACAGATCTCATCCTATTGCTCTTTCGGTTCCTCATCGCACGTAGCCCACCTATAATTGCGGTAATCGTCATCATCATTAGCCTTACCGCTGGATATCAATCCTGCCTGTAACGGGTTCACGTACGTTATAAACTGTCGCCATGCGACCTTTCTGACTTCACGACACCATCATGAAAATTTTCGAGGTGCCGCCATCCGCGGTGATCTCATGAATCGCGACCGGATGGGATCGTGGCCCAGGCATGCCAGGCAGGTTAGCCGGCATACCGGGAATAGAAATGCCGACAATCTTCGGTCGCTCCGCCAGGAGCTTGTGGATCGCACTAATCGGTACGTGGCCGATGACGACATAGCCATCGATGAATGAGGTATGACAGCCCTCCAGAGCCTCCGGCACGCCGGCCTTTTGGTCGATCGAGTGCAGATCGCGGACCGGTTTGACCACCACCTTGAACCCCTGCTTCTCGAGAAATTTTACATAAGCCTCGCAGCAGGCACATTGCAGATTCTTGTAGAGCGTGACCATCGTCGAAGCGGCGAAAGCCTGTGTTGATAGGAGCGCCATCAGGAGCGCTGCCAGCAGTGCGGTGCTGCGTCGAAACTTGAGCATTGTGTCGAGCATGTCGATTCTCCTTGTATGATATGGTGACTCGTCAGTTGACACGGATCACGGCGAGAACAGAGACAGCGGGTTCAGTCGAACACGTCGCCATAAGAGAAATATTGGTGATCGATTGCGACATGGCCTAGGATTTCGTCAACATCTGCACGAGCTGCTGCGCTTCGGACGCTCCCCAGTCACGCGCGCCGAAGATCTGGTGACGGACAACCCCCTGTCGATCAACCAGGAACGTCATCGGGAGGCTCCGTGCGCCATACATCAATCCGACACGATAATCGACATCGTGGAGGATAGAAAACGTCAGATGATACTCTTGCTGAAACGGCCTGGTGACCGCCACGCCTTGCGCGTCGATGGACACGGCGAGAATCTCAAAATCCTTCCGTGAAAACATCTGATAGAGCTGCTCCATCGCCGGCATCTCTACCCGGCAGGGGCCGCACCAGGTGGCCCAAAAATTTAGCAGGACCACTTTGCCATGCAAATCCGAAAGCGTCACATGATGGTCATTCACATCTGGGAGCTGGAAATTCGGCGCCGGCTCACCCAGTTTGACGCCGTTACGCAAAGTGACGGATAGGATAGCCGCACTGCCTATCCCAACCAGCGCGACCATCAGGCAGACAGCCGCTCCACCAATCGCGAGCCTCATCATCCCATCCTTCTTCCACGATCCGATTGCAGAGCATCCGCTGCCTTAGGCGTGTCGTTGTTCCACTTGGGGTTCACTGAGTCACGCCTTATGGAAGATATTGCAGTTGTGCGGTTACCATCGCATCAGCATCGTCCGCAGCCTTTCGATATAGGGATGCCTTGGTTCTACACATCGCCACATGTTCTTTTTGTCCGTAGAAACGTTCTGCCATGTAAGCTTGGGAATCCCAGTCTTGTGCTTTCATCCGAAGCTCACGAGCCTGTTGCCTATAATATTTTGCGAGTGCAGCGTGGTCACCTTTGATGACTAAGTCCTGAGGTGGTGGTTCGATCAGGGAGCATCCTTGAAATGCCAAATAGAAACTCGATAGTAGAATGACAATGGCCAGCCGCGTGAACATGATTATCTTTTTTCTAGGATCTCCTCGCGGTCTGAGAGGGGCCCATCATTGGGCCCCTCTCTAATTCAGCCTGCCTTTCGAATTCCATCGGACTGAGATCACCCAACGTTGAGTGCTTTTGCATTATAGAAGCACTCGATGGAATCAAACGCATCGGCCTGCTCGAGCATCGGTGCCGTTCCTCACGGCCCGCCTCTCACGTACCGGATGCACTGAGATTCACTATTCGAGCTGGCGAACAGACAGCACGTGTGTCTGATAATCCACGTCGCGTACTTTCGCCTCAATCCGATCTCCTCGGCCAATGTGACCGCTCATCTTGGTATTTTGATCGACATGCAACTGCATTTCCTTACCGTCAAACCGCTCGATGAGATAATTACCGCCTTCAATGCGCAACACTTCGCCCTTGACGGTCTCGATGCCCTGCCGCATTTCTTCATTGCACATCACGAGATTGGGTTGTCCACCCTTCCTATCAGCACAGGGGTCGTGTTTCATTCCTGCCTGCGTGGCATTGGACAGACTCAGGCCCAGCACGACACTAAACGAAATGACACCGACGATTTTAGGAATGGATACCATGGCGGCCTCCTTTGTTAATGTAAAATGTGTACTTTGCGCTCCCCCTAGAGGTTGCAAAACGTCATTCTTTTTCATGGTTTTTACCTCCTCTTGTTATGATGAAATCCGTACTCTTCCTTTTCAGCAACGGATGCCCGTGTCGATGGCGCCCTACGCTGCCTGCCCCTGGTTACGCTGGATAAGTGAATGGATTGATGCTGAAGCCCGTTACACGCGGGCACAGGAGCAATTGCGGGATATGGGCGGGAAGATCAAATGCGAAGTACGGAAATCTCTAGCAGGAGATCCTTGGGAAGACCGACTGTCGGATGATCGGACAAGAGGTTACGGTCTGAGATGAGATTGATAAGAAGGGGCACGGACACGGTGTCTTCAGAACGGATCGGCTGACAGTCGTGATTGAGGGGAAATTTATCGGCAGATACCAGGCCGAGCGTCTTAAACGTATCGCAGAATTGTTGTTCGTCAGAAGTCGAACAGCCCATACCGGCTGTGGACCCGTTCATTGGCAGAAGGCAGGCATAGGCATTGAAGCTCAACGCAAAAAACAGCACGACAAGAGCGCAAGCTACAACCGAGAAGAAGGAATGAATGTGGATTCGCATGTTTTTACTCTACCTCTCGTTATCCCTGCCCGTCAATAGGCTATAGTGTCGGGGAAGACCGTGGTTGCTCAAATCTCAAACTTTGGCTGAAGGTATATACCCGGCTATTGAGCCGACCTGTCATTTGTGTGCTGCTCTAGTGAATACTGCTCTACGAATTGCCCTTCATATCTCGATGAGCGCGCGCCATCATCTCAGCCTCGTCGGCCGGCTTGGCATAGGTTTCTGCAAGGGTTTGACAGTGCTGGACCAAAACGATCTTGGCGGGGACAGCCCCTGGTGTATTCTGTTCGGGAATCTTCTGATACCGCTCCGCCATCACCATCATGTCCTTTTCGCGTTGTCTGAGATGGGCCGCCTCTTTCACGTACCAGGTTCCCGGCCCTGCGTGGTCGTACTTGGCAACAAGGTTTTAAGGCGGACTGGAATTCTCCGAGCACGCCACTAATCCCACCATCATCAGAGCCGCCACAACACCTCTCAACAGGTTCCCACTCTTCGTCACGGTTTTGCTTCCCTTCTTCTAGCGTATCAGATCCGAGTGTCAACGTTTCTCAAGAATCCTTCTCTTCTGAATCAGGAACTCTTCTTCTGTGATGACGCTGGTGTCTTTAAGCTCCTTCAAATTCATGAGTTCGGTGTAGAGATCGACGGGCTCCTTTGTACGAACATCCTGTTTTACGATCTGATCGCTTTCGTGGCGTCCGGTTGGCGTTTGTGGGCTGCCAACGTCGCCGGTTGTCCCGTAGGACTCGACCCGCCCATCGTGCAGAACGATTAGATTCGGGGCGGCATATGATAGCCATCGAGCCGCCGGTGGATAGTGATACCGGAAAGACGGGGAGCGGAGTCGACGTCGTCGTCGACACGCACGCCCTTGTGCGTAGCAACCGGCCCCCCATCTCACCATCTATTCGCTTCGCCTACTTCACCATGCCACGATGCATCTGAGCTAACCCATCGGCTTCTTCAGCTGACTTCGTATAGAGGCTGACAAGGTTGCTGCAGTGCTGTAGAACATCGGTTTTGGGGGCGTGCTTCCCTTCGATGGCGATGAGTGCTGGATATTTCAAATACCTTATCTTCATGTCCTCCATGTCCTTCGCCTTTTGTCGAAGTTGGGCCGCTTCCTTGTCATACCAAGTCACCAATGCCGCATGATCAGTTGGGGCAATCTGAGATATCGAAGGATGCGAGACCGCCGAGCAACCGACTACCCCAGTCAAGAGCAACCCGCACAGAACACCACCGTATAACCATTGCTTCGTGTTCATGATAATACCCTCCTGTTTTGTGACCGCCATTTTTGTGTCGCCATCTGCAGATCCTTCTTGAATACACAAGATCAGTCATCACCTCCCTCCTGAGAGGTTGTCGGGCAGAAACGATTTTCTTACACCGACTATCTCCTCAACATGTCTTCTATCCCACTCGTGGCGCTTCATGTGTTTCGGCTCCCAAAACGCTGATGTCATCCAGCTTTTCCAGAGAAGGCTCAGTGTTGGTACGCAGAGGCGGGGACCCACCGGACACAGACCACCCACGCCAGAGGGCATAGAGCACGGGAATCACCAGGAGCGTGAGGATCGTCGAGCTGACCATCCCGCCGATCATTGGCGCGGCGATCCGTTTCATGACATCGGCGCCCGTGCCCGTGGTCCACATGATCGGAAGCAACCCGCCCATGATCGCGGCGACCGTCATCATCTTGGGACGGACCCGCTGAACCGCTCCTTCCATAATGGCTTCTCGCAGGTCGTGCGCTGTGGCCATGCGGCCTTCGCGTACCCGCCGCTCATAGGCCTCGTCGAGGTAGACGAGCATGACTACGCCCGTTTCCGCTGCTACGCCGGCTAGGGCGATGATGCCGACCCAGACCGCCACGCTTAAGTTGTAGCCCAGATAGTCGAGATACCAGATGGCTCCGATTGCGGCGAAGGGGACGGACAGGAGCACGATCAGCGATTTTGCCAGCGACCCGAAGTTGAGATAGAGCAGCAAGAGAATGATGCCAATGGTGACCGGGACAACCAGCTTTAACCGCTCTTCAGCCCGCACCAAATGCTCGTACTGGCCGGTCCAGATCAGCCGATAGCCGGCAGGCAGAATAACTCGTTCTTGCACCGCTCGTTGGGCATCTTCGACATAGCCGCGAAGATCACGCCCACCGACCGCGACCGAAACCAAACCAGCCAACGCTCCCGCCTCATCTGCAATCGACGGAGGCCCTTGCGTGATGACAAGATCTGCAATTTGCCCGAGCGGAATCTGCGCGCCGTTTGGCGTAGGGATCAGTACCCTCTTGAGCCGGTCCGGGTCATCCCGCAGTTCGCGTTTGTAGCGCACATTGACTGAATACCGTTCCCGCCCCTCGACCGTAGTCGTGACGGTCTCGCCGCCGATGGCTGTGGTGATGACTTCTTGCACAGCTCCCACCGTCAGGCCGTAACGGGCCGCCTCACGCCGATTCACGGTCAGATCCAGGTAATAGCCTTCATTCAACCGTTCGGCAAACGCGCTTTTCGTGCCCGGCACATTGGCCAGGGCTTTTTCGATCTCCAAGCCTATTTTCTCGATGGTCTTCAGATCAGGCCCCAAGACTTTGATGCCGACTGGACTTCGTACACCGGTGGTGATCATCTCGGTGCGAGTCTGAATCGGCATCCACCAGATGTTCGGAAATCCGGGAATGCGCAGCTTGGCATCCATCTCATCCAGCAAACGATCCCAGGTCATACCGGGCCGCCATTGGGATTCAGGCTTGAGGGTGACCGTGATTTCTGCCATGCCGACAAAGGCCGGATCGGTGGCAGTCGGGGCCTTGCCCATCTTGCCGAACACCCGTTCCACTTCAGGGAAGGTCGTGAGCAACTGATCCTGAATCTGTAGGACCTTGGCCGATTCAGGAATCGAGAGGCCGGGGACGGTGGTCGGCATGTAGAGAATGGTGCCTTCGTTCAGCGGCGGCATGAATTCCGCGCCGAGACGGGAAAAGATCGGCGCCGTGAGTCCCACGACCACCACCGCTAATCCGAGCGTCAACCATCGGATGCGCAATGCGCCGGACAGGATGGGTCGATACATCGCGATCAGCAGCCGGTTCAGGGGATTCTTCGTTTCTGCTCGGATGCGCCCCCGGATGAGCAGCACCATCAGGACAGGCGCCAAGGTCACCGAGAGTGCAGTGGCGAACAACATCGAGAACGTTTTGGTGTAGGCCAGGGGCGTGAACAGGCGCCCTTCCTGCGCTTCCAGCGCGAAGATCGGCAGGAACGACACGGCGATCACCAGCAACGAGAAGAACAAAGGGCGGCCGACTTCTTTGGCCGCCGCGATGATGGTTTCTGTCCGGTCCATATGAGGATTCTGCTCCAAACGCTTATGCGCGTTCTCCACCATGACGATGGCCGCGTCCACCATCGCGCCGATGGCAATGGCGATGCCACCGAGCGACATGATGCTGGACGTGATATGCAAATAGGCCATCGGGATGAAGGCCAGCAACACCGCCACGGGCAGGATGAGAATTGCCACCAGCGCGCTGCGGAAGTGAAACAGAAAGACGATCGCGACCAGGCTGACGATGAGACTCTCCTCCACGAGCTTCTCACGGAGTACGGCAATGGCCCGATAAATGAGATCGGACCGGTCATAGGTGGGAACGATATGGACGCCTTTCGGCAGTGCGGGCGTGATCTCTGCCAGCTTGGCTTTAATCCGTTCTATCACGGCGAGCGCATTCTCTCCGGCGCGCATGATCACGATGCCGCCGACCGTCTGGCCCTTGCCGTCTAACTCAGCGACGCCTCGCCGCTGGTCCGGCCCGATCTGGACATGGGCAATATCCCGAATAAGGATGGGTGTGCCTCGTCCATCGGTCCCGACCGGGATCAACTCGATATCATCGACCGAGCGCAGGTAGCCTTTTCCTCGAATCACGTATTCCGTGCCGGCCATTTCTAAGACACGGCCACTCACCTCCGCATTGCTGTTCCGGACGGCTTCGATGATCGTCTTGATCGGCAACCGGTAGGCAGCCAATGTGTTCGGGTCTACTTCGATTTGATACTGCTTGACGAATCCTCCGACCGCCGACACTTCTGCCACGCCCGGCACACTTTCCAGTTGAAAGCGCAGGTACCAATCCTGAAGACTGCGGAGTTGCGCCAGGTCATGTGCGCCGGATTCATCGACCAGCGCATACTGATAGACCCACCCGACGCCGGTCGCGTCAGGACCGAGAGTCGGGGAAACTCCAGCCGGCAACTTCCCGGTCAGTTTTTGCATATACTCCAGCACACGACTGCGTGCCCAATACAAGTCCGTCCGGTCTTCGAAAATCACATAGACATATGAGACCCCGTATTCCGAGACGCCCCGCACTCGTTTGACTTTCGGACCAGCCAGCAGGGAGGTGACGATGGGATACGTGACCTGGTCTTCAATCAACGTGGGGCTGCGCCCCTGCCACTCGGTGTAGATGGTCACCTGGACATCGGACAAGTCAGGGACCGTGTCCAGTGGAACCTGAAGTCCCGCCCACAGGCCCCAGCCTGCTAGCAGCACCACACAGAGGATGACCAGAACCGGATTGCGGGCGCTTCCTTCAATGAGTCGTGCAAGCATTGTGGATTACTTGCCCCCGCCGCCAACCGAGAACTGATACTTCTCGGCAATGGGTGGTTTCCCTGGTACCGTCACATTGACCGTCACGACCCACGTACCACCCATACCGAACATGACCTTGCCTTCGTAGAGCCCATCCTTGGTATGGCGAGCCGTCGCCTTGGAATCGGTCATGCCCGGCATCGGCATCGTGTAGACGAACAGGACTTGCGCGTTGGTCACCGGCTTGCCGGCCTGATCTGTCAGCGTGAGCTTGAGCAGCACGTCACCGGCCTTGGGATTTTCCGGCACTGTTGTGAGGGAGAGCGTGCCTCCGTTCATCTGACGGGTCTGAGCCCCAGTCATTTCTTTCTTGCTCCCCATCTCCATACCCGGCATGTTCTCCATCCCTTTCATACCTTGCATCCCCTCCATGCCTTTCATCCCTTCCATCCCTTTCATGCTCTCCATTCCCTTCATATCCCCCATCGGCATCCCCTGCATGCCTTCCATCCCTTCCATCTTGCCTTCGTACGCGCCGCGCATTTGCCAATCGCCCATGCCGATCCGTCCCATCATGGCCTGCATGCTCGAGGCTGATGTCAACTTGCTCTCCGCGTCCAACAGGAAATTGGCCGAGGTGACGATCCGATCTCCTTCGTTGAGTCCTTCCGTCACTTCCACCTCATCCTGGCTCCGGCGACCGAGCTTGACCAACGTCTGTTCATACCGGCCTTGTCCCCGATCCATGAATACAAGTTGACGAAGCCCTGTCTCCAGGACTGCCTCCTTGGGCACAACCAGGGCTTTGGCCGCATCCGTCTGCAAGGTCACGTTCCCATACATGCCGGGCTTCAGCTTCAACCCAGGATTCGGCAACTCGACTCGCACCCTCACAGTGCGGGCCTCGGTATTCAGCGTGGGGTATACATACGAGACCGTACCCTGAAACGTTTCTCCTGGATGGGCGGCGAAGGTGACGGAAACCGGTTGGTCCCGTCTGACCGACGCCACCTCGGACTCATAGATGTCGGCGGAGACCCAGACCGTGGAGAGATCCGCTACTTCGTACAGTGTTGTGCCCGGTTCCACATATTTCCCCGGCAGTGCCTCCCGCTTGAGAACGATCCCGGAGGAGGGAGCATAGACCGTGAGCACCGGCTCTGCCTTGCCCCGACGCTCCAGCGCCGTGATCTGCGCATCGGTCAGATCCCACAATCGCAAACGCTCACGGGCACTGGTTACGAGGGAGGCCGCGTTGGCTTTAGCTTCATCGAGCGGGCTCGTGGCCAGTTGGGCCTGCGCTCTCAAGGCGAGAAGATACTCGTCTTGAGTGGCCAAGAGGTCCGGTGAGTAGAGGGTAAAGAGAGGTTCGCCTTTGCGGACAGGGCGACCGATCGAATCGACGAAGACCTCGCGGACCCACCCGGAGATTTTCAATGTGACCTGAGTCAAGCCACGTTCGTCGTAACCGACTGTGCCGACTGTGCGAATCTCTTGGGTCAATGTCTGGTAAACAGCTGAGGCGCTCCGTACTCCGATCAACTGTCTCGCCACCGCCGGGATTGCCACAGCTCCTGTTGGCGATCCGGACATGCCCGGCATACCTGCCATTCCTTCCATTGATTTCTCGCCCGCCGGGGCCATCTCCTTCATGTCCATCTGTTTCATAGACATGCCTTTCATCTCTTCCGTGTCAGTCATCTCTTCTGCCTGCGCCGGGGCAACCGAGACACCATCTGTTTTCACCATCTCGTGAGAAATAAAGAAGCCGGCGGCGGCTCCGGCAATTACACCGATTGCCACGCTGCCGACCACGAAATTTTTCTTGTATGATTGCTGGCTCATTGCTAATTCTCCTTCCTGTTCGAGTTAGCTCTGCCGATCGAGCGTGATACCTACGACTTGTTCGAGTTCAGCCAGCCGATGCTGGCGGTCCACGATCGCCTTGAAATACTCATCCTGAAAGCCTCGCCAGGCCCGTTGCGCGTCAATGAGATCCAAGAAGCTCCCCTTCCCCACACGATATCCGACGCGCGCCGACTCCAGGCTCTGCTCGGCCTGTGGCAGGATCGTGGTGCGGTACAACGTGGCCACCTGGTCAGTCGCCCTGAGCTTGGCCAGAAGGTCGTCGATCTGAAACCTGGTCAGGTTTTCCAGGGTATGTCGCTGTGCCTGCGCGGCCGCGACCGCAGCCGCGGCTTCCTGCACTCCCGCGTCGTACTTCGGTTTGGTCCAAAAGGCGAAGGGTATGCTCATCGCCACATAGGCACCGAATCCATCGTTGGCCTGATAGTTCTGGAAGCGCTGAAACGCCACGTTGAAGTCCGGGTAGTATTGACGTTGAGCCAGCGCGCGGGACTGCTCGCTCCGCTGCACATCCAGCTCGGCGGCTTTGATCTCGGGCCTGTCGTTGAGCGCGAAGCTATGCAGATCGTCGAGAGGCTGATCGATCGGCAGTTGTGAGGGTGCTTGCGCAAGGCCCACAGGTGATGCGGAATCTCGATCGAGGAGCGTATTCAGCATCGCTCCGGCAGTCTTGCGACGCTGTTCCAGGACAGGAAGCTGCTGCTGAAGCAGGGACAGCTCGACTTGGGCCTTGAGGACATCGGCCTGGCTTCCTCTCCCCGCGCGGAACTTGGCATTGGCTATTTCCACAAACTGTCTCAGCAGCTCCACCTGCTCATGATGAATCTGGATCGTCTTCTGAGCGAGAAAGAGATCGTAGTAGGCCTGCTTGAGGCGGGCGATCAGCTCCCGTTCCTTCGCACGGATCGCCTGTTCGGTCATATCTGCCGAACGGCTCGCCACGTCGCTTTTGAGCGCGAGCTTGCCGGGAAAGGGAAGATTCTGCGAGAAACCGAAGATCGTGTTGTCCGCTTGCGTGGCCTTGAAGGGCTGCGGGATATTCCACAGTTGAACCGACAGAATCGGGTCATCCAATGACCTCGCTTGCGCAATCCGATTCGTGGCAGCTTCCCATTGCTTGCGTGCCGCTGCCAGCTCGGGATTCCGAGCCAGGACTTCTTGGATCAAGTCCGGCAGCGCCAGTTTGTTCCGCAGCACAGAGTCAGTATCCTGCGCCCAGGACAGTCCGCTGCTGTAGAACATCACGAGCACTGACGCGACAATCACACACCACCGTTGTTTATTCTGTCTCATAAAAATGACCTCCCGGAATTCCCGCATGTTCGAAGCACGGTCTCCGCTCTGATCCCCAACGCCACGACCAAATAGACTATGAATTGGACCGTTAAGGCCAAGCGTGGAACGGCACATGTATTGGTCGCGCGACCTGACCGAAACTTACGCAGTGACGGCAAAGAAGCGATTGCGAGGTATGACGGGGAAGATCAGATGCGAAGCACGGAAATCTTGAGCAGAAGATCCTGAGGCGGACTCACTGCGGGATGATCGGACAAGCGGCTGCTGTGTGAAGCGAGGCTGGCAAGAAGCGCTAACGAAGCGGTGTCTTTCGGACAGAGGCCCTGATAGTCACTGTTGAAGGAAAGTTTATCGGCAGACTGTACGCCAAGCGTCTTAAACGCATCGCAGTATTGAGAGACAGGTTGCTCATCCGGAGTCGAGCAGCCACCTTCCATTGTGCCGGTTGCGACGCCATTCACCGGAAGGAGACAGGCATAGGCATTGAAGCTCAATGCGAAAAAAAGCACGACGAGCGTGCAGGCGAGCACCGAAAGGGATCGATGAGAATGTAATCGCATGGGGTCAGTCTATCCCTCATTCATCTCAGGAGTCAACTTTGCGTATCACGCCATCTAAAATCTTACCCAGGGACAGATCGTTGCGTCATTTGCAAATCTTACCCTCCAGTCCTGCATGGTGTGGGGCCGAAGGAGGGTGCGGATGGAGGCGAGTGGCATGGCGCGACGATCGAAGCAGGAGTATCTGGCGGTGATGTGGGACCGGTATCAACGGGCCGACCGCGTGACGCGCTCGGCGCTCTTGGATGAAGTGACACGGATGTGTGGCTATCACCGGAAGTATGCCATTGGGCTGTTGACGCGCCGGCAGCCCCCCCGGCGTCGCCCCCGGCGCGTCCCACACCGGCGCCCGACTTACAGTGCCGAGGCCATCAGCGTGCTGGCCTGGATCTGGGAGCAGTCGGGCTATCTGTGTGCGACGCGGTTGAAGGCGGCCCTGCCGATCTGGCTCCCGTGGGTCCGGCAGCGGCGGCCCCTGACGCCCACCGTGACCCGCCACCTGCTCGCCATCAGTGCCCGGCAGATCGATCGGCGCCTGCAGGCGCGCAAACACCGGCTGAAGCGCCGGCTCTATGGGACCACCCGGCCGGGCACCCTGCTGAAACATCTGGTGCCGCTCAAGATGGATCATTGGGACGTGACGCAGCCCGGGTATTTGGAAATTGATCTCGTATCCCACTCCGGAGCCTCGGCGGCGGGCGAGTTCCTGCACACGCTCGATGCCGTGGACATTCACACGGGCTGGGTGGAGCGGCAGGCCGTGCGGGGCAAAGGGCAGCACGGGATTCTGCAGGCGCTGACGACCATCGCCCAGCACCTCCCCTTCGCCGTGCGCGGGGTGGATTCTGATAACGGGAGCGAGTTCATCAATGGGCATTTGGTCGCGTTCTGCCAGGAGCGGGGCATCCAGTTCACCCGCTCACGGCCCTATAAGAAAGATGATAACGCGCATGTGGAGCAAAAGAACTGGACGCACGTGCGCAAGCTCGTCGGCTGGGATCGCTACGACACGCCCGAGGCCCAATGCGCCCTCAATGCGCTCTACGCGGAGCTGCGGTGCTTCCAGAATCTGTTTCAACCGTCGATGAAATTGCTGCGCAAAGAACGGCGGGGCTCGCGCCTGCTGCGCCGCTATGATCGACCACAGACGCCGTTCGAGCGGGTCCGGGCCTGCGCGGCGGCGGAGGCCGCTCCGGTGGCCGCCCTGGAGCGCCTCTTTCGGCACACCGATCCCTTTGTCCTCGCCCAACGGATTGCTACGCACCTGGATCGCGTGGCGAGTCTGCGCAGTCGAGCGCCGCAGGCTGCTCCGCCACGGGGTGTCCGGTGGCGCGGCTGGACGTTCAGTCCCCGGGCCCCCCAGTCGCGAATCACGTCGGCCACAACGTCGACGCACACAATTGGCTCAGGATCGACGATCGCCGAGTCGGCCAACGCCGAGGACGGGAGACCATGACGGGACGGGTGGTGTCCGTCGACCTCGGTAAGAATTTCAGATGACGCAACGAAGAGGGCTCTGGTAAGAACTTCAGATGGCTTGACAGGCTTTGTTCCTTTTCTCATCGTCCTAGCGCATCGTCTAGTGATCGCAGCAGCCTGATGTACCTGGACTCGGTCCATGATCGACACTCTCCTTATAGACAGCGTAGGCCTTCAGTGCCCATTCTTCTCCAGGACAACCTTGCATGGTCATCGCGACTTCGAGAAATTCGATCAGTTCGTCCTGGCTGGTACCCTTGTCATGCGCCATCTTGACGTAGGCCTTGATGCAGCTTCTGGCCAGAGGATAGGACATTAGTTATGTAGGTTGTAATACTAGTTCAGCACGTATCTTACCCTCTCCCTCTAAACCTCAGACTCATAGCCTTCTGAATAATTCTAGGACAAGCACCCCCCTTTGGAGGGAGGTATTACCCTGCCAATCGACTATAGTCAGGCATCCTGGGCTACGATAGGATTCATTACTATGTATACCCACACGCAGTCCAGGCCATTTCCGTCTCATCTCTTCATCGGGTTTTCCAAACGAGAGCTCCAGCACACACTTGAAATCGTCCATTACTGTTATACCTCCCAAACCAATGAAGACACACATCATGCACTGACACTTGCCCAGACTCTGTTGCCTTGTGATAAGATTGTGGCAGCCGCCGGTCCACTCTCCCCTGAAGGCCTCGATCAGGATCAAGCCAACGTCATCAATATTTCCTATCCTCTCCCCTGGCTGGAACGGTATCTCAACAATCGCTACATCGGGATTGATCCAGTCGCCCTCACGTGGATGAGGAGTCAACAAACAACCGTCTGGAATCACAAGATCACAAAACAGAATATGGCAATCGAGCAAGAGTTTATGGAAGAAGCACGGGGATATGGGGTTGCGAACGGAATTATCGGCGGAACGATCGATCCTCGATCAGGACGAATCAGTTTTGTCGCCTTCGCCGGAGGAGCCGACAAAGACAATCTCCGGTATAAAGACGTGGCCGACTACATCAGTTCATGTCTGCATGACGCCCTGACCAAGAACCTTCCTGTGCCCGCCAACGAGCCCATTGCAACGGCACCACTAAAACCTCGAGAGACAGAAGTTCTCATGTGGATTGAAGAGGGAAAAACGACTTGGGAAATCGCCAGGATCTTGGATATCACCGAACGAACGGTTCGATTTCATGTGGAGGAAATCTTCAAAAAGCTCAACACGACAACTCGCGCCCAAGCGATCGCCAAAGCGCACAAAGGAGGGCTGCTTCCCTCCCCCCACGGCATGGTCGCAACGGGGTGAGAGTCGGACTCCATTCCGAAGCGGGTCCTCCTCCCACCGTTGCCACACAGCTTGTTACGTGATGCCCCGCACCAACGCGAACTTCAGCAAATCGGCGTTCGTCGAGAGTTGTTGAGACTTCATCATCCTCGCTTTGTGGTACTCAATCGTTTTGCGGCTTAAACGAAGTGCTGTCGCAACCTCTTCGATCGAATGACCACGAGCCAAGAGTCGTAATACTTCGACTTGGCGTGGAGTCAGCGAATGCGTGCCTACCCCTTCCGTAGTTGATTCTCCCAGTAACGCACCACCCCCGACTTTCGGACTCACATACGCGTTCCCTTGAAACAACTGTGTGAGGGCCTGCCCGATCTCTGTCGGATCACAGTTTTTCGTGAGATAGGCATTGCCACCCGCGGCAAACGCACGAGCGACATAGTCAGCTTCTTGATGCATGGTCACGAACAGAATCTTCACCGTAGGTTGAATCGCTCGAATTTGCCGCGCGGCTTCAAATCCATTGAGCTTCGGCATAGAAATATCCATAAAGACGAGATCGGGTTGAAGCTCACGGACCTTTGCCACCAAGTCTTCACCATTGGTGGCGACTCCTGCCACCTCAAATCCTTCCGGCGCGGCAGACAAACGGAGGTCCCGAAAGTGTTGGCGCATGCCTTGTGCCATAAAATAGTGATCATCAGCAATCACAACGCGCATAACCTATTCCCATGCTTTCCTCTGGTGTGGAACCATGACGTCTATCCGTGTTCCCGTTCCACAGCACTCGCCAATTGACAACGCCCCATTGACTAACCGAATACGTTCCTCAATACCAATGAGACCGATCCCGGCCACCTCCTTTCGTGTCTTTTCCCGATCAAACCCCACTCCATTGTCTTCTATACGCACTCGCAGCCCATCCGCTTCCATGGACAACGCTACTGCCACCCGGCTGGCTTTCGCATGCTTCTCAACATTACGCAATGCCTCTTGAATCACACGATAGATCGTCGTGCTGAGAAGAGGACATATCTCGGGCACGCTCTCTCCTGCCACGCGCACCTCTACGGGACACTTCAAGCGATTCGCATACTCCACCGCCAACCGCTTGACAGCCGCCACCAGGCCCAAATTCGTTAAAACGGCTGGATGCAATTCATGCGCTTTTGAGCGAGCCCAGGTCGACAACACATCCAGTTCTTCTCGGAACCGGCCGATACTGTCGAGCAATTGATGCTGATCCTGAGGCGGGGCGGCAAGAAGGCTCCCCATGTTAAACATAATGCTGCCAATCTTCGAACTCAGTTCGTCATGCAAATCAAGTGAGAGCTGACGACGATAGCTGTCTTCCGCAGTAAACAACCGACTCGTGAGTGCTCGCAGTTCTTGTGTCGTACGCTCGATATGCTCTGCCTGTTCTCGCCCTAAACGATCATAGAGATCGAGAATACGCTCATGTCCTCGCCTCTGCGCTTCCAAGACCAGACGAGACGACACATCGTTCCTGTCATTCCCCTTCATGCGCTCTCGATGATGGAGATGCTCTTCGATAAATGCGAGATCGGAGTTGAGAAACGCCAGGTACGCACTCAGCGCAATCACCCGAAAATGGTTGGCGGCCGCAGGAGGAATGTGGACGGCCGAAAAGAGCACCGCGGCAAAGGCCTCACCAGATGGGAGTCGACCACCGAAACCGATCACCGATTTCACCCCATACTGTTGAACAAATTCCGCTTGCGCCGGAATACACGGATGCCCCAACGCCTCTTCAATATGAAAGACACTGAATGCCCGATCCAAATCACTATCACTCAACAAGAAAGCGCCATCGTGTTGCTGCGCCGAGAATGACCCGATCTCGAGTTGATCGAGAAGGTGAGAAAATATCGGCATCCGGGTATGAAAGTCAGGGCCTTCAAGCGGCACGCAGCCAAAGCGCGTAGACAGGCGAGGATGACACCAAACATGAAACTGGCCACACGACCCCATCAATACAAAACATCGGGCCTGACGAGACAGTTCATGCGTTCCCGCCATCCCCTCCGCCATGATTTTCAAACGAGGCTCCAGCGTATCAAGAGGCCGCGTGACAAAGACGCGAGATAATAACAATGCCGGCGCGGCCGTTTCAGGAACACGGAAATGATCGTACAAATATTCCGATAGCAGCTGAGAGACCGTCTCGACCGTAGCTACACTCGTTCCGAAACGGATGATGTGCGAGGCGCATTGGGTAGCCTCTCCAAGCGTCAATGTCGAAGGGTCACTGGGTACGCTTTCTGATATCAACTTAGTCTGCTTCATCGAGCCCGCCGTTCTCATGTCATCCTCACATACAACAGGTGGAATGGGTTCAAACATCCGGGAGCACCTTCGGATCACGTGACGATCGCGGATTCGCATAGAAGAGAAAATAACCTGGTAGGGCTACCAGGGGCCACTGGTCATTTGACCAGTCCCCGCAGAAGACTACTTGGTGAATAACCATGGGGACTAGTTAGCAATCTTAAATATACCATCCCCGCCCTATCCCAGGAATTGATGAGCAGTCTTCCTGACCCCCTAGTAATGGGATTGCATTCGAAGATTCAGAACCTTCGCCCTTTGGGGCTTCTCAGATTGGGAGGAGCATACGAGTGTACGTTGGCCGGTCAATCCACACTTCACCGGCAGAAACGGCATTGTCGTGATGCTGGAGGGCCTCAAGAAATTGAAAGGCTGTCAATTCATTTAACCAGTGAGAGATGGAAGAGCTCTACCATGGAAGATGCGCTAAGCACCCCTTATGCCATTCCTCGTTATTCAGTTGGACTGATCCGCGAAGGAACTATATCGATACAGGAATACCCCACGATCAGCTGCTCAAAAGAGTTTGCAGATGTGTTCGGGACAATGTTCGAGCAATATGACCGAGAGCATTTTTCGATCGCCTGCATTGACGCCAAACACAAAATTATCGGATTTCATACTATCGCTGTTGGAACACTCACGACAGCCCTTGTCCATCCTCGAGAAGTGTTCAAGACCGCTATCCTTCTTTCGAGTGCATCCTGCGGTCTTTTTCACAATCACCCTTCGGGCGACCCCACGCCAAGTCGAGAAGATCGTGAACTCACGAAACGACTCGAACAAGCCGGCGAATTGCTCGGCATTCACGTCCTCGATCACATCATCTTCGGAGCGAACAACCGATACTACAGTTTTGCCGATGAGGGATTCATCACCGGCAAGGCTGCCTCATAGTTTCGACCTCCCTTTTGTCCTCCCAGAAACCACACTCACAAAGTCGTCGCTGCTTACAGATATTGAAGTAGGTATGATCTCAGGAGTAGTGGGACGTGGCATACGAAGTACCGAGGCCACCATAGGGGGGTCCCCGGACAATGTCGGGAACGGAAAGAGGCCGACCAATCAAATGGAGACACGATGTCTGATCGATACGCTGCTCAGATTACGATCGGAGGAGAAATTCAACAGAAAGATCTCACGGGATTGTTCAAGGCCATCACCGATGAAGGAATCTCAACAGAATGGGATGGCGACCCTTTCCAACCGCAACACGAGAAGGAGATTCTATGCGTGCTCAACAAAGACGGCCATCTCCGATTGTGTGACACGCAAGCCAGCGACGGACGATTTCCCGATCTCGAACAGTGGCTGATCGCTCACCGCATCCCCTTTACGAGAGCCTCAGAAGCCAAATATGAAAACGACGCGGTCGTCGTCGAATACCGACCAACACTCAAACGACTCATCTCACGCGCAGCCAATAATCAAGGAGACACACTCATCTCCTACGAGGGAGCTCTCAACGCATTGATTCTCCTGAAGAGGAAAGAGACCGAGAAAGCCACGCGTTGTCTTGAGCATCTTCTGAGACCAATTGTCGAGCCACTTCCTCCACTAAAGCTGTTAGCTTGATCTGTAAAAGCGTAAATTTGATCTGACAGACGATGTAAGAGCGCACGCATATCGACCGGCAAGTTCCGGCCACTTTGCGACAGTCGCTACGGCAATCTCCGCGCCGGAAAGCAGCCGTTCATTAGAGATGGCGCTCACTTCGCGCTACGCTTGGCTGGATTGGGTCTGAGTCGGCTGGGGTAGGGTCGTAGAACAAGAACCTCACACGCGGATCGGTGTCCAAAAACCTGCCCACATGTCTTCCCTTACGTTCTCGAACTCATGTGACCAAGAACTCGACTTCCACTGTCCAGAAATCAGATGGTTGGTGAACCTAAAGAACACCAGGGGCCTTTGTCGGTAGGCGGGGGCCTGTTAAGAAAAGCGGACGACTAGCCTTTTATGCGCGACTATGGCGCGCTGATTAAGAGTGATAAATGGCATTTTTTGATAAAGCTCGCTATTGCAACGGTTTCCCCCATTTAGATTGCAATACCGGAGTCTTATAACATTCCATTGTGTCTATATATTCCCGTTCTTTCCTTTCCTTTCTCGCCTCGTCTGGTCACAAAAACGGTCACAGTTTTTCAGGGCGAGGGCGGAGCACTTGTTAGCGAGAATATTTTCGAAGGGGGGTTGACTTCTTCCATTATGTCCATTATTCTAGACGAATGGACACTAAGCAAGCTCTCGCCGCTTTCGATTCCCTGTCTCAAGATACCCGCCTGCGGGTATTTCGTATGCTCGTCGAATATGGCCCAGAAGGCGCGCCGGCCGGTTCGCTGAGCGAGGCCTTATCTATTCCGCATAACACGCTTTCGTTCCACTTGTCGCATATGAGCAATGCAAACCTTGTCGTATCACGTCGGGAAGGGAGGTCGATTATCTATAGTGCCAATTTCGAGTTTTTCTCAGGGCTGATCCGCTTTATGGTCGAAGACTGCTGCCGGATTGAGTTTGCCAGCATCCGCGATGATAAAAAGCGTAAATGTTCGGTCATTGAATTATCCAACTGTTGCGAACCAAAGGAGAAAATATCATGAAACAATTTCATATCCATGTCGGTGTCGAAACACTCGATGAATCCATCCGTTTTTATAGTGCGCTGTTCGGGGTGGAGCCGGTGAAAACAAAAACCGACTACGCCAAATGGTTAATCGAAGATCCCCGCGTAAACTTCGCAATTTCCACGCGGGCGAAAAAGGGTGTCGACCATCTGGGCATCCAAGTTGAGGATGAGCACGAACTCACTGAGATGCGTGACCGCCTCAAGACCGGAGAGATGGCCGTAGTCGAAGAAGGCGAAACGGTGTGCTGTTACGCCAAGTCGGAAAAATCATGGGTACAGGATCCCGCCGGCATTGCGTGGGAAGCCTACCGGACGATGGAAGATGCCGAGCTCTTCGCCGGCCATGCCGAACCAACTAAATCTGCTTGCTGTACACCGGAAACAAAGGGAACACCTGATTGCTGTGAACCGTCTGAGAAGACTGCCGGGTGCTGTAGCTGATGAAGCCGGAGCAGCTTAAAGTGCTGGTGGTGTGCACGGGTAATTCGTGCCGCTCCGTAATGGCCGAAGCCTTAATCAATAATCTCGGCCGGGGACGGTATCAGGCATGGAGTGCCGGAAGTTTTCCAACTGGCTCCGTGCATCCGAAATCGATCGAGACGTTACAACGCCACGGTCTGGATCCCGGTCAGCCGCACAGCAAGTCATGGGATGAGTTTGCTGGACGGTCGTTCGATCTGGTGGTTACGGTCTGCGATCAGGCAGCCGGTGAAAGCTGCCCGCTGTTTTCTGGCAGCCCCAAGAAACTCCATTGGAGTACGCCTGACCCGGCGAAAGTCACTGGACGCGAGGCCGAAAAGGACGCGGCATTTGATGAGGCTTTTATCATGCTCAAGAACCGTGTCGAGGAGTTAATAAAATGACGGCAACAGCGAACAAAAAACTGGGTCTCTTTGAGCGGTATTTAACCCTCTGGGTCGCTGGCTGCATGGGGGCGGGGATTATTATTGGAAAGCTCCTGCCGGATTTTGTTCAGACCTTCCGAGATCTGGAATTCGGAGAAGGAAGCCACATCAATTTCCCGATCGCCGTGTTGATCTGGCTGATGATCATTCCGATGATGATGAAGGTAGACTTTGCCTCCGTGCGCAACGTCGGCAAGCGGCCGAAAGGTCTGGCCGTGACGTTGGTGATCAATTGGCTGGTGAAGCCGTTTTCGATGGCCTTCTTCGCATGGCTCTTCTTTCGCTACATCTTTTCCGCGTGGGTCACTCCGGGGGAAGCTGACCAATATATTGCGGGTTCGATCATTCTGGCGGCCGCTCCTTGTACTGCCATGGTGTTTGTCTGGAGTTATCTCACGCACGGCGATCCCGCCTACACCTTGGTCCAGGTAGCGGTCAACGACCTCATCATGCTCGTCCTGTTTGCGCCGATCGTCGGGTTTCTGGTCAGCGGTGCATCAACACTCACCGTTCCGTACGAAGTCCTCTTCTATTCAGTCATCGCGTTCATTGTGATTCCTTTGACCATCGGAATTGCGGCGCGGATGTGGTTCATCGGTCAATATGGAAAAGAATGGTTCGAAACGAACGTCATAGGTCGGTTCGGCCCCGTTACCATTGTGGCATTGCTGCTCACGCTGGTGCTGATTTTCGCCTTCCAGGCGGAGAACATTACCGGCAAGCTATGGCATGTGATTTTGATCGCCATTCCGATTTTGCTGCAGGTCTACTTGAATGCGTCGCTGGCCTATGGGTCGATGAAATGGCTCAAGGTGCCGTATTCGGTGGCGGCTCCTGGCGCATTGATCGGAGCGAGCAATTTCTTTGAATTGGCTGTTGCCACGGCGATTGCACTGTTTGGTGCTGAATCAGGTGCGGCATTGGTGACTGTGGTCGGCGTGCTCGTTGAAGTGCCGGTGATGCTCTCTATCTGTCGGGTTTGCAACCGGACACAGCATTGGTTTCCCGCGGAGTCTATAGAAAGAGGCGGTGAAACGTGTAGCTCCCTTCAAGAGGCCCAGCTTCAAGCGGTGCCGCAGCACGAATAACCATAGGACGCCTACCATCCCGACTGTTTTGGTCCTCCGCAACATGCGGGCTGCAAGGCGCTCAGATCTTCAAGAATAATGCATTCACGCGCCGGTCCGCCCGCACACTGGGCGCTGCATTCTTCGACAAATCCTTTGAGGCTGCGTTCAAGCTCGTGCAGCTCCTTCAACTTTCGGCCAACCTCGATGAGACGTACCTTGGCAACATCACGGGCCGCCGTGCAGTCACGCTCCGGTGATTTCACGAGTACCACCAGTTCTCGAATTTGCTTGATCGGGAATCCAAAATCACGGCAGCGTCGAATGAAGGTGAGCCGCTGCAGGTCGGCTTGTCCATAGATCCGATGCTTATTCAAGCGCCGGTTGGCCTTCGGCAAGAGCCCGATATCCTCGTAGTAGCGAATCGTGGGAACGGTGCACCGGGTTGAAGCTGCAAGTTGTCCTATAGTCATCTCATTAGACATGAGCCAACTTTTCCCTTGCACCTCAAGTTACTTTAGGTTGTACCCTGCGTCAAGACCATCGCTGTTACCCTCGTCGAAAAGTTTCAGCATCTCCTTCCCTTGGGTGTCATGCAAAGGAGGACCTCCCTATGTTCCTGATGCAAACCGCCGGGCTATTTATTCTTACAGCCCTCGCGGAGATTGTCGGCTGTTTTCTACCGTACCTCTGGCTTCGTAAGGATGGATCAATCTGGCTCTTGATTCCGGCAGCGCTCAGTCTGGCTGTCTTTTCTTGGCTCCTCACGCTTCATCCCGCCGCCAGCGGAAGAGTCTATGCGGCCTATGGCGGTGTCTATGTAGCAACAGCTCTCGTCTGGCTTAAGGTTGTGGACGGCGAGGATCTCTCCATCTTCGACTGGACCGGAGCGGGAATCGCGTTGCTCGGTATGGGGGTGATCGTCTTTGGGTGGTCCGCGAAAGAATAAAACGGTCGAGTCAACAAATAGACCTCATCGGATATAGAGTCTCTCCAAGTCTGATGTCCTAAAATATTTGTTTTTGGACCAGCATCAGCATAAGTCAAATTCCTTGAGAAATCGACCAACTTTGGGCTGGCATTTTAGATGGGGATTTTGACAAGGGGATATTTAGGATTTTCGGGAAGTTTACGCCCCGTGGGATCCCGAGGGTGCCGATTGAACCACCTGATAGCCGTCGGTCGTGGACTTCGGCTAAGGATCGAGACTTGCCGGTCAACGAGCATGTGTTCTGACACTACCTGTCCGATCAAATCCAAGTTTTTACACTTGATCCCTTCGGATTCCCTGAAATCCTCGCATCAGACAATTGCTGGCCGAGCAGCTGGGCAACACAGAAATTCGCCTGCGAGCCCCTCCCATCGAAGTAGCATAGCCATAAGCTTGCCAAACCTTCATTTTCTTCCCATAGCCGGGCCAAACTGTCTTTCCTCACCAGTCAACACATAAGTCTGCGATTCACACAGATCCTTCCAACCATCAGACTCCATGAGAGAAAGTGCTATCTCGTATAACTTCAATGTAAGCAGGCATTCCCTTAACTTGTATTGAAAGGATTGACCTATGCGCCCGCTGAAACCCTCAATATCTTTGATCGTGTTTACCATCCTGGTTAGTCTCCCCGGGCTTGGACAAGCACAATTCTCCGAGCTGCCCGCAGTCAACCGGTGTCGAACAGAAATCGATACGGCTCATAGTCGTTCAAGCCTCTATCAGATCTGGCTGCAGCGCGCAGCACAGAACAACGCCCTTGCTTGTTTTTGCCTCTCCTATACGCCCAGCGACAAAGAGAATGTCCCCCTCGCCTGGCTTGAACAAGCGGCCAAGTTACGACTCCCAGACGCCCAACTCCTGATGGGCGCGAATTATGAAGTGGGCCTCAACTTCCAACAGGATTTCGATCAGGCGATGTTCTGGTATCGAGAAGCGGCCAATCAAGACTTCCCCTACGCACAATACGAACTGGCATCGATCTACTTAGAAGGTCGAGCTGGGCAAAAACGTAATGTGAAAGAAGCTCTCTTCTGGGGGCAACTCGCAGCCCGACACCAATTCCATTCTGTCGATCAACTGATTCAAAGGAGCAAAACACAGCTGAACAGGGAAGACATTCAGACTGTCGAACAACAAGTCAGCAAATGGGTCGCAAGACGGATACGCCAGATCGGAAAATCGTGAAGAACAATCCTGGAGCCCCGGCCCCAAGCTCCGTATCTATTTTCCCTAGTATTCAGCATCCCCATGTTGCCGCACAGTAGGATCTTCCTAGCAACGGCTTCTTGTCTCCTCTCACGATACGGAACGACAGCCGGAAAATCGTTACCTGGCGGTGTCAGTGCAATAACGTTCCTATCATCCATAAGAAGAATCAAGTTCGAGGGTCATGGGCTTACGTTTATGGCAACATTGTGTCGGATCGCGCTCGCGGATGAAGGGGACGCTTAATCCTGTTCAAGCACCTGAATGATCGGGCAGCCCTTCGCCGGTTGTTTCCTATCGCACTGCTGAACCAGACCGGCTAACGCTTTCCGCATCGCCCCGAGGCCCATGAGCTTCCGGTCAATCAGCTCCATCTTGTGGGCGGCCAGGGCGCGGGTCTCCGCACAGGCACGGGCTTCCTCCAGCCGTAGCAGTTCGGCGATTTCCTCCAACGTGAACCCAAGGGCCTGCGCCCGCTTAATGAAGCGGATGCGTTTCACGATGTCCGCCGGATACCGCCGATAGCCCATGTGCGGCTTGTCCGGTTCGGCGATCAGCCTCCGTCTCTGGTAATAACGGAGCGTCTCGACATTCACCCCAGCCAACTTCGCCACCCGCCCTATCGTCAATTCTGAAGCCATGAAGATTCCCCTTGATTCCGTACCGTAGTACGGAGTTTAGACTGGAATCAATGGGCACGCTGGAGAAACAGGCCGTGGCTTCATGTCGTGGAAAGGGACCGTTGAGTGGGATCGTGCTGGCCGCCGATGACGTAGTGGTCTGCGGTGTCTGACCGCTTGTATTGTGGGCGCTCGGAAAATAGGTGGTGCATGGAGAGGTTGTCCGGGTCGGAGAAAGAGAACCCTTGGTCTAAACCGCAAAATGGTCGCGGCGCTTTGGGTATCGGCGGCCTCGCGGCGGTCCTCGCCTCGATCTGCTGTCTCGGCCCGCTCGTATTGGTGGCGATTGGCTTCAGCGGCGCGTGGATCGGCAATCTGACGGTGCTCGAACCGTATCGTCCGATCTTTATCGGCGCAGCACTCGTGGCGCTCTTCTTCGCCTACCGGCGCATCTTCCGACCCGCGCAAGCCTGCAATCCGGAGGAGGTCTGTGCCGTGCCGCAGGTCAAGACAGCGCAGAAGATCATTTTTCTACTCGTGGCCGCACTGACGGGGCTCGCGCTTGCGTTCCCCTACATTCTGCCGCTGTTTTACTGAAAGGACACCGCCATGAACAAGCTCATCACAGTACTCGTCCTCTCGGCCGCGTTGAGCGCGTCCGCCTGGGCCGCCACGCAAACGGTAACCCTGTCGGTGCCTGGCATGACCTGCGCGGCCTGCCCGATCACGATTAAGAAAGCGCTGAACAAGGTCGAAGGCGTCGAGAACATCGAGGTCAACTTGGAGAAGAAGGAAGCCGTGGTCACCTTCGATGACGCCAAAACCACGGTCGAGGCGCTGGTGGAAGCCACCACGAACGCGGGCTATCCCTCCACCGTTCGCCCCTAGGAGACGCTATGGAGGGAGGACCACAGAGTCACGAGCCGCCATCCTGGTTGGGCCGAACGCTCATGGCGGTTGGCATAAGCGGCGCAGCGTTTGCCGCACTCTGCTGCGTGGCGCCGTTTCTTGTCGCCGGTCTGGTCACCTCTGTTGGCCTTGGGTTCCTGCTCAACGATGCCCTATTGATGGGCCTTCTTGTGGTGTTCACCGGAGTGGCCGCGCTGGGCTACTACGTCCTGCGGCGCCAGAAGTGCGCGTGACCTAGATGAATTTCTCAGACAACAAACCCAGGGGAGGACATGATGGCGCAGGAATTTGACTTGGTGATTCTCGGATCCGGCTCGACGGCGTTTGCGGCGGCGCTACGCGTGGCAGAACATGGGAAAACGGCAGCCATGACCGAGGTGCGAACGCTCGGTGGAACCTGTGTCAACCGTGGATGCTTGCCGTCCAAGAACCTCATCGAAGCGGCGAAAATCCTGTACGATGCGAAGCATCCGCGCTACCCAGGGCTCTCTCCTACCTCGATGAGCTTGGACTTCCGTGCGCTTATCGAGCAAAAGGATGCCGTGATTGAAGACTACCGGGGAAAGAAGTATCAGAGCATTATCTCCGACTCTAAAAGCATCCGTGTTTTTGAAGGAGCAGCCCGCTTCAGCGGCCCCAACGAGGTGACAGTGAAGGGGCAGGTTCTCTCAGCGCCTCGGTTCCTTGTCGCGACTGGAAGCGCGCCCACCGTGCCAGATGTTCCAGGGCTTCGTGAAACCCCGTATCTCACCAGCGATCTGCTCACCAGTCATGAAGACATCGAGCTCACAGAGCTTCCGGCGTCGCTCATCATCATCGGTGGAGGCTACATCGCGCTGGAGCTGGGCCAGATGTTTTCGCGCTTCGGTACACGCGTCACTATTCTGGCACGCGGAGCGCGAATTCTTTCGGCCTACGAGCCGGAGATTGCGCAATCAGTGGCAGAGGTATTTCGTGAGGAGGGCATGGCCATCCATACGAACACCACAGTAAACCGGGTGCAGGGCGATGAACGCGAAGTCATCGTCACGGTGCAGGTGAACAGGCGACAGAAGGAGTTGAAGGCAGCGAAGCTCCTAGTTGCCGCGGGGCGCACACCGAATACGGAACACCTGGGGCTTGACGTTCCCGGGGTCGATCTAGATGAACGTGGCTTTGTGAAGGTCAACGACGAGCTGCGCACGTCTGCCGGGCACGTGTATGCCGCCGGAGACGTCATTGGGTCGTACACTGGAAGTCAGATGGCGACTCCTGTGGGGGCGCAGGACGGCGGGATTGCCGCCGAGAATGCGCTTAACGGCAAAGCGGGTCATAAGGTAAACCACGCCGTGATTCCGCGAGCGATTTTTACCGACCCACATGTAGGCGTCGTCGGACTGTCAGACGAGCAGGCCACGGCTCGCGGGTACGAGTGCGATTGTCGCCTTATTCCTATGTCCCTCGTTCCCAGAGCGGGGGCGGTTCGGGAGACCAGAGGGGTCCTGAAGATGGTGGCGGACCGGACAACGAAGAAGGTGCTGGGGGTGTCAATGCACGGAATGAACGCGGCGGAGGTGATTCACGAAGCGGCAATGGGGCTTCATTTTGGTGCGAGTATCGACGACTTCGCCCACATGCTGCACGTCTATCCAACCATGTCCGAGGCGCTCAAAATCGCCGCGCTGTCGTACACCAAAGACGTGTCAACAATGAGCTGCTGTGCGGACTAGATAGAGTAGTGCTCATATCTGGAAAGCACGAGTTCTCGAACAAATCTATAAAATGAGTCGATCGGTCAGGCTTGCCCAATTTGTAGCGCAGGAAAGCGAGCCCGAATGACTCTCGTGTCTGATCGCTTAGAATCCACTTTCGGACTGATCAAACCCGACGCCGTTCGGAAAGGATACGCAGACCGGATTTTCAGTAGTGGGTCAATTTGTCTCCGCGCGGCCTTTACAGACTTCCACGGAGTTCGTACAGACAGTTTGCGTTGGCCAGGAATAAGGGTTTCGTTATTCTCAACCCATGTTTACTTGTTGTAACAAGCAGCTGCACCTCTTCTCTTCGGGGATGCTTGTCATCTGGCTCTTTTTCGGGAGCGTGGCGCTGCTAGAACAACTGGCCCCAACAATGGAGACCGGTCTGCAAGATGAGCAAGCCTTGATGAGGCTGGCCGATGCCCTTAAGCCTGACGTAGCGCCTTGCCTAAACGCGCACGCGGCTTCTTTCATCCCAGTGATCACGGATAGGCCTGGCACGATTCCAAGGCTCGATTCTCAACATGGGTCCGTTCTGCCGCTCGCTCCTCCTTCCCTGAGGCTCCACCAGTCTCTTTCTATTTATCGCATCTGATCCCTGCCTCTCGTCTCCAAGGTCACCTGCGAGGTCTGGTAACAGACGTCGGACAGGCCACTTCCGCTTGAATCTCTACATCGCATTGTCGAGAGGTTGCCAATGGTCGGCTATCGTACGCCCTGGTATCAGAGTGGCTGTTTGATTGTGTACGGGTGTCTGCTGTGCAGCATCTTTGGCGGCTGTGCCTGGTTCCAAACACGCTCGCAACAGGAACTTCCCATGGTAGAGCGACCGTATGTAGCCATTCTACCCATCGGCATCGAAGTGGAGATTACCAAGCTCTCAGAGGTCAAGTCTGTTGAGGAGGATCTGTCTCCGGAGGACGAAGCCCAGCAACTCGCTGATGCCCTGCAACAGATTCGCACGGAAGCACGACGGCTCCTCCAAAGCCGACTGGCGGCAGGACAACGATTCCGATTTGTGTCTGATGAACAAGTCGCAACTGCGGTGACGATGCTGGACCTGAAGCCTGGCGTCGTCCCGACGACTGACCAACAAGCGTATCTGCGCGCTCAGTTAGGCGCGGACCTCGTCATCGTGGGCAATATCTTGGACTATGGCAAAATTCGATGGCAGTATTGGATTCCGGGTTTGGTGGTGTCTATGTTGACCGAAACGCTGATTGTTGGAGCGGCGACAGGATTTAATCCGGCCTTCATGGCCGCGACTGCTGGAAGTGAATTGCTGACGGACGTGCCGTTCTGGTGGGGCGGAGCCTATATCGCAGGGTGGGCATTTCGGCCTGTGCAAGTGGAGGCGTCGGCGTTTGATCCCCTCGACGGGGCGGTTGTCTGGGACGAGACGGAAGCTGCGGTCTACCTGTGGGGGCGTTTGAAAGAGGTTCCGGAAGAAGAGCGGAAGAAAAAGGAAGTCCAGCTTGGCTTGAATTTGAAAAAAGCGATGGAAGCCATCGGAGACTCTCTCCTCAACGCCGATCTTACGATATCCGCGCTCCGCATTCGGCGATTGCCCAATCAGCCAATTGTGGCATTCTAGTTCCCAGCTGCGCCTACTGTTTGGCACTACGGAGCGCAGGAATTGCTGGCTTTCATAATGGGGTGTGTGGAGATGAAGAACGCATTGCGTCATGCCGTTCGCGTCGTGGCCCTGCTCAACCTCGCCTATTTTGGCGTCGAATTTGGCGTGGCGTTTCTGATCGGCTCGGTGTCACTCTTCGCGGACTCGATCGACTTTCTTGAAGATGCGTCCATCAATGCCCTGATCCTGCTGGCACTGGCATGGAGTGCACCACGCCGTGCCGTGGTCGGCAAGGTACTCGCTGGTATCATCTTGATTCCCGGCCTTGCTACGCTCTGGATGGCGTGGCAGAAATTCGGAGCCCCGATGCCGCCTGCACCACTGCCGCTCTCGCTCACCGGGGCAGGGGCGCTGCTGGTTAATTTCGTGTGCGCCCTGATCCTTGTTCGTGTTCGTCATCACGGGGGAAGCCTCGGGCTTGCCGCCTTCCTCTCGGCGCGGAATGACGTGCTCGCCAACGCCGCCATTATTCTGGCTGGGCTTGTCACCGGCTATACGTTTTCTATCTGGCCCGACCTGCTTGTCGGACTTGGAATCGCAGTGATGAATGCGGGTGCAGCATGGGAGGTGCACACGGCGGCCGGAAAGGAAACCGACACCACAGTTTGAAACTGACCCACTACTCCAAATGTGTTAGTATTGACTTTGACGTACCAATATGTAACATATGTAAAGCACAAAGAGGTGTAGCGTGTTGCAACACAAGGAACCCGTCACGATCAGCATTCGCGCCAAGGCTGGGCAACGTGATCTGATTGATCAGGCTGCCGACCGACTTGGTCGTAGTCGTTCAGACTTCATGCTAGAAGCTGCCTGCAGACAGGCGGAAGATGTATTGCTCGATCAAACCTATTTTGCGCTCGACGCGAAGGGCTTTGCTGCGTTTCAGGCGTTGCTCGATGCGCCCCCTGCTCCCACTGACCGGCTCCGTCGCACAATGAAGGCGTCCGTTCCTTGGGAACCGGGCCAATGATTTCGGCGCCCACGCCGCTCACCGCACAGCATCAACTTACAGATTTCGACAGCGGCGTGCCGTCACTCGATGACTGGCTCAAGCGCCGTGCCGCCAAAAATCAGGCGAATGACTCATCGCGAACGTACGTTGTCTGTGAAGGACAGACGGTCATCGGCTATTATTGTCTGTCAGCCGGAGCGATTGGCCACGCCGAAGCTCCGAGTGCCATGCGCCGGAACCGGCCCGATCCGATTCCAGTGATGGTTCTCGGTCGTCTAGCAATCCACAAAGACCACCAGCAAAAAGGCATTGGCACGGCACTGCTGCGTGACGCCATCCTGCGAACTATCCAAGCCGCTGAGATCGCTGGGATTACGGCACTGCTGGTGCATGCGCTGACCGAACAAGCCAAGCGTTTTTATCGTTCCCGTGGCTTCATTGAGTCACCCATCCAGCCCATGACGATGTATCAGCTGCTTGCAACGGCCCAACGAGCTTGGAGAGAGGAGTAGCGAAGTGTTGACCATATCAGTCCTCAACCACCGGCTCCACTTCCACCGATGCCAGGCGTTTAATTGGAATGGGACTTTTTACCATCGGGAGGAGACCCAACAAAGAGAAACCGTGGGTTTAGGCCAACATAGGGCGGGGAAAAGATCTGGGAATACGGGATAGGAGCAACCTGGAAGATATCTCGTTAATGGACGGTCACACAAAGCATAAGCCAGGAGACCCATCATGATACTCGCAGCTCAACGACGACTCTATGATCGAAGCCCCAGCCATCTGCGTGAAGGAACTCCTGGACGTCATTCAACACCCACAACGGGACATATGGCGCTGAAGTTGACTGCGCAAGGTGTTTAGTCTAAACTAAGTCCAACTAAGTCTAAAGAGGACCTATGAAAGATCGTGCCGTTATCAATATCCATCATGCGAAGACCCATCTGTCCTCGCTCCTGACTAAGGTAGCCGGTGGGCAAGAAGTCATTATCGCCAAGGCCGGCACGCCCATTGCGAAATTAGTCCCGCTGGATCACGGCATTCCTCTTCGCAAGCCTGGGTTCCTTAAGGGGAAAATCACGCTAGGCTCAAATTTCAATGCGCCACTCCCTGACGAACTTCAACAAGCATTTGAGAACCCCGCATGAGAATTCTACTCGATACCCAACTCTTTCTCTGGTACCTGGGCAACACTTCGGAGATGACCAAAAAACGACGAGCGCGCATTGACCAGGCTGACGAGGTCTACATCAGTGCCGCCTCAATCTGGGAGGCCATCATCAAAATTGGGCTCCGTCGACTCGAGGCCAACCCAGCCGATCTGGTCGCCGGCATCCATGGCAGTGGATTTCGAGAACTCCCCGTCACCGCCTAGCATACCCTCGCCTTGCACACCCTTCCAGATCTTCACCGCGATCCATTTGACCGACTCTTAATTGCACAAGCCCTGAGTGAACCATTATGCCTCTATACCTCGGATAGGATGCGGCCGTCCTATTCCTCGACGATTCAATTCCTCTGATCTCACTACACGCCACTGACCATACTGACAGACGGCGTTCCCTCCTCGCCCCCATGCGCGTCACTGAATGGAATAGTACCCCTATCTGTTGCAGGTTCCAGAGCAACGAGGTATCCTTTCTTCATCTAGGAGCCACCTGAAGGAAGGAGGACCCCCATGTTCCTCGGTCCAAGTTGGTATCTCCTATCCCTGCTCAGTGCCTTCCCTCCATTCTGGTGTTCATCTCAATTGGGGATCGACTGCTTCGACTGCAATCCCCAGGGGATGATTGACCAAAGACAAGAAACACAAGAGCTTTACGACAATGACGCCACTGATCCAACAAACGCCTTCTTTCAGTATTCTCACGATCGTCAACAACGAACCAGCTGGTGGCTAGAAGCAGAAAATCGTCATCCTCAATCTATAGAAGAGTTTTTGCCTGAATGAGGAAAAGCCTACCGGCGAAGAGCATCGATGCAGATCGGGATGGGTGGAATGACGAAGACCGACCTTGCGACTTCTGAAGAAACCAATTGGCACCACATTGTTCCCTTGCCGAAGCGACAACCCATACGAATCCAGAATCCATCCAAGAGTTTCCCGACCCCGTCGGATCGCGAACCTGCCAACGATGCGCAGACGTGGTCACAGCCGGTGATTACAGCACCCTCACTCAAATCTCCCTCTTCCATGATGGTGAAGGTATCGCAACCGACATGATGAGCAACGTCATCTCGAACTTCGCACGCGTACGATCCGGACCTGGCATCCCCTATCCAACCTACAGATAGACTCCTTCCCTCGCCATCGAGGAGGACCTCTCTGCGCCCAATGCGGGACAGAGACTCACTTCTCTCTCGAGAGAGATTCCCACTGCCAGCAGTGTGAACGATTCCAATAAGACCAATTCGGCCGCGGCACTTCGTTGGTCATCAATATTGTCCCGTTCACCCCCTCACAGTGGAGCACCCCCATGTACTGTCCGCGCGAACACTGCGGCGGCCTTCTTGTCCCAACCGATGATGAACCTATGCCCATGCGCTGCATTACGTGCGCCCGACGCTTTTCCCATTCCATACAAATTCGTGCCTTGGGTGCAACCAAGCTTCGGCCCATACAAAAAGGGCAACGAGGATCCAAAAGCAAAGGAAATGCAATTCCCGCTTAAGTTTCTCAGTGTTCCACTTAGAAGGTGGACCACCGCACACAAAAAGACGCGGCACGCATCCTTGCTGCTCCGCACCCGGGAAGATCCAAAGCCTGGCCCTAGAGCCCCAACCAGAAGCACGACGACAGTAAGAAAGGGCAATGACAGATGGTCTGGTGGTGCTGGATAATACTGAGACTCTCTGTCACATTAGAAATGCGTGTGGATCAAATCAACTGGGCGCCTCTCGATACACTCTTCTCTGTGAACGAATGTCAGAATTTCATGGGAATGGGACAGGTCCGGTGCTCACGAGGCATCGTTCTCCATCTGTTAAGCATCGACAGACGCGACGCTATATCAACCTCGATGCTTACGCGAACGCGTATCGCTATCGGCCAGGTTCCCAGGGACAACCGCACACGTATGGAGCCATTGAACCTCATGAAGCCAAACACCATGTGCTCAGCTAAAAGCCACAGATCTGGACTTCGTCAAAGTGCTTCCTCTGTGATCATACATACCAATGGAGGGCATGATGGCGAATCTTAGGATCTTGAGTTTGAAAGGGTTGGCTGTGCTGCCTGAAGGGACGATCAAAGTCGATCGCGGATCGGACTGGGGCAATCCATTCGTGATGCATGGAGAGCAGGACCGAGATCGAGTGTGTGAGCTATTCGCCCAATACGCGCAATGGAGACTCAGTGTGGATCCAGAATGGCTCAAGCCGTTGCGCGGGAAACACTTGGCCTGTTGGTGCGCACCGAAACGGTGCCATGCAGAAACGTTAAGAAGGCTGGCAAATGAATAACCCCCGAACACCAGCTTACATAGACTGGAGCCCTGCTCAAGGCTTCACTCGAGAATGCCTCCTAGGTTTACAACGCCTGAGTCGAACCTGGCAGAACCTGCCTGCTCCTCACCTACAGACCACAGCCCATGCACAAACGAACTGTCCCGACGATTAGACCCTATCGGGGTTCTCACCACCGCGATTTGTACGACCCCTATCTGGACCACCTGTGCCGGCACTGGAATCCAAAGAAACATGGCACCATCCTCTCGAGACGAAAATCCCTCACGGCAAAGAACACAGAAGCCCTCTGGGCAGTGATTCAAACGGAAGTAGCCAAAAAACTGCCTAGCAACTTTGACAGTTTGGAGGACAACCGGATGCCCGAGAGAAGCATAGTCATTGGTCTGATCAAAGCCAAAAATCCCAGCCAACCGACGATCCTTAGGTCTGTCGGGCTCGAAACATGAGAACTCGAAATCATCAAAGCCCGGTTGGGCTTGCACTTCGTCATCAAGAAGCCGTTGAGCTCAGCTGCCTTCGCTCGGTCGTCACCGAACGCCTCCGCCATAGTCATGACGGCATCAGACGGTCGGCGGCATAAGAACCACCGCGCCCACGAACACGAGGAGCACAACACATGAGTACCTATTACCTGATCGCGGTCGAAGGTGGGATTGAACCAAGCCTGCACGGCCCCTACGACACGATTGAAGAACGGGACGAAGATGCGCGAGAAATCGCCAAAGATCAGGACCCGGGTTCAGACGGACTTTTTCCCCTTGATCAGGAAGACGACGGCCATCTTTCGATCGGCGCGTACCCGGGAGGGTTCCTGGCTACTGAGCCTGAGTCTGAATAACGCCGTTCATCAATCTGGATGCCCTTGCATAGCACAGAGCCAGCAACTTCCGGACCATGCACATTCATCACCTGATTCAGCTCGCCGGCATCCATCCTTGAAAAAATAGAGGCCACCATTCTCGCCGACCCCAGTACGTCGCCCTTCCTGCGACAAGCCCTCCTCGATCTCAAGATGCTCCCACCCGATCGAGCGGCTCGAGAATCATTCCTTTTGGCTCGAATCGCTCAAAGCAAGCTCACCCAACGACCATGCGCCTAACTCCGCGTCAACCACCGGACAGGAGAGGCCCGCTCCGCGGGCATGGATACGATCGGGTATCTGCTGCAGTTGCAGCAACAAATCATGTGAGAAGGAGATCATTGCCATGTCCAAACGCGGCCACACCAATGTCAATACGCTCGAAGGGAACATCACCCATCCTCCGGACTACCGGCCCGAGTACGGAAACCTCTTGAGTTTCTCGATGGCCGTGCACTCCGACAACCCTTCGGAAAAGTACGACGATCCTATGTACATCGATGTGAAGGTGAATGGCGTGTCGGAGAACACGTATAAAGCCCTGGTCGTGGGACATGAGGTCCGCGTCACCGGGCAATGGCAATCCAAGACGTTCAAAAAAGGGGATACGCAACACCGGTACTACCACCTTCACGCAGCCCATCCTTGTAACTTCACGTTGCTCAGCAAGCCCCGGAAACAACAAGAGGTGGTCGGACAACCCGCGCCGGCTCTGAATGGACAAGGGAGCACGCGATGACTCACGAACCCACTACCGCCCAATCCGCCAATGAAGACCCTGTACCACCGGGATCCACAGAACTCTCAATCGACGCAGACGAGGACATTCCCAGGCTCCAAGACAAGGTCTACATCTACCGAGAGGAAGATACAGAGCGGGTGTTCACCGAAACGACTCAACTCTACAATCTGCACCTGGAAGCCTGGCGGTTACGAGATCGGGACCGTGTCTTCTCCCGTGAAACCCGGTTTGCGGATGAAGATCCCCAGCCGGTATTCCCAAAGATGATCTCAGTCCGGCAATCCACCAGCCGGCCACAATTCAACATCATGCCAAACGGCCAACGTGTGCTTCGTTTGGACGCCCATCGGGTGCAAACACTCTGTGGGATTCAGTGCATTCTCAGTCTCAACGAAGCTCTTCACACCTTCGCCAATCGAATCGGACGTAGACGCTGCGCGTCGTGCGAAGGGTTCCATTGCACCCCACAGTCCCTGAATAAGAAAGAGCATTCGACCGGAACGGCTCACCAGGAGCGCCTGAAGTGTCGGAAATGCCAGAGTGATGCCGAAGCCTGTTACGTGCGAGAAGGGGCCGACACCCTCCGGTGTCTCGTCTGCTCGCTCCGGATCTATCGCACGATTGAAGAAGGACGTGACCGGGTGATGCCTGAATTGAGCAGGGAAGAGGTCTCACACAACGAAGAACACATTTCCCTGGCGCTCCTGCGAAACAACGACCTCGAATACGACGGAATCGAAGAAGAGGCGAACACCGACCACGAACTCGACATCGATGGTCTGGTGTCGTTCCACGATCCTGATGATCCCGGACTAGATTTCGAATCCTGTCACGATGTCCCGGGCGAGGAAGTCAGTGGAGACGATCAGAGTGAGATCCAAGATCCTGCTGATCTGAGAGATCGGATTAATGAACCGGCCTACCAACTCTTCACCAGTGGCCGGACCCCGATGCGCCAGGCCATGCTGAATCAGGCACTCCAGGAACTCGATAACCCGGAGAATCGGATGGCGCTCTGGGCCGCGGCCGGTCGGCTGCTCCTCAAATCCCCAGAACACATTACCTCGGAAGAGGCCAACGCGATCGCACAGTGGCTGTCCACCTTAGTACAAGAGGACATCGTGCTCATGGCAGGAGATCCAGAATCCCCTAACCCATTCCTGGCTGCCCCTCCCGTCGACTGGTTCCTAAAGACCGATCGCCTCTTGACCCCGCTGGTTCAGGTCCTCGGAGAGAAGTTGCGCCGGTTTCGATCCAAAGAAGCGGGATGCCGAATCGTGGCAAGAGACCATGACCTGAGTGAAGAAGCCTTACGGCATCTCGCCCAACTCTTGGGCTACCTACCGGCCGGTCCAACTCATACAAGCTCATCTGCGATTCCAAGCCAGGCTGCCTAGATCGTCCAGGCGGCTTCAACAGCAAAACACATTCACGATATGACTCTACCCGGCGTGCGGATAGGCCGCGACGGAGTCTGCCTCACACGAGGAGTTCCGGGATCATACGATGTGGCCTCGTGCCACTCAATCACTGTTTCAGGAGGTTTAACAATGCGTAGTCGTGCAAAAGTCGAAATCAAAGGCCGCATCGCCAGCGATCTCGCCGAAGCCACGGTCAACGACAAGAAGGTGGTGAACTTTCGAGTCGCCGTCGATCGGCGCCCGAAGAAGGACTCCACGGAGAAGCCCGAGACGGACTTTTTCTCGGTCAGCGTGTGGGGCAAGAACGGCGAGAACTGCAAGCAGCATCTCGTCAAGGGCCAGTGGGTCGAGATCGCAGGACGGTTGCAGAACCGGACCGTGAATGCCGGAACCGAGGATCGGGTGACGTACACCCAGATCATCGCCGACAATGACGGTGTGGATTTCGGTCCGAAGCCAATGAAGAAGGCTGCGTAATTCACGCTGCTTCTGATCCCTGGGGCATTCCGATTCGTCGGGGTGCCTCAGGCTCCTGCCTTTACGAGATTTAGGATAAAAAAAAGGAGGATTCGCTCAAGGATACACACGCGCGTTTCAACAATTAGAAACACCATCCTTGCAGTCAAGAATCCTCCTTTTATGTCGTATCGAGTCATGATACGTGTCGTACATGTCGCCGACCAAAGTGTCCCTCCACACTTCGATTCCTTCCACAACACACGCCAGATAACCGCACAGAAGCCGAGGGAACATGATTCTTTCAGAGTATGGTCATCCACGCTCTAAGAGAAATGTCCCCTCGACTCCACATGCAGCTACAGTCCTACGGCAGCCAGAAACGCACGCTCAGACACTCCAAAGCTGGGTGCCAGAATACGCGCGCCGGCCCGAGGATACTGAAAGCGAGCCAATCGGTTTCGACACGCACGCTTCCACTGGGTAATCTTGCCAGAGACAGGAGGCAGGATATACTCCGGCTTCTCCATGGTTAGTTCCCTTGCAAGATCCATCGGCGGCAACAGATTACGGAGATCCTCATCTGAAGACCCCATCAACCAGGTCGCGACCTCTTGTTGTTGTGCGAACGTCATACCCTCCGATGATTCTGCGAGTACCGAAGCGACCGTCCAGACCAAATCCAACCGTTCAAGACCCATTGGATTCGTCAGAGACCGTTCGAGTAATGCACATCGGAGCGCTTTGCACGATTTGTCCTTCCAAAGTCGATTCTGCAACGAGACAAGATATTCATCAGCCTCAAGACCAGTATCATCTTGCGCGTGAGTCTCCTCTCCTGCACTTGAACGGTCATCCGGATCCAGGAGATCATCGGATGCTTCAAGATCAACCGCTGTCAGTCCGTCCGCACACATGTCTTCCATTTCGCCATCTACACTTGTCACTCCTTGATTCTGCACCGGATCCAGCTGATCGAGATCGCCGACAATGTGAAGATCGTTTGTCTCCTCATTGACTTCAATCCCATCTTCCTGAGTTCCAGTGACTGTGTGAACCATGGCATGAGCAAGTGCTTCTTGATTCCGCAAGAGAACATCCTGTGGTATCAAGTTGAAAGTCTCCAATTGGTACCATCCACAGATCAAACAACGTTTATCGCCAAAACCATATTGCGCTGTTCCAACCCATTCAGTCACCAACGAGGAGGCTCCACAATGACGGCATGTTTCAGTCATGGTTTCAGATGTCACAGTGGGTTCAGGCGGCTCAACAGTCTTCGCAGGTGACAGATGATAGCCGTCGCACCGCGTACACTTGATCGAACCAGTGATCCAACGGACACGACTGATTCCATTCTGTGCATTCGCGCGACGTTCGATCTCTGTCATCAGCACTGGTGACCGCAATCCACAAAGCGGTAAGGCCCGAGCGAGATCGATCCGCCTCGCAATCCGTCCATCCTCAAGACATACGAAATGAGGATCTCCCAATTTCGTTCGCTTTGGGTACGACGGTGATTCTGGCTCATGGTCTTCCTCATAACGGTTTTCTTCATTGGTTCGAGCGACTCGCACCAAATGATTCGAAAACTCAGCCATGTCCATCTCGTACAAGCGGTATCGCAGTTGATAGAGTTGGTTCGGATCGACAACATGACCACCTTCTTCGAGCTCTTGAACTAACCGCTTCAAATCCGTCTGATCCAATCGTCCCCATCGATAGAGATGCGAACGAGAATACGACGGCGCCGCACTCAAGATCCCCCGAATTGCAGTTAATTTTGATGATGTGTATCCCATGGTCGACATAATGGTGATCCTTTCAAGGGCAACAGGGTTGCCATGGTTAGAGTGATGATGCGATGGACGTGAACAGGGAAATGCGAGACAGCAATCAGTGAAGCAGGCAACGCACACTAACCCCAAGCTTGTTGTGCCGGCGAACCATAGAGCGCAGTGTAGGCTTCGGTTCGAGCCTCAATTGCGGCTTGAGCCATGTTGTGCAGCTGCGCTTCTGAATATCCCGTAAAGGCCAAGAGTGCATCGCGCGAAACCGTTCCGAGTTGCCACGATGCAGCAAGGACTCGTTTTGCGCATTGATACTCCCAGTCCTCAAAGAGACAGCCCCTTGACGATACGCTCCCTTGAATCTGCTGCACCAAATCCCGTACCAACAGAAGCGCTCCTTGATACTCACAAAGCACTTCGCCGGCACGTGCATGAATCACAGCATTTCCAGCAGAAAAGAGCTGTGCAAGAATAAATTGGACATGCGTTCGATAGACCCCACGCCAATCTGATTCTGCCAATTCATGTTGATTCATCACGTAACTCCTTTGCCTTTCCCGTCATTGACCGTATCGAATCCCAGTGCTAGATTGATGGGAGGAAACGGTCCAACAGGGAGGGACGCATGAAGGTGACGCCAGAACTCGAAATTACCCGCAAGCTGTCTGAATTACTCAACAGTCGGGAAACGATCTGGCGAAGCAATGCAGAATTTGTAGGAAGGGACAGCTTTTGCCGACTCGAAGGATTCAGTGAACGCGTACTCACTCAAATACAGAATCTGAGTGCCACCATTACACTTGAACCCCATGAATCGAAGCTGGTTAAGGAGATTGAAGCCGCAGTTGCTGCTTTAACTCATAGACCACTTCAGCAGGCTTCCAATCATCTTGGGGCATAAGCACAAAATGGTCAGCTCGCGCTTTATACCACTTCAGTACTCCTGCCTCGATTAGCAATTCAAAGCGACTCGCTAAATCGTTATACGCCCACTGCAACAGCTCATCCGATCCTGTGAGATCCACATGAACGGCCTTTCCTACAATGCGCAATTCCACCTTAATGGTTGCGTTGTTGTACATGCATACTCCTCAGCGCAGACGTGTCTAGCCTTTCGACTAAACAGCGTACACAGCCTGATTTAAATGGTGATGAATGTGATGATTGAGGATGTCGACGCGATGAGAAGACCGAACTGTGCAGGAGGCATACCGGGCAGGATCGACGACATGATCTCAGTACGACATCATGACCGTTCGACCAAAGAACGAGGCACGGACTAAACGACACCAGCGGACAGCACGAATCACCATCCTGACGAACGGTAACTCACAATCCTGCACCAACTGATCACGTTCCATCCGTAACACTCGCACAATTGCCTCGGGCTTCAAGAACACCGCACGACATTCTGACCGATTTGGCGAGAACAACGACATCACTCCCAAATCCAGATACAGATTCGGCGATGCTTCCTGACTGACATAATCCTGATCGACCACGCCCAATTGCCGCAATGCCGAACATACGCGCCACGCATTCTGTTCAGAGGCAACGGATTCGCTGCAACGTACAATTCGACTTTCTTGAGCAATGGTGCCAAGAAACCATCCACCTTGAGCATACAGCGAACGGATTCCATCAACTGCGACAGACTGGATAGTAATGCGACTCGCACATGGCATCATGAAGGCACCTCCTGTTAGTGGCTGGCAACATGTGCGCAACCAATGTGAATATGATGGTGAAATGGGACTGACAACGCGCGATGGAAGATCTCAATGATACTTCATGCATCAAGAGATCGGATGGTGAGAAAAGCAGTGGAGGTGAAACAGAATGCAGAGAGCGTCAGAGGGAAGACGCGGGGAAGATGGAAAGCACGAAGTGAGAACGTGAGTGCCTTACGATGATCAATCGAAAGAACACATCACAACGAGAGAGATGAAAATCTGTACGAGCGTACAGCTGAAATGTTTCAGCAGAGCCTACGAAACCAAATAGATGATTCATGCTACCCCACCCGTCTTTTCAAAAACAAGAGGTCTTCAGATAAAATCTTTCTGCTGCTGCTGCCTCGGCATAATCCGTACCAGTCTTGCTCCCCAGAAAAGCGCGAGCCCCTACCCACTCCAACTGCCAACCGCCTGACCTTCACGACCCTCGCCAGAACAGGGCGCTCTCCGAGCGCCAGCCTTTCCTGCCCCGCGATCATGCCCTCACACACTGACCGACCCCAGAAGGAGGCTCAATGACTGCGCCTACGCCGGCCTTTTATGACAGCGCATCTGGCAAGCCAGACCATGCCCGGCTCCAATTCCTCCTCCAAGCCTTCCGGGATGCCATTCGCGATGAACTCAGCGGTCGCAAACCCCAATCCGGACAGGAAACGTTCGCGCTCCCGCTGAAGGACGGCAAGCGACAACACAAGTCCGGACGCACCAACTATTTCCTCTTTCAGAGCGAACCCATCCCCGCTCAGATTCTCGACGAGGGCAATCCATCGTTAGTCCTGAATGCCAATCGATTCCCTTGCCGTGTCGTCGGGTTTTCCTTGGATGGATTGGCTCTCGCGATCGACGCCGAGCTGACCCCTGAGATTCCAGCAGCCCAACTGGCATTTGATTCACTCCGACTCCTACAAAGTCTCGATAAGCGACTCATTCAGATCGGCCGGCAAACCGGGCGATTCGGCACGTCGCTCGCACTCAAGACCTTCGATCCATCAGCACGGCCGGATTTGCTTGCATACACCCCCATCACACCGACCGGTTCGCTCAATACAGAACAACTCCACGCCTTCACCAAAAGCATCCAACAGGATGTGACCTATGTGATTGGCCCGCCGGGAACCGGAAAAAGCGAAGTGATCTCAACAATCAGTCTTGCCTTGAATGACCTCGGAGAACGGACCTTGATCTGCTCACCCACCAATACGGCAATCGATCATATCGTTGATACCACTCTCGAACGACGGCCACAATTGACCGAAGGCAGCTTAGTCCGTCTAGGCAGCCCAAGCCCGGATAGCAGCGATCGATCACAGATGGTGAATTTGGAAGCGTTGACGATCGCGTACAACGTTCCCCTGGAAACAGAAGCCGGTCAGATCCGAAACCAGGTCAACGATCTGGACCAGGACCTCAAGACTATTGAATCCTGTCTCACCGTCCTGACCGAGTACGATCGTGCGCAAACCACCCTTCGAGCACTCCAGCACGAGCGCATGGAATCAGAAATGGCGAGCCGCGTCCTCCAACACACGATCGAAGAACGACAACTCACGCTCAACGATATCAATCACGAGCTTCAGGAGATGGATGCCCTGCCCCCAGTGCTCCGGATCCTGAGACGGCCCACACGACACCAGCTCCTCGAACAGTTTCATCGGTTGTCAGTAAGTCAGCAACGCGATCAAGAACGACTGACTGAATTCCAGAAGACCCTGGACACGAAATCCCCGTGGACCGCCAACCACATTGCGACCTTAGAGCGTCTGTTCCAACAAGTTGCATGGGACGCCAACATTTGGACCACGGCAGAACTCACCACGATCCAGGCACAATTCACGAAAATAAAAGAGGAACTGGAGAAGAAACTGCAGACGATCGAGCAGAGACTGAGCCGCACAGAAGAACTGTTAATCCACAACGCTCCGATTGTCGCCACAACCCTGACCCGAATCTACACGTCCCGGCTCCTCGAAAATCAGCGATTCGACACCGTGATCATCGAGGAAGCCAGTATGGGCATCGCCCCGGCAATCTTTGCCGCAGCCTGTCTCGCCAACAAGCGGGTGATCGTCGTGGGAGACTTTCTGCAGCTTCCACCCATCGCCACGGTACATACCGAAGCCACCAAACAGTGGCTCGCGCGTTGCATCTACCGACTGGCTCAGATTTCCTCTGGGAACGATCCCCGCGTCGTGGCCCTCAGCACACAATACCGCATGCATCCCCATATTGCTCGTGTGGCCAGCCGACTGTACGCCAGAGCCGGACTCCGCTACGAATCGGCTCCCAACCTGGAGAGCATGCGCGAATCACTGACGGCTCACGCCCCAGCTCCGGGAGAAGCCTTGATCTTCATCGATACGACCCAGGCCCAACCTGTCACCCTTCGAGATCCGAAAGGTTCGCCCTTCAACGTCTACCACGCTCTCCTCGCCGTACGGCTGGCGAAACAAGCGTTGAATGTGCCCGACCAACTCCCAGGAGTCAGCATCATTACCCCCTACCGCGCCCAAGTCGACTTAATCGAGCGGATCGTCCGGCATGAAGGACTCCAAGACCAGGTACGAGTCGGGACGGTGCATCGATTTCAAGGCCGAGCCAGCGACATTCTGATTTTCGATACGGTCAATACTGAAAACATTACTCGCTCGATGCTCGGCAGTCAGTTCGCAGATGCCTGCCCCCATCTACTGATCAATGTCGCGATCACCCGGGCCAAAGGGAAACTCATTGTCATAGGACACGGTGAGGCCTTGGCCCAATTGCAACACAGTCCGGAACCCATTTTGTGGGAATGTATTTCCATCGCAAAAGAAGACGGGATCACTGTATCCGCCTGCTCCGTCCTTCCCGCACTGAAAATGCATATTGGCGCATCCATTCTCCAATCCGATGCCAGCCTCACCGCAGTCCTGACCCAAATCAATCATCAACGAGACCGTCTCCAAGCCGTCTGAAGAAGGATGGCGTCACTGACGACGCAACGGTGTCGACGACTGATTCCCCTATGCAACGAATCCGCTCATCAACCAGGACACCGTCATGCCTGTTGACCGTCTCTTAACTCACGATGAACACAAAGCCTCTCAAGCAGCCTTCCGTGGACTTCCGGTCAATCCGAACTGGTCGGACGCGGCCAAACGGATCTACCAAGGGTTACGTGCCGTCTTGGAGGCATCTAACCGACCTCAGTCGATTCCTGAACGACAGGAGACTGAACAAATTGAGGAGGTTACCAAGGATCCCGGGATGCCTCTTCACGATGCCATGCCTTTCTACATTCCCGGTGTGCAAGGCTGTCACGTACGATTCACCGATCGAGCTGAAAAACACGTGATTCTCATCAACAGTTCAATTCCAGTCGACACGTTGTTACACGCTATCCAAGTCGACTATCCCAATCGGCCATTTGTCATGGGGCCGTTGCAGATCGCCGACCTCCGACTGGCCCCTTCGACGGTCACCCCCACCAGCCCAGAAACACGACTCATTCGGAGTGACGGCTATGTCATCCCTAATGACCCACAACATTGACACGCCATCGCTGCGACGAATGGTTCAGACATTCGATCAAACCCAGGCCCGCTCCGCGGGCATTGCACTCCCTCAATGACAGTTCGCAACACAGAGGACAGCGCAGCTTCACAACGTGTTCCAAGGAGGAAATCATGACCACTGCTGCACCAGCCACATCCAACGAATCCACCCCACCACAGCAAACACCTCCCAAGCCCTACAACGACATCAACAAGATCGAGATCGGCGGCCAGTTAGGCCAAGATGCCGTACTCGAATACCTGAGCGGCACCAAGAAGGCGATCGTGCGCGTGTCGCTGGCTTCGCACCGGAGCTGGCTCGACGACAAGCAGCAGCTCGTCAAGAAAACCAACTGGGTTGACGTGGTCTTCCGCGGAGAAACCGCAGAAAAGGCCGCGCAAGAGCTCAGAAAAGGCGACCAGATCAAGGTTAATGGCGCCCTGGACTACCAGGAGTGGGAAGGCAAGGAGAACAAGAAAGGCCGGAAACATGAGATCGCCGGCTTTGAATACGCCATGGTCCGTGCAGGCAGAAATCACAGCGCATAGTTTCTGGACGACGAGATACCCTGAGGTTCACTGCTTCCAAGTTCAGGGTATCTACACGCCGAAGCGGCTCCGGCTGTATTACCGCCCCCTTGCCCCTGGGAACGATCAGGGGCTTCATTGTTCCTAGACGAGGCTCACGGAATGAATGAAACCACAACAGCAGTTCCACTCAACGTGATGGTGACCACGATCGAACGGCTCCATGCGATGATCGCACGTCAACTCAGGAACAACCGCATCATTACAATCGATGAGTACCGGTTTCGCTTCTCCAAGCGAGGACACTCATTCACAGATCCCGACACTGACGATGGCATGCAGGCTCTCGAAACGGGAGTTTTTGTCGGAATCCCGGAATGGTTGCCTAATGGCCGACCGGACCGTTCGAAGAGCTGTCATTGGCTCCACTTAGGCCACCTCGATGACATCGAAGATGTCCTGGCTCCTTATCTCACTCCGTTGACGATCGAAGAACGAGAGGCGCTTGGCGCTCAAATCTGTTTTCAAGCAGTCACGGCCGATATGAGGAACAGCCCATGCAGACCACTGGCCGCCGCGCATCAGAACGACTCCAACCAGTACCATTGGGACAATCCCTCGAGCATGGCTTGAACACCCTGATTCGATGGCTCTTTGCAGGAACCCTCATCGTGGCCGGCCTTACCATCCTCGCCATTTTCTGTCTCCTCTTGCTCCGGATCATCAATGGCGTGAGTCCATTACACCCCCTCCTGGGACTCATCGCTTGTGCTCTGTGTGCCCTCATTGGCGCCAAACTGTTGTCGCTGGCCTCACACGTCCTACCTTGAACTCCCACCAATTGGCCCGTTGCCGGGCACACATCCTCGTGTTATGAAAGAGCAATAGGAGGAGCTATGCGCGAACAGACCGGCGATCTCTGGGAATTCTGGAGTACGGGAGCATATATTGGCATCACCACAAATGGGAGGGTCTCTCGTTCGGGCGAGGCCGTGATGGGTGCAGGGCTCGCCAAGGTGGCCGCGCTTCGTTTCCCCACTCTTCCTCGTCAACTCGGCGAATTGCTCTCTCGTTCTGGCAATCACGTCTATGCGTTTCCGGACCATCGGATTTTCTCAATACCTACCAAAGATGATCCGTTTGAACCAAGCCCCCTCCCTCTCATCACCCAATCAGCAGACGAACTCCTCCGCTATGTGAACAACATGGGACTCAAGGACGTCTATACGGTGCGCTTGGGGTGTGGCCTAGGCCAACTGCACTGGGATGCTGTCCACCCCATTCTGTCTGCGCGCTGGGATGACCGGTTCGTGATCCTGTCTCCGTCCAAGCCGTAACCAAGCCAACACCTGATCTTCACGAAGCGACGGGTATGCCGATTCCCAAACTCTGTCGCGTCCTCCTCGATTGTCATGAGGACCACCCCGAAGAGGACCCCGACTCCTATGACTGCTCGGTCCACGACATGGGCCGATTCGGCTTGCTCGTCGGCCCCCTCCCCACACGTGCCCAAGCCTGACGACTGGTACCAGTTGTGCGCGATCTCGTTCATACCCACAACGCCTGGAGCTGGTTCTACAGTTTCGGTTTCGTACGCATGAAAGAACGTTATCGAGAACCCGGGAAGCTTGATCGATACTTCGACCTCCCTCTCACCACAGACGCCGCCTTACTTCTTCCATCCACATAATAACCAGGCCGGCCACGGCCGGCAGCCGTCCGATAAGACCTCGCTAGCAGCTCATCAATCAGGCGCATGTGATCCAGAAAGGAGGATTCTTATGAATTCATTGATCTTGCTTGGAGTTGTCGTCGCTGTGATCGAAATCGTCAAAGGCCTGAGTGTCCTCGTTCGGAAATTCCGTTCTTCGTATTTGAGGCATCGTCCTATGTATATTGAGCTAAACCCCTTCCTCAGGAAGATCCGGCCGAACAAACGACATCTTCACTACACCGGATTGCAGTAAATCGCCTGATTCACGAGCAAGAGATGGGATAACAGACCCACCTTGGGGGCACTAACACCACCCGGCCAGAGGCCAATACGAACAGGGCGTCCTCAACATACGCACTGAGCCCCACAATCCTTCCATCTCGTAGATCTTCAGTACAGACTCCTCTCCTTGCGTTGCACCAGGAGGTGTTTCATGGCAAAAATTCTCATCCTCGATGAAGATGCCTTGGCCCGCAGTACGCTTCGGAAAGCCTTTGAGCAGGAAGGGTATACGGTCAGTGAAGCCCGCCGCATCCATGTCGAAGACGCTCTTCAACCCTGGTTTGATTTTGAGTTCGTCGTGATCGATCCAACCAATCCTGTACGGATCCCACGGGCGGACATCATGGCCGATCCAGGGATTCTGAACCCACTCTGTCAGCGGTCATTCCAAGGATCTTCACCTCATAGCCCTACGGGGTAGACAGCGATCCTCTCTCGGGAAGATTCCAATATTGCGGCATGACGTGTGATCCTCTCCAGCACCGACCATGTTTACGCTACGGGAGTTTCGGCAGCTCGAGTTCTGCGATTGAGATCCGGAGGAGATGATGAGCCATCACATATTTCAGACCGCACTGAATGGGAGACCGGTCACGGTGGACCTCGGATGGGACCGTCCTCTCCAATACGTTTTCATGATTGTTTCCTCTCAAGACCTCAAGGATCATCCAGACGATGTCTCCTCGCCCTATCTGTACTCCAACCTCGATGACGAGAACCTGCCGATCCAAGGCACACAATCGGTCGAGTATTTTCAAGACAGGTTGACCGAACTTGGCATCTCCGTTCCATCAATCATGTTCCAGAGCGTCCAGGACGACCAGAATCAGGATGTGGGCAATAAGACAGTGGCGTATCAGGCCGATGGGAGTTTTCACGTACTCTTTGGTGGCTGACAAGTTCGCCCCCTGCAACATCGAGGATGTATTCCACCTGGCCGAATCGATCCCTGGATTACTGCCCTCTCTTCCGCCTTCGTTTACATCTCTAGTCGGCTCGCCCACGTGGTGAAACCGCCACGTTGCCGTCGTCTCCACGAGTCGGCTCCAGACCTTCCCCCCGAAGCTCGTCATGTCTACATCAACGGCTCGTGAGGACGACTCAAGGCCCGCTGCGCGGGCATGGTGTCAATCTCCGTGATTGCTTAGACAACAGGAGGATACCATGACACCTGCGCTAATCGCGGCGACCGAAGAAGCCCGGACGGCGACTCTCGCGTTCATCTCGACTCTGGCAGACGCCGAGATCTATGCCGAGATGGGGAACGCCATCCAATACGGACAGAAGATGGTGGTCCTCCAACCCCAGACCAATATGCGGTTCGGCGCCACAGTCTATGTCGGCAAGAAAGGCCATTCGCTCGTCGCCGATGGCCAAACCTGGCCACTCGATTTCTGGCAACAGATCGAGCAACTCTTCAAGGGACGCACGATCGTTCCCCAAGCTCCGTCGACCTCACGCATGACGATCGAACAAGAGCCCGGCACGACAGTCATCTATGTGGATGGCTCCTACATTGAGCATCAGGACGACCACGCGGCCATCGGTTGGGCGTTCGAGGTGTGGCGCGATGGCGCTCCGATCGATGGGATGGCGGGCTGCTTCTCAGACGCGGACGCACTCAAGATTCGGAACATTGCGGGCGAATGTCATGCCGTCGAAAAAGCGCTCGACTGGTGTCATTTCCATAACTGCAAGACCGTTGAGATCAGGTTCGATTACATGGGCCTGAAGCACTGGGCTGAAGGCACGTGGCGGACGTCCACTCCGCTGACTCATCGGTACCGCCACACCGTTCAACAGTCCTTCGTCTCAATCACCTGGACAAAAATCAAAGCACACAGCGGCGAGCCAGGGAATAGCCGCGTGGACCGTGTCGCCCGCACCGCTGCTGAAACCGGGTCCTTTTACCCCAGGTTTCCGGTCGACTTATTCCGCTAAGCCGCGCACCTCAATGAGGAGGTTCAGATGCCACCGATCAACGATCAGTTGCAGCTGGAAGTCTATGACGATCTGACAGGGGGTAACGGTGATGACGACATCACAGAAGGCGAAGCTCTTCATGATGACCACGATGCTGATTTTACGATCGGCTGTGTCTTCGGGGATCGCTGTCTCTGCGCCGACCCGATGCACTACACGGCCGACTGCTATACCGTCGAGATAGCCGAAGAATTCGACCGGGTCATGCGCGAGGAGGCCAACGCATGTCTGACATCCACTCCATGACTATACGATGTACCTTTACGCAAGAGCGGATGTAGAACTTTGTCCGACCAACAAAGTAATACATCATGGGTATGAACGGAGAGCTGACCGGCTTTGGTCCCTATTCCAAAGAGGTTGCCAACATCTCGATTACTCCCCAGACCATTACGATGGGGAGCCAGATGGGTATCGCGTCACGACCACGCTGTTCCCATGCGACGCCTCCACAAGCTCGCGGGAATTAACCGAGGCAGTTGGAGCCGATGCGAGTCAATTCGGCACCCACCATATCAACAACAAGATCGCCTGGCCCGACCTTCAAGAGCTCGGCGAACGACTGGGCCGCCGAGATGCTACCGGCGCTTGAGCCCAATTGCTGCGACACGGCTTCACCATGCTCTTCCGTCCGAACTCCTAAACCAGGCTCGCGGCGCGTGCAGGCCGCGTGACTCCTTGTCTCTCTGACTCACCTTAACGCTGGAGCACTCATGCAACTGTCATCGATGACCCGTCTCATGCTGTTCACGCTGGTGTGTGCCATCGTGATGGTCCCGCTGCTTGTCCTGGCCGACGATGGTCGACCTGGCATCCCCGTGCCGCAACCAACGCTCGCTGAATACGACATCATTGTTGCCGATGGAGCCAGCCAACCTACGCAGAATGAATCGCTGGCCTGCGATCAGGCCAAAAACGTCGCCCTGCAGATCGCACGTGTGGCTTACAGCTACCAAACCCAGGTTCTCCGTGTTCGACATACATCGAGCCCCACGATCCACTACGACACCACATGGCATGCCGATGCCGGCATCTGCACCGCCAAAATTCGGATCGAATGGCCGCATGAACCGCAGCGAGCCACTATCCCGCGACCAGCCGGATTGATTGATCGGTAATCGCGGATACGACACAACCAGGGGAACTCACCTGAACGAGGTCACCGAGCTGTGCTTGGGAAACTGGGGGATGACAGAACCAGCCCTTCCGTCACACTATGGACTCCCTCCCCTCTAGAAAGATGGCCCGCTCCGCGGGCAGTCACACTCTCGGGTGATTCTTCACTATGAACCCGGAGGTCCAGGATGGCTCAGAAACTGTCTGGTCGATTCCCATTGAACGAGCAAGCCCGTGCTCAACTTGGTCGTGCCGAATGTCACATCGTCGACGCCATTGCTCGACGTCGGAACACTCGACTGGAACGTGAACTGCGCGATCAAGATGAACGACGCGCGGCGATGCGCAAGGCACTGGGCTGGGCCTAGCACTGCATCTCGCTTTCGTGGGGGTGCGATCCTTACCCCAGGCAGAGGACAGGCGGCTCCGCGCGGGTGTTCTCCGCGCTACGCCGCCCTGGTCCGACCAGGTACTACGACAGATCCAAGGTACCTGTGGCCAGGTTGCCTTGGTTCACGGTAGGCGCATGGAGAAATTGCCGGCTGAGCCGCCCTACTAAGCTGTTGCACAGATGCTTTTGGTGGAGAACGGGGCCCGAATTGGCTGGTACCAGTCAGAAGAGCAGATGGCGGCTTCGCGCGCGATACGCACGCGCTTCGCCGCTGCATGAGAGCCTAGAGCCGAACAGGGAGCAGGCCGCTCCAAGGATTGAGAGTCGTGAAGATCCGATTCGGGGAGCAACTCTCCCTTCGTGAGCACCTGTGACGATCTGTCTCAGGGTACTTTCCCCTCTCATCACAAGATGAAGGGGCAGGGATGGAAGGACAGTCAAGCCGGACATCGTCGGGTGACTGCATCGGCCTCTTCCACATTCCCTGTCTTCAAGAGGCCGCCTACGGCGGCAGGGCTTTGCATTCAATGTTACCACCAGCCCAGAATCTTCCCCGCAATCCACCCCCCGATGAAGACCCACGCCACAAGCGCGCCGGTTCGCCAAAGCGATCTGTTCTGACTCAGGTTGTTCACCCGATCCACCAACGCTCCCCATTCCGTCTGCAGTTGGAGGAGAGCCTTCTGTTCTTCCACTCTCGCTTTCCCTACCGCCACCATCTCTCCTTGCAACTTTTTCAATTCCTCTTCCAATTTCAATCCAGACAAGCGCTTTGAGTCAGCCTGACGACGGGCTTTCATTTCTAATTGCTCAGCCAGCCACTTCCCAACCATACTTGGAACCGCTAACGAGAAGTCTGCAATATCGTCGAGAATGGTATGATCGTTGGCATGGCCGATGGCTGTCACCAATGGAACAGCACGAGCTGACGCAGCCTGAAGCACTTGCTCATGATCTAAGGCCGCAATCCCTTCTCCTCCTCCACGAGCCAAGACCACCAAATCCACCTGTCCTACTTTCCCCAACACATCCTTCAAGGTCGTCGACACACTCTGAGGTTCCGTCATCCGTACGGACTGGATCTCCCACGCCAACAGATCCCGATACCCCACCAGTTGGCTTTGAATGTCCCGATCGGCTTCCCCGCCTTGATTCGTCACTAGGATGACCTTCGGCATCTCTTTCAGGAATATATCTGCCACCACGAGTTTCTTGGCATTGATGGCCGCGATGAACTTCTTGCGAAGCTCATCGCGGGAGGAGGCAACTTGACCAGATTCCTGAATCCCTACCACTTCCAACTCTGGTTCAATCATCACCCCAGGCTTTTTGATCTTCGTCCGAATCAGGACCGTCAGGAACAAGACTTGATTCCACTGAGGAGCTCGTTTCCCTGAAATCCACGCTCGAAGACGCACGGTGGGTTGCTCTGGATCTTCAAGGTCAAAGTAGACCCGCCCTTCCCACTGTTTGGGGTTACGACCAATCCCCTGCACCGGGATCGGTTGAACGCCAAGAGACTGTACAAGGCTGGCATCCGTAGCCCGCTGGATCATCGTGAGGAGTCCAGTCGGTCGGCATGCCGGCAACGGTAGCTTCTCTACATCGAACATTACTTCCCTCTTTACTACGTTCGCACGTTATCGTCTTTCAGAAGGTCGATCCAACCCTGCAGCCACTGTTGATCGCCAAGTACGGCCATCAGTGACACCAGTCCAACGAGCATCAGTGTGTAATCCAGCAATCCAAGCATTTTCCGATTGGCGCGCGCCCACCGATGGCCACCATAACGGGATACCACCTGATAGGGCATCGAGCACGAGATGGCAAGTCCAGTCGATCATCCCCGCCAGGATCCATGTCGGCTCCAAACGACATCACATGGCCAGAATAACGGCACCGGCCAACCCGCCGAATGAGTGAGCAATATTCTGAAGTCCAAACCCGATACCCCATATGACTTTTGATTTCGTCGATGTCCGGTAAGACCCCGGTACTCCCGGCCACTATAATCGGTCCTGGATCAGGACCACATAACCAGACGGCCATTCCGACCGGTACCATACAATGCGTTCGTCCCATCATGAGGAGAATCTCCCTATGGCCGGCAATCCATCCTCAATTGAGAGATGTAATGTCGTCACCTCTTCACTCTGGCCCTGCTCACGTACTTTCCTCATCACAACTCGCCGCTTCACTTTCCGGGCCAGCTTTCTCAGGGATCGCAATTTCGATTGTTCGATATGGAAATACCGCATCGCCTCTGTGGCGACACGGTACGGCCTTTTTTTCATCTCATTCTCGAAGACCGCCTCCATCCATCGCTCAATCTTCGTGAACTTAGGGGCCCATCCAATCTCTTCTTCAAGAGCCTTGATCAGTTCCTCGATAATCCGTTTCCGATCCGTGTCATTCTCCAAAGCACTGATCGTTGCTACCAATTCCGATTGCCGTTGGAGATACCCGCACTTTCGAACCAGCTTGCCCTTCCAAAGTTCTTCACGATCTCTTCCCAGCTCAAAGCGATCAGCCTCCCCTAACACCACCGTCTCTTGAGAACCCTCCCCAGCGTGCGCCATGACTCCCTCACCGGTTGACATAATTGACGCTACTTTTGCTGCTGCTTACCAGAGGGTATACGAGGCAGACACCCATCCCTATCCGATTTTCCGAAACGACTAATGAATATTAGTCTTAGGGTGTTCACAAAATGGTAACAACCCTGTCCTGACACGCCGGAATCCCTGTCCATATTGTCCGCACAAAATTCCGAGACCATTACGACAACCCATCAAGGCTTCGCACTGCCCCTCATCGCCTCTGACATGTCTTTTCTTTAACAACATCGACTGGTTATACGTGCAGCATATCTGCAATGAGAGCCTAATTTTAGAGCGCCCCTGATCGGTCGCGTAATACATGCGGAATAACGTCATGGCTCTAGTCAGAACTCCATCACCCTACCTGATTGTTTCTACGAGGGTTTCAGAGCAGGTGTCAGAACACATCCTGGTTTCTTGCCACCATTTTCGCCACCACACGTCGAGCTGAAAGGCACCTTCCTCAATTCCGTATAACTTCCTTGGAAGGTCATGTTGTTCATCTCACTCAGGAAGGAGCACTGTATGAAAAAATCATCCGCGCACTCACGTACCAAATCCGCACAACGGGTCACGAACAGCAGTCCGCGGAGGCTACCCATCTTCAGCCTCGACGTGGGGTATGGGTACACCAAGATCATGGATTCCTCAGGGGCCCAGCATATCTTCCCGTCTCTCGTGGCTCCTGGGGATATTGGGTCCATTGATTTGGGCATTGCTTCAGCAGCCTGCCCCGCAGTGTTTCTGGACGGGGTTGAGTACATCGTCGGAGAACACGCAGCCACACGGGAATTCCGATTCGTCGAACAATATGACAGCTGGTGGACATCGGTCAGATTCCGGGCAATCATCCAATACGCCTCGAAGTTTATCGCCCCCAAAGCCCATGTCATGACCGGGCTGCCGCTGCATATCTACAGCGCCGTCAAAGCCCACCAGCAAATTCGGGACGTGCTGCGACGCGGCCTGCACGCCGAAGACATCACCATCCTGCCGCAAGGCGTGGGCGCGTACTGCGCCGCAGCGGCCCAGGATCCCCAACTGAATGAGGGCCGGGTCGGGTTGATTGATATTGGAACCAGGACCACAGAGCTCGTGTGCTTTAGCGATGGCCAATTCCTGGCGAAGTCGTCGGCCGGCCTGATCATTGGCGTCGGCGAAGTGTTTGCTCAGGTAGCCAATCGTCTGGCTCAACAACATAATCGACCCGTCGATGCCTACGAAGTAGACTGGGCGTTCCGTGGTATCCGGCCGCTTCGCATCAAGGGCGAAGTGATTCCAGCCAACATCATCGCGAACCTCATCCAACCCTGCATCAAGCCCCTGACCGAACGACTGTTTAATGAGATCACCCATTTGTGGGGAGACGGCGCTCCGAATGTGGATCGACTCGTCTTTTGTGGAGGCGGCGTCCCATTGGTGGAACCGTATCTCGGTGCCTATCGGCCCTCCTATCAAGTCTTAAAGGATAGTCAGTTTGCGAATGCCATGGGCTATCTCCAATACGCTCGATGGCAGGAAGCCCGGCACGGATACCAGGAGGCAGCGTCCCCCGAGCGTACGGAGGCTTCTGCGAACGACAGTCGTGTAGGCGAAACAGAGGGAGCACCGATAGTGGGCACGCCTGCATGAGGTGAGAGATGAAAGTTCTGGTCTATCTCAACAACAACAGCGAGCGAGATGCGATGATCAAACGGTACCTTCGGCGAGTTCGGCGAGAGCAACGGCCCACGACGCTGAAGCGATTATTGTTTATCGGACTTCAGAAACACCTTGCCAACAAGCAACAAGCCGATCACGTCCAGGGACAACCAAGCAAGCGCCGGCCAGATGACGACACGGTTCCATCAGCCGAAATGATCCATTCCTTGGGAGGGTTCAATATCAAAACCCTCATCACACAGGCCAAGAAGAGCGGCGTCTAACACTCTTCGACGAGGAGCCCTCCTAAGGGGGCTCCTCTCTTTTCTATATCGGCACCGTCATGAAAATGTTCGAGGTGTTGCCATCCGTGGTGATCTCATGAATCGTGACCGGGTGGGATCAAGGCCCAGGCATGCCAGGCAGGTTCGCCGACATACCCGGAAACTGCTCCACGACTAAGTTGTCGCCTTCAAAGTCGAACAGCCCATGCCAGCTGCGTTCCCATTCATTGGCAGGAGGCAGCCAGATGCATTGGAGCTCAACACCAAAAAGAGCACGAAAGAGGACGATGAGAGGATGAGAACGTGTTCGCATACCATCCTTCCGTTGCATCGCTTTATCCTGCCCCGTCAAGAGGCCAAGAATCAGGGGAAGACCCAGCTTTCTTTAACTCTTGATTCTCGTTAGTCCAGGTGAGTTTCAGTAGACCTGAGTAGGGTCGTGATAGCAGTTTCCTAAGCCTTTCCTAGACTTCCACACAAATTCTTTTCAACAGAGCTAAACACCTCTTCTAGAGCGGGCCTTATTCGGTTTGACCATTTGGTTCTACCCAGGTGGAGTGAGGCCCTCTTGGGCGTGTTAGGCTATAAAATGAACACGCCGGGAACACGTAGGGTTTATATCTATTTGTAAGAAAGAGAAGCTATCGTGCAATGCGTAATGGAGGTCAGTAAATTGTTTAGGCGTCATTGTGCATGGTCATCGGTTTCGCGATCGTTTCGATGATACAGCAATCTGAGACTTTCCCGCCGTCGCAGGACCGAGCGATACGTTTGAGTTCTTTTCGGAGGCGGCTAAGCTGTTCCAGGCGGCTCTCGACCTCCAACAAATGCCGGATGGCCAGATCACGTACTGTTGAGCAATCTTGGTCCTCCTGACCGGAAAGCGCTAGCAGGGATCTGATTTCATCGATTGAAAATCCGAGGCCGCGGGCGTTCCTGATGAAGGACAGGCGGTTGAGATCGGACATGCCGTAGGTTCGGCGTCCGGCTTCCGTGCGAGCGGCGCGAGGCATGAGCCCTATCTCTTCATAAAATCGGACGGTATTGACCTTCGTCCCGGTCCGCTTCGCGAGTACACCGATAGCCATTCCGTTCATTATCTGCCCCCTTCAAAAGATTCGAAAAATTTCGCTTGATCCTCCAGTTACTGGAGGATGTAGATTAACACCATGATCGAGAATACTTCCAGCTCTTGCTCCTGCACCGGCGAGATTGAGCACGCCGGAAGCGACCCTGCCTATCGCCGGGCGCTATGGATTGTCATATCGCTCAATGCCGGTTTCGGTGTCTGTGAGTTATTCGGCGGGTTCATCGCCGACAGCCAGGCTTTGAAGGCCGACTCCCTCGATTTCATCGGCGACGGTTCGATCACGTTGGTCGGGCTACTGGCCTTGGCATGGTCCGCGCAGGCTCGTGCGCGGGTCGCTCTCAGCCAAGGAATTTTTCTTGTGGCGCTCGGTGTGGGTGTGATCGGCTTCGCCCTATGGCGGGCGCTGAATGCGGTCCCGCCTGAGGCTGATCTCATGGGAGGCATTGGCGTCATCGCTCTGATGGTCAACGTCACCGCAGCCCTTGTTCTTTCGCGGTTCCGTAAGGGGGCATCAAATGTGCGCGCGATATGGCTCTTCAGCCGCAATGACGCACTTGCGAATGTGGCCGTCATCATTGCAGCGGGGTTCGTTGCTTGGACGGGCAGCGCTTGGCCGGATTTGATTGTCGCGGGCCTGATCGCTCTTCTGTTCCTGCACTCTTCCCTGGAGATCATACGAGATGCACGGCGCGATCTTGGCCAGGAGTAGGCATCCTGTTAAAGGGGAAATGGCATGGGTCTGGTAAATTACAATAAGCTGAGATAGTCTGATTTCTAAATGACCACATATAGAAAACGGTTCACAGTTGCTCAGCTCGTCATCATTGGGCTGATCGGTTTGCTGAGTCTACAACTGACCGGCCTGAGCTGCCTTCATGAATGGTTTGTTGTGGCCATGCCGGATAAAGTTCAGGTTATTTCTGCATCCTCTCATGAAGGAACCGAGGCGACTCAAGAAAGGCTAGACGCCTGTCCCTGCCATGCCGCTATCGCTCAGGGCGAATGCCTTCCTCCCTCGGAAGCCTTGCATCCCACGGGAACTATTTTCCACACCCCCGTGGATTACGTCTCCCCAATGATTGCTTTGCTTTTCCACCCTCCCATCAGCGCCTAGACCACACCGGAACGCCTCTCTTTTCATTTCTCTAAATTACGAGTCGCAAGAAGGACTCGCGTTGCGTTTTCCGAAGAATCCTTATGGGAGGAAACTATGTTTCCGCAATGCATGACACGTCAATTCATGGTGTGGCTAGGGCTATCGGGCACACTGCTTCTGAGCCCAAGCCCGTGCGCGATGGCCAGCGAGCTCCATGCCGCATATACATTGAACACTGTGATCGAACTCGCACTCTTGCGCAATCCGACGATGGCAGGAGCTCAGGGGGCCATGCAGCAAAGTCGAGGGCAACAAGTCGCTGCCGGGGCCTATCTCAACCCTTCGATTTTTGGAGCAGCCGGGCCAGGGGCCATTCGCGATCCCAGCACGGGGGTGAAGGTGATTGAGCGAACGGTGACGGTCGACCAACCGCTGGAATGGCAAGGGAAACGCCGCGCCAGACAGCAGGCAGCGGATGCAGGAGTTGCAGGGGCCAGCGCCGCGATGGAGGAGACACGCCTCAACGTGATTGCTGAGACGAAGGTCGCTTTTTACCAGGTGTTATTCGCGCAGCGCGATGGCGAGTTGGCCGGCCAAAACCTGACGATGGTCGAAGAGGTCCTACGAACCGTTAAGGCGCGTGTGGCTGCGGGCGATGCCACACGCTTTGAAATGATGAAAGCCACCGTCGAGGTTCAGAAAGCGACGAAGGAAGTCGCACGCGCCCAGAATGCCTTGGTGGTGGCCAGGGCCAAACTGGATATGGTGACGGCCGGCACGTTAGGCAGACAATTCTCGATCGAGGGAGATTTCGAACCTCTCCAGCCGGGTTTCGACTCCGAAGCTTTGGCCGCCCGCGCAAGGGAGGAACATCCGACCCTCCGACGGCTCACCAACCTTGTCGAGCAGGCGCAGTTCAGCGCGACGCTCGAACGTGAGTCGAGGATTCCGAACGTCACGGTGCGAGGCAGCTATCATCGGGAGCCCGGCGATGAGTCGATCACCGCAGGGCTGACCGTGCCTCTCCCTCTCTGGTACCAGCGTCAGGGGGAGATCGAAAGCGCGCTCGGAGCCCGACATCGCGCCGAAGCCGAGCGGTTGCGGGCCGAGAATGAAATCACCCAAGCCATCACACAATATGTGCAGGAGGTCCTCACCGCGAACGCGCAACTCCAGGTCTTCGAAACGGGGCTGCTCAAGCAAGCGGAACAGACACTGAAAGTGGCACGCGTCAGTTTCCAGCAGGGAGCTGCCAGTCTTTTGGACCTGCTCGATTCCCAACGCGTGTACCGGCAAACGTTGCTCGAATACATCCAGGCGCGCGCGGACCTCTCCATTGGCCTCGCTCGTCTGGAACGTGCCGTCGGTGGGATCTGACGATTCAGAAGGAGCCTGATCATGAGAATCATGAGAACACTGACCGGATGGGGTGTGCTCGCACTGGCCCTATTCGTCACAGCCTGCGGGGATCGCAGCAGCGAGCCACCGGCACCAAAAGCGATTCCACAGTCAGGTGCTCCTCGCCTCAGCACCATTGAGGCCCCGGCGGCCGTGCGGGAACGAGTCCGCACCGATACGGTCGCCGCACACATGGTGCCGGAAGTCGTGACGGCCCCAGGCGAAGTCGCACTCGACCTGAAGCAGGTCGCCAAGATTACATCCCGGATTGAAGGACAAGTGGACAAGATTCACGTTCAACTCGGTGATCGGGTGAACCCAGGTCAGGCGCTCGCGGCGATCCGCAGCTTGCAGCTCGATCAGTTGATTGAAGAATACCTTGTGAGCAAGGCGCAGGCCGATGTCGCCGAGAACAGTTTCCGGCGAACGGAGAAACTGCGAGCTGACGATATCGTGCCCGAGCGAAAGCTCATCGAAGACAAGGGCCGATACCTGGAGACGAAGGCGAGATTCCAGCACATCCGCGAGAAACTGCTGAATATGGGGCTGTCGAGAACGGAAATGACTGAACTTGAGCATAGCCGTCATGAGGAGAGCCATCGCTATACGTTGACCTCCCCCATTGCAGGAACGGTGGTGATGCAAAATGCCGTGCGCGGACAAGGGGTAGCGCCGGGACATGAACTGTTCGAGGTGGTCGATACGAGCCGGGTCTGGGTCTTCGCGAATCTGCCGATCGAACAGGCCAGAAAGTTCATAGAGGGCGATGTGGGGACGATCCTGCCGAAGGGCGGTGAGCCGGTCTCGGCTCCGCTCACGTATCTTGCGCCGGTCGCGGACGAGACCACGCGCACGATTCGAGTCCGGTTCGAGGTCGCGAACCAGCAGCACCGCCTGAAGCCACGAGAATATGTGGATGTTCAGCTGGCGATCGCGAGTCCACCGACCTTGGCGATTCCTGTCTCAGCTCTGACAACAGTGGACAACGTACGTGGCGTCTTCGTACAGCGGGAGACCGGGTATGCCTTCGTCCCGATCGAAGTCGGCCGTGAAGGCGGGGACTGGATTGAAGTGCGGAAAGGACTGACCGCTGGCGAACAGGTGGTGATCGACGGTGTCTTTGACCTGAAGAACGTCCTCCTGAAAGAACACATCGGGTCCGGAGAGGGAAGGTAAGATGGAAAAGCTGTTTATCCTCTCGCTGAAGTATCGCTTCTTCACGCTCATGGCGATGATGCTCGTGATCGCCATCGGCCTGTGGTCCTTCACCCACCTCACCATTGACGCCATGCCCGATCTGACCCCGGTCCAGGTCCAAATCCTGACCCGTTCCCCAGCGTTCGGGCCGGTTGAAGTGGAACAGTTCATCACGTTTCCGATCGAGGCCTCGCTGAATGGATTGCCTGCCCTCCGCGAGCTCCGCTCTGTCTCGCGGTATGGACTCTCGGCGGTGACCGCAATTTTCGAAGATCGGACGGACATCTACCGCGCCAGACAGTTGGTTACCGAACGGCTTGCCCGTGCGATGGAACGTATTCCGGTCGAGTATGGCCGTCCGATTTTAGGACCGTTGACGACCGGATTGGGCGAAGTCTATCAATTCACAGTAAAAGGACACGGCTACAGTGCCATGTCACTCCGCACGCTTCTCGAATGGGAGATCGGGATGCGGCTGCGGGCCGTGCCGGGCGTGGTCGAAGTCAATATTTGGGGAGGAGAACCTCAGCAGTTCCAAGTGGTGGTAGATCCCGCGAAGCTCCTGTCCTACAAACTGTCGCTTCGACACGTGTTTGAGGCGCTCGAACGCAACAATGCCATCGCCGGCGGCGGCTACATCGAGCGTCAACGCGAGCAATTGCTCATTCGGGGTGAAGCCTTGGCGACGCAGGTGGCCGACCTCGCGAGGATTGTGGTGGCGCACGGCCCCGGGGGAGTGCCGATCTACATCTCAGACCTCGCGGCGGTGAAGGAGGCGTCGGCGCTCCGCCTCGGTGCGGCGACGGCGATGGGAGAGGGCGAAACCGTCATCGGAATGGTCCAGATGTTGGCCGGCGAGAACGCGCAACAGGTTGTTGAACGTGTCAAAACCCGAGTGAGAGAGATTGAAGCGACGCTCCCCCCCGGTGTGACCATCGAACCCTACTACGATCGGACCATCTTTGTCTCGAAGGTGATCCGCACCGTGCGCAACAATCTGCTTGAAGGTGGACTCCTCGTCATTGCAGTCCTGCTTCTCTTTCTCGGCGATCTCCGCGCCGGCGTGATTGTGGCGGCGGCCATCCCATTGTCGATGTTGATCGCGTTCAGCGGGATGATGCAGGCCGGACTCTCCGGCAACCTCATGAGCCTCGGCGCCATCGATTTTGGGTTGCTTGTAGATGGCTCGGTGGTGATGGTCGACAACATCCTCCGACGATTGGCGAAGAAAGGCGTCATGAGCCAGGAAGCACGGCGAAGTGAGATCCAAGCGGCTGGTCGTGAAGTGCTGCGCCCCATGACCCTCGCCGTCAGCATCATCATTCTCGTATACGTACCCATCCTGGCGCTCACCGGGATCGAGGGCAAGATGTTCCGTCCGATGGCCCTGACCGTCATCCTGGCCCTGGCCGGCTCGGTCATCCTCGCGGTGACCGTGACCCCGCTCCTTGCATTGTGGTTTGTGCGGGCCAGGCCCGGACATGAGGAGACGCGTGCAATCCAAATGCTGCGCCGTGCCTACGAACCCTGTCTCAGATGGGCGATCGCGCGGCCGGCATGGGTGGTGACGCCGGCCGTGGGGCTGTTCGTCGTGAGTCTTGGAATCACCGGGTGGCTCGGCATCGAGTTTGTCCCTCGACTCGACGAGGGAGACATGACGATTCAAGTGTGGCGATTGCCCAGCGTGTCGCTGAGCGAGTCGGTACGGAATGCCTTGGACGTTGAACGGGTGGTTCGCCAATTTCCTGAAGTCGTGCAGGTGGTGACCAGAACCGGGAGTCCCGAGGTGGCGACCGACGTGATGGGAGTGGAGCTGTCCGATATGTTCGTTATCCTCAAGCCGCAACAGGAATGGACGACGGCCAGCACTCGCGAAGATCTGATTGCCAAGATGAAGCCCGCTATTCTCGATGCGGTTCCGGGCGTCGGCATCGGGTTTACGCAACCGATTGAGATGCGGTTCAACGAGTTGATTGCAGGGACACGCTCAGATCTCGCCGTCAAGATCTTTGGGCCTGATCTGGAGGTACTCAAGCAGCAAGCCGAAGCCGTGGCGCGTGTGTTGGAAACCGTGCGGGGCGCAGCAGACGTCAAAGTCGAGCAGGTCGCGGGCCTTCCACTATTGCGCGTGATTGTGGACCGGGAACAGATCGCCCGGTATGGGCTCACGGCAGACGACGTGCTCACCCTTGTTCAAACCACTCGTGTGGGCCGTGTTGTCGGCACCGTGGTCCAAGGCCCACGACGCTTTGACCTCGTCGTCCGCTTCGCCGACAGTGTAACAGGTGATCCTGCCGCACTGGGCAATCTGCTCATTCCCACCGGTCAAGGTGAACTCGTCCCTCTCTCTCGCGTGGCGGCCATTCGAGTCGACACGGGACCGGCGCAGATCAGCAGGGAGCATGTACAGCGCCGTATCGTCGTGGAAATCAACATCCGAGGAAGGGATCTCGGCAGCTTTGTGGCAGAGGCTCAGCGTACAGTGGCACGTGAGGTGTCGCTCCCGACAGGGTACGAATTGACATGGGGCGGACAGTTTCAGCATCTCCAAGAAGCCACGAGCCGGTTGGCTGTGGTCGTGCCGATCACGCTCCTTTTGATTCTGGGTGTCCTGTCGGTCATCTTCGGGGCCATGCGTCCCGCATTGCTGATTTTTCTCAATGTGCCCTTGGCGTTATCAGGTGGCATCTTGGCCCTCTGGCTGCGCGGATTGCCCCTCAGTATTTCAGCGGTCATCGGATTCATCGCCTTGTTCGGCATTGCGGTGCTCAATGGTGTGGTGCTGGTCAGCCACATCCGGCTACTTGAAGCTGAAGGGGTCCCAACGGATCAGGCCGTGACGCAGGGAGCGATGGATCGACTCAGGCCCGTGCTGATGACAGCACTGGTCGCCAGCCTCGGCTTTCTCCCCATGGCACTGGCCACGACGATGGGAGCCGAGGTTCAGCGGCCCCTCGCGACCGTCGTGATCGGAGGCTTGTTCACCTCCACTATTTTAACGCTCTTGGTCATCCCGGCACTCTACAGAAGGATCATTGGCAACCGGCAAATCTCACGTAAGCGTTCCTGAGTGTGTTCAGAGCCTAGAGAAACATCTGATTTATGGACATGAGAGGGCCAGCTTTAGCAGGCAGGAATTAACGAAGGCTTGCGAGTTGCAATTCTTTTAGGTTTTAAGGACAAACGAGTTCGGCACCGATATAACCAACAATCGTCTTAAACAGCCTTCTATTTTAGTGGGCGGTTTCAAGTTCCAAGTGCAACGGGTGAATGATGGCGCAGTTGCGCATAGACTTCCAGGGGCGTGGCAAAGTCCAAACATTTTCGTGGGCGCGTGTTCAGTCGATGGGCAATGGCATTCAGTTCGCGCTGCGTGTAGCCCGACAAGTCCGTGCCCTTGGGCAGGTACTGGCGCAGCAGGCCATTGGTGTTCTCGTTGGTGCCGCGCTGCCACGGGCTGTACGGATCGGCAAAGAACACCCGGATCGCGAGCCGCTCGGCCAGGCGCACGTGCTCGGCCATTTCTTTCCCTCGATCGTAGGTCAAGGTTTTGCGCAGCAGAGCGGGTACATGCCGGAGTTTCTTCGTAAAGCCCTCTCGGGCACTCCTCGCATCCGTCCCGTCCATCCTGGCCAGAATGACCAGGCGTGTGGTCCGCTCCACCAGGGTCCCGACGGCCGACCCATTGCGGCCCCCCTTGATCAGGTCACCCTCCCAGTGGCCCGGCACCGTACGGGTCGCGACTTCGGCCGGACGCTCGGTGATCGGCGTCATATTGGGGATCTGGCCGCGGCGATCGGTCCCCCGTGCCCGAGGCCGGCGCGCCTTTCGTGCCTGACGCAGCGCCACCAGCAGTTCGCTCCGCAGCGTGCCGCGTGGCAGCACGTATAGGCCCACATAGATGGTCTCGGTCGAGAGATGTTTTCGCATGTCGTCAGGATACTCGCGTCGGAGACGTCCGGCAATCTGTTCGGGCGAGCAACCCTGAGCCAGATGTGTCCTGACGTACTGCCACAGCCAGGGATCCAAGAGTTTGCGTGGCTGCCGCGGCTGATGGGCCCGAGCCGACGCCAGGGTGTGCGCCGTGCAGGCGCGATACGGTCCCCGCACTGTGTTGCGGGTGTGCTCGCGGCTCACGGTGCTGGGGGCTCGCCCCAACACCGACGCCATCGTCCGCAGCGAATTGCCGTGGGCCAGTCCCAGACTCAAGGTTTCACGTTCTTCGGCACTCAGGTGGCTATAGGATCTCGTTCGCATGGCAACACCGTAGCCCATTAGGGCTTGAAGTGTTGCACTTGGAGTTAGAACTCAAGGTGTTTATTCCTAGCTTTGCTTCGTGCTTTCCGATTGGCGCCCTTCTGACTTGCCGGCTCTTTGGTTGGTTCGCTTTCTGGAATGGAAACCGCTTCAAACAAAGTGCCATTGAGTCTGAATCCAATTCTAGGGCCGCAGACTACCCTCGCCCGCAAGCTCGGAAAATTCACATGAAGAAAAGAGCTAGTAGCCGTCGTAGAGCACGTTGAGACGGTGTTCCTCCGTAGCGCGTTTCTCGCCACGTTGGAAGTAGACGTAAGGCACCAGGAGAGAGAGCAGTGTCGTTGCTAGAGCCCACCAGCTCGACACGATCATCACTTCACGCATATTGACCATCCAGTCCTGAAACACAACGGCCGAGTCGGTAGACATGAATGGTCGAAACGCCGGCCAGAGTGTATCGAAGATGTTATGAGCGAATTCTGGAGTGAGCACGTTCCGGATCCCGTGAAAGGCCAGAAAGAGAATCAGGATCTTGAACACGTTGCAATAGATCATCGTCTCGTAAACAAGATCGATTGATCGCTTGCAGACCTTGCCGTAGTAACACCCGCCAAGGGTCCGTCCAATCATCACGTTAAAGACGACGCCGTACCCGACACCGATAAACAAGGCAATGCATTTATCGAACAACCCGGGCGTCCACGACCCAAAGATCGGCATCAGATTCCAGCAGACGGCAATGCTGAGCGGAATCCCAATGACGCTGAACAAGGCATCGAGAGCCACGCCGTAGACACCAACCTCGGCATAGGCGAAGCTCCGATCCAGCAGCATGATCTGCTCGGGAAGACTCCTCCCCATCTTCTCAACGATCGCCAGTTCCTGAATCTCGCTGATCGCCGTAATCAAGCTGCGCGGTTGACTACGGAGACTGCCCTCAGAAAACAGTGGGCCAGGTCGGGCTCCACGTTCCATCATTCACCTAAATTCAAGAGTCGCATGAGAGGGTGAACGTACGCGCAGAGGATGGTGATGAGAAAACAAAACAGTCCGATGCCGGCGCGCAGCTTATACGCACCGAACCAGAAGGTTGCGCCTAGAGCCGACAGGGTCATCAGATGAAGCGGAAGCCCCTTCAATACGAGATGGGAGACCCAAGTCCACCAAGCCAAATACTGTTCTTCGGTAATGTAGGCCAACGGGTTGATCCAGAACAGCAGATCCTCCACACCCCCTCCTACGCACTCTCGAGTCGCACATCACTCACAGTCTTGAGCACGCCGCGCTTGCGCGCCTCGAGCTCACCGGGAGACACCGAAAAGGCGCCAATCTTAATCGGGACCAGATACGATCGACGGACTCCGCCTGTTTTGGGAGTCTGAATGGCAAACTTTCTCCCATAGAAACCATCACCCACATCCAGCGCCAAAAGATGCGCGTCCCGGAACTGGGCCACCATCTTTCGCAATGCCCCTTCATAATCAGACTGACGAATCAAGGTGATGTCCACCACCCCCTTCGATTCGCTGAGATGACGAGCAGCTTCGAGCAGCACTTCCGGCACCACGTAGACGATATCTTTCATGGCCAAGGCGGCCCATTTGTTCCCGCGACCGAGGAGGTTGATCCGAGGTTCAATGAGCTGCAGAATCTCCGGAACCGTGCACCACTCATCCCATGGCTTCACAACCAGATTCCCCTTGGTGGCCGCCAACTCATATTGTCGAGCTTCCCCGTCCGCTCGCTTCAACAACACATCGAGCGGCTCTTTGCTCGTGCGATGATGTGATTTGATCGCCTCAATCACCTCATGGAACCAAGGGAGATCCGTCCCCTTGAATATTTCCTGCAACTTCACCGCAGACATCATGGGATGGTCTCCCATGGAATAGATGCCGGCAGCGCGGAAATCGGGGATCTTGCCAAGATCATGGCCCAACGCAGTAATCAGCACCTTCGGCACCAGGAGCTGGTGATCTCGGTACTGCTCCCGTACAAGGCGCAACGCAATCTGTGAGACACGTAGGGTGTGATTCGCCATGGACACCTGGGCCAGCGTGTTACGAATGGCCCATAGATCGGCATACTCCGAATCCTTTTCTGGAGCAATCGTCACAATCGACGGACAAGTCCCTTTCTGCTCGATGACCCTCGCTAGTTCCAGCGTTTGCGTGAGCACCCCTTGCGTCCGAAGAATGTTCTCGTTTGGGAGAATCAGTTCCCGAATGATTTCAGATGATCCTTCGGCCTGAACAGGAAGATTCAGTTTCGGTCGAACATCGATCGACTCAACAAGCTGCATAACCACATTCGGCTTGGTTGGGAGTGAGGGAGTTGAAGGCGCGGGAGGCTGCTCGGCCTGTAACTGAGCCTGTTCGATTTCTTTGCTCAATCGAATCTCTTTGATGATTTCAGGATCATCGATCGCCGCAGGATCGAGCTCGACGGGCTTATCGCTGAGATCGCCCGACTCCTGAATAAAGTCGATGTTGTAGGGAAGCCAAATGTTCCTCGCGATCGTATCGAGATCGATATTGATCTGCGTCCGGACAGGCTGAACGACGGGAGGATGGGCTTTACCCCACCGTCGAGGGATCCACTGATGAAGATTACACATGACTACTTCCAGGCTTCCGGTAAAGGAATGGACTCAATCTCATCATGATCAACAGGCACCCGGACGGAGCGGCCGAAGATAATAGTGTCGACCATTCCGGCTTGATCTTTCCAGGCAAGGAGAATTCCTGACAATTTCTTGTACGTGCCACATCGGATTCGGACAAGATCCCCTTCTTTGAACGATTCTGTACCCAATTGTTCACTCGATGGGACAGAGAGAGACTCGTGCCCCAATGCCATGAGCTGTCGGACATTCGGGATTTGCTGAATAGTGTCGCGATTGATGTCCTTAGCAGAAAACTGAACATAACCAGCAATCGGAGACGTCACCTCGAGATAGCCCAGACGGCGCAGCCCCTCAATCACACGGCGCTCCTTCCCGACTACAACATCCACGGCGTAATGCTCGAAAGAATCAAGACGGCGAGGAACCTCTACAGGGGGCAAGTCGCCGGGAACGGTCAGGGATACAACGTCAGAGTCTCCCATTCCTGCCTCCTCGTGACCCTTCCCTATCGCTTGCCATGGACAACTTGGTCGAGGACTTTCAGCGCCTCAAAGATCTTCCAGCTATAGCCCACCACATTACGACTTCCGTTGTACCGTCCAACGGCAACCCATCCCTCGCCAAATTGATTGACCTTTTGGCGAAGGATAAAGGCCCCCCAGTAGAGATTTGTGCATGGGTCCAAAAGCAAGACAGGGTCGAGACGATAGGTCTTCATATGGATCGAATTAATCTCAGTCAGACCAACATCAAAATTCTTGCCTTCCTTCCACAACTTCTGAACCACGGCTTTTGCTTCGGTATAGGTCAATGGTCCCTGGGTATGTCCTTCCCCTTTTTCATTGACGGAGACAGCATACGGATTCCCCTTCGACTCAACGTGGACAATGGCTTCGAGAATACGCGGCGTGAGTCTGTATCGAGTAGCCGCGTGATACACACACGGATGGTTCACGTACCAAAAAGGATTTACCAAATGGGGAGACTGCTCAGGAGCGGCGACTGACATTGAAGGCACCCATGTCACAACCAATAAGACACACCCAACCACATGCTTTTTCATGATCATCCTATAGGTGTGACTTGCTCCTCGTTGACGTCAAGGACAAGTTCCCGTATACGCACAGATCTTCGTAGTCATCTGATTCGTAATCGCCACTGGATCAATGCTGGCACTCACATTGCGATACCATTCACTAAAATCCATCGCGGCAAAATTCAGGCTGGTGAATTCCGGGACTGTGAACCCGGTGCAATCCGGCGTGTCAGCAGTCCCCCACGACTTGCCGATCTGAGGACGTCCCTGATCGTGAATTAACCGAGCCAGCTCGGTCCGGAAGGAACAATAGACTTCCTCCTTGCGAATACACATGCCAAACACTTGCGTCACACAATGCGTCCCGACAAAGTGGGCCTTCCGATTCTGGCGATCGTAGGCCAGATCAATTTCCTCTTGCGAACAGGTTCCAAATAATTTAGACGGATCCGTATCACAACAATTCACAATGATTTGCCCCGCTGTGTCATAATCACACGTGCGGCGTTGACCTGTAAAAATCCTGAGATTCGCAGGATCCCAATCATCCTCAATATCCTTCGCGATTTGTAGCCAGGTCGCGGCTAAAGCCAGATTGGTATTGGGAGGAGTAGTCTTGTCAACACAGAACGGAACAGGACTCCCGGGAGACCCACAATCGGTACACTGTTGCACGGTCGTATAGGAAGCACAGACTGAATCAGATGGACATGAGAAGGTGTTCTGATAGGTATCACAGCCCCCAGGAAGAGGAACGGTACACACAGAAGCAATCTGACTACATCCCTGGCTCAACAGCGGAGCACAGGTATCAGGAGCAGTGCCTTGATAACCCCACTGCTCATCCCGATCCCAACAATTATTCAAAGGGAATATCGTTGGTGGGGGAAGCGTGAGCACTTTGCCGGTATCCGTGGTCACCTGACGCGGCACGTTATCATTACAGACGGATGTCTGGAGTAACCATCCGCTCGCGCGAAGCCCTCCACACCCATCATCAATGACATCTTTTCGAATATCATAAAATCCGAAACCGCTGTTCAATCTCGCCCAACCAGATTGGTCACCACTCGCAGAACACGCCAGCACTTCCCATAAAGCCCCCACGGGCACATCGCCTGTCCACGTCCCGCACCCAGGCCCTCCGTCTCCCTGGACAGTGATATTCACAGACACACTGCTCTGTACGACGATCTCGTCCGGAGCAAGACCAGGATCAGGAGCGGTAAAGGTATAGAGCGTGTACCAGCTCCATACGGAGCCATGACCACGTCCAATTAAGGCCTGGTAATTTCTACCACCTAAACTTTGAAGATGAACAAACACACTATGCGGAGACGACCACCCAACAATCGGAAGTGGCGATGGCATTGTCAATGTGAAATTCAATGTCCGGGCAGTCGTCGTGACCCCAATATGACAATTCGCAACGGCCGACCCAGAAGCCGTGCACTGCTGTATTGCTGGCGTCCCAGCCGTCCAACTAGTACAGGTCTGAACATCGATACAGGTACTTCCCACGCCCGTCGACCCTGTATATCCCGCCGCATTAGCTTCAGCTGTAGTCACTGGAGCGCTCGTTGAAAGATTGTAGCCAGTTTTGTCTGTCTGTGTGGTCATCATCTCCCCATAACGAGGATCTGTGCCAGCCGCTGAGCCGCCCGCAGAATTGAGAGCCGACGTATCACCGGTGTCAGTAAAATATCCCTCTTGTGATGCGCCGGAACACCCGGCCGTCACACACCCAGGCGATCCTGAATATTGAGGAACATTGCCCATATGAGGAGCAATGATTCCCCCACCGACAATTCCACTAGCCTTCTGATGGCCGATCTCGCAATTTGCCTGCTGATACGCGTCGGGCATCGCCGCACAATGGTTCGCCTCAACCGGTGCCGCGGGCAATGCCAACGCACAGAACAGGATCATCGAGAGGGCAATCAACACATGCATCATGACATTTCTTACTTCACAATCGAGGACGACCTACTGACACCGTCGAGAGATGGCACTTGGATATCCAGATCTGAAAAACCTGGAAACACCTCGCCCGGAACCGAGTGTTCGGCAATTGTCTGTTCAGTCGGCTCCTCACCCGGTCGAGTGGTGCGCGAAGCCACTTTCGACGCCGGCATGGATACGAATCGTACGGCCGTTCCGCAGACGAGAACCTGAGACATGCCCATCCCCTTTGAATTCAACGGAAACACGGAAATCGAATACCCGATGATGGCATCGGCACCCAGATCCTTAGCCTCCTGTTTCATCCGAGAGGTAGCGTCCTGGATGGCACTCATGGTCGGACGTTCATAGACCCGAGCGCGCCCACCAACAATATCGAAGTACTTGGCCCACCAATCTCGCCAAGAGGCCAGCCCTACCGTTTGGAACTCTGTTAAGGCATCGATCGGTTCATATTGACGAAAGGGGAAATACGGAATTGTCAGCACCTTCATCATGACCTCATGGCTTCACTGCAGGAGCATCCGAAGACGGCGCCCCTGGCATAGGGCCAGTCGCAGGCACTCCACGGTGAGTGCTAATTGTGAGTGAATTGGATGGCATGGGCGCAGCGAACGCCTCCCCATTCGACTTCTCAGCCACATCCGAAGCCTTCTGCCCACCTCTTGAAGTCATTGCACTGGGCTTGGGCGCTACCGGAGCCTTCACCACAGTTGGACGAAGCTTTTGTATCCATTCAGCAATGAAACTCTTTTTTGCCTCAATAACAGCCGGCTTTCCCGCTGGAACGACCGGTACACTCGCGACCTCAGGAACATGCTGTTTCTCTAGCGAAGGAACAGTACGCGCCTCAGTTTGAGGCAGATCTTGTGGTGTTGAAGCGACCGAGCCTACCGAAGGTCCCACTCCTGGAACGACTGGGTTCATTAGTGAGTAGGCAGCACTACCAGGGAGTTGGACGCCGGGCACAAAAGCCTGCATGGAATCTGCGGGAGCGACCTTGCTCTTGTCGCTCTTGTCGTCTCCCTTCACCACAGCATCGTCTGGCCTATCAAGAGCAGCCTTCGCTTGAGCGGATCCATGTTTGGTCTTAGAGGATTCTGCAGGCGCTGCGTGCTTCGCCTGAACGAACTTGTTCAAGCGAACAAGAATTTGATCCATCCGATTGGCCAACGCGGAATTGGTTTCAGCCAAAGTAGCCACCTGACTCATGACCGAAACAAATTTCTTGCCCAGATCAGTCATGTGCTCCTGTTGCGTGCGAAGGATTGCATCTTGCCGATCGATCTTCACACCGGCGATACGAAGATCTTCCTTCGCACTCCGCATCGTGTCGATGACCCTATCGACCTGGTGCTTCAATGAGGTCTGCTCCACACTCACATGTTGATAGGCCCGAGCCGTATCTTCGACTCGGGTTTCAAGCGACTGCTGTTCGCTCTCCCACTGTTCTTTCACATCCAACAGATGATCGTGCTTGGCATGCAACTCATCGTAGGTCCCCCAACCCACACAACCAGGGGCCATGAGTATGATTGGCAACAACAGTACTGCGCGATACATGGGGTCCTCCTTCAGAAATTATGATTTATGGGCGGATGGGCTTGCGTCCTTCGCGGGAGAGCTATGCCGTAACAGCTTTCCAAGGTCATCGTTGATTCTGTATTCTGTGTCCGTGACACGGGCACCGTGCTGAATGATTTGATGCAGCCCAACCACCAGTTCCCCGAGAAGACGAAACTGGTCTTTGTATTTCGACAGGTCTTCGGCCTCCATCCGAATCCGCAGCATGGTGTCATCGAGCGCTCGAATCAGAGGTGCCACCTTCGTGGTGTCCTGCACTCGTGGCACGATCACCACCGCATTCTTCCGGCCTGCCAACTCCATTCGATCGTTGATATCAGATGCAGGTTCTTTCCACTGCCACGCATTGTTCCCAACTCCAAAACTTTGGAGGAGGGCCCGACATTGCTCCATCCAATTTTCAATCCGAACCTGCACAGCGTGAACGGTTTCCATCGGCACTTGGTCACCAGCACCACGACGAAGGCGCTGAATGATTTTGTCAAAGGGGAAGAGCAAGTTTGAGAGAATCCTCCCTTCCGTCGTGCGATGAAGAATGAGAATAGAAGACGGATCCTTTGTGCGGTCGCGGCGATCCTGAATGCGTTGTTTCAGATCCCGAGTCCGCTGTTGCCCTTTGTTGCTCTCTCGACCCGCAGGCTGGACGGCAGCAGGCGGCTGGACCTGGCCCACGTGACCGTTCTGGGTAATTGCGGTTGTTGTCATAGACGCCTCCTTAAGTTGTTCCCCCAGCTAGTTCAGACTCATCGAACGGCTCGATACCGATCCCGGTTAACTTGCTCGCCGTCGCAACATTCGTGGCGGCCTTTCCGAGAAAAGCCCGTATCGTGCCGCGTTCAACGATCACACGGGCTCGTCGTTCTTCTCGGTACACAAAGATATGCCGGATGGCTCGTGCCGGAGCCGGGGACAGTGCGTTGACGATATAGGCTTCGAGATCCTGGCTGTAACGAACGAGACAGATGGTGCGGGAAATCTGACTGGTAAACTGCGGGATAAGGGCCTTGCACACCTTCACTGGATCTTTTGTCGGATCACTATGCTTAATAGCGATTTTGACGAAATCGGCATGTTCCACGGTCGCAACCCGATGGACAGAGATGCCGTGTTCACGAAGTGCCGGCAGGAGAACAGATTCGGCGATTTTCCTGAAAAAGTGCGCGCAGCGTTGAGAAAGTATCGGGTATTCTCCCCCATACTTAAAAACTGCAGCAGAGACCGAGTCGCGTATCTTGAGTGGATGGTCCTGATACCGTTTCGGAAGGAGGGCAAACGTATTGGATTCGTGCAACCACACCAGATACGCATCTTTATCTGGGTAGGCACGAACAACCCGGCCTGCGACTAAATGTCCAATTGGAATCATGTCCATAGATCGCCTATGCTATAGAGGTGATACGAGACAACCCCGACCCATCCAGTAAGTCATTTCAGAAAGTCTTGATGGTTCATTCTTGGACCGGATATCCCTTATGAATGTACGGTCCCGCAGTTACTCCGCCCTTCCTGCTCCATTGAATTCACCCCAATACCTGCAAGTCGTCAGACAAGAGATACGGGTTTTGGCTCTAGCGGCCGGAGCAATTTTCCCCGTATTCCTGGTCGGGTGCTCCTCAATCTTCGTACCCATCAGCCTGGATTCGTTCTCTGAGCGGGTGACAGTCGAGCGAACCGAGGTCTTAGAACCACCTCAAATCGCAGTTGAACCCCATAGTGATGGGATGGGATGGACTGTCAGAGCTAGACAGCGAGTTCGGGAGCACCAGCGGATTGATCTGGCGGAACGGTGGAAGGGGAAACGGTATGAGGCAAAGGGGAATATCGGGACTGTGGTCGCCGGTGCCCTCCTTTGCCCGGTCGGGGCACTCTATGGAACAGCCCTAGCGATCGGCCGGCCGGATCGACCAAGCTGGGATTCGATCGAGGAGTACTGTTTGGGGATTGGGGGATTGGATCTCCCTGGACATCAAGATACGGAAACTCGGGTAGGACAGACCATTGATCATCGCGAGTACGAAACGATCCAGGGTATAGAGGACGCTCACGCACGCTTCTTATGGCACCTCCCTGGGAAAGACCCGATCGGAGTGGAAATTCCAGCCAAGAACCTTAACGAAGGAGTTGGATTCCGTCTCCGATGGTTGGCCGATACCATGGAACGCAACGGCATCCTGCTGAATCGAGCTACGGCAGGCTATGCCTCCATTGAAGTCGAAGGCAAAGATGCTGGACGGGGGTCCGTGAACCTCACGATCACTGGAGACCGGCTTGCCGCGGCGTCACGGCAGGGAAGCATTCGCACTGCCCTTAGAACCACCTGGCCCAAAGAGATCCGTGTTCGGCTTGTGATGGAACATGATCGCGAGACACCAACGGCGATACAGCAACAGTTGCATGCCCGCGTCTCGAAAGCGCTTGCTGAAACAGGACTTGAGCTCGTGGTAAGAGAGGGTGAACTACAGAAGCTCACGAACCTCCAACAAACCCAGTTGCAACATCAATACTCAGACCCGAGTCCTTCTATCGGTCGACTGACAGGAGCATCCGTGATCGTGATGATACGGCCGACCCTGGTAGGACGAGACGCCTACCAGGTGTATGAGGAAATCGTCTCTGTGGAAACGGGACAGATCTAAGCGGCCGGTACGATTGAGGATCAGGCCAAGAATGCCGATCGACTGATTCAATCTACCGCGCAGGTGATCGTCGATCTGCTTCAGGCTCAAGCCGAAAATCGACGTGAAGGGTGGATGATTCGACCATGAGCTCCACACGAATACCCTTTCTTATGATCGTGCTCTTTCTCACTGGTTGTTCCGGGCTAGTCCAGGAAACTAGCCAAGAAACCATCACGCCCTCCATTGAAGTGAGCCGGCGAGCCGAAGGCGCACCAACGGTCAATATCTCCGCCGGAGAGGATGGATGGACCCTCTCAGCCCAACAGACTTATCGAGTCTTCATGGACCAGGAAGTCATTCAGGAGCAGCGGGTCAGGCGGTTTGTGTTCTGGCCACCCGCGATACTGCCAGGACTCATTCACTGCCCAATTAGCAGTTTACTGTATGCAATCAGTTTGGGACATGCCGGCGAGAAGGGCATGCGTTTTGGATGCCGGCGTTTGATCATGCAAGAGCCGTTAGCCGGAACAGGCGAAGTGCACTCTCATATCACGCATCGCGTCAGTACAGAAACGATTACTAAACCCCTTCAGAGCGGTCGACTCGAGGTCGGACATGCGAAGCGGGAGATACCTACCGTTTCAATTCCCCTCTCGGATCATGGACGAGCAATTGTGGGATACGACGCCGTGTCGGCTAAAGACGGGAAGGAACCATTCAGGGGCAGAATCGTTGATGGGCAAACGGTTCTATGGTCAGGGCCCTGGCCAGCATCGAAACCATCGTCTAGGGACCACGCAATAAAGGAACAAACAGCGGGAGGGCACCCGCCAGCGTGGCCAACTGGCACACGGATTCAAATTGGCACGATCCAGGCAACCACACCGCAGATAGGAAATGAGGTCTCTCGCTCACTGATCGAGACATTGGTTGGCCTTGAGTTCTGTGTCCTGGCGCGTCCTGATATACGACATATTCTTCATGACGAACTGCAACTCCACTTGGCAAACAGAGTGAGTGATGCGCATTCGATTCGTGCGGGCGAATGGCTCACAGCTACCGTACTGGTGAATGCGACAGTTCAAAGGACCGGCGCACCGCTGGAAACTTCGGTGTATTTTGTCGGAGCGGAATCAGGGCAAGAGTTGTATCGTGCAGACTTCAGGGAAGGACAGACCCAAGGAAGATCATTATCGGAATGGCTAGTAGATCGGCTCGAAAAAGATCGCGTTGGCCCTGGGAAAAAGAAATGTCGTCCGGAGTAAACATTTTGGCAGATATCTAGCGCGGTGACTTCTGACTTACTTCGAGGACACAATCTCCATATATCAGGACATCACGCCCACCCACATTCGTTTCTAACGTACCCTTCGCAGCAAGCTTACCGAAGGTTCCCAGATGAGACTCCATTCTCACATTGACGATTGCTAGCCCATTTCCCTCCGCACAGTCCCGCTCCAATTCACGCAGAATATCACCAATCTTCATTTCTGAAGCGACGCGTGACTGTCCTATAAGGGTCACGATTTGAGTTGACTTTATCTCCTGCCCTGGAATGGATGCGCCAACGAAGGAACCAATCCAATTCTTGCTTAACTTACCAGTTTCTGAAAAAGCCATGCCAACGGGAGTAAACAAGAAAACGATGACCATGTTCATGGCAAGTAAACGAGTATTCATACCATTCCCATCTCCAATTACTTCTGACAATAACCGCGATCGTACACTTAGATCAGAGCAAGAAGACAGAACATCAAGAGCTTAGTCTTGAGGGGTATCGTAGGTGAGAATGTAGAGGTCGTCAATATCCTGATCGGTGAGTACATCACCCATTATCAGGTCTCTCAGATGACGGACAATTTTAGTTAACCAAGACATGTGGCCTGAGCAGATCTTCGTTTTTCTTATAGAAGTCTGTAATACCGAAATACACAGTCCTGGTTTCTCCCATCTGAAATCTCACTCTTCGCGCCAGAAATAACAATTTGTTCTCAGTCTCGGTAAGCGAGTACGGCTCAGAGCAGGCCATCTCAGAAATTCGCGCACGAGGGTTCTTGCGACGGAACTCGGTGATGATGTTGTAGAGGTCTTGCTTGGTACACAGTCCCTTTCGTTCGGGCACTTCCAGGATAGCGACCATCTCCCACAGGTCGGAGATGGTCGCTTCTTCGATAGACGTGGTTTCGCGTTTGGGGCGATGATCGTTCATTGCTAATGCTGCTGAAGGTCTCTCATCAATCTTCAAAGGGGACATATCTGGTATCGTATTTTGTACCGTCGGTGGTAATCACAATATTACCGCTGTCCGACGTGGAAAAGATTGCTTCCTTGTAGGCCTCATGCTCGATCCACTTATAAGGGCTCGTCCCCTGAGCATAGGTCAGCGGATGGGCCTCATGGTCAACCGTGAAGGTGGCAAGTCTCTCCACCACTTCTCCGCTTGGATGACCATGCTTACTGTGATAGCCCGCACTCGCAATTGCGATTTTGGGCCGGACAGCGGTTGCCCACTCATCACTGGTCGAGGTCGAACGAGAGCCATGATGTCCCATCTTGAGGATGTCGCTCTGCAACCAGTCAGAGGAGTACCGCTTCAAGATTGCGTCTTCGGTATCAAACGTCGCGTCTCCGGTTAGGATGGCCCTAAAGGTCCCGTACCGCACCATCAGCACGGTGCTCAGGGAGTTCTTAATGAAGTTGCTCGCTCCTCGCCTTGTGGTGGGAATGGCAGCCGCGAGGATATGAATCTTGGCGTCGCCGCAGGCTAACTTGGGATTCGGTTTGTCCTGCTTATCATAGTTCTTCTCATACAGGATCTGCTGACGACTCGCAGGAATCGTATGCAGCCAAGAGACAAACTTGTCGTCGAAATCCTCTTCATCTCCTGTTCGTAATAGCTGTTTAACGGTCACACCACGGAGGATGTCTGGCAAAAAATTGTAGTGATCAAGATCTGGATGCGTGACGACAAGAGCCGTCAGTGTCCTTTCGCCTCGGTCGAGAACCCCAAGAAGGTACGCTCGTACATCATCCCGTGAGCCGTGTGCGCTGGACCCCACATCGATCAAGATTCTGTTCCCGTTCGGACAGACCAGGAGAGTGGAATCGCCTTGACCCACATCGATGAAATGAATCTCAAGAGGTTTCTTTGTGGTTGAAAGAGGGGCGATAAAACCGGGAGAGGTTGGCCCTGCATCAGCAACATTAACAAACCGCGTCCACGCCTTGTGCACATACCCCTTCCGTTGGGCACCAAGGCGAACCCAGTACCAATTGGGCACCTCACCCAGATATTCAATCTGTTTCCCACGTTCGAGCTTCCCGATGGCCGTAGACTTCGACGTCGGCTTTTCACGAATCGGAACTGAACTGGCGACTCGATCGGAGGGCGTGATCGTGGAGGCCTCACTATGTATTGCAGAGACACCTGCCAGGAGGATTGTCCACAACAAGAAGGACAATAGTTTTACAGTTTTGCGTTCCATGAACCCTCCATCTGTGACTGGTTGAGTGGTTCTCGCACCAATCGCATCACATAATGCTGAAGCCGGGCATGGGTATGCGGTTCGATCATGAGATTCTCAACCGCAAACTCCTGCCCTCTCGACCACCGCACCACCGCTTCAGGCACTTCGATGCGTTGCTCATTCGTGAGGGTGACGGTCAACGAGAGTGTTTCCCCTGGTCGCATGGGGAGGTCTCCCGCGATCCGCCAACCGGAGCACGAGAGATTCCAGACCATGCCTTTGCCTTGAAATGGCCCAGCGTTATAGGTCACGGAGCACTGAACGGGAAAGCGACGGTAGGGACGAATCATAAATGACATGGGGCTCCGCAGAGGTTCGTTATTGGTAGGAGCCAACGAGCAAACCTGGCAAGGGTCTAGGTACGACTGCCCTGCGGGTTCATGTCGAGCGCGACTCGGTCGTGCTTGGGGAGCGTGGCCTCCAGTTGGGAGACCCGCTGCACGATTTTTCGAGCCATCGATTCGCCCTGGCGACTGAGCCGCAGGCACAGGGAACGGTCGTCATGGATTGCGCGTTGCTTGGTTATCCAGCGCTTGCGGACCAGGTCGTTGATGACCACACCCAGAGTCGGCGGCTGGACACCCAATGCGGCAGACGTGTCTTTCAGCTTGGCATCTTGATGTCGATGCAGATAGAGGATCACCCCCGCTTGGAGCGGCGTCACCCGGATCGGCTCCAAGCTTCTTCGGAAGTCGCCGTGCAACTGCAGCACCAGTTCCAGCAGCGTGAAGCATGTCTCCTTTTGGCCATTGTGCTTGGCAACGGGCATGGTGATGTGTCCGTTTCCAGGGTGCATTTTAGGTGGGTCGCTCACGAGGCGCAAGGGCCGAGTGGGCACATATGGTATTTCAATGGTTGGTTTGCCCCACCACGATCAGCTCCTTGATCTTGTCAGAGTCTGCCTGGGTGAAGATTTGTCAGTCTTGATCCTCACTGGCATATCCGCCACGATGCGGCTTGTCAGCATTCCGTATTTTCTCTTGTCCGAGGATTTCCTGCTCAGCCTGAAGCCAGTCATCAAGAGGACCTTGACGGACGCGTCGTTCGTAGTGTTCGTAGGCTCGTGTGGCGATCCGCTCGTGGAGAGGTGCCGACACGGAAGGTGTGCAAACACCCGGTTTAGTTCGGCGGGCGGGCCTCTGGCGCGTCGTCTTCGATGTGGCTGGCTTCTTCGATTTCATGGCTTCCCTCCCATGTCATCCATCACGAATCAGATCGGTGACGGGAAAGCTAGACCGTCCGTAAGGAGGTGTCAAGGTTCTCAGATGCGGTTGGGATCGCGAGAGTGACCATTGCTGTCGCCCCTTGTCCATAAAGGCTTCTCAGGTTTTTATAGACGTTCAGGACGAGACGAAGTGAGGGGAGTTGGTGATGAGTCTTGTTCCGTTCCGTGCGAGCCCACCGGTTCGAGTGTTTCTACTCCCGATTTTATTCCCGATTCCAGATCTCACCCAATCTCACATACCCGTACAGACAGATCTACCCATCGTTTCAATGCGAACGTCGCTTACGGTCTCACTCCGTCCCACTCTATCGCTATCTGTACTGATCGCCTTTTAAAGGCGAGGTTCCCCAGAAGGGACTTGAGCCGACCTTCTACATGACTTGCAGTGGCTACCTTCGTCGAGAGGAGGTGGCAACATTCGATGACTGTATTCAACTTACTTTATGACTGGCTCATTTGATCGCGAGGGCGACGGCTGAGAAGATTGTGAAGAACCACGATCACTTCCGCGCGTTCGAGCAGAAGGCGCTCCCTCTCCATTCGTCGGCGATTTCAAAAGAGAGGGTTGATCATCGAGAATCCTTGGCATCAAGGGGAATGAAATGTCCTCGTCCCCCTGCACCAAGGCCCTGGATTGAGATTTGATCGATTCGTATGCTTGCGTGGCGGCATAACTTGCGGCCTCAGGTGAGTTTGGAGCAAAATGCCCGGCCGAGACCGCACTGCTTACGCTCATTCTAGCGAACTCTGCAGCATTTTGAAGCATGCTCCCATACGAAGCCATCCATTCATTCTTATTCTGCTCAGAAGTAAGAAACTGTGAGCCTTGCCCAGATGGAGAGCCGCTCCCAGGCCCCGAAGGACCATGACCACCAGATACAGGCCCTCCTCCCTCTATGCCCCCACCTCTACGCGATTGCCCAAGTCCGCGGCCCCTAAGAATGAGAAATTTGTTTAGCCCGTCAATCCCCAGCCTGCCACTTTCAATGCCATAGGCAATGCCCTCCTCAACCTTTGAAGGATTCGACAGATCCGTACCCATAGCCTTGAACACCATTTGAGTAACAGAGAGATTGGACCCGCTGTCAGAGTGAAACTGGACACGATTGAAATCGTGATGGTCAGTCCCTTTTCTTCCCTCTGATAAAATTACATTCCCTTCTTGGTCTCGATAATTGCTCGTGACATATCCGTTCTTCACGAAGTAGTCCTGATTGACTTCACGAGTTCTTTCAACCATCCCCTTCCCATCCGGAGAGGCCGTGAATTCCCGAACGCTATATACCGGCTTCCCTTCCTTCGACGTTCGAAATTCTCCAATGACCCCTTTACCCGTGTCAGTCACATCGTACGCCATCACTTGATGGGTTTGAGGGTCACGCGCTACCCACCCATTCACTTTCCTAGAACCACCAGTCTTAGGATCTGTGACCGCAAATGTTCCCTTGCTCACATCTTCGTTGAGGTGCTGCCGACTAAATCCGCTCACAACACTGTGAGACAGTAGCTCCCGTTGACCATCCTTTCCGCTCTTCTTGCCCAATTCTCTGATGTGAACTTCACCACCTTCACCAGTTTTTGCCGTCATCGTGCTTTGGAACGTTCCGACTGAGACACCAATTTTCATATCTTGCGCACCCTGCTTAATCCCCCACACTTGTTCGCCCGACTCCGTGGTAAAGAAGGAGGAATAACTTTCATCGACGGTATTTCTAACAATCCCTCCGATCGGCGTATCACTCATGCGCTTGCCGTCTTCGCCGGTTTGATAAAACAGTTGCGCATACATAGGAATCTCTTTGCCTTGATTCGAGTCATAGACCATAAAGCTGCCCTGAAATGAATCAATGCCAAATCCTTCTTTCCGATGCCCATACATCTCCTGGACAAGATCGAACACGCCCTTCTGATAACCTCGCTGATCTTGCTCCATGATGCGTTCACTACCCAAGAAGGTAGATCTTGAGGCAGTCTTTTCCCCAGTATGCGAGTCTACTTTGACGCCATCATGACGAACTACTGGATTTCTGCCATTTCTATCACTAAGGGTTTCGGTCATACCATGCGTAATGTGACCATCTGAGGTAATATCCGTTCCAATGTCTTGTTTCTGTATCCCTGACCCACCCTTAAAGTTGACCAAATTACTCCCTTCCAGCAAGCCACTCGATTCGCGTTCAGGACCTAGCAGGGGTTTTTCTTTGCCATGAAAGAGGGTCACTGGGGAGCTATCTTTGCCAAAGCCGTTCACTTCAGTAAAGGTGCCTTCCAGCTGCGTTCCGTCTGGAAGAGTTCGCTTCTCGTGACTTGTTTTGATGTCGCCATCCTGCCCGGACAGGAATGCCACCTTTCCATCCTTTAACAGCGCAGAAGCCTGAAATGGTTGTGCACTGGGATTCTTTGAATCCATGACCATCCCATTGAACAAGGTTGGGACATTCGAGTCATTCGCCTTTCCGGTCAGACCTGTAAAAAGTCCCTCGAACGTGTATCCACCAATGGTTTGCGGACCGTGCTGCATTCCCTTGGAGCCTTGCTCCCACGATTCGTGAGAGACAAAGAGCTTTTCCATGCCATCTTCGTCCTTCCGAACCTGTCCAAATACAGTATGGGTGACTCCTCCTCGGTCCTCCGAGACAGAGAAATTCGAATAATTGGTCTTGGGATTGGCCTTATCCGTATCATCGACCGTGCCTCGAGCAAGAACAGACCCTGCAATAAAACCTGACTGGCCAAACGGACCAACCGTCATGAAAGACTTGTTCCCCGTCTCGATGAAAAACTGTGCATGGTCTGGCCCACCAAGGATCGTTCGTTGCAAGCCACCGGCAATGCCGGTTTCCTTCCCTCCCTTGTCCTTCTCAAACTGCTGCGCGAAAAAGTGCCACTGACCATTCTTCTTTTCCAAGGTTCCAGATTGGAACGACTTGCCATCGATCGTGCTCTGCATAGTGGCGTTGGTTACTTGATCGGATCTCATCCCGGATTCACGAAAACCAGCCACAGTGACTAACGCTTGGTCAGCCTCAACCCGATCGCCATAATGCCGCCATAGCATCAAATTGCCGCTCTGATTGAACGATTCATACCCCTTATCAGAAATCGTCCGATTCTCACGTAACCCGTCATGGATGCTCTGCTCTGTTCGATCACTCATGACGCCACTATTCTGATTCCGCTGAACCATCACGGAACGCCCCACCCCATCACCACCCGTATAGGTGAATCGGTCTTCGACCATGTCTCCAAATACAGAGGTTTGGACCTGAACCTGTTGGCCGCTGTGAGAATCAAACATGCTATGCCGGAACACACCGGACTCATAGGATCCGTCTGCGCGACGAGTATATTGCCCCTCACTCCCGTGATACATCACCGTGCCGTTCGAGCCCAGCTTCGTCACTCCGCCATGACTATCGAAAATATCGGCGGTCCCGTTCTGATTGTCGACTCTGACTCCCCCGGCTCCGACCGGAATAGAGAATTGGGGACCCGACTCCACCCCATGACCGATCACTTGACCACGTGGAAGACTGACAGGCTCCGTGTGATACGCTGGACCTTCAAGCAGTGCCCGGCCTTCGCCTCGTGCAAACTGCGATGCCACTGAAGACGCCGCACCTTCCGCCGTCTTGGCACCGGCTCCAAACGAACTCCCGATCGCTGACCCACCCCACACCAAGGCCCAGCCAATGCCTGGAACCAGAAATGCATAGTCGGCGGCTGTGGAATTCATCATCGCAATGAACTCGTTCAGTGCATCATACGTTTCCATGTTCACATTGGCGCTCGTAGCCGCAGCCAACAGTCCACCCAATCGGGAGCGAGCCTCTTGGAACAAAACGAAGTTCATGACCGCATATAACGGTCCCCATGTGAGCAACCACAGAAAACACTTCCAGTAGAGACTGACCATCTTCATCATCCCTGGAGAAATAGCGAGGATGAGAATAAATGGGCTCATGATGTACACCATGGCCTCGACAATGGTCCGTAGCATGGGAATCATCTTCTGCGCCACATTCGATCGGGAGAACGCCTGTTCTTTCAAATCCTGACGGACCGCTCGCTGTTCAAGCAGGATACTTTCCGCGGGATCCGCCTTCCGCTTCGCATCTTCATGCTCCGCATGGCGCCAACGATTGATCAACAAGACATTATTGATAAGCTGAGTACTGTCCTGACCAGCTACTGGCAGGAGGTTAGCCCGGAGGTCATCAGTCAAGCCGATCTCATCAATTGGACTTGCAGCAGTCAGCTGAAGTTTCGTACGCAAGAGACGCATGGCATTGGTGTAGTCCGCACCAGGCCCGGTGAACGCTGGCGCGACGAGGATATTGTAGAAGTCTGGACACGTTCTCGGTGCCGCCTCTCTGGTGCCGCCAGCATAGCCCAGAGCCGTAAGCGCATTATTGGTCGCGGCAAATGCGGCCAGAAGATCGCCAGCAGACATCAACGTACCCAGATTCTTCTGTTGCAGATCGACCTCGGGGAACACACAAAACATGAAATAGGTGTCCAAATTCCTCGCTAAATCCGAATCGGTAAGAGTCGCAGTTAATACTTTCTGAAAATCAAAGAGAGGACGATTGTACGTCGATTGCCCCTGAGTGTATTGAACAGGAATCGCAAACGATGCTTCAACCAACTGGGTGACAAAGAACCCGACTTGTCCGGTAACATACGCCGGCAAGGCCACGGCGATGGGAACACCCGTGACAACGACGTCTGCCACATCAGGGTTGACTTGGTCCATGACCGAGACATCAACCGTGATCCGCACACTCGCATACAGAATAATGATCGCTCCCAAAAACAGGGGCAGCATAGGAGCGCGGCGATTGAAGGCATAGTAGACCAGTCCGAACAGCACGAAGCCCACGAGGGCAAGGTGAAAGAGACTCTCAAAACGACCGGTGGTCATCATGATCCGAAGACCAAGCATGACCTGGCTAATCACGTCACCGTTGCCATATGTATAAAGCTCCCACACCGGACTACCTCATCGTCAAAGTGACTGATCGGCGCGGCCTTGACACCACTACTTCCGAGACTTCAGCTGACCCTCGGTCTTGACCAACTGCATGAGCTGATTCAGGTTGTTCAGCATCCCGGCCCGCTTCGCGAGATCGGTCGACGCCAACTGCAAACGAGCACGCAGTTCCGTTTTGAACTTGGCAATATCGCCAGGGAATTCCGGTTTCTGCTTCTTCATCCCATCAACATTGCGACTCACTTCTTGCCCCGCCCATCGCATCCATTGATAGGCCATATCCGCTGCAATCAGTTCTGCACTGAGGCGAACAATTTGATCCGCCATCTGAGGATCCCGTCCATACTCAGAGATCATCCGATACATCGGCGCAGGCGACATGTTGATCAAGGTAATATCCGCGGCCGCCAGAGCAGTTCCAGCTTGAATCGCCGTGACGATGTTCGTGAGGGCGTCATGGACACGATTGTGAAATCCTTGGACCGTGGTATCGCCCACCACGGTAGGGGTAAGGCATTCCGGTGTCCCGCCACAATCGAACACTCTGACTGTATCCCCAGTATCCGTGTCGACCAGTTGTTCAAAGGTGAGGGTTGGTTCACGGGTTTGCACATCGCCCGTATCATCGACAATAACCGTACCGGTTGCTGACATAATCAATCGCCTTGTCATGTCGTCCGCACCGGCAAGACCCAGAACATCCCAAACAAGATTTCCGGTCACGTCATAGGTCGTGCCCTTCATCGCCGTGGTCGCTTGTTGCGTAGTCTGAGTAGCGGTCGTATCTCGATCTTCGAAGACATCGCCGATAGAGGCTCCGGCTTCTTTCATTTTCTGCCACGCGTCGCCATACCGACTCGCGAGACGATTCTGAGCACTTTCATCTCCAGACAATGCCTTCGCAATCTCATTGCCTGTTTGACAAGGCTGGATACGACCAGCAACATTCAGCGCGCGGGCCGCCGCCTCGATCTTATTGAGAACGTCGGCACAATCCGGGCAAATCGCTTTCATCGCAAGTTGAAACGCATAGCCCAGAACGGCACTCGTGCCAATCTGCGTCAGAAGATTCACATACCGACTGAGCTTTCCATACGAGAACGCCCCCAAGTACACGTCGATTCCCTGACACCCGACGCTGAGGCGTGGGGGAGCAACTGAAAACACGTTAAAGCTGTTTTGGAACGTACGAACGGAGACGCCGCCCCCGCTAAAGTACCCCTTGCTCTGGCTCTGATATGACCCCGGAGGTGTGGTGACCCCAGTCCCCCAGGACGCAAACATGTTTTGCAGGGAAGAATCGAGGCTCTGCGCCTCAGACAAGACAGGGAGAAGAAGTAACGTCAGCACACAGAACCAAATACAAATCGTGCGTCCGATCATGCATCCTCGCTTAGTTAGGAACTGCGTTTCTGTTCTTGAAGCAGGAGGTCCTTCTTCTGAAGAAGAACCAACACTCTTTCTCGTAACTCGTGGAGCGTCATCAGCCCAGCGCCAATGGGTTTCAAGAAGTTTTCGTGCGGGATCGCGAGATAGATCGTCGGGACCATATGCACACCAATCTTATCGGCCATCCCATTGTCACGGGCCGGCCGTGGATACTCAGGAAGACCTTGGCCATCGAGCGACACGGGGAATATCTTCAGATCGTACTGATCGGCAAAGAGCTTGACGATCTTGGCCTGCTCTTTACAGTAGGGGCAAGTCGACGTGAAAAAGAAGAACAGGCCGGCCTCTTCGGACGCACTCGCGAGCAATGCTTCTTCTTCCTGTTTCGTGACCTCAGCTTCGATCTGATGCCCATAGGTCGAGGTCGGATGCTTCGTCGATGAATCCAATTGTGGATTCGTATACATCGCCACCTGATACGCATCCGTAAACCTCTGCGACCGATCGAATGCGGCCTGCTGAACTTTAATGTACTCCGTCACATTGGGGACGGTGGGAACGTCTAAGGCCATTTCTTTCTTCGCGTCAACCAGCTCCTTGAGAAACATCGCCGGCAGCCGTTCGAGATTCATCCCATCAATGGGGAGCTTCTTCAGCAACGGCCGATGCTTGGCAGGGTCCGACCAAATATCGCCAGGAAGCATCTTGAGCTGTGGAGGCATCTCTTCATCGTCATCCTCCTCGTCCATCTGTACCGGAGGGTCTTTGTAGAAAAACCACCCTTCGCGTGAACGATCGATGTAATCCATCGTACCGGGAAAGACTTCGGCTAAGACACTCACGACTTGAAGGAGGAGAAAGACCACAGAAATGGTAAGGATGCGGAAACCGACTTCCGCCTTACCACAACTAGCTCGCATCATCTCACCTCCCCTTCCCGGCGACACGGGTTACAGCATGCAACATCGCTGGAGCTTCCATAGTAGGAACACATAATCCTCACCGACTGCAGGGATGGATTTATTCAGACCCCACATCATGAGAGTTCGACCAATCGGCTGACAGCACGGTCCTATCGTCCCGGTATTTGGAATGGGATAGATCAATTGATACTTGTACTGGCTCTTCACGATTACCCCTGTCGGAAAGTCATCGCAGATCAGAGATCCGTTGCCGGCGGTATACGCCTCCGCACCTACGCGCGCGAGCTTTGACAACATATGAAATCCCGACAATGCAGCGGGACCGAGATCCGTACCAGCACCTGAATAGTTGCCATCCGGAGGATAGAGAAATCCTTGTGACCCTGCACACCAAAACAAGGCATCGATGGGAAATCCTAAGGACGAAGCGAGTGAATCGGCCGCACATGCACTGAGCGCAATCGGATTTGCAATGAGCAACGCCTCTGGAAACAGCATCAAGTTGAGAATGTCGTCGTTCCAGGACGGATCAATCTCGGAGATGAACACGACATCAATCTCATCCGCGATCCCCCCCGGATTGAGACAGGCAATATCGAGCCCAATACCGATCAGAAACCAAAGGGGATAGGAGATATAATGAACATTCCAAAAGGAGTGATTCAGTTCCGTATCGTCCATCTGGGTCGATTCAGAGCCGCGCCCAATGTGGGTGAATCCACCCGTCATCGACACTCCCAACGACGGGAAACAGAGGGGATCATGCACTACTTCAATCAGGTTTTTGGGCTCCCAGATGCCGAAGGGAAGTCCGGGGATACAGATACCGTTGAAGCACATACAACCACACAAAACAGACCCGTAGTACGGGGCTCGTCCTGGTCCAACCGCCGGAACGGTATAGTCCTCACCAGCATTAAAGAGCGTGAACCCCGACATACTAATGGGAAACATACACTCCCAACATGTCGTAGCGAGCGAGCTGGCAAGAACATTGGTGCTCGTCTGACAAAAGGCTTCTGCAGTGTCTGGAGCCACTACCCCCGAGAAAGGCAGACCGCAGAGAATAACGAGAATCACGCTAAGGACACCCCGCTTCAGAACACTGAACCAGCGTGCATTCATCAACCCAATAGGTTCATTCACGGCTTGAGTCATCATCGCAACGCATACTCCTGTACCTTCAACCGTTCCCCCTCTTGCTTGACCACACTGGGCACGGCCACCACACCAAACCGTTGCAGCAGATACGTATCGGCCCAATAGACCCTGTGTTCAAGCACCTTCATCGCTTCCGCAATATCCCCTTCGGTCACAGCCACCTTCACATACATCCGATCGTGTGCATCGAGATACCGTCGAGCCCAACGCACCTGATCCTGATTGTCGGCATTGAGAAAGATCATCGCGTAAGGCCACTTCACCTTCTGTAACGGATTGACACGAGCGCCTGCCTTTACCAAGATCGTTTTGGACGTCGGATCTGCAATGTCTTCCGGATACTCCATGGTCATATCGACGAGGAAGGTCCTGGGTGATTGCGCATCAGGGATCTTCAGCCCTGGTCCCCGATGAAGCTTCCCCTTGAGAATCTCCTCTTCGTGTTGTCTGACCTTCTCCCAGTCAACCTTCGCAATGCCTTCCTTCATCACTGTGATCATGTCCCGCTCAGCAATCTGGAAGGTTTGGTATTCACCCGCGACCTTGTAATTCGCACTTATCGCAGGAAGCTTCGGTCTGGGTTCTGTCGTTGGCCCTCCTTGCAAAAAGCCCTGCTGACGCCGCTCTAACCAACCCACCCAAGAATCTAATTGCCGATCATGTCTCGCAAGCACACGAAGCAAGTACTCAACGCTCCCCGCCCCTGAGGCCATCCAATAATGATCCTCAGACCAAAAGACTAACGCTGGAACTCCCGACACGGCCACTTTCCGAAAAATCACAGGATCAATGGCGATACCGGCATGTGTCGACTCATCGGGCTGATTTTCAGCTGTCATATAAATCCGCATGATTCGGGTCTGTGTTTCCTTAAAGGAATTGTTCACCAGGCCCTGAATCAGCACACGCGCGCCCAACTGCTTTGCTTGACGGAAGTACTCTTTGAGAGTTTCTTCAGGCATGGAGAACGACACGAGCAAATACACGCCATCCTTCCGCATCTCTTTCGGTGTTTTCGACGGCATCGTCTGCTGTAAGTGCTGCCTCGAATACCGCGCTATTTCGGAAGCGATCTCTTGATGGGTCTTTTCTGATGGTGTGTGAGTCGGAGTCGTTTGCCCAGCCAGAACCGGCCAGGAAGAAACAATACCGAGACCCAGAACGAGATTGGCGACAAGGAGATGCAGCGGCATCATTGAACGAACCTCCTAGAACAACGTGGACATGTAGCTATGATCAAGAACTGTAAGACCGTGCCCCGGCGTAAGAGTAAGAGGCCGAATCGCCTGGGCGAAGAATCCCCGAAACAAGTCCCACACCCAGGTTTACGAGATAGACTAGAACAAGGGAACTGCAAGACCGATCACGTCACTTTCTTTCACCATCCCGTAATAGCGCGAATCAAAAGACCGCGGATGAGGAAGAGAGACATAGTACTGATGTAGTGGAATCTCCCCGCGGAAACTCGTGAGGTAGATCGGAACACCAAAACGATCACGACCGAGTCCAGACGCAACCGGTTGTCCGTTGATCACCACTTGATTCTCAACAATATCCACCCGATCCCCAGGCATACCCAAGACTCGCTTCATCCACATCGTATTCACGGGTATTTGTGTTCTCGGAGCATGGGGTTCAATGCGCTCGACGTATTCCTCCCGTAGCTGGAAAGCTACCAACTCCCCGCGTTCAGGCAACATCCCCTTCTTAATCAAGAACACCGTATGAAACGGCCAGCTCTCCTGATCTCGCATATGAATTTGATACCAAGGAGAAACAGCGGCCACCGTTAAGATTGCCGCATAGACAATGACCATTCCCCAAAACACACGAGGATGCTCGTCGATCCAGCGAGTAATCGTGCCGGCTACCTGTATTTTGGGCCGCGTGACAACCACATCTGCATTCATCACATTCCTCCCAGACAACACCAACTATGTAGTCCGCCCCGATTGACCGCTCCGACGGTGTTCCTCTTGAATCATGATCTTGATGACCTCAGTAATACTCAGATCCTCGCCATGTTCTTTTCGAACCTGTGCAATCATATGGAGTTCATCGGGATCGGTCGTGTAGAGCAACTGGGTCTGTCGTGGGACCACCAGGCGGACAACACCTCGACCAAAGGGCGTGATGGCAAAGATCTCCGAATATCCCCTTCCCCGGTCCACGCTCTCCAAAAGGGAATACTCGAAATCGTTCAGCTTGATCTTTCCAGTACGCCGCATGCTTTCGATACTCTCGGGATGTTGCTTCAGTAGGAGCTTGAAATCGGAATTCCCCAACAGAGCCATCCCGACTTCCTTCATCTTCACGTCATAGTCATCAATGTTCTGGGTAATGGTTCCGATTGATCCCCCATATTTTCTGACCCGGCGCACAGCCTTTTCGAAAAACGGACCACAGTTTCCCCCATCCGAGAGGAGATCCCACGCTTCATCCATGACCAAGAACTTACGGCGGCCTTTATTCGCCTTTTCAAACATGGCGCTTTGAATGCTCATCTGGACCGAGAGCAGGAGGACAGAGCCTAGGGCTTTCTGGTCTCCCAGACCGTCCATCTCCATCACCACCAAATCATTTTCAAAATTGATATTGTTCACCCGATTGAACAGATGCTCGTACATCCCGCCCTTGGAAAACTTCTGAAGAACTAACGCCATATCCTGTGCGCGATCATCCTTCGATTCTCGAAGACGCACCATCACATGGGTTGGCGTTCCTCTATTGCCTTCGTCCTGAAGGACTAACTGAATGGCTTCCTCGAGGAGGGCCATCTGTACATCGTTCAGTTTCTGCGACGGACTCACCATCTGGGCATGGATCGCAACCAACGACCAGAATTCATCTGCACGATCCTTTGCTCGCTCCATCTCATCGGCATAATCATCGTCATAGGCGCTAGAGCCATCACCCCAATGCACGAGCTTGGAGAATGGGTTGAAACACAGCTTCGCCCCTTGCTTCGCATATTGGATATACTGGCCCTTGCGAAGTTCACATAGTTTGACGTAGCTATACCCGGCATCGATAATCCATCCACGCCCACCCACCTGCAGATAGTTCTCGATCAAGTCATTCATCCAGAACGACTTTCCAGCACCGGACGTGGCAATCGCCGAAAAATTATAATTACCTTGCTGATTCGCAAAGAGATCGAGCGAGACAACCTGTCCAGAGCGGGACGTGTATAAGAGGACCGGGGAGCCGCCCCCCTTCCAATCCCCCACCAATGGCGCACAATGCGCGGGAACAGCGGTGTGCACCGTCTTTAGTCGGCGCAACCCATCCCGCAAAAGCTTGGCGTCAGAAGGCAACGCCATCGGCAGGCCGCAGAGGAAAATCTTCAAGCCAATGAAGAAATCGTCCTGAAGATTGATATCCATCGCGCGATAGATGGACTTCATGGAGTCCGCTTGTTGTTGCGCCTGCCGAGGAGAATCGGCATAGATCGCCACTTGGAAAAACTGGCCAATAAACTGACGACTATTCTCGATCTCTACCGCCATCGCATTGGAATGTTCGAGCTTTGAGCGAAACACGGGAATGAGGTTCAGAAACAACCCTTTAGCTTGATTGGATATCACCAGGTGTTTCTTGTTGAATCGTGCCTTCTCTGAAACTTGATCCAACTTCAGTACGTTTAATGTGATGAAGAATGGGCAAATGAGCTGATCGGTCAGCTTCATCAAGCTGCCGATGAACTCCCGATTACGCCCTCCGTGCCAATGAAGGGGCCACGATTGGATGGTCATGGTCTTGACGAATTTATTGTCAAGTTCCAGCATTTTGGTTTTGACATTCATCACCGTATCCAACCGCACGGCTTGATCACGAAGGAGCATCTCATCTGAATAGCCAGGGGGACGATCGTTCCACGAATGACCGGGATTCAATAAGACATGAAGTAGCCAGAGAAACTGGAGCGGAGGTACACGCTGAGGCAACAGTCCCATCGTTCGAAGCTGTTCTTCAATCCCATCTAAGGCCTGATAGACCGATTCTTCGTCCCACCCATCAGGATTGATATCCTTTACCGGCATCGTAATGGAGACATAGAGCGTGATGTCACGAGGCTTTAGGGGAGGATTTGGAATCAGAGATGTATCTCTCGCGTGCAGATAAAACTCCTTCTTGGCACGGGCAGCAGCATGATGCTCGGGGCTCTGAGTCCCCCGTTCGGCAAGCACCACATGCTGATCCAAGCACGGTTCGATAATAGGGGACGCATGGAGCATGAATTGAAAGGTGGTTCCGATAGGAAGATCCGACTCAAACAAGTTGGTCAGCTTTTGAATCCGCCCTTCATCAAGCCCTAAGATCGGTCGGCTGGCCCATAGGATTCCGATGCGGCCATCATCCATTCGATAGACACGATTCTTCTCGTCATAAGCCTCATAGGGAAGCCATTCACTCAACGAGGTCCGCTCAACTGTCTGTTTCACGCGAGTTTCTAGTATGGTCGACATGTCTTACCTTTCTTGTTCTTAGCCCATAACAATGGAGGCCCCCCCACGACTTCCCACGATCAACTTATGGCATTGTCGGTAATCCCAGGGGTCCATCCTCCAGCATGTACGGAGACGCCCCACCAGGAACCGGCATTTGCGGCAAACCCTGTGGCAGAGGAGACATCGTAGGCGGACGTTCTGCTCCACCCGTTGGACCTCCTACTGGCTCTTGAGATTGAACTGTCGACAACGCTGAAGCCGCAGCCGGACCACCCGCCCGATTGCGAGTACTCGGCGGCTCCACCATTCGGGAGTTCCGAGGGATAAACTCGCGAGATCGACCATAGGATGACGCGGCTGCTCCCTTGCCTCCAAATTGATGTCCATAAACAAATCGGGGACCTTCTACCACTTGATAGACAATCGTCGCTTCGTGGAGACGACCCTTCGCATCCTGCCATGGCGCGATCCACACCTGGAGAGTCTTCGCAGGGGTCACGATCGGCTTGCCGAGAAAGGATTCCGCTCGACCAGCAAAGGCGCCATTCACCGGCAACGGGAGATCCTGCGCAGCTTTCGAATCCGCGTGATCAGATGAGGAATTGCCTCCATGTTTCTCAGTCACCATTGCCGGTTTATCAAACCGATTCGCATACGCCATGGAAACCGATTCGCAAATCGCCTGATCCGGGTAGCCTTTGCACGAGAAATCTGATTGGTAGCCCCCTCCGCATGCAGTCAATGTTCCCAGCATGAGAAGGGCGAGCCCCTTCACAACCGGAAAGAAGAACTGGTGCATGGACTCATAGCCCAGAAGATCGACATGTATGCGAGAGGACATCATGGGACGTTACTCCTTTGAGGACAAACACGGCCTCAGATCACGGTTTGGACGCATCGAGTTGAAGCATCGATAACAATTGCTCTGCTGAGACAAATCCTTCCAGACGTTGACCGCTCGGCAGGAACACGGTAGGTGTCTTGTGCAATTTGAGGCGCCGGCCAAACTTCAGAATGTCATCAACCGGATGCTGACAAAGCTGTGCTGGATTCTCGATAGGCTGAGCAGCCAAGGCCTTATCCAGCGAGGCAGCACGGTCAGAAGAACACCAGACCGCCACTGATTTCCGATAGGCATCAGGGTGAATCGTGGTCAAGGGATGCAGCAGAACGGCGACAGGAACCCCTGAGGAAACCAGCTTCTTGATTTCCGGATGCAGCTTCTGACAAACCGGGCAGTCCAGATCATCGACAACTAAAAGAGGTTTTGTAATCTTCGGGGACTCAGGCTGGAGGAGGATCGTCTTGCTCAGATCCAGTGAATCAAGGACTCTGCGCTCCCGCTCCCTCAGATATTCCTGAGTCACGTTGCGACCAAGTTGAATGTCAAACATCCCGCCTGCTAACACATACCGACCACTTTCATGGACGTACCACAGCCCTTCCGGACTATCCGACTCAGTCTCAACGAGATACCAACTCGGGATTTCAGTCTTCGCCACGCGACGCAGTTTCATTCCCGGAAACTTCTGTTCCATTGTGGATTGGAGCATTTGCGGTACATCACTCCGTTCACTCCCTTGGGAAACTTGACCGAATGCGATGACCTCACAGACCACCATCACCGCGACTGTCAATCCAACACCCACTCTTTTTGTTGTCGACATATGAACCCCCTTCAATAATGACTGCCCGATGAACTCACGCCGTTACAGGAAGTAATCCACCAGTTCGCGACCAGTCCCGACAATGAAGTCCACCTCACGTTGGGCATCGATCTCGATCACCGGAAAGACCGAGGCAGCCATCATGCTGTAATGTCGGGCGAGAAACCGAGCCGCTTGTCCCATGCCGCCCGCTGCCCCGGCCATGGCAAGCGGACCGGCTGAAGGAAGATTAAATGCCTGGTTGGGGCTTTGAGCGATGACGAACCCTTGCTGATACGGCATAAATGCCTGTGAAATCCCTGAAACGAAACCAGCCAGTAGCGTCCGACCCAGTAATGCACCCTCTTTCATCACGACTCGGCCGCGCAAGCCGAGCTTGCCGTCTTCACCGTTGACGAATCCTTTCAGATCAAGGTCGACGGCTTCGCCATTCTGCTTGACACACGAGATCGCAGTACCTCGTATTTGCACACGCTCACTCGAGAGTTCCCCCACCCCTTCACCAAGGATGAAACACTCACGAGCATCGACCATGACTTCATTCGGGAGCTTCATGAGATCCCGAACGACCATCAACACGGGATAGGGACTGTTTTGTGAGGCTCCACCAGCACCGGCCCCACTCGCAGTTTTCGCGGGGGCATCCATCCCGGACAACAATTTGACCGGGATAATCGCGCCGGTGTTCAACCACAGTTTCTTCTCAGAGGCTTTCTTCACCGTCGCAGGATCAGTCTTAAAGAGCACACGGATCCCATCTTGTGGAAGGTCAACGGCCCCACCGGCCTGAACACCCGTTGCGCCCGGACGCCCTACTGCAAGTGCACCAGGTACACCACCCTTCGGAAGAGGAAAGGCCGCTGGCTGTGCAGACGCCCCACCAGGGGCCAATGGAGGCGGCAGCGGAGGCATGCCGGACGGCCGAGCGCCCTTACCATCGCCGGGCGCGAATGTCACTCCGCCGGAACGCTGGACACTCCCGATCTGCTTTGATAAATCAGAGATCTGTTTTCTGATCTCATCTTGATTTTTGTGGTCAAGATCCAGTGTTCGACGCAGCACATCATTCTCTACTTCCAACGCCTCAATCCGGGAACCGGCCTGTTTGAGGAAGATCTCCTTGTCAACCTTTTCAGTATCAATGGAGATCGTCTTTGGTGCCTTTGTCGCGACTACAGCACCGGGCGGAGTACGAAATTGACTCAGTACGATCGCCAGGGCAACAAATCCGATCACCACAGCCGCGGTCACTAAGGTTTTCGACGATGGGGTCGTCTTTTCCGCTTTGATGGGATCGCCCGGCTGTAACACTGGGCCAGACTGTCCGGATAAGGTCGTCATTGTGCAAATCTCCCCCCTACTCCCAAACTAGTTCTTGGAATCTGGATCGATCTTCGGTGCCGCTTTTTCTCGAATAGGAGGCGTATCATCGGCAATCAGAATCTCAACACGCTCACCCGGTTCGACAACCTGACGATCAAGCGCAATGGCTTTTTGACGACCGGTGTAGAATTCAGGCTGACGAATCGTGTACTTGGTCTGCGCGATGTTCTCGAGCACATAGACGGTGACACGGTACTTCGGCCCTCTGTACTCGACCGCATTCAACACTTTGAGTTCGAGCCACTTGGGATAAAATTCTTGAGGGATCGTGGAGGCAAAGTAACCTTTTGGAATCGAACCCTTCGCCACAAGGTTAATGACTTCGAGTAACCCATCTTGGTAGTCAGCTGCATGTCGGATCGGATCCGCGTCACGATCCATAGCGGCACCGCGAAAGTCATCGATATTGATCATCTGCGCGCTCAGCGCAGGCCGAACGGTGATTTCAAACACGTAAGTAAGGGAACCTGCCGTGATGATTAAATCGGCAGGCCCGGTTCGCGCACGGACGATCACATTCCGACCATCTTTGTCAGCCTGGAGGTCCGTCTTTGAGGTCACAGCGCTCGTGACCTGGCTGGGAAACACAAGCACGTTCAGATCACGACTGGAGAGGACGATCTGCCGCGGACTGTCATCCGTTATGACCAGCCTCTGACTCGCCAGACTTTCCATCGGCGTTGTTAGTGCGATCCAGATGGATACCACGCACAGCAACAACCCACGGCTTCCAGTCTTGAAAACGCAGCGTGATGTGATATTCACGTTCTTCCTCTTGGGTTTCAGTTTTGCCAACAAACCGGCGCTCCATTCCCTGAATGATGATTTCGTCTCCGCTCACCCGAGTCGCTGTTGGAAAAAACACTCGGTTCAAGTTATGTTTCTTCACATACACCGCTTCAGCTCCGAGCGACTCTCCCATGACCCCATACAAATCTGGGGGGACATAACTCATGAACAATTTATGGGTGTATTCGACTGACGCGGGAGTGACATTGGCAATCCATGGCAATAGCGAGAGCGCGATGGCCTTCCGATACTGTTCATCCCCATCCATGGCACTCGCCGAGTACGCCTGCTGAATCTGCATCGGCACGATGTGAAGCACTTCATGGCTTCGAAAGATGCCGTTGGTTACCAACGCACCAGACAATAGAAGGATGATCAACGCCATAAACACGATGAGCATCTGCCTGGTATGCAACAATGATTTCCACAGTTCGATTTTCATCACAGTCTCCTACTCAACGAACTCCCGAATCGCCCCTGAAGGCACGCCCTTGATCGCAAAAGACGGAACGCCATACCAATAGACCAAATGAAAAATAAAGCCATCACTCTTGCCGTTCTTGAGCTTCGCAAGAATGAATGTGCTAATGACACCGACGATCAAGAGCGTGGTGAGCTGGCGTGTAATCAGACCGAGGAAAAAAGACAGAAAGAGAATCACCAGTTCATCCAACTCCCACCAAAGAATTTGGGGAAGCGCATCCATGTATCTCGGGATAAAGGTACCCACAGCAGTCCCTCCTTGGGAAGAAAGATGGGGCGGCCGGGCCGCCCCATCTCAATACCGGCTATAGCAATCCCGTCACGATGGTCGGAATGATCGTCGGAACGTAGAAGAATCCGGCTCCCACGCCAAACCCGGCGAACATTTCGCCCCAGCGGCCGGCGATGGCCGACACCAGCCCATAGGTGGCCGCCACAAGGGCGAGCAACAAACCGAGCGAACCCTGCATATAATTGGTGATCAACGTCACCAGCGGCGTGAATGTGGCATCCGCACCGGCATGAGCCGGGATCGCCAGCACCACGAAGCTGGCGAACATGACCATGCCGAGAACTATCGCCATCGACGCGAATTTCTGTACATGCTTGCTGATCGTTTTCATGAACGTCCTCCCCAGACGCACGTATCGGTTTGAAGTGCAGTTATCATTGACCCAGCAATCCGGTGTCTCCACCGTAGCGAGAAACCAGGCGGCGCGCAGCCGCCCCATCTCCGCGAACCCTTACAGCAATCCTGTCACGATGGTCGGAAGGATCGTCGGAACGTAGAAGAATCCCGCTCCTACGCCGAACCCACCGAACATGGCGCCCCAGCGGCCGGCGATGGCCGACACCAGCCCATAGGTGGCCGCCGCAAGGGCGAGCAACAAACCGAGCGACCCCTGCATGTAGTTGGTCACCAACGTCACCAGCGGCGTGAATGTGGCATCCGCACCGGCATGAGCCGGGATTGCCAGCACCACGAAGCTGGCGAACATGACCATGCCGAGAACCATTGCCACTGACCCAACTTTTTTTGCGTACTTGCTGATCGTTTTCATGGATGTCCTCCTTAGACGTACTTCTCCATTTGGTGTGGAGCGTTTCTGATTATGTTTGTCTTCACAGGCACCAAACCAAATGGGAAGCGCACGTCTGCTACTTAGCCATAGAAGGAGTCCCCCTTTTATGCTCAATAGATGACACGATATTCGTCGGCTTCACGGACGGAACAGACGTGATCAATGGCTGACAAGGCTTCCATATGACACCTGTCACTTCCACCCGCCGCGTTGTGGCGTCGGTCGATTTGTGACAGCAGCCAGCACGGCCACTGACCTCGACGCGCATTTGCTTCCCCACGACTTCGGATAAGGCACGTGAAACCCCTCGTGCTCGTTCCATCGCCAGCGCCTCATTCATCGTCACGGATCCGGTTGGATCAGTGAACCCTTCAAGATGGAAATACGAGACAGGGATTCCATGAAATCGGGCAAGTTTGGCGCGTTCAGACTCAGTCATCACGTTCGACCCCAGAGCAAACTGAATCACCTCACGCACAACCTCGCTGCCATTTTCACAAGTTCGCATCGATGGACCCTGTCCACCGCCCATAGGAGCCAGGGGTTCCTGGACAGGACCGGGGAGGACAGGAGCCACAATGGCGATACCCGCGGCAGGGATACTTTGTCCTGGCGGAACAAAACGAGGCAGCCCCTGAAGAACGCCCATCACGACCGTCTTAATTGGAGCCAATTCTTGTTTCTTCGCAGCCTCACCTCGTGGTTGTGGCTGAGGACTCAACACAGGGTGATCGACACAGGTACGCGGTTCCGTAATCAGCCACTGGGGCTGCTTTTCGACCGTGACCACCGTCGCCTTCGCTTCATACTGTTGCCCGCACACATTGATCCGATCAGCCAAGTCACTCCTGGTGGGAGCGAGACAAGAAGTCAGAGAGAGTACCGCACACACTCCTGCAACCATCCCAATACCCTGTCTAACGGAATAGCGGGAACTCATTGTCGACATAGTCCCTCTCAGCACCCCCTGAGCCGATGATCGCTCTGATGATTCTGCCGAATAACAGCAGCGCTTATAGTCACACTGAAGTTATACGGATTGGGGCCTACGACAACGGGAACATAGAAGGCAGAAAACTAAAGAGCGCAGTGCATGACCGATGGAGCAGGGATGTGAGAAGGAGATGGCAACTCGCGAAACAGTCCGCTGTGACGATGAAAAGACTCAGGGTTTTTTACTGCAACATGAAAGGCCTTAGTGAGCCTATAGAGACAAACCGTTCCTTCGCCCTGGTAATCGCAGCGTATAACACCTCCCGTCGCAGCATCGGATACTGTATCAGACATGACGTTCACCATGTAAAGGTCAGACCCGCCATTCCACGGACAATGGCCTGACCTGTCGTTCCCAGAAAGTCTCGATTCACCCCCAAGCTAAGCTGCCACTTCTTGTCCAGAGCCACCAGGTAACCCAGTTCGGGAGCGACGATCATCGAATCTGTTTTGAGGGGATCCTGCATGACGAGGACATTAAGAACGACAGCTGAAGACTCATCGAGAGCTTTGACGGCCCCCAGATTGACGCCAAAGAGGCTTGTTCTAGCAGGAATCCATTGACCAGGTTGGAATGAAGGAACGACTTCATACCAAACATTCCCGCTAATCCACCAGTTGTGGCGTACATTCCAGGAGGTCACAAGAGTGCCTCTCAAAGTGGGGTTCTTTCGATCACCCTGAAAAGGAATAGAGCTCGACACTCGAATCGCGGTACTCGGCTTCCAATCTCCTGGCTCTGGTTGTTTGTAAAAGCGAACCATTGTTCCAAAGCTAAAGGAGCGCGGATCCTCAACCGTCGCAGGATTCAAAGACCCTCGCAATGATGTTCCACCTGCCGTGAACTCAATATCTTCCGCCACACCCAGGCGGATATCATGCGTGGCCCGTAATCGTCCTACTTCGGTACCAACTGCGTTCTCCGTGAGGTCGGTCCGAAGAGCCGATTGCACGGCAAACGTTCCCCTTGGAACCGGATACGCGTCATCCAGACTCGTCCCATAGCCTGAATTCAAATTCACAATAGATAAACTCCATGCCGGAGAAGGGACACTCGCTGTAGTCAGCAACACGGCAAACAGCACAACAACAGACAATGTCTGTTTCATCAAACCCTCAGTCGGAAATGATAAAAGAGAATCGATCTATTGAGGTAATACGGACGAGCCGAGGAAGGCGAACAGTGGAGTACTACAAATCCGTTACGTCAGGACGAGTATGGGCACATCACGCTGAGGGTCAATCACCTCACACCGCAGCGACCAGGAGGCCGGAAGGATCATCACACGCACACGAGGGAGTCACGGTCTGAGGACGCCGCTTTCCACATCACATTCACCGGGCAGCGATCATTCAGCAAGACCCGTGATCGCTCCTATAAGTGCCAGAGCGCGTGCTCAATTCCCGGCACATCACGAGTGAGCAGATCGCCGGGCACATATTCCACTTCCACGGTCACCAAATTATTGTTGGCATACGCCTGCGAGCTTGGCGCGGCTGCAACAGGATCTCCTTTTCTACATCTTTCAGCCATGCCTTAAACCCGTGTTTGAATACCGTTGTTGTCCCGATTCTCCACAGGCCACGCCAACCTGATTCTTGCCTGACGGTAGTTGCCCTGGCAATTCCAGGACGGGCGGCTGACTAAACAGCTCCACGGTCGGAGGTGGGTCCGCTTGTTTCACATGAGACGGAACCTGCTTCCAACGCGCCGGCTTCAATCGACGACGGAGCCCCATTATCCGCTGTAACGCGGCTAACCTACCGAACCTGGAGACCATAGAGTTTCCGTTCCATCAACGCGATCAAGATTTCATTGGCATGACAACCGTGCACCACACTATGCCGCTCAAGTTCCTGGCTTAATCGATAGAACCACACATAGGCATTCTCAGGCTTCAGGGCCAAGAGCCAGTCGGAAACACCTTCAAACCAGGCAGAGTTCAACGTCTGAAGGGGGTTCTCTCGCAGGGTCGCCACAAATTCGTCCAGGACCACTTCAATTGCTCCACGCGATTCATACACCTCGTCCGACATATCTCTTCCTCCTTGATACACCAAACAATATGTCTGGCAGTGACCGACAGTTCTCCAAACTCCCGAGAAACAAAGACACGAATCTTCCGTTTCACCATGACCCATTGGCAGTTGTTCGGAACGTCGACCTAATCATCGTGACATATCCGGCTATCGTCACGTCCCCTGTCATGGAGTAATCCCCTTTTTCTTCCCATGATTTGCAACATTCATCACCCGAGGAAATGAATCTTGCAATTGACAGAACATCGATCCCTCCCAGAACACCCTTAGGCCCCTCCAGCTCAATCCTGGCCGCGCCACTCCATCTCTGTCGTGGCCTTTCCCAACCATTTTCACCAAGGACGCACCAATGCTTGCTGAACTGATCCATCCCATTGCCGCAATGGGCTACGAAGAGTGGCCCTATCGACCACGTCCTTCCAACGCCGGGCCAGAGATCTGCATCAGGAAGCTTTCGTACCAAGCCAATGAGATCGCCGGCAAGGATCCCCATGGACGATTCCTTGTCGTGTTGGACGATGGGACTTGGCATGAAGAACTCGTGCTGAACTGGATCGAGAAAACCGTCTTTCAATTGCATAGCCGCCAACTGCGCGTCACCTGTGGCACGACGACCTGGAATGGTCGGTCTTATGACATCAACGGTGCGATCGATGGCATCGTGACCGATCTGCTCGGTGTCGACCGTCTGCTCGAACTCAAGGGTCATGAACACTTCACTTTTACCCGGTTCTCCAACGGCGACTATCCCATCAACCATTTCACTCAATGCGCGATGTACGTAACCGGGGTACAACGGATCAACCCGGAAATCAATGAGTGCCTCCTCCTCATTAAGAACAAGAATCAAAGCGCCTTTCTTGAATTCCGCCTGCGGTACGACACCGACGCCGACCGGTTAACCGTCGTAGAGACCATCCATTCCAACGGCGAGCACACATTTCCCAACCAGGAGTTCATCGGTCTGTACAAACAGGCCATGACCAAATTCGACCAGATCGAAACACACCGAGAATTTGGAACACTCCCTGCCCGACCATTCGAGAATGACGATTCCTACCACTGCCACTACTGTCCATACCGGGCGCAGTGCTGGGAGGGGTTTGTCCGTCAACCCCTGACTGGGATGGCGGAATTACGCACGGAGTTGATTCCGACGATCGAGGAATATCTGAAGTTGGAGGCTGAGCTGAAACCCAAAAACAAGCGGTTCAAAGAGGTCAAACAATTGTTGAAACTGGAACTCACGAGCCAACATATCCAACGAGCACAGGGTCAAGGCTATGTCCTCGCCATCAATGAATCAACAGAAGAACGGCTTGACCAAAGCCTGCTGCCGGCCGACCTCGTCGAACGATCGAAGACAACCCGGAAAAAGGAAGAATTAGAGGTGTACCGCTTCCACCAAAAAGCTCAGAAACGCAAACAGAGCAAACAAACCGAATCCCTGGCTAGCTAACATTCATTCCCTCACGGAAGGAGATCACCATGGGCGAAGCACTCAAGATCCAAGACGCACGAATCAGCACATTCATCCCGTTCCACAGAATCAAAGGGCTCTCGGATCGGCGCCGGGTGCCTGTCATCGGACGCATCAAACTCGGGGTGAGGGTAAATGGGAAAGACGGCCTCTACCCCAAGGAGACGCCCTATTTCGTCGTGCCCTCGGAAGTCGAACACGTCTATGGCCCCAAGCCAACAGAACTGGACATCATTTTCGTTTCCGATGAAGAAACGAAAATGTTTCCACAGGCCCTCAAATTGTACGGAGAGAACCGGTTGCTGAAATGCATCGGCAACGGGGAACAAGCCTCGCGGTTAAACGAGCGATTCAAATGGGAACCGCAGGCTTGTACATGCGAATTCTTTGATCAGCGGAAATGCCGGGCGCGTGCCAACCTCATGGTTATGCTACCCAAGGTAGGATCCGGAGGACTGTACCAGATCGACACGGGCAATCAGGACAGTATCCCGAATATCAACAGTTACCTCGAATTCCTCTACATGACATTCGGGCGCATCGCGAATATCCCGCTCAAGCTCCGCCGTGTTCCTCTCACGCGGCGCCGAGAAAACCGATCCGAAACGCACTACCCATTGGTCCTTCGATATGAGGGCACACTGGAAGAAAGCAGGCAATTGAAGCAGGAAACCGCCACCGTTCTCAAGAAACTGAAATCGATCGAGATCCAGGACCCCTTGGACATCAATCCCGCAGCGGATACAGATGCCAAGATTGTGGCGGAAGAGGACTTGCCTGAAGTCATGACACTGTCCTCAACTCAAGCCACAAACACCACGACCACCGCGCAGGAAGCTCAGCAGACAGAAAGTGAATTGGTACAGCCAACTCCATCCACGACCGGAAACTCGCCAGCCGATACTACTTCCTTGAAAGCAGCTCACTCCACATTACAAGGGAATGCAATGGAAAGGCTTGAACCTAAAGAACCCAAAACCATGTCCCAGGCGCAGTTCGATTTCCTGTGTCGACTCGCTGGGTCCATGAAGATCCCGCAAGACCAAGTGACAGAATACACGCAAGGCTACACGATCAAACAAGCATCACACCTGATCAATCAACTTCAGGCTGGGGATTTCTCTGCCTTCGACATTGTGAGAGAAGAAGAGATCGTACTTCCAGCAGCAGTCAATTCAACAACGCCCCTTCCTACCCCGCCACCTGAAGGGGCAGAATTTTAGCGACAATCCACGATCAATGGAACTGATCTGGTCAGGCCATTTTGCACTGCCTTGACCAGATCAAAAATACCGATTCACGAAAACAAGAATACCGTGGGCATCTATTTGCCACTCATTCTGGTTTCTCTTCGAGGAGGCGTCTTAGGCGGAATTGTCTTCGGCCGTATCTATCAAATGTAGCGGATCATCCATCCCCCCTCCCATCCTTCCCCCAGATCAGTATCCACTGTTTTCCGTTCCATAAAAGGAGCCATGCAGACCACCGTCTCCAGCCCAAATCATCCGACCATCAGTCACAGCACCTCACTGCGCATTCAGTTGCGCAACACCATGCTGCACGGGGTAGCAGAAATAATGACAATCAGACAACGGCTTTGATGCAGTCGCTGCCTCTTTGCGTGCCACGGGTGGGCTGCCCCAGGAAGGGCCACCGACGCTTGGGGTTCCCGGCATCCGAGATCCATTGTTCCCCTGCACGACGTATAGCCCACGGCTATTACAAGAAGGCGAATAAGCAAGCTGTTTCACAGATGACCATTATCTCTGTCACACTTGTTGTTAGAATCAAATCCACTCTGAGCTGAAGAACACAATGCTTTCGTATGGTCGCCCACACTCAAATCAGGATTCATGAGAAGGGAGAAGGAAGGGTTAGCCTGCCACGACTGGAGACGTAGATTTCTGAGAGAGCTTTTCCATCGCAACACGAAACTGCTCAATTTCCTGTTTCGTCTCGGGCTTCAACTGAACCAACATTTCCAACAGACTAATACAGCCAGGATACTGAGCAAATAAACGACCCGCGCGTTCCGAAACGTAGTCCGCCATAAGCAAATACTCCTCAACCGACTGACCAAGCTGGCTCGCAAGCCCCGCCACTTCCAGCGCCGACAAGCGACCTACTCCGGATAACACCAGCTCTAATCGCTCTCCCACCCCAAGACGCACGCCTATTTCCTGAAGAGAGCCACGCCCCGACGCAGCCACATCGGCCAGTACCCGCGTCCGGAAACGTTCTGACATCGGGAGCAAGACTTGCTCAGAGACAAAAGGACGGATCTCAATAGGAACCACCTCGCGCGAACGTGCGAGGAGCAGGCGTTGTACCAAGACCTGTTCTTCCTCTTTGTTGCGCGCGCAGACTTCAGCAATTTTCCGAATCAGTTCCGCACTGGGCAAGAGCCCCTTCTCGGTCTTGCCCCGCTTGCCGCCATCCCCGGTACCAGACCGAGACAGGGCAACTTCTCGTTCGATTTGAATAATGTGGCTGTGGGCACATCCCAGACGAGCAGCCAGTTGACGGTGTGTAAGATGAGCCCGCTCACGGGCTTGCTTCACTAAGAAGTGAATCGTAGGTTCCGCCATTTCACTCACCACCCTCTCACGAGAATTCCTGACCACTCATAGGATTGTGACCAGCTATAGGTAACAATATTGTTATGGGTGCGTGTACCATTTTCCGTCAGGACTAGTTTAGAGCCTAACCATCCTAGTCATATCCCTAATCAATTGATGTTATTCTTATAATTTACTTCCATTTCCCTGTCAATCAGAAAAAACATTTCGCCTTATCCGGTAATGACTAGTTAGTTGTTTACTTTTTATTAACAGCGTTGTTACCCTGCATAGGTAACAGCATTGTTACCCTATCGAAGGCCCGTCGCCGACAGTTACTAAGGAGATGACATGGCGAGAAAGCGCGCGCCCCAGCAAATCATCGAAGCCATCCAACAGGAGATCCAACTCACACTCCGCGAGTTTGCACAAGCACTTCGTGTCAACGAAGTCTGGTTTCGTACACTCATCACGACCGATCAACTTCCTTCCGTTCCACCCTTGACGACACTCTTCACGCTCTGCCTTCAGCAAGCCCCCAAACGCCAACGCCCTCATCGAGAACTCGTCTCACGCGAACTTCTCGCGGCTTGCGCTCACAGCTACGTGCACAAACATCTCGAACGGAGTCGCTCTCGCTCACTCTCGTTGTTCAGTGAACGGATGCTCCCTTTATTAATGTCGTAGTCAGTCCGTCAAGAAGGAGGATTTGGTTATGGGTCTCCATGCATCAGTTGCCACACCGGCTCCCCACCGCATTCCCGCCGATCCAGAACTCTCTGAGTCGTTCATCCTCGAATTGTACGAAGACAACAAAAAGCTGATTCACTTTATGGCGTTTCGATACAACGCCTTTGCGCTCGACCGCGCCTTCGAGAAAGACGATTTCACCCAGATTGGATACTTGGCCGTCATCGACTGTGCCGCCAACTGGGACTTCTCGCGAGGGCGGGCACATTTTCGAAGTCTCCTCTTCCGCTACCTCCAAAAACTCTTCCAAAAGAAAGTGACCGGGAAAAACAAACTCGTCGAGATTCGCGATCGGCATGACCGCTTGATCGAGACATTGCCCTGGACCGTCTACTTGAAGCGACGACGTGAAATCAAAGCCAACGGCTATGAGGCGCGTTCCGTGTCTCGCATCGTCCCCCTCTTTGAAGGAGAGGAACACGCCGACCCCACAGACGGAGAGTCGGCTGAGTATGACATCCCCGAACATCTGATGACTGTCGATCGGAGTTGTGTGTGAAGAACCTACGCTCTCTCGCCGTTCAACTTTGTGACGAGCTGGGGATGGGCGCACGCCCTGAGCAAATCGGACTCCGGGACACTTACCTCACGATTCGTGAGTTTCGCACGCTCCTCGCTCACATGGGAGTCTCGATGGGCCGGAGGCAATTCTATCGATGGCTAGGGATTCAACACGGACTCCTGCCACCCGCCTTACGGGGGCTTCTCGCCTTCGCCCCCGCCACGTGGTACGCCACGGTTCAGCACAAACAACGAGGAGGATTCCGAGGTCAGCAGCCGTATGTGATCCCCTTGCGGTACTTGTCCGGCACCGCACAGCACATCGCCACCACCCGACATCTCGCCGCCTCGCTGTGGGATCGCCTGCCGGAACGGACACAAGCTGCTCTGCACGTCTTACGAGAACATCCGGAGGCGGCCGTCGTCGACGTCTGCCGACTCATCCACCATCGCGGAGTCCATATACCTGCGCGCACGGTGTATCACCTCAAAACCATTTACTTCACCAAGGGAGCGTTACATGGAAAGCGTCATGATTCCTGTCAATCAACTCAAGACTCGCCCGGAGTACAAAAACCTGTTTCCGCCGCTCACGGACGATGAATACCAGACTCTCAAGAACGATATCGTCATAGCCGGAATCCATACCCCCTTAATCGTTGAACGGTGGGGAGAGAAAGGCGATGGAGGCTACGTCGTGCTGGCGGGACATCATCGGCAGGATATCGCCATAGAAACAGGCCTCCCCGAGGTCCCCTGTCGCATCGCGACGACCATCGAACAACGCATCTCTGCCTTGTTCGACAACATTCACCGTCGCCAGCTGAGCGAAAGCGACCGTCGCCGGTTGCAACAGCAGGAAAAAACACTGCGCGAGACCGCCTTTAGCCGCTTGATCCCGGGCATCCAAGAACTTCTGATTATCCTCCCGCACGAAGTGCGACTCAGGCTCGCCCAGGCCTCTGTTGAGGAACAAGAGGATTATCTCAGGGAATGGCTCGATCGCGCAGACCGCATCAAGCTCAACGGCCGTGGGGCCAAAGCCTCTTCTGGTGGAGAGAAGAAACCAACCCTCCCAGCCGGTTCAGACGAAGGGATGAGACAGCACAGGCAGGAGATCTCTCGGCTTGAATCACAGATCCAAGAATTCAGGAAGAATTCCACTGAAGAGATCGCGGAAATCCGGAAGATCAATACCACCCTGTCGAAGACGCTGAGGGACAGAGATCAGACGATTAGCAACCTGGAAGAGCAAGTGGAGTCTCTCGAGCATCAAGTGACCGGACACACAGCAGAAGCGAAAGCCGCCCATATTGTGGTGGCAGAGCGCATGAGTAATGCCGATACGCTCTCACCGGAACAGCTGCTCAATAGTTTGGAGTACAGCAAGCGCTTCCTGCATTGCCTCACGATCTATGCCGCCAAATTGCCAGCTCTCGGGCAAGCCGATCGTGAAAAGGCCATGAGTCACCTCAAGGAACTGGCGCGGTCCCTGTCTCAGATCGAAGAATCATTCGCACCTCACCATGATGGACAGATCCCGTCGGGCACTGGACGCGGAAAGGCCGCAGGAGCAAAGGACAACGGCAAGCTGAGCCTGATCGGAACGAACAGTTCTCGGAACGGACGTGGTCGCCGGCGGCGCTGACATGATGCCATCCGCCTAGGGATCTCCCTCAACCGGCCCAGGAAGCCACTTGGCAGGCTTAGTGATTGCCTTGGATTAAGGACAATATTTTCGATGAACCCTTGCAGATACGGAATTGGCTGTGTTACCAGGACAGGACATCATCATGTTCACACCACAACGACGACCGACACAGAGTCACACCACGAGCGAAGCAGCGAGTCACGCCGCCGCGCAACACGAGTCTTTGGCGATCCACCAAAGACGAGCCATATTCCTTCTCCAAGAACTGGCGCTCTACAACTGGAGCGTCGAGTACCCCAGGTGGTCCAACGACGAGTTAGTTGCCCGCCATCTACTAGCAATCATCGCCAACGTGAAACATCCGTTGACACGTCGAGAGATCGCCTCTCGTACACACTTTTCGAATTGCGCCATCACAGGCGCACTGTGCGTCCTGCTGCACCACGACTTCCTGACCCAGTCGACACCAGAGCCAGCCGATGGCGAACCGGTCTTGAGCTTGACCCCGCGCGGACGGAAAGAGTTCGAGCGCCTCTGGAGCTGGCCACAGTTCTTGTTGGCCTTCATCCCGCAAAGTTCCCCGGCGGCCCTCGCGGACCTGATTGCCGTGCTCACAAGACACTGGCACCTGATTTCCTCCAAGGGCACGATGCCCAGTTGGAAGATCTGCGTGAACTGCACGTACTTCACAGCCTTCCGGCAGCCAACCGACACCACAACGCCGCATCATTGTGCCGTCGTATTGGGTCTAGGCGACTCGGACTACATCCGAAAACTCTCTACCACCCTGATCCCTTCTCCCAAGTAATAGTTTTCTCACATCAGTCCCTGAAGAGTGACCCACATGGAGGCCGTCGTGTTTCGTGCGACTACGCTCAAAGATGATTTATTTTCAGTTGAACAAGATCCCTCGCTCCTCCCTACACGGAAAGGGCAACCCATTGCGCCTCCCGAAGAGGGCCGTCCAGTGCCGGCGTGGCTGCATCAATGGCCCCAGGTCCCAGCACGGTCCCATGAGACCGTGCGCGAACTATCGTCTCTCTCATTTAGTACGCCCTCAAGCGTCGCACTATCGGCACAGCTGAATCCCCAACAACAAGAAGTCGTGCTGGCCCCTCCGGCCCCTACGTTGGTGCTGGCAGGAGCCGGCAGCGGGAAAACCCATACCTTGATCCATCGTGTGGCCGAACTCGTGAATCAAGGCGTCCCGCCGGAACAGATCCTTCTGATTACCTTCACCCGAAAAGCCGCTGACGAAATGATCCATCGGACGCAAGTCCTCCTGAACCAATCACCGCTCAAGATCCAAGGCGGGACCTTCCACGCAATGGGCCTCACCTTGCTCAAGATCTATGGCGCAGCGATTGGGCTTCACAACAAATTCAGCATTATGGATGAAGACGACGCCACTGGATTGGTTCACATTCTGGCAAGCAAACGAGGCTTTACGTCTCGCACCGGCTTTCCGAAAAAGCAGCAACTGGTGGCCGTGTGTAGTCGCGCCGCCAACATGTTGCGACCGATTCCCGACGTCGTCGCCACGTATTTCCCTTGGCTCGAGGAACACACTCCTCAACTCGTCGCGCTGTACAGAGTCTACACGGATACGAAATGGCAACAGCATCGGCTGGACTACGACGATCTTCTCCTGCTGCTCTACAAACTGCTGTGCATCGATGCCCCTACGCGTCTCCGACTCGCGCGCCACTACAAAGCGATTCTCGTCGACGAATACCAAGATTCGACGCAGTTACAGGCCATGATCGTCGAACTCTTGGCGTCCGAACATCAGAACGTGATGGTGGTAGGAGATGACGCCCAAGCGATTTACGGATTCCGCGGTTCGATGATCGACAGTATGCGGGGCTTTCTCAAGTCCTTCCCCCAAGCCCACATCTTCCGCTTAGAGCAAAACTATCGAAGCACCAAGCAGATTCTCAACATCGCTAACCACATCTTGGAGGACGCCAAGGGACTCATCCCCAAGAAGCTCTTTACCTCGAAAGAAGACGGATCGCAGCCTGAACTCGTGACTTGCGAATCGGAACTCGCGCAAAGCCAATTCATCGCGACTCGCATTCTTGAACTCATGAATCAAGGAGTATCGATCAAAGACATGGCCGTCCTCTTCCGCTCCTCCTCTCACTCATTTGAACTGGAAGCCTGTCTCACCAAGCACCGGCTCCACTTCGTCAAATACGGAGGGCTTCAGCTCACAGAGACTGCCCACGTCAAAGATGTGCTGGCCTACCTCCGTGTGGCCGACAATCCGCTCGATGCCGGAGCCTGGCACCGCCTGTTGCTACTCATCGACCGCGTTGGAGCCAAGTTCGCCCAACGTCTCATTGAGTCCATGGAGGCTCACCCGCACCCGCTGGATGTGCTCGAACAGACCGAAGGGAAACAACAGCGAGCCCTCACCAACCTCGCGGCCGTGATCCGGTCCGTCCAAGACGAAACCATCCCGCTGATGGACCGAATGCATCTGGTCCTTCACCACTACGAACCGTTGTTACACCGTGACTACGGCACCGACGCCGAGCATCGGATGGACGATCTCAAGAAACTGGCGGAACTGGCCGGACACAACCCCTCGCTCGAAGTCTTTCTTCAAGACATCACGTTAGACCCCAATCAGAGCAAAGATGGGAGCCGGGACCAGAAGGACGTCCACCTCACCCTCTCCACCATCCACAGCGCGAAGGGACTGGAGTGGAAAGTGGTCTTTGTCATCTGGCTCTTGGACGGACAATTTCCCCCGGTTCGAAGCTGGTACGACGAACCCGTCCTGGAAGAAGAACGGCGCTTGTTCTATGTCGCGGTCACGCGGGCGAAAGATCAGCTGACGATGTTGTATCCCGTCGAGCACTACCACCACGGCGCTCAGCAAATCCTCACTCAACCGTGCCGATTCATCCGCAGCATCCCACAGCCCGCCCTCACCGCACTCCACGCCGCGGAGGTGCGATGACCACCGCCATGACCTTTCGCTTTCGTTTCACCGCCACAAGTTTCCATAACGACCGGCTGTTTGTCGCTCGCGTCACATGGGACCCGAGCAAGAAATCGTTGAACCGGGACTTCTTTCCATTGGACACCACGCCGACCGGGCGCTTTTATGCCCACAACGAGTGTGCTTTTACCGCCAATGTCGGTGAGATTATTGAAACGAGCCGCGGCCGAAGTAAGACACGGGAGTTTCGATCCTTCAATCTGGTCGCGCCGACAGGCTATCTCATCATGGTCTGCATGTGCGACGAGATGAATGACGTGATGCCCGTGATGAGCTATCTCGCCGGCGCAGGGACGATCGACCACATTGCGAAAGGACGATGGTCCTTTCACACCGTCACCAGTGAATGGAAAGGGGAACTTGTCACGCCGGGAGATACCATTCCCATCAATACAAATGGCACCCCGAAATCTTACAAGGAGCAGCTCCAAGCACGCATGCAGTCGCTCGAGAGTGAACTCTCACAGGTGTCGGCCTTGTTGAAAGATAATCACGGCGCGACGGTCAAACGCGGGCGGACGAAGCAAGGGAAGACCTAATGTTGTATCTCGAGATGAACGATTCTCGATCTGAGCACCCGCGAGATCCCACGGCCATCATTCGGCATAGCCAGCCCGGCGCCGTGCTCGTATCACGCTACCGTCCCCCGCACGCACCGGATGAAACCTCCCTGCTGATTCGAGAAGACACCCGTCACAGCAGTTTGTTTATTGATCCCGGGACCGTCACCCTACGCTTTGGCCTCTTCCAGGTGGAACATGTCCACCTGATCCTCCTGCATATCAACCTGGCCACCCCACAGACAACCCGTCTCTATGAAGCCTGGATCGATGGAATCGATGCAGGGGTGGACACCGACATGATCTTGGGTGATCTCGCCATCCAACCCACGCTCCATTTCCTTCTCTTCGGATCTCACGGGCTGCCCCGGAGAATGTTTCACACCACAAACGCTGTACAAGGCTTTGCACGTCGGTGCCTTCGTCAGTTGAAGGCCCGGCAGAGCTCGTGGGGTCCAGCGGTGTTCGAACGACTTCGGGTCGCAATTCGCCAACAGGCCGGGAGTACGGAAGCCTTGTGGCTTCTGCTCCATAACCCCTCATTCCCCATTCCATTTCCCCCGTGAGGTCATCATGCACTTTCGCTTACTCGGTTTTCCGATCAGTCTTCACTACTCGTGGCTTGTCGCATTTTGCCTGTTGACGTGGGCCCTCTCCACGGCCATGTTCAAAGATGCTCTGCCGGGTGTGCCCATGCGAGCGCACTGGGCGGCCGGCGCCGTCGCCACGCTCTTCATCCTCGCGTCAGTGCTCTTTCATGAGATCGCGCACGCGGTCGTGGCCCGTCGCTATCAGTACCAAATCAAACGAATCTATCTGCACATCCTCGGTGGGTGGACCGTCTTTGATCGGGAACTGCAAACACCGAACATTGAGGCGCGTGTGGCGGCAGCCGGACCGGCTTTTTCCTTTGGCCTCGCGGGGATTCTCTGGTGCTTCAGCGCGGATCCTATTGTCCGTGAACTCTATAAGGTCAACATGATGTTAGGCGCCTATAACCTCTTGATCCCCTGCGTGCCGTTGGATGGAGGACGCATCCTCCACGCGTTTCTCTGGGCACGCGGCGGATCCTACGCCGTGGCCGCGGAACAAACGGCGAGACTCAGTAAACAGATCAGCAACGGGATGATGGCGCTCGGTGGGCTAGGCATCATTCTTCAATTCAACACATTCTGGCTCATCATCGTTGGGATTGTTTTGCGGATCATCGCGGCGGGGACCTACAAGACCGTGCAGCAAAGCAGCAAGCTGACCAGGCCAGTCCAAGAGATTATGGTTCCAACTCACCACGTCCGGACCTTGCCTAGCACTGCAAGCATGCAGGATCTTCAAACCACGTTCCTGCGACACGGCTACAAAGTCTATCCCGTGATGGACGGTGACACAGTGATCGGGCTAGTGCATTACCACAACGTTCGCGAAGATCCTACTTGGCTTGAAGCGAGCCAAGGAGCAATTCGTCCACACGTTGTCCCACTGAGGCAGGAACTGATGGTCAGCTCACAGACGACGCTGCAGGAAGCACTCGACCAGATGCTCCTGGCCGGATCCGATGAAGTTCTTGTGTACTCTCACGACACATTCATGGGACTGGTCAAACGATCCATGATTCTCCGTGTTCAACAATCAATCAGTGAACCGGGGCCAATGAAGAAAGAAGACAAACCGACCGGATTACCACTCTGGGAGAATCGATAAAACAATTCTTTGAGGAAGGCAGGCACCACCACCCTCAGCAACTGTCTTACACGTTCCACAGAGCACTGTTGGCTTACACCACCTATTTTACGCCTTCCCTGGACCGATAATCGGAAATTTGATGTTCACATACGACGCACTCGAGTCCAAGGTCTTCCCCTTGAACCAATGCCCTTGGGTTCGCATATAGAACCACCGCGACATGAGATGCATGACCCGATCACGCAACACTAAGCGCTGATCTGACATCCTCAATGTCACATGCCCCGCCACGGAAATGATCGGTTCAGGCCGTTGGACAAGCGGCGAACTGTCTTCGACATGTTGCGCTGTCTCAGCATGATTCACACGGAAATAGAGCCAGGAGTTGATATTGTCCACGATGCTCCGGCCCATATCATCACCGACCTCCACCGAGATCTGCGCGTTCGATTGAGTATAGAAGTTAATCCACACGTTGGCACCGCGCGCCTTGTTAAACAACTCCTGGATCCCGGTGTAGAGCACGTTATGGCCTTCGTCGATATGGAGACATAAGGGCGGATTGAGCTTTAAGCCCGACGCAAAAAATCGGCCGACCATACTCTGAATCATCGAGACAAACACCCGACTAAAAATGACGCTGGCGCGCGGGGTCAATAAGCTCCCTGTATGCACCACCATGATGACCCGCTTCCCCTCTTGCAGGCGCTTTACAAACTCATTGGTCCGTGCCTTCCCAATGACTCGACCGACATTCCCGAAGGTCAGCGCGGAGAGCATCGTTCTGAGTGATGCCGAGATCTTGTGAAAATGTTCTGCCACACCGGGCCCATGACAGATCTTTTCGATTCGCCGGCAGATTTCATCCGTCCCGGGAATGGCGCGAAGCGCCTCCTTGAACTGCTCCAGATCACTAAATCCCAAGCGGTCATAGATGTCAGAAAAGGAAATCTTGACGCTTTCCCCTTGACTCCGAATCAACTTAATCAGTCCTGCCACAATGACCTGGCTCACCTCGTGGGCGATCGAAATATAGAAGTCATCCTTGGCTTTGATCCCCGACACCACATGGTTGACCAGTTCATCCTCCATGTAGAAATCCGCCAACGGATCAATGTACATCGACTTATCAGGGAAAATAGAGTTCAAGAACATCAGCTCATCAAGCCGTCCTGACTCCGCCGCCACTTGGGCAATTTTTGAAAACAGATCGATATCACCCTTCGGGTCCATGATGACCACGGAATACCCCTTGCGGATATCCTGTTCCACGATAGATTCCACCAAGCGGGTCTTTCCAATCCCGGTGGTTCCCAAGCAGCCCAAATGACCTCCCCGCTCGGCATCGGGAATGGCGATCACCCCCTCATGGTGATGATCCGACATATTGACGCCAAACCCGACTACCGTCGCTGAAGGATGAATCGGTGCTAATCGACCGGTTGCGTTGATTTCCCTCAGGTTGTCAAACATATCTCCTGCCACTGACGATCCCTTCGTTAGATGACTGGCCCTCATTCAGTCATACCAGCCTGCATCGAGACCCAATCCGGAAGCTTCCAGACCCAACCAAGCGGCATCAATTGCCAGAAAAAGGTTGTTCCCTGAGGGCCCGGGACTGGTCACTCGGTATTTCTTTCATATAGGCCCCTGGTCCCTCGTAATACTTGTAAGGAGTTGGAATGAAAATCGAGCGGCATTTCACGAAATCACGCCAGACGCCATATGAGGACATGACGTTTTCGCCCCGAGTCTCTGTCTCACGGAACGCCAGGGGAGAAGAAACCAAACGTCAGACAGTTCTCGCCCCGGATTCATGGTCTCAGGTAGCCGTCGACATCCTGGCTCAAAAGTACATGCGACGAGCTGGACTGCCCCAGAACATCAGCCCTACGGGAAGCGAAACGGACGCCCGCCAAGTGTTTCGACGCATCGCAGAATGTTGGGTCTATTGGGGGAAGGATGGGAAGTACTTCGATTCCGACGAGGACGCGACAGCCTTCTCTGAAGAAATCCAGTACATGCTCGCCCATCAGATCGCGGCCCCGAATTCTCCACAGTGGTTCAACACAGGGCTCCATCACGCATACGGGATTGCGGGACCGGCACAGGGCCTTTGGCGATACAACCCGACAACTCACGAAACGGAGCAAATCGCCAACTCGTACGAACACCCGCAGGCCTCGGCTTGTTACATCCAAGCCATCCACGATGACTTGGTCAATGAAGGGGGCATCATGGACCAGTGGGTCCGGGAGGCGCGACTGTTCAAATTCGGGTCTGGAAGTGGAACGAACTTCTCGACCTTGCGGGCCAAGAACGAATCCCTCTCTGGAGGCGGCACATCGTCTGGACTACTATCCTGGCTGAAGATTGGCGATCGAGCGGCAGGAGCGATCAAGTCAGGCGGAACCACGCGTCGCGCCGCCAAGATGGTGGTCCTCGACCTGGATCACCCGGACATCGAAGAATTCATCGATTGGAAAGTCAAAGAAGAGCACAAAGTCGCAGCACTGGTCGCTGGCTCTCATCTCTGCAAGAAGCACCTCACCGCCGTCCTGCAAGCCTGCTGGGTCAACGACGATGGCAGGGATCTTGTCCAGCCCAATCCCCAACACAACACCAAGCTGAATGTAGCCATTCGAGCAGCACGGGCAGCGAACGTCCCGGAAACCTATCTCCAACGCGTCCTCACACTCGCAAAGAAGGGGCTCAAGGATTACGACTTCGCTGTGTTGTCCTATGCCTGGGAAGGCGAAGCCTATGAAACAGTCAGCGGCCAAAATGCCAACAACAGTGTGCGGATTCCCAAAGCCTTTATGGACACGCTCACCGCTGATGGCTTCTGGCCCCTGGTCAATCGAACGAATATACACGTCGCAAAACAGGTCAAAGCCCGTGCATTGTGGGACCGGCTCTGTCTGGCTGCCTGGCAATGTGCGGATCCAGGTGTGCAGTACTCTGACATCATCAACGATTGGCACACCACGCCGGCTCATGGTCCCATCAATGCCAGCAACCCCTGCTCGGAATATCTGAGTAATGACGACACGAGCTGCAACCTCGCGTCAATCAACCTGGTCAAATTCCTACAACCGGATGGCGCGCTCAACATCGAAAGCTATCGTCACGCCATTCGTCTCTGGACGATCGCGCTGGATATCACAGTCCACATGGCGTCGTACCCCAGCGAAAAGATCGCTGAACGAACCGGCCAATTGCGTCAACTCGGGTTGGGCTACGCGAACCTCGGCGCCCTGCTGATGCGACTGGGACTTCCCTACGATTCCGTCGAAGGTCGAGCCTACGCAGCCGGCCTGACGGCGATCATGACCGGTCATGCCTACGCCACGAGCGCGGAAATGGCGAAAGACTTGGGTCCCTTTGAGGGCTACAAGGTCAACGAAGGCATGATGCGACGCGTCATCATGAATCACCGAAGTGCCGCTCGTGGTGGCACCGGTTTCTATGATCTCACCAGTCCCGTTCAACCTCTGGATCGTACACGTTGTCCCAGCTCGCTGATGGTATGGGCCGAAGAAGCCTGGGACCAGGCACACGAACTTGGACTCACTCATGGCTATCGAAACGCTCAAGTGACTGTCATCGCGCCTACGGGCACCATCGGCCTCGTCATGGACTGCGATACCACTGGCGTCGAACCGGATTTCGCGCATGTCAAACATAAGGTCCTTGCCGGAGGCGGGACCATGAAGCTGATCAATCACTCCGTTCCTCACGCGCTCCGCACGCTCGGCTATTCCGAATCGGACATCATCGACATCGTCACCTATGCAGCAGGGCACGACTCGTTGGCACATTGTCCGATCATTAACATCACACGCCTCCGAGACCTCGGGGTGACGGACGTCGCGATCGAACGAATCAATCAGGCGCTGGAACGCAGTCTGGATCTGTCCATGGTCATCACGCCAGACACCCTCGGCATCGAATGGTGCATGGCCAAGTTCCGCATGAGAAAAGAAGAGCTGTCCATGAAAGGCTTCAACGTCCTCCGTCGCCTGGGTTTCACGAAGGAGGAAGTCGAGATCGCCAATACGTGGGCCTGTGGCACCCTCACCGTCGAGGGTGCCCCGTCTCTCAAACCAGAACATCTACGTGTGTTCGAATGTGCCGTACCGGCCGGCAATCACGGTACGCGCTGTGTCAGCCCGGAAGGACATGTGCGGATGCTGGGAGCCATTCAACCCTTCGTCAGTGGAGGGATCAGCAAAACCATCAACATGCCGGCAAGTTCAGAACCAGATGATATCGCCGCAGTCTACCGCCTGGCATACGAACTCGGGGTCAAATGTATCGCTGTGTACCGTGATGGATCCAAACTCAGTCAGCCACTCAACGCAATCGGAGCAGACGCCTTGCAAGAAACAGGAGACCACCACACCATCCCGGCCGTTGCCGAAGCGCTTGCGGCCAAGGTCCTTGAACAGGGACGCGGGACACATCGCCCATTACCGAATAGACGGAAGGGCATTACTCAAAAGGTCGTTCTCGGAGGACACAAAATCTACCTCCGCACCGGAGAGTACGAAGACGGGACCCTCGGCGAGATCTTCCTGGACATGCACAAGGAAGGCGCGGCATTTCGGAGTCTGATGAACTGCTTTGCCATCGCGATCTCCCTCGGACTCCAATACGGGGTACCACTGGAAGAATTCGTGAACGCCTATGTGTTCACGAGGTTTGAACCGAATGGACCCGTGTCCAACCACGACAATATCAAGATGGCCACCTCGATCATGGACTTAATCTTCCGCGATCTGGGCATCAACTATCTTGGTCGCAAGGAATTAGCCCACGTCACGGTCGCGGCAGAAGATCTTCGAGGGGACTCGGTGAAACCCTATGCAACACAGACTGGCGAGGGAAAGCATCTCCCTGTGGCCATGCAGGTCTCAGGGATCATAGACCCCAGCGCGCACGTCGCGGTCGCCAGGAAGAAAGGCTACGAAGGGGAACCCTGCACCACCTGTGGGCAGTTCACACTGGTCAGAAGTGGCACATGCTTGCGATGCGATTCCTGCGGATCGACTTCCGGGGGGTGTAATTAACTGTCTCTGTTATCTCTGAAAAGACAACAGGGAGGAAGCTGAGTGACACCAACGCCACATACTGTATCGGATAGCGAGTCCCGTATGACCAAGTTACAAACGCAATCCCTCAATCCACATCACGAGAGACCAGCGGCCACGGGCATGAGTGCCACCCCAAAACAGCATCCGTCCGGACTCCAGTTACACTGGCGGGTTGTCTATCACCTCCCCAACCACCCACTCCAAGACGGCCGCATTATTGATTTCATCGACGCCACACCAATCAGCCAAATCAGATTGGATACCGACGTCACGATCGCTCTCGATCACATAGTGGGTGTCGCGCAACTGTCAGAGAAGGAGACACCCTCGCCGCCTGGAGTGTTTCCACGCACGGGCTCGACGGCATGAAAGGACAGAAGAGCATGTCAGAGACCACGCACGATAAATGGTTGAAACGCTACCGGCGGATTCTCGATCTCACACATGGGCTCACACAAGAAGATCCTCGCTTTACCCCCGTCATGGCCATGATTTCGCAATGCGATCGCTGCTATCAAGAAGGCGACGACGCCCAGTTCATCACGGTTGGAAAGCGGATCGCCGCCCTCATGAACACACCTCCTCAATTTCAATCGGTACCGCCACACGCAAGCCCTGCGCACTAGTCAGCTCCAATCTCGTCGATATGTTCTCTTTAGCCTCAGAAGGAGTGGTTATGTCTGAACTCTCGCCTATCGTGTCACAATTCCGTCAGGCTCGACGCGTGTCAGTCCCCCTCGTGGCCATCAACACCCCCGACTCAACAGCCACCATGCGTGCTCTCATGTGGTCCTTGCTCGATGCCAAGAAAGTCGCCGCAGAGACCACAAAGAATGCGCTCGACCTTCTGGACTTCCCACTCCTGAAATGGGACGCCGGTCACGGCCTGGTCGCGATCAATGAAAAAGGATTGGCCGATCACGCCAACCTCACCAATGGAGGCACAAAACAAAATACGTCGATCAATCCCGCTGAAGCGCTTCGGATGCTGGAAAACCTCTCACCGGACGGCATCGTGTTCTTCTACTCAGCGCACCGCTTCATCAACAACGATTTCGTGGCACAGGGGATCGCCAATTTACGCGATCGATACAAAATGAACGGCCGCATGCTCGTCCTGCTCAGCTGTGGGATCACCTTGCCCGCCGATCTCTCGAACGACGTCATCGTGTTCGATGAACCGTTGCCGTCACCCGCACAGCTCGAATCCATCGTCAAAGATCAGCATGCACACGCAAAGTTATCCGCTCCCGATGATGAAACACTGGGGAAGGCCGTGGAAGCCGTCCAAGGACTCGCGGCCTTCACGACCGAACAAGTCGTGGCCCTCTCCATGACCCCTAAGGGGGTGAATCTCGATCGCCTCTGGGAACGGAAGCGACAAATCATCGACGACACCCCAGGCTTGACCATTTGGCGGGGCGGAGAGCGCTTCTCTGACATTGGAGGACTCACCGGCATCAAACAGTTCTTCCAACAAGTCATCAAGGGAAAAGAAGCACCCCGTTGCATCGTCGTGTTGGACGAAATCGAGAAACATGTGGCCTCCTCAGCCGGGAATACTCAGCAAACCTCTGAGATCGGCAAAGGCATCATGGGGAATCTCCTCAGTTACATGCAGGACCACCAGGCGGCCGGCGCCCTGTTAGTAGGAGTCCCCGGCTGTTCCAAAACGTTGTTGGCAAAAGCGACCGCCTCAGAAGCCGGGATCCCAGCCATCCAACTCAACCTCGGCCGACTCAAAGCCTCGTTGTTAGGTGAAACCGAACGCCAGGTTGAGCAAGCCCTCAATATCATTTCGGCGATCTCACAGGATCGGACCCTGTTCATCGCCACCTCCAATGACATTTCAGGTCTCCCGGGCGAACTGATTCGACGCTTCTCGCTGGGAACGTGGTATGCCGACCTGCCCACCGAAGAGGAAGCCCGTCTGATTTGGGCGATTTATTTCAGGAAATACAACATCCCCGAGAGCTATGACCTGCCAGAGTCCTCCAATTGGAGCGGAGATGAAATCTCTCGATGCGCACGCCTCAGTTGGAAGCTGAATATCTCCCTCAAGGACGCAGCAGAAAAGATCATCCCGATTGCAACCAGCCAGAAAGATCACATTGAGAAATTGAGAAACGAAGCCCATAGCACCTACCTGTCCGTCTTAACAGGCAAGGTGTACCAGAAGACGCAGAAGGCCGATTCCTCCTTCATGCCTGACCGGAAATTCAAAGATGCGGCATAAGAGAGAGCTCCGTCACAACCACGCTCACGGCACGAGAGGCGAAGGCGTTGACAGGGATGCGGACATGGCAACAAGCCGCATGGACCATCTACAGCCGGTTGAAACAAAGGAATGGGCGGGATGAACAGGGCCGACGCGACACATGCGAGGAATGAAAGAACTGAAATACGGACTCCGCCATTATTTCGAATCTGTCCCCCACGCGGTGAAGGTGAGGATACTACGAGTCCCCCTTGAGATCGCCATCGATTGTCTGTCAGGCCAGCTCAGACGCGAAGACTACGAGATTCGTGACTAAGCAGTCACACCGCTCCCACCTCACCATGACGGAGATACGAACCATGACGCTCGAGCCCTGTCCCGACACAGAGGACGTGACCGACTTTTTCACCCAGCGCCGGCACTATTCGGTCATTCCCAACAAAGACGCGCTACACCCGACACGGTCGTACGGATACACGATCAAGCTTTCTCCTCCCATTGTGGACCGCCAAGACCATATGGATGTCGAGGGCATCGGGTATTGGCCGATCACCCCGCCCAGAATCAGGGTCTTGCGATACCAGGGCTGGTACAAGTATCGCTACCTCGCGCAACGCCGTTGCGATGATCTCAACCACTGCGAGGAGTCGCCTCACATCCGTACACCGGTAGTCGATCCCAACACCGATTGAAAGGTACACAATGCCCTGCTACCTCGAACAACAGGTCACCGTGTCACTCCCCCACACCGATCACGAGATCCTACAACAAGCGCTCACGCAGCTGGGGTGGAGCTTCGAAGGCGATCAAGACCGACTGGTCATCAGAACGTCAGGAAGGGAAGTCATGACCATCGCCAATCATGAAGCGACGATACGAAGCGGGCAGGAGCACCTGATCGAGACATTGAGCATGACCTGCGCCCAGACCATCCTTCGAACCGCGGCCCAGGAATTCGGATGGACGTTCGAGGTTGTGAATGAACAAGAACACGAATTTGTGATGGAACACTACTAACCCTACACCACAGCAGGATACGAATGACTGACGCAATTCGCATCAAGATTGAACCGGGCGGACGAATCAAGATCTCTACAGATAGCATCAGCCTGCCCAATCACGGTAACGCAGAAGACGCCATCCGCATGATCGCCCGCCTGGCCGGCGGAACGGTCACGATCACAACACGAGACACCGTGCACGAACATGTTCACACGCACGAACATGATCACATACACGAATGAAAGGGAATGCCCATGAAGACCGCGTCTCTCCCGATTCCTCCGCAACCATTCGCCCCGCTCTGGCAAAATGCCATCTGCCTGATCTTGACCTTTCATAAACTGGGCAGCAAACGCCGTCTCCAGACCAAAGAGGTCTTGTCGATCGACACCGATGAAACGTTGATCCGGGTGACCAAATCGATCCTGAACTGCAAGGAATATACGGCGATCTCAAAGCTGTACAACAAGATCCGAAGCCAGCTCAAACCACTCGTCCTTCCTTCCAGCATGAAATCAGGGGTCTATCTCATCCCCATCAGCTTCACGCAAGAGCTGAATGACATCCTCACCAAAGGCCGACAGGACCTGGCCCCCCTGATCGACTACTTCTGTCAGGTCTACCCGGCTCGAGTCGCGGCCGACCAAGAACGCCTCAAAGACGCCTACGACGCCACCGACTATCCCGACGAGGACTCGGTCAAAACGGCCTTCTGGATCGAAGCGCACTACATTACCTGGGACCTGCCGGTGACCATGGCTTCAATCAGCGAAGCCATGCTCAAAACAGAAACCGAGAACGCCCAGCGGAAGCTGGAAGAAATGCTCGCTGAGATCAACCTGTCTCTCCGCGAAGCCATGCGGCAATTAGTCCGACATCTCCGGAATCGACTGACTCCGCGCGCAGATGGCACCCAAAAAGGCTTTAAGGCCTCGACGGTGAACAACCTCCTCGACTTTCTGGGTCGTTTCGATGCCAAGAACCTTGGGAAGGACCCGGAGCTCACGGACGTGGTTAGCCAGGCAAAGTCACTCTTAAACGGGGTCAGCCCCAAGGAACTCCGAACCAATCAGCCGCTTGCCGAAATGATTCAAGTAGGCATGAAGGATGTCGAAAAGCGGCTTGATGCACTCCTCGTGAGCAAGCCATCCCGCCAGTATCGCTTCGACGAAGCCGCGTAATCTCATTGCACGCGCACTTCCGACCTAGAACACCGCCAGGACAATATCCTGTATCCATCCGCTATGACTCTGAGAGAAGGGACGATGGGTTGCGATGAATATCACTCCTGAACACATTGCCCAGGCAAGAAAGATCAACATGATCGACTATCTTCACCAACTGGGACACCGACCGGTCCAAAGCCGGCCAGATCATGCGCTCTATCACTCTCCCCTGAGAGAGGATCGCAACCCGTCGTTCTCCGTCTCATTTGTCAAAGGAGCATGGGTCTGGTTTGACTTCGCACGGGAGGAGCATGGCGATCTCATCGACTTCTTACAACGCTACTCGAATCTCTCGTTCAAAGAAGCGATCGAACGACTCACTCATCTCGGCAATGCCCCCGTCATTCCACGGCCGACTACGGGAATTCCTGACAATACGACCAGCGATCGTGAGCGAATCCAATATGCCCGGAAGCTCTACTACGGCGCGAAAGTGGCCATGACGCAGGAACGCGAACAAGAACTCCGCAACTACTTCGCTCTGCACCGTCTTCCGTACTATACGCATGTAGGAGCAGTCTGGTTGCCGCTGGGAGAATTGAATCTCCCCTACATCGCCTTTCCATTACCCACCCCCAATGTGCATTTCATACAGGGACTCATGTGTCGATCCTTGCGGGATGTGCCAGCCGACCGACGACGACTATTCCGAGGAATCGGCTCTCCTTGGATCTTCAAACGGAACCACGCGCCAATGTTAGTGACTGAGAGCATTATTGATTGTCTGGCAGGCGATCAACTCTTTGGACCTTCCTTCACCCTCTGTGCCCTCAATGGTTTAGGACAAGCCCAGAAACTGCTGTCCTATGTGCAGCGACTACACAGCAAGATCGTCTACCTGGCCCTGGACAATGACCCGGAGGAAGACAAAGGCCCTCGAGTCCAAAAGGAGCTGGTGGAATCCCTCACCAAACACGGCGTCCATACCATCGAAGTGCAAGTTCACCATCACGCCAAGAAAAAGGATCTTCACAGACTTCTATTGGCGAAGCCCGAACGCATTTCGCTCTTCGAGCTCGCCAAAAGCGGCATCCACCACGCCGCACTGCAACAAACCGCCGGCTAGCCGCGACACCTCTGCTCTGGCATCACCATGTTCATCTCACCAAAGGACTCGGTATGACGTCTCGACATGTCCCGATCACGGACTTCATCGATCAATTTCATACCTCGCTCTGCGCCACGGCCGCGGCGGAGCTGCAGCCCAGGTTCAAGCCAGAGCACAGGAACCAGTCACAGCATGTACAACATGTCTTCAAGCAGCCGCTCTTCCCCGCCCAGCTGGATTGCTCCGCAGCACTCGCCCTCCGTCTCTCGACTCACAAAGACGCGATTGCAGTGGCGGAAATGTCCTGTGGCAAAACGAGAATGGGGGTAGCCACCAGCCGCCTTCACCACACGAAGCGTGCTTTAATTGTGGTCCCACCACACCTGGTTGACAAATGGCAAGAAGAGATTCTGGCCGTTCTTCCTAATGCACGTGTCGTCATACTCGAATCCATCAGTGGTGTGGAAACCGCTGCACAAGCTCCTATCGATCCAGACAGGCCGTTCTTTGCGATCATGTCACGAGAACGCGCCAAGCTTTCATACGCCAGAAAACCAGCAATCATTCCCAAGACCTACAAGGTTGAGGATCGACGACTCATTCGCTATGTCTGCCCCCACTGCTGGACCCCGGTCACAGATAAAGAAGACATCCCCCTCGATCCAGACACACTCAGTGCTGGAGACAAATGCACACAGTGTAAGAGTGTCCTCTGGACATTTGACCCCGAAGGACCTCGACGCTTCGCGCTCGGCGACTTCATCTGCCGACAGTTCCCATTTAAGTTTGATCTGCTGATCGGTGATGAGCTGCATACCCTTGAAGGGAAGGGCTCTGCTCAAGGCCTCGTCTTTGCCAATCTGATCGGCAAGACCAAGAAAGTGGTCGGACTCACGGGGACACTCTCGAATGGAAAATCCACCTCGCTCTTCTACCTGCTCTGGCGGCTAGTGCCGGACCTTCGCAAAATGTTCCCCTACCATGCCGATAAACAGTGGATCGACGCCTTCGGGGTCTGGGAAGAACGAACCACGACGCTCGACACTGATACGGTGATCGAACATGGCAAACAATCCCGTCGACGCGTATATGTGACCGTTCGGGAGCGACCCGGTATATCACCAGCCCTCATCCCCTATCTGATCGAACGATGCATTTTCATGAAGATGGAGGATCTCGGCCTTGCCCTGCCGCCATACAGGGAGCAAGTGCTGCCGATCCAGTTCAATGACGCCCTGGCTGCCAACTATGACCAATTAAGAAACAAAGCCAAGGAACTGATTCGGAAGGCCAGAAAATCTCGTGACGGACATCTCCTTTCCACCACGATTCAAAGTCTGCTGGCCTACCCCGATCGCTGCATGATTGCCCCAGAAGTGATTACCGACAAATTCGGTGACGTCCTCTTCCAACTCCCGGCCTTGCCTAGCGAGATCATCTACCCCAAAGAACAGGAACTACTGGACCACATCGCCATCAACGTCAAAGCCGGCTTCCGGACCATGGTCTACTGTACCCATACCGAAACACGCGATATCACCGGCCGGCTGGCCTCCATCATCCAAAGGGCAGGGTATCGCGCGACTGTGATGAAAGCCTCGATTAGCGCACGGCGACGAATGGGCTGGCTGCGTGAACAACGGAAACGTGGGCTCGATGCCATGATCTGCCAGCCGCAATTAGTCGAACTGGGATTGGACCTCCTAGAATACGAGCGTATTTTTTGGTTTGAGCCAGAGTACAAAATCAATACGGTTCGTCAGGCTTCACGCCGGTCATGGAGAATTGGACAAACCAACGATATTCTGGTGTCAGCGAGTTTCTATGCCTCCTCCTTCCAACAACAAGCCTGGGCACTCATCGCGAGAGGCATGCAAGCCGCCCTTCATACGGAAGGAGACCTGGTCAGCCATGCGATTAGCGTCTTTGAACAAGAAGACGATCTGACGCTCGCCCTGATCAAGTTTCTGCTTGATAAGAACCCGGAAATCCTGAGCGCCGAACGAGCTTTTCAGGAACTACACGCCACCGCACGGGCCTACGTGGAAACCGTGGACGATGGCCCTATCCCAGCTGCACTCCCCACACCCACGATTTCAACCGAGAGTACCTGCTTACCCAGCCCCAAACAGGCGGAGGCTGCACAAGCAGTTCGACAAGCCATTGACCAGCTCAGTCTCTTCGCCGCATGACCTCGAAAGGATCGACATGGATAGTGAAACCGCCGCGCCTTTGACTATCTCAATCCAGGGCTTTGAGGCGGTCGCCGAAGCATTTGCGTACGATGAGCAACACCACACACCGGCCTTACGAGCAATCTCAATTGTAGGTCGCCCCACGCTCATCAAATCGGTGGTCTCGAACCTCTTTCTGCACAATGAAGGAGCAATCGGGCATCTCCATCGAATCAGCATCCCCATCCATCCCTTTCTGCCCATGACCCACTATCAACGCCGGCTCCCTTCTGGCCTGGTTTCAAGCCTCCTGATACCAAGAGCCGCAACACGATACTCAATTGCAGTGGGAGAATCGGCCTTTCTGATTCAACGATCTGACCGTATCGACGAGATCCCTGCATCATTCGGTCCCGTTCTCGATCGACTGGTGCCCTACCCGATCCTGCCGGAATGGTTACCCGCTCTCTGGCAGCTCGGACACAGCCAGAAATGGATCAGGGAACTCCCCGGTCACAATATCCGGTGCTTTATCATGAATCCCGATATCAAAACCTTACGAGACGAGATCAGCACGCAACTCAAGAAGAAACACCTGCCCGTCCTCAATAAAGCCGCGTAACGTCAACGTCCGTTCACCCACACACACTTTCTCAGGAGAAAGACACCCATGCATCTTGAGGGCAGGGCGAAGGCCGGATTTTATCCATTACCACCCCGCGTGACCGATCTAATCCTGAAACACATTCAACCCAGTCCTGCAGGCACCGGAGCCTTACTCGACGCGTGCTGCGGAGAAGGGGTAGCGGCCTCGACAATCGCTCGCCACCTCAAGCTCTCGAGCTACGGATGTGAGATCCATAAAGGACGGGTTGAGGCCTCCGCTCACATACTCGATCGGGCACTCTGCTCGGATGGACTCAGTGCACGCATTCAACGCGAGCACTTCACCGTCTGCTTGCTCAACCCTCCGTACGATAGTGAAGGCTATAACACGCGATCCGAGGACATCTGGCTGCACCACATGACAGGGACCCTGAAGGTGAACGGCCTGATGATCCTGGTCATTCAAGAAGAACACTGCTCATTCAAATTGAAACAATATCTATTTGCTCATTTTCGCCGCCTCCATTTCTTTCGCTTCCCCGAAGATGAATATGATCGATTCAAGCAAATCATCGTACTCGGGACACGAGGACAAACATCCAAGACCCGCTACGAGATCGATCGACTCGCAGGAACCAGTATCCAATGGGATGAACTCGGCTCTCCCGATACAGAGACGACGATCACATTACCAGCAGGATCCACGACGGCAGACGTGTTCTATTCGGATTGGATCGATCCAGAAGATCAACTCCGAGAAGTCAGTGAGCATGGGATTTGGCATGACCCCGCGGTACTCAATGCGTTGCACTTTCCCGCGCAAACACTCTGCACCCCTCTGATGCCAGTACGGAAAGGCCATCTCGTGAGAATGATCGCAGCCGGCCTCCTCAATAATTCCCTGATCACGACCGACACTCGACGATGGGCCATTAAAGGCAGCACGACCAAAACCAAAGCCAAACTTCCTTCCATTGAAGAAGAGTATGAAACAGACAAGGGGCTAGAAACCCGAGAAGTTGAAAGGACCATCGAACGATTCAAGCCAGTCGTGGAAGCCTGGGACCTTACGGCCGGATCCACTTTCGGTGACCACATCGTGATCGATTGCTAACCTCATGACAGCCACATCCGTCAGACCGCCAACACCCATTGCATCCGAACAGGCCGATCAGGCGGCCAGGAAATACGTCTGGACGGATGCGCTCGACCGCACCCTCCGCCAGCAGTACAACGGCACCATCAAGGGACGAGCGAGAGAGCTCGCGACACACATCGGGTTCCCTGTCTGGGAAATCAAGCGACGAGCCGCCCACCTTGGGCTGACCTACAGTCAAGATCGGCGACCCTGGACGAAAGAAGAGGAACAGTTTATCGAAGAACACGCCGGATCCTGGATGAGAGAGCGGATGGCCAAGAAACTTAAGCGCTCCCTCGCCTCCGTCATCATGAAATGCAAACACATGAAGCTACGCACCCGCTTCCGGGATGGCTATACGCTTCGTGAACTGGAAGAAGCGTTCGGTCAGGACCATCATACGATCGAACGATGGGTCAAGGATGGCAAGCTGAAGGTCCGCTATCGTGGAACCAATCGTGACCGGGACGCCTGGAATGTCAGCGAACGAGCTATTCTCGATTTCATCACCAACTACCCCATGACCTTCCGTATTCAATGCGTTGACCAACTGTGGCTTCTCGATCTGCTTCTCGGTGGGGCCATTATCAAGAGAGCTTTAGCTACCGCCCAAAGAGCTACCAACAACGACGTCGCCGCATAACCCGTACAACTAGGACAGCAATCCTCTACGCATCAAAGGAGTGCCGATGAAACTCACCTGCGACCTCTCTCACATTGTCAGTCTTTTCCGGAATTCAGCGGCTCTGTTGGAAGCAAAGACCACGCTTCCCATCAGCGGCCATATTCTGCTGACAGCCCAACACAACCTCTTAACTATCCAGGCCACAGATCTGGAAACCGGATTTCAGGGAAGCTGTGAAGCCAAGATCAAGACACCAGGAACCGTGACTCTTCCTGGAAAGAAAACTTTGGAGATTCTTCGAGAACTCTCCGGGGAGACCGTGGAGATCACCCAGGCCGACAATCAGCACGTCAAAATTCAATCGGGAGGAAGCAAATTCACCATTCAGGGACTCCCGCCCAATGAATTCCCCAGCATTCACGGGCTTGACACACCTCTGGAACTCGATCTTCCGCGAGAGGACTTCGAAACCCTCTTGCGCGAAGTGATTCCATCAATCGGAGAGGATCAGAGCCGGTTTATCCTCAATACCGTGCGAGCCGAAATCTCAGGAACGACAACCCCCAAACTTCGGCTGGTGAGCACCAACGGATATCGGCTCTCGATGGCAGAGAAGTCGATGGGCACCTGGCGCGCTAAACCCGAAAACGATCACAAGATCATGATCGCCAAGAAAGCGGCGACCCTTATCGTCAAACTCCTTGGAGAATCGGATCACGTCACGGTGGGAGTCGGCATCACCAAGAACTTACTGGTTCTACAAATTGGCTCAATGCGACTGGCGAGCCGTTTGGTCGATGGCAACTATCCAAATTACAATCAGGTGATTCCCAAGAAACTGGCTGCCCAGATGGAGATTGACGGGCCGCAGTTCGCAGAAGCCCTTCGACGCGTGGCTGTGATGGCAGAATCCTCATCACCGGCCGTCGACCTGACCCTCAGTGCGGACGGGTTGAAGATCGAGACCCAGAACCCCAATCTGGGAAATGCAAACGAAACCCTGGCTGCAACCATTGGGGTGGAACGCCTGGAGACTCGCCTCAACGCGAGATACTTAATTGAATCAATTCAGACCGCACCTTCCAAAAATATCCGTTTCCACATGGAAGAAGGTCTGAAGCCCTGCATACTCACGAATAGTGACGTATCGAGATGGCTGACCGTGATCATGCCTATCAATAAGCCTAACAAAGCTGCAGCGTAACTACATACGAAGTCTCAGGCACACACTCGCAGCTACATTTACTCATACCACTGCGTCTAGGAAAGTGGCCCGATGGCCTCCGATTGCGCTTCCACCTACTGCGACACGATGAGCTTCCGCCACCGGAGCAAATCGTAGCCGCAACGACTTGCTGCACGGGTCTCGAGAGAGGGAACGAGATGAGTAAACGTACTCAAGGAGCCGTCTCTGTCTCAGGTGATGCCTGGTGTCCAGTGGCAGACCTGGGAGCCGGTATATTCAGACCTGAGAGCACACGGAAGGCTTGTTGAAGGACTTGTAGACCGTGTTCAAGTCGTGGTGAAGACCTTCCAGGCAGGCTTCAAGGTGTCCAGCCGAAAGCTGAAGATCCTCTGTCATGCTGAAGGGGTCGCTTCTCAGACGTGGACACGTGTCATCAAGAGGTTCTTGGAGAGAAATCCTCAGTGGAAACAATCAGGTAGCAGTCTATAAGAGGCTGCCTGAACGTCACCATTTCTCTATAGACAGTTAGAGTCCAAAAGTCACCATTTCCATGCAGCCGGATTGTCAGGAGGCGTCCGGCTATGTGGTCATTTACATGCAAACAGGGAAAGCGGCTAGATACTTGTCTCCTCGCCCGTAATGTTCAAAGTTTGGAATAGTCTTCGTAAACCTCTGCTAGCTTCGGCGGCGTCTGTGGTCTTCAAGAATTCACCCGCGGTGCAAGTGTATGACACGGAAAGATAGCCACGGCCAAGGGTCTGCAAGAATTCGTAACCAAACTGCATCAATTCATGAAGTCGATCAATGCTAGGAGTGTCCGCAAGTTCATCCAGTCGGATGACTTCATTATGGCTAATAAACTTATCTCGCGCGGTTCGAATGATTTCCAGCGACTTATCGAGGCTATTATCTGAATTCTTAACCGCTTTAGGCCGTCGATGGCCGAATTCTGTAGCCAGTGTGATGGTTAGGTCAGCATCAGCCAGTTGGTTCAAATCCTCCACCCTGTGACCAAACTTGATCAACTCTTTTAAGAGATCGTCTTTGTTCTGTATTACCAAATCGTCAGCATGAGTCTTCAACAAAGTGAGCGCCGCCGGGATACTTCTAAGAGGATAGCGCTTGTCTGGCACTTCGAAGACTTTAGCCACCGAGAGTAGTGCGAATTGGTGAAGAATCTGCTGGAGGTTTCCGAAGACGTTCCCGAGCGAAGCAGCATTGATCTGATCTGCATGTTCCGTGATGGTCTCACGAAGTGCAATGCACTGTTCTGCCCGGTATAGATCTACCTGAATACCGTTGGTGAGAATGTCGTCCAAGGTTCCCGTGGGCGACGCCATTTTTTGAATTGGGGCCGGATCTGGTGGTTGAGGCAAGGTGTCCAGTTGTGTCCTAATTCTGTTGAAGTCGCCCTCAACTTGTGAAAGCGTCAACAGAAATGAGTGAGGTTCAAACCCATACAGACCTGGCCAATCCTTGCCGAATTTGTTGACGGGGTATCGATACAGAATCGTAGGATCTGGAGTTGCTGAGATCAGACCCTTGAAGTACGCTTCGGGGGTGTCGGGGTTCAATTTCTTCATCTGTGCCATCCACTCTGTTTCGGTGAGAGTGGACGCAAACGGAATGTCCCATGTGAGCGAGGGATTGTCTTTGAACGTTTCCCGGTATTTCACAGCGAGCTTGTCGATCTTGTGACCGTAGGACCAAACCTCCCCCCCAGTGCCCTTGAGCAGGGCACCCTTTAGGAACAGCTCCACCGCATGTGCAGCCAACATGAGCACTGCCGCTGCGTGGGGCCAGGTTCGAAATGTGGCATTGCTATCTACCTTCTGACACAGAACAGCTGAAGCACTTCTGTACGCATCAGCATAGCCGAACAATTGGTCGGGAACTGTCAGATGTCCAATGTCGGAATGAGTCAGCATGTCCGGTGGTCCGATTTGAGTGCTAAGCCACTTGGGCGGCGAGGTACCAAGCGCTCCGTGTAACTTTCTGATTACCTCGGCAACAACCTGGAAGGCCCATCCTTGCGGAAGTTGCACTAGCTGCTCGTTAGTCGGCCCCGGTTTTTCAGGTTCCGGCAGTCTGTCTGTGTCCGGTCTGCTGGCTCGCCCGTGAAGAAGTCCATTGCGGAACTTCAGTAGTAAGAGAAAGTGTTCCCAATAAGGTAGTCCGAAATCTGGCTTCGTTGGAATGACCCCATCTTCATAGAGATGATTGATCACCTCCTTCCATCGTTCGTCGATTCCCGAATTCCTCCTCTTGTTGTCTGCAGGAAAGTAGTGCTTAAGTCGCTGAAAGTTTCGATTCAGAACCTCATCACGTACCCATTCCAACAAATAACTTTCGATAGCGCAGACAGCGAATACGATTTCGCGTGGCTTGGCCATTTCATCTTTGTCGCCATCGGTACCTGCTGCTTTTTTGGCCTCATCGAACCAGGCCGGTGCAAAGTTTCCAGCCATCCACAGTTCAACTTTGGAATCATCGAGGCCCACATGAATGTCATCGTGGACATTGATATCGAGACGACCTGGCGGTTGATCATCAATCACGAAGGAAGTCCCCACACTCTCTTGAGCGCACCCGGATGGTAGATCGACAACGATAGACATGTCTTGCAGAGACAGTCTGAATATTCCTGTCGGATCACTCGCCAAGCGGGGATGCGCTTGCACCGGCAATCATCAGAGTCTGAACATTCGAACGGGAGTCCGCACTTAATGCAATATTTCTGCACGTTCCATCCTACAACTTCACTGACAACAGTCCGCCACCCGCTGTTTCGCTTCTGCCGCGCTATTAAACGCTACGCTGTCCTCGGCACAACCTGGCTCATTTACTCGGGCGTAGTACTTCTAATGACTCTGCTAGTCGTTGCGCATAAGCTTCAGCGGGAACGCGCACCCACTCGCCTGTGAAATAGAACATCCAAAAAATGAGTAGCACCAATGAATAAGTACCACTGATGGTGCAGGCCATATCGAGTTGGCTATCTGATTGATAGCCTAGGTAAAGGCGAATAGCGCAGATTAGGCCGCCTAAAGCGCTTGCAGCTATCCCAACGGGACGAAGACCCCATACATTCCGGCGATAGCCGTAGCTGATATTTTCCTTGTGCAATAAGTCAAATGCCTTATCACGTGTGTTTGTTCGAAGATAGTCAGACCACGCAGTATATATTTTGTCAGCACCAACCGGATCAGTTTTTTCGTCCGCCGCCGTGGGCGCTATTGTGTTTACGAGTTGTGAAAGATGTTGATGGTATCGTTCCTTCGTTATGTCATTGAGTCTTCCGTTCCTATGCCGGAATATTACGACTGATGGCATACCGTCCCACGAGGAATACAGTTTCTTCTCTCCCTGCTTTCCGAAGTCACGCGCCATTTGAGCCAAAAAGTAAGCGCTAGGAGGACCGAGGGCGGCAAATCCTAATGACCGCAACGTAGAAATGTCCTCCGAGAAGACAGCAATCCCTGCCGCGACTAGGGGCGAGATCAGTAGTAGCGCTGGATACAGTCGTGCTTTTCTCTCGTACGGGTCAGTGATGAGTTTGGACCACTCCATAGAGTCACAACTTCAATGTGCCAACATAGAACCACCCATCTCGATTCATACCGAGGTCCTCTAAAAAGTCCACGATGTATATGTTGGAGGTAAACACATGGATTTGTCCCGGCACGCAGTCGAACAAAATGTCACCAGCGGTGTTTTGCGTGATTGTGTTGTAGCCCTCGTAGTAGTTCAGATGCTCGCTCGGCGCTTCGCCAATCACAACGATTTGTGGTGAGAGTTTTTCGAGCATACTGCACGGAATCTTCCCACTATCTCTACCGTGGTGCGGTGGGAATAAAATACTGACGGCTGAGAGGTTTACTGCGCCCTCAATTATTTCCAGGAAGTCAGTTTCTAGATCTCCCATCCAGATCGCCGTAACTCCGCCATTCAACGCGTATTTGATAATTGGGGAAAGATTGTTCGGGCTTTCTCCTTCCGCCGCTGCAGCAAGCGCAGCCTTAAACGCATAATGATTTGTGTCTGGCCATAGAACAGAAATACCAGATGAGTCCCTCTCTGGACTGTTTTCATTCATCCATTTGCGAGTACACCCTTTGGATATGTAGAAGGCCTTGCTTGAGTTCCGAAGTTCACAGTAACGAGTGAAGCAGTCTGTTTCGTCTTCCTTCGATGCCTCATTTTCCACGCAATAAAAGTTCAAGATCTTAATTTTGTCATCGAGTAAATCAAGGCCTCGTATATGATCGTCATCTGGGTGCGTGGATATAAATCTCGTAATGCCTTTTTCTCCGCTTAAGCGGGCAACCTCCTCAAGGATTGGTTTTTGATTATCGTCGTTCAGGCAGCAATCAATTATTGTGAAGTTGTCAGAATTATGATTAATGTAAAACATATCCCCGTTTCCGACTGAATATGATTTTATTTCGCTCATGGATCACCAATCCTTTTATGGGGCATCAGGTGAATTCGAATGAAGAGAAAGACCTGTTTGGAGAATCTTATACTGTCCTTTGCCCACTCGATTAACGTGAAGACCCTCAGACGTGCGGAACTCCTTCAGACCCTCAACCATCGCATTAGGATCTCCGAACGTACCCGCCGGAATGTATTCCGTATACTCGTAGAGGGCGTATCTTTCGCCATTGCTGCCGACCGTCTCGAATGTTCCAGTTAGTTCAAGCATAAAAATTCCTCCTAATGTTCCCTATCCCTCGGCGGGCAAGGATCGTTACCCGGGGCAATAGTGTCCTTGCTTCGAATTTTTCCCTTCTCGCTCTTGACGGTGAGTTCGCCGCCGCCCTGATTCCTGAGCATTTCTTTTGCTGCCGTTTCTGCTGCGCTCTGTGTTTTGTGCTTACTCGAAGCTTTATCGGCATCGATCCGCTTATTAATCCATTCACCATCACGTTTGAAAACCATCCTGTCCTGCCCTTTACTCATTGAGTAGCCTCCTTACATCGGTGGAAAAATAAAAAGCCCCCCTCAGGCATACCAATCCTGAGGGGGGCCGTTGTAGGTCCCGGAGACCACCTGCACCATGCATGGTGGTATCAATATCAAGCGCTGTCAATCATGCCAATGGCCTTAGATGAGACATTCGGCTCTCCTAGGGTTATTGATAGGCCCATATCTCCTTAGGTCAAGAGGCCTATACAAAAATATTACAAATTTACCAGGACCTTTTGTTTTAATTGAAAAATATCTCGCGGTTTGCGCAACCGCACCAACTTTCGCACATGGTATCAGGGTACAAGAAGAGAGACGAAGGCAACTCTCATGACGCAGCACGCAACGGGGCATAAACGGCCCACGCGCCTGATGCGGGCGCGCACCAGAAGGAAGCCGAAGCAGCGCACGAAGTACGCATAAGGCTGGTCAACGTCCGGGGGCAAAGGCGGGTTGCCTAGGCAGCCTACCCTCGCCTTAAAATGGCCTCCCCATCAGAAATAGCTCAATAAAAACCGTAAGGCATTGTTTTGTAATGGTTTTCTGTTTTGGCTTTTATCTAAAGCAAAAACTGAAGGCGCATTTTGTTTATTTCGGTTGTTGCGTTTGTTTCGTTTATCTAGTACGCTGGTGTTAGACCACAGGAGAAAAATCCATGGCCACGATGACCACCAGGACGAGAGAACCGATTGTGCCGACAGCCCAGGATGCTGCGATCGCGCGTGAGGCCAGCCGTATGCTTGCGCCTTATGTCGAACACCTGGAGAGCCTTCGCTTTCAGGTCGGTGAGGAGAAGAAAGTCACCCAAAAACTCTTGCTGCCGGCAACTGCTATCCGGCTTCTCCTTGATCTCCTTACGGAGATGGCGGCAGGGAATGCCATTACGCTCATTCCAGTGCACGCCCAGCTTACCACGCAACAGGCCGCCGATGTTCTGAACGTCTCCAGACCGTTCCTCGTGTGCCTTCTTGAACAAGGCAAGATCCCCCATGTCAAGGTTGGGACGCACAGACGCATCCTTTTCGAGGATCTCATGCGATACAAGAAGGATATCGACAGGGAACGCCAGAAAGCCCTCGATGAACTCATTAGAGAATCCGAGAAACTGAACATAGGATACTGACGTTGGCTACATTCACTATTCTATACGACGCATGCGTCTTGTATCCTGCCCCGCTTCGCGACCTTCTAATGGAGCTCGCACTCACCGATCTCTTCAGAGCCAAGTGGTCTTCCATGATTCATGACGAGTGGATCCGCGCCCTTCTCAAGAACCGCCCGGATCTCTCCGCCGACAATCTCAAGCGCACACGGGAACTCATGGACGAGAACGTCCGCGACTGCATCGTCGAGAACTTCGAAGACCTCATCCCCCCGCTCCAGCTGCCCGATCCAAAAGACAGACACGTTCTGGCCGCCGCCATACGCGGCAGGGCCGACGTAATTGTCACGTACAATCTCAAGGATTTTCCCGAAAAAGACCTTCGGAAGTATAGCATTGCGCCTCAGCATCCCGATGAGTTTCTCACACATGTTCTCGATCTGGCTCCGGGCAATGTTTGTGCTGCAGTGAAAACTCACCGTAAGAGGCTCGGGAATCCCGGCAAGTCAGTTGACCAGTACCTTGAAGCCTTGGAAAGGCAGGCCCTTAATGAATTCGTGGCGAAGCTCCGCGAGTTTGCGAACCTTCTTTAGTGGTGGAGAAAGCTGTGGAATCAAAGTCCGTCACGTTGTCAGGTGAAATGCCGGGATCGACATCTTCGGTCGAGGACGTTACCTCCAGAAACATCCCCGACAAAGTCCGCCTTCACCTGTTCGTCGTGGCCGGAGGCCACTGTGAGTTTACCGGCTGCAATGACTATCTTATGGAGCACCATCTCACCTTAGCCTCTGGGAATTTTGCTCAGGCTGCCCACATCGTGGCTTTCAAGGAAAAAGGACCGAGAGGAAATGTCCCGGACCGGCCGGACGACATCAATAGCATCACTAATCTGATGTTGTTATGCCCAAAGTGTCACAAACTAATCGATGACCACCCTCTGGATCACCCCCGAGAAAGACTCGAGGTTATGAAGCGCACGCACGAAATGCGTATCAAATTGGTGACATCGATGGGCCCTGAAGTGCGCACTTCCTTGCTGATTTTTCAGGCCCCTATAGGGGGCATCATATCGATATCTCCCAGGACGACGTTCGAAAAGCACTTAACCCACGACAGCCTGCCTCTCTTCCAGGAACAGTGATCGACCTCAGCAACCTTGCAGGTTCTCTAGATAAAACACTTCTTGCTGTGGCTCAAGACCAGATCCAAAGGAACCTAGTGACTCTGTTCAAGACAGGTGGCGAGGCGGATGAGATCTCTCACCTGTCGGTGTTCGCCATAGGCCCTATCGCCTTGCTAGTAGCGCTCGGCAGCAAACTCAGCAACAAAATATCTGCTGATTTCTATCAGCGTCATCGCGATACCGAGGACTGGATCTGGAAGACTACCGGCACCGCCGCCCAATATACCGTCATTCGCCATACAGAAGCAGATCGCAAGGGTCCAGTTGCCTTAGTGCTTTCGTTGAGTGGGAAAATTGATATCTCTACGCTCCCTGATGAGTTTACAAAACAGGGGTCCATCTATGAAATATTGCTAACCAGCCAAACGCCAACGCCGACCTTTCTCCGGCAACGTCGTGATCTCGAAGCCTTCCGCATCGCTTATCAGGAAGCCCTGGCAACAATCACAAAAGAACACGGTGTCATTGAAAAACTGGCGCTCTTCCCAGCAGCCCCCGCTCCGGTGGCGGTCTTATGCGGCCGCGAGAGGTTGCCAAAAATTCATCCCGCACTACATGTCTATGACTACGATAAGACTGCTGGAGGATTCACCTACCAAGTGGAGGTAATATGAATAAGGCTGACGAAAAATATTAAATGGACGTTCTGGGTTCCCAAACTCTCGCTGATGACAGTCAGGAGATGAAAGACCTTCGTCATCAACGTGACCTGGTCGAAACTCTTTTGAAGGACGCTTTTCCCACTGCCACAATCCGCTATGGCGGTTCAAAAGCCAAGGGAACCCTTATCAAGGAGGCCTATGATCTTGATCTGGTGTGTTACTTTCCTCACGCTGAAACCGAAGCCGGCGCCACATTGAAGGATCTTTATGAAAGTGTTTCAAAGAAGCTATCTGAAAAGTATCTGATCCAGGGGAAAACCTCCGCCATACGTCTTCTCAGTGCTGAACAACAAACAAAGGGAACCTATACCCACATTGATGTCGTTCCAGGACGTTATACCGATTCAACAAATTCTGACTGTTACCTTCATCAGAATGGCGGGGACAAAGAACGCCTCAAGACAAACCTCGACACTCATATATCTTTCATCAGGGATAGCGGGGTCACGGATGCACTCAAACTCCTAAAGTTATGGCGGGTACTTAACGGCCTTGACGTCAAGCAATTCGCCTTTGAACTTCTCGGCGTAGATGTTCTCAAAAACAAGAAGAACGCCACCCTCGCAGATCAGGTCAAACACTTTTTCGAAACAGTTTCCCAATCAGAAAATCCCATCAAGATCGAAGATCCAGCCAATCCCACAGGGAATGACCTTATGCCTCTTTTAACGAACGCATGGCCCTATCTTCGCACAGTCGCCACCAAAACCCTGGACACGATTGAAAACTCCGGCTGGGACTCTGTCTACGGAGCGGCTGGAGCTTTAGAAACCTCTACCACGGTTGAACAATTATCTGCGGCTGTCCATGTTGCCAAGCAACATCAACCGACCAAGCCCTGGAGTGCGTAAGGGACAAAAATCACCCTGGTTTGAACGCGATCCTGCATTGCTGGAGGATGTACAACGCGCACTCCGCGAGCCCGAGTATAAGTGGCTTCACCTTCACCTTGACCAAAGTATAGCGCGGATCCGGGGTACGATCCCTGTTCCTGAGGATCGCTACAGCATCGAGATTCTATTCTTGAATGACTACCCGCTGACATTACCGCAGGTCCGGGAAACTGGAGGCAGGATCCCCCACACTTCTGACCGTCATGTTAACCCCAAGGACGGAACAGCATGCCTGTGTATTCCTGTTGAGTGGTTCACCCAGCGCCCAGATGAATCTTTCCTGACCTTCCTCCGCGGCCCACTTTACAATTACTTCCTCAGCCAAAAAACCTTTGAAACTCTCGGAGAATGGCCGCTCGGCGAACGGCGCCATGGCAATGACGGTCTCCTTGATTTCTATCAGGAATGTCTAGGAACCAATAATCCACATGCCATCAAACAATACCTGCGGTGTTTCTCTCAGGATACAGTGAAGGGTCATTGGGACTGCCCTTGTGGAAGCGGCAACCGTATCCGGAATTGCCATCATGAAAAAATAGCTGACCTACGAAAGAAATTGCCACCGCACATAGCTTCTAATGCCCTGAAATATCTCAGCAGCGTCTCTTAGAAGCACGCAATAACGAACTAAATTTTCCCCCTTCAATCGCTAAAACCGATTGATCTTTTTGAGGGAACTGCTACTTTCCACGAATTGGATTTTTCGAATGAAAGAGCCGTATCATGTACGACGAGGACCACCACAAGACGATCGCGCAACTGATCAGACGCATCGGCAGTCAAGAAGAGTGTTTCCGGCTAGGCTTTCTAGCCAAGGATGACAACGCAACCATGCACTTGTCGCCGGTCGGGATGGGATACCTGATCGACATAGTAGCCGGCGACGTTAACGCCTTGCCTGATGCCTATGCGGCGGGGTACAAGCAGGACCGGGCTCAAACAAAGACAGAAGTGTGAACTAAGAGGGGGCGCATGGTCGATTTCAGTAAACGCCTTTCGGGCAAAAAAGTTGAAGCACTGATCGATCCGGCAAAACTTTATGAAACACTTGATCGTGCTCACGACAAGGGACCTCTCCGTCCCTCCCAGGCTGCCGTACTTTCTGAGTGGTTTCAGTCTCGTCGCGATGAGCGCGATCTCATAGTGAAGTTGCACACAGGTCAGGGCAAAACGCTCATCGGTCTATTAGTCCTTCAGTCTCGTATCAATGAAAAAAAAGGTCCCGCCCTATATCTTTGTCCAAACAATTTTCTCATTGAGCAAACTTGCGAGCAAGCCAAGCAATTTGGCATCGCTACCTGTACAGCTGACCCCGAGCTTCCCGACGAATTTCATAATGGGCAGAGCATTCTCGTAACGTCAGTTCAAAAGCTCTTCAATGGCCTCACAAGGTTTGGTCTTCATAAGAAGGCAATTCATGTAGGTGCCCTTCTCATGGATGACGCTCATGCTTGCTCGGATGCTGTTCGTGATGCCTGTAGGATTCGGCTCCTGCATGATGATCCCGCCTATGCCGAACTAATGACGTTGTTTGCTGCCGATTTAGAGCAACAAGGCATCGGGACCTATGCAGATATTTCCAATAAACAGTATGACGCAATCTTGCCTGTACCTTATTGGGCTTGGATCGACCGAGAGTCTGATGTCGCTCGAATACTCTCGAAAGGTTCTGCCAGAGATGCCATTAAGTACGCATGGCCATTGATAAAGGACATGCTGGCCCAATGCCAGTGTGTTGTCTCAGGAGCTGCCATTGAAATTGAGCCCTATATTCCCCCGTTGGAAGCTTTTGGAACATACTGGAACGCTTCTCATCGCATTTTTATGTCAGCTACTGTTACCGATGACGCATTCTTGGTAAAAGGCCTGCAGCTTCAGCCTGAAACCATTACTACTCCGCTGACCTATAAAAAAGAGCGCTGGTCAGGAGAGAAAATGATTCTAATTCCCTCGCTGATTCACGAAAAGCTCAACAGAACCGAAATAGTTCATCGTTTCGCAAAGCCTAAGGCAGATCGCAAAGGCGGGGGCCTTGTGGCTCTGGTATCGAGCTTTAAGAATGCAGAAGACTGGAAACGGTATGGAGCCCTTGTCGCCGATAAGACCAATCTTGCAGATGCCGTAAAAGGACTCAAAACCGGAAGATTTGATCAGGTTGTAATCCTGGTCAATCGTTATGACGGTATCGATCTTTCCGACGATGCTTGCAGGATTCTAGTTTTTGATGGGAAGCCGTATTCTGAAAGCCTAATCGATTTATATCAGGAGGCCTGTAGAACCGGCAGCCAATCGACACTTATGAGAACTGTGCGCACTATCGAACAGGGGCTCGGCCGCAGCGTGCGCGGCGAGAAGGATTATTCAGCAATAGTGATTATGGGTGCGGATCTTATCCGTTTGTTGAGGGACAAGACATCGCGTCGTTACTTTTCCAGTCAAATGGATACCCAGATTGAAATCGGGATCGAAATCGCTGATTTTGCCAAACAAGAAATTGCGAGTGGGGAGGAACCGGAGAAGGCTTTTTTGGATCTGATTCGTCAATGCTTGCGTCGTGATGCTGCCTGGAAGGCTTTCTATGTAGAAAAAATGGAAGGTGTAAAGCCATCCGGAGCGAATAAACATGTCCTTGATATCTATGCGACGGAACTTGTCGCCGAGCAAAAATATCGCGCAGGAGACCGCGCCGGTGCCGTGTCACAAATTCAAACGTCCCTTGATAAAAAGGTTTTCGATGAGCAGGACAAGGCTTGGTATCTGCAGGAAATGGCGCGCTATATCTACCGCGCAGACCGATCTGAATCCCAGCGATTGCAAATAGCCGCTCATACCGCCAACCGCTTGCTTCTTCGTCCTCCTTCAGGTGTGAGCGTGACAAAACTCACTATAGTGAGCAAGGGCCGCATAGAAAGGATTGTGTCATGGATAAAAACCCATGAAAACTATGAGCAACTGAACATAGCTGTAACGGATATTCTTTCGCGCCTTGTCTTCGGAACCAAGGCAGACAAATTTGAGCAGGCTCTCGACGACCTCAGCGTAGCATTAGGTTTCAAGGGAGAACGCCCTGACAAGGAGTGGAAAGAAGGCGGCCCTGATAATCTTTGGGCTCTTGATGACACCCATTACATTCTATGGGAGTGCAAAAATGAAGTTGATATTCATCGCGCCGAGATCAATAAGCGTGAGGCGGAGCAGATGAACCGTTCATGCGCATGGTTTGGGAAGTATTATGCGAGCAGTAAAGTCAAGAACGTGATTATCCATCCGTCCAGGACCGTCCAGAAAGCCGCTGCCTTCACACATGACGTAGAAGTTATGGACGAAGGAGCATTGAAACAGTTTGTGAAAGCGGTTAGATCGTTCTTTAACGCCTTCGAATCAACCAATTTCAATGATTTTTCAGAAAAGCACATTCAGCGGCTTATAGATGAAAATCAGTTGTCGGTACCTTCTCTCATGTCTGGATATACAAAGCCTCACAGAAATATTAAGTAACTTGAATCCGTCATTCTGCTGCGATCTCTTCCCCTTTCGCATCCTCTTTTTCTTCTCCCGTAACAACAACGCCGGCAAGGAACTTCTTATATTTCTCCTGAAGATGCCTTAGCGCTGTTTCGTCATCGACCTGGTGCTCAAGTTTCTCCTGGAAGAACTGCAAGCGCCCCTTGTTTTCCTCAATGATCTGCCCCCAGGTTTTGATCCCCACTGTGATATTGTTTTTCGACGAAATGATCCCTCGTTCGTCCATTCGATAGGCACCATATTGATCAACGTCGTCTGATATAACCCAGAACGTCCACTTCACTCCATCGACCGTTCGAAACCGTTCGTCACCGGACACCGAGATAGCGTATTTTTCTATTTGGGTGACCTCTTCATCACCAATTTTCACTTTCGGCCGCTTTAGCTCTACTACTAGATGCTCCAATTCATTGGCGCGGTGTCGCCGCAAGGCTCGCGATAGCATCAGATCTACTATTCCGCGTTCTTGGCTGATGTGTTTGACTGGTGTATCGATAATAATTTCATCTCCCACCAACTTACGATGCTTTTCCAGTACGGCAGTCAGGCCCTTGTCACTGACGGACAAGTTATATTCCTCACCGAATAACCACGTATTATCTTCAATGAGCTTGTGAAGCTGTGAACGCTCCTTTAGTCGCGCCTTCATATCTGTATCGAAGAGGATTCTTTCCAACCCAGACAGAAACTTGAGCCGGTCGGCAACGATCTTTGCCGCACTGATGATCGCCGACAGTGAGGCTTCCTGCAGCAGGCTCGCCAGTTCTTCTTGTTTGCGTTTTGGTAACCCGAGAACCTCGTTCATGATGATCTGCAGCTCCTCCGGGCTCTTTTCGATGGCCGTTCGCAACATTCGCAGATCAAATGCCTTTTTCCGAGGCGGAGCAGCCTGAAAATCCGGCAAGTAATCACTTGCCGTCACAGCGACAATATCGAACACTTTTCGCTCCGCATCCTCCAGCACCGACGCGGCCTCGCCCTGATACGGATAGATGTTTTCAGCTTTCCACTCAGCAACCACGGAACTTGCCCGCTCTGCTGCCCGTTCCCGGAAGTATGCCTTAACACCTTGCTGTGCCTCCTCTATGCACTTACTGAGCACTGGATCCATTTCAGCCAAATCAAGGCGTGCCCCTCGATGCAGTTCTGTGATGAAGGAAGATTTCACATAAGCCGAAAAATGGAATTCGCCAACATGAAACCGCGTTGAGACCTTCGATAACGGGAATCCCTGTTCAGTACAAAGATATAGCGCGCGCGTGGTCGTGGTTCGCCACTCAATGATCTCGAGCTCAACTGGGTGTCTCACCCCGTCATCATCTATATCGTTCAGCTTTACGCTTCGTGTCGCCGCAATAGCGGCGCCAGGATCCACCTGTCGGCCTTCATAGGAGATTGATACGTCTCTGTAGTCCTTCAGATACAGCGCGAAGATTTCCGCCAGCTCCTGAACAGCACTTTCCGGCTCCAGTGAACGAAACTCACGGTGCAGCTCCGAGATCGCAACCTCTACACCCGGTATGCCTCCTACGATCTCCTCGTCGTCGGTTATCCGAACCTCCCGGATATTGTCTTCGATCATGGTGATGTCGTATCCGCGGATGCTTCCTGTATCCGCCCGATAACGTACACACCAGTCCGCAACCCGCCCTATGGCAAATGCTTTGAAGCGGCCCCTACCTTCATATCCGTGAAGCATTCTGTTCTTCGCTCTGCTATGAGCACCAGGTTTTTTCCAGGAACCACCCAGCCGCGTGAAAAGTGTCGGTGCATCGGCAAAGGGAATTCCTCCCCCGTTGTCGAGTACAACAATCCTCGTCATCCCGAGTTCGCCCGATTCGAGCCGTACATCCACGCGCGTGGCGTCAGCATCGAGACCGTTCCAGATCAACTCTGCAACAGCCTGCACCGGCCGCGCTTTGGCCTGCCGTTCAAGAAAATCGGCTTGAACCTCAATTGTGTAACTATGTTCAGTCATTACTGACACACATTCTCTACCTATTTCGGCGAACCTTCAGGCATTGTATCATTTGCATTCATCAAGCCACCGCCTTCCATGAGCATTATCACTTCCTAAGCTGTCAGCTCCGTAAGGTTCTTCACCACGCGGAATCGGACTTCCTCGAATTGCTTGAAGTGACGTTTCCCGCACTCGATCTTGAGCTGTTCGAGGGGTCGTAACAATGAGAGATTGACCCCGTCCTTGCCGCCCGTGTCCTTCGTCTCCGCCACAAAATAGAGCGTCTCGTCGTTCCTATAGACGAGCGCCCAATCCGGGTTGTACGACCCGACAGGCGTCTCGATTAAGAACCACTTCGGAAGCTTGATGTAAAAGTGAACGTCCTCATTGTCTTCGCAAGCCTTGGCGAAGGCCTGCTCTGGTCCGGAGTTAGAATCGATCAGGATATGGCTGAATAGCGTCTTTTCCTGTTTCTGCACGGCAACGACATTCGCTTCATACAACTCAATCAAGTCGTCCGCCTGGAAACGATGCATTTCATATACTGCACCGGCAACTTTGACGTATTCGACACCTTCCACCAGCAATGCTCGCTTTATATCGTTAATCGTATCAGCGACCTGATCGATGAAAGCTTGAGGGTTATTCAAGGCATCCTGTAGTCGGCCAGATTGCACCAGTATCGCGGCCACGGTCGATTTGGACAAAGATGTTTTCGCCTGAATCTGGGCAATGAAATCAGGCATGACATAGCGAGCCTCAATCACCTGTGTCCGCCGCCCGATTTCCTTTCCCTCAACGCCCTTACCAGTAATGGCAAGATCAGCGCGAGCAATGACAACCTTCGGTCGCTCGACGTGCGGCATCTTGCCGATAGCCGCGACGGCCTCGCCAATCAGCTTCTTCGTTGAATAGCTGACTCGATACCGCGTTCGCTCCTGTATCCGCTCCCATAGATGCAAGAAATTCTGATCTGCTTCGTACCCTTTCTTTAACCGCACCGTCACCTTGGCGCGTTCGTTATGCACCATCTCCTTCTTGAAGGCGATGCCTTGCTCTTCCATTTCCGTCTGGAGAGCCTTCGCAAACTCCTCATAGCTCTCATTCGCAATAATGGTGAGCCGGTTTATATTGCGGTCTAAGATGCGCTCTCCTTTATCGTTCACCGCAAGTCGCATCCCACGTCCGATCTCCTGCCGTTTTTTAAGTTCTGATGAGGTCTCCGCCAGAGTGCAAATCTGGAAGACATTCGGATTATCCCAGCCTTCGCGCAATGCGGAGTGACTGAAAATGAATCTCAGCGGTTCCTCGGGAGCAAGCAGCCGTTCCTTGTCCCGCATGATGAGGGCATAGGTATCGTTGTCATCCTGGCTACCCTTCTCGGTCGAGTCCTTGAAGTGACCTTGCTTATCCTGCGAGAAGTAGCCATTATGCACGGCGTCGGGTGAAAACGGATATAGCCCCGCAAACTCCGCCTTCGCCCGGTATCGCTCAAAAATCTCCTCGAACCAAAGGGCAAATTTGCCCTTCTCCGTCGAGCCTTCGTCGGTATAGACCCGGTAGTTCGAAACCCGATCAATGAAAAGGACGGAGAGAACCTTGACCCCTAGTGGCTTCAGTCTTAGTTCCTTCTCGAAATGACGCCGGACAGTCGCCTCAATCTGCAACTTAAGAATCTCATCCGTCAGCGCCCCATGTGGACTCCCAGCCCGCACAGACACATCGTTGGCAAAACGAACGACTTGCTCACCGGCATCAATCTCGTTGACGATAAACCCGCCCTTGTACATCTCCCGCCCGTTGGACAATGAATAAAGATCGTCTCCGTTTTTGACTGTGACGGTCTTTTTATTTGGTCCTCCCGCAGTGTTGACCCAGATCGTCATCCTTGCGGAGACGGACCTTTTACCCGTCCTGAAGCCCTCCAGTTCGATGAAGGCTTGATTGGCGTTAATCCCTTCAATCACAGAGTCCACCCCAATCTGCTTCACGAGCCCCATTTCATAAGCCCGGATAGGGTTGAGCTGATAGACGAGGTTATAAGCGTTGCGCGGCGTCGCCGAATACCGCAGCGTGCAGAGCGGATTCAGCCGAGCTATAGCCTGCTTCCGGATATCCGTCTCCATGTTCTGCGGCTCATCGACGATCACAAATGGATTCGTGGACTGGATGAACTCAATCGGTCGCACCCCAGTTTCCCTAAGCTGGTTAATGACGTTGCCCTTTGATTTTTTCTTGTTCCCCGCCCCGTTTCCATTCTCTCCGTTACCGTCCGAGTTGTCCTTTGAGAACGAATCAATGTTAATGACGAGGATCTGGATGGCGCTCGACAACGCGAAATTCCGGAGCGCGTGCACCTTCGCCGAGTCATAAACAGAGAAGGAGCAAGGCTCATGACCATAGAGGCCTTGCAAATGCGTATGCGTGATTCGAAGGTTTTTGAGTACGCCTTCGCGGATGGCAACGCTCGGTACGACAATCACGAACTTTTTGAAGCCATATTGCTTATGTAACTCGTAAATCGTCCTCAGGTACACATAAGTTTTGCCGGTGCCAGTTTCCATCTCTACCGTGAAATTCGGGAACGCCCCTAGCATCTCACCGGACTCAAGCGTAAGGCCCAGCAGACCCTCTGATTGCGCCAACTTATTGTCTGACTGGACCTGCTGGCAACTGGCCAGTAGTTGCTCCGCAGTGATGGTGAGCTGGTTCGCAAGCCCTTTCTCGGTGAGCGCGAGGCTCAACGGCCCATCATCTTGAACCGCAAAGTCTTCAACGCCGCCCGCCTGCGGCTGGCCGGAGAACAGGTCCACAACGCTCTTAATCGCGTCGAGCTGATATTGCTGGTTTGCAGAAAACTGTAGCTCCATTCAACCGCCTCAGATGCACGTAAACCGGACTTCAGCGTCGCGGCATTGAAGATCAAGATTGGATTTCAGATCGTCACTCTCATGGAACACAGAATCGAGCGCTACAATTTCGCGCGGCTTAAGAGCTAGAAGCGGTTCGATCATCTCTACCGTGAAGCTATCCAGTACGAACAACATCTTTCGGCCGTTGATCGTGAACACCGCCTTACCCGTGATGTCCAGTTTCTCAATGGGTGTCGTCAAACGCTGGCCGAATTTCAGAAGCAGTTCATAGAGTATGTTCTCCGCTGATGTTCCATCTTTCTCTGCTTTAATGAACATCTGTATCTGCGCCGCGAGGGTCTCCGCGTCATCAATCCCGTCTCCTCTCCACTGCTTGAGGTTCGATGGGGAGAGGACGAACGATTTAAAACCAAGAGCGGCCGCAGCCGGATCACTTAGTGTCGATTCCTCTTTGATCCTATCAATCACGCGGCGAATCCGTTCTCGACTGATCTCTGCTATGTTTGCAAAGCCCGCCTTTGAAGCCGCGCTACCTTCTTCACACAGCTCAGGCAGTTGAACAGCCACCATTTGCCTTGTGCCGCCGTCACGCTGGTTAAGCGACAGAACAGCCTCGCCTGTGCTGCCTGACCCCGCAAAAAAGTCCATGACAATCCCGCCTTGATCGTTTCCCATGCAATAGCCAATGACACGGGCAAGCACCTCGTGGTCTTTGGGATTGTCAAAAATCTTTCCGCCCAACAGCTTCCGCAGATACTTCACTGCGACCTGCGATTGCTTATAAAGCACACTTCCCATGACTTGCAGGCCAATTTCTTCATCATCCCCGCTCTCACGATCCGCGAATTCATCGTCCGATTCGTCGTCCAACTCTTCTGGTACAGGAAGAAGATGCGCTTTACGAAACGGTGGTTCGGTATGGTCGTCACGAAACTCGACCAATCCGAGCTTGATCTGACGTTGCATTTCCTCTGGCGTAGCAAATCCCCACCCCCGCTCGGGAACCTTGCAGGGCTGTTTTGTCTTCTCGTGCAGAACGTCATAGCGCGGCCCATCTCCTCCCGGCCATGAAATGTCTCGATCACGCCATGGTCCCCATTTGTCTACCCACTTGTGGCGGCTCAATTTCTTGGAAGGATGATTTGCTGAAAGGCTGGCGTACCACTCCCGAAGCCCTTTTTGCTGCGCCTCATAGTTGCCATCGCCATGTTGAGCCTTCAGTTCCCGCCACTTCGCAATAATCTCTTTCGCTCCCGGCTTTGTCTCACGCCAAATAGTTTTCTGTTCCTTTAGAGTCGCCATGCTGCGGGCATACACAAACATGTATTCGTGACCAACTGAAAAAAGCTTGGCGTCGTTCTTACGTCCCTTCTCCCAAACGAGTTGAGCGATGAAGTTCTCTGGTCCAAAAACTTCATCTAACAGCAACTTGAAATTCGCGGCTTCGTTGTCATCAAGGGAAACCAGAATAACCCCATCTTCTCGCAGCAGGTTTCGCGCGATATAAAGGCGCGGGAGCATCATCGAGAGCCAATTGCTATGAAACCGTCCATTCTCCTTGCTATTCTTTTGAAAGAATCCTTCCCGCATTAACGTGCCATCATCAGCCAGTTCGTTTATTCGCTTGAGATAGTCCTCTTTACTTTCTTGAAATCTATCCGGGTAGATGAATCTATCCGAGCCGGTGTTGTATGGCGGATCGATGTAGATCAATTTGACCTTGCCGAAATAGGCCTTCTGCACAACCTTGAGAACTTCGAGGTTCTCTCCTTCGATGAATACGTGTTGCGCCTCATCGAAATTCACCGACGACTCACGCTGCGGACGCAGAGTCGCCGTCGTCGGCGTCTGCAACACCTTGTAAGCGTCGCCCTTCCCCGCCCAAGTGAGCGAATAGCGCTCACCTGTTTCAACAACATGACTGTCACCGAGCGCCCGCCTCAGCGCAGGAATGTCCAGCTTCCCTTCGGTGAATGCCTCAGGCAATAAAGCGCGGAGCTGTTGGCGCTTCGCTTCCGCCACGTCCACGGACTGCGCAATCTCATTCTCCACTCCCATTTTTGCCATGTCATTATCACTCCTCATATATGTATATGAACCGCATCCGCAATAATTTTCGCCTTCGTCTTACGGCAACTTAGTCCTTCCCGCAGCCCCGAGCCTCCGACTTTTTACCTCTCCTGCCACTAAAAAGCGAGGGGAAAGCCTACCCTGCCTCCCTCATAGTTGTCTGGCGCAGGTTTTCCCGCACGTGGCCGGCGGGCGTTTAACGCCTGCGGTCCCGCACAGGCCGCGCCAGCAGGCTGTCACGGTTGCACCTGTGCAATCCGGCCCCTCCGGCACGCCCACTGGCCCCCGCTCCATCCTCCTTTTTCCCTCCGGGTTGAGTTTGCTCTCCGGGATCTTCGAGAGAGCAAACATCAACTTCGAAAAAGGAGGACAACATGAAAACCTGCACCGCCAACGGCAACAGTCAGCCCAATCAATCGCCCCCTGCGAACATCTACAGCCTGCCGCGCTTCCGCGTATCCCTGGCCCGCAAGAACCGTGCTGCACCGCCATCCCTGCCTATTATGACTTCCGTGACGGCCACCGCACTCCTTACTCCCTGCTTCAAGAGTAAATCCCTTGAGATCAACCCCCCAGGATGGCCTCTGAAATGATGGACATGTTGACTCGCTTGCTCTTGACCGGCGACCTCACAAGATTTGCCACATATCTGGACCTTGATACCGGGAGCATGCGCTCGCTGTACACCACACCGCTCGACGTGGCCCAGAGTATCAACCAAGGTCCCTCCACGCTGTTTCATAAGACGCGCCGACCAAGAGCCCAAGCCGCCTAACCCCCTAGTCTCTCCGTTCCATCTCAACCCGTAATACCTCTACAGGTCTTGCATGGACAACAACGTAGCCGTCCATGAGTGCTTGTTTGAAGAACCGCCCAGGCCAGGACCCGCCTAGGCCCGGAAAGAGAAACCCAGGATTCTGCGGCACTCGTGTTCCCATCCTCCACTGGCCGGCCACACACACCGACGCGACTATGATGGAGCACGGGAGCACTGTCCCTCTTGCCTCGAACGACCGGTCAACGTGAGATCACATGATGAAACGCCTTCACATCAACGCTCGATTTAATCATGCCTTTGTCCCGCGCGCGCGGCAATCCACGACCGTACAAGCCAATACCATTCCACTTGGAATCAAGAAAGCCGTGCAAGAGCTACTCAAGAGGCATGGCATCAAAGGAAGACGTCATAAGGCATTCTCCCTTGAAGTCATCATCACAGAGGTGACGAAGACCCACGCCACACCAGACCATGACAGCACCACCGAATAAGAACTGACGAGAAGACGATGGTTACCATTCCACCAAACGCCCCACCGCAAAAGCCATTACGCTGTCCCACACCAGAAGCGCTCTGGGCAGCCTACAACACCCTCTATCCGGGAGAATCTTCACAAGAACAAGGAGTGCCAATCCTACAGGGATGGATGGAACGCTACCAAACAGATCCGATGGTCGCACTCGCAACCCAAAACTGGTACGGGAAAGTCACCAACGCTCTCTTCTTATTATTGGGGATCAAACAACCTCGAACAAAAGCTCAGATGCTCCTCGCTTTACGACAAGCACCCTGTATCCATCAATCAATCTGAAACTCTATCTCCGTGACCACACTCAACGAACGAGCCAAGTGTGGAATGCCTCTGCCAAAGCCCGGAAGCCCATCCCGGATGGCCGAATGATCCGCGATTTGAGTGATCGAAGCGCGGATCTCGCCCTCTCGAAACATGCCATCATCCCGATGCTCATCATCATCTAACCTGTTGGCACTATTCATGAAAGTTCTATCTCGTATGACTTCTATGACAGGTCATGTTAGGCCGTGACCACGACGCATTATTTTTTCGAAGGAGTCCGTCCATGAAACGCCACAAGAGTCTCGAGCCGCAGCCCACGGTCAAATTTCTCACCGTGAATCAACTGGCCGTCCGATGGCAAGTCACTCCCGATTTTCTTTACCGGGACATTGTCAACGCGCCCGATGGAATTCCAGCGATGAAGCTGAACAGGGGCCGTCGCAGTCGCTGGCGGATCCGCGTCGCCGATGTCGAACAGTATGAGACGCGGCGTTCAGGAGCGTTTGCGTGAAGGGGAAAATAACCCGCGTGGCCGATAAGCGGTACCGCGTAGATTTTCATCCAGGTCGCCGCGCACCGAGGATTCGGCGAATGGTGTCCGGAACGAGGGAACAGGCGGAACACATCCTTGACGAGTTGATTCAGCGCGCCTACACAGGCGTGTTCGGATGGCCCACAGTCCGGCAGACGACGATTGCCGAGCTTGTCGATTTGGTCGTGGATGACTACAAGCTCAACGCACAGAAATCGCTGCACAGCGCGAACCAACTGGCCGAATTTTGGAAGCAGTTGGCTGGCTCGATGCTGGCTGAGAGTGTGTCAATCACGACACTCCGCGATTGGGCCAAAGCGTGGATGGAAAAACACCAGATTTCAGCTGGACGTGTGAACCGCCGAATAAGTTTTCTCCTTCGAGCCTTCACTCTTGGTCTCGAACTGCAGCTCGTCACGCAACGCCCTAAATGGACCAGGCTGAAGGAAGCCCCTCCCCGGTCAGGCTATTTCACCTGGGATCAGTTCAGGCAATTGTGCGCGGAACTCCCTCCGCATGCACGGCCCCCTGTCACCATTGATTATTGGAGCGGGATGCGGTGGGGAGAGATTACGTCCCTCCAGTGGAAGCAGGTGCATTTAGACCATCGGCGAAAGACCGTCACCATCACGCTTGCCGGAAGGGATACCAAGACCTCGGAACCCCGAATGCTGATCATGGGTGGCGAGTTGTTTGAGGTGTTACGGGAGTGGCATCTCGCCACACAGAACACCTACCCCGATTGCCCGTGGGTCTGTCACTACCAGGGGAAACGGCTCAAGTCCATTCGCACCGCCTGGCAGACAGCCTGCGTGAAGCTGGGACTTGGAAAATGGACGAATCCGACGGCGGAGATCGCTGGCCAACGCGGGTACACCGGAGCGCTGATTCACGACTTCCGTCGAACGGCCGTCAAGAATTTCAGTGACGCGGGCGTTCCAGAAAAAGTCGCCATGTCGATTTCTGGTCATAAGACCCGCTCGGTATTCGATCGATACAACATTGTGTCCGCCGCCAGATTAGAGGAAGCCGGCGCCCTCGTTGTCGCTCGCCATCAAGCACTCCTGAAGCGTTCAGACCCCGAGACGTAAACACCTGCGTGCTTGCCCGCTCAATCCCGGCTGGAATTTGTAGGACGTTCCTCCGTCGTGCTATAGTTTCGTGGCTATTTGTCTGACCACGTCTGGACAATGGGAGTGATCGATGCGGTACATCGCGACAGCAGGACGACTGCACGGCTCGGTCAGGATTCCGTTGTGGGATTTTGGTGGGCACGTGGTGGACACTTTGGTGGATTGCGGACTCTCAGCGTGTCGGAATTCTCCTGATAAATCAATTCTGTAGCTGGCGTAGCTCAATGGCAGAGCAGCGGTTTTGTAAACCGCAGGTTGGAGGTTCAATTCCTCTCGCCAGCTCCATATTTTAGACTTTTATAAGGCATGATACCCTGGCCGATGGACGACCGTTTCGGGTCTTGACGGTCGTGGATAACTGGAGTCGGCACAGTCCCATGCTAGAAATCGGTTTGCGGATGTCGGGTGCGACGGTGGGCCAGGCCTTAGATCGGGTACTGACCGGCGTTTCAGGCCCCCGGTCCATCACGGTGGATCACGGGACCGAATTTCAATCGCGAGCGCTCGAAGAG
>CBDDRB010000034.1:0-121804 GCA_965232965.1 uncultured bacterium
CGTGGTGGGTCATGTGAAAGACAACATGGATCACGAAACGTATCTCGGTGGAACTCGCGCAGCATGTACCACGGCATTTCAAATCTTGTCAAGCCATTCTTTGGGCACACCTTTGCGACGGCAAAGTGGACAACCCCCGCCCGCTCGCCTATAGTGTCCAATGGGCGAGGAGCGTGATCTTCCGAATGTTTCTACGAACGCTGCTGGATCGCTACATTTTCACTGAACTCCTTTCCCCCTTTAGTGTGAGCCTTGGTGCGCTGTGTTTTGTGATGCTCACACGGGAACTCCTGCGCTTGGTGGAACTACTGGTTTCCAAAGGCGTGGGCATCGTCGCGGTTCTGCAAGTCTTTGCTCATCTGATGCCGTCGTTCCTCGTACTCACCCTCCCAATCGCCGGAATCATTGCCTCAATTACCGCCTTCGGGCGCCTCTCTTTCGATAAAGAATTAGTGGCAATGCAGACGGCAGGCCTCAGCCTCATCCGATTGGCGCGCCCTGTTGTGCTCTTTGCCTTGCTCGTATTCGGGCTGACCTTATGGCTGGCACAATGGGGACAACCCTGGAGTTCTACAAATCTCAAAAAAGTGGCATTGAATCTCCTGCGAGATCAACTGGTCTTGGCACTCGATCGGGGAACATTTAACGAGCCCATCCCCAAGATGATGATCTATGTTCCGGACGGGAACCCCGAGGAGGCCACCACCGGTATCTTCGTCTCCGACGAACGCAATGCACGTGATCCTCGAATCATCGTGGCACAACAGTTCGAAGTCATCGTGGATTCCTCTACAAGTCAAGTCGCGTTGCACCTGCAGCACGGAGTCATCCACACTCGACCAGATCAGGGGGACCAATACGAGCACGTGTCCTTCGCCAGTTACGATCTGAAATTCTCCCTCAGCCAGAGCGGGTACTCGACTGCGGAGGAACGTCCGTCTTACGACGCCATTATCGCCCAGCTCGCACAGACGCAATGGCACGATCCGATCGCGCTTCGACGATTGACGGAATATTACAAGGATTTGGCCTTTCCGTCAGCCTCGTTGATATTTTGTTTGCTCGGCGTCCCCGTCGGCATCGCATCGAAACGGTCCGGTCGAATCGGTGGATTTGCTGTCGGTGTGCTCGTCATTATCGTCTATTATGTACTGAACGTCGCGTGCGATGTCCTGGTGACAACGACAAGTCTGCCGCCGTTCGCCGCAGCCTGGTTGCCCAACGGCATTTTCCTTCTCGTCACCATCGTGTGGTTTTATTTGATGAGCCGACGGTAACGCCATGTCCATTCTTTTCCGCTATATTTTTCGTGAGTATGGAAAAATCTTCCTGATGTGTTTCAGCGCACTTATGACGGTGTATCTCGTCATCGACTTCTTCGAAAAAATACGCCGCTTATTGCGCTTCGATGCCGACTGGTTCGATGTCCTCGCATATTTCCTGCTCAAAACCCCCGCGATATCCTTCCAAATTGCGCCCCTGGCGATTCTGATGGCGACACTCTTGACGTTCGGATTGCTTTCCCGTGGTCACGAAATCACGGCCATGCGCAGTTGCGGCATCAGTCTCCTTTGGATTGCCTCTCCTTTTATTGCGTTTGCCACAGGAATTTCCCTCGTGCTCCTGCTCTTCAGTTCCATCGTCATCCCCTTGGCCGCGAATAAATCCGAAGAGATTCGGAGCACGCGCATCGAAAAAAAACCACCCGCTGCAGCCGTCATACTCAAGCATCCTTGGACGAGATTGGACGCCGACAGACTGATGCATGTCACAAGCGTGTCTGTAGGCGGGGAACTGTTAGGCGAGGTACGTCTCTTTTCGTTCGATCGGGACTTTCAACTGACCGAAGTGACTGAAGCTGACGAAGCCCGCTATAGTGGCTCCACATGGACGCTGCATCAAGGACGGCATCGTCGATTCTCCCAGGATGGAACAGTCTCGACCACCATATTCGACCGCCAAGACATCATGCTGACTCTTATTCCCGACGACTTCACCACGTGGCTCGGCGGCGATTCCGAATTAATGACCTTTCATGAAATCCGGGCCTACTCCAGACGTCGGCATCAGGAAGGCTCTCAGGTTGCACGAATGACGACAGACTATTACGGTCGAATCGCGTTTCCATTTGTCACTGTGGTCATGGTGTTAGTCGGCATTGCGATGAGTTTACGCCGGAGTGGGACACGGGGGGGCAGCATGGCAATGGGCATTGGGCAGGCACTCGCCCTTGGGTTCTGCTATTGGGCGACACATTCTATTGCGATCGCGCTTGGTCGTGGCGAAGTCTTAACACCCTTGGTCGCCGCCTGGATGGCGAATGTTCTGTTCATGAGTTATGGGCTCTATTTGATGTTCAAAGTGCGCTATTAGCGTGAGATAGCGCTGAAGGCAAGGACTAGGCTGAAGGCTGAAGGGTTCGAACTCCGGCCTTCAGCCTTCCCAGCTTCAGCCTGTCTTGCCTATTCCCTGGTTGGTTGACTGATTCCGGCGCTTCCGGTAAGTAAAACCCAGAACGTAACTGAAAGGAATCCAAGAAGATGCGGGCGCGTGTCGTGGTCACAGGGATGGGAATCGTCTCTCCAATCGGGATCGGGGTAAAGGAGTTTTGGAATGCCGCGCTCGCCGGTCAATCCGGTATCTCGACCATTACGTCATTTGAGCCGTTTTCCATGGACGGTTACCGCTCCAAAGTTGCAGGCCAGGTTCGTGACTTCTCCGTCGCACGATTTATCGATTCAGTCCATGGGGAGCGCGTAGACCGTTACGCACAGTTCGCTCTAGTGGCTACGAAAGAAGCCATGGCCGACGCAGGCCTTCAGATGACGAAGGAGAATCCCCACCGTGTCGGGGTCATCGTCGGAGCCGGCATGGGCGGGATGGTGATGGGCGAGCGCGAAATCACACAACTCTACGAACAGCAGAAGCCACATCGTGTACATCCGAATTTTATCCCCGTCATCACCCTCAATTCGGCTTCCGGCATTGTTGCCATGGTTTATGGCGCCAAGGGCCCAAACGTGACCATCTCGACGGCTTGCTCCTCCAGCGCCCATGCTCTCGGGCACGCACTCCATTGTATCCGCGAGGGGCGTGCCGATGTCGTGATCACCGTTGGAGCCGATGCCAGCATTACGCCACTCGTGTTTGCCGGATTTTGTTCCATGCGGGCCCTGTCCTCTAAATTCAACGATTGTCCGGAGAAGGCCTCGCGGCCCTTCGATCGATTGCGAGATGGTTTCGTGATGGGGGAAGGCGCTGCGACGCTTATCTTGGAGTCGGCCGCTCATGCTAAGAAACGCAAGGCGAGAGTCTATGCCGAGATTGCCGGCTACGGCGCCGCGAGCGAAGCCTATCACATGGTTATCCCTCGTGAAGATGGCTTGGAAGTGGCTCACACGATGCAACTTGCCCTTGCGGATGCAGGCGTCACTCCGAGACAAGTGGACTATATTAATGCTCACGCTACGTCGACAACGATTGGAGACGCTGTCGAAGTGAAGGCAATCCGGCGACTCTTTCGGTCGCGCGCGGACAAGGTGTCCATCAGCGCCACCAAATCACTGATCGGCCACACGCTGGGTGCTGCTGGTGCGATCGGAGGCATCGCCTCGGTATTGGCAATTCACACGGGCCGCATTCATCCAACCGCCAACTACGATGACCCTGACCCGGCTTGCGCGTTAGCGGGACTCTCGCACGCAATGCAGACCCGTCGCATAAAAGTCGCCTTGTTGAATGCATTTGGGTTTGGCAGCAACAACGCTGCTGTGGTATTCAAACAGGCGACGTCGTAGGACGACAATCGCGAGATAGAGCTGGTCCCCTCTCCCCACGAGGGGACCAGCTCAGGAGCGGCAAGAGAACAACGGAGAATGTCACCGATGGCAAGCGATCCCACCATTGCACTGAAAATCCGCACCGCCTTGGGCGAGTACCTCAAACGCGATCCGGCTACGATACTGCCTGCACAGCATCTGAGAGAAGACTTAGGTCTCGACTCCATGGCCGTGATCGAACTGCTCTATCGCATTGAGGAGGCCTTCGAACTCCAGATTCCAGACCAAGACCTCGTGGGATTGACGACAGTCGGGCACGTGGTGACGTACGTTGAGAAGCGGATGGGAAAAACCACTTTGCAGACCACGACCAAGACACCAGCGAAGGCATCGAAAGTAAAGGGCAGGAAGAAATCCTAATCCATATGGCAACGCGGACACGCATTCCGATCCCATTGGCAGAGATCCATCGAATAGTCGGCGGAGAACTTGTCGGATCGCCACATGTGACGATTTCAAACCTCGCCGGTATCGAAGATGCCGGCCCGCACGATCTCACTTTCGTCACCGGTGATCGGATACTCAAGGAAGGCAAAACTATTGCTGCTGGAGCACTGCTTGCCCACCGGCGCCTTACTGAAGTGACAAACCCCCACCTCATCGTCGCCAACCCCGCACTGGCCTTTGCACAGATTGCACAGAAGTTCTTTTGCGCCGTCTCCCCTCCCCGTGGCATTGACGTGACGGTTGTTCGTGGTGTGGACACTCAGGTCGGCTCTGATGTCTCGATCTGGCCTGGGGTGACACTGGGAGACCGGGTGACGGTCGGCGCCCGGGTGACACTCTATCCCGGTGTCTTTATCGGCGACGATACGACAATCGGGAACGACACACTGCTCTATCCGAATGTCGTCGTCAGGGAAGGATCAACGATCGGCGCACGGGTGATCATTCACAGCGGCACTGTGATTGGAAGCGATGGTTTCGGCTATGTACAGGACCAGGGCCGGCATTTCAAGATTCCTCAGCTCGGTGGAGTCACGATCGAGGATGATGTCGAAATCGGAGCGAATGTCACAGTCGATCGTGCCACACTCGGCCAAACCATCATCAAACAAGGCGCCAAGATCGATAACCTGGTCCAGATCGCTCATAATGTGACGATCGGCGCTCATTCAATTGTGGTCGCGCAGGTCGGGATTGCCGGCAGCACTCGTGTCGGGCACCACGTCATGATCGGTGGCCAGGCAGGGCTGGCGGATCATATTGTGATCGGAGATCAGACCATGATTGCTGCTCGCGCGGGGGTCAACCGCAGTGTCGAACCCAACCAGATCGTCTCAGGGGCTCCTGTGATGCCGCACGAAGTCTGGGTGAAGGCTCAAGCCGTGATTCCACGTCTTCCTGAACTCCGGCAGACAATCCGTACATTGGAAGAACGGATGAAGCAGCTTGAAGTATCACGTTCGGCTCATAAAACCTCCAAGACGAAGGCCACGAAAAAGAAACGTAAGGGGTGAGGCGGTTGGAAGAGTGTTGAATTTTGAATGATGAATGCTCAATGGTGGATGGTCGGACGACAGGTTCCTGAATTCTTTCAGCCCGTCACGCTTTTCGCGCATTTCTCGCGCATCACGCGGCACGGTCGTTCGTGCTAGTCCACTACTCCACGCCAACAGAACAACTTGGCCCAGTAAAATGCCGCCCAAGGCACTAACACGGCCGGGAGCAAATCCAGTTCACCGCGCAGAGTGGCCAAGGCTGATGCACCGAAGATCAGCGCCGCCCCAGCGATGGAGATCGACGTAACAAAGCCACGCCCGGGGTGCTCGATCTGCGGTTCTTCCGGCTCGATCTTTGCCTTGGCTTTTCTGTTGCGTTGAGCGACGGCTGTTCGCAGGCGTGCCGCATATACCTCTGGAAAAGCTCTGAAGAGATAGCGGTGATATCGTGCCTGCCCAAACCCGCACAATGCCCCAATCGCGAGTAGAATTGAGCTGGTGAGAAACGTCACCCAACTGTAGGTATGGTTCACCAGCAGTTGATAGGCCAGTGCCCCCACTCCACCGACCATGCACACCAGTCCGATTGTCCCAGCAGGAAGGAGTATATGGGATCGGACATAATAACGAGCTTGCTCATCGATCTTCTCCGGTTTCAACACCGTCACAAGTTTCGGCATCGTTGAAATGCTCCCAATATCTCCTGCCGAACTTCTCACCTTGACAGAATGCGGCAATAAGACGGCGGCATCTTACCATTCTTTTACAGCTTGTTACACGAAGGGGAACGGAGACGGTGCGTCTCCTTCTGGTCTCATTGATCAGGAGGCTCAATCCCATGCATATATGAGAAATTGTGGATGACACATAAGCAACGGTAACCAGCAGGCTTGTTTTTCTTATCAAGGGTACTCATCTGCTCACTCCATAATACGAATGTCTGTGCCAACGTCCAAACACTGCGTCCCAGCTGGTCTTTCGCTCCCACCAGCATGAAGTCCCGCAAAAGGAAAGGGGACGATGATGCAGGACTTGGAGCCCCCTGCTCTCAGTGTCCACAAAAGATGTGTATGGTTTGTGGATAATCATGTGGATGAGCAACCAATACCATGCCGTATCACAGCACCACACACATTGCCCAATCGATAGGCAACCCAACTTCTGCAATTTCATTGGGATACAGATTTTTAGCCAGAATGCCTTCGGAATCGAACGCGAATCCCGCACGATTCAGAAATTTCTCCAGAGCAGCCAATGTACCGTACGGTGCAGCCTGATAGGGAAAACTAAACAGGTAGGATACCACCGATAGCGGATCGTTCAACGTGACCGAGACTGCTCCATTGTTCTGCCATCGGTATCAATGCATGAATTCTTGTCTCGACGGCTCCAAGGCGCTCCCTTAACGTCGATGTTTTTCGATAGGCCGCGACCATGAGAAAGGATCGTAGCCCTTGCAAAAACATGGTCATCATTGTCGCCTGTACTTGGCCTGCTAGGTTGTCGAGAGCCTCAACTTGTTCGAGTATCGGATCGAGTTGAGATGCCGTGACAAAATCCGTCGGCTCTATCGTTCGTATAGTCGTAAGAATGGAACTGATGATCGGGACTCGCCGGCGAACTTCTTGAAGAAATTCATCGTCGAGTCTATCAAGTTCAGTTAAGATGCGTCCGACGCCGGCGACATCAAGTTGACCGATTTCCCGCTCGGCTCGCTGGATGACCGCTTCCAGCACATCGCGGGTCGGCTGTATCGACCGTGCACGAGCTTGCTGGAGGTCCCGAAGGGCATGGATGAGGGGGACGCTGGAACTCATGGTAAAGGGAGCCTGCTGCTGAGACGGTACAGCCTGTTCAGACACAACGGCAGGAAGAGCCTGCTCGGATTCACGCTCTAGTCCTACGGGAGTATCCTCAATTCCAGCATGTTCGATGCCTTCAGTTCCTGCCAAGCGACGCACGGCCAGACTGATCCGATCCAATCCCTTCTGGAGCGACTGTAGTGCTGCCGTCATCGTATGTGGTTCTTGTCGTCCCATATCGTGGAGGATCGGAAGCAGATTTGAGGCCATCTGCTCGATGCTCTGGAGATGCACCGTCGATGCGGATCTGGAGAGATTCGTAATCCCGTGCAAGAGGATCCCGTACAGCTTCGGGCGCATCGTTCCGTCGGCCCCTTCAGCAAGCTGTTTGATCGCCATCTGAATTTGAGCCAGCCATTGATATGCTTCCAGAGCGAATAACCCAATGACCTCCTTTTCAAAGCTAGCATCCACATATTCCTGTGCAGGCGGTCGTCCTACCCATTGATTCTCGCCCGACGGGGGCATGGTTCGGCTTTCATGCACAGAAGTCCTGGATTCGACGGCCCCTTGAATCGCACTCGCCAACGCATCAAGACCTTCCAAGAGCGACGTAAATTGCTCGGAGGCCGAGGGAACCAAGCCGGTGGTCTTGGTATGTGTCGGATCTGTCCGAAAAGAGATGCGTGCGACGTCAGGAGGCTCGAGTGTTTCGATGATTGACACGAGCGGAGTGAGGCTCAGATCAAGCTGCATCCCCTCCTGTCCACGAGCCGCATCGCCCTCGATCCATACGATCGGACGGAGTGGGTACCGCGTATTGACACGCACAACTGATCCAACTTCTCCGGTGGTCAAACGAACCGAAGTCCCTAGTGGATAGGCCGACAGCTGTTCAACCAATGCCTTGACGACTTCTCTGGGAAACGCCGCCCGTTCCGCCACAATCAATTCTCGTACCGCTTCGTGAGGAAAGAATCGGCGGCGATACCCGCGTGGGCTCACGAGGGCATCGAAGACATCCACCACGCCGATGATTTGGGCAAATTCGCTGATCTGCCGCTCCTTCAGCTTGTTCGGATATCCCTGCCCGTTCCATCGCTCATGTGCCTGGCGTACGACTTGTGCCAGCCAGTCATAGTTCTGACCAGCCTTTCGAATCGCTTGGTAGCCGAGTTCGGGGTGCTGCTCTATCAGCGTCCGTTCATCACGAGTCAACCGGCCCGATTTTGTGATCAACGACTGCGGCACGGCAAAAAGGCCTATGTCGTGCAGGAGCCCTGCAAAGGTCAGCCGTTCCAGCTCTTTCCCGTGGTATCCCAGTCCAGCCCCCACCTTCGTTGCCAAGATCGCAACATTGACGAGATTCGTAATCAACGGAGGGCCCGCTGGACCGCTCATAGCCAGAACAAGTAATTGATCGCCGCTCTTGAGCGCGTTCGCAATCCCTGTTGCCAGAGTCGACAATGCCTCGAAGTCGAGTTCCTCTTGCCGTTGCATGGCGACCGCCACGCCCGTCAATTGCTCCTGCGCAACGGCATACCAGTCTGTCGTACTGTAGGCATTCATCGCGTGAGAGCATCCTTGCCGAACATGTGATGGTACATCATATGATTTGCCCAACCCTTCGAACAAGCCGGTCATCGATCTGCGAGACATGCTCGATCGCGCCGGCAAAGAGACACTGATCACAGACCGCATTGATCAGTCGGCCGATTCCCTTGCTCTGTGTATAAATCACGGCTACCGCTTCTTTGGTAAATACATCTGTCCGCTGCGTCGCGACTTCCATGCGAGACGCGATGTATGACGTCGTTTCCTCTTCCGTGAGCGGGCCGAGATGCGCACGAATTGTAATTCGTTGGTTCAATTGAGGGATTTCCGCCACACGCTGGCGCAATTCTGGCTGACCGATCAGCACAACTGTCAACAGATAGCGATCGTTCAGTTGAAAGTTTGTCAGCAATCGGAGTTCTTCGAATCCCTTGGCGTTTTCAATGGCTTGCGCTTCATCCACCACCAACAGCGAGCTGATCCCGCGCGCAGCATTCAACTCCAGGCGGGCATTGAGCATCTGTAATCGTGCCGCTTTTGATTTCACGAGGTCGAGCCCAAACTGAGACAGCACCTCATCCAGCAATTCGGATGGAGAAAGCGAGGGATTGGCAATAAGGGCCACATCATATTGAGTAGGTGACAGCCCGACAATCAACCGACGACTCAGCAATGTTTTTCCGCATCCGATGTCACCCGTGAGCAGGAGGATGCCCTTGCGGGTCTGAATCCCATAACTCAACCATCTATGCGCTGCGTCATGTTGAGAGCTCGGGACATAGAATCGCGGATCTGGCACATTCTCGAAGGGCAAGGTCCTCAGGTTCCAATATGTTGTATAGTCGAGGGCTTCGTTCATCGCAGATTCATCATGTCTCGGAGGGGGCGACTATATCTCGCGTTTCGGCGAACTTGTGCGAGGGGTTCCACCTCATTGCCTATGAGTGGCCGGCAGGGAATAACTGGTTGATGGCAGCACGCTGAGTTCGCCCATGCTCAACCCACTGGCGAATGGCACCGCCCATCACATTCAGACGCGCCGTTACCGATTCTACCCGCGTGGCAGCCAAGCGCACTCGACGCTGTGCCACTACGGTCAGCAGACTGTGCAGACCGGTAAAAAACATCATGGCTGAGCCCGCATTTACCTGCTGCGCTTCCGTGCGCAAATCTGCGACATCTTGAAGAGAGGATTCGAGGACCTTCATCCGTGAGGAGACTTCTCCTCCATCCACCTTGAGAGCATTCATCTTCTTGAAAATCTCCGGCACTCGTTCGTCAATGATCTTGAGAAATGCTTCCTCCGCTTCGGACACTCGAGCAAGATATTCTTGAATGACCTTGGCGTCGATGCGTTCAACACCGGCCTGAACCTGACTTTCCATTTGATCGATCAGGCTACGGATGAGATTACGTCCTAAAGCTGCGTTGGGAGGCTGTTTATGCAGCAGTTCCTGAAGGGATTGCATGAACTCTCTAGGAGAAAGGATTGCACCAACCGCCTCAGCCGCCGCACTATTCCCATCCTCTTCAAAGGAGATGCCGGTGGCCCGGGTCAATGCGGAATGGATCTGGCCCAACTGCTTACAGAGCGAGAGAAAATCCTGAACGGAAAATTCCTTGTGCGGGTCATGCAGAGCTTCAACAAATGGAATCGCATCGAAGCTGGCACGCTCGACGTCTGAAAGATTTAGTGTGGCGGCAGATCCACCGAGGTTCGTCACGCCGGCCGAAATCGTTCCAATCAACTTGGCATGACGTTCAGGCGCCGGACTTTGTTGCAGTTCATCGAGGGCAACATGAATGTTCTGAAGCCATTCATGTGCCTCCTGAACAAAAAGATCGACCAACTCTTTCTGAGAATCATCGGGGATGCCGGGAGCCATGACATCAGTCCTTCACGTCATTGACGGTTCGTGAAAAGGGGTCATAGTGAATCAAGACCGTCGCTTTCCGTTCCCCAATTGAGAGGCCAACCCCGCAATCTCGCCAAGTTTTATCGCCATCTCTTCAAACCGCTTCGTGGCTTGATCAGCCGCGTGCTCAGCTTCAGAGACGCGCTTTACAAGAAGACCATTCCGTTCTCGTTCCGTCTGAAGCAATCCGTCACTCTCCGATACTTTGTGCGCCGCGCGTTCTGCCTCAGTAAGACGGAGGGCAAGGTCCTTACTTTTTTGCTGTTCGTGAGCGAGCAATTCTTCCAAGGTGCGTACTCGTGCAGTGATCTGTTCACTCTCCGCCACTCGACGAGTCAAGTCACTGATACGTTCCTGTGCCTCTGCAAGCTGCTGTGTTACATCCTGAGCCCGAGTCATGGCCTGTTCCATCTCGGTCATTTGTTCAACCAGTTGCGCGGCGGCCTGACGCTCCGCATGCAGAGTCGATTCCAGTTCTTGGCTACGACTCGCATGCTTCTGCAGTTCGGCGACACGTGTGGCCTGTTGTGCACTATCGTCTCGCTCTTTCTGAAGCTCGGCCTCCAGTTCACGCACACGAATGGCTGCAGAATCGGCCTCTGACAGTTGGACCTTCAGCTGGGCAGTCTGCTCCCGCTCATGCGTCAACATCGACTCCAGTTCTTGAGTGCGGCCCGATTCTCCTTCGAGCTGCGCCACTCGCTGCGCACTCCGTGTCGCTCGATCTCGTTCCACCAAGAGTTCTTCTTCGAGCGTCTTCACTCGTGCCTCTGCACGTCGGTAGGTTTCCAATTGATCTGCGCTCACTTGCGGGTTTTGACTCGACTCGACGGGCGCGAGTACTTTGTCAGTACTTTTCGCAGCAGGGACGGCTGCGCTTTGCCGCTTGGCCAACAGCTCGAGCACACGATCTTTGAGAGACGTACCCTGAAATGGTTTCTTCAACACCCCATCGGCGTGACAGGATTCAGCCTGCTTCGTGACCTCATCATTGACGATGCCTGAGATTAAGAGCACCGGAGTATTCGCAATCGCCTTCTGGCCGCGCACGAACGCGCACACCTCGTAGCCACTTTTATCAGGCATGATCACGTCAGAGACGACTAGGTCAGGCGTCTCTTTGGCTAAATACGCCAATGCCTCCGCGCCGTTTGCGGCAAGAGCAACTCTGAACCCAGCCTCAGTCAGCAATCGTTCGGCGACTTTTCGAACCGCGATACTGTCGTCGGCAATCAACACTTTGGTCATAGCTCCTGCCTTCCTCCAAAACCTTTACCGCGTGACGGTAACTTGCGTGGTCCGGCCGAGTCGCTGCAAGGCCACAATCTTTACATCGTTTCCGGCAATCGTGATTGTGCCATGCGTTTCAATATCCCCTCTGCTGTTTGATCGAATCGCTGTTGCATCCACAGTTTCGAGAGATGGCATTTCGGCATCGATGCAGATGGCCATTGGTCCGTCAAGGTGGCGCACCTCCAGACACAGCAACGGACTTCCGATCAATGTGCGACTCAACCTGCCTGCCAAGTCGTAGACCGGCATAACATGATTGTCCCTCTTCAGCATCGCCTGTACGAATGGCGTTCGACTCGGCACCGGAATGCTCTCAGTCCAGGGCGACACCCCTCCCACATCTTCGGTTCGCGCGGCGAGTTTTATTCCACCAATGGAAAATACCACCACATTCCACGACCGTTTCGTGGCCTGAACCTGCTGCTTTCCACGTGCGGCCTTCAGCATGACTCACCGATCCTTGCTGGAGTTGCCGCAACCATCTCTCTCCCTTGCTCGAGCGGCGTAGGTACTACCTCAGCCGACTCTCCTAGCACCCACAACGGATTCAGGATCAACACCAACTGCTCCTGATGGAACATCATCCCCTGAAACCAGTTTCGTTCATCGCGTTGAAACTGTGGCGGTAACGGAAAACAGTCCTTCCGTTCTACCTCCGTCAGGCCTATCACCTGCTCAACCCCGATCGCACTATGGGAACGGCCTGTCGAGTACAACACCGTCCTGAACTCGAGACCGGACAAGTTCGCGATAACCGAAAGTCGTTGGGCTAGATCCACCGGTTGATAAACGGTGCCTGCAGAAGTGACGGTGTGTTCAGCTCCTGCCTCTTCCTGCGTGAGAATGCCACGAACTCCCTCCGCCGGTAGAGCCATATAGCTTCGCCCCAAGCGGATGACCAAGAAGCTGGCCGTCTCCACGGTCGAGTTTTTTGAATTGTGGTGGCCACGCAAACTCATAAATGCTATTGTTGGTCCAACGACCCGACATCCAGTGACCGCGTTCTAATGAGGCTTCGCGGCTTCCTTCCCAATCCAGCGTTCAATCTCTTGTATTAAGGCCCGCTCTTCTACCGGTTTGGCGATATAGGAGCTCGCTCCAATATTGATCGCCATTTGACGGTGCTTATCACCGGCACGCGTGGTCATGACGATGATCGGCGTCTGTTGGGTTTGCGCTCGGCTGCGCAACCCTTGAATGACTTCAAAGCCATTGAGCTTTGGCATTTCAAGATCGGTGATGATTAGTCGATAGTTTTGTGCGGACGCCTTTCGAAGACCTTCTTCTCCATCCACGGCCGTATCGACTTCATACCCAGCCGACTCCAACATTCGACTCACAAACTTCCGGATGCTCAAGGAGTCGTCAATCAAGAGCAGCAACTGCTCAGATGCTTTCGACTCCGGGGCCTCGGCGTATGGAACCAGCAAGTCCGACGGCACGGTCGAGCCCGACGACAATTCCGGTACCGCATCGGTTTGCGCCTCTCTCGCCAGCAACCGAGCAGGATCCAATACAAGCACGACACGTCCTTCCGGATCGATCGTTGCGCCACCGAAACTGGAACGATCCAACGACCGAAAGGATCCCAATGGCTTGATAACGATTTCCTGTCGTCCGAGCAATTCATCGACCAGCAAGCCGATCATTCCGGCCGCCGTTCGTACGATAACGACCGGCTTACCGATTTCCACCGGCACGCTGCTTCGATTGAGGATCTGCTGGAGCGGTTGCACTTCAATCGCCTCGGCTCCGATATGTAAGATCGATCGTTCGCCCATCTGTTGAAGCGTGTTGGGCGTCAACATGGTCACTTCGCGCACCGCTGGAAGAGGAATTCCGTAACGTTCGTTCCCTGCCCGTACCATGAGAGCAGTGGCAATCAAGAGTGTGAGGGGCAAACTCAAGGTAAACTTCGTCCCTATCCCTCGAATGGATTCCACGTCGATATGCCCATTCATGCTTTCAATGACACGCTTCACCACATCCATCCCGACTCCTCGCCCAGCCTGATCGCCAATCTGATCGGCCGTCGAAAACCCCGGCATGAAGATAAATTTGATGATTTCTGATTCAGGCATCGAACGGGCCACCTCCGGACGGAGTAGACCTCGCTCAACTGCTTTGGCCCTAATTTTTTCGACGTCGAGTCCTGCCCCATCGTCTTCGACTTCAATCAAGACCGCATTCCCACGATGCGCAGCATGGAGATAAATCGTGCCGGCAGCAGGCTTCCCCTTCGAGACACGATCGGCCGCGAGTTCGATCCCGTGATATACCGCGTTGCGCACGAGATGAACCAACGGATCGACCAGGCGTTCGACGACACCCGTATCGACTTCGGTGTGTTCACCGGACGTCACCAACGTCACTTCCTTCCCCGTCGCACGCGCCATCTCACGCGTGGCTCGGCGGAAGCGGGTAAACGGCGTACCCACCGGCACCATACGGGCTCGGGCGATCTCATCCCGCATACCGAGGGTCAACTGGGCCAACTGACTCATGTCTTCGTGTGAACGCCGAATCGACCCGCTCAATTGTGTCATCGACTCCGAAATGTCCGCGGTAACTTCTCCAATACGTCGCGCTAGAATATTGAAATCGTCGTACTTGTCAAATTCAAGACTCCCGAAGTCGCTGACTCCTGTGAATCCCTCAGCCGGAGTGGTCGATGGTCCGGATCTCGTGCTCGGAAGTGTAAAGGTATGTTTCTCCTCGAATGAATGGACTGACTCAACCAGACGACCCTTGCACGCCAATACCTGTTGGGAAAGCTGTTCAAGCATATGCAACCGCTGCTCGAGACGCCCTCGGCCAATGACGAGTTCACCGACCAGATTTAACAATCGCTCCAAGCGATCGCGACTGACGCGGATAACTTCACGATCTTCCGCGGTTTTTCCATCGGTGGTTTTACCTTTCACCACTGTGGCAGGCTCGAGTTCTTCTTGGTCACGTGATTCTTGCTCATCAGGCGTACCGACACGCTCGACGACTGAATCTGATTCCACCACCAGAGTCGTCACCGGCTTATCCAATTGCTTGAGTCGTTGCATCGCGATGGTAAATCGCTGGCGTAGCATGTCGAGGGACGTAGGATCCCGCCGCATCAGAAGGCGTACGACATCGACCGATCGCAACAAGACGTCCGTATGCCCAGGGAGAATTTTGACACGACCCTCGCGCACGGCTCCCATAAAATCTTCGACATAGTGAGTCAGATCGCCGATCGACTGAAATCCGACAGTATAGGCAGACCCCTTGAGCGTATGAGCTGTACGGAAGAGTTGATTGATCAGTTCAGAGTTGTGCTGCTCCTTATCGAGGCGAAGCAGCTGGGCTTCGAGAGACTCAAGGTATTCCTGTGCTTCCGGGGCAAAATAGGACAGCACTTCCGAATCAAGAGGCGGCAATAGATACTCATCCGTCAATGCGCTCGACGCAGGATCTGCTCCCACATCGGAGCCGGCAGATTCTTCGGGACGATCCACAACAGCCGTCGCAACCTGAACGACCGGAGCGATTGGAGTCGCTGCATGAGTCGGTACCGCCAGCTGTTCTCCGTTGCGGATCTGCGCAAGTGTTTGGGTCACATCCGGCACTTCATGCTGCAGCTGAGCCACATTGCCGTCATCGCGGCGCATCAGCAGCCGAATGACGTCGATCGCGCGACCAATAGCTCCCAATACATCCGACGAGAGGGAAATTTGTCCCTCACGAACCGCAACCATGCAATCTTCGACTGGAAGGGCCACGTCGCCGATCACCGCGAATCCGATTGTGCAGGCAGATCCTTTGAGTGTGTGAACGGTTCGGAAGAGCGAATGGATACTTTCTCCGTCAGCGGGGTTTTGCCACAGCCGCTCAAGCAGCGATTCCATGGTTTGCAAGTATTCATCCGCTTCAGGAGTGAAATACGACATGACTTCGGCATCGAGAGTCGGTACGAGATAGTCAGGCGCAAGCAATCTTGGTTCATTCGGCACGGCCGCAGTCGGCAAACCTGAGAACAATCCGGCTACTTCACCTTTCCATCGCGCACTGATCGCAGGATCTTCAGCACCACCACCCGCAACGACTTTCAACTGAGACTCGAGCGAAGTCACGATGCCACGTAAGATTTCCAACGCCTTCGGCCAAAGAGACGCTTCTATAGACGGCGCCTCTTCCAAGGTCGATTCGAGCAACGACCCCATCAAGGCCAATCCCTCGTAGCCGTAGAGCGCCGACGCTCCTCGAATCTTATGGGCCCATACGTACTGTTCTTGCAATTGCGATGGAATGGGCTGCGTTCCATCGGGCGGATGGAACGCCTTCGTCAGTACGTCCAGCGCCTCTGAGGCTTCGGTCACAAAGATGGCGATGAGGCTCTGTCGGTCGAGTTCTGGGTTCACGCTATCCTTTTCTTACATGAGTACCCTGAAGATACTTCTGCGGCTAATCTAGTCCCCATCCATTCACAACCGGTGACACATCTCTTGTGATGGCGAGCCGGCTTCATGACCGCAGTGTTAGACATACCTCTTGACACCGAGTGCAGTCTTGTTCCGAGTCAACCATTCACATGATCATCTTTGTTTCACGAATAGGCATTTTCATCATGTTGACTAAGATCTAAGCCTGTTTGTTCTTCTTCTTCAGTCACACGCAGACCCGTGATTGCAGAGACCACAGCCAAAATTATTAAGGTTCCGACAAACACGAAGACAATGGTAACTAGAAGGGCCATCGCTTGAATGCCCAACTGTGCCGGATTGCCAAAAAACAGCCCGTTGGCCCCTGCCGCATTCACTGCCTTTGATGCAAAGAGACCAGTCGCCAGTACACCCCAAATGCCTCCGACTGCGTGAACTCCCACCGCATCGAGAGCATCATCATAGCCGAACAGGGGCTTCAACATGACGGCCGCATAACAGAACACACCTGCTCCCATCCCGATCCAAATTGCCGAGATCGGATCGACATACCCCGACGCAGGCGTGATGGCTACCATGCCCGCCACCGCGCCGGTCGCGGCGCCAAGGGCCGACGGTTTTCCTCGATAGAACCATTCTGCGACCATCCAGGCCAATGCTGCGGCAGCCGTCGACGTATTGGTGGCAGTAAAGGTGCTTGTAGCAAGAGCCCCGGCACCCAATGCGCTGCCGGCGTTGAACCCAAACCATCCAAACCAGAGTAAGGACGCTCCAGTCAAAGTCATGGGCAAATTGTGCGGGGACATTGGTTCCTTGCCATGGCCTAGTCGCTTTCTAAACATGATGGCGCAGGCCAAGCCAGCTATGCCGGCACTGATATGGACAACTGTCCCACCGGCGAAATCCAACGCCCCGAGGTTTCTCAGCCATCCCCCTACTCCCCACACCCAGTGTGCGAGGGGATCGTAAATAAAAGTCGCCCACAGCAGCGTGAACAGGATAAAACTACTGAACTTGACGCGTTCGGCATATGCGCCGGTGATCAGCGCCGGCGTGATCACCGCGAACATCATCTGGAAGAGCATGAAGGTCTGATGCGGTATGGTCGCCGCATAATTGGGATTAGGCTCCAGTCCAACGCCCATAAGACCGAACCATTCTAAACTGCCGATAACGCCCCCGATGTCAGGACCAAAGGCAAGGGAGTACCCCCAGAGCAGCCACTGAATGCTGATCAGAGCGACAACGATGAAGCTCTGCATGACAGTGCCCAAGGCATTCTTGGAACGCGACATCCCTCCATAGAACAGTGCAAGTCCCGGCGCAGTCATGAGTAACACTAGGGCTGTCGAAGTCAGGACCCAGGCCGTATCGCCGGTATCGATCTTCAGCGGCTCGGGAGCGGCAGTCAGCGGGACTGGAGCCTGCGCAACTGCATCTTGTGCGAACAGAGCCACCCCCCCTGCCAACATGGCAAGACAGAGAAGTCTCGGGAGAAACTTCTTCCTACTGGTCATAGTAGACAGCATAATTGCATCCTTTCATGCTCTGGTCCAAGACGAGGTTGTCATTACGCTCGTTAAAATATTCAAACCCTGACTACTCATGATACCTGCTATATGGCCGAGCTCTCACAAGGGGCTCTTTGTTCGCCCTGCTGAATGGACTGCGGGCAGACCTCCCTCGACCCTACTTGCAGCTTCGGCCTGAAAAGCATTTCGCGCCGAGCATTTATCGATAACATGCTAAGCCAATTTGAACTTGGCGACGGAGACCGTCAGCCCTTCGGCAAGCTGCGCCATGTCCTCGACGGTCGCGCGCGCTGAGTCCGTCGCTTTCTGTGTTGCCAGAGCACCACCCGCAAATTCCTTAATAGAGCGCCCCACCTGATCTGTCGAGGCGGTCTGAGTCACCGCGGCACTGGCGATGGTCTGTGCCAGCTCAGACGAACGTTGAGCGATTCCTGAAATTTCTTTGAACACTTCGCCCGTACGCAAGGCAGAGGCTGATCCGGCTTCCACCGCGTGAGTTTCCTGCTCCATGGCCGCGACTGCGTCCTGCGTCTCCGTCTGAATTACCTTCACGAGGTCGGCGATCTCCTGCGTCGCCTGAGTCGAGCTTTCGGCCAATTTTCTGACCTGATCGGCGACGACGGCAAATCGAGACCCAGCTTCACCCGCGCCTGCCGCCTCGATGGCGGCGTTCAGCGCAAGCAAGTTTGTCTGATTAGCGATATCACGAATTGTCGACACAATCTGAGAAATTTCTAATGATCGATCACCGAGTCCCTTGACCTGTTTCGACATGCGCTGCACGGACGCGCGAATGGTCTGCATGTCTTGGACGGTCTCTTGCACGGCCACGCGGCCTCGCTCTGTCGCTTGCAACACTTGCGTGGCTGATTCCGACGACGCGCCGGCGGTTGTCGAGACTTGACGCATAGAAGAGGCTAACTGATCGACCGCACTCAACGTCTTCTTGGATTCGTCTGCCTGAAGCTTTGCGGTGCCGGCCATCTGTCCTGCGCTTTCTCGGAGGGTCCCCGCTGAGTTATTCACTTGTTCGGCTGCCTCACGGACTTGTTTCATCAATTGCGCAAATCGCTGAATCATGAGGTTGAACGCGTCGGCCATGTTTCCGAACATGTCGGCTGTGACCTCTCCGCGCTTCGTCAGATCTCCTTTGCCCACCTCCGAGACTAATACAAGAAAGTCCGTCAACCGCTTTTGCAACTCGTCGCGTTCACTTTCGGCCTTCGCAAGAGCGGTCGTAATGTAGTCCAACATGGTATTGAACGATGTGGCCACCTTTCCGATTTCGTCCTTAGACTCGATTTTGGCACGGACCTTATAGTCGCCGCTGGCGGCCAACTGAGCGACTTCTGCGATATGGTTGAGATTCTTCGAGAAGAAATGGACAACCCAATACGCGATGGCGACTCCGAGGACCACCGCGATGAGTCCGCCGAGGACGAGGACCAGCGTTCCGATAAAACCGGCAGTTTGTGCATCCTCGTTGAGATCTTTTGCCACATCGTGCAGATCCAATACCTGGTTACGGGTCTGTTCAATGACCTTCAAGAATGTCGGCTGTGAACTCAGCGTCAAGGCCAAGATCCCGAGCTCTCGCATGTGCTCAGCCTGTGCTGGCGTCAGGTTCTTTCCGAAACTATCATCGAGCGCGCTTAGAGCGCCGTCGGCTTCCTTGAAGTATTGCGCGATGGCCGGCTTCAACAACGCTAAGTCCTTTGCCTCATCACGGCCCGATCGAGAGACGCGTAGTACTGTGGTTTCGTAATCGGTGATCACCTTGTTCACCTTCATGCGAAACGATGACATCCGCGCGACTTCGGACGCTAAATCGTTATGATTTGTGACGTTGGCAACCCCGGTCAAGATCTGGTGATGGTGTGTCAACGCCGTACTCATTTCCGCGAAGCCGGCGAGCGGAACTGTATAGTCGACATAGACCGCTTGTGACATGGCGCTTAACTGGCGAAGCGTCAACACGCCGGAGATCGCCACGACAATGATGATGACGCTAACGATGCCATAGCTCGAAATCAGCTTTGTTCGAGTCTTGAGATCGTCGAACCCGCCCCGCACTCCTGTACTTACAATCTTAGCCACCTTTGCCATCGCGTCCTCCCTCTTTCAGATCGTGCCTTGAATTGCGTGAAACGTATGCTTGCCCCCTTGTCAGCTCAGTTTCTCAAAATGTGACAGCATCATCGATGTTTCCAATACGCCTTGGAGCCGATCCTCCAACTTGACGACTGTCGACACAAAGGGAAACGCCCCTTCCCCAGTGCCGGCTGGAGCCGGTAGCAATTCGTCTTTGGCGATGGCACGAATTTCGGGAACTGAATCAATCAGGACACCGACCTGCCAATTTCCATGTTGCGTCACGACGGCATGGCGCAAGGCCGCCTCGGCGGGAAGACCGAATATCGGCCTTAGGTCGAGTAACGGTATGACTGTACCGCGAAGATTCGTGACCCCAACGAGACCAGAGGGCATTCCAGGAACCGGAGTCATGGATTCAACAATAAAAACCTCTCGCACGTTTTTCAGATCGATCATAAATTGCGTTCCACCCAAGGAAATGATCGCGGCACGCATAATCGGGGAACTGGCCGCCTGAGTCTGATCGGATCCTAGTGAAGAAGTCCCCTGAAGAGTCAAGGCATGATCTGCAATCGTTACGTGTGGCGAATCCATCAGCGCTCGCCTATCGCCCTCTTGACCGCAACCAACAAGTCTTCAGCCTTAAATGGCTTGGTGATATAGCCGTTCGCCCCTTGCTGTTGTCCCCAAAACCTATCGCTTTCATTGCCCTTGGATGTGCAGAGAATAATCGGAATGTGTTTACAACGGTCATCGCCCTTGAGGTCTCGGCAAGCCTGAAAGCCGTTACGGCCAGGCATGACCACGTCCAACACGATCAAATCAGGCTTTTCGATGGCTACCTTGTCTTCCAGCTTGTCGCTGCTCGGATAGGATACAACGGTATGGTTCGCCCCTTTTAAACAGCCTTCGATTATCTGAAGCTCTGCATATGAATCATCCACGACAACGATCTTGCTCATTGAAAATCTCCTTATGCTGAATGATGATTGCTGTGCGCTTAGGCACAGGCGGTCAAGAAGAGCAACTAAGGTCGCCCCTTTTATTACTTCAACGGAAGGACCACACTGATCGCCCCGGCGAAAGCTCCTTCCTTCCATCCTTCCTTCTTTATCCCCATAATATCCCGTTCTCCCTTGAGCGAACCGTGGCAGCTTAGACAGGAGTCAGTAGCATATTCTGGATCCAGCATACGCAGCACGGGTCTTCCATCGACCAGTGTGTTGCGAGCATAACGCCGACCCTTCGGATGGCGTGAATCGCTGAACATCCGGAGCACTTCCTGTTCGAAATCATCCGGCTTGCTGCTTGGAGTCCGATAATCAATCCCTGTCAGCTTCATACGCACACCAGTCCTCTTATAGAAATGTTCTCCGACGCGGCGGGCAAACACAGCATGCGAGAATCCCTTGAACCCGACTCCTTGTTTATTGATGACCGGCTGCGCCTCGGCGACCACTTCTCTTTGTGTTTCAACCAAGACAAGATAGAAGTTGGCGTGAGGAACCACATTGGGAATTCGGAGATCGATCGTGGTCTTTTTTTTGAATCGCTCTACGACTTGGTCGGCCACGAATTCTCCAGTAAAGCCCTTCTCCGCTTTCTCAACATCATTAATGACGTCTTGATACTCCGATACCACCACGCGACCGATCTTCACCAAATCGATTAAGTGCTCTGCCACTTCTTCAGCCTCGTTCGCGGCTCTCGCCGGGGTATTCCACACTAACGGGATCGTCGCTAGTCCCAACGCTACCAGCATGAGAACGTATCTGTGCATCGCCATTTGTCTTGCGTCTTGCGTCAGGTCAGCGTTGTTGCCGCAAGTTGTGTCTCGTTAGATTGAAGTATCGCTACATAAACTTGAGTGTAGCCCTTCATTCGTCATTGGCAAGTGAATCAACAATTTCGACAATTGCCTAACTACCGGATTCATCATTGGTCATACGCGTTGTGGCAGGACGAGTAATCCTCCGTGAGGCAAACATGTTCGCGGGACTTGAGCAACATACGTGCCGACACAAGAAAGTGAAAGAATGATCGATTTCGGCTTAGCCGATCTATGTGCACAAGTGCTGTGAAATCAACAGCAACTGATGTAAATGCTATCGATAGCCATAAACCTGGCCCTCTTCACCACGTTTGTGCACTGTTGAGCATTAGCAGTCGAATTTTGGTATCAGACATCCCTTACAGAGAATCCTTCTCTGCGCGGCAAGCTCGCCCTTCCCCTCCGTTCACACCTAGAGGCGGTGAAGGCCTTCGACGACATGATCCGACGCCAGGTCTTGGACGCGGGACCAAGTGAGTTCGCAAAAATCGATCTGAAGTCCATGAGTGCAAATGGATTGAAAGCCCTTGAGTCCAATTATGCGATGTATGACGTCACAATAGGCGTCCTTGACGATCTGCTCGTCACTCGCATCGGCGGCTTCAATCAACGCCGGGCAGTCTCGCTGGGCGCCGTCAGTATCAGCATTGTGTTCGCCGCGCTGTTTGTTTTCTCAATTGGACGTAGCATCAGCAGGCGATAGCAGAACTCAAGGAGACAACGGATCGTATTAACAAGGGGGACTTGAGCACTTCCGCTGACATGGATCGGCGTGATGAAATTGGTCAGCTGGCGGGAGCGATCAACCGACTGCAGAAGAATCTACAAAGCGGCGGTAAATTAAAGGCTGCCGCCTAGGAACTGAACTGTCGATTCTGTTGCCTGGTGAGAAAAACACCTCTGCGGCCAAGGAATAAACTCGACCGGCAAGGCTCATGGGCCGGTCGAGTTCCGTTTCCATAAAAATTCAGGCTCACCTTGCTGCTTGCCCATCCAACGGGCCAAGACAAACAACACGTCGCTCAGGCGATTCAGAAACATCACGAGAGCCGGATCCAGCGGCTCTTCTTTCCCCAGCCTCACACACATGCGTTCCGCCCGGCGGCAGATCGTTCTAGCCTGATGTAAGAAACTGGAAATCTTGCCTCCTCCTGGAAGAATGAATTCCTTCAACGGCAGCAAATCCTTCTGACATGTATCGATGAGTGTTTCAAGTCGGGTCGAATCCTGTGCCGTGATTGTCGGCATATTCTTGAACGTCTGTCCGGGTGCCGTGGCCAGCAGCCCACCGACATCGAACAGCTTATTCTGTATCCAGCGCAATTCCTCTTCTAGTCGATCGGCCGATGAATGATTTCCGAGCGACTCCGCATTAAATGCTCTGATCACTCCGACTGTCGAGTTCAATTCATCCACATCCCCATACGCCTCCACCCTTAAGCTATCCTTCCATACCTGCTGGCCACCAGCCAAGCGAGTTTTCCCTTTATCGCCGGTTCGCGTATATACCTTTGTGATCCGCATCGGACGCTCCTTCTTCATCTACCTATACAAACTGAATAGATGGCATTCATATCGACATGTTGTTCTATGTGGTCAGCCCAACGATCCAGCTCCCCGCGCAGATGTGCCTCAACGAGCTGAGACTCGTGAGGTGAAATGAGTGCGAGCCCCTTCCGGCCACGTACACGGTTCAACCAACCCCTGCGAAATTCAGGCTGATCGAACAGGCCATGGATACTGGTACCCCAGACAAGACCACTCTCGCTCACAGCGCCTTCGTCCCCCTCCGAGTTAACTCCCACACGCTCAGTTGTTTCGACGTGAAAACATGGATTGACTGTCCCACGACTGGTCCGTCCCATGTGGATTTCATAGCCACGGACCGGCAAGTGAGGTGCGACGCCCTGGAGGAGCGAGATAGCAGAGACTTGTCTGCATATCTTTGGCGCTTCAAGCTGCGTTGTCACGTCGAGAAACTCTAGTCCCACCGACGTACCTCCCCGCTCCAATCCTTTGGGATCAGCAATTGTCCGCCCAAGCATCTGGTACCCGCCACAGATTCCGACCAACTCGTCCCCGTTGAGCACATGAGATCTTAAGGCCACGGAGAATGCTGATGTGACAAGATAATCGAGGTCTTCGAGTGTGTTCTTACTTCCAGGAAGAATCACGACATCGGCTCCTCGGAGATCATCCGGCGAAGCGGCAAACCGAAGCGCCACGTCTCTCTCAGCAGCCAACGCATTAAAATCGGTAAAGTTGCTCATACGAGGCAGCAAGACCACAGCGACGTTTATCAAATCAGACCGGAATTCAATCGACCGAGAACGAGTGAGATCGAGGCTGTCCTCTTGATCCAAGCGAAGGTCCCGCAAAAAGGGAACAACTCCCAAGACCGGAAGCCCCGTGCGGGCCTCAAGCATGCGGATACCATCTTCAAATAAACGACGATCTCCCCGGAACTTATTGACAATCACACCGCATACTCGCTGACGCTCACGAGGCGATAACAAATCGAGGGTCCCGATGATCTGCGCAAAGACGCCACCCCGATCAATGTCCGCCACCAGGACGACAGAAGCATCGGCTAACTCGACGACAGGCCAATTCACGATATCACGCTCGCGAAGATTGATTTCCGCAGCACTGCCCGCCCCTTCGATCACGACACATTCATATTCGCCGGCCAGTCTCGCATAGCATTCTCGAACAATGTCGAAGAGCCTTTCTTTCCGTTCATAATAAGACAGCGCATCCAATGCCTCATAGACTGTTCCCCTCACGACGACCTGAGATCGTGAATCCGACTCGGGCTTCAGCAAAACTGGATTCATATCCACCGTCGGCTCGATCCCGCAGGCTTGGGCTTGAAGTGCCTGCGCTCGTCCTATCTCTCCTCCATCAAGCGTCACAAACGAATTCAACGCCATGTTTTGCGCTTTAAACGGCGCAACCTCCACACCCCTACGAGCCAAGAGCCGGCAGATTCCGGTAGCAATCAAACTCTTTCCGACATCCGATCCTGTGCCAAGAATGGCCAGGGATTTGACTGACCTATCAGAAATTATCATGCGTGCTTCGCCAAACTCTGTGGTTGAGTATGCGCTGGTCCGCGAACATAGCGAGCCAGTCCTTCAGTAAGCGCTGCTTCAACCACTCGCCCAACCAGTTCACCGATAATCGTGTGGGTTCCACTATAGCGAGATGAAGGTCCATTCCCGCTCACCACCACAACCGCATCTGTGCCGGTTCCAGTCGCTCCTGAGCGCCCGGTCCAACTCTTCACCTTGGCATGCAACAGGACAGCGGTTTTCGCTTCAGTCGCCACTTGCACGACTCCAACCATCGCTGAGACGGACAGGCGGACATTGGTCACAACAATCACATTGATCGTGCCAGGATCAGCCGGTCCGTTGGTGCGTGAGCTTCGTATCGCCGGTTCACCAACCCGCACGGCATTCGCAGTCCCGACCGTCACAAATCCCTCGACCCAGAGGTCCTCAGAGGCTACTCGTATCGCAACCAAATCAGAGAGCGATACGGCTGTCATAAGCCCGACAAATTTGTTCCGGATACCGAGCGAAGCAGCCAGCTTGCTCAGCGTTCTGGAAGGGTCGGGGCATCTCGCCCCTGCATCCGTGCCACAATGATCCCCGCCAATCGGGTTGTTTGCCACTTGATGGTTCAAAATATACCTGGCCCGCGTGATCCCACCTGACCTGGGAGCCGAGGAGAGAACGGAGCGGACGCTCCCCAGATCAACGATCAGTGTCTTGCGTCTGATGCGGTAAGCAGTCTGCATGGCAGGCCTTGTAGACGCCTTCATGCAGGCCTCGTTTTCAAGCACGTTCTCAGCGCGGCAAGTATTCGTCGATTCTCTCTTGCAGTCCTGATGGCAACACGAATCATCTGTGCATTCAGGCCCGGCAATGTCGAACAGTCGCGGACGAGCAGCCTCTCGGAAGCCAATCGATCGGAGACTTCGCTGGCGCTCGTCCAGGCAGGAAGTCCGATCAGAACAAAATTCGCGGCTGATGGGTAGACTTGCAACCCGGACAAGGAGCGAAGCCCTCGTACGACACGCAACCGTTCATGTTCCATGAATGTCCGGCTTTTCTTCGCAAAGGCCGCATCCCGCAGTGCCGCGCAAGAAACCTCTTGCGCCACAGAGTTGACCGACCATGGTGGTTGGCGGTCTTTCAGTAAATCCACCACCTTGCTCTCACCAAGCAGGTAACCGATACGTAACCCCGGCATAGCATAGAACTTCGTCAAACTACGCAGCACGAGCATACGAGGATGTTCTTTCAACAGAGAGACGATTGACTGTTCTTGACAGTAGTCGATAAAGGCTTCGTCGACAATCAGCCAGCCTTGTCGCCGTTCGATAGCCGTGACAAGTTCGCATAGAGCCTCCCGATTCATGACTTGACCGGTTGGATTGTTGGGGTTGCACAGAAACACGGCATCAAATTTTGCTCGTTTGGCAGCAAGCTGCTCTAAAACATCTTGTAACGGAGGGCGAAAACGCTGCTCTCGTTTAGCATGAACGTATTGGACTATGCCGCCGGCTTCAATCAGTGCCCGCGCATACTCCTGAAATGTGGGACCGATGATGAGGGCTGATTTGATCCCGAGCGTGCGGGGGAGGAGATGAATCAATTCCGTCGAGCCGTTGCCGACAAGAATCATGTCAGGATCCATCCCACACTGTTCCGCCAATGCTAGTCTAAGCTTCCGACAATCGGGGTCCGGATAGTGCACGATATGTTTGACAGAGGAACGGATCGTACGGAACACGGCTGCGGGAGGACCAAGAGGATTGATACTGGCGCTAAAATCAATGATCCGCTCCACTGAAACTCGTTGTTCCTGCGCAGCCTTGTAAACATTCCCGCCGTGAGTGAGTTGCGTCATCCCTTCACCATAGAAGCCACCCTATCCCAAGCAGAACCCCTGCGAGACTTGTCCAGATCATGAGGGTGAGCGCCTTGTCGATATGAGCCCTCGTCAGAGGCTGATTTGCATCGCCGAGACATGGACGTTCGATTGGAAGACCGTCATAACGATTGATTCCGCCCAGTTGGACCCCGAGCGCGCCGGCCATCGCCGCTTCCGGACGTCCGCTGTTCGGACTTGGATGCCGTCTGCCATCACGAAGGAGAATCCTCCAGGCGTGCTGTGTCACTGGCCACGATCGAGAAACGATTCCCGCACAGAACACCAACAAGAGCGCCGTGATGCGAGCCGGAATAAAGTTTACCGCATCATCCAATCGTGCCGAAGCCCAGCCAAACCATCTATACCGGTCGTCCAAATGACCGATCATCGAGTCTAATGTGCTGACCGCCTTATACGCCAGCGCCAGGGGGGCTCCTCCAAGGACCAGATAGAACAACGGCGCCATAATTCCATCAGCGGTGCTTTCCGCGATAGTTTCCACTGTCGCGCGGACGATCTCAGCTTCGTCCATCTTCTCCGTATCGCGTCCGACGATCTTGGCGACTGCTGCTCGGGCCTCCTCTAGGGATACGGACTGGAGAGCCCGTTGCACCGAGATGACATGATCGATGAGATCGCGCGCTGCAAGTGTGGTCCAAGCCAACAACACTGCGATAGCACTTCCCCACAAGGGATCGACTGAGCTGCCGAACCAGATGAGCATCGCGCCGGCCGCATAGGCTCCAGTGGGCAAGATGACAGCCAACAGTATCCCCACCATGCGTTGCTTAGCGGGAGAGAAGAGCCGTTGATCGACGCGCCGATCACACCAGCCGACGATCAATCCCATCCATCTCACAGGATGCGGGAGCCATCGCGGGTCCCCGACTGCTGCGTCCAAAAGGCACGCCGCTGCCAATTCACCACCGGTCATAGGAAAAGCACCACGGGAACAATCAAAATAAAGAGAATTTCTGCAACCTCGTTTGTTGCCCCCAGCACATCACCCGTCACGCCACCGAACATGCGATGAAACCACAGCACAGCAAGTCGAACGAGAACCATGCCGACGAGAAGGCAGGACAACGCCGCCCATGGTCCCAACAATACCGTCAGTACGATTCCTGCCGTGACAGTGGCCACACATACGTGTGGCCATGACAAATGTGCAAGGAACGGTTGAGCCAATCCACCTTCTGATCGTGCATAGGTCGCATGGAACGCCCCTACGACCATGGCCCACCGACCAACTGTCGGCATGCCGATGAGCAACGCCATATGCTCGCCCGCCGGTAACGCATTGAGCCCGGCATATCGCAGGCCAAGGGCGAGAAAGAGCCCTGTTGCTCCAATCGCACCGATGTGCCCATCTCTCATGATCTCGAGACGAGCTTGATGGGTTCGCCCCCCCGCTAAACCATCCACTGTATCGGCTAGACCGTCCTGGTGAAGCCCCCGCGTGATGCCGATAAGCAGCAACAGCAACAGCAAACTCGTGACCTGTGCAGAGAAGACCTGTACCAGAAGTAGATCTGCTGCGGCCAGCAGCGCTCCAAGGAGACATCCAACGAAAGGATACCAGCTCATGGAAGCGGCCAACTCTTCCGGCTTGGCCTCATGCGTTGAGCGACTGAGCGGGACTGCCGTGAGAAACTGCCAGGCGAACAAAAAGGTTCGCACCAGCACCGTCACGTGTTGCGCCCCGACACACCGGCTTCGTCGAACGTGGCCATCTCCGTGAAAATTTTAATCGCGGCACACACCAAGCTGATACCGAGACAGGCGCCGGTGCCTTCTCCCAATCGAAGATCGAGATCAAACAGCGGCTTCAATCCAAGATGATTCAGTATCGCGTCATGACCTCGTTCGACCGACCTGTGGGACGCAATGAGATAGTCTCTGCAGCGTGGTTGCAAACCCACAGCGATCAATGCAGCCGCGCCGGCAATGAACCCGTCCAATACCACCGGAATACGCGCCGCCGCTGCGCCAAGCATCAGCCCGGTCAACCCGGCGATCTCCAGCCCGCCCACTCCGGCGAGCACCTCCATCGCCTTCGTCGGGTCGAGCCGATGGAGGTTGAGTGCGCGCTGAATGACGTCGATCTTGCGTGCATGACCGGCGTCGTCAATTCCTGTTCCTCGACCTGTCACTTCCTGAACCGGCCGGCGTGTCATCACCGCCGCGATCGCTGAGCTCGCGGTCGTATTGCCGATCCCCATCTCACCCGTCCCAATCAATCCAATGCCTAGCTGAGCGGCCTCTCTCGCCAGTTCAACCCCGACCTGAAGCGCTTGTTCCGCTTGCGCCGGACTCATCGCCGATTCCCGTAACAAATTGTTCGTGCCAGGCATGACCTTTTTGTGAACAAGGCCTGGAACTGCTTCGAAGTCGAAGGCCACACCGATGTCGACGACACGAACCTCGATGTCGGCATGCCGCGCAAGCACGTTGACAGCGGCGCCCCCGCGCAGAAAGTTCAAGACCATCTGAGGCGTCACTTCGGAGGGATAGGCGCTGACCCCTTCTACCGTTACCCCATGATCGGCGGCGAAGGTAAAGACCGCTCCGCGTGGGACTTTCGGTTTCATTTCACCCGTAATCATGACGTACCGCGCAGCCAATTCTTCGAGCCGTCCCAGGCTGCCGACGGGCTTTGTCAATCGATCAAGGCGGGCTTGCGCCTGAGCCAAGAGACGCGGGTCTATCGGTTGAATCCGATCAATCGTTTCATGAAACAGCATGCTCGACACTCCTCTTACTTCAATCGCAGTGGAAGGCCGCTGATCGCCAGATAGACCTCATCTGCCTCTGCTGCGACCTGTTGATTGACCCGGCCAGCCAGATCGCGAAACCCCCGGACTGCCTTTGTCGCCGGGACGATCCCCAACCCCAATTCGTTGCTCACAATCACTACACGGGTTCGTGCCGTCCGAATCGCGTGAAGCAAATCTTCCGTCGCATTCGTAATGGCCAAGTCGCTAAATCCCCGCCCCAGTAAATTACTCAACCATAACGTGAGGCAATCGAGCACAATCGTTTGATAATTTAATTGGTTTTTATGAAACCATTCGGCAATATCTGACGGGACTTCCGCGGTCACCCAGTCAGAGGAACGTGTAGCTCGATGCCGGTCAATCCGTGCGGCCATCTCCCGATCGAGCGCTTCGCCTGTTGCCACAAAGGCCCTCGGTCCGACCTGACCGGCCAGTTCAAGCGCCGCCTGACTTTTACCTGAGGCCGCACCCCCGAGCACAAAAATCAGCTTTGATCGCCCCTTGCGCGCTTTCTTCATACGATCAGCCCAGCTCTTTCCTCACATCCTAATACCGGCGGATGGCATCGTTCATATAATGCGTGATCGCAGTGGGATCAGAGCTTGACCGCACATTATCCCTTTTCGTTTAGACGATCACTCGCAGGGAATAACGCTTTGTTTCCCCACATCTCCTGGTGAATGAGTTGCTCCACCGGAATCCTGGCTCGCCACCCCGCCGTTTCCAAATCCGGCTGTGTCGCAAACTCTGAGACGTAGCCGAGGCAGAGATAAGCCAGCACCTTGACCGGACGGGGAATACCGAGCACCCGCTTCAACGCTCCATGGTCGAGAATACTGATCCATCCGACTCCGATGCCCTCCGCTCGCGCGGCCAGCCAGAGATTTTGGATGGCGCAGCAGGTGCTATAGATATCCGTATCGCGCACGGTGGAACGCCCCAGTACGTGCCGGCCGCCCCGCTGGCGACTACAGGTCACACAGATGTTGATCGGCGCCTCTTCTATTCCTTCAAGCTTTAAACTCCGGTAGAGCGTCGCACGGGCGCCTTCATAGTGCATGGCCGCTTGGGCATTCGATTGCTGAAAGAGTTGTTTCACGGTGCGCTTTGTTGCCTCCTGGCGGACCACCACAAAATCCCACGGCTGCATGAATCCCACCGAGCCGGCGTGATGGGCCGCAGTCAGGATTCTCGCAAGAACAGCATCCGCAATCGGCGTCCGCAAGAAATTCCGTCGGACATCCCGCCGTTCGAAAATCGCACGGTAGACGGCTGCCCGCTCATGATCAGAAAACTGATCATCACGGCGAATGACATCATCGGGTTGTAGGGTCATACAATGCTCCTACAGTAGAGACTCCCCATGAGGAGTTTGACTCACTCGTTTGATGGAGGCGGCTTCGAGTCTCCCAACGCTGACCAAGTTCAAACATGCAGGACAGAGACAATCGTGGAAACGAGCGGCAATCCAGTCCATTTGCGGTTCAGTAATGCCGACGTTCCCACACCAACATTGATATCCCCCGCATTCGAACGCCTCCCCGCAGGCCTCGCAGGTTTTCGTGACTGGCCCCTTCAAAATTCCACCCCCGGTTGCGCCTTCACGCCTTTTCGAAAGGGATGTTTGATCTGCTTCATCTCCGTGACGAGATCGGCCTCTTCGATTAACGCGTCTTTGGCACCGCGACCCGTCATGACCACATGTTGCATGGGAGGCCGTGCACGAAGAACAGGCAACACTTCTTCAAGTCGAACATAGTCGTGCTGGAGGGCAATATTGATTTCATCGAGAATCACCATCGCATAGGACGGATCGCGCAGAAAACCGCAGACCGTCGTCCACGCGTGTTTAGCGAATGTTGTGTCCCGCTCACGATCCTGGGTTTCCCAGGTATACCCCTCGCCCATGCGAAGAAAGGTGACGCGGTCGCCGAAGGACTTGAGTGCTCGCTCCTCAGCCGTATCGATTGCGCCCTTGATGAACTGCACCACAGCGACCTTCATGCCATGGCCGAGACATCGCAATGCCATACCCAGCGCAGCCGTGGTCTTCCCCTTGCCGGCGCCTGTATAGACAATCAGTAAACCTTTCTCGTTCTGCGCCGCCTCAATGCGCCGGTCCACTGAGGCCTTCAACTGTTGCATCCTAGCTTTGTGTTGGTTTTCCTCCGTCACGTTGCACAACCTGAGTTCACCGAAAACCGTGAGGAGGTCCGTCGAACCGACGAGACGAGTGATTTCGCAATCTGCGGCCGGCTGGCAAAATGTATATGAGCATAGAGTGCCAGAACATTGCCCACAACGAGCCCATCTGAACCCGTCGGCTCCCCTCGTACATCACGGAGTGCACAGGCATAGTCGAGTGTTCCCTTTGGGACCAGCGTGGAATAGTGAAACTCATGTCCACGTGCCGTGCTTTCACATGCGCCAAGTATGCAGTCTTGAGAACACTCCACCGTTCTGTATCCCAAGACCAGACCTGACTTCCGCATAACCGCTTCAGCAGGAAACAGCCCGACCATCTCATGCGATGTGCCGGCAAAATCCCGGATGGCTTGGGTAAGGTACATCATCCCACCGCATTCCGCATACATCGTCCCGCCACATTCAGCAAATTGCCGAATTGCCGTTCGCATTACGACATTACGGGCCAGCCCTTCGCCATGCAGTTCCGGATAGCCTCCGCCGAGGTACAGCATATCCACGGTGGGCAGTGTCCGATCGTTCAAGGGTGAAAACCGCACCAATTCCGCCCCCTCTGCTTCAAGCAACTTAAGATTGTCGGGATAGTAAAAACAAAATGCCTTATCCTGGGCCACACCAATGCGGATCCGGTGAGGCGTAAAGAATGAAGAACTCTGCGTGATAGACTCCAGTTCCCTCACGCCTAACCCCTTACCCCTTACATCTTCTGGGGCCGACCTTGCCAATGCCTCGATTCGATCCAAATCAATCGTCTCTTCCGCCGCCTTCGCAAGCAGATCGTAGATTTCACCTGTTTCATGTTCTATTGCAGTCATGAGTCCGAGATGTCGATCTGCAATCATCGCTGCCGGATCTGACCGCAGATACCCCACGACCATGACATCGGTCTCCTGTTCGACCACTTCCTTAAGAAGCTCGTAGTGTGTTTCGCTGTTAACTCGATTGAACAACACCCCTGCCACCCGAAGCGCCGGATCGAAGTTTGCATACCCGGATACCATGGCGGCGGCGGAGCGGGCTACGGCGCTTCCATCGATGACGAGCAGTACAGGCGCATCCAATTGCTTCGCCATTTCAGCCGTACTGCCAATTTCATTCACCGGCGAACTGCCGTCGAACAGCCCCATCATCCCCTCAATGATAGAGATGTCTGCATCGGCCGCGGCTCGCGTGAAGATGTCACGATTGACAGCCTCTCCCAACATCCAGCCATCCAGATTACGAGATGGACGACCTGTCACCATGCTGTGATGACCGGGGTCGATGAAGTCCGGCCCGACCTTAAATGCTTGCACCCGGCGGCCCCGAGCTTTCAGGGCCGCCAGGATCGCCAAGGTGACCGTCGTCTTACCGACACCGCTGTGAGAGCCCGCTATGACCAAACGGGGGTATCGCATATTTCTCGTACATGCCTTAATACGTGAACTTCACGCCGCCATACACCGACCGAATCGGTGTACCAAAATAGAGAACTTCCTCGTACCGAGTATCGAAGAGATTGTCGACCCGCCCGAAGACCTGCCAGTTTCTTGTGATGTCATACGAGGCTGAAGCATTGACCACATTAAACGAACCTAGTTTCTGATTCGGTGTATTGGCCAAGTCGTTGTTTCGGGCCCCCACAAACCGGTAATCCACAGTCAGACGCACTGGTTCAATCGGCTGGTAGGTGAGACCGACCGAGGCTTGATCGACCGGCCAGCGAGGCAGTCGCTTATCTTCTCCCAATGGAATTGTGGGATTGTCGTAGGCCCGAGTCAGCGTGTAGGTATATTGCCCTCGTAGGTGCAATCCCTCCATGATCATGAATTTGAATCCCAGCTCCCACCCCTGTGACTTCGCGTCTGCCACATTGATGGGGCAGAGCCCAATCGTAGTCGGGGGGCATACCGCGGGGTCGAAGATGAATTGAATCAGGTTGTTAAATCGATTCCAAAAATACCCTGCGTTGAGCTGGAGGCGATCTTGAAAGAAACCCTGGTCAATCCCGAGATCCATGCTTTGGCTCTTTTCTGGCTTTAGATCTGGATTACCGAATCCTTGGAAGAACAGATCGTTCAAGGTCGGAGCCTTGAACCCCGTGGCATAGCTGCCTCGGAATTTCGTGCCGGTTTCTTTCAGTAAGTAGCCCGCCGTCACCCGATAGGTCGTGGCATCGCCAAAAGTATTGTAGCTATCGTGGCGAACTCCTCCTGTCACCAAGAGACGCTCCCACAGATTCACCTGGGCTTGGGCAAACCCGGCATGCGATGAGATAACTTTCTTCGGATCTGATGGTCCGTAGAATCCAATAGAATCGCCCTTTTCTTCCCGAAATTGATACCCGACGGTGACGAGCAATTGCTTGAGGAGCTGGAAATTTTCTTGCAATTCCAATCGACGATTCAGGATTTCCAAATCACTCGCAAACGGGGTAAAACAGGTGTCGAAATTGGGAAAGCATCCGCTGGGGTTGGCAGTCACGGACTGACCTGTGATGATATTATACCCGGTAGTTCCACTTACACTTTGCAAGCGCTCATTCGCTTGCGCCAATGTCAGTTTTTGAGTCCACCACGACGTGATGGGTTGGTCATAGGTTCCGCTGAGTATCAGATTTCGATTCGATTGTCTGGCGCCGAACATGTCTGCCGGCGCACCGCTGTCTGCGAACCCATCGAAGTGGCTATCCGAGTTATACCAACGTACATTGAATTCCAATCGTCCGTCACGTGGCAATGATACGCCGAGCTTGCCAGAACCCTGCCAATTATGAAACCCATCGCGCTCGTAGGCCCCACGCCGGTAATTGATTGCTGAAAAGCTGCTGGTATCCCAGCGGGACAACGAGGCGGAAAAGTCGAACAATCCCTTTGCGCCCGATAGTGAAGCCCCTTCACGAAGGCTTGCAAAGGACCCGTATTCCAGGAACGCACTTCCCGTTGGTGCGCCAGTCCCTTTTTTGGTGTAAATATTGATGACTCCGCCGATAGCATCGGACCCATAGAGCATGCTTTGCGCCCCACGGAGAATCTCGATACGATCAATGTTATCCGCCATCAGGTTCGAAAAGTCGTACGATCCCGCCGTTGGGCTATTGACGATGACACCGTCAATCAGCACAAGGGTGTGCCTGGCAAACGCTCCACGCATTTTTACGGTGGCCTCGGTGCCAGGGCCGCCACTCGAAGAGGCAAATACTCCCTGCGCAAGACGCAACCCTTCGATCACAGTCTTTATCTTTTTTCGGTCCAATTCCTCTCCGGTAATGACTTCTACCGCACTCGTGACTTGACTGACCGGAAGGGGGGTTTTCGTCGCACTGACCACGACTTCCCTGGTTTCAATGACCGATAAAGGCTCAGTGGGCTTGACAGGCACAGGCTCAGCAGGCTCTTGAGCGAATACGGACGGGACCCACGGGATTGGACCAACGAGAGCAATCACGATACACAACAACACGGAACAATACCGTTGACGAGACTGCATTCTCAACCTCCCTTTGACTCGAAGGGCTGTGTGGAAACATCGATCAGCTGGGTTTCCTGACTCGCGGATTATCGTTTCCCTGCGCCTTCCCATGTGCCGAAGCACACAGTGACTTTTTGCAGGATCACTCCCCGCTTACAGTGGCGGCACCGTGATGGTTTTGCACCATCTTCCCCGTTGCTGACGATTTCTCTCTAAGCACTCCTCCTGTTTAAACAACTCGTGCCCCAACAAGAGACGAGAGGACCGGGCACGGATCCTTCTCGTGACAGACAATCTCAGAAGTGTTTCGTCGAACGATACCCCGGCATGGTCACTCGTGGCACCCCTGATTCCGGATGGCGATCGATTAATACGTCACAGTTATATACGGTTCGCAAGATATCGGCATCGATCACATCATGTGGGGTGCCGAGACGAAATAGCGCTCCGGCCTTCAACATCAAGATTCGGTCGCAGTATTGGCTCGCAAGATTCAGGTCGTGGGACACAAGCACGACCGTCAATCCACGTTCCTCTTTGAGACGACGTACAATCCCACAGATCGCGATTTGGTGCGCGAGATCGAGGAATGCCGTGGGCTCGTCCAGCAAGAGGACTTGAGGCGCTTGGGCCAAGGCCCGGGCAATCATGCAGCGTTGGCGCTCGCCGCCTGACAGATCCGTCACGAGACGAGCCGCCAGATGCGCGATATCCGTATCCTGCATAGCCTGCTCGGCTATCGACACATCCTCGGCACTTTCCCAACTAAATCCTGCACTCCAAGTTGCACCATGGTGATGCGGATACCGGCCCATCAAAATCGTTTCCATGACGGTGAAGGAAAAAACTTGAGGACTCTCCTGCGGCACGAAGGCGACAGTCCTTGCCGCTTCTACTTGCGGCATTGCAGCAAGATCGTGGCCGAACAGGGCGATATCACCCGCATGAGGTTTCAACACCTTTGCCAACAGCTTAAGTAACGAGGTCTTTCCTGATCCGTTGGGGCCGACGATCCCGAGGATTTCTCCTGCCTCGATCTCGAACGTCAGCCCATCGATCACCCAGTTGGCAGCAGCAGTGTACTGAAATCGAAGGGAGCGCACCTGGTAGGCTGGATGTGGCACTGCAACACCCGATTTCTGTATCCCAGCGTTTGACGAATAGACTTTCTCTGGAGACACGCTCATATGAACCGGTCCTTCCTCCACATCAAAAGGTAGATGAAGAACGGTCCACCTGCCAGCGCAGTCACAATGCCTACAGGAATTTCTGCCGGCGCCAGCAACGTGCGCGCCAAGGTATCGGCGCCGACCAGGTACATCCCTCCGATACACGCTGATGCCGGTAAGAGGAGCCGGTGATCCGCACCGAGGAGAAACCGGACTGCATGCGGAATCACCATCCCAACAAACCCGATCATTCCGCTCACTGACACGACTGCGCCGGTAATCAGCGCCGACAGCACATAGACCACTCGCTTGACCTGTTCCGTGTCAATTCCCAGGGACCGGGCAGACTCTTCACCGAGCGTCAATACATTGAGGCGGCGCGCTTGACGAAATAAGATAATCACACCTCCCAGCAGATAGCACGCCAGTATGCCCAACACCGGATAGGACGGCGCTGTTAGCGTTCCCATCAGCCAGGTCATCGTCCCGGCCGAGCGATTCGGTTCCATGATAGAGGTCACGAACATGATCATTGCCGAGAAGATTGCGTTGAGAATCACACCAGCCAGCAGCAGCGCGTGAATCGGCAACCGGCCGTAGGAAAGCGCCATGCGATAGACCACCACCAAAGACAGCATTCCACCGGCAAATCCACAGAGCGGCAACACGGAAAACGTCACGACCGTGGTGCCGACTCCGAGAAGAATGGCAAGGGACACGCTCAACGCCGCACCGCTCGACACTCCGAGCACATAGGGGTCGGCCAAAGGGTTCCGTAGCAACGCTTGCAACACCACACCGACGGAGGCTAAACACGCCCCCACAAGAAACCCCAACAATACACGCGGAAGTCTCACCTGAATGAGAATGACGCCGATGGTTCCAATGTGCTCTGTTTCAACTGATCCCTCATGTAGAACCTTTCCCATAATGTCGAGGATCTGACTGATCCCAATCCATTGTGTCCCGAATTGTAAAGAGATTAGCGACAGCACAACGGATATCACGACAAGGGGCGCCATGACGGCGCTCCATCGCCCGGCTGTCAGCGCAGCCCCTCTTCCCATCCCTGGAACAGGAACTGACCCTGAATCAGTACGTCCGTTCGCAGGCCCGGTCTGCACGGAGGCACGTGGCGGGTCTGTGGTGATACTCACGGCTCATTTCTCAGGGAAAACACTTCAGGGTGGATGATCCGAGCCAAGGCTTCCAATCCATCAACAATCCGCGGTCCGGGACGATTCAGTACATCGGCTGGAATTTGGTGCAAACGGCCCTGCTTGACCGCGGACACTGAAGTCCATCGCAACCATTCTTGCTGTTCACTGAGCGGGATCCCTTCGGCCTTTCCTACTGGAAAAAAAATAATCTCAGGATCTTCTTTGAGAACGGCCTCCATGCTGAAATGCGGATAAGGCACAGTTGTCCCAGCGGCGATGTTGGCGCCGCCGGCCACATTGATGACTTGATCGAGATAACTACCAGGCCCGACGGTAATCAGTGGCTGGCTGCTCAACACATAGAGGACGCGTACTCGCCCCATCCCTGCTATTTTGCTTCGGACCGACGCGATGCGTTGCCGCATCGTCGATGCCACGCCATCGGCAGAAGAGGATCGGTTGAGAATGCGCCCGACAGTTTGAATCCGGCTGGGAATTTCCTCAAACGATTCGGGGTCGACCACGAACGTCGGAATTTTCAATTGCTCAAGTTTAGCCAGCAGCTCGGCACGAAGAAATGCACGCGGTGCCAACACCAGGTCAGGCTGCAACGCCACGATGGCTTCAATATTAGGCTGGGCATAGCCGATCTTCGGTTTCTGTAGGGCGATGGCCGGATAATCGCAAAACTCGGTGACGCCGACAATCTCGTCGTTTAACCCAATGGCATACAAAATTTCGGTGATGCTGGGAGCCAGCGAGATGACTCGCGTGGGCGCTTTAGCCAGAAATAGTTTCCGGCCGAGATCGTCGACGAATGTGCGTGGGGTAATATGTGCCATGAAGGGCATGCCGGTAAGTATGCCCTGCTGTCGACGTGCCATATCCGCCTCGTCCGCCCATGCGACCGAACAATCACTCCACACCGCGGCAGCAAAGACCAAACAAAGAAGGGCTGCCATGGCCCGACGCACAGGGTAGCGATATCGAGTGCTCAAATAAAAAACCCCCAAGGCCTGGACAGACCCTGAGGATTGCACCCGCAACTCATCCTCGCCAATTCCCCAGGCCACGAGGGAATATCGTCAATTCTCCTGTCAGGTCTTCTGGCTTATGGTTCACCCTACTCCCCGTGCCTTCCCATCTGAAGACGTAAATCGTAAATCGATATTCGTTAATCGAGGAGATCTATTCTTGCGATTAACGGTTCACGAGTAACGTTTAACGTCCCAAAGACAGTGGCCTCTACGGGTTTCGTCCCCATTTTACAGCGGCGGGACCGCGAGGGATTTGCACCCTCTTCCCTTACCCAGGAGTCACAATGTGGAGGGCACTTTAGGAGACCAGGAAGAAGGTTGTCAAGTTCAATAATGTCCGTTGGCCTTGCCCTTGCTCATATTCTGTCGGGTCTGTTCCCACACTCATCAGCAACAGAGCGAAAGACCAAGACTTTTGAATGCGCCTCTCGGCATAGGCTTTGCTCACCTCTAATGGTAGTACGCATTCCGGGACAGAAGGCGATTCCCACAAACCTCCGGCCCAGCATGCAGTATCTACGTATGTATCTATGAAGCACCTGATCATTAGCATTGTTGTCATCTGGGCTTTCTTCCAGCTATCGAGCCTCATATGGTCCTCGAAGGGCCAGCCTCCCAGCGCGACATTTACCCGGCTCTTGGAGCCACCACAATATCGTCTCACCAATCCCTATGAAAATGGCTACTATTATCTCCTCGGCTTTTCTGCAGATGCCGCGCTCGACCCTGCCAAGGTGGGACACGAAATGTGGCTGGAAGCCATTGCCGGCCACGGCACGACCGGATTCGACTACAGCAAACCGGGACGCTCGGGATTACAGATTGAGCACCCTCCAGAGGAAATCCTTCCATCATGGAACTCCGAGAATCCAATGAGCGAATTCAGAAATCCAAACACACGATTTCAGACTTTGACCAGTCGCGATCGTACCCTGTCGTCACGGTACGAACATTTCATCTCGATGTCATTCGAGGACAGAGGATTCGGGTATCAAAGCACAGCCCGCTTCGTGGAAATGTTCTTTGCCCACCGCCTTTATGTAGCCGAAGGATTTGTCCGACAGACCGCCTTGGGCATGGAGCGATTAAGGAATGATCTGCACGTGTGGAGAAACGTTCTTCGAGATGCGACGACGATCTCCACAAAAGTTATGGCGGAGATCGTCATCGCCGATGATCTCCGCCTGCTTTCAGCGTTGTTGTCGCAACCTATCGTCAGCAAAACCGTATTGGCGATGACCACCAATATCGCTCCCCCACTCACGTTAGAGGAAACAACACTCCGCTGGCCGATTCAGCATCAATTCAGACTCGGTGTCCAACGCGAGCAGCGGGGCGAACTGACTACGGGGGGACGTTCTGATCCTCTTGATGCACATGAACAGTGGTTGACGAACGCTGCCCGTCTTCCCAAACAGGCGTTTCGTCAAATCGCGCATCCTCCCGGACACTCGTTCCTTGGCATTCCATTTCACACGCGCGAGACCTTGGAAATGTACGCCACGTACTACGACGCGATGATTCATGCCACAGAGGTCGGACAGAACAGCTTGCCCAAACTTCACGAACTCGCCGGCGCCTCACGCCAAGGCATTATGGAAAGCCTGATAAGCCCAAATTCCTTCGAACCAAACTGGGACCCCTTCCACCATCAACTGAGAGAAACCGACGCGAGGTTGCGCCTCGCGTCGCTGCAAATAGTCTTGCGCCGTCCGAGCGCACAGACCACTGTGCCGAATCGTCTTGCTCAAGTCGGTTCGTCCTATTACGATCCTTTTAGTGGGCTACCTATGCTATGGAGCCCGACCCAAAAGAAAATCTACAGTGTAGGAAAAGATCGATACGACGACGGAGGCGATTCAAGTTTCGACATCAGTGTCCCCGCCATTATCTCCCAAACGTCGGGGGCAAGATAATCGCAGGCACATGTTCGAACTCATCGAACCTACCGCCCAACACCGATAGCGCAGCGTGGATATCGAAGCAGCCTTGTCCTTCAGACCCGGCTTGTCACGACGAATGGCCCTGTGGTAGATTTCATCACTTCACAACAGATCTCGATTCAAGTAGATAAAGGAGTATAGCCGTGGCATTTACATGCGATCTCTGTAGCAAACGTCGCCAATCCGGCCATAACGTCAGTCACGCCAATAACAAGACTAAACGAGTCTTCAATCCCAACCTTCAATCAGTCCGGGCATTGATCGACGGTCAGCCGAAACGTATTCGAGTCTGCACACGCTGTCTCCGCAGCGGAAAAGTTCAAAAAGCCGTGTAACGGACCTGTTGAACACCTCCACTCGCGTCCTGATATTCCTGAATCCAGATTCCCGGATTTGCGGAGCCGATCATCTCTTGCGCAATGTTCGAAAGATCGCTGAAATGCATTGATACAGGGCTACAAGCCCGACTGTTCATCGCATTGATATGAGCACAGCCGAACTTCCCGGTTTCTTCGCTCTTAGTTCGACACTGGGAATGAGACTCGATGGAGGCTCAGTTCTCTCGGTTTCCAGTCTTCCGTATCCCTCCGACCAAGCCGCTTCCACTACACGAATCGTCGATTCGCGAAAGGGTATGCTTTCATCGAACATTGTCGAATATGCATTGCGTATCTGGCTCTGAAATTCGGTTTGCCGGCCAGAAGGTATACCAGCAAGCGTGGCGAGAGAGATCAGATATTCGCCCGACCCCCTGGCAATATCTGCTCGCAAGTTTTCATACGAGTAGCTTGCAAAGACTTCGGTTTTCTGCCTGGCTCTGATGAGATGGTCGACCGATTCCCCTGGCGTGCTACTCGATGTAAAATTCGTCAAAGGGTCAAGAATCGCATCGATAGCCTCCGTCGTGCCGTTGGTGAGTGCCGTGGTCGCATTGAAGGGAGCCTTTGTGAGTTCGACAGTTGCGTTCGTGATACAGCCTGCCATCATCAGCATGCCAAGAATGAGACCACCACGGTATCTGTCCATGCTATTGCCTCCATCAGTTATTCATTCGTAGGCGTTTGATCTACACGTACCTCTTTTTCTCTGACCAATCGCCTAGGAAAAACCCATAGGCCTCGTCATATATATGCCGGCGGTTGCAATACTGGGCACGAGGCGGATATATCAAAAAGAACCGGTGAAAGGAGGTGGCCACCATGGCTATACTGATTGCGATCGTCTGCTTCCTCATGACGGCCTGCGTCCTAATCCAATCGACGCCCCCACCCTCGGCCTCGCTGCCAAAACCAATCGTGTATGAGTGGGTCGGCCCGGGCTCACCACCCTCAGTAAAAAGCTTAGCCCAGGACAAAGAGGCCTGCGTACACGAGGCCGAGCAAAAGGGTTCTATGAGCGAGGTCGACCGCTGGCAAACCCATGTGAATCAGTGCATGCGGACGAAAGGCTGGGGGCAAAAAGCTATAGAATAGGGCGTACATCTAACCCGGGACTAGGAAATTCCCTCGGAAGATGGATGTCCGAACGAGTAAGCCGATGAGTACACAGGAGAATTCTGTAAACGTCCACGCAAACGTCTCGGCTGGTCGCTGAGCGTTGAAGCCGCTGGATAAACTGGAAGAGGAGAAGACAGTCAGAGGAGCTCGAGATTGAGCTGGAGCTGATTAAAAATGTTGGAGCGGGCGAGGGGATTTGAACCCCTGACAACTAGCTTGGGAAGCTAGGACTCTACCACTGAGCTACGCCCGCTCGCGATGAATGACCACACATTGGACGGACACGTCTTTATACAGGAATGTCCAATTACTGTCCAGTTACCCCCCTCGCTCGGTGAGCGATTATGCTACACGATCTCTCAGAGATTTTAGCGCACCGATAGCCTACCCCTTGCGCCTGCTTTCTTATCCCTCCTACAATACAGCCTCTTATGAGGCAGCCCTGCTCCTTACTGTTCCCCCCAATGTTCATCCCCCTGCCTGTGCAGGATTACGGATAGCGCGACCTACTCCAAATTCCAAAGCAACAAATTCAGTTCTTGTGCAAGTATAATGACGCTTGAGGGAGACAAATCCGTGAAGAAGAAACGGGTGGCATTCGGAGTCGGGCTATTGCTGGCGCTACTGATACCGAGCCACCAGATCATGGCAGCAGATGTCACATTGCATATTCCTCCGATTTTTCAGGAACGTCCTAGTTGGTGTTGGGCAGCCGTTGGTGAGATGGTCTTTAAATACTATTACATTCCCGTTGTGCATCGTACCGACTATCAGTGCGGGATCGCGCAGGGCAGAAAACTATGTGATGGGATGACGAATTGTCTTGAGTGTGATCTCCCGGCTGTCGATGAAGCCACCATGATGAATGTGCTCGAACAATATCCTGCAATGGTGACCTTGGACGGTGCGGCTGGAGATATCGCGCTGACGGCTCAATCGAAGAGCGGTAGCCTATCTGAGGCTGAAGTGAAACAGGAGATTGATGAGGGTCGGCCTATTATCGTTGGACTCTCCCCTTCTGGGTTCAAAGTTGACGACGTATCGCAACATATGGCGCTCATCGTGGGCTATGATGAGAGGGACGGCGAGTTGATGCTCACCGTGAATGATCCTTTCCCCTTCGAAGACGATCGCTTCCTCTGGATCGGAAACCCCTACCAAAAAATGGATGCCCCGGGCGGAAGTGACGGCCAGTATGAAATCCGTTTTCAACGCCTTCTCTCAAAGCTGAAGTGGAACCAGACGATTTACAGAGTTACATGCACCGGTCGGGATTGTCCGCCAGAGAAGAACCATATAGCAGATGGCTCTCTGGTGAAGGACGATCGTGAAGTCATTCAGACCGTTCTCACAGCCTCCTCTCAAAACTTCGCAAATTTACGAAAGGGACATAAAGCTGTCGATGCAGAGGCTCATACAACATGGCTATCAACCATGACATTCTCCGGCGCTAAACATTGCCTGGTCAGGGATAAAGATGTGCAGGGTGGAGCACGGTGGAGTTGTCTATTCAGATATGCAGACAGATCGGATGCCGATATTGCGGTGGAAGACATCGTGAAACGATTGCGCAACAACTTGCCAAATGGTTGGGTCGGAACGGATCTTGATGCAGACACCGACGCAGGGCTCTACACCAAGACAGATAAGTTTTCCGCGAACAAACCGGGAAATACTTCGGCTGTTCGAGTGTATTTATTCGACACGAAGAAGGATGGGCGAGTCAAAGTGTTTCTTTCTGTAGACAATAATTAGGTGACTAGAAGATCAGAAATTCATAGCAGCTACGCTCGAAGTTCTACCAGCGCGAACTTTCTCCGTCCGACCTTCAGGCGATACACTCGTCCGGCCACAATAGACATCACAGCCTTCGCGTCGCTCTGTTTCTGCTCATCAACCTCTAGGCCTCCCTGAATAATCAGTCGGCGGGCCTCGCTCTTACTCGGAACCAGCCCCGTCTTGGTCACGAGATCAACCAGACTGATCGTCTGCCCCGCTTGCAAGTCTGCCATGGTCAACATCACGCGTGCGTCCGGTTCGCTCGGAAATTCGCGCTCCTGAAACTTCTGTTGAAAGGCTAATTTCGCCTGCCGGCCTGCGTGATCTCCATGATACCGGGCGACAATCATTGCCGCGAGTCCCTGCTTTGCCTCCATGGGATGGGCTGCTTTGACTCCAGCCAAGTCCTCCGTCGTGAGCAACTCATAATACCGGAACATCAAAGTGTCGCTGATCGACATGAGCTTGCCGAACATTTCGTTCGGTGTGTCTTCGAGCGCGATGTAATTGCCGACACTCTTGCTCATTTTTTTTACGCCGTCGATGCCTTCAAGCAACGGCATTGTGATCACGACCTGGGGTTCCTGTCCATGCCCACGCTGGAGGTCCCGCCCGACAAGAAGGTTGAACTTCTGATCGGTGCCGCCTAATTCCACATCGGATTTGAGTGCGACGGAATCGTAGCCCTGCACAAGCGGATACATGAATTCATGGATACTGATCGGCTTCTGCTCTCCATAGCGCTTTCGGAAATCGTCCCGCTCGAGCATGCGCGCGACACTGCACTGCGCGCTCAGATGGATCAATGCTTCCGCAGTCATCGTGCTCATCCACCGGCTGTTGAATTCCACCAGGGTCTTGGCGGGATCGAGGATTTTGAAGATCTGGCGCTCATAGGTTTTGGCATTCTCCAGCACTTTCTCTTTCGAGAGCGCAACCCGCGTTTCCGATTGGCCGGTCGGATCGCCGATCATGCCGGTAAAATCCCCGATCAAGAAAATGACGTGATGTCCGAGTTCCTGAAAGTGTTTGAGCTTATGAATCAAGACCGTATGGCCCAGATGCAGATCCGGCGCGGTCGGATCAAAACCTGCCTTGACGCGCAGCGGCCGGTTTTCTTTCAAGGAACGCGTCAGCTTCGATTCAAGTTCAGGCCGCTGAATCACCTCTACGACTCCACGGAGGATCAAATCGAGTTGCCGGGAGAGTTCGCTCATGTTGCCTTCTTCTGTCGTTCGGAAAGTTCGGCGTCCGGTGTAACCGTCACCAATGGACGAATCCGGTCAAACTTTTTCTTGCCAATCCCTTTGACGGCTCGTAATTCTTCAAGCGAATGAAAAGATCCTACCGATCGACGATACTCCATGATCCGCTCTGCCAACTGGGGACCGATCCCCGGCAACGCGTCGAACTCCCGTTCCGTTGCTCTATTCAGATTCAAAAGACCCCTGCGGATTCGTTTCGAGGCGGCAGCGATCGATGGCTGATCTGAGATCATCGAGGGAGAGGAGGTACTATCCACCGTTGCATTGCTACTGTCGGAAACAATGTCAGGCTTCGATTCATCAATTGATTCGCCTGGAAGGTCATGCTCTCGTTCAAGGGAGTTCGGAAGAGACCACCCGATCCAAAAGACAACGGCCACAGTCGCGGCGAACATCCCGAGTTTGAATAGAAGGGATTGCCACATCATGGCATCCGCTTTCGTGCCTGGTGAATTGCCTTTCCTGCAACATCTTCAGCCGCTTCCATCATGCCTTCGGACAGCGTTGGATGGGCATGGATCGTTTCGGCCATCTGCGTCACCGTTGCACCGACTTGCATCGCCACGGCTGCCTCATGCACGAGATCCGCTGCGTGGGCACCGACTATATGCACGCCGAGGATTTTCCCGCTCGATGACTCGGCGATGACCTTGAAGAACCCCGTCGTTTCCCCTATCGCCTGGGCCTTCCCCAGGCCAGCATATCGAAAGCGGCCAATCTTGAGTGCTTGATTGGAATCTTGGCCGGCAGCCTGGGCCTGTTCACGCGCTTGCTGCTCTGTCATACCGACACGACCGATCTCCGGCAGAGTAAATATTCCTGCAGGAATGACGTCGTAGCGGACCGACGACTGATGCCCCATAATATTCTCGACTGCCACTTTTCCCTGAGCTGACGCGACGTGGGCCAACATGGCTTTTCCCACCACATCGCCAATGGCGTAGATCCCCGGCACCGAGGTTTCCATCCTCTCGTTGACGAGAATCTCCCCGCGGCGTCCCGTTTGTACCCCTACCTGGTCCAGGCCGATCCCTTTGCTATTCAACCCCCGACCGACGGATACCAGCAGCTTTTCAACCATAACCTGGGTACCGTCTTTAAGATGTGCTGTGATGATCTCCGGGGTTCGCTCCCATTGCTCAACGGTGGTCCCCGTCAAGACTGTCACCCCGCGTTTTTTCAGCTCCCGCTCCATCATCGACGAGACGTCGTCATCCTCCAGTGGAAGCACGCGCGCCATCAATTCAACGATCGTCACCTTCGTTCCAAGACCACTGTAGAGCGCCGCGAATTCGCACCCTTCGACTCCCGCACCGACGATCAGTAGACTGGCAGGGATGAGATCGAGGTCCAGAAGTTGCTGACTGGTGAGTAATAGCCGGCCGTCGATCGGAAACTGTGGCAGATTCGGCCAGGAGGATCCCGTCGCAATCACGATTGCATCAGCCTGAATGTCCCGTGAAACGCCGTCGGCTCCGGTCACACCGATCGTCTGCCGGTCGCGTAGCGAACCGCTACCCTGCACATGCTCAATATTCCAAGCCTTAAAGAGTGTCGAAATACCCTTCACGAGACTTGCCACCACTGTATTCTTTCGGGCGACCATCCGGGCAAGGTCATAGGTGACCGGTCCTTGGACCATCAGTCCTAAGTCCTCGGCCTTTTTCACCTTGTCGCCGAGTTCAACGACCGACAAGAGGGCTTTACTGGGAATGCAACCCCAATTCAAACAGACGCCGCCAAGTGCGTGAGACTCAATGACCGTGACACGGGCACCAAGCTGGGCCGCCCGGATTGCGGCGACATAGCCACCAGGTCCAGCGCCCAGAATGGCAATGTGCTTAGACATGGAAACGAATCAATGCTTTTGCGTGGAGAGAAAGGCCTCGTACTGCTCTGCCGTCATCAACTTCTCGACTTCGCCGGTATTTGACAGATCGACCACCACCATCCAACCCTTCCCGTAGGGATCGGAATTCACCACTTCAGGATGGTCTTTCAAATCGGCATTGACCTTGGCGATGGCGCCGCTGACGGGTGTGTAAATGGTGGAGGTCGTCTTGGTCGATTCCACCTCACCGATCTGTTGCCCAGCCTTGACCACAGCGCCAGGCTTCGGCGTATCAATAAAGACGATATCGCCCAACGCATCTTGAGCAAAATGGCTGATGCCGAGAGTGGCCTGCGCCCCGTTCACTCGTACCCATTCATGCTCTTGGTGGTACCGGAGGTCCTTGGGAATCATTCGCGCTCCCCTTTGGAGAACATCGAGGTTGAGATTAAGGTCAAGTGAAAGCCAGGCGTTCTCTTATAGTTACTCAACCTGGGCCTGAGCCTCGACCTTCAAATTTGATCGCGGAATCGTAGTGGTCCGACGCCTCTTTTGTCAAGGAACCCTCGAATGGTTCGTCAGCAACAGATGTGTGCCCATTGTCCCTATCTTTGTCGCAAGGATGGCTTTCACACGTGTCGCGAGAGATCCGGTATCCGGCGCGTCGAGGGCTACCCCAAGCCAAGTTCGTGATTCATCTCGCGCCGTGAGCGCCAATCGCTGTTGTACCGTTTCCAGCCTCGCCTCTGGCAATTCAAATCGTTCTGCGCTGCCAGGCTCTGGGAGGACCATTATGTGCAGGCCACGCTGTTTGACCTCAAAGACATCTTCTCCATACTCCGTCAGCGCATCGGTTGGAGAGAACACCGCTCGTTCATGCACAGCCACAGCGACCAAGAGTCCCTGTCGCGTCTGACGCAATTGCTGGGTCATGCGAGCCACAAACCCTACATACGCTCTCATCTTCCATCCTGCCCAGCGCCATGGATTCAGCAGTACAAATTGATCGCGGCTGTCGAAGGGACCAACAAATGTTTCTTCAAACTGACGGCGCGATGCCGGGCTCCATTCGTCGGCAAATCCCTTGTCCCTCCTGGTCTCGAACACGAACCCATCAATGCCCGTTCGCAATAAATCCTGGGCCACGTCCCCGACAAAACGCTGATACTCTGGATGCAGCACATCGACATGACCGATCGGCGGCAACATCCGGTCTGTCCTGTTGGCCGTATAACTATCCCACTCAGGATTCAGCGGCATCCATCCAGGTTCGTGCATGTTGAGCGACGCCAACACCGCCATCCCTCTCGCATGGGCTGCAGGCACGATCACGGCAAAAAGATCCTCGACAACCGGCAGCGTTGATGTCTGAAAGTACGCCCCTATGGGACCTGACTGAATCGTTTGAGAAGTGGGAGTTCCCGCTTCGATAATCAGCGCGGTGACTCCTGCCGCCGCGAGCTGACTGATGAATAGCGGAATGTCATGAACTGTGAGCCAGTCGTTGCCCGGAAGCCAGAGCGCAATCTGCCGCTGTTCCAGCAAAGACGACGGACCCAGCGTTTTACGAAATGCATCCAGCCGGATGAGAGCGTGATACTCGTAACTGTCAGTACGCGGGGAAGACTCCGGCGCCTCTCCGACTAGGGCACGATAGGCAGCCAGCGCGCCTGGGAGATCCCCCTGTCGCTCATACGAACGCGCAAGCCACCACCGAACTTCACTCAACCTGGGCGAATTATGGTGAGAGTCGACAAATCGCTGGAGAAGTGTGCTCGCGAGTGAATAGCGCTCTTGCGCAAAGGCACGATAGGCCGAGTCAAGGAGCCGCGTCTCAGCATCTAGTGCTGGATCGACACCCGACGCGGCAGGCGGCGCCGAAGGAGGGAAGCGGGGCGCGAGACTGGCGCACGCCGGAAGGACCAAGAGCAGCACACACGAAACCCATCCGGCAACTTTCGTCCAACGAACGGGAAAGAGCACAGCCGTTCACGCCCAACAAGCCCGGTTTGTCTGGTTCATCTGGTCCTCTGGTCTATCTGGTTTGTTTAATTCATCGAACGGTCTGGTTTAACCAAACAAACGAGACAAACTAGATAATGATCTTTTACTGTCACGAACTTCTCTGCTGACCGACAGGCGTGCCTATTCCAGCAGATCCATTTCAGGAAAGAAATATCCAATCTCGAACTTCGCAGTCTCTGGAGAATCTGATCCATGTACGGCGTTAAACTCAATGTTCGCCCCATGGGCCTTCCGGATCGTACCCGCCTCAGCCTTGGCCGGATCGGTCGCACCCATCAGTTCTCGGTTCTTCTTGATCGCATTGTCACCCTGCAGAACCAGCACCACGACAGGACCGGACACCATGAACGTGCAGAGACTCTCGAAAAACGGACGAGCCTTATGCACGGCATAAAACCCCGCTGCCGTCGCGTTCGAGAACTGCATCATGCGCATGGCAATGGGCTTCAGGCCGGCTTTCTCATAGTGGGTGATAATGTCGCCAATGGCGTGCTTCTTCACCGCATCGGGCTTGATGATGGCTAAAGTTCGTTCACTCATGTCGTCGCGTTCCTCTCGTAGGGAAGATTGGGTCTTGTGGAAAATAATTTCAGATTCTAATGAAGGCTTGGGGCGAGATGCAAGTTATGTCAACAGCGAACACTATGCCCTTCCATGGCCTGATGTGGCGCATCTCGATCTGCAATATCCATCAGGTATCCGATGCTCCTTCAAGGAGAGTAATGATGAAAGAGGACGCTTGGACTTTTCTGTTCGAAACAGCAGACGTAGAGCCGACTCAACGAGATCAGACATCGTTTATTTCTGTCTGAGGGCTTCTCGCTTCAACTGCTCCATGACGGAGTAATCTATGTTTAAGGTCGTCTTCATATGGAAAGCCATACTAGAGTCACGGTTGTATGGCAAGGATGGCCAGGTCTCACTGTCGGCTGATTGTTCGTCCACTCGTGGGATCTGAGGTCACATGCAGGGGTTGAGAGAGGAGACTGGAAATGGAGCAACAACCAAAACCACAGAGCCCAGGGCGAGGGAGTGATACCCTTGCCCCGAGCCCTTGGCATACCGCTATGCTGATCTACTCATCGTCATGCGCATTCCCGTTCTCGGTTTGCGGGAAGGGATGCCGTTGTTCCTTGGTTAACTGGATCTTCCAGATGGCAGGAAGCTTCTGGACCCAACCATTGTAAACGTTGGGCACAGGCAGCACGCCCTGGCCGCCCTGGCCTCTGTTTCCAGTTATCGCGTCATCCTTCGGGACGTTGTCATTGGCAAGGACTACCCACCCGGCAATTACTGCATCAGATGCATTGCCATCTCGGTTCGGATCGTAATCTAAAACGATCAAGCGGTTCGCGAATTTACTGGTAACATAGGCATAATACCCGCCGCCTTTTTTGGCGCCGAAGTTTACCCCATGGCATCCTGGATCGCAGGTTATGGTCTTCACTACCTTGTCGGTTTTTGCGTCCACAATTGTTATGGTCCCTGTCAAGGTATTCCCTGTGATCACAAACTTCCCATCCGGGCTCACAGGAGTCTGAATCGGCAATCCACCGATATTTACGCAAGCAACACCAGCGCAGAGGCCGGTGACTGGGTTGTAGCCTTCCAGCAAATTGATGGTGGATTTGACCGTCTGTGTTTTCATGTCAATAACCGTCAATGAGTGTCCGAGATAATTTGACACGTAGTATTTACTCGAATCGGGCATCATTCCGACCGCAATAGGCAGCACCCCGACTCCAAGCTTGGAGACCACTTCATCCTGCACGAAATCATACAAGGTCGAATCATTACTATTGGCGTTCGGAGTCGCCATCGTCTTCCCGTCAAACCCCATCCAATGGGCATGAGGTTGCGTCGGCTTGGTGGGAAAAAGTCGATCTTGCATCGAGATATTCCGATTGATCTCAAGATATTTCGGTGCATGCTTCGGGTCCAGTTCCACCACGGAATCTTCCCCATTGAGCGTCACATGGACTTGTCCTGTGTCGACCCGCGTCATGACATGAGCCGGATCTTCACCAATCTCTATTTCTTTCAAGAGCCTTCCAGTGAAGCGATCGATCACATACAAGCTCTTGCCATGCCATTCCGTCTGATAAATCTGCTGCTGATTATGGCTGGCCCACATGTTGTGACCATTGTTCATCCTCTGTGCAGGGAGTCCGATCTTTCTCTTCACTCTCCAATTGAGAGCCGGGAAGAGCGAATTGACTTCCACCACGCTGATAGTGCCGGGATAGGGCTCGCCTTTTGAGTGGGTCAATTCATATTGGGTATCGACCCAGACTTCCCCCACACCCTTGATCTTGGGTTTCTGTTGCGCGGGAATGATATCGCCATCAAACGTGGCTTGGAGCGCCGCATTGAGATCCGGAACGATAGCTCCGCCTGTGACAACGACAGGCACTGCGGGATAGACCGGCTTATAGGGTTGTCCCACCTTGGTGTAATCTTTCCAATTGGACGGACTGGTCACGACGAAGAATGCTCGCAATAACCGAAGTCCAAGGTTTGAATTGCTGGGAAAGGATCCGACTCCCGCTAATGTGATGTGATCGCCGATGTCAAGCCCGCCCGGCGTCGCATCGCTGTCCACGATGACGCCGCCGAGCATATACGGATGGAGCTTGCACACAAACACGTACAAGCCCGGCGTCTTTAAAGTCACTTGATGATCATCCTTGTTCGCCGCATCCTGATCGATTAGTTCATCCGCGCCTGCGCCAGTCGGCCAGATGAGGCTCGTCACGGTATGGAGGCTTTCTACGGTTTGCGTAAAAAACACGGTGTCGCCCGGTTTAACAATAGCAAGGGAGCGGGTTCCCGCGATGGTGTTACCAGTATCAAACCAATAGCCTGGAGCATCGGTCACTTTAAAATTCGCATTCGCTGCGAGGACAAGATCACTTCCGCCATAGAGCAACCCGGATATCAATCCGGCTGCCAACACGACTCGAACTGACTTCATACACACCTCCTGCAGAATCCTTGACTGTGAATGACGATCCCTACAGAAACCTGGCTGAAGGGGTTTATTTTTCTGTGCGGTGGTCTTTGCCCTCCTTCCTGGCAGCGGCTGTCTGTTCTTGGCCCACCATCCCGGCTATCGGCTCCGGCTCGCGCTGCTTGTTATCTAGTCCCGCCCTTGCGCCTGTTCAGCGGCCCAGTATCGTTCGACTATCTCTGTCGCCCTCGTCCGCACGTCTTCATCCTCGTCCTCCAGTACAGCGATTAACGGATCGAGTCGTCCTGCGATTCCCTGCTTCGCCAAGCGATCTAAGGCTCGAAGCCTCACATGGGCATCCGGCGAGTCGAGGTCCTTGGTTATCGGATCGGCCATGACGGAGGCGGGCTGCTTTTCGCGTCCATTTGAATCAACATCTGGGGTACCATCAGACTTGGACGGAAGCTTGTCCGTCTGGCCAATGTTGTTCCCTCCCGGGACCACACGCCTTTCCGACGCAGAGCCGTCTCGTGTCGCCGGCCCTCCCACACTCGCACGTGGCCCGACGTTCGGTGTGTTGTCAGAAGAAGCCGGTCCGCAGCCTAACAGACCAGCGAAGAAGGTCAGACCCAGTAGCGCATGGCACAGACATCGTAGACGCAGGTTTAGTTGTGATGGATACATATTCGCAGGCCTTTCGATTGATGTAGACGAGGATGACCGGCCTTTATGTCAGCAACATTGGTTCGTGAAACGAACTGACGTGCAGTCCTTCATCTTGCCTCTATCTCGATCTTTACCGAGGCGCCATGTAGTAACAGTTCAGCCTAGATAAACTCAAGTACTCTATTAACGTAAATAATATAATTTAGTACTTTTGTAGGGGTCAGTATTTACTAGGGTTGTCATCGTTTGTCTTAATTTGCATACCGCTTCAGGTGCTCTCGTATCCGAATGTCGAGCTGGCGATAGATATTTTGCAAATGCTTCTGGACTGTTCGTGGACTGATATTGAGTGCCGACGCAATTTCCTTATTTGACAGGCCGTTGCATACGTGTAACAGCACGGTGTGTTCTCGTTTTGAGAGACCGTCACTCATTGTGATTAGCCCCAAAACCTTCTTTCCTCAGCGAGGACTGCGTAACGACATCGTTCGTCTAGAATCGAATGGGTTGCTCATGTTTGGCTATGCGCCTGAGCAATCAACGTACCAATGATTCTGTGCAAGGCTCTTGTATGACTATCTATTGAATTGTTGGATTTTCAGCGCAAGTGTCATGCTTGGTATCGCTTGGATGCTCGTTAAATTCATCCAGAACTGAATCCAATTTGATTATGATGAATGTAAATGGATTCATCTCCTCTCTGAGCATCCTAATCCGCTTCGCATGCCTGCCTTCCCCCTGGTCAATCTTCCCTTTCGATCATGGTGAGCACAGGGACGCTATCGCCGATGATGTTTGTCGAACTAGGCTCCCTGAGCTGAGATCGCATTTTGTTAGGCTTCGCACCCTACGCCCGCCAGCCCAGCAAGGGGAATACGCATCCATGCGGATAGGGGACACCCTAAGGAATTAGTTTTACTTTGGTGTTCTAACCGTGTGACACTACGGACCGCAGTGAGGAGGGCCCGCTATCGTGGAGCGACTCCGGAGCGATGACACGCGGCAAGTCTTGAGATTTCTGCAAGACTTGTATCGGTTGCGGGAGAAGGATGCCTTTACCTCACATCTCATATCGAGCCTCTCTCGTCTGACCCGAGCGGACGCCTACACATACAACGAAATAGATCGTGCGCGCGGTCAGGCAAGCTATAAACTCTAGCCGGAAGATTTCACTCCTATCAAAGATGCACAGGAGATCTTAGGGCCCTTTTCCAGTCAGATTCCCATGCATACGCAATGGGAACATGGCGATGGCCAGGCTTTGAAAATCTCTGATTTCTTGTCGCCACGCGAGTTCAAAAGAAAGGAAATCTATAACGAGTTTTATCGCCCGATGCGTATTCCATTTCTCATGGGAATCGCGTTACCCATCAATTCTCATTGCCTCGTCAGTATCGGGCACCACCGAGGCCATACCGACTTTACAGAGCGAGAGCGGACGGCCCTGAATATGATCCAACCCCATGTCTTACAAGCCTACACGAACGCTGTTGCTGTGACTCACATGCAGGCAGAATTGGCCAGGCTCAATCACGCAGTTGAGCAGATACCCCAAGGTCTCGTGTCAGTTGACGCTCGGGGCGTAATCCAGTGGGCCACGGCTCGGGCTCGGAAGCTGCTGGAGGATTATTTCGGGGCACAGAGAAGAGGCTACCGTCAGCTCCCAGACTTGCTCGTCCGCTGGATGCAGTGCCGTCAAGCACAATTGGATTACGTGGATGAACAACCCGACAGGATTGCGCCAATGATCATTGACCACGGCTGTCGTCAATTGCGAGTGAGAATGGTACCGGAGGGCCGCCATTGCTTGCTATTTCTGGAAGAGAACTCTGCTGAGGATCCGGCTGAACAGCTCGCGCATCTCGGCTTGAGCCGGCGAGAGACAGAAATTCTAGGCTGGATTGTCCATGGCAAATCCAATCCAGAGATCGCCATGATCTTGAACATCAGCGTCCGCACTATCCATAAACATGTTGAGCACATCTATCTCAAGCTGGGGGTAGAGAATCGTCATGCTGCCATCAGTTTAGCCTATGAATCAATGCACAGTCCGCACTAGTAGGATCAAGGCCGAAGAAACTCCGAGATAGCGACTACCTAATGGAAGCAATTTGACAGGCGCAATTACGATTATTCTTGAAACCATTCACTGTGGGTGTTTCAAGGTAGGTTACTGAAACCGAGCAGCAAGCTCGTCCGGCTTGAAGACGCCCCGTTCGGTGATGATGCCGGTGATCAATTCCGCCGGCGTCACGTCGAACGCGGGATTGTAGACATCGACTCCGGCTGGTGCCACGGGATGGCTGCCGTGGATGGTGGTTACTTCGATCGGGTTCCGTTGTTCGATCGGAATATCCCTTCCTGTTTTGGTGTTCAAATCAATCGTGGAATAGGGCGCGGCGACATAGAAGGGAATTCCGTGAGCCCTCGCGAGCACCGCCACCGAGTATGTCCCAATTTTGTTTGCAACATCCCCATTGGCGGCGATTCGATCGGCTCCCACGATACACAGGTGAATTCTCCCCTGCCGCATCAAGGAACCAGCCATATTATCCGTAATAAGCGTCACTGGAATCTTGTCCTGCATCAATTCCCAGGCCGTGAGCCGCGCACCTTGCAACACTGGCCTGGTTTCATCAGCAATCACGTGAATGTTCTTCCCCTCCTCCCAGGCCGCCCGAATGACACCTAATGCCGTGCCATACCCGGCTGTCGCCAAGGCGCCCGCATTGCAATGAGTGAGGATCGTTTGGTCGCTTGCAATGAGTTTCGCTCCATGCCGGCCCATCGCCTTACAGAGGGAGATATCTTCTTCAAGAATTACTTGAGATTCATGCAGCAACGCTGCTTTGATAGAGGTGATCGGTTGTGTGCGTATCGAGGCGAGCAGGCGTTTCATCCGTTCGATAGCCCAAAAGAGGTTGACCGCGGTCGGCCTGGTCGCCGCTAGGTGATCGCATATCGAAAGCATGTCTTTGGCAAAGGCCTCGTACCCGGTTGCTGTGATGGCCTGAGCACCAAGCGCGACCCCCATGGCGGCGGTCACACCGATCGCCGGAGCTCCCCTGACTTTAAGACTACGAATCGCATCCGCGACTGTCAGATAGTCCCGGCAGTCCAGAAACTCGACGGACTCAGGCAAGCGGCTCTGGTCGAGTAGCCGTACTGCGCCGTCTTTCCATTCAACGGTAGGAACCATGGGGAATCTTGTAGCGGGAACTGCGGTACAGTGCAAGGGGGGATTATCGTTTCTCGCGGCCGCTCCATTCGAGAATCGTGATCATCAGCACAATCAAGCAGGCCTGTAGAAGAAGCAGCACCGCTTCGGTGGTTCCGGCATTCCGGAGGCCTAACGCCGCCAGCCCGAGGCAGATCGTCATCAGAAAGATCATCGCGACACTTGCCTGGCGAGATCCCAGCGCGCGCTCCAGCCGATGATGGAGATGGTCTTTCCCCACGTACTCGAGCCATTCCTTGATGGAGCGCACTTTTCCCGTCGCCACCCGCTCCACGGTGATATGGATCATGTCATAGATGAGCACGCCGAATATGAGGAGCGGGTTACTGAATGAGACGATCGGACTATAGTCTGCCCAGTTACCTTTGACGGCGAGACAGGCCAGCGTGAATCCAAGGAAGGTTGCACCACCGTCTCCAAGAAACACAACGGCAGACTTACGCCCTCGAAAATTGTAAGGGAGAAATCCCACCCCTGCCCCAATAATGGCAACCGCGACCCAGCCCAGTGCCGGCTGGTTCGTTTCGAATGCCACGACTCCCATGAATCCCGCAATAAGAATCGCAAGCCCTGTAGCCAGCCCATCCATGCCGTCGAAAAAGTTGAATGCATTTGTAATTCCGACGATCCAGAGCAAGGTCAGCAACACGTTCGCCACATCGCCGACCGGTCCACTCGGAAACAGGGTCAGCACCTTGCCTGTCGCAATGACAATCCCCGCTGCGACAAGTTGAGCGACCAGTTTCGAGGACGCAGGCAATTCCCATACATCATCGACGACACCGACGATCAACAACAGCGATCCAGCCACCAAAGTCGCGATCATCCAGTCCGGCAAGATTGAATTCAGCACCACTGAACCAAGGAATCCAAGATAGACGGCCACACCACCGAGTCTTGGAGTGGGGTGTACATGGATCTTTCGGTCCGATGGGTGATCGACTAACCCCAATTGATGACTGAGATGCACCATGAACGGCGTCAACGCACCGGCGCCAAGAAACGCAAAGAGGAGAATATACAGCCACCGCAAGCCTTCAAACACAAAGAGTTCTCGTACTGTGGGAACCGCCAAAGCCGCCACACCAAGCAATGCGCCCACCGCGGCCGGTGTCAGCCAACGCCGGCTGCTCTGCGCGGCAAACGATGCGATCTCGACGTCAATAGCTTTCACGAAAACACCTCGACCAACGTGTGTTGAATCTGCCGAACTTCATCGTCCGTGAGGTCAGGATAGAGTGGAATCGACAGGGCCGTTCTGTCCGCTTCGTCACTGTTTGGAAAGCCCGACTGATCCACATAGTGGTGGAGCGGTCGAAACACAGGCTTGCGGCAGTAAATCCCCTGCTGCTCTAAGATACTGATGAGATCGATCATCCCTTCAGGATTGGATCGGAAACGCGGTATTCGAACCACGAATCGATAGTATCCATGGGTTCGGCCCGGCGGCTCGCTTGGACACACGATGGTCTTTGGAGTAATGACATCTCGATAGCCTGCCGCGAGCAAGCGGCGCCGTTCATGAAAGACTGAAAATCGTCGCAACTGTGAGAGTCCGAGCGCAGCTTGCACGTCGGTCAGTTTGAGATTGGAAGAAAAGGGCTCTAACGTCGGAGCGCCATCATATTCACGCAGCGATTTGATCCGGTCGAGCAAGGCTCCTTCGTTCGAGAGAACCATCCCGCCTTCTCCCGCGCACAACAGCTTTGTCGCGTAGAAGGAGCAGACGGTGAGTTGCCCGACCGTGCCGACAGGCCGAGTCTGTTCTGTCACCCCTAGTGTCTGCGCGCAATCTTCGATCAAGGGAATCCCCAGCTTCTCAAGTGCCGTCAGATCGGCCGGCAGACCGAACAGATGCGGGACAATGATCGCGCGAGTCTTACCCGTCACGGCCCGGCAAGCCGCGAGCGGATCGATATTGAACGTATGCAGATCGATGTCCACAAGCCTGGGCTGTGCCCCGACTCGTTGCGTCGCAAGCCAGGGCGCGGCGCAGACATAACTCGGCATGATGACTTCGTCACCAGTTCCAATGTGCAGCGCTCGCAGCGCCAGTTCGAGTGCCGCAGTCCCCGAACTGACGGCCACCCCACCCTGCAAGCCGAAGAACGCAGCCATCTCACGCTCGAATCGTTCAACTCGAGGCCCTTGCGCAATCTGTCCGGAGCCGAGCGCCTCGGCTGCCGCGCGCATATCTTCCTCGTCAATCGCAGGTCGTGAGTGGGGAATCATGGTTGCCACAGTCGTCATACACCGATATTAATAAACAATCGCAGCGGCACAAAGCCTTCTGCATTTTTCACGCGTCCTTGAATGCCGCGAAAATGCGCCCCGGCCCGTATCACATCCACAATACTCAGGCCTTCGATGTTCGTCTTCTTTACCTGCGAGGCATGAGCCTCGATCGATTTCACCTTTTCCTCAACGACCTGGTCGATATCGACAAAGACCGTCGGTGAGAAGTTCTGTGTGGTCGGCCCTTCGTAGAACAGCACATTCTTGGTATAGCGAGTCGCGGTAATCGTGCTCATGGCCAAATGCCGATGGTCCTGATGCGTATCGTCGTGATAATGCGCGAAAATGAAGTGCGGCTGGACCTCTTTCACCACATCTTCAATCTGCTGAATCAATTCCTGCCCCATTGGAACCGCCGTGTCCTCATATCCACCCCAGAAAATTTTCTCGACCCGTAGTTGTTTCGCCGATTCTTCCTGTTCCCGCTTGCGAATGCCGCTTGAACCACCTTTGTCTCCGGCCGTCATCACCATCAAGAAAATACGATGTCCCTTTTGCGCATACTTGAGCAAGGTTCCGCCGCACCCAGCCTCGATATCGTCCGGATGCGCGCCGATTGCCAGGATTCGCATCGGCACCCTACGCTCGTTCGCCATGTTGTCGCCTCCAATGCTACGCCGCCGTGACCACGTTCTGTCCTGCTCTTGCATCTCGCAACCGAGTCAGAGCGTCCGGACCGAAACAGAGCAACAAATCGATTGCCGACATTGACGGCATAAATGGTTCATAGACTTGTCGATACATCGGATGTTGAAACTGTTGAATGTCCAGCTTCAACCCGGACGATTCAAACCGTGCAGTGTCCAGATACTGCTCTCCACCAGGACCGGAAATATATCCCGATGCCCCAACGGCGTGGCAGAGATCGATCAATCGATCGGTGGGCTCTTCGCGTGCCTCCCACTCCGATGCGCAGCGGATAGGCGTCGCAATCCCGAAGGCCTCGAGCAGCCAGTGAATCATCGCCATATTGAGGTCCTTCAAGCTTTCCCATGGCGTCTCATAGAGAGTCCGCAACTCTGATAAATAGCGGTCGCGAAACGGCGCCCGCGCATAGTGCATCTCGATCGCGCGTACATGCTGACTTCTCCAGTTCACGGTGTGATTGACACGCACATCTTTCACCAGTTGACCAGAGCGGTGAAGGACCGGCACTGTCATCCATTGCCAGCCGTCCGCCGTTCTGATCCGATTGCGATTCTGCCATTCATGCTTTTTAAACTGCACCGTATCCAAGGCAATGAACAGATCCGCCTGATCGATCTTGTCCAGATACCCAAGCCAGGGCAGAAACTGCGGTTGATGAATCGTGATGCGCATGGGTTCACGTATGAAGTTTGAATGCCGTGTGTCTCTGCACTTTTTTCTGCCTACTTTCTACCTCACCAATTGACGAAATCGGCCCTACAATGATTGGGTTGCTCAAGAGTTCACCGCTGCCGGTAATTTCGACTCGATAGGAGATCGGCTTCTCCGTCGGAACAGTAGTGTCGGCCCAGTCGAAACGAAACGGCGTCTCCCCCGACGACTGTGCGACGACTTGGCCGGAACGAATCACCCTCACGTTCGCCGGATGGCGCCCCTGATCGTTTGCCGTGACGGATAGTCTGACCATAAGATCCCGCGCTCCACCTGGATCAAGCATGTCACCGACTGAGGCCGACCTGGTGCCACCCTGGCAGACCACACGAAACTCATCCAGTCGAAGCTGCACGTGATGATCGCCATCTCCCGCCGTATAAGAATGACCGGTCTGAAGGGCCTCCAGCACACCGGCAGCGGTTCGCTCTTTCACCCAGAGCGCTGTGACAAGACGATGCAGATCCTTACCGGGATCGTTCAATCCATGAAAGGCCAGCTCTCCAATGAGTACGGGGAACGGCCGCCGCTCACTCGTAGACACTTGCAGCAACCGATCCCACAACTCACCCGGTTTGATGCTTGTTCGCCCATCCTGATAGAGCCCGCCGAAACCGGTGTACCCGGTCGTCTGTAGCAACGCTTCGGGGTGAGGCTCCGTCCTGACCTTCAGAGATCCCAGAAGTCCAACCCCATGTTCCTGAAAGTCTCTTGTCTCCGTCATCGACCAAAAGACAAGTCCGCCCTTGGCGGTGACATCATCAATAAGAACTTGATAGGGACGATACCCCAGTCCATCGTCGTATGAACTGAATGCAGGCTGACTCAGAGGCCAGGCATTGATCATCATCCCCATCGCAAGAACAATGAGACTGCCGGCGAACGTTCGTTGCAAAGATCGCCGATCCGTACTGCGTCTGAGTGGCCTCCAGAGCCAAAGAGCTGGAACGACCAATAGGATCGGCAGGGCATTCACTGCTCCTCGCCAATCGAACGTGTAGGATGCCGCGTTTCCGTTCACAGGGAGAGACAGATAGTCTTCCGGCTTGACCAGACCGACTACGAGTAAATTGCGTTGAGCATTGTGCATGGTCAACGTGCGCTCCACGAATGAACCGGTCCAATAATAATGGGGAGCAACCTCGACACCCGGCAGAATGATGAGTTTTGGGTGACGGCTCTGGGCTGCGGCAATCTCATCTAAATACCTTTCGATTCCATATTCCAGCACGGATGGAAATCGGACCTCTCTCTTGAAGAGACCTGGCAAGGGCCACAATCCATATTCGTACCGGAGAGAAAAGTTATCGGTCAGAATCAGCGCGTCCAAACCGAGCTGTTCCGCCCGTTCCGCCAGCGCTTCGACCGTCAATTCACCGGTGCTGGCCGTACTATGGACATGCACCGTGGCCAGCAACTGCTGCCGATCATCCGATGCCTGCGCACGCGACATCACACCCGGCAGGCATGACACCACGATCAATATCAACAGAATGAGTCGAGGCGTCCATCGCATCGTTTCATCACGCTTATCGATGAACATTCAGCGCCTCGGTAAAGATTGATTCGATGGCATGGACCATAGAGACCGATCCGTATCTGTTGTCCACACTGCGGCTTGCCGACACACCTAACTGCCTGGCCCACTCCGGTCGTTCGAGCAACCGGCGCATCGCCTGAGCCAACGCGCCCGCGTCACCTGCAGGCACCAGCAAGCCCGTGTGCTCATGATCGATGACAGCAGGGATCCCGCCGACGCGGGAAGCAATGACCGGCAGCCCGGCTGCCATAGCTTCAATCAGCGCACGCCCCATCCCTTCGTTCAAGGATGGCAGAACGAACAGATCCATCCCGACGAGACAGGCCTCGATATTGTTCCTGTGACCCAAAAGATGGACGCGATCGCGGAGACCAGTCGATTCTGCTTGCTGCACGAGCGCGGCCTGCCGATCTCCACTCCCAACGATCGCGAGATGGAGAGCCGGGAAGTCCGGCTTGAGCATCGCAACAGCTTCGATCAAATATTCATGGCCTTTGATATCGGTGAGCCACCCGACCGATCCGACGACCAAAGCCCCCGGGGGACAGCCAAACCAATCCGGCTGCTGTTTTCCCTGGGCTCTTGCCTGGATGAACCTCTCCCGGTCGATTCCACTGGGGACCACAGCGAACCGGTCGGGCGTACCGACATTTCTGTCGAGATGATCTTGCCGTTCCGCTTCTGTGAGAGCAATCATTCGATCCGTGAACACACTCAGGACCCGTTCAATCTGAAGAAAAAGCCAGGACCTAAATGAACTGAAATGCCCGTAGAACACATGACCGTGCGGCGTATGGACAATGATCGGCACTCGCGTCATCCACGCGGCTATCCGTCCCAACACACCGGCCTTCGATGTATGGGTATGGACGAGTGCCGGACGTTCCCGCCGGAACAGACAAATCAACTGCCACAGAACCTGCACATCCTTGATCGGATGAACCTCTCTCGAAAGGGAAGGGAGCAGTATCCAACGAATGCCGGCCTTCTCGAGCCTCCGGCAATTCTCCTCGGTTGCTGCCTGGCCGCCTTGCGCATTCCAATCACCGGGATGTCCAGCCACCACGAGCGGTTCGAACTTCGTCCGATCATGTCCAAGAGCCGTCAGCATCGTATTCTGCGCCGACCCGCCATAGTCGAGACGCGTAATCACATGGATCACCTTCTGCGCCGTAGAAGGCGGTTCAACCTTTGACAGATTCATGAACAGACCATCTAGATCGGCCGTATGCGCCTTCCAGTTATAACGCCGCTCCACGACCTCCCTACCTCTCTTCGAAAGGCGTTCGCGTTCGTCCGGCTGATCGCGAAACCGCTTTAGCAGCAACTGTAATGTCGTTCCTAGAGCCGTTCCGTCGGTTCCGCCCGTGACAAGCAGGGGATCGACCGTACTCAACACTTCTGGAATCGCGCCGACCGGTGTCCCCATCACAGGTGTGCCACACGCCATCGCCTCGACCGTAACCAAGCCGAATCCTTCGAGTTGCAGCGTCGGCATCACGACCAAATCAGAAGCCTGGTAATACTTTGCCAATTGCTCCTCCGGGACGAACCCGAGCAACTGGACTGAATCCTCCAATCCTTTGATGCGAATCAATTCCACCAATCGCTGACGCAGTGGGCCTTCCCCGCCGATGAGGAGCAGAACATTCCGGCGCGCTTCCCCCAGCATCGCCATGCCTTCAAGAAGATGTTCCAACCCCATTCGAGGTACGAGATTGCGAACGGTAAATAATATGAAGGGACTCTCTGGTAATTTCAGTTCGCATCTACTCTCCTTCCGATCATGCGGCGGAGAGAACATCACCGGATCGGCCGCGCCGGGAACCACAGTGATGTGGTTCGGCGCAATGCCATGGGTGGCCATGACTTGCCGCTTCATGAACTCGCTCAAGACCACCACATGATGACATCGGCGGATCACGGTTCGTTCAATCCAACGCCTGGCACGAACGCTCAGCCGACGCCTGAACCGTTCCAAGGTCGTTACCCCTCGTTCTGCCCTGGTGAGATATTCCTCATGCGCCAACGAATGGCACACATAGACCCAGCGGCCGACCATTCCGTACCGAAATACAATCGGCCCCAGTCCGGCCAGCGATTGATGAATCATCGCAATCTCGATAGGAGCACTTTCCTGCGTGAGATCAAATACACGAAGAGAATTCTGCACCGAAGACCAAACAAACGCTGGCTCGCTGGTTCGGGTCACAGGATACCGCCGTTCGGTCACGGCTCCCATCGATAGATCGGCCTCTGCGGACGAGAAAGGAGCTCTCGCGATCACGCGCACAGTATGACCGAGCTTGGCAAGGCCCAACGCCTGTTGCCGAAGCACTCGTTCGGCTCCGCCGATGACCTGTTCGATCGTGACTTCTGCAAACAGAACGATGTTCATGCGACGCCCGCCCCTACCGGAGAGCGGGAGTCAGACTGTGCAGCATGCCGGTGCCACAATTCCAACACCATGAGCGCGTAGAGTTGATCCGTGAAATTTCTCCTGCCGCTTTCGTGTTCTGCGAGTAACCATTGCACATAGGCAGGATTGACATAGCCCCGCGTACGAATGGCCTGACCAGAAAGCAAGTCGCGACTCATCTCGCGCAAATCGTTTCTCAGCCATCGCGCGAGGGGTAACATGAATCCTCTTTTTGGAGCAGCAATAATGTTTTTTGGAAGAATACCTTGCAGCGCAGACCTCATGAATCCCTTCAATGTCTTATCTTGTAGTTTTCTTGCTGCCGGCAATGAACAGGCAAAGGCCAACAGATGGTGGTCGCAGAAAGGCACACGAAGTTCGAGCGAATGAACCATACTCATGCGATCAGCCATCCGTAACAAATCGTCGGGCAAATACGTTTGCAGATCCACGCCCATTGCGCGATCGGCTGGATCGAGTGAGGGCCATTGGCCGAAGAGGGATCGGATATTGTGAAGCGCTCCACTGTCGGCGACTACAGAACGGAGTCCCTCGGAAAACAACGGCCCGTTCCACCCTGCCGGAAGAAAGGTCGTCCACCGGAGGTATTGCTCGTCTAACGGGCGATAGCCGTTCTCTAAAAATCGCTTGATACGGCCATGGAAGTTGCGGGCTCCTGAACCATCCGGCAGACAGGAGGCGGCACAAGACGCGATCCACGAGCGCATTGAGACGGGAAGCGCCGCATAGCGTTCCGCAGCGCGCAGCCCCAGATAGCGAGGATAACCGCCGAAGAGTTCGTCGCCGCCAATACCGGAGAGTGCAACCGTGACGGACTGTCGGGCCACTTCAGACACCAAATACGTGGGAATGGCCGAGGAATCGGCAAATGGTTCACCCATACCTGCCACCATCCGTGGAAGCAGCGACACCGCATCGGGACGCAGCACGGCTTCCGTATGGTCCGTCCCGAAGTGGGTCGCGAGGAACCGGGCAGCCTCGATCTCATTGTAGGATTGGTCTTCAGGGTCGTCGTAGCCGATGGAAAATGTCCTGATCGGTCCGGAAATCGTTTCCCGCATACAAGCCAGAATTGACGCGGAGTCTAACCCACCGGACAAGAATAAGCCCAGCGGCACGTCGCTGACCAGATGCGCCTGCACGGAATCGCGTAATGTGCTCAGAAATTCTTCCCGTTGGTCTTCCTGCGAAAGTTGAACCAAGGCCTCTTCATTCGGACGATAGTAGCGCCAGAATTCCAACCGGCCACGAGCAATTTTGAGCACCTCTCCCGGTCGAAGCTGATAGACATCCTCGATGATCGTTTCGGGGCCAGGCACATAGAGCAGCGACAAGTAGTCTGCGATCGCCTGTGGGCGAATCGTCCAATCGGGCAACCCTTCCAGCAGTGAAGGCAGTTCCGACGAAAACAACACACGATGGGCCACACCTGCTTTTCCCGGTTGAACGGCGTAGTACAGCGGTTTGATCCCTAAGCGATCGCGGGTCAGCAACACAAGATCCCGCTCTCGGTCCCAGATGGCATAGGCAAACATCCCCCTCAATCGATACACCGCTTCCGGTCCCTCTTCTTCGTAGAGATGCACCAGAACTTCGGTATCGCCATCGGACTGAAAGTGATGACCCTTCTGAATGAGTTCCTTGCGGAGTTCGCGGTAGTTGTAGATTTCGCCATTCAGGACTGCCCATACAGAGCCGGTCTCGTTGCGAACCGGTTGATGGCCGCCGGTTGGATTAATAACCCGTAACCGCCGCACTCCCAAGGCCACGCCTGAGTCGTAATGCATGCCTTCTTCATCAGGCCCTCGATGGACAAGTCGATCGAGCATCCGGTCAAGCAAGACCGGGTCGTTGTCCCCCACGAGGCCGCAAATTCCACACATAGAATACTGTCTCCGAATGAACGTGCTACCGACCCTGTTCCGTCAATACTCGATCTCGCCGTTCGTACTCCTCCCGTTCCTTCTGATGGCGGGGCGAAACCTCCGCAGGCGGCACATCGACCGGCTCATATCGCGTATGCTTGGCAGACCCTACCGAGGTAAACAGCGACCGCACGCCGAGAGCGGTGAGTGCCGCGAGCAGGCAGAGAGCGACAAGGATGCCAAAAAATCCTATAGAAATTCGCCGTCGGTGCCTAAGCCAGTGGAATAGGCCCATGGCATGCCTCGCTCCGCTGGGCAATGAGCTCAAACGAGGGTGCCCAGACCATACGCCCTCCCGTCACCTTAAAGAGCACCTCCGCACAGGACCAGAATGCCGTCGCACCAATCCGCCACTTCAGGCGACTGATCCATGGATTTGCCGGGGTGAGCGGTCCGCGGCTTGGGACTGAGTTGTGGACCGCGATGGTCTGCAATCCGATCCCCTTCAGTAAAGAACGGAGGGCCTGCGGCGAATACAGAAAAAGGTGAAACGCTTGATCATAGCGAGACCCGACCCACGAGGCCGGTGTTCGCATCGGAAGATGAAAGGCACCATTCGTCGCCCTGATGACCACGAGGCCCGATGGCGTCAGTGCATGTGCAACTTGCCGCAACAGGCTCATCGGATTGGTCACCGTCTCCAATACATTGACTAAGGTGATCACGTCGAAGGGTTCGCGCTGCCCAGTGTGTTCCAACCAATCCGGCGGCAGCACCGTGAGACGACGTCGCGCCGCGCGCTCGGCAGCTTTCCTTGACAACTCCATGCCGTAACAGGTCCATCCCGCGGCCTGACAGAACGACAAGAACGCGCCGTCTCCACAGCCGACGTCGAGCAGTCGGCCGGGAGGCTGCCGGTACATGTTCAGACGGCGAGCAACACTTTCAAACACCGGGTGGCGATCCGACGACGCCTCGGCCTCCCCATAGGCCTCGTCGTAGTCGTCGCGGTAAAATGCTTCGACCAGGATTTTGGACGGTCGAGGATTTAGAAAGACGAGACCACAGTCAGGACAGCGCACATAGCGTCTCGTCAGCGTCTGGAAGACATCAACCGGCGTCGCGCTGCTGCCACAGGGGCAGAGAATCTGTTCTGTCTCCGGCATGGCTGCCGTACTCACGCCGCCATCCGTTTCTGGGCAGGTGCGCGTATACCTGCGTCCTGCATGGCCGCATCAAAGATCGCCGTGGTATCCGCCACCATGCGATCCGCCGTAAACCGCTCTCGAACCACGGCCCGCCCGACTGCTCCCATTTTTGATGCGGCGGTGGGATCGCCCAGTATTTCTCTGATAGCCGCCGCCAGCGCCGGGGAATCACGCGGCGGCACCAGAAGCCCGTTCTTATGATCTTCAATCAGCTCCGGGACTCCGTTGACTCGTGACGCAATGACCGGACAGCCCATGGCCAACGCCTCCAATAAGACAAACGGAAACCCTTCGGACAGGGACGGCAACACGACGACATCCGCAGCAGCCAGCACATCGGCAATATCATCACGCACCCCCACAAATCGGCAGGCCTTGTCGACACCCAAGTCCATCGCCATACGAGACAACGAATCCTGCAGCTCTCCCGTTCCCACGAACACACAACAGAACTGCGGCCACGTGTTCAGCAAGTTTGGACATGCCTGCAGCAGAAAGCGATGACCTTTCTGTTCCGTCAATCGCGCGATCATGACCAATACCGGTCCTGATACGATGCCCAGCTCTTCTCTGACTTTCTTACGATCCGGCAGGGAAGGAAAGGCCGACGGGTCCACACCGTTGTAGACCGTCTGGACCCGTGCCGCAGCAGCAGGACATTCTTCGATTAAATCGTAACGATTCGCATCCGATACACATATGATTCGATGAACAATGGGGAGGGTCAGACGCAGCAAGAATGCATAGAGCCCCCGCCGAAGCGAACGAACCTCATAGTCTTTCAGCGAATTGTGGACGGTCGAGATAATAACCGGCACACCGGCTAGACGCCCCGCGAGTCTTCCATAAAAATTCGCCCTGGCTCCGTGCGTTTGGAGGATCGTCACTCGCTTCCTCACGAGCAATCGCGTCAAACGCCAGAGAGCAAAGGGATTGAACAGCGGCGCCAAGTGTACGAGATGCGTCTCCACTCCGCGTTTTTCCATACGTTCGACAAACGGGCCGGGCTCAGGACAGATCAGCAACGCTCGGTATCGAGCGGGATCGAGATGGTCGAACAGTAATTCAAGATATCGCTCCCCTCCTCCATACGCCGCCGATCCGGCCAGTTCTGCGAGGACGACCGGTTTCATGGCTTTCTCCCCAGGATCAAGAGGCTCCCGCGCAGGTGCGGGATGAGATAGAACGGTATTTTGGCCCAATCGATCGCACTCTGGCTGGCAGTCTGCCGGCAATCCTGCGTATCCTCGCCCAGAAAAAACCGCGACAGAGCGATCTCAAACCCGATATGGCGCAGCATGTCCGCCAGCTCATGCATCGCATATTCTCGCGCATGCGGTCGCCACTCATCGTTCGGATCGTCATAGCCTGGAGGAGCAAGCCGATCGTTGGGCGATCGACCGATCAACAGCTTGAAGATATTGCCGATCCGAGTGACGTTGGGTGTCGTGATGACGAGATGTCCGCCGGACTTCAAGATTCTGAAGGCTTCTGCCATTAGATGAAACGGCGAGGTGAGATGCTCGACGATCTCCAGCGCAAACACAAGCTGGGCAGATTGACCGGCTAGCGGCACCTTTTCCTGGTAACCCTTGGATCTAAATTGTTGTCCGAACGGGTCGAGATTGACGGTAAGAATGTCCGCATCGGCATCCTGCTTCATGAACCGAACGAACTCCGGACTGGCCATCAGTCCGGCTCCGAAGAGACGTGCCGCTCGCGTCGGCGTGATCCCGCGCAAGAGGCGCAACAGACTACCCGGGAAGGGACCGAAATCTACGATGGTGTGCAGTCCCTCCGGCAACCGCTGTAACCCGCTTCGGAGCGCAACATGGAGACGATCACGACATTTCAATGCGTGATTCATCGGTGTGGTGAAGCGTTCGTCTTGCGCCCCAAAGGTGTCGTACTGGGACGGTTGGTAGGACCGCACCCAACGATCGAATTCATGTCTTGTAAGGTCATACCCCATTGTATTTAAGGCCTTGTGGAAAGAGGGTCCCGGCTATGCGGAGACAGTATCGGGAGACGTGCCTGTGCCAAGACTGCCACCGACAAGACGATAAGGCACGGTAGCACAGGCAGCGCATACCGACCAGCTTCCACTGTGAATGGGATATAGCCGAACATCAAACCGATCGGGAACACATAGAGTGGCAGGAGTTCCCGCCAACGAGACTGATGGGACCAGGCGCTCCAGAAAGAGAGACAAATCAAGCCTGGAATCAGCACCAGCCGCTTCGCCACGCTGTAGATGGCCGTCAACCAGCCACGGTCGGAAGCATCCATCGTAATCCCACTCACAAATCCCCGATCGGAGTTGAGGAGGTAATACGAGTTCCCGATCCAAAAATCATAGGCTCGCGTCAGGGTCATCCAGAGGTATTGGCCCGGCGCTTCAGCGATGCGTGCCCAACCCTTTGCGCGCAAGAGCCGATCGGTCGACACATCGTACATTGCGTGGGCATAAGGCAACGGCGTAATCCCTGCGCTCTCCCATATCTGGGATTCCATCGTCAGTGGCATCGGCCAACTCCCTCTGGACAGCGGATCACTGCCCATCCAAAGTCCGGCGCCGACTCCGGCAGAAACAGGAATCACCATCTCGAATGCTTGATAGTTGCGGATCGTCCATGGCAACACCACGACAAGACATGCGAGCAGGTAGAGGCTTGCGCGAGCCATCCTGACACGTAAGGCATCTCTATTGAGAAACGAGAGACCGAGCAGCACCATAGCAAGCAGGATTGTCACCGGCTTGCAGAGAATGACGAGCCCGGCCAGTATACCGACCCCAATGAAGTTGAACATCCGGGTGGCAGAAAGACAGGCAACCGTTGTCCAGAGCCAGGCGCTCATCAACAGCGTCAGCAGACTCTCACTCCTGATTCGAGGGTCGTACGTCCAGTAGGTTGGATAGAGAAACATGACCGACGCCGCAATCGCGCCGATCCAAGTACCGAATAGCTTCCTGCCGACGAAGTAGATACAGACGCTCGAGCCGATGTCGAAGACTGTGTGGAGAAACGGCACCCATTCAGGTCTGTGACCAACCATCCCATAAAAGACGGCGAGGACGATCGGATAGAGCGGGCCGACATGGGCCGACGGTGTCATGCCATTCATGGTGAACGCTCCGAGGGACGCCAGATTCCAAGCCAAGGCGTCAAACAGGTCATCGACGGCATATCCCTGTCGTTCCGTATGGAGAATTGTCCACGCTCGCGCCATCAATCCTAGAACGCCTGCCAACATCATCAACATGGAAGGAGACCATCCTCCGGCTGAACGCCCCTCGCTGACCTGTCTCATTTCATGCAAATCCCGATGAGATTCGTATCGTCGGCCACGCCTTCCTCATATTCAACATCTTCAGGCGTGATCGCCTCTAGGGTAGGCCCACCTTGAAATCGACTGACCAGACCACCCAGCCTATGCCGGATCGCACGCGGAACGAGATTGCGGATGCCGCCGGGATCGAATCGGCGCACGCCGTCCATCGATCGTTCAACCGCTTTCAATCGCGCACCCTGACGACGTCCGAACCACCGGATGGTCGAGAAGTAGGGCGAGAGAACGTCTCGAAATTCTTCCTGGTTGTATTCTCGCACGTGATAGGGATCATCCGGCTTACACGCACGACCCTTCCCATGAGGCGTAAAAATGATCAGCGTTCCGGACTTGCGCAACACGCGCGCGACTTCGGCTACGAACCGCCGATCGTCCATGATGTGTTCAATGGTATCCTGTGACATGATGCAATCGAACGATTCGTCACGAAAACCAAGTGCGCAACCGTCCATCGCCAAAAACGATGCACCTGAATGACCGTAGCGGGCACGGTTACGGGCGACGACATCCGGTGCACAATCTATCCCGACGATTCGGCCGGCTTTTCCGCTGAGATAGCTGGATCCATAGCCAGTCCCGCAGGCGAGATCGAGCACACTGAGACGGTCAAGTTGTGGGACCTGCCTGGCTGCCCACACATATCCCGACAAGTTCACAATGTGCTGCGTGTCCGTCGGATATGGTTCTCGGCGCTCCATGCGGTCAACCTGCTTTCTACCCTTGCGGTCCTGACGAATACCCTCGCGTCTGCTCAACCTGCTGCGGCCCGCTCCATAGACGACGGATCGTTGTCAGGCATCTCTGTGTGCGCCGGCGCCGTTGATCCGCCGGCGAACTCCACATCGACTGCGCCAACCGCCATCCGGCGCCGCCTGTGATCCACCCTTTCATGATCCAGCGTGTGATTGGAGAAAAATGTTTCTCGATGTAACAGATGCGGCTGAATTCCCAAACAAGCTGCAAACGTTCACGATCTCGTCCGCTGCTGCGACCGACAAAGTGAACAATTTCAGCCTCTGCGAGATGATGCACGCGCCAGCCATCTCGACGAAGACGCTGGCACAAATCGACATCTTCAAAGTACATGAAGAATGCTTCGTCCAATCCTCCCAATTGCCGCAAGAGCGATCGGCGAACCATCAAACATGCCCCGTTCGCCCAATCGACATCTTGAGACTGTGTACAATCAACTGCCTGTGTGGCTGCGACGGCCACCTGTATGCTGGGAGCTATTCGTTGAAACGGGGCCGCATAGACCAGGTGATCGCGGAGGGAGGGAAACGGGAAACAGGTTTGGTTCAGGTGTCCGTCTCCAGTCCATTGCTTGCAACTCACCGCTCCGACGTCAGAATGCTCATCCAAATAGGCCACCATGGTTGCGAGCGTCCGATCCTTGACGATCGTATCGCTGTTGAGCAACAGCACGTGTCGGCCAAGGCTCACGGCCAAAGCCTGATTGACGGCCTTCGCGAATCCTCGATTGTCTGGATTCACGAGAACCTTCATGGCTGGATACGCCTCCTTCAGCGCGGCTACCGTTCCATCCTGTGAATCATTGTCGACGACGATCACTTCAAAGGCGACGACCGTCGTGTGGGCATGGATTGATCGAACACAATCGAGAAGCGCATCTTTTGTGTTGTAACTCACAATCGCGATGGACAGGTCCATCGTGGATGCAATGAGGGTCTGTGTGTCGGACGGCATCATGCACCCTCGTTGCTGAAATCGAACTCTGCCATGATGATTTGCCGATAGCAGGGGCCGAGGTTGCACCAGCGCCGCACGTGGACCAATACAATAGCCAGGCGATGCACGACATAGCTGACACGGTCCGTCCGCATCCATAGGCGCAGCAGGTATCGGTGCAGCCATACATTCAGGTTCGGTTCGCAATGAAGCCGAATAGATCGTTTGCTCTCATCGGCAATGCTCTCCATCTCCGCGAGAACAGCATTCAGTCGGGGAAGACCGTTGGCAATGTGCTCATCGAGAAAGGAAAACGACTCACCTCTCTGCACCAGATAATACTGCTGCAAGGCCTTATCCTCCTGCTCGGCGTGAGATCCCATGAGACATCCGATGTACAACCGCCGCCTGGTGACCCTCATGAGCTCCCGCAGAAACCGGTTCCGGTCGGAAGGCTCGATATGCTCCAGTGTGTCCATACAAACCGTATGGTCAAACGATCGGGATTGAAATGGTAACGCCTGCCCCTTCGCAAGAATGGGAGCGACACATGCAGGGCTGGCACCCTCCAACACACAATCCACTCCGACCACCGGTCGACGAAGATACGTCGTCAGACCCGATCGGTTCACCCCAACCTCCAGAATCAACCCGTGCGGAGATCAACACGAATCGATTCGACCACCGGCAAATACCGCAACGCAATTTCAGGTACCCAATCCGGGTACCGACGGTTCCACCAAGTTTTCATCACGTGCAACATGGACATCAGACCTGTCCCCACAGGACCTTCAGTCGCGGCATCTCTACCGACCAGAGATACCAGGCATAGAGTCCAAGGCCTCCCAGACAGGCGGAGAATAGCAGCCAGGAGGCCGTCGGCGTCGAGGTTTCTCCTGACATCAGAAGAAGGATCCCGGCTAGAAACCCCGCAAGCAGGCAAGCTTTTCCAACAGACCAGAATGTGGGACCCACGGCCGTTCCAATGACAGCTTTGGTCCCGATCCCTTGCAGCACTATGCCTGCGACATAGCAGGCGACCAGTGCGGCGGCGCTCCCCGTGAGATCGAATTCCATGGTGAGAGGTGCGAGCAATATGGCGTAGAGGAGAAACTGTCCGGACCAACTCTTCATCTGAAGATCCGGTCTGCTTGCTCCATAATGCAACGCGGTCATGATGCTCAAATACCCTGCACAGACGGCATACACGCAGAGCATTCTGAGTGGCTCAACAGCGGCGATCCACTGAGGACCAAATGCCAACGGCACGATGACCGGAGCGAGCACCGCAACACCGACCGCCAGAGGAATGAAGATCAGTCCCACCAGGCTCATTTGAAGCTCGAATACCCGGATCACACCAAGCCGGTCTCGTTGGAGCAACGCATAGGTGGGCATACTGATCTGATGAATCAACACCGTGGCTCGCACGCCCAACAAGAGAGGGATTGCCAGCGCGATCTGATACAGACCCAACGCCTCTTGACCGAGTATTCGACCGATGACAAGCTCTCCCCCACTCATCACGCCAAATATGCAGAGAGTCGTGACATTCAGGTGTTTTCCATAGCGCAGAAAATACGCCCACGCAGGACGGTACAGCGAGAAGCGCGGTCGAAATGGTGCCACCCAGAATGACAACAGGCTGCCCACGCCCATCCCAATCATCTGTCCCAGCAACAGTGCCCAAACGTTGCGGAGCCAGAACGCCAACGCCACAATCACGGTGGTTTCAATCACCCGCCGGATGAGGTCCATGATGACACGGAGCCGCAAATTCAGATTTTTTAAGACAACGGCCAAAACCGGACTCTGGAACCCTTGCAACACGAGCAGCCACGCATGTACCCGCAACAACGATGCTAATTGAGGCATCTGCATGGCTTCACCGATCGCATCGGCAGCGAACCAGAGGCTGGTTGCCATCATAATTGCTCGCACAATCGCGATGGTCCATGCCACAGACAAGTCCTTGTGATTGACTTCAGTTTTGGCAATCAAGGCTGACTCCAGGCCCAACTCACTAATAGTTAAAAATGCCAAGACGATGGTAGCGGATGCAGCCATCACACCAAAATCAGCCGGAGTGAGCAGGCGCGCCACCACCATGAGCTGAATGGCTGCAATCACTTTATCCAACACAAATCCTGTTCCGGCCCATCCACCAGCTCGGAGAATCCGATGCCGTAGACGAGACTGAACCGGTTCATCTTTTTCTGGTGCTATTTCGAGTTCTGTTATGACCATATCCCGGCCGTGCATCATGCCGCTCGCCTCGTTACAGCGAGCGCCGTGTTGCATACCTGTTCTAATTCTAGGGCCCGTGCTGCCCAGGTATGCGACTGGATCACCGCCGTTCGCCCTCGATCGCCCATTTTCATTCGTTCGTCAGGGTCCTCAAGAAGACGGACCAATTTCCGGGCCAAATCCTGTGCGTCGTCGGGCTTTGTTGCGAGTCCGCAGCCGATGGCCTCCACCGTGTCTCCATATCCAGGACCGGCTGTCGTAATCACAGGACGCCCACAGGACAAATATTCCCACAGCTTCATGGAGTCACCGGGATACGAGCGAGTCTGCCGATGCAACACGACACAGACATCGCACACTGCAATCCAGGTCGGCACCTGCGCCCAGTCGGCTCGACCGGCAAAACGGACGGTATTCGCCAGCCCTTGCCGCCGGACCAGCTGTTCGAGTGCGTATTTTGTTTGACCCTCTCCCACGAGCCAGAACGTGGCGGAGGGAACCCGGTCACGTACAAGAGGCACAGCTTCGATCAACGTCTCTAACCCATGCCAGGGAAAGAATCCTCCAACGAATCCGATGTAGAGACCCTTGACAGGAAGTCCAAGAGCGTTCCTGGCAACCTCATGCGATTGAGGGTGAAAGCGATCCCCATCCACTCCGTTGCGAATCACATGGCAATGGTCAGATGGGATACTCCATACATCCTGCATCTGAGCCACAATTTCGCGGCAGACGCTTACCACGGCCTGCGCGCGGCGTGCAGCTGTTTTCAATGCGGCCCGAAGCGCCCATTGAATGAATGGTAATCGCCAGATCCCTTGAACTTCTTCCCCCGGGAGACCATTGACAAACAACACGCTCGCACAGGCGTGGTTGGATAGAGCGAGTAGCGGGGCTATTTGCCCAGGTGAATCGAACCACAGCAGGACGTCAGGCCGCCATTCTTCCATTTCCTGTCGCAAGACCTTCCATGACGCAATCAGAAACGAGAACGGTCGGAGACCGGGCACGCGCCAAACAGACACAGGCCGGACAGGTAACGAGACAAATTCATGCGCGAGCTGGTGACCTTCAACAGGCTCGGGGGCCACAATTTTGATCGTATGGGATCGCCTCGAGAGAGCCTTAGCAAGTTCCAAGACCTGCCGGGCTCCGCCTGCAGCGATGCTCAGATCTTCATCACAAAATACGAGGATGCGCATGGTGTGTCGATGGCTGGTCAGTGACAAGCCAGTCTCTCAGGCAGTGAGTGAGATATGTCCAGCTAAACCTTCGTTCGACAAAGCGTCGTCCCATGGCAGCCATATGGGCCTGCCTTTCCGGATCGTTCAAGAGGGCCTGAACGGCCTGAGCCAATGCATCAGGATCATCCGGGGCAACCAAATCGACTCCGGCGTCTCGATCAAATGTGGCGGAGACAGAAGGGATCGCACTAGCAATCACTGGCTTTCCGCAGCCAAGATAGTCAAAAATTTTCACCGGAGAGGTTTCGCCTCGGTCCCCTCGGAACGGAGCCACACAGAGCGTCATCGCACCAATCCATGTGGGAACCTCGCTGTAGGCAATTCTTCCGGCCCACGTAATATGTGAATTCAGTTTTAGACGAATTGCTTGTTGTTTCAATTCCTGCGCGGCTTCTCCGTCACCGACCAAAATAAGGTGGGCGGATGGCATGGTACGTCGAATGATGGCCATCGCCTCCAGCAAACACTGCAATCCTTGATATCGATAGAAGCTTCCGACATAACCGATATAGTCGCGGTCTACTCCCAACCCGATTCGACGCCGGCATGCCGTGGATTCCTGGGGGACAAACAACCCCGTATCGGTTCCACTCGGCAACACGGCAACTCGTTCGGAAGACACCTGATACCGACGAACGACGAGATCGCGCAAACCCTCGGTTAGGACGACTACGCGGTCACAGCGGCTAAGGGCAAAGCACGCCAGCCAGTGCCTGAGTCTCCGTTTGAGCGTGTGGCCGGTCTCCGACCAATCTGGCACCGGCTCCCCATTCACTTCACACACGCACTGGGCTCCGACCAGTCTCGCAAACCACAATGGGTGCGGACTGTCCATCCACCGGTAATACACGACATCCGGCCTCGATCGAACGGCTTGAATGAGGCCGGTCACAAAGGAGAGGACTGCATAAGAAATTGGTCTCAATAACGGCGCAGGGATGAGAGAGATCGGAACGGTCGAGAATCCTTGCTGGAGTAACGAGGATCGATACCGAGGAGGAAGAACTGTCACGCGATCGCCTCGCTCGACGAGCTGCCGCGCCAAGGTCCATAGACGGACGAGTCCTACAGGATCAGATGGTGCATCCGGTTCATACCAATAGCAGAAGACGAACCACCTCATACAGGAGCTCGCTGAGGGGCAGGGCCCTTTTGCTCCGATGTGAGGCGTGGCAAGATCATGACGAGCCCTGCGCACAGCCAGAAGGGCTCCATGATGCGGATGATAATGAAGGTATTGGCTCCGATGCCATGCACCAGCATGGCCACCATTCCGAGGAGTAATCCATGGGCCAATCCCTTGCAAAAGGGATCCTGTTCGGCCAGAAAGGTCTCGCGTGCCCGCCGCCACAGTCGGACGATCAAGAAAATGAACGCGACAAGACCGGCGAGCCCTGTTTCGCCCAGGATCTTGACGTATTGGGCATCCGCCCAGGCATAACCTGTCACGCCACGGCCTAGCACAGGACTCTGGAGCCAATCCTTTAGCACATACTGCCAGGACCGCAATCGCTCGGTGGTGGAAAGATCGAGTCCAACACCTCCTACTTTGATTTCTCCCCCATATTGGCGCCCGAAGAATGTCTCGCTGACCCGATGTTTCACATTGTCCGGCGCGACGAATGGCAGCGTCATCGCGAGAAAAAGTATGCAGGCTATCACCCCGGGGCGCCGCCATTGAGTCGCGACGACAGCCAGAATCAAGACGGCGACAGCCAGATAGGACGACCGGGAAAGTGTGGCCATGAGGGCCAGACTACTGAACCCCAAGAGCAGTGCGAGCACGACACGAATCGGTCCGGACTTCAAGTGGAGAAAGAGGCCCATGACAATGGCCATGATAAAGACCAAGTACCCCCCGAGAGTATTCGGTTCGCCGCTTTCTCCCTCAAACGGCGCGCTCGCCCGTTGCCCGCCAGGTATCTGCGCGATGGCATACACGCTAATAAGAAAACACACCGCCAGCAACGCCGTGACCAAACTGACGACCTGGCGTTTGGACGACACGTGATTGACGACCATAAAAAACACAAAAAAATACTCGAAGTATTTCAGTATGAAAAAGAAGCCTGTGAGCGGACGGACGCGACCGGCGATCACGCCGATCAGCGTTGCGAGCACACAGACCAGCATGTAATAGACGATAGGTCGATTAATCGGGGTTTCGCGAACGAGCGCCAAATCGCGATAGATGATCGTCTTGACCAGCCAACTAAATCCAATGATCGCGAGCAAGAGATCGTCCAACCGAAAGGCAAGATCTCGCACACCGACGCCTCTTCCTTCCACCCGGCCGATCGTGATCTCCGGAGAGAGCAACATAGAGAAGATCAGCAGGAAGAGCGAGGCTGGAACCGACGTGAACGCCACCAGCACAATGAGAAACCCGAAGACGACTTGTACGCCGATCATTGGGGTCGTCAGCGTGAGACCGAGTGCCAGCACGGCGGCGAGCACCGAGACGAGCACGGCATCTTGTGGTTTCACCATCGACGCATGCATGGGATATGGCTCCTACTGCCGCGTCAGCGATATTCGTAGCGGTAGACACCGTAGTCCGGCGTGACTTCCGATTTCACGTTCGTCAAGACAATACCCATGACATTGGCCTGCGCATGATCCAAGAGGAATTTCGCCCGTTTGAGGGCATTCCGGCCGATCCGTCCGACTTGGTAGACCAGAATCGTTCCATCAACACGTGAACTGAACGCCACCGCATCCGTGACCGGCAGAATGGGAGGAGTATCGAAGAGCACCAGGTCATACTCCTCATTCATTTCGTTGACGAGCGTCTTGATCTTATTCATGTTGAGAAACTCGTTCGGATTATGGACCTCTGACCCGCTAGTCAGAATATGCAGGTTGTCCAATCCCGGCGTGCTCATCACCCGATCTGCCCCCATTGGCCCGAGCATCAGATCCGTCGCACACCGCACATGGGAACGCCAGGATGTACTCCCCACCAGGGCATCCGCCAGACCGGGTATGCGGTCGAGCCCCAATCGCTGGTGTACGATCGGCCTACGGAGGTCTGCATCGACCAGTAATACTCGTTGTCCTTCCTGAGCAAGGGTGATCGCCAAATTCGTGACACAGGTGCTCTTGCCCTCTCCAAGGCCCGCGCTGGTGAAAAGGATGGATTTGACCTTTCGATCCATGCTGGCGAATTGAATATTCGTCCGCAGCGACCGCAGACTTTCTGACAACACCGATTTCGGATCGATCAGACAAATAAGTTTCGAGAAGTTTTCCACGTCCAATGCAGACGCATCGGCTGGAAGCGCTGCGCGAGATGCTTCTAGCATCTCACTACTGTTGAACTGAGGGATGACGCCGAGGACCGGAACTTTGAGAAACTCTTCGATTCCCTCGATGGTCCCGATTGAGGTATCGAATGATTCTCGCGCAAAGGCGATGACGACCCCGAGAAACAGTCCCATGAGCGAACCCACCATGAGGTTCAGTCCGGTGTTGGGCGAATTGATCGGTGCAGTGGGGACGATGGCCGGCGCCACAATCGTGACCTCTTCAATCCGCTCCGCACTCTTGATTTGAAGTTCTTGATGCTTGCCCTTGAGGGTTGCCAATAAATCGCCATTGACTTTTACGTCACGCTCAAGCCGGCTCATTTCGATCGCCGCTCGTGGAAACTGTAAATAACGAGCCCGAAAGCGATCGCGCTGCTCCACTAGCGTCGATTCTCGATCTTGCATCGTATTGAGCTTCGCTCGAAGCTCCAGGAGCATTTCACCCTTCACATTGTCAATCTTCTTCTGCTGCTCCCGGACTTGGGGGTGATCGGTCGTATAGTTGATCAGAAGGGTATTTCGTTCCTGAATGAGATCGAGAAGGCGTTGATTCAGGATCGTCAATAGCGCATTCTGTTCCTCTGTGAAAATCCGGCCGGTCTGATTCCCAATCACCCCATCGGTTCGAGTCAGCACCGAGATCTGCCGTTCCCCCTCCGTTCGCTTTCGCATCACCTCATTATGTTGTTCTTCGAGTTTCGTAAATGTTTCCAGCGCCGCCCGCGCCTCGTCGTTCAGAAAGACCTGGCCTTCCCGTTCTCGAAAGGCCCTCAGTGCTTCCTCCGCCTGATTCAATTGCTTTTCAAGGCCGGCCAACTGCTCCTCGACAAAACGGCGCGACTCCATGACGAGACGGTTCCGAGTCATGATATTTTCAAGTCGATACGCGTTAGCGACTGAATTGGCCGTCTTCTCCGCCATTTCCGGTTGATCGGAGGTGGCGGTGATACGAATGATATTCGTATCGCCTTCCCGCTGTGTCATGATTTCCTGACCGAGGTTGTATACCGTATTGAGATATGATGCCGATTTCTTCTCTTCAGGCGACACGAGTGGCGGTACGCGCTCCAATTCCACAGCCACGCGCTCCATGACGGGGAATCCTCGGATAAACTCGGTCTGCGAATTGAGATCGTTGGCGTTCGAAAACGACATGCTCTCGATCAACTGCTGCGCCACGGTGCTCGTTCGATCGAACTTGACCCGGGCAGAGGCTTCATAGAGCGGACTCGGTTTGAACATTTCAGAAAACAGAAACGTAAACAACACCACCAGTCCCGCAGCGAGTAGTATGAGATACTTGCGTTTTTTAACGATGAGCCAGTAGTCGATAACGTTGAGTTCGTATTGAGCCATCGAGTCAGCGTCCTTCGCGTGTGTTCCCTACGGGTCTCATCGTCCCATCACTGCATTCACAATGAATACCGGATAGAGCGGTGCGATTGCGGCCGTTATGATCGGCATGAGTAATTTTCCAGCTTCCGAGGCATCGCCCAGATGTTCACGCGGGACAAAGACGATATCGTTTTCCTCCAGCGCAAGATTTCTTGTCATGTCGCCGTAGGAAAATGCACGTGCGAGATCGGCCATCAAAATACGCGGCTGTGTGAGGTCACCGCCTCGAATCACCCTGACTTCTTCCATCAATGCCGTTTCCTGGTACGAATCCACTGCCGCAAGGGCCTGCAGCACGGTCATATGTCTCTGCATGGGGACCATCCCGGGTTTCTTCACATCCCCGAAGACGAACACACGCTTGACCTTCAGCACTTTCTTTTTCAGCAGCACCTGCACATGTGGCTGTCGCATATAGGGCACTGCGGCTTCCTGGACACGGACTTCCGCCAGAGCCCCGGTGGCGCCTTTGACATCCACCTCCATAAACCCAACCGAAATCTTTCCATTATCCTGCACGACACTCACAAACTTTTCTTCGCCCGCCCCTCGACGAATGATCACCTCAAGTGTGTCACCGACTTCGATGGGGGTTTCCGAGGTCGGAACGGTTTCATCGGCGTAGACGTCTCCCTTGGGGAGGGGTGGAACTGTCGTTCCAGAAGGGCTCATTGCCGACGGAGGCAATGAGGAACTGATCGGATTGTGGCACCCGAAAAACGTCGCAGCGAGGATCGCTCCACCACCAACAACACCAAGATAATGTCGGCATAATAGGTATCTCACAGCCTCAGCTCCCAATTTCCATGGCGAATCATCCGATAGGCACGACTTCCACAATGTGCAGGGAAGTTTCGGCGCGCATATCGACCGTCTTTGATAGTCGCACATCCCCTGATACCCCCTCTTGCGGGACTCGTAGGATTGGACGTAGCGGGTACTGCCGATTCAACTGAGACACGACTCCAATCTCTCCGGTGTTCAGACGGACGGTCGTACCCAATGGATAGATCGAAAGTTGCTCGATAAAGAGTTTTAGAAGATGATGTGGAAATACCATCTTGCCGTGTACGAGCAAGGCACGGATGGCCAGATGAGCCGACGTGCCGCGTCGATACGGTCGTGGACTCATCAAGGCATCAAACATGTCTGCCAGTCCGATAACGAAGGCCATCTCATCAATCCGACCTCCGGTCAGCCGGTTTGGATAGCCACTCCCATCCTGCCGCTCGTGCTCTTGCTGAATGGCTTTCCCCACTCTTGGATAGGATGGTTCGAACGCCTTAAACAGACGGGCTCCGTGCTCCGGATGTGCCCTTATGTCCTGGAGTTCCGCTTCTGTCAGCGGTCCGGACTTGTACAGCAACGGATCCGGCAGCACGAACATTCCGAGATCGTGAAGCAATCCAGCTAACGCAACCTCTTTCAGCTTCGTCGGTTCATATCCGAGTGCGCCCGCAATCTTCACACTCAGGATTGCGACATTCACGGCGTTGCCGATAAGATAGTCTTCGGCATCGCGCTGCAAAACCGCCTGAATCAATTTGTCATGAGATTCAAGAGAACCGACGATACCGGATGCGATCTGGACTAACTCATTGAGCCTCCAAGACTGCCCGGCCTGAACCGCACGTTTGATTTCCTGAAGCTCATGTCGTGCACGTTGATACCAATCGATCTCGGGAACTGCCGTTGACAGCGTGGCCAGCGGAACGGCAACGCCGGTCGGTTCCTTGGCATGAGTGAAACATGTTGCATCAGGGCGGACGGCTTCCTGATTCGACTGTGCTCGAACAAGATCGCTTAACCGCGTCACAGCCCCCTCGACATCTCTCTCAGGATCAGGCGTATCACAATTGGCTACCGGCCATTTGCTCGTTTTCCAACTGGAAAGGGTGTCACGGGTTTCTCCTCCATCTTGGCAAACTCCCGTTCCAACATAGCTCTGATGAAGCCGCTAGTCGTGTACCCCTGCTGTTTCAGGTTATCGAGCTGGGTTTTGAGATTCACGGGTAACTGAATCACGATTCGTACGAGATTTGGCATACCCTAGCTCCCTTAAAAATTTGACAATACTGTGCTAAGCCAGCACGGATGAATGCACATGCTATGCCTTGATAGCAATTGATGAAAGACAAGCAAAATTGATAACTTATGCTATGGAGGTTTCACTGATGGTGGAAGGAGAGACGAAAATCGCCTTGCGAAGACGGGAACTGTGCACCGACTCGAATTCTGAACCTAAGAACCAAGACCAACGGATGGTGTCATGACATGTCACGCCATTGTTTCCACACTCGTGCCCAGTTCGCCTTTTCACATATCAGGAAACACGAGGCGCTGTTCGTCGGCTGCCGCATCAATTCGCTCGCGCGATACACGTGAAGCGATGAGTCGGACACTCTTCCGGTAACCCACACTCCACCGTCACGGTCGGTTCGTAATACCGTGCTGCCTGTCGACTCATAGGCATCGAGCACCACCGTAGCTGGGTGTCTGTAACGATTGTGGCGTCCGGCTGAAAATACGGCATACTGAGGACGCACCGATATCAACCAGTCACGATTCAACGAACTCATCGCACCGTGATGAGGCACCTTGAGGACATCGATTGGACCGTGAGACGGTGCGCGGGTCATCCGTAACAAACCCTCCTGCTCGACATCTGCCGCGAAGAGGATCATATGGCTACCACACGAAAGACGCGTCACCACTGAACGATTGTTCAACTCATGCCCGCCCGCACGGTGCTTCTGAAGAGGCAGATTCAGTGACTCGTCGGCTGGAGGGTTGAGGACAACCAGCCGACAGGGTCCGGACGACACAATCTCCTGTCCTTCTCGTGCCACCTGCTCTTCTAATCCTCGATCGATCAATGACTGTTGCAATTGCCGATAGAATAATTCTTCGCGAGTGTCTCCCGACCCCCAATAGCGTGTGATTCTGAAATGGCGGACAACCCAGGCCAGCCCTCCGACGTGGTCAAGCTGAGGATGCGTGCCGATCACCTGATCAATAGCATGGATTCCTCGATTCCAGAGAAAAGGAGCCACCACTGCACGGCCCATATCGAATCGATCATACGTTGCCCCTCCGTCGATTAACACGACTTGTCCATCAGGCAATTCAAGCACTGCGCTATCGCCCTGCCCCACATCAAGGAACGTGACCCGAAAGTGATCCCCATCAGGAAACATCCGCGGGGACCAAGCCCACCACAGCACAACCAACACCACGCCGGCGCCGACTGCGTACCGGAATGCCTGGCTGCCCGCTCGCTGCCATAACAGCATGAGACAACTATAAAAAAACAGCATGCTGAAAACCGACGGGGCTGCAACATACCATGCACCTCCCGGAATCATCGCCACCAGGCGGATCGCAGCCACAAAGTGTTCGAGGAGCCACTGGTTCACCGAAGCCAGTGGCAGGACAGATTCCTCCATGATAATCTGCCAGATTCCGGACGCAAGTCCGATCGGAACAAGCAGAAATCCCATGACGGGAACGGCCACCACGTTCGTGAAAAGACCGAGCCAGGGCAATTGATTGAAGTAGTACGCAACGAGAGGAACGGTCACCAGAGTGACCACCCCGCTCATAACCATGGAGTCTCGCCCCCATCCAAGGCTGGTTCTCAGAAACGACGGCTCTGTTGACAGTTCGTCTGCTTCCCTCGCGGCCAGCGAGGAAAGCCACACGACAATGGCCAGAACGGACAGGAAAGACAGTTGAAAGGAGATATCGAATAGCGCCTGCGGATCGTGCAATACAATACCCATCGCGGCTGCTGAGAGAGCGTGAAACAGCCGACGTTCCCGACCGAGCCAAATCGCTCCCAGGCCCACAGTCACCATCAGTAACGAGCGCATCGTCGCCAGTTCAGCCCCAGCCAGGCAAGCGTAGCCTGCGACAGGAAGGAGCGTGCAGACAGCAGCCATGCGAGTCGGCGTGATTGTCCTCGATAGTGCAAGGAGCCACGCAGTAGGCAACAAAAGCATCGCCCACCTGGTGAGTGTAAAGATAAGGAGGGAAACTAGACCCAAGTGACTCCCGGAAATAGAAAGAAGGTGGACTGTTCCGCTCACCATGAACTGATCACGCAGCTCTGGATCCAAATATGCCCGATCACCGATGATGATGCCTACATAGAGTCCCAATACAGGCTGGGGAAGGCTCTGCATTGCAGCAAGACGGATACTGTTTCTCCACCGATCGAATTGATTCCAAATCGCCCACCAGACGTGCGCGCGTCCAGACTCAAGAAACTGCACTCCTCCAGATCCGGTTACCGTCGCGACCGCATCGATCCCTTGCCGCTCAAGATAGGCTGCATAGTCAAATCCACCGGGATTCAATGACCCGCTCGGACGGCGCAACATCGCTCGGAAACTGACTCGATCGCCTTGGAAGAATACTCGTTCAGGTGTGCGCCAGGTGAGCCGAATATGTCTGGACGTATTGGGGAGCTCGTCCGATCTGATAATTAGGACCAGTCGATCTGGCGCTTGTTGCACGGGTGCCACGATACGACCGGTCACCTCGATACCCGCATCAGGTGGATCGTGATCCATCGAGGCATGAGTGCCCAGGTTGACGGCCACCGCCCAATACGCGACTCCTACCAAGAGTGCGCCGTAGAGCCACGTTGCCTTACGCGAGGAGCACCAAGCAAGTTGTTCGAGAGCGACAGCACCAAGCCCGGCGACGAGCAGCAGGAATGAAGCAGAGAGGGGAAAATACGAAATCTGTGATCCGATGAGGAGCCCAACAATGAAGGCAACGGTGAGGGGTGGCAGCATAAGCCTCCCTCACTGGAGAGCCATAACCTTAACCCAGGTGAGTCTTGACGACGCCGACAAGTCTATTCGCCACTTCTCGAATCTGATCATCGGACTCACCCTCGACCATCACCCTCAAGAGCGGTTCGGTCCCGGAGTACCGTACCAATACGCGCCCGCAACCATTGAGAGCCTGCTCGCTTTGATGGATCGCGCGTTGGAGTTCAGGAATTGTGTCAAAGCTCGGTTTCTTTGTGACATTCACGTTGAATAATACCTGTGGCATCGCGGTCATAGCCTTGGCCAGCTCGGATAATGGTTTCTCCGTGCGTTTCATCAGCGACAACACTTGCAACGCCGAAATCAAACCATCCCCGGTCGTATTGTGATCCAGAAAAATGAAATGACCGGACTGTTCTCCTCCGAAATTGTACCCCTCGGCAGACATCCGCTCGAGCAGATATCTATCACCGACGGAAGTACGCTCTAGAGCGATACCCGCCTTCGTCATGGCGAGTTCCAGCCCAAAATTGCTCATCACGGTCCCCACGACCGTCTCTTTCGCCAATAGACCATGACGACGTAGGTCCAGGGCCAACATCGCCATAATATGATCGCCGTCCACGATACATCCCTCTTCGCAGACAAAAATGGCCCTGTCGGCATCCCCATCCAGAGCCACTCCGACATGAGCTCCAAGCTCTCGAACAACTTTTTGCAGCTGTTCCGGATGGACTGCACCACAGCCGGCGTTGATATTCATCCCATCAGGTTTATTGGCGATCACGTCGACCTTCGCCCCGAGTTCGCGCAACACTGTTGGCGCAACCTTGTATGCCGCGCCATTGGCACAATCGACTACGATCCTTATCCCCTGGAAATCCAGCTCCTTTGGTAGTGACCGTTTCACGAACTCGATGTACCGTCCCTCGGCATCGTCGATTCGATAGGCTTTCCCAATGGCATCGGCCGTCGGCCTCAGATGGGCAATCTCGTTCGAGACGATGAGCTCCTCCATCCGAGCTTCCATCTCGTCGGGCAACTTGAACCCGTCATTGGAAAAAAACTTAATCCCGTTATCCTGGTAGGGGTTGTGCGAGGCCGAAATCATGACCCCGGCATCGGCACGGAGACTTCGCGTCAGGAATGCGATCGCCGGCGTCGGCAGCGGACCGACCAATAACACATCGACACCCATCGAGCAAATACCGGATATCAATGCCGATTCCAACATATAACCCGAGATACGGGTGTCCTTACCGATCACAATCTGATGACGGCCGGCTCGGCGCATAAACAAATGTGCAGCAGCTCGTCCGAGTTGCATCGCGATTTCACTGGTCATCGGATCGAGATTGGCGACTCCTCTGACCCCATCGGTGCCGAATAATTTACGCATGTTGTGGTTTCATGGATATGACCACCCCTTGGCTGATAGCCGTTGCTACCTGCACGACATCCTTCATGACCTTTACATCGTGGACGCGAAGAATCCCTGCCCCACGATCTACTGCCATCGCCACCGCTGCAGCCGTGGCCCACTGGCGCTCCTGAACAGGACGATCCACTAATTGCCCAAGAAAGGCCTTTCGTGAGACACCGACCAGCACTGGACACCCCAACTGCACAAAACGGCGTAATTGGGTGAGCAGCATAAGGTTATGCGTAAGCAACTTACCAAATCCGATTCCTGGATCAAGAATGATTTGAGTTCGAGCAATGCCATGGTCGATCGCGAAGCTCATTCTCTCTTTAAAGAATTCCGATATCTCGCCGACCACATCATTATAGTGAGGAGCCTGATGCATTGTACGAGGTGTACCGTGCATATGCATCAGGACAATTCCGGCTCCCGTTCCAGCGACAACTTCAACCATGGCCGGATCGCCTCGCAATGCTGTGACATCGTTGACAAGCACCGCTCCTACATCGAGTGCCGCGCGTGCAACAACAGCCTTTGAGGTATCGATTGAAATAGGAACCGTCACAGCTTTGGCAACTGCCGCCACAACAGGAATCGCACGACGACACTCCTCTGTTACGCTTACGATATCGGCACCAGGCCGTGTTGACTCTGCACCGACATCCAACAGATCCGCCCCTTCTTCGACTAATTGAAGGGCATGTTGCACCGCGGCATCTGCATCAAGATAGCATCCGCCATCGAAAAACGAATCCGGTGTCACATTCACGATACCCATGAGTAGCGGTCGGTCTGGAAATTCAATCAGACGACCTTTCGCATGTCGAGTCGGTATCATTGGTGCTAACACCGAAGGACTGAGCCTCCGTATAGGGAATCCGCCATGACAAACCACTGTCTATTGCGGACGAATAGGTAAGAGAGACGCCACAATACTCCACCTCAAGAAGTACTCTCTTCTTCGCTTATCGTCTTTCAGATACACTGCCCGGGACTCCAATGCCCTGAATGGTGCCCCGGGATCAGCGATGCAGAGTCTAGGCTGGGACCGGTTGGGATGTGGACTGCATGAGAATCTGATCAATATCAGATCCGTCGAGCACTTCTCTCTCCAAAAGTGCTTCTGCCAAACGCTTCAGACTGGTCATGTTTTCTGTGAGCAGGCGCTTTGCTCGTTCGTAGTTTTCAGTCACAAGACGCCTGACCTCTTGGTCGATCTCCATGGCGATCTGATCGCTGAAGTCGCGTTGGCTCCCCATCTCTCGACCAAGAAAGACCTGTTCGTTTTGTTTGCCGAACGTGAGGGGACCCATCTTCTCACTCATGCCCCATTCACAGACCATCTTCCTCGCGAGATCCGTTGCTCTTTCCAGATCGTTCCCAGCTCCGGTCGTCATTTCCTTCAAGACCAACTCCTCTGCCACACGACCTCCCATGAGGATCGCAAGCTGATTAATCAAGTACGCCTTGGAATACCCATGCCGATCATCGATAGGAAGTTGCATCGTCACTCCCAACGCGCGGCCCCGTGGAATAATTGTCACCTTGTGGACAGGATCTGTTCCTGGAATCAATTTGGCAATTAGCGCATGTCCAGCTTCATGATAAGCCGTTGTCCGTTTCTCCTCATCGCTCAAGATCAGACTCTTCCGTTCAGCTCCCATCAGAACTTTATCTTTGGCCATCTCGAAATCGACGACTTCTACTTCTTTCTTGTTGAGTCTCGCTGCCCAGAGCGCCGCTTCGTTCACCAGGTTTTCCAGGTCGGCTCCAGAAAAGCCAGGCGTGCCGCGCGCAATTTTTTCCAGTTCTACGTTCGTTGCAATCGGAACTTTCTTGGTGTGCACCTTGAGAATTTCAGTCCGGCCCTTCAAGTCTGGTCGATTAACCACAACTTGCCGATCAAACCGCCCAGGCCTGAGCAAGGCAGGATCGAGCACATCCGGCCGGTTGGTCGCCGCAACGAGAATGACCCCTTCTGTCGTATCGAACCCATCCATCTCGACGAGGAGTTGATTGAGTGTCTGTTCACGTTCGTCATGCCCTCCACCCAACCCTGCTCCACGGAGCCGGCCGACCGCATCGATTTCGTCGATAAAGATAATGCACGGGGCATGCTTCTTCCCCTGTTCAAAAAGATCGCGCACGCGGGATGCTCCAACGCCCACAAACATTTCCACGAAGTCCGACCCGCTGATACTGAAAAACGGCACACTGGCTTCACCGGCAATGGCCTTAGCCAGCAACGTTTTACCTGTACCAGGAGGACCGACAATCAAGACGCCCTTAGGAATCCTTCCTCCGAGTTTTTGAAACTTCCGAGGATCCTTGAGAAACTCGATGATCTCGAGCACTTCGTCCTTGGCTTCATCGACACCGGCAACATCGGAGAACATTACCTTTTTACGTTCCTCCGTCAGCATTCGAGCGCGGCTCTTGCCGAATGAGAGAGCCTTATTACCCCCCATCTGCATTTGGCGCATCAAGAAGAACCATAACCCCAGGAACAGGACAAACGGTCCCCACGTCACAAGGAACGTGATATACCAAGGGCTTTCATCCGGTGGCTTCGCTTCAATCTGTACGCCCTTATCGCGCAGGACCTGTACTAATTCAGGATATTCCACCGAGTAGGTACGAATGCGAGTTTTATCTTTTAGAATTGCACTGATATGACTGGACTTAATGATGACCCGCTCGACCTCTCCCTTGTCGAGCTTGGTCATGAACTCACTGAAAATGACATCTTCTTCAGGTTCATGGTGCGGCACACTGAACAGGTTGAACAATAAAATCATGAAGAGGCCGACGACTACCCAGAAGAGTATGTTCTTTGTCCTGGAATTCATCCAGATCTCCTTGTGGACGGCAGACTCAAATAGCCTGAAAAACCATGAACGTGAGTGATGTTACCATAGGTATGTTCCACCTGACAACCTTACAACCAATGCCTCACTCTTGATCATCCTCCAGATCCAGCACAGCCAGGTAGGGAAGGTTTCGGTACTTCTGCTGGTAATCGAGCCCGTATCCAACCACATACTTGTTCGGAATCTTGAACCCCACGTAGTCGATGGCGACATTGATTCTCCGACGATCCGGCTTACTCAGCAAGGTACAGACTTTAATCGATCGAGGTTTCATTTTTGACAGGGTCTTCACCAAGTGTTGAACAGTCAATCCGGAGTCGACAATGTCTTCAACCAGCAACACATCTTTGCCCCTGATATCCTCGGTGAGCTCGGTCACCATTCGGACCGATTTAAGCTTACCGGAAGTTCTTGTCCGAGACCCCTCACTCTTCACCATCAGAAAATCCACACGCATAGGCACCCTGATTGCCCGCGCCAAATCGGCATAGAAGGCATAGGCTCCCTTCAATACCCCCACCAGGACGAAATCCTTCCCGGTGTAATCGGTTGTGATCTGTTTGCCCAACTCACGAATCCGAGCGCGCATTTGTTCCTGTGTGACGATCGGTCGACCAAAAATCCGTTCCATGCTGTTCCTCTACTGTTTCCCCGATTCCGGATTGCTCACCGAGGCAACCAAACACCGTCTCGTCCCATCACGAACAATGAAGCGCTCATCCCGCCGCATCCCCACCACCCAGAGGATTCCCTCCGGCGATACCAATAATGGAACAGTCTTCCGTACTCGGCGGGGAACCTTCATATCGGTAAAAAAGTCTTGTAGCTTCTTGCTCTTCCCCTTCATCCCTTGAGGAAAGAATCGATCACCGGCTTGCCACGCGCGAACGACCAAGGGCTCCGAACACTGATCAGCGTCGAACACCGCTACAGTTCGAGAAGGAGACCTTTCCAGCCCATCCGCAGCACGACGAGTCGTGAGTTGTACATGAATTTTCTGATTCGTTCCAGCCCATGCAATAGTTGAAGGCATCGGAAGCGGGAGAATCTCACTTCTTTCATGCCGGTAATCGATCCGATTGCTCTCAGTTCTTCCTACACTTGGGCCAAATCGCACTACCCCCTGATCCATAATTACGAAAGCCTGCTTCAAAGACAACTGGGCTCCGCTCCTGCCCCTGAGGAAGAGACGTCGAATCGACTCGACCACGCGAACGCTGCTCCCACGCCCCGCCTCGTCATAGGTTCGGAGAACCGCCCGAATGAGACGCCTTTGAAGGGCAACCGGGAACCCGATGAAGGCCTGGCGATCGATTCGTTGCACGCCCATGGAATCATAGGTGACGAGTGTTTGCATGCATGCACAGGTAAGTTGTTCCAGATATTGTTCGTCCTCGCGGAATAAATCCGCCTGCCGCTGCAACACACGAACGGTCGCCGGTGCCAATCGTGTCATGACAGGAAGCAGTTCCTTCCTGATTCGATTGCGATGGTAAAGCAGCTTCTCATTGCTTGAATCGCGACGGTAGGTCAGCCCTTCACGATCCAAGTAACTCAGAACCTCCTCTCGGGTCGCTGCAAGCAGAGGGCGGATAATCCTGTCTTCACGAAAGTATGGCATTCCTGCTAGACCAGCCGTACCCGCCCCCCGCAACAACCACATAAGCACCGTTTCCGCCTGGTCATTGGCCGTATGACCGACCGCAATCCGATCGGCTCCTACCTCGCGAGCCAATTGCCTCATGAATTCGTAGCGCGCATCGCGCGCAATTGCTTGAAGCGATGACCGCCGTCGCCGTTTGACCAACAGGGGCCGATGGATGACGAGAGGCAGCTCTCTCTCTCGACAGAAGGTATCAACAAACGATTCATCACCGTCTGCCTCAGGACCGCGCAACCCATAATTACAGTGGATCGCTGTCAACGTGAGCCGCCAGGAACGGACGAGGAGATGGAGGAGCGACAACAAGGCCATCGAATCAGGCCCGCCCGACACCGCCACCAAAATATGATGACCCGGAATGAACAGCTGCTGCTGACGGACTGTCCGAACAAGGTGGGTCAAGAGTGCAGGTCGTGCGGTAGATCGAGATGCCGTCCTCATGATGTCGTCCCGGCGGCCATGGTCAATGCACTCTCAGCTGAAAATGCCGCAAGCTGATGCGGGCAGCCTCTACGTCACGGGCGATTTGCTTCGACAGCTCATCCGGAGACACAAACGTGTGGTCTCTGCGTACCCGCGCCACAAACTGCACAGTGATCTCCTGGCCATACAGATCGCAAGTTTGATCCAATAAATTGACTTCGATCATCCGCTCCCCCGCTCCAAAGGTAGGCCTAGTCCCTATGTAGGCGATCGCGTCATAGTTCTGAGTTCCGTAGACAGTCCGCGCAGCATACACGCCATCGGGAGGCACGACTCGATCTGCGGGAATACGAAGATTCGCCGTAGGCCAGCCCATGGCCTGCCCCTGCTGCGTCCCCTGCACCACGACACCTCGAATTCCATAGATGCGCCCGAGCAACGTGGCAGCCCGTTCCATATTCCCTGCCTGAATGAGCTGGCGAATCTTGCTGGAACTCACGATTTCCCCCTCGATCATCACGGGAGTCACGGGATGCACGCGAAAACCATATTGCCCGCCGAGACGCACGAGATCATCGATATGCCCTGCCCGGCCCTTGCCGAACGCAAAGTGATTGCCCACGAATAGATCGGACAGGGCGAGCGATCGGTGCAGGATATCTTTGGCAAAAGCATCCGGGCTCATCGCCGCGAAAATGGGAGTAAAATTCAGAAAAACTACTTCGTCGATCCCTGCATTTTCAAGATACTCAAGCTTTTCCTCAGGGCTCGTGAGAAAACGAAGATCGACATGGGGCGCGAGGATTTTAACCGGATGCGGCTGGAAGGTCAGAACGAGGGCTGTCCCCTGTGACTTCCGAGCGGTCTCGACCACCGTCTGCAGCAGTGTGCGATGGCCCAGATGGTGGCCATCGAAATTACCGATCGTGGCGACCGCGTGGGCACGTGGACGGTCGCCGGACAGACCACGCGTCACTTTCAGCATGGTCGTCAGCGGAGAAGACGTGCGGCGTCTTTAGCAAAATATGTCAGAATGAGATCGGCGCCGGCTCGCTTGATCGAGAGCAACGATTCCATCATGGCTCTCGATTCATCGATCCAACCGGCATTGGCAGCTGCTTTGATCATGCTGTACTCCCCGCTTACTTGATAGGCCGCCACAGGCAACAACACCTGCGCCCTGGCTGCGGCAATGATATCGAGATACGGCAACGCGGGTTTCACCATCACGATGTCCGCGCCTTCCTCAACATCGAGGGCAATCTCTCGAAGCGCTTCTCGGCGGTTAGCAGGATCCATTTGGTACGACTGCCGATCGCCAAACTTCGGACTGGAAAATGCCGCGTCCCGAAACGGCGCATAAAAGCAGGAGGCAAATTTCGCGGCATAGGCCATGATCGGCACCTCTATAAAGCCTGCCTGATCCAATTCCTCCCGAATCGCCGCCACGCGCCCATCCATCATATCGGACGGAGCCACCATGTCGGCGCCTGCTTGCGCATGAGTCCTGGCCATCGCACGGAGACACTCCAGCGTTTCATCGTTGAGAATGCGCCCGTCCTTGACGATACCGCAATGGCCGTGATCGGTGTATTCATCGATGCAGACGTCGGTAACAACCATCAATCCCGGCGTCTGGTCCTTCACTGCTTTCACGGCCCGCTGCACGATACCGTTCGGATCGAACCCCGAACTCCCTCGGTCATCCTTCCGATCAGGAATTCCAAAAAGAAGGATAGCGGGAATCCCCAAGGCCGCAATTTCAGACGCCTCCTTTACCAAGAGATCGATCGAAAGCCGGAACTGGCCCGGCATCGAAGCAATCTCTTCCCGTCGACTATGCCCTTCGACGACGAACAGCGGGAAGATCAAGTCGGACGGAGTCAGGCTCGTTTCCCGAACCATGCGGCGAAACCCCTCTTGCTGCCTCAGCCGTCGAAGCCGCTGTATTGGGAAGGCCATCAACTCACTTCCTCGGGAGATTCGTCAAAAACACCACGATGTCGCGCACTGAAATCATCCCGACCAATTTTCCATCCTGCGTTACCCCGAGATGGCGGATATGCGTTTTGGCCATCAGATCGTTGGCATCCAATACCGTCTTATCCCCATCGATCATCACGATTGGAGCGGACATGATCTGCTCGGCCGTTGTCTTGTGGGTATCGACTCCGACCGCAACCACGCGCCTGACCATATCGGTATCCGTGAGGATGCCAATGATCTCCTTGCCATTCGTTACGAACAAGCTACCGATACCGCGGTCGCGCATGATCCGTGCTGCCGTCTGCGCATCCGTATCCCGCTCGACATTGACAAACTTCTCCCTTGGCACCATGAATGACTTGACTGGAACCATAGAATACCCTCCCTTCTCTTGGCTAATGCATCCCTTTACTCAACCGTTTAGAGCAACCTAGCCGCGCGTAGAAACGGCGACTCGTACTCCCTCTTTGAAATGCCTCACGATCGCTTCTGCCAGTGCCGGCACTGTATTCTCAGGTGGCATCACCGTCACCGTCATCCCATACTCTTCCGCCGTGCGTGCCGTAATGGGCCCGATGCAGGCTACGACTATGCCTGCCAGAAGAGGTCTCACTTTGTCCGGCCCTCCTAATAGTCCTACAAAATTGCGGACGGTGGAGGAACTCGTAAAAGTCACCACCGCCACTTGACCATTCTGGAGCTGCTCCGTCAAGCATGTCACGTCCATCGCCGGAGCGATGGTGCGATAGACAGGAATCACCTCGACGATGGCCCCTAATTCGCGCAACTGGTCCGGCAAGATTTCACGAGCGATTTCGGCACGTGGGACCAATATGCGGACTCCACGGATTCCCACGTGAGACAGTGCGGCAATCACGCCCTCCGCCTGAAATTCGGTTGGAATGAGATCCGGAGTCAGCCCATAGGTCCCCAATTCCTGCGCCGTTCTCGGTCCAATCGCGCAGAGGCGAAGATTCGCCAATGCACGGACATCTTTCCCTGCCGCATGAAGCCGGTCCATAAAGGGTCGCACTCCGTTCACACTGGTAAAAATAAGCCACTGATAGGAACTGAGACCGATGATTGCGTCATCGATCGCCTGCCAACTGGTCGGAGGCACGATCTGAATCGTCGGGACTTCAACCGGCTCCGCGCCATAGGCCGCCAGCAGCTGGGAAAATTCTCGCGCCTGCTTCTGAGCGCGAGTCAATACGACACGTTTTCCAAAAAGCGGTTTGGCTTCAAACCAATTCAGCTGTTCACGCAATCGCACGACCTCACCCACAACGATCACCGTCGGTGGCTCGAGATGCACGGTTTCCGTTTTTGCTACGATATCGCCCAACGTCCCTACAATAGTCTGTTGAGCGGCTTTGGTTCCCCAACGGATCGCCGCAACGCGTGTGTCGGACGGCCGCCCTTCCGACAATAGCTTCCTAACAATCGACGGAAGATTCTTCATGCCCATCATGAACACGAGCGTTCCAGATGCGCTGGCCAATTTGGGCCATTCCAACTGACTTCCCGGTTTGGTGGGGTCTTCATGACCGGTCACAAATGTCACCGTGGATGCCAACGTGCGATGCGTCACCGGAATGCCCGCATAAGCAGGAACCGCAACCGCCGATGTCACACCTGGTACAAGCTCAAAGTCAATCCCCGCAGCAGCCACCGCTTCTGCCTCTTCTCCACCACGCCCAAAAACAAACGGATCGCCCCCTTTGAGCCGAATCACTACATTCCCCTCTTTAGCCCGTGCAATGAGCAATCGATTGATATCCGTTTGGTCTTGATACTGACCACGTCCCCGCCGGCCTACATAGATTCGCTCTGCCGTGGGGGGAGCATACTGCAGCAAGACCGGATTGGCGAGGTAATCGTACAGAACGACATCGGCCGCCTCAAGACACTCCTTCCCTTTCAATGTCAAAAGTCCAGGATCCCCGGGACCCGCTCCGACTAAATAGACCTTCCCCGATCTTTTTGGTTTCGTCACGTGGTTCCGTAGATCGCTTGGAGTATTTTCTCGCCTCCACGTGTGAGCAGCCGTTCGGCAAGCTGAATGCCGATCGATTCCGGATCCTCAATCGTTCCTTCAGCGGTTTCACGAAGCAGTTCTTTGCCGTCCACGCTGGACACCAATCCTTCCAGACTCACCTTTGTCCCGGCCACTGTCGCATAGGCCGCGATCGGAACCTGACAGCCTCCTTGAAGACGATGGAGCAACGCGCGTTCAGCAAGCACGGCTGTCCGACTAGGAGCATGGTCCAAACCGCTCAACAATGAACGGATAAAGCCATCGTCCTTTCGCCCTTCAATGCCCAACGCCCCCTGGCCAATAGCCGGCAAACAGATGTCCGACTCAAGATACTCTGTAATCTCATGCGCCCAATCCAATCGCCGGAGCCCGGCTGCGGCAAGCACGATGGCGTCGAACTGTCCCTCTCGTAGTTTCTTGAGACGGGTATCCAGGTTCCCTCGCAACATACTGATCTTGATGTCCGGTCTGGCATGTAAGAGCTGCGATTGCCGGCGCAGGCTGCTGGTCCCGATTCTGGCGCCTCGGGGAAGATCCATGAATGACCGCCCATCACGACTAATCAGAGCATCCCGAGGATCCTCCCGCAGCGGCACACAGAGAATAGCCAATTCCTCGGGCAACTCCGTGGGAACATCTTTCATGCTATGCACCGCCAAATCGATCTCACCCCTCAACAACGCTTCCTCAATCTCTTTTACGAATAGTCCCTTTCCACCGATTTGAGCCAGCGGAACGTCCAGAATCTTGTCTCCCGACGTGTGAATTTTCTGCAGCGTCACTTTCACATGTGGGGCCAGCGCCTGTAATTGTCCCTGTACCCACTCGCTCTGCTGCACCGCCAATCTACTTCCGCGCGTTCCCAGCACGACAGTTGACCGTTCATGGCCGAATTGTGACATTGCTCCCTTTCACCGACTTATTTCGAGATACAGAGTCGCCATACCGGATGAAGCGTTCACCGCCTGGCTTCTTCGAGAAGTAGAGGTGCACACTCCAACAAGATTCTTCCCTTCCTGAATATCGACCCGGAGCCGATACTTGGGGCGGAGAAATAGTTTCTATCCCAAAATATACGTGGCCCATTCTTCAATGATGCGGCATCTTCGAGCCAGTTCTCGGAATCATCCCTTCAATATCCCGAATATCTTCTTCTGATGAATGACACGCCTCCGGCTCAGACGAGGCATTCTCATTGACTTTGGGGATCGCAGGTTCCCCGAGGCTGAAAAACCGTCTCGCGGCCTCGACAAATGCGCTCCCCTCAGAAGAATTTACCTCGGTCTTCAGCGTTACCATTGTATTGTGTATAAGCTTATTCACGATCGACGACGCCATCGCCTCGACCAATTTACGGTCCGGCGCGGATAGATTCCCCAATCGTCCCAAGGTCTTGTCGAGCTCGGCCTGCTTGATATCATCGGCCCGCGCACGAAGGGCAACAATAGTGGGAGTGACCTCAAGCGACTGGAGCCATTGCTGGACAATCCCGACTTCATCAATGACTATCCGTTCAGCTTTTTCAGCCTCGTTGAGGCGCTCCTCGCGATTCTGTTCGACCCGCGTCTTCAAATCATCGATGTCGAAGAGAAATGCGTTGTCTACATGCCGCACAGCCGGATCGATATTGCGCGGGACCGAGATATCGATGAGGAACATGGGTCGATTCATCCGTTGCTTCACCGAACGCTGCACATCATCCTCGCTCACGAGATAATGCGCGGCACCGGTCGATACCAACACGATATCGGCGGAGGCCATATCTTCCCGAAATTCCTCGAAGGCGACCGCGATGCCGCCAAACCGGTTCGCCAGTTCCAGCCCGTGCTGCGGATTCCTGGTCGTCACCCTCACATGTCGGACACCATTGGCAATAAAATGTCTTGCCGCCAGCTTGGCCATCTCCCCAGCCCCCACCAACAAGACCGTCTTGTCGCGCAAGTCCGAAAAAATCTTTTTCGCTAATTCCACCGCTGCATAACTCACCGACACAGCCATCTCTGAAATTTTTGTTTCCGTCCGTACACGCTTCGCGACCGAAATCGCCTTTTTCACGACCTTGTTCAGAATAATGCCAGTCGCCTTATGGGTGAGCGCAACCTCGAAAGCCTCCTTGATCTGGCCTAAAATCTGCGACTCCCCGATAATCATGGAGTCGAGGCTGGAGGCCACACGAAACAAATGGCTTATTGCCCGATCCCCTTGGTGCCAATACATATGGGGGGTCAGTTGCTCAGAAGACAGCGAAAGGTGAGCGTCGGCAAGAAAATCCTGAATTCGCCCGTAGCCGGATTCGATTTCATCGACGACGGCATAGACCTCAACACGATTGCATGTCGATAGTAAGATTCCCTCCCTCACCCCTTGATACGAGCAGAGGCGAGTCAAAGCTTCGCCCATCCTACTCTCAGGAACCGCAAGCTTCTCGCGGATTTCAATCGGAGCGGTCTTGTGACTCAAACCGACGGCGACGATATGCATATCAAGACACCGGTCCGTGACTCTTGAGCACGACGCCAATGAGCGTCAGAATAACCCCCGCAAATCCGATAATCGTCAGGTATGCCGCACGTTTAGCTCTCCAGCCTACTGTCAGTCGTCCTGTCAGTACGACAAAGTAAAAAACCCAGGTCACCAAGGCAAATGTTTGTTCGGGGTTCCAGTTCAGATACGCACCTCGAGAGAACTCGGCCGAAAGCGCCCCGGTAATGATGCCGAGAGTCAGCAGGGGAAAACCCGTGACGATCGACTGTTGATTCAGATGGTCGAGAAAATCCAGCGCGGGCAACTTTGAGTAGAGGACATTGAATCGTTTGGACTTGAGAAGTCCATCCTGAATCAGATACATGACACCCGCGACAAAGGCGATGGCGAACCCTACGGTACCAAGCATGCTGAGGGTAACATGGACCCACAACGTTCGAAACACCGGCGTGAGCGACGGAGCCGCTTCCGGTAATGCTGCGGCAGAAACCAGAGAGAGTAATGCCAAGGGTACGATAAACGACCCAAGCACATGCACACGATGGCGAAACTCCACGACAAGAAAGACTAAAATCAGCATCCAGGAAAAAAACGAGAGAGCCACATGGAATCCTGGCGTCGAAGCTTCTGTCGCGCCGATCATGCCTGCGCCCAAGGCAACTGTGTGCGAGGCAAACCCCGTCGCCGTCATACCCAACGACGCGTTAGACAGGCCTTCCGACGGCCAGAGCAAGTAGGCAAGAAAGGAGACAGTGGCCGCAAAGTATAGGGCCATCGTCACCACGAAAAACATGGCGGACATGGAGGGCTATCCTCTCTACTTTTCAGAACAATCAGACCGGCATTAAACGGGGAATTATATCGATGGCGCAAGATGGGAGTCAATCAAACGATCGTGGAATGGGGGGTCGGACGACTACCACTCATCCCACCGGCACTCTCTATGTCGTCAGCATACCGATCGGCCATCCGGATGATATTACCCTTCGCGCCCTCGCCACGCTGCGCTTCGCCTCAGTGGTGGCGTCAGAGGACCCTCGCGCGACTCAGACGCTCCTCGCTCATCATGGTATTACGGCAACAATCACAAGCTATGGTCCGCACGATCGCGACGCAAAAATACGGCTGCTTCTCCTTCGGATCACGCAGGGAGAAAATGTTGTGCTCGTCTCGGACAATGGCACACCGATCATCTACGACCCAGGCAGTCAATTGGTAGATGCAGCCCATCAAGCGGGAATCCCGGTTAAAGCCGTTCCTGGTCCATCGCCCATGACGGCAGCAATAGCGATCTCCGGCTTTTCCGGAGATGCGATCATCTTTGAGGGGAAGCTCCCGCCAACCGGCCGTCGCCTCGAGAAATATCTCGCCCGATTCCGTAAAGAGAAAAAGACCTTCGTGTTCTATGCCAATCCGGGAACACTCAACAGGCTGCTGAAAATCCTGGCGAAGATACTGCCCAGCAGACAGGTTGCAGTCGCCATCGATCTTACAACAGACAGAGAAATCCTCACTCGCGGAACGCCCGGTGAGTTGCTCAATCGAATCGTACCGATGCAGAAGAATTCAGCGGTCACGATCGTTCTTGAAGGATTTAAAGAATATAGTGGAGTCGCACACAAACAGGATGAACAGAAGCGCGCCGTGCGTTACTCGTCATCGCGGCGGCGAATCAGGACTCGATAGGACCCCTCAATGTAATCTTGCGAAAGTATGGTGTGTCCTTCATTGCTCACACTGCGGGGGACATTTTGAATCGGGTCGCCATTATCCAACAGCACTGAAAGAATCTGCCCTTGCTTCATCGCTTCCAGTTTTAGCTTCGTCTTGACGAAATTATAGGGGCAAATCACTCCCCGCAAGTCCAACTCGGTATCCGGCTCACCAGTCCACGTGGGTGCGTCCCTCTCCATCTTTGGCCACCTATGTTTTCTTCATCAACGTCGTGACACTGTGCATCAATCCTAGCAAGGAGTCGACAGCCCTTCAAGCAGTGCAGGCAGGGGAGAACAGGGCCGTGACCGAAAAAAAAGAGGGGCAGCGAGACGCTGCCCCTCTTGCAATCACGGTATGCTCTCGACTTAGTTCAGACCTTTGACCAGGTTTGGCTTGGTGTAGTCCGTCCCATAGTCCGACTTGGTTCCCGCAGCTGCATTGCCCCATCCCGGCTGCGGCTCACACTGCCAACAGGGAGCGGCCCCGGTATATTCACCAACCGGGCTCGTAATCCCGGAGTCAATCTTTCCTGGAAGAACAGAACCGCCAATACCACCGGTGGTAGAGCCACTGTTCGTATTAATTCCACGTTCGGTCGCCGGGTTGGGACGTTGTCCAAGTCCACCAAAACCGGCCAGCTTCTCGTTGCCACGCACAACGGTAATCTCACGGACAATCTTATGGCCAGTACCGAACGGCTGGCTCGCCGTTGTTTCCTCGAATGCCTGAATGGTCACGTCATCCCCAGCCTCGAGCATACGAATCTGGTCGTAGTTGGTCTTGTCATCAAAATATACTGTACGGTAATTCATCGCACCACCGCCCGCACGTCCTTCATCGTGGGAACTTCCACCTCCCTCGAGATACATTTTCTTGCCAGGCAGATCTAGACCGATCACTCGGCCATAAATTGTCTCTGCCTGAGACAATCGATCGAGGAACTGAGTTCGATCGAAGGTGGTCACGCGAGTACTCGACCCAGATACATCGCCAACCCCTTCACCCACACCCATACCGGACTGGTTTGACTGCAAGCGCTCCTGAGCAATCGACATGCTCGCAGCACCGACAAAAATTATTGCCGCTCCCAGTGTCAACACCCTACGCATGTGCTGCCTCCTTGGTGAGATTTCGAGAATGACGTGACGTGATAGACAATACAGAAGTGATCAATATGCATGACTATAAATGACTTATGAAACACCTTCATCAAGGTCAGTCAAGAACTATAGGCTACCAGTATTGACATGTCAACTGGTGTACACGGGCATGAGTGTGTTTCTATCCTGCGAATAATCTGATCCTTCTTTTCTACGTGTCTACAGGAAGAAAAGCGTCCTCGCGCCTACTAAAGCTTGTCAACCGATGGTGCCCAGAGGGAGGGTCGAACTCCCACTCTCTTGCGAGAACCGGATTTTGAGTCCGGCGCGTCTGCCAGTTCCGCCATCCGGGCATATCGGTTCCTGTAAGGAAATTCTTCTTAGCACGAAGCCATAGGTGGGTCAATCCACTTGCCCTCTTTATCTTGGCGCGATCACGGTGTTACAATCTCTTCCGAATCATCGTATCTCAATCTAATCGTATCAGGGAGGATCCTCATACCATGGCAGACGTCCAGTGCGTCACGTGTGGACAAGTCGGAGAAACGATTACAGACCCCCTCTTCATGGGAAAACTTGAATCCGAGATCAAAGCCAAGGTCTGCAAGCCCTGCTGGAAAAAATGGGAAGGCATGCGGGTCATGGTCATCAACGAATATCAGATCAATCTGGGTGATGAGAGTGGCAGAGAACTCGTGAAGAAGCAGATGAAAGCCTTTCTCAAACTTGGCGAGCAAACTGATACTGGAAAATTGGATCAGAACTATCGCCCACCGGCTTAGCGCGGGGTAGCTGGGTGCTAAGGCGTCCAGTTCCTCGGGTGAGCCTGTGCGACCAGAGCCTTCGTGAATTTCTCCTGAGATCTCGCAGGCTTCGTTGACATGCTGACTTCCGAAATGTTAGAGTTCGGCCTTCTTGATTTCTCCGTCAGGGTGTTCAGCACCTCCTCATATATTCTTGGAGAAGAGGGATTAAGGAGCTGTTGTGTCGTGATTTCACAGATGCATGTAAAAGGGTTGATGTTCGACCCTTATAATAACGCCTATATCGTGGTACTCCGTGACGAAGAACATTCCGATATGCTTCCCATTTGGGTCGGCAAGTCGGAGGCCGGCGCGATCAGCATGTCATTGGAAAATGTCACACCTCCCCGGCCGATGACGCATGACTTCATGAAATCGCTTCTCGATGCGTACAATGCGAAAGTCATCAGCGTCGTCATTACGGACTTGTCGGAGCACACATATTTTTCTAAGATTCATTTAATGTACGAAGACTCGGAATACACCGTCGACGCCAGACCCAGCGACGCGATTGCGCTTGCGCTTCGAAGCAATGCCCCGGTGTTTGCAAATCAATCGGTCCTTACCAAACAGAGCTCCGAAGAACTTGAACAGTGGCTGGAAAATCTTAAACCGGAAGATTTCGGAAAACTGGATTCCTGATTCATTCAGACGCGATATGAGTATTGCAAATCCAACCAAAGAGCAAGATTTGATCGAGTACAAGGTGGATCGCCTCCTCGAAGAGGCCAATACCGATACACGGATTGTCGTATTGGCACGACAGGACGGAGTCCTCGATACATTTCCAATTTGGGTAGGAGCCGCAGAAGGTAACGCCATTAAACTCGCGCTTGATACCATGATCACGCCAAGGCCGATGAGCCATGATTTGATCAAGAGTTTCGCCGAACATTTGAATATCACGATTCAACGTGTCGTCATTGCGGACGTCAAGAACAGCACCTATTACGCCCTGGTTCATGTCTCCAATAAAGGTGTGGAGCGGACCATCGATGCGAGACCTAGCGATGCCATCTCGTTGGCTCTCCGGGCTCCTTGTCCGATTTACATTACCCAAGATGTGTTGAAGCGGCGAAGCACAACGAACCTCGACGCCTGGCTGGCACGGTTGGAGTCGAAAGATATCGGCACACCAGAAGTACAAGAAACGTGATTCATTCGATAACGAAGGAGCGGTAAGAAAGATGTTGACGTACATGCAAAAGCCTTTGGAAGTGCAGGAAAAATGGTACCTTGTGAATGCCGAAGGGAAAACGCTGGGGCGATTGGCAGCCCGCGTCGCAGGGATGTTGCGGGGCAAACACCGGCCAACCTTTACCCCCCATGTGGACATGGGCGATCATATTGTGATTGTGAATGCGGAAAAGGTCCAACTGACCGGCAACAAAATGGAGACAAAGCTCTATCGCCGTCATAGCGGTTATCCGGGGGGGCTCAAGACCGCAACGGCACAGCATGTCTTCCGAAAAGATCCGACAGAACTCTTGACTAAAGCGATCGAGGGCATGCTTCCCAAGAACCCGTTGGGGAATCATATGGCGAAGAAACTCCGCGTATACGTCGGGCCCACTCACCCGCATCAGGCGCAACAGCCGGAACCGATCACTCTATAATAATAGTTATCACCGCCAGCGAAGAAGGAGACGTTGTAGCATGGCAGTAGCGACTCAATATGCAACCGGGCGACGAAAGTGCGCAATTGCCAGAGCCTGGGTCACCGGGAGGGCAGGCGACATTACGATCAACGATCAACCGATCGAGAAAGCTTTTCCACGACTGACCTTGCGGCAGATTATTCAGTTCCCGCTCGAGATCGGTGGCGTGATGGGACAGTACTCCATTAAAGCCACCGTACATGGCGGTGGACCGACCGGCCAAGCCGGCGCCCTGCGTCATGCTATCGCACGCGCGTTGGTGGAGATCAACCAACCCCTTCGTACACCCTTGAAGAAGGAAGGCTTGTTGACGCGTGACTCGCGCGTCAAAGAGCGGAAGAAGTACGGACAGAAGGGTGCGCGGAAGCGGTTCCAGTACTCCAAACGATAATCGTCGGAGCCCCAGACAGAGAAAGGGAAGGCTCCACGCCTTCCCTTTTTTTGTGTCGATGGGGCCTGCCGGATGACTCAGATGAAAAAAGTACGTGTCGCGATTGCAGGGGCCAGCGGATATGCCGGAGCAGAGCTCGTCCGCCTGACAGCTCTCCATCCGTATTTTGAGCTACACGCTGTCACATCGGAAAAATCCGCAGGGACTCCTGTAGCAACAGTCTTTCCCAGCCTGGCCGGGCTTGTGTCGCTCTCATTTCAAGCGCTCACACCCGAAGCCTTAGCCGAACAAACTGACGCGGTCTTCTTAGCCCTTCCCCATACCAAATCGTTGGCGCCGGTTTCTGCCTGTCTTCAAACCGGCAAGCTGGTGGTAGACCTTAGCGCCGATTATCGACTCAAAGACCCAACGGTTTATGAACAGTGGTATCACATTCCTCATACCCATACGGGCTTGCTAAAGGATGCGGTCTACGGGCTTCCAGAAATGCATCGTGCCGCTATCGCCAAGGCAAAGTTAGTGGCATCGCCTGGATGTTATCCGACGGCGGCTATTCTGCAGTTGGCCCCGCTGTTTGCACAGGATCTTGTGCAACCCCATAGCGTCATCATCGATGCGAAATCCGGGATTTCCGGTGCAGGACGAAGCCCGGCTCTCCCCTACCATTTTCCGGAAGCCCATGAATCCCTTGAGCCCTACAAAATCGGGCAGCACCGTCACACCCCTGAAATCGAACAAGAACTCGGTCGCCTGCTTCGACTCAGCTCACGCTCGGCGGAAGCGGTGGATGCAGAACCAATTGTGACATTCACCCCGCACCTCGTACCGATGAATCGGGGTATTTTGAGCACCGCCTATTGCAAGTTGAAAAGTCCAATGACGTTGTCGAACTTGCACACATTGTATCGAACCTTTTATAAAGGTGAACGATTTATCAGGATCCATGAAGACATTATGCCGAATCCACGCTACATCAAGGGCTCCAATTATTGCGACATCGGGGTCTATCTTGACTCCCGCTCAGGATCAGTTATTACAGTGGCCGCGCTGGACAATCTTGTGAAAGGGGCTGCAGGCCAGGCCATTCAAGCCATGAACCTGATGCTGGGCTTTCCCGAGGAGACTGGTTTGATGGCACCCGCTGCCTATCCCTAGTCCGGATGGAGCAGGACATCTCTTTCGCAAGTATGACCAAGACGTCAGCACCCCCATCTCTTCGCAATGGAGTTACCGCGCCCCAGGGATTCAGCGCAGCGGGCATCTCTTGCGGTATTAAGAAGCGTGGCCTTCTGGACCTCGCGCTCGTCGTCTCGGAGCAGAGCGGTCCCATCGCCGGAGTCTTCACTCGAAATCAAGTGGTTGCCGCACCGGTCATACTTGATCGTCTGCATCTGCGCAAGGGCACAGGACGGGCCATTCTGGTCAACAGCGGTAATGCAAACGCCTGTACCGGCGCGAAGGGGCTGGCCGCTGCACAGAAAACCGCACGTGTGCTCGCAGGACACATTGGAATACCCAGGCACCAAGTTTTTATAGGATCCACCGGAGTTATTGGTCGTATATTGCCGGTCAATCGAATCGTCAATGGCCTGCCGCACTTACTGAGTCGGCTCAGCAACCATGGAGGCCAGGAAGCCGCCAGGGCAATTATGACGACCGACATCCGCCCAAAGTCCATTGCCCTTCAGGACACAATCGGCAATCGCCTCATTACCATCGGGGGAATGGCCAAGGGATCGGGAATGATTCACCCCAACATGGCCACGATGCTAGCCTATTTGACTACAGATGCTTTCATCACGCGAAGCGCCCTCCAACAGGCACTCACACTGGCGGTCAATGAGACGTTCAACTGCATCACAGTTGATGGAGATACCAGCACCAACGATACGGTCCTATGCCTGGCGAATGGCATGGCTGAGAACCGAGCGATTCGCGAAGGTACGGCTACCTTCAACCGATTTCTGATGCTCCTCACAGAAGCCTGCCAGACGCTCGCCCTGGCAATTTGTCGCGACGGTGAAGGTGTCACTAAGGTGGTCAAAATTGAAGTGGCCGAAGCAACGACCGTCGCGCAGGCACGGCTGGTGGCTCAAACCATTGCGACCTCAAACCTGGTGAAGACCGCCCTCTTTGGCGAGGACGCCAATTGGGGTCGTGTCATGGCGGCGATCGGACGAGCCGGGGTCCCCATTGCACCATCGAAGTTGAATGTCTCGTTTGGCGGAGTACCGATGGTACGGCGAGGAACCGGCCTCGGACTCGTTGCTGAACGCCGAATCGCGAAGGTCTTTTGCGAGAAGGAATTTACGATCGCCGTGAGACTGGGGCAAGGTCGTCACCGAGCTCATATGTGGACTACCGATCTGTCATTTGACTATGTCCGCATTAACGCAAGCTATCGCTCCTAGAGGGACGCTGAGATAGCTCGCCGGAAGTGACAGCCCCGAGTTGTCTCACTCCGTTCCCCTGTTGTGCTCCACGCAGAAACCGTCGAAATTTGGATCGGCACGTAGTACGTTGCAGCCCATTGAGTACAATTTCAGTACGGCACTTGTTTGACTTCTCACGGTGAAAAGCGCAGCATAATTCACCGACTCCATGAAACACAGGGCTTGACTTCTTGTTAGTCTGCGTCAATTCAGCCGCGCATGCGAGTCCAAGAGTTGGGTCATACTCCCTGGTGTTCTACACCGTGACGACGTTGTTGCTGAAGCGACCTTGCGCATCATCGGTAAGATGTCACCGGGAATCACCATAAATATTAAGGAGGCAGAGATGTATCGACTCGGAGCCTATCTAGCCACATTGACCCTGGGATCACCCGCAATTGTCATGGCTGAAGAATTGGGGGGATATCGGGGAATAGGAACGCTCTATTTCACTTTCATGGGCGCAATCCTGATCTATGGTGTGTATGATGCGTTCGGCAAAATGGCGATGTATGTGGTAGCGCCGATCATAGTGATTGGCCTCTATCTGATGTTACCCGCGCACTAGGTGCAATCGGTTGTGGTGCATTGATAGAGAGCGAGCCTGCTAGTCCAGCCACTCCTTCTCTTTCAATTTGCGTGGAAGATATTTTTTCGTGAGATACTGGAAGTCTTTGTTGGCGAGGGCGTCCAGTTCATACTTCAGTCCGTTCCCAAGCATCCGTTTGATTTCTACCTGCCACGCCGGCTTTTGAAACCACTGATAGTTGAGCAGTTCTTTCGCGCGGGCGATGTCCTTCTCGTTCAACTTGATCCCGACATTACGCGGCAGTTCGTACCGTTCGGCGTCGGCACTCGAAAGCCCGATGAACTTAGCCTTGGGAATCGCCATCCGTTGACTCTCAAAGGCCAAATTGATCGAGCCCTGTTTGACGACCGAGTAAATGTAGTAACCCCACGGATCGTTATCGACCAAGACATAGACCGGAAGTCGATGCTCATCATGCAATCGTCGCGCTAACCGGCGAACTCCACGGGGAGGTTGTCCATTTCCAGTCAGCAGCACGCAATTATAGCGCCGCCAGAATTTGTCTTCCGAGAGACGATTCCACTGCGTACCTTTCTCCACCAATAGGACGAAGTCCGCTGTACAGCGGCGGATCTCCACATACTCGGGTTCGACAATCGACGGAACCGAGTACCCGCCTTTGCCCAGCTTGGCGCAATCGACGCGATCGCCATCGTCGCCAAGCACGAGCGGGCCTACCACACTTCCCCCATTCTCCGCACGCACATGTAATTCTTCACGGAGTGCGGCGAGCGATACCTCAAGATCCTCGATAATCGGGTCCGATTCATCCTGGGTATCGAATGTATTTTCGTGTGAGTCCTGAATCGTATGCTTGGTCCGGTAGTAAATCTCCCTGAGCGAAGTCGTCAGTTCCGCTCGCTGCAGCTCTGAAAGAGCATCGGCAACCAGCATGGTCTGCATAAATTTCTTGGCCATTCCGACGTTGAAGAACGAACGCGCCTGTTTCTTGCTCCCCATTTCGAGTAGGCCCTTGCGGTCATTGAACGTCACATTCGAAAGCGCGCGGATCGGGATCGCCATCGTCGGATCCTTTGCTCGCTGTGCCGCTGAAATCACCAGATCGGCCAGCCCGATCAATTTCTTTTCGACCATCCCATTCTTTGCCGGTTTTGATTTCGCCATGCGTCGTCCTATTTCTTCCTTCGTACCAGGTATGATTCGCGACCTGTACGAGACCCGCCTGCGGGTATAACGACGCCTTTCTTGCGAGACGTCGTCTTCGCGGTTTGCATTCGTCCCAGTCTCGAGGGCACCTGCTTCTCTTCGTTGTGTCTTTCGTCGGGAACGTCGGCTAACGGCGCGTCGGTACGTGACACGTCAAGCGTCGGCAGGACATCCCCATCAATTCCTTCAGCGGTCACAATGATGGAATGCGGGAGACCTTCCGGTACGGCGCCGGTCTTGCCAAGCCTTTCATCTGTTTTGATGCCACCGGTCTGCGTGGACGCGATCTTGCGTAATTGCGCTTTCAATTTCTCTATCGGAAGTTTTCCGCCCTTCAACCGATTACAGGCATCGGCAACTTCTTCGATATAGAGTTCAAAAATATTCCGTCGGCGGAACTCGCTTGCAGCCCGTTCTCGACGCCGTAGAAAGAGGCTGAGTCGACGGCCACACTCGCGGAGCGCGAGAGTAATTTCCTTATGGATCTCATCATACCCCGCGATCGCTTCTTTGGACTCGCTGGTAAAGGGAACCCAGACAGAGGCCATGTGCACGAAGATGACCATAGGTCCGGCCGGCAAAGCCCCGCGTGATTGGCTAATTCCATAGTTGCGCCACGTTGTGGCGAGCACCGCCTTAAAGATTGCACAGGCGGATTGCTGATAGAGCAGCGGAACCCGGTTGGCGTAACGAATCACGCGCGCCAATTCAAATTCGCCCTCCTCCAGCTCCCCCTCCGCCAGCGGCTGTATGGACTTTTCAGAGCTTTTCACGCTGGCCGGTGCTTGCCCAAAGGCGAGCCCTGCTTCGATGATGAACGGATTGCCACGATAGACAGAAGGAGGCCGGCTCACTGCGGTATAGAACTCCCCTTTGATCTGCCTGTAGAGACCTGAAAGGATTGCTTTCTCACCGATCGGCGAGAGGCAATTCGTCGGCGGCGCCATGATCTTCGTCGCTTGCATCGTGTGATAGAGCGTTTCGGCGATCGCGCCGCGAACGTCACGGGGCTTTGCCTTGGGCGAAACTTTGGCCGTCTTGCACATCTCGTCCGCGAGCGCGGGCGTCACGCGACAAAAATCGTTCGACAGAAAGCCCGAAAGCGTCTGATTCTTGGCGTCGTGGAGCATCTTGAGGAACATCCCGAACTCGATGCCGTATGGATGGGGCTTGATCTCCTTCGGTGAAGGCGGCAGTTCGTGATAGACGCGTGGATATTCCTTCGACTCTCCTTCCGGTGTCCGGTAGCTGAATCTCACGTGAGGATTAGCAATCGACGTCTGTTCAAGATATTCATCCACCGACGCACGGCCCTTCTGGTAGCGTCCTTCGACTTCGATCGCCACCTGTGTGCCGCATGGTTGGCTCCAATCAATCCGCTGATTCTCATGAACTAACGGTTCATTCTTCTTCGTATCGATCTGTACTTCGAAGTAATGTGCCGAGGCTTTGGGACCCGTGCGTGAGATAATCTTCACCGGTTTACCGGTCGTCAATTGGCCATACATTCCTGCCGCCGAAATGCCAATCCCCTGCTGCCCTCGGCTCATGCGCAGGCGATGGAACTTGGAACCGTACAGCAATTTTGCAAAAATTCTTGGAATCTGTTGTCTGACGATCCCAGGGCCGTTATCGGCCACCGTAACTCGAAACCGTGTCGCCTGACTCGCAGGCTGTACAGCCGATGATCCGATAGCGACGACCTCCAGCTGAACAGTGACCTCAGGAAGAATTCCGGCTTCCTCGCAGGCATCCAACGCATTATCGACCGCTTCCTTGACACAGGTCAGCAAGGCTTTGCGCGGGTTGTCGAACCCGAGTAAATGCCGATTCTTGGTAAAGAACTCGGAAACGGAAATCTCGCGCTGTCTCGCGCCCATTTCCACCGCCGTCACTGTTGAAACTGCGCGGGGATCTGGTTTCTTGGAGGCACATGCAGATGGGTTGCGCGTGGCCATTTATCCTCTTAAAAATTATGTACTGAAATCGGGCGGCATTGTACACAGATTGAGTGAATCAGCAAACCCTCGGTGACATCGACTATGACTCGTCTCACGATGAGCAACGCATCAACCAGAATAAGCAAGAGATTAAAAATCGCGGGAACAACGATACGTGAGGACTCTCAAACGATGCGAGAACGAAGCACGGGAATAGGAGCGTCTCGGAGTGCCGGGGTTGGGCGGGTGAGAAGAGCGACTTTTTCAGCAGCCTGTTAGGGTGGGAGGAGCGCGCACCTGCCGAGGACAGCTAGGTACGGCGGAGATCTTGGCGGGACTTCAGGCTTCCCGGTCAAGCCGGGCTTGCACACCATCCCGACGCTCGACCCCCTCATGAACCATATTCCCTCGGGGCGTTAAGCTCCCCCCACAGCGATACGATATTCTTCCGATTCGGACGAGTCAAGGATTGGTTCACTATGCGTGGCCGCTGCCCTCTGTCTCCTCGAATTCGTCGATGAGCTGTTCGAGTTCATCGAGTTCGGCAGGATCGACATTCTGAAACGAGACCCCGAATGTGTCTCCTTCGACCCATTGCACACGCCCTTCATCGATTGAAACCGGTTCGTCCGCGCCTGGAATGACTAATCGCACACGAATCACTTTGCCAGGATAGACTTCGAGATCGCAATCGAACCTGGCACCACCGACTGACAGGTCCAGAGTCACCGCTTCGGTCTCATGCGAATTCCCCAGCAGAAATCCCTGCAACTGTGCCGGGACCCGTCGGTGTTGTCGTCGTTCCATGTCAGACACAAAGATTCTTATGTTCCTTGGGGTCTTGAAGCAGCGCTGGAGCCCACGATTGAAGGACTCTCTCTTCTCCGGATGACTCTATCGAAACGTGCGCGCCAGTCTTTTCTAAGCCGTTCTGGACAACTGTTCTGAATTTGAGTGCAACCAATTACGCGTGCAGCATGCACGTGGCGGCACTGCTGACACCGTGATCGAACACTGTCTTTTCTACGTTAATGGTTTTGACTACGCCGTCTTCAACCACCATCGAATAGCGCTCTGACCGCCCGCTCAAACCATACTCGGGCAAGTCAAGATTCAAGCCTATGGCGCGAGTGAACGAGCCGTCCGCATCCGACAGCATCGTAACTTTGCCGTCAGCCCCATGTTCTTTGCCCCATGCCTGCATGACAAACGGATCGTTGACCGAAATACAGGCGATGTCATCGATTCCCTTAGCTTTAAGTTCTGCAGATTTAGCGACGAAGCCGGGTAGATGGCTGACCGAACACACCGGCGTATATGCACCCGGCAGTCCGAACAGCACAACTTTCTTTCCCTTTAGTAGTGTCGTGGTATCGATATTGACAATACCATCGGTGCTCAGTTGCTTGAACGTACCGCCAGGTACACGGTCACCTACTTTAATACGCATGGTATACTCCCCTTCATCTTCCACTCATGCGTGATAATCAGACCGTAACGACATCTACCGCAGCTTGAGCATCGTGCCGTCGAGTTTTGTGTCCGCCACGAACTTCTCGAACGCCTTGTTGTACAATTCGTTGAGCAACTCCTGAGCATCCTCCGGATCGAACCAGAAGACTTGGCTGGCTCCGGTGCTGGTGAGTGTCTCGCGAACCTGACTGCCGTCAGTGTGATTCTGAGCTTGAACAATCATCCGGTTTTTGGCGTTCAGGGTAGTCTGTCCGATACTGCTTGTGGCAATCACATCGACATCGAGCAGCATGCCGGTAATGGTCACGTCGGCGCCGGACGCCCTGTTGCCATCAGCGACGGTTGCGTTCCAGCCTTTCCCTTTGAGAAAGTCGGCCAATGCCTGTGCCGTAGCCTCGCTGAGAGGACCGTTGGAGAGGCTAAAGTCACTTTCCCCGCCCCAGAGGTGATGTCTGGCGCCGAGACGAGACCGGTCGGTGCGATGGTCTTCAAACGGCTGGATCGAGACGGTCGGGGAACTCATGGCAACGACCTTTTCGTCGCCTCCGCTCTCAGCAGAGACCGTCAGATCAATCCGCTCGCCCTTGCCTGCACAGCCTGCCGCTAAAATAACCCCGAGCAGCCCAATTCCTACGATACGGATGTGATAGTACCTCACAGATTCCTCCTTCATATCTGCCACACATCGCAGACATCCGATGACGCTGCCCTGTTCATTTCGTCACGAAGTGTGCACGCCGATTCTGTTGATAACAATCTTCCGTCTGTTGCTTGCACATGGGCCGTGTTTCTCCATAGCTCGTGGTCTGGAGCTGCGAAGACAGGACACCCAGATCCACAAGGTATCTCTTGACGGCGCTCGCCCGTTTCTCGCCCAGTACAAGGTTGTACGCCAGAGTGCCTCGGTCATCGCAGTGGCCTTCGATCAACGCAGTCTTGCCCCCATTCGCACGAAGCCATCCGGCATTGGCATCCAACAGCGGCATAGCATCCTTGCGGATCTGAAACCGGTCGTAATCGAACAATACATCGTCCAAAGGCCTGCTGCCGGGCTCTGTACTCGATGCAAGCGCCAGATTGGATGGTGTGCTGCCGGATGGCTGTTCGAATGAGCGCTCTGGTGGTACCATCTTGATCGCGTCCGGTTGGATCTTTTCGCTCTTGGTTTGTCCTGCCTCTGAGGAGACATCCCCGGACGAGGAAGAGACGCTCTTCCCGGCGCATCCCGCGAACAGAAGCACGAGACCCAAACTCAGAAACAAGCTGATGACTCTTCGATCCATGGCATAGCCTCCAATTAGTCTTGATCTTTGAACGTATCGCTCTGTCAGGGGCAGAATAATCCGTCCACTCACCCTGGCCGCCCTGCCTTTACGCTCTTCGTGCAGGCACGGAAGCTGATTTTTCAGACATACTTATAGGTGCTCATCACGCGTCCGTCAACCCAAAATCTCGCCCCTCGCCAGAACTGCATACGAACCGGCCCATCCCTTCCGAACTGAAAGTTGCATCCATCTCCGGCTTTCGCTAAGGTGCGGTGCATGACCCATTCCCTCGCGCGTTCACTCGTACTTGCCGGCGCGAGCGGACTGTTCCTTCCGCTAAGTTTCCCGAAATCTGATCTCGGGCTATTGGCGTGGATCGCCCTCGTGCCTTTGCATTGGGCGTTGGACGGCAAGACCAAATCGCAGGCGTTTTGGATCGGCTGGCTGTCCGGCACCATTGCCTTTACAGGCATGATGGCTTGGGTGGTCAACGCCATGAACACCTACGGCAAAGTCCCAATAGTCGTCAGCTATGGCCTGATGTTGTTACTCACAGCCTATCTCGGCCTCTATGTCGGACTGTATTCTGCCGGAGCCGTGTGGTTTAGAACTATGATCCCTCGTTACGGTCTCTTTGCACTTCCCTGTTTATGGGTGACCCTCGAACTGATCCGGACGTATGTCCTGAGCGGATTGCCCTGGGGGTTACTCGGCTATTCGCAATATCGCCACATTGAAATTATTCAAATCGCGGACCACATGGGTGTCTACGGGGTCTCGTTCCTCATTGTGCTGGTGAATGTCGCGCTGGCTGAATTCCTGATGTGGCTGATGCCTCTGTCCCGAGGATTTCTTCCGGCACGACTCCCCTGGGAACTCGCCGCGATGGCGGCGTTGATGGTGACGCTTTCATGGGAGTACGGCCTTGCAACGTTATCCGAAGCGCCGTTTTCCGATATTCCCCGATCATCCATCAGCGTCGGAGTGGTGCAGCCGAACGTCGATCAGGCCGTGAAATGGGATATGGCCTATCGAGAGGAAACTCTTGCACGGTTTGATCGGCTGACGGACCAGCTCGGCCGTGCCACCGATCTGGTCATCTGGCCAGAAGCGGCAACACCCTTCGTCTTTGAGCGTGAGCCGGTCTATCAGCTGCAACTCATTGCGCTGGCCAATCGAGCTCAAGCACCGATCTTATTCGGAAGCCCCGCCCTGCGCTTTTATCCGGATCGCCGCCCCTATCTGTTAAACAGCGCCTATCTCCTCTCGCCCGACGGCCAAGTGTTGGGACGGTACGACAAACATCACCTAGTTCCATTCGGTGAATATATTCCACTCAAATCATCGCTCCTCTCTTTTCTCGACAAATTGGTGGAAGGGATTGGTGATTTCGAAGCGGGAACCGGCCCGACAGTTCTGACATTGACCCCAAAGCCACGATCTGCCTCTGCGAGCCAGACAGGGGCGACGTCGAGAACGATAAATTTTGGGGTAGCGATCTGTTATGAGGTGATCTTTCCCAACCTGGTTCGGCAGTTCGCGGGAAATGGGGCGGAATTCTTAGTGACCGTGACGAACGATGCCTGGTTCGGTCCTTCATCGGCTGCCGCGCAACATTTTTCGATGGTCGTCTTTCGCTCGGTTGAAAATCACTTGGCCTTTGCTCGCGCAGCCAATACCGGAATTTCTGGGTTCATCGATCCGTTCGGACGCATCGTCGAGGCCACACCGATCTACACTGAGCAGGCCATCAAGGCCACTGTGCAAGTCTGGCGTCCACATACGTTTTACACCCGGTACGGCGATGTGTTTGCCTACGGCTGTGCTATAATCTGCGCGCTTTTGTTCCTATTGGGGCTATTCCGTACCAAAGGATCTGAGCCCGACGCTGTGGCGGTATAACCTGAAAGGATCGCTCCATGCTGGACGAGATAAAGAATCGCGTACGAGCCGTCGAACAGTTGGTATTAGAATTACGGGGGCATCTTTGACTTCGCTCGCATGACAGCCGAGTTAGCCCACCTGGAGCAGCAGACTGCCCAGCCGGATTTTTGGAACCACGCCCAGAAAGCCGCCAAGATTGGGCGGAAGAAGGCCACGATTGAGCACGATCTCCAGCAGTGGCGGGACATCGATGAGAAAATGAATGATCTGGGCGCACTCCTCGAGCTGGCAGAGGAAAGCGACGACGCCGGGCTCGTGAGCGAGTTGACAGCCGAACTGGATGGATTTGAGAGAACGCTCACCGCCCTGCGGCTTGAACTTCTACTTTCGGGCGAACTGGACCCCAACAATGCAATCCTGGCGATTCATCCCGGTGCTGGAGGCACGGAATCGCAGGACTGGGCGCAGATGCTGCTTCGTATGTACGTCCGTTGGGCCGAAACCAAGAAGTTTAAAGTCGAAACCCTGGACCTACAATCGGGAGAAGAAGCGGGCGTGAAGAGCGTGACACTCTTAATCACCGGCGCTTATGCCTATGGCTATCTCAAGGCCGAAGCAGGCGTCCATCGACTGGTGCGCATTTCACCCTTCGATGCGAACAAGCGGCGGCATACCTCTTTTGCCTCGGTCTTTGTCTACCCCGAGCTGGATGAGGATATCGACCTCGTGATCGAAGACAAAGACCTCAAGATCGATACCTTTCGAGCCGGCGGCACGGGCGGCCAGAATGTGAATAAGGTCGAAACAGCCATCCGCATGACACATCTGCCGACAGGAATCGTCGTGCAATGTCAGAACGAACGATCTCAGCTTCAGAACCGCAATGGGGCGATGAAGGTCCTAAAGGCACGCCTCTTTGAATTGGAACAAAAAAAGAAAGAAGCTGAGTTCAATGCGATCGTCGGAGAGAAGAAGGATATTGCCTGGGGCAGCCAAATTCGCTCGTATGTATTCCAGCCCTACCAAATGGTCAAAGATCACCGGACCGGCTACGAAGTGGGCCAGGTAGCGGCCGTCATGGACGGCGCTCTCGACGGGTTCATCGAGGCCTATCTCAAAGGGAACATGGCAAAAAGTGCGAGACGAGAGTCGATGAATGAGTCGCCTCTCTAGCAGTTGCGGAAAAACTCAGTTTTGTGCGAGACGTTGTGACGAGACACGTGGAGTGATCGCGCCTGAATAGTCAGCAGGATACTCAAAAAGGCTGTCCAGCAAGGCCGCAGCGAGCGAAGAGGCGAGGCGTACGCTTCGGTACGTTGAGCCTCTGAGCGACGCGAGAACGCTGCTGGCGGACTTTTTCAGCATCCTGTTTGCCCATCGCCTCGAGCCCGAAGCAGTTATGGACGAGCTAAACGAGCAACAGCAACAACGGATCAAGAAGCTCGACGCGTTGCGTGACGCTGGCGTGGCGCCTTATGGTACTCGATTCGACGTAAGGGATCGTGCGGGCAGACTGATCACACTCCACGGCGAGAAAACCAAAGAGGTGCTGGAACAAGAGAAGATCTCCTGTACCTTCGCGGGACGCATTGTCGCCCTACGACGATTCGGCAAGGCCGGCTTTGCAGTGCTGCAAGACGGATCCGACCGGCTTCAGGTCTATCTCAAGAAAGATCATCTCTCGGACCAGGGCTATCGCATCGCCGAACTGCTCGACTTGGGGGATTGGATCGGCGTCACCGGCACCCTATTCCGCACGAAGACGAATGAATTTACCGTTGATGTCGCGCAACTGACCTTCTTGAGCAAAGCTCTCAGGCCGCTTCCGGAAAAATGGCACGGCTTGACGGACGTGGAAACCCGCTATCGACAGCGGTATGTCGATTTGATCGCCAATCCCGATGTTCATGGCATTTTTGCCACCCGCAGCAGAATTATCGCCGGCATTCGGGCCTTCTTGATCGAACGAGGGTTCCTTGAGGTTGAAACGCCGATGATGCATCCGATTCCAGGCGGCGCGGCAGCGAAGCCTTTTGTCACGCATCACAATGCGCTCGGCGTCGATCTCTATCTCCGGATCGCACCGGAACTCTACTTGAAGCGTTTGATTGTGGGTGGTTTTCCACGCGTGTTTGAAATCAATCGCAATTTCCGGAACGAAGGCATTTCCACGATCCACAATCCCGAATTCACGATGCTGGAGTTCTACGTGTCCTACGCGGACTATCAGGACTTGATCGTCCTCACGGAAGAACTCGTCTCCTCGTTAGCCAATGAGATCTTCGGCAGGACAGTCATCACCTATCAGGGCACGGAGATCACACTCACGCCTCCGTGGCGCCGCTGGTCGTATCACCAGGCCATTCTGGAAGTGAACCAATTCGACCCTTCGGTCCTTGAGGATAAAGAGAAGGCGATTGCAGCGGCCAAGAAGCTGGACATTGCGGTCGATCCGAAATGGCCGCTCTTCAATATTGTGAACGAAATCTTCGAGGAAACGGTGGAGCCCAATCTGCAGCAGCCGACGTTCATTACCGACTACCCGATTGAAATCTCTCCATTGGCACGGCGTAACGATTCAAATCCGGCATTGACCGATCGCTTCGAACTGTACATTGCCGGACGGGAAATCGCGAATGCCTTTTCAGAGTTAAACGACCCTCTGGATCAACGGGAACGGTTCGAAGGACAAGCCGCGCAACGGGCGGCCGGCGACGAAGAAGCGCATCTGGTCGATGAGGATTTCCTCCGCGCCTTGGAGTACGGCATGCCACCGACCGCGGGCGAAGGTATCGGCATCGACCGACTGATCATGCTCTTTACCAACCAAGCGTCGATTCGCGACGTTGTTCTCTTCCCACAACTGAGGCCCGAGAAATAACGGTGGCACTCCCCTACGAAATCTTTGTCGGGTTGCGATATCTGCGCGCGAAGCGCCGGAATCGAACCATCTCATTAAACACCGTGGTTTCCATTACCGGAATCACACTCGGTGTCGCTGCCCTCATCGGGACAGTCGGCATCATGACCGGCTTCAAAGAAGACATTCAGGCCAAGATTCTTGGAACGACCGCTCATATCATCGTGCAGGATCGGATGAAAGACACCATGAGCGATTACGATCCCGTCGTCAAACAGGTCACCACTGTGCCGGGTGTCGTAGCGTCAACCCCGTTTGTGCTCAAGCAGGTCTTGCTGACAACGCAGAGCGGAGTACAAGGCATCGTGATCCGTGGCATCGATCCGGAACGCGAGGGTACGGTGACCGAACTGGCAAAAAACCTCTCGACCGGGCAGTTAACCGACCTGAGTCGGCCGGTCAAGGTGAAACTACCACCCGTAGACGACCCGACCGGCCCACCGGTCGAAACAGAAAAGCCCGGCATTATCCTAGGCAAGGAATTGGCGCTTCGACTAGGGGTGTTCGTCGGCGATACTGTTAATGTCGTGTCTCCTCCAGCCGGTCCGATCAATGCCATAGGGATGGTGCCAAAAATCAGAACCTTTGTGTTGATCGCGCTATTCCAATCCGGCATGTACGAATATGACTCGTCTCTGGCCTATATCGATCTCGCAGAAGCGCAAAAGTTTTTCAACCTGGGGCACACGGTGACGGGCATTGAAATTAAAGTTGCGGACGTCTTCCGCGCAGCGGAAACGGCCCGTTCCGTGGAGCAATCGCTCGGCTTTGCCTATGGGGCACGCGACTGGATGCAGATGAATCGCAATCTGTTTTCAGCCCTCAAACTCGAAAAGACGATGATGTTCTTGCTGTTGGTGCTGATCACGATCGTGGCGTCCTTCAACATCGTGAGCACCCTCACCATGATTGTGACGGAGAAACAAAAGGAGATTGCCATCCTCAAAGCCATGGGTGCGACACGCAAGAGCATTCGGCACATTTTCATGCTCAACGGACTGATCATCGGCCTGTCGGGGACTGCCATCGGTATCCCGCTCGGCTACGCATTTCTTTGGCTGATTCAGACATTCTGGACCTTCGATGCCTCGGTCTATTACATCTCGCAGATTCCCGTCCATGTACAAGCGATGGATGTCATCCTCGTGGCAGGCTCCGCAATTGCCATTAGTTTTGCCGCCACAGTCTATCCTTCGCTTCAAGCCGCTAAGCTCGAACCGGTGGCTGCGCTACGCTACGAATGATCATGCCTGTCCCCTTATTATCTTCTTTGTCTTCTGGAGTTCCAGCGTGATCACGGTCACCGATCTCTACAAATCATTTCCGATGGGCGAGCAAACCCTCACGGTATTGAAGGGCGTCAATCTCCAGATTCAACGAGGGGAGCTGATTGCGATTGTCGGGGCTTCGGGGGCAGGAAAGAGCACGCTGCTTCATATTATCGGAACCCTCGATCGTCCTACGGCAGGGACCGTCCGCTTCGACGGCCAGGATATCTTTCATATGTCGGAGGGTGAGCAGGCAGATTTTCGGAATCGAAGAATCGGATTCGTCTTCCAATTTCATCACCTCCTCCCGGAGTTTACAGCGCTCGAAAATGTCTGTATGCCGGCTCTGATTCAGCGACGGCAAGCATCGGAGATTGAACCGGAAGCCATCGCATTGTTGCAGGAAGTCGGACTGGGAGCCCGACTCCATCATAAGCCCGGCGAGCTGTCAGGCGGTGAACAGCAGCGCGTAGCGGTTGCACGCGCCCTCTTGCAGAAACCAGATCTCGTATTGGCTGACGAGCCGACGGGAAATCTGGACACACATACGGGCGAAGCGCTCTTTGCCATGATGCGTGAATTGAACAAGGCCCGCGGAACGACCTTCGTGATCGTGACCCATAATGACAAACTGTCCGCCCAAGCCGACCGGATCGTCCATATGCAGGATGGTCAAATTGTGTGAACGAACTGCCACATCCGCGGGTATTCGCCGAAGTGTTCTCGTTATGAGAATGCTCACCAGGTACACTCAAAGAATAGATCTATCAGTCCTTGACGAGTGCGGATTCATCCAATAGACTCATCGAAGTTCCTCGGCTCGCAAGGAGTTGCCTCACAATGTCCTGTTCTTGGTTGCTTCGTGTCGTCGCAATACTGCTAGGTCTGATGATGCCTATACACGCGATGGCTTTGGAATTTGTCTCCGTCGGACCTCGTGCAACGGGTATGGGCGGGGCCGGTGTCGCCATCACAACGGATTCCTTGGCCACCTATTGGAACCCTGCCGGACTCGCAATGACTCAGACTGTGGATGTTCGGATTCAAGGCGGTGGACAAGCAATCGATCGTCTCGGGATCGCCGATGCTGTCCGCGACCTCGAAGACTTCAATTCCAATGACCCGAATGCGGCAGCGAAGGCTCAAGAAATTGCCGCTCAGATTAACAAACCTGGCGCCAACGTATCGGTGAACGGGTCCGCTGGACTTTATATCAAGGGGCATCTGGGCGAGCATGCATTCGGGTTGAACATATCTGACGTGTTCACAGGTGGCGGATTCGTAAGCACTCCGGTTACGCCGGCTTTGACCGGTGGTGTAATGACTCTCCCTGGATTCGAGGCTAGACAAGCGGCATTTTCCTATGCTTATGCCTTCTCCGACAAAATGTTTTCGTTCGGTGTGACGGGAAAAGTCATTCAAGGCGCCTCCTATAATGGGAGCATGCCTCTCAACGGAGGAAACGGAGTTTCAATTACGGACAACTTCGGGAAAGCCACAATCTCAACCGCCTTTGGGATCGATGTGGGTGCAATTTATCGCCCCTCTTCATGGCTACGCTTCGGCGTAGTGGCGAAAGACATCAATCAACCAACCTTTGAGAATGCCGTCGGAGGAGAATTGAAACTGAACCCCCAGATTCGAGGTGGTGTGGCCGTCAATCCTTATTCGTCGCTGACACTGACGGCCGATGTGGATGCGACTTCGAACAAAACACTCGTGCCGGGCGTCAAGAGCCAGATCTTGAGTCTGGGAGCTGAACAGACTATCTTCTCCGAGTTTCTGTCGTTCCGTGTCGGGGCCTTCAAGAATATGCAAGACGCCGGCACACCCTTCATCCCTACCGCAGGGTTAGGGTTACGGATCTTTGCATTCCGTCTCGATATGGGCGGGGGATATGATTTCCGGGAAGAGGGCGTGCTGGGATCGTTGTCTGCCTCTATGACTTTCTAATGGTATACTGAACCATGTTCATGCTCAATCATCTGCGACGCACATTCGTACTCTGCATGCTTCCTCTCGTTGTCGCCGGCTGTGGCGGCTTGCAGGAAGTGTGGGAAGGCCCGGGGGCAAGAATGTTCAGGCCTCAAGCCATTGCCGTGCTTCCCCCAATGGCGAGTCAATACGACAACGCGCGCGAGGACATTCAAGAAGTCTTATCCGCCGCATTAAACAAAACTGCCAATATCGAGCGTGTGGTGTCTCCTGAAAACGTGACGGATATCTTCCAAGCCTCGAAAGAGGCGTTCGATGCGCTGGTGTTCTACTTCTCTCGCTTGGAAATGACGGGTCAATCCGACAAGGATTCTGCCATGAAGTTGGGCAAGGCACTGAACGTGGATTCGTTCTTGGTCGTGCGGGTCAATTCGTGGGAATACATGCGGAAGGAAGGCGACAATGTCGGCCGTGTCGGCCTGAGCCTCCGACTGGTCGATGCCACCACCGGCACCACCGTGTGGAAGGCGCGACATGAACGGTCGAGCAGCTATATGTTTTATCGTCCGAACTTGAAGGATGTCGCGAAAGAGTTGGCCGCAGAGATGATTAAGGCCATGCCTCCCCAAGCCAAACCATAGCCCCTTCCCATCTCTTGTTCATTAAACCTATCTGGTCTGTTTCGTCTGTCTCATTTCATCAGTTGAACTAAACAATTCAATGCTTAGATGCGTGGCCTGAAATAAAGAACTAACGCACTGCTGTCCAAAATAATCTGCCCTTCAGTATCCTCCCTGCGTCAATGCTGCGCGTGAGACGGCTGTGGATTCGATTTTCCGATGAGGTTGCCTCGGCTGCTGTCCAAGATCACGTGGCGAAGAGCGTCGCTTGCACGGGCAGCGGAGCGATGGCCGAACATCCAAAAGGCGCATTGAGCCAGGTCCATAGATTCCGATAGGTCAACAGGTTGAACCGAAGCAAGGCCGCGAGGTTCGAGAGACTCCACGGCCAGGTGGACTTCAACTGCAGAAACTTCAGCAGCAACATCGCCAGCAGGGCGATCCAGATTTGGACCTGGACCGCGTTCTCACTCGTGCCAACGAAGGTTTTGATCCGGAGGTGTTGCTTTAAGGCCTTAAAGAGCAGCTCGATCTGCCACCGCTCTTTATAGATGGCCGCGATCGTGCTGGCGGCGAGGTGCATGATGTTGGTCAGGAAGGTGAGCACCCGTTGCTGCGTCTCGTCCCAGATCGTCACCTGCCGAAGCGGGGCCGTACACCGATCCGCGGCGTGCAGACCGGTCAGGCGAATCACCTCATCGGCGAGCACAGCATTCCGGCTGGGCACGGGCCGCCGCTCCAGCACCGCATACAGCATATTGGTGCGCGGGCGTGTGACAACCCACACCCCCGTCGTGGTCCAGCGCTGATACAAGGCATAGTCCAGGTAGCCGCGATCCATTGCGACGATGGTACCTGGCGCAAACGTCAGCCGTTGCGCCACGCGGACATCGTGCACGTCGCCTTCGGTGATGAGCGCCCAACAGGGCAAACAGCCTTGGTGATCCAGTTGGAGATGGAGCTTGATGGCGCCCTTGGTCCGGACGAACCGGGCCCCATCGAACACCGTGGCACACAACTCGATGAGCGTCGTATCCAGGGTCCGCAGCGGATGCTTGAACCGGAATCGCCGGCGCTTGAGGGCCGCCATCGCCTGATACTGGGTGAGTACCTGATAGAAGAGGGTCTCGTACAGTTGCCACGGTCGATGGGCATTGGCATACGCGAGCGTGGAGCGGGTGGGGGTCCGGCGCACGCCTAAGTGCACGAGTTTGCCGAGCGCGGTGGCCAGTCCCCCACAAATCTCGCGGAGGGAGTGCGCGCTCCCCATCTGACAGAACAGCATGCTCACGAACTGCTCCCAACATGAGAACCCTTTGGCCCCACGCTCAGCCTGGTGTTGCCGCACGGCGCGAGCGAATCCCGCGCGATCGATCAGGGA
>CBDDRB010000035.1:0-18248 GCA_965232965.1 uncultured bacterium
ACTTCACGGTGTGGCATCGAAGGCGCTCACCAGCATCAACGACACCTATTACGGCCTCTGTAGCTTCTGTCTCAGTAAATGCTCCCCGCACGGAGACCAGGTAAGTCCTCATGACTTTGTTTGCCGGGTCGGTGAGAAAACTCGACAAGGCCGAATCATTGGTGAGCAGAAGGAGGCCACTGCTCGCCTGATCGAGTCTTCCGACGGCATGCAGATATCCCAGGTCTGTGGGTAGCACATCGAAGATCGTCTTACGGCCCTGTTCGTCACTGTGCGTCGTGATTACCCCCTTGGGCTTATGAAAGAGGAACACTCGTTTGACCGAGTCTTGAACAGATTGATCATCGATCGCAATAGAATCCTTCGGCCACAACACCCATGTAGCCGGATCGCGGACGACTCGACCATTGATACGGACACGTCCTGCGTGAACCCATTCCTGGCTCGTGCCACGGGAAGCAATTCCAAGTTTCGAAAGCAGCCGATCCACTGTTTGACGTTTAGGCATGGAACTCTTATGTCCATCGTGACAGTTTTATAGGAGTAAAGAATGATCGCTGAGGACTGATAGTTGCAGGATGGTCAAAAAGTCCGTCCAGCAAGGCCGCAGCGAGCGAAGGGGCGAGGCGTACGCTTCGGTACGTTGAGCCTCTGAGCGACGCGAGAACGCCGCAGGCGGACTTTTTCAGCATCCTGGCTGGGCTCATTTCTTCTCCGGCGTGGGGAGATACTTCGGTGGAGGAGGCAAGGCACCCTGCCCAGGCGTCGCTGTGTTCCCACAATCCGGCGGGCACGTCTTACCGCCTTGGGTCGGGTCCGGAAGGTTCAGTTCCATTTTCTCCAACTGACACTGCGTGACTCGACCACCATCTTTATTTCCACAGCGAGCCGGCACAGTCGAGTTCCCGATTTCACGATAGCCACCGGGACAGGAACCGCACACAGACATCAGGTTCGCCCCCACTGGGTCGCATTGAACCAGTGTGGGATCGCCGTCTTTGCAAATCTCTTTAGACTCCGTCACCCCCGTGGTGGCATAGCCTTCGGGGCATTGACCGCACATCTTGCGAGAGCTTTTGGGTTCAGCCGGCTCATCGGCTAGCACAGGCATGACGCCCAGTCCCAATAGAAACACCACGAGCCCGATGGATAATTGACTCCGGCCCATTCGACGAATCAATTTCGTCATCATCTTCACCCCCTTGCAAGCTCCTTTAGAGATTCCCGAATCATATCTTTGAGTGCGATAGACTCACCGTGTGACTTCTTCACGTGTTTCAACGCTTCTCTGGCGTCTTGTGGACGATAGCCCAAATTCACGAGCGCTGACAGCGCGTCGTCAAACGTTGCATTCTGCCCATGTCTGGGCGAATCGCTTGCCGGCGCGAGGCCAGGATGGAGTTTCCCAACTTTATCCTTGAGCTCCAACACAAGACGGCTGGCGGACTTCTGTCCGACCCCTGGAACAGTCGTCAGTTTCTCGACATCTCCCGACTGAATCGCCGAGACGAGATCCGACACCGGAAGAGCCGACAAGACGCTGAGCCCCAGTTTGGGTCCGAATCCCGAGACGCTGATGAGCAGCACGAATGCATCTTTTTCATGGGACGTCAGAAACCCGAAGAGCTGAATCGCGTCTTCGCGGACATGAGTGTGAACACTCAGCGAGGCATTCTCACTAATATTGGGCAACCCGTAATACGTGCTGAGAGGGATACACACTTCGTATCCCACCCCGTGCACATCGAGGATCAGGGAAGTCGGCGCCTTGAAGGCCAATCGGCCTGTCAGTGAGGCGATCATATTCTATGAAAAAACAAGGACTGGTGAATACAGAGGGTGGGGTGGGGGAGGAAGTGCTTGATTGCTGCGTTCATCGTTCAGCATTCCGCATTGTTGATTATCCAGCGGCTGCCACTTTCTCCATCACCTCGTCGGAAATATCAAAATTCGCGTGAACCTTCTGCACATCGTCATGTTCGTCCAAAATTTCCATCAATTTGAGCATTTGTTCGGCTGCTTTTTCTTCCAGCCTGATCGTGTTCTGCGGAATAGCGGTGACTTCCGCAAGTACAGTCTCGATCTTCGCATCGGCGAGCGATTTCTTCACGGATTCAAAGTGATGCGGATCCGTGATGACCTCAAAGTTTTGTTCACCGACCTTTACGTCCTCCGCTCCCGCATCGAGCGCAAGAGACAGCAGGGTATCTTCGTCGACTCTGCCCTTCTCGATCGTGAGCAGTCCCTTCTTGTGAAACTGCCAGGAGACCGCGCCGGCTTCCGCCATGTTGCCGTGATTCTTCGTGAGGAGATTTCGTAGCTCGGCAACGGTACGATTACGGTTGTCACTCGTGATTTCCATCAAGAGGCCGGTCCCGCCAGGCCCATAGGCCTCTAAACTGAACTCTTCATATACCAACCCGGGCAATTCTCCCGTGCCCCGCTGAATGGCCTTCTTCAGCGTATCGCCAGGCATGTTGGCTTCTTTTGCCTTTAAAATGGCCAGCCGAAGCCGCGGATTGCCATCCGGGTCGGCGCCTGAGCGAGCCGCGATTGCCACTTCACGGATGATTCTAGTAAAGATCTTCCCGCGCTTGGCGTCCTGCGCTCCTTTGTGGCGCTTAACCGTCGCCCAATGGCTATGACCACCCATGATTACTCCATGCCGCAGGACTTGGAATACCGGCTCTGCATTACATCACGCCGAGAGGTCTCGTACTCGTAGCACAGGGTTTGGAAAGGTGTCAATTATGCCGGGAGTGCACTGCATTCGGTTCAATTATTCAGAATAGATCAGCAATTGTATCCCGATGAGCAGAATTAAGCAGGCCCAGAGTAATTCCCCTTTTGAAGTCCGCGCATACGAAGGGGAACGGAACCAATCAGACAGGAGTTTTGACGAGCCGGCAGTGACCGCCATGGTGCCCATGAGCGCATGGTCCATTGCAATTTCTTGGGCTGAAGGATGGACTCCATGCGAATGAGTGAACAACATCAGTCCCCCGATGATGGCAAACACGGGTAAGGGAGTGGCCCACACAGAATGACCAAACTGTCCAAATCGGCGGAGCAATTCGATGATCCCAACCGTCACCAATAAGAGCCCGTAGCTCTTATGTTGAAGGATTTCCGAGTCATTACCGAGGAATGTCTGCATGAAACTGAGCGATCCGACTGGCCACGCATTATGGTCGCTCCAGATAAGAAGAAAGAAACCCGATGAGAGCAAGGCTCCCGGCAGAAGAAACCTGGTCCAAACCCAAAATGGCATGGCCAGCGCCTGGCGCACCTCACTGAGCCCAATGATCAGTACCAACATGCCCGTGACGTGATGATTGAACTCAGAGTAAGCGATGCCTGCAGAGGATCCTTCCCATCCCGCCTGATGACTCACGGTTTCCTGATGTCCGAAATCAGAATTGATTGCCTGCTGCACCGCTGACAGACCATGTTCAGCATCCTGACCCCAGAGAGGCGTGGCTAACAGGAGCAGGCAGAACAGCACAACGAAACTCGCCCAGTGATGTCGATACGATCCCTGCAGCATATCGCAATCACGACTGTTGCATAATAAAAAGGCCCGTCCAGCTAACCGGACGGGCCTTTGTGCCATCATCATACTACGTTATATATGTTCTATTTTGCCTACCTGCTTACATGAACTTCATAAACTTCTCTTTCGCGTCCTCCATGACCTGAGCCGTAATAGTCGTCATCCCTCGCTCCTTAGCCACCCGCTCAACCTCTTTGCGGGCCATGGGACGGATGAAGTCGGGAATATTCTCAAGCCGCTTCTCAGCCTCAGGCGTCCAAGTCATCCCATTGCTTGAGTCACTCTTGGAATCGTCCATCACTTGCAACGTGATCGTCTGGTATCCCTGCTTGCGAGCAAAGGCCTCCACGCTGCTCTGGACCATCGGTTTTACAAATGAGGGGAGGCGGTCGAGTTTCTCTTTGGCATCAGCCGACCAGGCAAACCCTGTCGTCTCTGCTCCAGTATTGACGGGTTTCCCGCTGGAGGTAAGTCCCATTTCAGCCACCATCGCGGAGAAGGGGCAGCCGCTTGTTTTCTCACCAGCCTTGGCAGACGACGCCGTGGCTGTAGAGACAGATGGCTCAGCCGTAGTTTGGCTATTCACAGCAGAAGCGGTTTGACCGTTCCCCGCTAAAGCCCTCAACCCGTCGAGGGACGCGCCAGCTTCAGCTCGCGGGGCCAGCTTCAGACCCAACGCATTCATCATGTTGGTTTCGCCGGAATTGGTCACCATCGAGAACTTCGCGGCGCAGGAGGGGCAGGCAAAAAAGACGCCGAGCGAACCTTCCTCCGGTTTCTCCACCTTCTCGAGGTTCATGTAGGTTTCGCAATTGAGACAGACAAATTTCATAAAGGCTCCTCTGGCATCGGCCCCACGGTGGTTAGTACAACTTTTCGGGCCTCCTCATCCAATTAGCCCATTCATACAGGGTAACTTGGACTTAGAAGGGATCACGCTATCACACGGATTTTCAAGGAGTCAAACCGCTCTTGCCCATCGCTTTGAGAAGACTCAGGTAGGTCTGCAGAACATTTTGCAACGTAGGGTGCTTGAGGCCTAAGTTCCAACGCCTAACGTATTAGCGGCGGTCACGGAGCAAACGAGGTTTGCGTAGCGGAAGTCCACTGCAGCCGCTGAATAATGACAAGGATAAAGATCAAAGTTCAACATCGGTTCCAGCAACGGGTTAGGCGGCTTCTCCTGATGAAGTTTTTTCTCGTACCAGGAGATCGACATCACAATCGAGAACATGTAGGAGGGTCAAGACTTGATCGACGGATTTGCTGTAGTTTGTTTGATCAAGAAGGCGATAGAACTGCGTGGCGGACGTGCCAAGCCGCCGGATCATCTCACGTTTGGACAAGGGGCTTGAGTTGACTCGTTTCTGCGCTTCGATCGTCAATTTATACACCAGCACATCCCGCAAATAGTGTGGATCCTGGTTGTATTCCAGCACTTGCTCGCTGTGGACTGTCCCTTCCTTGCCGGATTCAAGCACGTATGTGAAGCCTTCACGGCCTAGTTCCTGATCGACAAAGACTCGGGTGATCGGGTCGGTGGCACTCGGTTGAGGATCGACCTTTACATACGGAAACTGTAACGTCTTCCTCGCAGCCTTGACCTCGAACGCCCTCTTGCGATTGTTGTACGCGACGGCTTGGATCTTCATAGTAACCCCTCAGATTCAAGATCCTCGATCAACTTGCGAACTCGTCCCGTTGCCTTGCCTTTCATCGGCCTCTTATGCTCTAAGTCCCACTTCACAACAAGATGTCCCTCGCGGTACACATGGACGTGCCGAGGAGGATGATCGCCTTTCCAGGTAACCAGAATATAGCCACCCCGGCGGAGTTTTCCCACGATGAGACGCTACCTCACACGGTAACACATGTCAATCCCGTTTGCATTCCGTCTGCGGCTAACGACCACGGTTCAACGGGCGCCTCATGACCGTCGCCGCCGTCGGCTGCAAGCTGATGTTAGGCAGCCATCTCCCAACTGTCATGCACTGGCCAAGTAGTCCACGAACTCTTCCTGAAACAGAAACCGACGCACGTTGTTGTATGTGATTTCGCGGATCAAGCCGAGATTCGCGAGCACCTGCAGCTTGCCTTCCAGGTCGTCATGCTCGTCGAGGTAATACGAGAGATACGGCTCGTGGCTGTTGTAGACCCAGCCCCGCTTGAGAACGACGAACTCCCGGGTTGTCGGATTGCTTCGAAGATCCTCGCGCATCTCTTCAAGGAGTGCTGGCATGAGGCGCTCGATCTTGGCGTGACCAGATAGTGAAGAGCTGTCGGAGTTCCGTCCCCGCGCCAGCGCTACGGCAGCGGACCGCTCCGCCGCGCGCTTCCAACCCTCCAGAACCGGTCGACTAAATCGGCTGGCATCATTGTCGACCAGTTTGGCGCAACTCTGGCAAAGCCAAATCCCATTTGAAGCATCCGCGCGTTGCTCCAGTGAGAGAGCTTCTTCGTACCGAGGCCCGCCTGGCGATGCGGCAGAAATGTGTGCGGCGACCCCGATGTTGACGGACCCAGTGGGGTCAGCCTGCGGCCCGCTCGTTACCTGCCGGCATTCTGGATTCGAGCAGGCAAACGCTACGCGTCTCGCCAGCAGTCCCTTCGTCCCCGCGGAGAAATCGTCGCGCATCGGATTGGTTCTCAGTCTGCCTAACGCCCACGTTCAAGTGCGCTTGAGGCGATGTGTGCCCCTGCGACAGCAAGGGTACGCAGCAGGTCAAACGTCATCTGCAACGTGTTGTTAGGCATACGGCCCGCAGCTTCCCCAGGTCTGTCCGGTTGAGGAAAGTTAAAGCCCAAAAAACATTCTCCGGTCTTCATCTTTGTGCAAATCATGCTTTGCAGTATGGTAATTAGCAACCTCGACCTCCTTTGAATGCAGTCTGAAGGGAAGTTCATCGATACATATTTCCGCCACAATGGCGCTGAAATCTTTGTCGTAGCAATCCTGAAGAATTTTCAGGTTTGTGGATGGAAAGCTGTTCTTGAACTCTTTGTTGTATTCAGGGGAAAAGTATCTAATTAGTGCGGCTTCATACAAAGCTATTCGTTCTTGCTCGGTGGTATTGAATAGCTTGTCCAAACCAGACCTAATTCGCGATCGCCCTTCATCTTTGTTACTCGCGAAGGGATTCATCAATGTGATCAATTGGTTGTTTGGCTGAATCGCGAGCAGTAGCAAACTAAGGCGATACCCGTCCGGAACCCCCTTTAACGCAATTTTCTGTAGAGTCTCATGCTTGAGAAGTCGATCTACTGCGTTTCTGGAGCCATCCTGCCCATACGCCTGCCCTATATATTTGACTTCAAAGTTTACCGCTTTCGACTCGGAGCTGAGTCGCGCCTGCACTTCCTGTTCATTCGGAAAAAATCTCTGCCCGGATAAATCGCCTAAATAGAACAGTTCACCATCCTGTTTTAACGACAATCCTTCAGGAAGGTCGTATGACACTGTGTATTCATTACCGGTTACAGTGAACTTTAGATTCAGCTGACTGCCCTCCTGCTGGGCATCAATAAAATTGATAACAGGCGTATACCCGATAAGGTAGATATGACAAGACTCAATAACGCTCATTAATGGTGCAAGCGCCTCTTTATCATAGATGCCTTCCGCCGGAATTGTGCAAAAACTGTAGGCGTACATTCCGAGCGCATGCTCTACATCGTATAAAGTACGCCCAAAGAACTCATCCTTACGCAAAGGCTTAGATCCTTTAGATTGGTCGACCACCTAATTGGCTCCTATTACACCGTGACAATTCACGCTTCTGTATGTCTAACGGTGTTTAGGCGGATCCGCATAAGGACTGGATCTGCCAATTTCTATACGCATAATCAGGGGTGGGTGGGATGATCCCAACTTGGCGGATCAAACGATATAAATACTCCCTCCAAGCTTGCTCGATATCTCTTTAGGGATGGGGGCTGATTGATCTTCCACTGCGCGCGTCCAACGAGGGGAGTCTGCGACCGCGCGTTGCGCGAGCACAAAAGATCATCAGCCTCCATCCCCTCTTTTTCAGCATCCCGCTAAATTGAATACTGAAAGATCGGCTTCGCTCCAATCGCCTGAGCCAGGACCCCACGCCGTTTAAGCTCCTCAAGAATCCGCCGAGTGGCCGCATCGAAATCCGTCGGGCCTGACAATACAATATCCGTATTGGGTGGGGCTTCTTCGGATGTCTTACTCATATGGACGGCAATGACCGGGACCGGGTGGACGAGCGTCCGAATCGTCTGCGCCGCTTCGACATAGGCCATGCCGAATGGATTCGTCGTCGAGACGACGATCAACCCGGTATCGACAAGCAACCGCGCCACCTCACCATAACGGCGAGCCATCTCGGTCGCCTGTCCTCGTTCTCCTTCCGAAAGGTCTGCGTCGAGTCCACGGCGGAGATTCTCTCCGTCAAGCAGGTATGCATGCCGACCGTCTGCCACGAGCCTGGCCTCGATGGTCCTAGCCAGAAAGGACTTGCCTGTATGCCGCCCGCCGGTCACCAATACAATGGCGGCCCGGTGACCATATTGCTGTGCGCGATCCTCGACACCGACTTGACCCTTCACCCAGGCAAAATCGCGCTGCCGCGCTTCTTCGCGGAGAAACTCCTGATCGTCATGGACCAATTCCGTCACAATGCCGCCACCGGCAATGTCGTACTCATCTACAAGGACGAACCGGCCTGTTGATTCAAACGAGGCCGAGAGGTCAAATGCAATCGGCGTTTTGGCCCGAATGGTCAACTCCGCGACCTGATTCTTGTTGACCACGCTACTGCCCTGCTGCTGAGCCAGATCCATGGTATCGATGATGCGTTGAATCGTCGCCACCTCACAATCCACTTCCCTCGTCGCGACCCTGAGCTGATAGCGCCGCCCTCGTTCCAACGGCTTCCGGCCCAGCCAGAACACATTGGCACGAAAGGCCGTCGATACCAGAGGGAGTTGCTCTTGGTGCGAAGCCACCTCTCCTCGTTCGACAAAAATCTGTTCATCGAGCGTGACGCCGACTGATTGGCCTGCATCACCCTCTATTGGCGGAGGATCGATATTGAATGCTTCAATTGACCTGACCGTCGCCCGCTTGTTCGATGGTGAAAACACCAGCGCATCGCCGACTTTCAAGCGCCCCGCCGTAACGCGTCCGGCAATGATACGGCGGGCGTCAAATTTATACACATCCTGAACCGGCAGGCGAAGTGGTTGTTCAGATCGTCCCGGTTCCTTCTGAAAGGCGCTGAGCGCATCCAGCACAGTCGGACCGCTGTACCATGGCATCTGTCCACTGCGGTTGGCGATATTATCTCCCAGCTTGGCGCTGACGGGAATGATCTGCTGTGGAGTCGCCTTGAACTGCCCTAGAAATTCCCGATATTCCTTTTCAATTCCGTCGAAGACATCCTGTCGATAGCCGACCAAATCCATCTTGTTGACGACGACGGCAAACTGACGCACGCCCAGCAGCGACAAGAGATAGCCATGTTTTTTGGACTGTTCTTTCACGCCCTCCAACGCATCGATCAGTAACAATGCTCCTTCGGCCCTGGCCGCACCTGAGATCATGTTCTTGAGAAACTCCTTGTGCCCCGGTGCATCGATGATGATGTAGTGACGGCCCTTCCAGGCGAAAAATGTCCGAGCTGTATCGATCGTGATCCCCTGTTCCTGCTCTTCGAGAAAGGCGTCAAACAGGAACGCGTACTCAAATTCCTTTCCCTGCTGCCGGCAGATGGCCTGAACTTTTTCAAGCTTGCCGTCCGGCAGCGATCCCGTGTCGGCATAGAGACGTCCCAACAACGTGGACTTCCCGTGGTCCACATGCCCCACAATGACGATGTTCAGATTGTCAGAAGGTTTCATAGTCGTTGTTGTCATTCGCATGCTCCAGAATGCTCAAACGAGCAGGCCAGCAAGGCCGCAGGGGAGAAAAAACCGGAAGCGTAACATTCCCACCCGCCCAACCCCGAACTGTCGGAACAGTTCTTTTCCCGAGTGAGGTACGTTGAGGATTTCGATGAGCCGAGAACGAAGTTGGATGCTCGTTTCAGCATTCTGGGCCTACATGTAGCCGTCTTTTCTCAGCAACTCCATCCCACGCCCTTCATCCTGCGCGCGGCCCGATCGCTCTGCCACCGTGGTGTGCCGCAACTCCTCAATGATGTCGTCCACGGATTTTGCCGTCGATTTGATCGGCATCGTGCAGGGCGCGCAGCCGAGGCTGCGATAGCGGGTGCCATCCCCTTTGTCGAGATAGAGATCCATGAAGGGAATGTTCTCGAGCTTGATGTATTCCCAAATATTGATTTCCGTCCAATCCAACAACGGATGGATCCGGATGTGCGTTCCCGGAGGAAAGGTCGTCTTGAATTGATCCCAAAGCTCCGGCGGCTGATCGCGAAAATCCCAATCGCCGTGTTTGTCTCGCGGCGAGAAATAACGCTCCTTGGCTCTCGTCCCCTCCTCGTCCGCCCGCACGCCGAGAATGATACCCGTGTAGCCCTTCTGCTCGATTAATTGCTTAAGCCCATTGGTCTTCAAGGCCGTACAGCAGGTGACGCGGCCCAGTGTGTGATTCATCCCGGCCGCAAGTGCCTCTTTGTTTTGCCCAATGACCAATTTGAGGCCCCACTCACGGGCCACGCGATCGCGATATTCGATCATCGCAGGAATTTTGTAACTTGTGTCGACGTGCAGAAGGGGAAACGGCACGTGACCGAAAAATGCCTTCCTTGCCAACCATAACAGCACGGTCGAATCCTTCCCCATCGACCACAGCATGGCCAGGTTGTCAAAATGCTTATAGGCTTCCCGGAGAATGTAGACGCTCTGATCTTCTAATTGACGAAGATGCCGCACAGGTTCGATCCTCTCGTATGGTCAATGCGACAAGCCGGTCACGCCCGTACCCACCGGCTCCTCAGCCAGCTCTTCAAGTTTTCGCGCCGCCGCCCCCCCTTCGAGCGCTCGACGCGCCAGCGGGACGCACGACGCCCATGTTGCCCCTTTGCCTGCGGCATACAAAATCAACGCTGCATTGATCAATATCCAGTTGCAGGCCCCTCCCTGAAGCTGATTGTGGAGAATTCGCCGCAGCAGATCCGCTTCCTTATCTCGTTGATTCGAAGGAAAACCCGCCATATCGCGTTGCGTACCCAGCGGCATGTCGACATCTTTCGACGCAAACGAGAGAGGTGTAATCCGATCGTCCCGCAATTCCAACGCTCTTGTAAGGGCCGCAATAGACAGCTCCGGATCGCCTTCGACACCGCTGACGACTAGCGCTCGCGGACAACCCAGCATCCGCAACACCTCGGCCGTCTTTTCAAAGTGAGGAGCATGAGACAGCCCGACAACCTGCGACGAGGCGCGAGCCGGGTTCAAGAGCCTCGCAATCGGATGGAAAATATTTCGCACTCCCAACTCTTGGCGCATCTCTAAGAAACGATAGACCGGCGGGTGATAGAGGGCGATGTCCAGATAGGCAAATCCATGTCGCATCACCGCCTCTGCCACCGCTTTCGACTCCATATCGATCGGCAAACCCAAGGCCTTGAGTACTCCAGCGTTCCCCGCACGACCAGGAATCCCGTCGTACCCATGCATCAAGACCGACGCGCCTGCCGACGCAGCCACGATGGCAGCGGCCGCAAGGGCATGAAAGGTGTCTTGCTTCCCCGCATAGCTCGGCAGATCGACGACGCCGAGCTCTTGCGGGATCGGCACAGGCGCCACATAGGAACGCACGGTCGCAGTCATCGAAGCCAGTTCGGTGACGGATTCCGTCTTGATCCGCATGGCAATGAGAAAGGCCCCCACCTGCGCCGGTGTGGCGTCCCCTTCAACGAGCGTCTTCATCGCCCGCTTCGCTTCATCCCAAGTGAGGTCTTTGGCAGCCCTTGGCCCTTTGGCAATCTTGACGATAAATTCCTGCATCGACATTACGTGGCCTTGTGCAATCCGCACTCAGTCTTGCCGAAGTTTTTCCATCGCCCCGCGCGCAAATCCTCGCCGGGCATCACCGGGCTCGTGCAATGAGTGCAGCCGATACTGGGATAGTGATGGTCATGCAATTCGTTGTAGGGAATGTCGTGGGCGTGAATGTAGGTCCACACGTCTTCCCAGGTCCACCTCGCGAGCGGGTTGACTTTGACCAATTGAAATTTCTGATCCCATTCGATCAGTTTCGCAGTGGCTCTCGTGGGAGACTGATCACGCCTGATCCCGGTGATCCAGGCGTCGAATCCTTTGAGCACTCGGGTGAGCGGCTCCACCTTGCGCAACTCGCAACATTGATCGGGATGGCGCGTCCACAGGGCTTCGCCATGCTGAGTGGATTGATGCTCCGGTGTGAGCAATGATTTTACTTGTATGACCTGCTGCGGTTGCAACCCATACCGCTCGATCACGCGATCGCGCGTGGCATAGGTTTCGGGAAAGAGAAACTCCGTATCGAGATAGAAGAGCGGCACAGAGGGATTGATGCGGTGGACCATGTCCACGAGGACAACATCTTCCGCCCCAAAACTGCAGGCGAGCACGATCTTCGGCATGTAGCGCTCGATCGCAGCCGCCACAGTCTCCGGTGGTTGCTTCGTTTCGAACGACTCACCCCAGGTCTTCAATTCTTCCGGTGAGAGGTTTGCCATAAGTTCTTTCTACTTTCACTTACACTTCAAGCGGCGAGAGGGATGATTTCCGACTGCGCGCGTCCAACGAGGGCCTTCTGAGGCCGCGCGTTGCGCGAGCAAGGAAACATCCCTTCGCCGCTTCATTCCACTTTTTCCACCAGAATCCGATAATGAGTCGCGTCGACTTCGAGTGGTTCTTGCACGAGTAATTTGTGCCCGTCATTCTTCAAACTCACGGGCACGTTCTTGATGGGCTCACCCGCGTCGAGCCACACCTCCAACTGTTCGCCCGCATCCATCATCTCCAGTTTCAGCTTCGTCTTCACATAATTCAGTGGACAGGCCACTCCGCGCAAATCGTAAACCGGCACGCTGGCCGCAGGAGGCTCGGGCGCAGCAGCGATGATCGGCTTGATTTCGGACGGCACGCTGGTCGTGGCCACCGCCGCCTTGCCCGTCGGCGCCAATTTGAGATCTTTGCCCATCTGCTCCGTGGCACCACGACAGGCATCGACGAATCCCCTGGCAAAGACCATCTTGTCGAGGGCCGATTCACTCGTTGTCTCTTTAGGTCCCAAATCGCCGACCTGCTTCCTTAATTCCCGATACATCGCGGGAACGACGCCCTTTTGGGCAATTCGGCTGTCGAATTCGATAAAGGTCTCTGCATCCGTCGAAGGTTCAAGTCCTTCCGTCACAAGCAACGCCTTGGCAGCGGCCAACACTGCGCGATAGGACTTGTTTACCGAGACGGAGTATTGATGGTTATCGACAAGCAGCTTCGCCTGATAGAGTTCTTGGTCGGCTTCGAGGATACCGTTCTCGATCATTTCAAGCGCGCCACCTGCGCACTCGCCGGGCCCGAGATCTTCCAGGACAAATTCCTCTTCACCCTCCCAGTCGTAGTAGAAGGTCGGATCACTCTGAAAGGACGGAACGATCGTGTATCGGATCAACTCATCCTTGAGTTTGATCTTGCCGACACGATCGATGAACGAAGGCAACCCTTCGCCGGAGAGGCGGTCCCGCCGATAGACGTCGATCAGATGCGTGATCGCCGCTGACACACTCTTGGCCGGCAACTTGACCACCATCTGCCCGATCTTCGCTGTCCCATTGACCCGTCCGCCCAAATGCAATTCGTAGAAGGGCGCAACGTGCTCGCCAATACGCTTCCCCACTCCGTGCAAGCCGATCGTGGCGATATGGTGCTGGGCACAGGAGTTGTGGCACCCGCTGATCTTGACGCTGACATCTTTCAAATCCTCGGGAACCCGCCCGGCCGGGAATACCTCTGCTAACGCCCGCGCGAGCCCCTTGGAGGACGTGATTCCCAGGCCGCACGTGTCGGTACCGGGGCAGGCGATAATATCTTCGACCAACTCGGCTCCGGGATCGGCCAAACCCTGCGAAGCCAGGTCGGCATAAAGGTCGGCAATGCGTGACTCCGGTATCCATCGGATAATCATGTTTTGATTGATCGTCGTCCGAAGATTGCCGTTGGAATAGCGCTCCGCAAGATCGGCAAGGTGAAGCATCTGCTCCGCCGTGAGATCGCCCATGAACAACTTGATCACGGCGGCAACATAGCCCTCTTGTTTCTGACGTACCACGTTGGTGCGCCGCCACATCTCAAATGGTGTTTCTGCTGGGGCGCCGTTGGCATGACCATTGGTCTGCGCCGCTGCCTGCTTCGACCCGTTCGACGTCGGCATGATGAGGGGAACGGGTTCATCCGGATAGGACAGGAGCTTGATGGGTTCATGGGTCGGACGGGCATGTCCCATCGACACGTAGGCCTCTTCCCAGCGTCGTTTGAATTCTTCAAAGCCTAATTTTTCGATCACGAACTTCAGTCGGGCCTTTGTGCGGTTCTTACGATTGCCCAAGGTGTCGAACACCCGAATCACGGCTTCCACACTTGGAATGAGTTCATCAATCGGAGTGAATTCCCGTAGGACCTGTGCGATCCGAGGAGCTGAACCGAGACCACCGCCTGCGACCATTCGAAAGCCAATGACTCCATCTGCACGTTTGGCGGCGAGAAGGCCGATATCATGAATCGGTGTGAGCGCACAATCCTGCTTGCAGCCGGAGAAGGCAATCTTGAATTTGCGAGGGAGGCTCTGGTTGAGCGGGTTTCGCAAGAGATGGAGCGCGACGGTTTTCGCATACGGCGTCACGTCGAACACTTCCCCCTGGCAAATTCCTGCAAGGTGACAAGCCGTAACATTGCGGACCGTGTTGGCGCACGCTTCTCTGGTCGTCAAACCAACCTCAGCCAGGCCCCGCATGATAGCCGGCACATCTTTTAATTCAACAAAATGCAGCTGGATATCCTGGCGCGTGGTGACATGCCCAACTCCGGTGGCACAGTGCTCGGCCAATTCGGCAACCCGGCGCAACTGATTAGCCGTCAATCCGCCGAAAGGGATCTTAATACGGACCATTTGGACACCGGCTTGTCGTTGGCCGTAAATGCCGTACTGGAGACGGAAGGGCCTGAATAGATCGCTCGAAACATCGCCGGAATCCAAGCGCCTAGCCTCGGCTTCGAAGGTCTCGATTTCTTCCAGAATGGCAGAAGAAATCGCTTCTGTCTTTATTGGAACTGCGCTCAGAGGTGTACGATTCATAGGTGACCTCAAATGTGATACATCAACGACCGTTCTTGCTCAAGCACTCGTTGCTGGTCGGCTAGTTTTTCGACGCTGATCGCTTCCAATACATGACGCTCCGCTTGATAGACCTGTTCCCAAACTTTGCCAAGCAGCATATCTGGTTTGCTGAGTCGTCGTCCCTGCGCGCTGCCGGCTCCGCTGTTTGGATGTATGAGTGGACCATCAAGCGCCTCAAGGATCTCTACGACCGATACCTCGGACGGTTTTTTCAACAGTACATACCCACCTTGAGCTCCTCGAATGCTCGACACAAGACCGGCTTTTTTCATCCCGTGGAGAACCTGTTCGAGAAAGCGAGCTGGAATAGCTTGTCGGCGTGCTATTGATTTCGCCTGAACAGGTGCTGTCCCTACCTGCATCGCTATGTCGACAGCTGCCATGATTCCATAGGTTGCTCTAAGGGATACCTTCATACATGAGTATTCCGGTAGGAATTAAGATTCACGCCTGTTCTATACATCCAGGAATGCCCTCTTGTCAAGCTATGTTCTTTGGGGGGATTTCCAAAACATGGCAGTAATCAGCTGCCTAAGCAGCTCGATAGAGCATGGCGCATGACGCGCGAGGACGGCGTAATAGGGACGAAGAGGACGGATATCCTCCCGCTACGTCACGCCCGATCTAGCAGTCTCGCTCGGCCATCCCGCGGAAACATGCTCCAGTAATAACGGGCTACCTCCACTGAGAGGCCTCACACGGACAGATCAAACCTCGATTTTTTTGCGACTCTCCGTAGCATTTTTGGCAGTCTGTTCGAGATATTCGATGTAGAACGCAACTGTCGGGAGGACTCGGCAGTATGACGATGTTGCAAGAATAGACAAATTCGTTTCCCAGTCCTCGAAATAGCAAAGTCAGCTCCCACTGCATTTTCCTGGTTGACATCAAATTGGCTCTGGGCAATAATCCGCACCTCTTCACAGTTTTTCCCCTGGAAACCTCATGTCGTCTACGTCATCCGCCTTTAGCATTTTGTTGATCAGTGGAGACCCGGACATCCAGAATCAATTCAAACACACGTTCAAAGATGCTTCTGTCACTATCGCAAAACACCCGTCCACGCTATCGAAGGACGTGACACGTCGCATGTTTGATTCGGTGATCCTTGAATTGAAACCAGGCTCATCAGCTGGAACCGCCACCATACCCGCTCATCTTGATCTCACTCACACATTGCTCATTACCGGTTCTCGAAGCGTTCTGAAGCGAGCCTCCAAGTTTATGCACATGATCGCGCGCCAGAAGACCGCGGAGGCGAACGGAAAGGAAGCCCTCTCCCTCGAAGACTATCTCGAATGGAAGATGGGAGAGTTTGTGAAAGGCATGCGAAATGGGTCCGGGCGAAATCTGCATCCGCTATTGATCAGCGCCATTGAACGTCCGTTAATTACCAGGGCGCTTCAGGAAACCAAAGGCAACCAAATTCAGGCGGCAGAGCTACTGGGCTTGAATCGCAATACCCTCAGAAAGAAGATCCATGACTTGCACATTGTTGTGAAACGAAATCGGACCGCGCAGGCTCGGGAAGCGTGATGCGTCTCCTCCAGAAATGCGAGGCTTATGCAAGGATGGAACTGTGAACGTCGGTGACAAGCAGTCGCGTAGTTCAATTCAAATACCTAATATAGGAGGGGCACGATGACAAAAGAAGAGCTGATCGCAAAGATGGCAGCATCCGCTGGTATCACAAAGGTTGCGGCAGGCACTGCGTTGCAGGCCTTCACCGGAGCGGTGACCACGTCCCTAAAGAAAGGGCAACGTGTCTCGCTCGTGAACTTTGGGACCTTTACGGTAGCCAAGCGGAAGGCTCGGCTCGGAAGAAATCCCAGAACCGGTGAGGCGCTACGGATTCCCGCAGCCAAAGTTCCTAAGTTTTCGGCAGGGAAAATTTTGAAGTCAGCCGTCAGGTAACGTCGCACCTTTGCCGGCTCGCATATCCGGTAAACACGAGACGCGGGGGCGTATCTCCACTGAGGTACGCCCTCTTCTTCTTTCCGATTCAGATGGCACTCCGTCAATTTTTTCATCGCGTTTTTGTGATGGACACATACACATAAGCATCACGAGCGTCTCTTCACCCTAGATTTGTCTCCCTCATTTTGGGTACTCTGATGGGGCCAGCCAGGGCACCGAGACAAATGTCGTCCTCGGTGTGTTGCAGTGATGGGGAACAGGAGCATGTGGGTGCGACGATTGAGTGCTCTCGTGGTAATCGGGCTCATATGGGCGGGAGGAGATCAGAGTTTCGCTGTCCCTCACGATCCAACCCCGGCTCATCCGGAGCTCCCTGCAAGTAAGTCGGAATCCACTCCTGCGAAGCCGGCCGAGAAGCCGCGCGCACCGGCGAACGGCAGCGCGGCCCCGAAGGCCCGCCCCGTCCTACATCCCCCGGCCACGCTGACGGGGAAGGACGGGGCACCGATGGTGCTGGTGGCGGCCGGGGAGTTCACGATGGGCAGTGCGGAGGGCGATGACGATGAACAACCGGTCCATCGCGTCTACCTCGACAGTTTTTATCTCGACCTGTACGAAGTGACAAACGGGCGGTTTGCGAAGTTTGTGACGGCGAGTCAGAGTGAACCGCCGTGGGGGTTCGCCGATCAAGAGACGCCCGTGGTGCATGCGGACCGTCCGGTGCGCTGGGTGAACTGGCTGGAGGCGCTGGGCTATTGTCTGTGGGCGGGCAAGCGCTTGCCGAGCGAAGCGGAGTGGGAGAAAGCCGCGCGCGGCACCGATGGCCGGCTCTATCCCTGGGGCGCCGAGCCCCCGACGCCGGCGCATGCGGTCTTTGGACTCAAAGAAGGCGGCGCCGACACGGTGTCGCCAATCGGCAATCGGGAGAAAGGGACGAGCCCCTACGGCGTCCATGATCTGGCCGGCAATCTCTATGAATGGGTAGCCGACTGGTACGACGACGCGTTCTACGCGCTCCAGCCCCGCATCAATCCGCGCGGCCCCGCCGAGGGCACAGCGAAGGTGCAACGCGGCGGCTCGTATATCAACAGTCCCTATCGGCTGCGCGCGACCTTTCGCACTAAGGGCGATCCCACCGAACATGATCCGAACGTCGGCTTCCGCTGCGCCCAAGACGCGCCACCCTTGCCCGACACGGGGCGTGGGGACCGCCCCTAGCGCTTGGTAGGGCGGGGCGGGCTGTCGGCGAGGAAGGGATAGCCCACCCCGGCGATCGCGGCCCCGAGGATCGGCGCGACCCAGAAGAGCCAGAGTTGTTGGAGGGCCCAGGCGTCGGCGAAGACCGCGGTCCCGGCGCTGCGGGCAGGATTGATGGAGAGATTGGTGACCGGGATGCCGGCCCAGTTGATCAGCGCCACGGCCAGGCCGATCGTCAAGGGGGCGAAGCCCTGCGGCGCCCGGCTA
>CBDDRB010000036.1:0-28763 GCA_965232965.1 uncultured bacterium
GACTGTGCGGGCTCGGGTGAGGCGGAGCATGACGATCCATGCTTACAAGCGGCCTTGGGAGACCGAAAGGGAGACGGTCTGTCATGTTCCGTCGGGTGATATGACTCGTAGTATGCATCAAGGCCTCATCTAAGATACAAGGGGAGGCGAGGAGGGGTAGAGGGACCATGCCCAGAACCACGCGGGGACAAGCCAACCACCTCGATCTCAAGCATCGGCTTCGTTCTGACATGACCGGCCCGGAAATACAGCTGTGGTTCAGGCTGAGCGTGCGACAATTTCAGGGGCTCAAATTTCGTCGGCAACATTGCATCGAGGCATACATTGTAGACTTCTATTGCCCGGAACAGTCTCTCGTGATTGAAATAGACGGCGACAGTCATGCCGATGCTGTTCAGATCGTGAAGGACAAGCAGCGCGAGAAGTATCTTCAGTCTCTTGGCCTTCGCGTGATTCGATATATCAATGACGATATAGTGAAAAACTTGGGCGGGGTTCTGGAAGATTTAGCCAAGAGGTTGTCGTTGGAATCGACCTCCCCTCGCCCCTCCTTACGAAGGAGGGGGAAAGAAGCTAAAGGCTGATCGCTGACGGCTATGTCTCCCCATTCACCACTTTCAGCACTCGCCTGCCATACCGTTCTGCCTTCAGGGCGCCGATGCCGGGAATCTCCAACAGAGCAGCGGGTGTCACGGGTTTGTGGCCGGCAATGGCCTTCAACGTCTTATCATGAAATATGAGAAATGCCGAAACCCCCTCTTCCTCGGCAAGCTCCGTGCGGAGTTGCCGGAGCCGTTCAAAGAGCTGCGGGTCAGCCGGCGAGACTCGCGGGGCAACCACAGATACCGTCCGCTCGTGCGATGGCTCCATCTCCGATGAATCGGGCTGACGCGCTTCTACCCGCTTTAACACCACAGCACTGAGCCCTTGCAAGACTTCCCGTCCTTTGTGCGTCACGTCGAGAGTGGGATATTCCGAACCTTCAACGTGAAGATAGGCGACGTCGATTAACTCTTTCACCAAACCCGTCATCGATGACTTCGAACGCGCTCGACAGGTTCCGTATGTCGGGCAGTCTTCCGCGCCATAGGCCAATATCGCTTTCGAACGGCTTCCACGAAGAATCTCGACGATCCGACTGACGCCGAACCGACCCATGCACCATGAGACGGTCTCTAAGACGGCCTTCGCAGATGCGGCATCATCGTGGAAAACTTCTTGATTCAGCTGCCGCACCGGCGCGGCACAGCGATCACAGAGGCCGCAGGGACCCAAAGCCCGCTCATCTTCATCGCTGAAGTACTCAAGAATCGCGAGCTGCCGGCAGGTCGATACCGACACGTACCCCAGCATGTCTTGAAGGAGTGTCTTCATCCGTTCGGCACGATCTACTCCCTCTGGATCTTGTGACGCTTGCTGAATGAAGTATTCCTGCGTGGACAGATCGCGCTGATGAAACAGCAACGCGCAGTCGGCGCGTCGTCCGTCGCGACCGGCCCTCCCGACCTCCTGGTAATAGGCCTCCACGCTTCCCGGAATATCAAAATGGACCACCAGCCGGACATCCGATTTATCGATACCCATGCCGAACGCATTCGTCGCAACCAGAATCCTTACCGCCCCTCGGCGAAAGTCGTGATGCACGAGTTGACGTTCTTCATCGTGAAGACCGGCGTGGTAGTAGCCGACCGACTGATGACACTGCTCTAAGTGCTCCGCAACCTCCTCCACTGCCCGGCGCGTGGCGCAATAGATCAGGATCGTGCCCTTTTCTGTCTCGCCGATCAGGCGGTCTAATGACGTGAGTTTCTCTTGACGGGACTGGCACACACGGACAGACAAGGCCAAGTTGGCCCGACGGAATCCCGCGACCAAACGGAACGGCTCGCGGAGTGACAACCGATTGCACAGATCCATTTGCACGCGGGCCGTGGCCGTGGCAGTTAGAGCCAAGCAGGGAGGATTCGTGAGTTCCTGGCGAAGCCGGCCGATTTTGAGATAGTCGGGTCTGAAATCGTGGCCCCACTGGGAAATACAGTGGGCTTCGTCGACCACCAGTAACGAGACCCACAGCGACCGTAAGAGTTGGAGGAACCCCTCATGCTGCATCCGTTCCGGCGCGAGATACAGCAGTTGAAGCCGCCGCTGACTGAGATCCTGAATCACGCGGCTCTTTTCAAACCCGCTGAGGCTGGAGTGAAACGCCGCCGCCGCGACGTGTCGCTGCTTCAACCCGGCTACCTGATCCTGCATCAATGCAATGAGGGGAGAAATGACCAGGGTCAACCCGGGCAAGAGGGTCGCAGGCAATTGATAGCAGAGCGACTTACCCTGCCCGGTCGGCATGACCGCCATCGCATCGCGCCCGGCCAACACGGCCTGAATGATCTCTTCCTGGCCAGGCCGAAACTTTGCAAAGCCGAACTGTTCGCTGAGCTGTCGTGTGAGGTCATCCACGATGAGGTTTATCGGCAAAAAGGATGGTGACCGTACATGAGGGCGATCGGAGTATAAACGACTGAATCATTGCGGGCAAGCGAGAGATCTTGGGGTGCTCGTTATTAGTTTTTAGCTGGTGGGGAAGATTCTCGTATTTGATGCTGATGGCTGACGCCACACATTACTGATCTGCACGTCTGAAACAGTGAGACGCAGAATGCTCAAAAAGGCCAAACGTCTCACCCACCCAACCCTGGCGCGCCAAGACGCGCCTTTTCCCAAGCAAGGCCGGCGCGAACTATCACTTTTTTAGGGGTGGAGTGGCCGAGACTGCCCTTTACTGCGCGCATCGAACGAGCACAGTTTCACCGTGCGCGTTCTGCGAGCAAGAAGGGCACCTGGCCGCTCCCTCTCAACCTTCCGAGGCCGCGCGTTGCGCGAGCACTGGGATCGTCTCAGCCATCCCGCTCCTTTTTCAGCATTCTGCTAGAAGTTCATCCAAAGTTGAACGTAGGCCCAATCCTGATCGGCTTTGGTTCCCAGGTTCTCCGCGATATAGGGTCCGGCAAACATGTGACCATAGACAGCCTGGAATGACACCTTGCCGTCCATAAACAGATGCGTCCATGCAATATCTATTTCGTCGCCGATATGCCTCTTGTTGTTGTCCGCCTTTGAATAAACATAGACCACCTGTGTGGCTCGATACCAGTTGTCCTTCGTATTGGCCAGATTGAAGCGGGATGCCCATATTTCAACGTGATCATTCTTCGTGGGGCGGAATTGAAGGTTGACCGCGAAACCCATCATGTTCTTCCAGCTTTGCACGTCCATGTAGCCCATATGGATGTGGTTGGTCGGGTACATGTTCTCAAAGGTATTGGCCGTTGAACAACCTGTATTGCCCCCGATCGTGCAATTCGCCCGGCCATCACCTGACGCGTAGTCAAAGTTGAAGGCCAATCGCGGCTTCCAGGCCCACTCGTAATGCGTGTAGCCAATCCAGTTTCTCGTTGCCCATGCGCTGATGTGGAGATACTTTTGATTTCCATAGCCCGCGCCGAAGGGACCACCGGTGTCGCCCATTTGGCCGAACTGGTAGAGCGTTTCGCTGATCGCGTCGAAATTACCCTTGCGCATCTCGATGCGACCGCCGATGTTATGACGAGTTTGATTCGAATGCCTCGGCGTGCCGAGCCCTTGACTCCGGTTGTCCGCCGAATTGTACCGGTTAGAGTAGAGGAAGTAGTAGGGCTCAATCAGAAATCCCGGCACCGACTTGATCTGGTTGTAGAATATAAGCACGTCGGAGTCTAGGTTGGCATTCCCGTTGTTGACGGTGCTTGGGCCGATGCCTGGGTTTTGAGCGCCGACCGGCACCGCTTGCCCGAGATCGGATTCAGAGGTGCGGAACCATCCTCCGTACGTATCCCAGGCCTTGGTGCTGTATTGCAGCATTACACCGTCATGCGAAATCCCTGTATTGGACCAGTCAAAGGCGCCGAACAGAGACTGGTTGCCGAACACGACATATTGCCGACCGACTTTTATGCTCAGGCCATGAAACCCACCGATGTTTCGAAGCAACATATAGCCCGCTCGCACCCCCAATGTGCCACAATTGCCTCCACCATTTGCCGTTGCACACCCGTTGTGATTCCTCGCATTGTCTTGGGTGCCTTCCAGCCCATTGGCCCCATTTGCGCCCCACGTCCTCGAATCCTGAAGCTCCACATAGAAATTTACGTCCGGCGAAAGGTCATAACCGAAACCCAATCGTATCAACTGCTGAGCGTAGAAATCGTTTGCTTGGCCAGGAGTGCCGTTGGGAGTGATGCCGGAATTAGGGGTATTACAGGCTCCGTTCCCGACAATCGTGCTGCCGAAACAGACACCGTTCCGCCAGATCGGCCGCACACGGAGATCGCCACGCACCCAGAACTTATTGAGATCGAAATTCCTTCCGATCTTCGGATCGTAGAGTTCGTATTCTTCCTTCTGCGGGATCGAACGAGCCACGACCGAGACATGGGTGATTTTTTCACCCTCCGGCACTTCAAACGCCGCGTGCGCCGTGGCCGTCACGCAAGACATCCCGACTGTCACCATAGCCACATGGCACAGCGTGAGGAGACCACACCAGCCGGTCTGCCTGATGATGTTCATACCGTTCTCCTACGAATTGGAGAAGGCAGCCGTTGTTGAGTCATGAGATGGTGGGGCAGCTATCCGGAGCGACTACGATGAAGGCGAGGCTGACGGTCAATGCCAAGCTGGACAAGAGCCAATTTCCGATCAATGTGGAGGTGACGGGTGAAGAGATGACTTCCGTGACCCTCGAATCGTATGCACGGTATGGAAGATCGCGCTATACATGAGGCTGAGCAGATGTGCCGACTAGCAGACGTTTCTTCGCACCAATCTTCTTATACCTGATTGGCTGACCCCTTTGAATCAGCCTGTGTCTCTGCCGGCGTTGTTGCGGCATTGATCTGCTCTTCTGCATCTTTGATCGAGGCTTGAAAATCCTGCTCGACCATCTTTACTTCCTGCTGAATCATGTTGAGCTCAGGCTCCACCGACTTCCTCAAATCTTCCGCTGTTTCTTTGAATCCTTTGACCGCTTTCCCAACCTGGCGAGCGACTTCAGGCAACTGTTTAGGACCGAACAGCAGGAAGGCGATCACCAGAATAATGAGAATTTCGCCGATGCCCAATCCGAACATGGTTCATCATACGCAAAACATCGTACGTCAGGTGAAAAGCAAAAAAGGAAGCGTCTGATTCCTCTTGGCGTTTCACGCCTGACGCTTCACGCTTCACGTCTCCTTAACCTTGCTGACCCTGCTTCCCTGTTTGAACCGGCGCCGATGCCGGGGGCGTGACTTGCGCTTGCGCAACCTGCGACGGCGGCGCTTCAGGCGACTCGGACGGAGGAGGCGTCACGTCGATGGCATCAGCCTCGTTGACGCTCTTCTTAAATCCCTTAATGGCCTTCCCCAGTCCTTCGCCCAACTGCGGAATTTTGCCGGCGCCGAAAATGATCAGGACAATGACCAGAATCAGCATCAATTCCATCCAACCGAACGATCCAAACATCAGTCTCTCGCTTTCTCTTGTTGCCTCACCCGTGCGACTTCAGTCTGAGGCATGACCCCACAGTAAAACTGGGGGTCTTCCTCTTACGAGGATAGACATAAAGGCTATAGAAGAACTGGAACCGAGTCAAGCAGAGAAATTCCGCCATCGGGCCATTTGGCCTAGAAAAATCAGCGAGGTTGGATGAAACAATGCATGTAATCCACAGGGCCTGGTGGTGCGCTCAAGGCAATCATAAATGACTGGGGATCATAGCCGATGTCTTCGAGATCTTTCGAAGCTAATGTCAGCTCTTCCTCCGTGAGATAGGCGACCGTGTCCGGAATACCTGTCGGTGTGAGCGAACGCACAAGGGTTTGGAGCAATTCACGCTCTTCCGGAGGCATCTCCAACGGAATTGGAAAGTCCAGACGTCGTGCGTAGGGACTACGATAGGTCTCGTTCAATGCGCGAAAGGTCTTGAGCATCAACCGATCCTGTTCCCACGGCGTCATTCTCGTACCGGCGGAAGGATGAGTGGCAATGAGATCCATCAGCATCAAGACATTGGTCCCCAAGCTGCGCCCCACGAATTCACGCTGGCTTTCTATCGTCATCGAGCAAGCCTCTACCTGTTTGCCGACCGCTTCGGCCAATGCCACGTTGATCATGAAACTCTGCTGCCCGCCAAATTGGCCATAGCAAGGCTTCTCCGGATCGTTCAGCACCTGCATATCCCCGGTACCCGCGTCGAAACTGCTGAACCCAACCGCATCAGGAGCCAACAAGCGCTTTGCCTCCTTGATCGTGGCATAGGCCCCCAGATTGACGGGAACCAGGACGTGCTCATCGATACGTTTGAGGAAGTCCGTAATCGTCTTCCGGTATGGGACCTCTTTCCATTCGACCGCCCGATACTCACGCTCCCACACAAGATCATCGAGGAATGGAGGAAATCCTCTAAGCACCTCGATATCCATGGCGTCGAACGCCCGGACAAAGGCTCCCCAGTCAGAAATTTTTGCATGCAACGCTTCGCTCACGTTCGGTCGCATGTACTCTTCTTCAATGTCATTGGCTTGGCGGGACATCAATTTTGTCGGGAGATCGTTCCACAGCTCGTTACAGATGATACGATCCACGCTGCGATCCGCGATACCATCGAGCCGATCCACCGTCCCCCGATGTGTCTCGACTCGATCGCGGTGGGATGCGAGCTCCGGATGAGCCAACGCGGCATCGAGTCCTGCTTGCTCCCAATCGACCAACACATATCGAATTCGGGGATAAATCACTCCGGCCTTATCCAAAACCTTGAGCTGGCTCAAAAAACAGGCGGCGAGATTGCCGTTGCCGGGACCGAGTTCCAAGATCGTGAGGGGTGACGTAGGGGATAGGAGAGACTTTTCACGCTTCACGACTTTTTCAACGTAATCCGCTGCGAGTGCGTGGGCAAGTCGATAGTCGGCAGAGGCGAACGTTTGGTAAAAGCTGCGGACCTGATCTCCCCGGAAGCGGTAGAAGAGCGTATTGATGCGGACCTGCCACTGATCAACCGGCTTATAGTCGCCGATGAGCTGGGGTAAGGCGTCCGCGTTCTGCAACATCACACAACCTCGGATGGAGTCAACGAACGAGCAAGTCGTAAGAGACGGGGAGATCTGAAGCTCGACGTTGGGGGGTCGAAGTTCTTAAAACCTCGAACTTCGGACCTGGACCCTCGCATCTCGCTCGTTTCACCCTTCTTGCTCGCAGCTGTTTGGAGCGCGGATTTTATCAGATGACAGGAAACAGCCGCAACGGACTTGTCTGGCGTGATCGGCTGATGAGCGTGGGGAGGTCTCCCAATGCAAACTCATGACTAGCTGCTTCCCACATCCTTGACAGCTCTGATTGGCCCGGTGTACCAAGAGGAGATGGAGTATGGCGTGAGGCGAGCGGCAGGAGATGCGATCGTGGTGATTATCGTCATCGCGCTATCGACGCTCCAGGCGGCGGAACTGCCGATCATCAAGAATACTCCCATTCCTGACTTTCAGAATCGCGCCCAGGACGTCCCCCCCTACGACTTCGATGCTCCCCCACAAGGCCTGTTCCGCACGATTACGACGGCGGAAGGCTTCGACGAAGAACTCGGCTTTCACCGTACACACGAGATTGTGCCGATCAAGCCGACGGACCGGTTTCATCCCGATACCCAGGCCGTCTTCATTGTGTTTCACCTACACCAGCACTATCAGGGATTCCAGGTCTTCGGGCGCTGTTTCCCTGAAGCGGTAGCCGGCCTCGATCCCACCGTGGTGATCGGGCAAGACGCGATACACATTGCGCTTGAAGACGACAGCGGCTATCTCACGCTCTCTCCGCCACAGGGCGCATGGAAGCCTGGCCGATACAAAGTGGAAATCCACGTGGGCGAACAGATCAACGAGATGAGTCTGATGGGCACGATGCGCTTCACCATCGCCACAATTCAGGACAATGACGGAACCCACGCGCGAGGCCAGAAAAGCGAGCTCGGCAAGACCCAATGAATCCATTCGGCTGGGCCACAGATCTTCTATTGTGCACTTCTCCCGTTACTCTCACTCTTCGCGCCCACCATGTGGATCGCGTCGTGCGGTTTGACGCTCTCTCCTGCATTCTGTAGAATACCTACGTGAGCGTGTGGGCTCCCTTCTGCGTCAGGAATATCTACCCCGCATGGCCGTGCCGTCCCATCCATGGGCTTCCATCATCGTTCCTATCAAGGATGAACGAGACAATCTTGTTCCATTGATCGAGGGGCTGCTGCCCGTCATGAATTCGCACGCGGCCTCGCAGACCCGGCCGTTCGAAATCATCTTCGTGGACGATGGCAGCTGCGACGGAAGCGGTGAGTTACTGGATCGCCTGAGGGCGCAGCACTCTCAAATTCGAGTGTTGCACCTCGACAGAAATTACGGTAAGACCTGCGCGCTCGAAGCGGGGTTCGCGCAATCTTCCGGCGACTTGATCATCCAAATCGACGGCGATCTTCAACAGGACAGCCAAGACATCTTGAAACTCCTTCTCTATACTGATACCCACGATCTCGTGTGCGGATGGAGACAGGAGCGACAGGACGGTCTGATGAAAAAATTGTCGTCCCGGATTGCGAATCATGTTCGAAACATCTTTACTCATGACGGTGTCCACGACACCGGATGCCCGCTCAAGATATTCCGACGTCCCGTGTTGGAACGCATTCAGCTTTTCGAAGGCATGCATCGATTCTTTCCCGCCCTTGCGCTGATGCATGGGTTCACCGTCATAGAGGTGCCGGTCCGTCATTACCCGCGCATACACGGGGTCTCGAAGTATGGTGTGGGCAACCGGCTATTCACATCTCTCTACGATTTGATCGCCGTGCGGTGGATGCAGACCAGAGTGCTGCGATACACGTTCCGCGACAAGTGACGAGAAGAGCGAAAGATTGCGCGCCGCAAGGCTTCATCGATTATGAGATTCGGCTGCCGTTACAGATCCGCACTTTACGCGCAGCGTGCCCGTTGTTCATGACGGTTTCATTATGAGCCTCGAGACGATCTGGCTGGCTATCGGATTTCTCGGCCAGGGACTGTTTTTCGGCCGCTGGGTGGTCCAATGGATCACCTCTGAAAAGAAGGCGGAGAGTCAGGTTCCGATCTCCTTTTGGTACATGAGTTTGATCGGCGGGCTCATCACTCTCACCTATGCCATCTATCGGGCAGATCCGGTTTTCATTGCAGGACAGAGCATCGGATCGATCGTCTATATTCGCAACCTGATGCTGATCTCTCGCGCAAACCGGGCGAACCGACCGGTCAACCCCTCCTCTCCACGAACATGATTTCGTGAGAACCAACACGCTCACCTCATGCTGTCATCATACGGTTTGAACGATTCTATGACGACCACAGACCGTTCTCATCACGCACTGCTTCTCTTGGGTCTTCTCCTTCTGTCAGGACTGTTGTTCTTCTTGGGGCTCGGCGACATGGGCCTGACCGACCGGGATGAAGGGCGGAACGCCGAAGCCGGACGCGAAATGTTCGAGTCGGGGGATCGCCTGACACCGACGTTCAACGGTGAGTTGCGAGTCGCGAAACCGGCCTTTCTCTATTGGGTGATGGAGCAGTCATATCGCCTGCTCGGTGTCAACGAGTTCGCGGCACGGTTCCCCTCCGCGCTCTTCGGTGTGGGATTGATCCTCATCCACTACCTATTTCTCGTGCACCAACGCGATCGAACCGTTGCGCTCTTCGGCGGATTGATGTTGTTGCTGAACTTGGAAATCCTCGGACTTGGACGCATGGCATTGACCGACAGTGTCCTGATTTTTTTCACCACGGCATCGCTGTATGGATTCTGGCTTGGGCTGCATGGAACTGGCAACGTACGCCGATGGATTTGGGCGTTCTATATCGGCATGGCTCTCGCCACGTTGACAAAGGGACCGGTCGGATTCGCCGTCCCTCTCGTCGTGGTAGCACTCTACCTCACCTGGACACGCCGGTGGCGGGACTATTGGCAGAAGGGAGCTCCCCTTGCGGGCATGCTTGTGTTTATTCTGCTCGCCGCCCCCTGGTATGCGGCCATGTTTCTCGTGCACGGCGACGCCTATGCCACAGGCGCGAAGGCGCACACAATCGGCCGATTCCTCAGCCCAATGGAGGGACATCAGGGTACCATTCTCTTCTATCTTCCGGTTCTATTGTTGGGCTTTTTCCCTTGGAGCGCACTCCTTCCTGTCCCACTCTATTGCACACTTAAGGATTGGTATCTCGCACGTCGTAGGCATACGTACCCAACCCCTTCAGACACACCTGAACTCGATCTCTTCGCAGCCTTATGGCTTGTGGGCACCTTCGTCTTCTTCACAGCATCTGCGACCCGCCTACCCCACTATATCGGCCCGCTCTTTCCCGCTGCCGCGTTGCTGACAGCGTCCTACTGGTCCCGATGCCTGCATGATCCAACGACGAAAGGGATTCGAGGGTCCGTTCACTTTCTGATGGGAGTGGGCTATCTCTTGGCGATCGGCTTTGCCTTCATCCCTACGCTCTACACGACTTACGCGTCCAAAATGGTGCGGGAATTTCCGTTGGCCGGTCAGGTGGGTTTGGGCAGCGGTCCCTATTTGGCTGCGACCGTGTTATTACTCGGGATGACGTTGGTAGGATATCTGGGATTGAGCGACGAACGACGTGCAGGAACATTCTGGGCGGCAGGGGCAACCTTGGCCGGCCTCTTTCTGATCTTGATCGTGATTACCGTTCCACACATCAATCGATATGTGGTCGCACCCCCGCAGGAACTCGCGTATGCCGCTGGGCTGAATCTGGACCGTCAAGATCAATTCATTGCCTATGGCACCACGCGGCCCTCGTCCGTATTTTATGCGAAACGCAAGACCCTCTTCGTGCCTATTGGGGAAGAAGACAAGATCCGAGCGGCTCTGAAAACACCACAGAAAGTCATGATCTTATTGCCGGAAAGCGCACAAGGAAAGTTGCCGGCCGAAGCAAGCAGCCTGGTTCCCATTCTCAAACGCTATGGGTACGTGCTGCTGGCCAGCCAGCCGATGGTCACAGTTCCCAAAAGTGCATCCCCTCCACCGACGCCGCCTACTATTCTAGGCCATTGATTGAACGGTTGATCTGGTTTGTTTGGTTCATTTGGTTGGGTTGATTCAACTAACTTAACAAGACAAACAAAATAAACCAAACAAACAAAACCTACATCGGTACGATACCTTTCAGAACATAGCTTGCCATCAGCGCCAACAACGTGGATGCGACGAACAACCCCTCCGCCAGAGCCGTCTGTACCCCCCTATGACCATCCACCGGGGGCTCGATCCGGTTCGGGAAACCATCTAACCAATGTGCAGCACAGACAAGCAATACAAGGGTCGTGACAAACAGAGAGCCTGTCGTCATTCCTAACCCCAGCCCCACAAGACCGCGAGCGAACGGTCTGGACAACCAAGCCGAGCACCATAGGAAGCGCACCGACCACAAGACGTGGCCCACGAGTCCGACTAAGGTCAGCAACAATCCACCCCACACGAGCTGCTGGAACGGCCAACCCTCCGACGGCAAACGCGCGATGGTCCATACAAGCGCGAGTGTCGCCACAAAAAATGGCGTCATCCGACAGACAGCTAGCCCAGCCGATGAGCGCCATTCGCGCCAGGGATGGGCTGCAATCACCCCCACAAGACAGCCGAGCGCTGCTCCTCCAGCCACATCGGTCAGATAGTGAGCCCCTCGGAGAATCCGACTGACCGCAATGGCTACTGCGATAGCGAAAATGAGCGACCGTACTCGCGGAAATCTTATCGCCAAAACGGTTGCGACCGTGATCGCCGCCGCCGCGTGCCCCGAAGGAAAGGAATCCCATCCGCTCCCGGTGACTGGAGAAAACTCGATGTTTCCCGCGTGCATAAACTTGGGGCGGGGACGTCCAATGATATGTTTCAACAGACTGGCGCTCGCTGCTGCAATCGCGTGAGCGACAAGGCTCTGCCAGCCAGCGTCCTTCCACTGCGGATGCTTCAATCCATACCCCACCGCCAACAACACGAGACTCAAGATCACCAAAGACTCTCCCTTTCCCAGACGATCACCGACATCGCTGAGCCGAGCAAGCCAGGGATTGGTAAGGTGGTCTACGTGAACATCGTTGAGGGAACGGATAAACCGAGTCAGCGGCACGTCCCATTCGAAGAGCCCTGCGAACGAGAGAGTGAGGGCACAGATAGAGAGGAGGACGGCTGTGATGGGGGCAAATCGTGAGTCGTCAATCGTGGATCGCGGAAGCGCCATGAAAATTGGTTTACATGTTTAACGAGTAACAACATGAGCAGGATGCTCAAAAAGTCCGTGCGGCAAGGCCGCAAGCGTAGAGGCGAGGCGTACGGTTCGGTACGTTAAGCCTCTGAGCGTGGCGAGAACGCGGCTGGCGGACTTTTTTAGCATCCTGCTAGGGAACCCAGTCGGCGAGAAACACATTGAACTCTCCAGGAACTTTGGCCTGGCGATCCGATACCCAGATCAGTTTGGTTCCATCGGGCGAGAACATGGGAAAACTGTTGAATTGTCCGTCGAAAGTGAGCCGTTCGAGACCTTGCCCATTCTCTCCGATCGCATAGAGATGAAAGCTTGGCCGGCCTCCTTCAGCCTTCGTTTCAATATTCGATGAGAAAATGATCCTCTTACCATCGGGGAAATAGTACGGCGAGAAATTCGACGCGCCGGTCGATGTGATTGCTCGCTTGCCGCTTCCATCTGCATTCATCACGAAAATTTCCAGTTGCCCGGGTTCCACGAGCTGCTGCTTGAGCAAGTCCTTATACGTATCGATCGCCGCCTGATCGGAGGGATGCGACGCCCGATAGACGATGCGCGTACTATCCGGAGAAAAGAAGGCCCCGCCGTCGTAGCCAACCTCGTACGTCAGCCGCCGAGGGTTCGAGCCATCGAGATTCATGGCATAGAGATCCAGGTCTCCGTCTTTGACGGACGTCCAGACAATCGTCTTGCCGTCCGGTGATATCGTCGCTTCCGCATCGTAGCCAGGAGTCGAAGTGAGCCGCTGCATCTCCTGTCCATCGATACCGACGGCATAGATATCGTAATCGTCCAAGGCCCAACGGTAGCCCCCCTCTCGCTTTGGCTTCGGCGGGCAGTTCAACCCCGAGGCGTGTGTCGAGGAATAGAGCACGCGGCGATCGCCCGGCAAAAAGTATCCGCAGGTCGTGGTGCCCGTACCGGTGCTCACCAATCGAACGGTGTCACTCTCCACGTCCATGACGTACATCTGATAACAACCCAGCCCCTTGTCAGCGGGTGTGAGCGTCGACATCTTTGTATCGTTCGTCCAATTGTTTGTGGACTGGAAAATTAGTTTGGTCCCGCTGAACGAAAAGTAGGCTTCGGCATTCTGCCGGCCCACCGTCAACTGGCGGATATTCTTCAGATGCCGCTCAGCCTGATGAGCGGGAATTACTCGAGCCTTCGACGTAGGACTCTCGGCCTGTCCCGTCTGCTCGCACAACAACAGCGTGACGAGCCCGATCATGCACCACTTACCGAATGAGATTACCTGCATCGAACTGCACCTCCGTACGATCGCCGGCGATCGGCCACTCTCCGCGAGTCGCCACCGTTCCATCTTTGAATATCACAAAACTATTCCACCCGTAAAAAAAGAGCAGCCGGCCCACCTTCGATACCGCTTGTGGCGTGGCCGCATATAGAACCGTCACGACGCTGCCGGGGTGATCAAGCCGATGACAGCTGACCAGCATGGCCAGCCCAGCTCCTTCGTACGACGTCCCCATCAGGGTGACGCCCCTGTCATTCAGGGTCACACGCTCACGGCAGTGATTGACCAGGACTGTTTGAATCCCGGAACGGGACTCCGGACCACCTAATAGTAACACCGAACCCTCCTGAGGCAACAGTCCATCCCGTGCCATTGACGCAATCACCGTTCGCTCGCCGATCGGTTTCGACTGCTCTTGGGATTCGATGCGGGTAACCACGTCCCGAAACGGCGAGGGATGGTCTGGCTCATCTGTGAACGCCGTCAGCACCGATCGCCGCCGATCGGTGACATAGTGATTGAGCACTGGGGACAACGACTCCCGAGGGATCCTCCGGAAGGCCATGTACTCATGATCGAGATCGACTGCGACTGGACGAGCTGGCAAGGTCACAGCGATCGTCTCGCGCAGCGAACGCAGCGGCACGGTCAGCATATGCTCGCGGCCATCTTCCATGCGAATCAGCACCTGAAGGGGAAACCGATAGGGCTTGTCTGATTGAACGATTGTGGCTTCCAGTTGAACGGTCTGCGTCGGGTCCCCCGACATCGGACGTGCGATGGCCTTTGGTAACGACAGAACCGGCGCTCCACTTTGCTCCACCCACTGCGCGAAAAACCATCGGAGATCCCGGCGGCTTTCTTCTGAAAACACTCGCTCGAGATCGCGCCATTCCGCAGGCCTGCCTCGATATTGCGCCACCAGACTTTTGAGAGCGAGCCAGAACGTCTCCTCTCCTATCTCCTGGCGCAAGAGGTGAAACAGCATGGCGGACTTTTGATAGCCGATGGCATTATCACGCTCATCCCGTTTCTGCGTGAACTGCTCAACCGGGAAGTCTCGCTCCGGGGGGACGTGGAGATTGTAGCTCTGTATCATCAGACGGCGTTGGTCCCGCGCCTGCGCGCGATCTCCCACCAATTCGTGCCAGTAATAATTGGCCAGATACGTCGTCAGGCCTTCCACCCAGTTGCCGCGCTCGGCACGATTGAAGACTGCGTTGCCGATCCACGAATGGACGATCTCGTGGCCAAGCGCGTAGGGTTGCACATAATGCCGCTTAATGATGGCGCTGCCCAGTAAGGTGAACGAGGGCATGCCGAGCCCGCTTGCAAAAAAATTCTCTACGACAGCGAACTTCTCAAATGGATAGGGACCCAGCAGAGTGATGTAGGCGTCCAGGTAGCGGGCGGTGGCATCGAGATATTCATCGGCCAGATGCGCATCGTCGGGAAAGAGATAGGTCGAGAGCCGAATCCTTTGACCGGTCTTGGCCGTCCACTCGCGAGACGAGGAGACAAATGTATTCGCCACGAGGGTGAGGGCCTCGCTGGGCTGCGTCACAGCCCAAGGCGTCAATACCATGTGATCGTCTCGGCAGAGATCGACGGGACAGGCGCGCGATTCGCCGGCACTCCCTTGGGTCACAACGGTCCACCCTGCCGGCACGGCAGCCAACAGTGTATAGGTGCTGAGTGAGTCCGGGATATCGGGATACCAGGAGCTCTCGCTGCTGACATAGACGCCTTCCGGTCCGATATGTCCGGCAGTCTCACTGGGGGTCACAAATCGAAGGTGGCGTGGATCCCGCGGCGGATCGTTGATGACGCCATGATAGTGAACATCCAGCGTCACAAGTCCGGCAGCCATGGCTTGCGTGGGAATACTGACCTCCTGGATCGGCTCCTGCGAAGAGGCACGCTCTATCGTATACGGCACATCTTGAATCGACTCCTTTGTCCCGGCCAAGCTTTGTACGAGCACGATGTGATCGATCTGGAGCGTTGGCGCGATAGAAAAGCGAACCGGTGGCTTCTGTTGCGGCACCTCAAGGGTCAATCGATCTTTTACGATGAGGGCATGTTGATCGGGAAGGATCTGTACGAATAAATCGTGATGCCGAATGACGACTCGCGTCGAGGCTGGGTCGGCTGCACGGGCGATGCCGGAAGCCCAATGGCCTAGGAGAGCGACGAGAAGAAGAAAGAGAAAAGAAAACATCCGGCTTCCGAATTGCATCGGAAGTGTTTTAGCATTCGCGACAGACGAGCACAAGCTGGATAGATGTCAGCAATTGTTCCAAGTCGATCGGCTTCCCGATGACTTCTTGCGGGCCTACGGCCCAGGCTTCATCGAGGCGTTCTTCGTCATGACTTCCAGTGATAATGATCACCCCTCCAGCGTACTCACGCTGGCGGAGCTGCCTGAGCACCTCGACGCCATCCATACCGGGCATGAACAAGTCGAGAAGGATCAGGTCGGGAGGCGCTTGTTCCACCATCGAGAGAGCCTCGGAACCGTCTTTCACGCCGAGGGCTCGATAGCCTCGGAGACTGAGAAACTGAACGAGCAAGTCGCGGACCAACAACTCATCATCAACAACAAGGATCGTTTCTCCCGTATCGGCCGCGGCGGCGCTGCCTCCCACAGGCAGAGCTAGCGCGGGTTTAGCCGGAAGCTGTACCACTCGATTGACACATTCAACCAACACATCAAGCGACAAGCCCTTTCGGATAAAATCGGTGACGCGCAATCCCCGTGCCTGATTTTCCTGCTCTTCGGTCGCTCCGCCACCCAGGATAATGACCGGAGCATGGGGATTGTACGCACGGATTTCCTTAAGAACGGTCAGTCCATCCATTTCAGGCATGCGAAGATCAAGAATCGTCACGCGCGGGGCCAGCTGGCGGAAGAGGGTCAGACCTTCAACCCCGCTCGTCGCCGACAGCACCTGATACCCATGTCGGGTAAAGACGGACTGGATCAGCTCGCAGTTCATGCGATCGTCGTCGATAACCAGAATTTTTATCATATCTCAACCTCGCTGACAGGAACACACGGCGCGCACCAGTCGGCAGGATGCTGGGTTGTTCGAAAACTCAGCCTAGCACAGTCGATGTTCGCGGAGAAGAAAATGCCAGGATCTCACCGAGGACTACGCAGAGGGCTGGGCTGTCATCCCGAGCAGGGCATCCACGAACGCGTCGCTCTGAAAATCCTGAAGATCTTCGACCGACTCTCCAACTCCGATGAGTCTGACGGGCAACTTGAGTTCTTCGGCAATCGCGATAACGATCCCTCCGCGAGCGGTGCCGTCGAGCTTCGTCAGGGCCAGGCCGGTCACACCGACCGCTTGATGAAATTGACGGGCTTGGGACAATGCGTTCTGCCCGACCGTGGCGTCCAGCACAAGGAGCACTTCGTGCGGCGCGCCAGGATATTCCCTCGTAATCACTCGGGCGATCTTACGAAGTTCATCCATGAGATTCGATTTTGTGTGGAGCCTGCCGGCCGTGTCGATCAGGACCACGTCCACCTGTCGTGCTTTGGCAGCGGTAATTCCGTCGAACGCCACGGCAGCCGGATCGGCTCCATGGCGGTGCCGGATCACATCGACGCCGACTCGGTCGGCCCAGACTTGCAACTGATCGATTGCCGCCGCACGAAAGGTATCGCACGCGACCAACAATGGAACTTTCCCTGCCTGCACAAGCCGTTGCGCGATTTTGGCAATCGTGGTCGTCTTACCCACACCGTTCACTCCCACCGCCAATATGACGAAAGGCTTGGGGCCTTTCGTGAGCAAGGATGCCAACGACAGCCCGTGCACAGGCGTCAACACATCGAGCAGGGTATCCCGTAATACCGTATGCACTCGACCGGGCTGGGAGGAATCAGTCCCTTGAAGTTGTTTCTTGAGGCGTTCCATCACACGATCCACGACAGTGGCGCCGAGGTCAGAAGCGATAAGAGCCTCTTCGAATTCCTCCAAGAGGGCAGGATCCGCCGCACGGCCCAGCAGCCGATCTAAGGACCCGCGAACGGCATCGCGGGTTTTAGTTAGCCCGTCACTCAGTCGCTGCAGCCATCCCATAGATCTACTCGTGACGCGGTCGACTCAGTAGCAGAATGTGAATTACGACAACTGCCCAATTGACCGCAGTACCATCCGTTCACGTCGATGCATCCGGCGGGCTTCTTTCTCACTCCGCTCATGATCGTACCCACAGAGATGCAAAATGCCATGGACTAGTAACCAAGCGAGTTCGTCGTCCAAGGATCGCCCGGCGTCCATCGACTGCCGCCATGCCGTCGGGACCGAGATTACCACATCGCCTAGCATGTCCGACATTGGGTGTGAGCGGTGAGGTGGCCGGGCTTCCCGCATGGCAAATGCCAGCACGTCGGTCGTGTGATTCTTGCCTCGATACCGACAATTGAGACCCCTCATCCGCTGGTCGCCCACAAGAAGGATACCCAGTTCCGCTGATGTTTCCCCAAGATTGGAAAGAATCGCTTGCGCCGATCGCTCCAGACGCGCCTGATCAAACGTAATACGTCGGACCAGACTCTGCATGTGGATCGGCATTAATGCGACTGACCCCAGGGGTCCGTGTACGGGATGGTGGGCTTTGACTGCTTAGGATGCGATGTCAATGAGGGTCGACGTCCCGTGCCGGACAAGGGACCGGAAGACTGAGCAGGATTTTGATGCTGATCGTAGGCCTTGATAATGTCCTGCACCAACTTGTGACGGACCACGTCGCGTTCGTCGAAGTAGATAAATTCAATGCCCTCGACGTCGCGCAGAATCTCTCGCACTTCAATCAGGCCAGACACTCGTTCTGGCGGCAGATCCACCTGGGTAATATCACCGGTGACCACCACCTTGGAATGGAAGCCAAGCCGCGTGAGAAACATCTTCATTTGTTCCGCCGTGGTATTCTGCGCCTCATCGAGAATGACGAACGAATCGTTCAACGTCCGTCCTCGCATAAACCCGAGCGGCGCAATTTCGATGTCGCCCCGCTCGATCGCACGCGAAGCCCGCTCCATATCCATCATATCGAACAACGCGTCGTACAGAGGGCGAAGATAGGGATTCACTTTGGCATACATATCACCCGGCAAGAACCCGAGCTTTTCGCCCGCCTCGACAGCCGGCCGCGCGAGAATGATGCGGCTCACTTCCTTTTTCATCAGAGCGCTGACTGCCATGGCCATGGCCAAATAGGTCTTGCCTGTGCCTGCGGGACCGATGCCGATGACAATGTCATACTTCTCGATGGCTTCAATATAGGATTTTTGCGTCGGCGTTTTCGGCGCGACGAATCGCTTTTTGGTGACGATCGTCGCCGCGTTGGAAAGGAGTTCTTTGATCGGGGTCTCTGGACTATGCCGGAGGGCAGTCAAGGCATGGGTTATGTCGTCCGGCTGGAGCACCATCCCGTCGTTGGCAAGAGTAGCGAGTTCCGTGAGGACACGTTCCGCGTGACGAGTGGCATCTGGCGTACCGTCGAGTGTGAGTTCTTCGCCGCGTGCCGAGAGGCGTACACCGAGGTCTTCTTCGATCAGCTTGAGGTGCCGGTCGTGGTGACCGAACAGAACGGCAGTATTGGTACCTTCTCGAAGTTTAAGTTTACGCACAAGCGCTAAGGTGTGCTCCCTCCCCGCAGTGATAGTCAAGTGATTCTAACAAACCGGGGGAAGGCGTGACAAGCCGAAGAAACGATTGCGTGGCAGATATCCTCACGCGCCTCCAGGCTTAGAAGGTTTGCCGGAACCAGGGAGTGTGAAGTCGAATTCCTGAAAGGCTGTTCCTCCTTGCCCATCTTCAGCGACGACGCGAACTCGATGGCGGCCAAGTTGGTCCTGAGGAATCTGCCAAACGAGATGCCCGGTTTCTTTGTCAATCACCATTCCCGGTGGCCCAGCTTCCAGTATAAAGCTGAGTAGGTCACCATCCGCGTCGACAGCTTTCACCGTATACTCGTATCGTTCACGGCTAATGAGCGCCGCGGGAGCAGAGACGATCTTCGGAGGACTATTCCCGACATAGACCGATTCAGAACGAACCGGCTTTCCTACCGACAGCTGGTCCCGCGGGGTCACTTCCACCTCCAGTGTATCCTTGTTCTCAAATCCCGTGGTATCCAACGTCAGCTCCGGCCCCTGTTTTACGAGTTTGCTATTGTGCCACCAGCGAAACTCGAACTGTATCTCGTCCTGATCCGCATCGTTGGCCTCTATCTTTGCAAAAGTTGGAGCATGTGAGCCAGCCGGTCGCTCGACGGAAACGTGAGCGACGACGGGGGAGGTATTACCGACCACCACAGGCCCAGCCTGGTACCGAATTCCTTGAATCATACCTCTTGCGGGTACAATGCTGACCGTCACACGATCACCACGCTTTAACATACTTGGTGTCAGCGTCGGTCCCGTTTCATCTCGGAGTAGGTCACCGTTGACCATCCACTGGTACTGAAATCCAGCTGTGTCGAACCGGATATCATCGGTCTCGATCAGGACTTTGACCGTTTCGTTCAGCGTAATGGGGTCCGGGGCAATTGTGGCTAAACGGATGGTTGCGAGGCGCTGAGGAGCATCACCTGGAGAAGTGGACTCGCTACCCGGAGCAGAACTTGAGTTACACCCGATGAACAGGAGTGGAAGAACTACACAGAGTGATGGAAAGAGCCTTTTGTACACCACCGGTTGATTTGACGGTCTCATTCGTTACTTCAACACTGCTTTGACACTGCCAGTTGAGTTGGGAGTAACCAGGATTCTGGTACCTCCCAACTCTATTGAACCTTTGTTTACTTTCGGTCACGCTCCCAAGACATGTACCGACTCCAGGGAGCATTCGGCCCAATGAAAGACGCACACTCGCTGCTTCCTGTGCTTGACTGGCTACAAAACGTACCAGTCTCTTTTTTCTTGGCACAGTTTCCTCCTGTACAAGTACCGCCCCCTCCTGCGAGTTGGATAGCACCTTGCGAGGCCACCCCCTCACCCATCCCAATCCGCGTGTTATTGTTCGTACTTGCGCCGGAGGCACTAGTTCCGATGATTGGAGACGAGTAGGCCGATCCGGTCTTGTAATACAGGGCGTAGAGATAGCTCGTTCCGGTCGAAGCGCAGAAATCATTCGTTGGCACGAGCGTCGGAAAGAATACCGCGCCAGCAATCACGGTGGAACCGGATACCGATCGCTCCGCCGACGTACCGGCCGCAGTCACCAGCTTGACATACCATCCGTCCTTGCTCTGAACCAACCCGACCATCGAAGTGGGTCCCGTAGTGACACTCGTGAGCGAAGGATTATTGGGGTCCGTCATTTGGTTCGCCCCAGGCGCACAGACGATACACACCACTGCATTCGTGGTATTGACCAGGTCGACGGTATTGCAATTGGTGGTATCAGATTGGGTGCACCCCGAGTTCACCACCTTATCCTTAATACCAAACAGATACTGTTGCTCGGTATTGGTTTTGTCGGAATTACTCAAGTAGCGACCCGTTCCAAAAAAGACCCACACCTTATTCGCATCATCGATGGTCACCGATGGCCCGGTCGTCACCGGCCCCATTTCCACCGTGGTTCCACCCAATGAATTGTAGTCATAGAAGTCATCGATCATTTCCGTGGCTGATCGATTGCCGCCGTTGGCAACACCCCAGGTCGAGGTGCTGCAAGGGGCATTCGTACAACCTCCGGTAGTCAATCGATACATCTTGCCCCTCCAGGGCAGAGATCCATCGTGCATCGTGCGCCCGAAGTAAGCGACGTCGTGCCGGTAGTCAAAATTTCTATCTATCGCCACGATATTTCCGAGAAACGATCGGATGGAACCGACCGGCATCGTGGTCACTTGCGAATTCCCGGTTCCAGGCCCAACCTTTATATCCACAGCATACAGCTTGGCTGTTTGCGATGGAGCCGCCGGCAAATCTGCCCCATATCCATTGGGTCCAGAACCGAACAACACCATCCACTTGGCATTGGTGTTATCAGTCTTCGCATCCGCTGTGGGACTTATACGCGTCACGGCCGGAGTACCGACCGTAAGTCCCAACCCGGCATCGCTGAAACTCCAGAGAATCTTGGGATCGACATCCGGATTGGTGATATCCAGCACAAAGTACGCACTGTAGAATGTGCGGTTCGTCCCGCCGATATTGACCGTCATGGGAGGAGCGCCCGTGCCGGAAGCACAGTTTCCACAGCTCCCTCCCATGCGGAACCCTCCGATCAGGATTGTTCCCCAGCCGTTCGGATGGTCTGCATCTGGCGTGAAAATCCGCACATCGGACACCGTGGGCTTGAGATCCACGTAATAGACATGGGTGTAATCGGCCCTCGCCAACCACTGCAACTGTGGCAAGAGTTGATAGGGAAGAAATCCCCAGAGTTCGTCTCCGAGCGGACGGCCGCTGCTGTTGTCTGTGGGATTCTTCGTGTACCACCCATGCTCGACCACAGTCGTCGTCGTGACATCGTCACTCTTGTGGTAGAACCCGCCGTTGAAGGCGTGCAGCATTCCGTCGTTCGCGCCGACATAGATGACTTCACGGCGATTCTTCCATTTCAAGAAGAAATCCGTGTAGGACGTATCTCCGTATATGAGATCGTAGTTCGACCGCGGAGCGGCCACAATGGTGGGAGTCGAGTGGATAGGATCGCCCAATTTCCACACCTTGTAGGTACCGCTACCGATTGGCACTTCTAGCATGCGCGTGCGGAGCCCGGTAATTTCGTCGCCACGGACGAAGTTGATGATGTTGTCCGCTGTGTAGAGGGATTGGGGAGCGGGGAGAGGAGGATTGATGACGGCCCGCAGGTATGGGCCCAACGTTCCCGAATTCGCGGTGCTGAACTGCATCTGCTCGCCCGCGTCCACAAGTCCATCGTTGTCGATATCCACCCACGTGAGCAGATTTCTCGCTGTGGATGCCGTGTTTGCTAACTGTTTGCCCCCTTCCCAGAACGGGCGAATATCTTTCAATTCCAGGCCTGGGATTGCCGGCGTTGTACTGTCGGCGGCCCCGTCGCCATTGGCATCGAGATACTTGTCGACCAGCACTTTCCCAAAAGTAGGACTATTGGGATCATTGTCATACCTAGTCTTGACGATGTAATCGTTTTCATAAACTAATGTTGCATCCTGATCCGTATCCTCTCGGAAATTACCGAGGTGATCGATGAATAGCCCCTGAGCATAGCCAGTCCATTTCACATTGGCGCCGCCCTGCCCGACGGTGCTGGTGTAGAAGTAGGCTTGATAGACGCTCCCTTCACCGGTGGCAGAGGTGGCCAACACAGAAATAGCCGTTCCGGACGAACTCTTTCGCAAGATCGCCGTAATGGTGGCCATCAATCTATCTTGTAAGTCGTCTACGTTGGAGGATTCGAAATAGTTATCAGGAATTCCGTCAGTCCCGGCCGCGCCGGTGGCATTGATCACCTTATCCCATTCCGTCACCAGGTCCGGAAGGTTATTGTTGTTACTGTCCTCAAATCCGCCCAATTGGGCTGTGTGCATCAAGATTTCTCTGCCGGCAATGTTGCCGAATGCGAAAAATGTGTAGACTGAAATGGTTTGGAGCCCATCCAAACAGTGCCCGGTGACACCCAGCACGGCGATCGTCCCGTCAGTAAGGGCTGGAGCGGTTCCATTACAAGGCCGGAGGTCATTCGTGTGAGCCCAATAGGCCACATCATCCAAGTAGTGCCTCCCGTTACTCGCGTAGTCCGTCTTGTGTTCGCCTGAGGTGGCAGTGGCGGCAGGACTTGTGCCGATCAGGTAGGGAGCGGTCGTGGCTGGATGGGTGTTACAGGTCGTATTGATGGGAGCTGTCGCACTGCTCGTATCCGTCCCCGTACAGTGAACTCCATGATGTCCGTGTGCATAATCTTGGAGCCCGGCCGGGATATTCAAATCCTGCGTCGGCTCCCCGTCCGTTACAATGATGACGAATGTCTTGCAGCAGCGGACCTGCGTGGATGTCGTCGCCCAAGGGGGGGTGTGGTTGCTCCCAAAGAAGTATGGATCACGACCAGCTGCGCACGTCGCTGTCGTTCCCCCTGAAATATAGCCGGCCGTACAAGTTTCGCTGCCTGTCAGCGCACTGATCTCAGCCGATCCTATGGATCCCTCTCCTGACGTGCCGAATGCCACGCCATTCGAATTGCCGCCAGAATAGGCAACGGGATAGACATAGGCGCCGTTCAGATATGTAGATTCAATTTGGGCAACATACCGGGCAGTTTCATACAGTGACTCGGCCAAAGGCGTCCAGGTCGAAGGAGACGATTCCTTCAGGGCATCCAAGACTGCCGCGACATTGGTATTAAACGTCTCTACCCCAGAACCACCAAAGTTGATGGTCTGACGCGATCCCACTCCGACAAGCATGCGCGCCCCATCGCCCGACCCTTTGAACTCAAAGAGGCCGAAGCGTGCCTGAGCACCGATTTGCTGCACGACCCCAGTCGGTTCGACGGTGGATGTGAGACGGAGCTTGTAGTTCGACTCGGCAAATCCATCAAAATCGGAACAGGATGTCGCGCCACTGGTTGGACCAGTACCGTCATCGTCGACGCAGATGGAACCGGCCATTCCGTCAGTCCCGCCACGCAAATGGATCGAAATGGGGTCCGGCATCCCTGGAGTGGCAGACGTCGGAACCCGCCCGGCATACGTGGCACTGGGAACCGACCTTGTCGTCTCATGCCCATCACCCGAGTTCAAAAAAAAGTTCTGGAATGTGATCGTGATTTTTGCCGGCGATCCGCTGGGGGGGCATGTGCCATCCGCCGCGCGCGTGACCACGCAATCCCCTCCTGACATGGCTTTCTTTAAGGCATCGAACCGCCGGAAGCCGGCCCAGTTGAGAAAATTCCCATCCCATTGAGTTCCTGTGCAGATGGCAGCCAGCGTAGCCTTCGTCGCGGCGAAATCGAAGCGCGTATTGGTCGCATCGTACGTATAGCAGGACAGAGAGTTGAAGTACCCACTGTAGGATGAGGTCGCAACAAAGTTTTGATTCACCGGTGTGATGCCACCACCTGCCAACACGCCACACCAGGTCGAATCGCAGGCCCTCGCATCCATACTGCCGGAGTTGTCGAGCAACAAGATGATATTGGGTGCGACTTGGTCGTTGACGAAGGGTGGCACGGCATAGTATTGATCCATCGTTTGGGCCTGTACCGCACCAGGTCCCACGAGACAACCCACCAACGCCAGCATGATGGTTCCACGAGTGGCGATACTCCGGCTCTTCATGGCACCCTCCGTTCTTGTTGCACGACACAGCAGATTCAGCATTTCCTCATTACCTGGGAAACGTCACGATCATCTTGTCGATCTTGTTATTGTCGTCTTTCGTGACGTGAAACTTCACTTCAGCGGTCACCACAAGGTCTCTGGGCTCCATTACTCGTCCAGTTTGGTTAAGAATGACTACTCCCTGGATCAAGCCGTAGGTCCGCCCATCGATGTCGAGCGTTTGCTCGTGGATGGCGGTAATCGTGCCGTTCTGATAGCCGATCGTCATCGAGGGAAGAGGCTCGTCGTCGGCCGATGCCACACCAGCGCTCATGCTGAAGAGAACTGTCAATGCGAAAAGCACGACTATCCCTGCATGCGCGAACAATCGGTTGTATACACCTATCTGGCTACCTCGCCTGAGGTTCTTCTGCTCTGTGCGAGCGGCGTCAATCATGGTAATCCTCCTCATCGACCTTCGTCTCTGCGGGCACAGGTCTAGTAACTTCTCCGCTGACAATATTGACCTGCGCTATTGCAGACATAGACCGCTCCGACTTGACTGGTGAGCCCTGTACTCACGTTTTGCGCCACACAGGTGATTTGATAAAAGAAATCCATCAACGGGGTACCTGTGCTGGGATCAAGCCCGCTTCCGAAGGCCGGATTCATATACAATCGATCTATGTCGCCGAACACTTGGTAGTTACCTATGGTCATCACCAAATTTGGCACAGAACCCGCTCCTACCGGAAAGTCCACGTTGCCTCCATCAATTGGCAACTTCCCGTTCAAGACTGCGAGATTTGTGAACGGCACCGGCCCCGGCGGAACCGCGTTGGAGAGAAATGCTGGCAATACAACCTTGTTTTCCACGTACTTATTGAGCACAGTCGCGGCGACACTCACACAAGACTCCGCCGCGTCCGTTGAAGCCTCGCTGGCGCTGACGGAACTGGCAATTTGCCGCTCAAAGCCTGTAACGGCAAGGATCGAAATTCCCATCAGAGTCATGATGAGGATCACCATCATAACCGTGATGAGACTTACCCCTTGTTCGCCCATTACCTGTGACTGACCGCGCCGCTCGATCATCTTCGTTTTCCTTCCAGGTCAGGACCACGGTCTCGCATTTCTCGTCTCTACGGTTCTAGTGACCACCCGCCGGCGTACCGATGCATAGGGAGGAATCTGAGCTCCGGTATCGCCGGCAACGAAGACACCACCGGCATGGGGATGATCATCAACCGTGAGAAAGGTGGTGGACAGAACGCCCGGCCCTGCCTGTGAATTCCCTTCTCCAAGCCCATTATCCATCAGTTGCTGTCGGGCGACGATCGAAACCTGAACCATCTTAATTGCAGACGGTGTCAGGGGCGGAGTGTTGGTCCAGATTTGGTTCGAAACGTAATCCCCTTGATCGAAGATCAAATTCCCATTCAAATCGTCTATCAGGCCATCCGGAAGAGTGGGAGGCACCGTCACCAGGCAGCCATCGCAGGCATAGGCAAACTGGATATCCTCGATCCCGTTGACTATGGGCAAGCAAGGGCTCGCCGGGACGTTACAGTTCGGCAGGACTCGCCCGAAGGAGGCGGCCGTGGCATTCGCTATCCCGCGGACCAAGCAAGGAGCATTACCACCACAGATATTGTTGAAGTCTGCACCGGGAGCGCCACCGGCGAGCTGAGGAATGACTTGATAGGTGATGCACTGCACAATAAATATTTGCGTCCCCGTCGGTATCACTGTGTTTGGTCCAGGGTCGGGAACCGTTAATATGATCGGGGCCGCCGCACCCTGCACCCGATGCATGACGGTTCCACCCAGCGAGATAAAGGAGTTGGCGCCGAACCCTGCCGCTGTCATGGCGGGAAGGATTCCTGCATTGATCGCCACATTTGGAATGACACCTGGACCAAGGGGAGCGGTGGTCTGCCACGCCAAAACACCTGGGGCGGGATACACCGTGAGAGGCACCATGAGGGAGATTTGATCCGGTCCAGTATCAGAAACGCCTGCGGTCGGATTGTTATCCCCGGGAAGAATCGGCACTGGAGTCCCGGCAATTCCACAGTCCCCAACTGGAGCCGGATTCTTTGATAGATCAATTTGAGGCCCAAACCCTGCCATCTTGATATCGTGGGCGATCAGTTCCATGGCCATACGCGCGTTTTGTTGGGAATCGGAAACTTGCTCATTGGCTCGCACGGCTTTACCGGTCATCGTCAGCGCAGCCATGCCGGCCAACACGATCACGGACGTTATCGCGGTCGCCACCATAATCTCGATCAGTGTGAACCCCTGTTCCTCTGGCTTGTCCTGCGAACTCATATCCGGCAACCGCCCCTTTCCCTCTCGACTTCTCACAAATGCTCTGGTGCAATTATCGTATTCAACACGACTTGTTTGGTTCCTGGTACCCAGGCTGCCGACCCCCCGCTAATGGTGTTTCGACTTGCTCCTACCCAAGTGACCGTCACGGTAATATTGTTCTGATTAAGCTGCACTGGCCCTACAGTCGCCACTGCCACCTGAGCTTGGACACCTACTAATCCCGATGCAAACAAGCGAGCTTGCCATTGCAGACAATCTCCTCGCGCCACGGGCTGAGTCAGCGGATTCTGGAGACAAAGCGCAGGGGCCGCTGATGGCAGATTGATTCCGTTATAGCCAGCCACGAGGTTCCGCCGATTGAATTGCATCCGTTCGACAATGTCCGTTGCAAGGTTCGTGGCAACCGTCACTTCATTGCCGTCGCTGTTGCGCGTGAAGGACAATGTCGTCGTCGCTGCCAAACCGAGCAGACCAACGGCAAGAATGGCGGACGACAGCATGACCTCAATGAGGGTAAACCCCCGCTCTTGCCGACTTCGGCACGTCACCCTCTTGCTATTAGGCATGTTGCCGCACATCGCAGGGCGCCTCACAACCTCACAAGCCCGCTGGTTCCACTGGGCGCAACGTTAATCCTATATTGTGTAGTTGGAGTCCCCGAGAGAGTCCCTCCGATCGTGATCGTCTGGACTCCCGTGCCAGGTACACTCGTCCTCATACCGAGAGAATTAAACTGCACGACCCCTCCGTTTGGGAGTAAACCACCGTTGTTGAAGGCTAATGTCGTCATCTGTACCGACTCGATCCTGTTCAGGCCTTGAAGAGCCGGAGCACCGGCGAGATTGGTAGTGGTCATCTGGACCCCTCCATTCACCAGCACGATTTGGACGTTCAGAGTCTGATTTGTCGTCATCGCTCGTGTCCGAACAAGCACAAGATGGCGAGTGATTTCGGATGCCGTGACCTTGGATTGGTAGTCTATGTACATCCGCGTGAAATTCGGTATGGCTATTGCCATGGCAATCCCGATAATCGCCACCGCGATCATGATTTCGATCAACGTAAACCCTGCCTGGTCTGAGAGGGTTCCCTGGCGTCTGGTTTTATTGAATACACCCATAGCTGGCCGCCAAATGAGCAATTGGCATGCCGACCACTTGGCCTGGCCTATGAGTCTTAACCCATTGATTTTGAATCTATTCTTCAGCTTATTGCTAGGGAAGCCTTAGGCATGTTTCCGGAGAAAGCTGACAATTTGTGTCAGAGTGCGAGCACATTTTGTGCTGCCCATCGTGTGGAAGAAAATCAGCCGCAAGGATAAAACGGGTGCTAGAAGAAGTCCGGTGGTTTGGCAGTTTCTTGACAGACAGTGTGGTTGACCTCACTGCTGTCCAAAATAATCTGTCCTTCAGTATCCTCCCTGCGTCAATGCTGCGTGTGAGACGGCTGTGGATTCGATTTTCCGATGAGGTTGCCTCGGCTGCTGTCCAAGATCATGTGGCGAAGAGCGTCGCTTGCATGGG
>CBDDRB010000037.1:0-32585 GCA_965232965.1 uncultured bacterium
AAAACAATCGAAGATGATGGAGGCATCCGTCGGCGGAAAGAACACTTGCCCGAGCACCGGATCTTCACTCCGCGCCTGTCGATCGACCAGCCACGCATAAAAGACCAGCCGACCATCTTGAACGAGCGTATAGAGATGATAGCCCAATGTCTGCCGTTTTGAGCTCTCGCGTCGCAATGTTTCCGGTGACATCTGCCCCCGTTCATATCGCGCGTAGTAGTGCAAATCATCAAAACAATCACGACGCAGGAACTGATGACGAGGAAGGGTCAGGATGTGCTTTTCATCGCACGCATAGAAACGGAGATCACGGCGATACCAGCATCGAGCGCGAACAGCCTCGGCAACGCCACGAGCGGTGAGGAGACGGAATACACTAGCTGGGTATTGGGTGTTAAAGGTCATGATGGGGTACATGGCCCGCCTTGAGGAGGCGAGATACACGTACCTTACCAGATCATGCAAAACGTTACGCCTAGCGATTTCCCCAGCGCTGGTAAACTCTTTTTGTAGATGGAATGGAGTGGACAATTAAATAGATTATTTCCCCTTTGGCAGCAGCCCCGCGGCCAGTGAACGTGAATCGGACAGGTGCATGGTCACACGCGGCAAGCAGACCACGAACTGCACCTCCAGCATTTCGGGAATCAGACCTATACTAATGCCGGGGAAGTCGCACGCCAGTTAACTGCTTCGTCTGCATTACAAGTTTGGAGCGGCCCTCAGCCTATCCATTATTTTGCCAGCTTTTACAAAGACGAACTCTTTCCCCGCTTTTTCCTTCCTAAGACCCCCCCCCCCTTCACTGCAAGCTCGAGCAGATCGTTGCGGGAAGTCTTGTTGTGCCCAGGCTAAATGTAGACAGGTCCCTAAGCGAGGAGAGATCCATGGACACTGCAGTGAAACCTGTCCAGAGTGGTCGGGGGTGACGGCGACGGTGGAGCGCCGAGCAGAAGTTGATCGTGCTGGAGGAGTGGCAGACTGGGATCCCGCTCGAGGAGATCTGCCGGAAATACGCGATGAATGCGGCGCAGATGTATCGCTGGAAGCGTAGCCTCGATCAGGGACTGGAGGAGCCTGGCGGCTTGGTGCCAAAGAGTCAGGTGCTGGGCTTGCGAAATAATTTCAGAGAGTGCCACGAGAGCATCCCCTGCGGAAAACGCTGGCGCGGTTAGGGCGCGGAGGATTTTGATTCAGACGGCTTAGCCTTCTGTTGTGAGCACCGTTCAACGATGGTCCAGACATCGTGACTCAGCTCATGGTCCCCGATGGCATTGTCTCGCATTTCAACTGAGGTGGTCTCGCCTTGCGTGATGAAGCGTAGTTCAAGTTTGGGCAACGTTGTCGCAATCGGTGCGTTAGAGCCTGTGGCCGTGACCACGAATTCCAGGTTGTCTGCGCGGGCATGGCGGTGAAACAAATAGGGAGAACGCATCGATTGCGCGAATCGATACACGCAGTCCGAGAGATCCGTCGCCGTCGTGGGAAAGTTGGCGATCTTTTCTGGTTGACCCTCAAGAAGAGCGGCAGGGCCCGACTGACAGGCAGACAACAGGCACGCCAGCCCAATGGCAGCAAGACGTTTCATCGGGAAAGATCCATGATGGAGGCACTATGCCACAACCGGAGGAACAGGTCACTGCCCTTTCAGCAGGGGGCCGTTAATGCCAGGTGAAGTAGAGCGCACCGGCAACCATCAGGAACAGGAGTCCGTAACTCCGCACACTAATAACACGGCTCCGCCATGGTTCACTCACAGTCGGTTGCTTCCCCTTCGGCAGGAGGCCCTTCTTCTCTAATTCCTGAATCCGCTCCTCGATCAGAAGGGTTTCGCCCTGTAACCACCTGGCTCGCTCTCGTCATTGCTCCTGTTTCGCATTTCCCGTTCGGCCTCCACACGGCGACACTCTGCCGCGATCATTCGGTCAAGTTCTGCAATATGCTTCTCGGCGAACCCTTTGACCGCCCGCCGTTCGTCTGCCAGCCAGTGCCTCAGTGATTCCTTCTTGACCCGCCATGCGTCAGCAAGCCCGAATTCACCAGAGACCACGCCGGTGCTGTCGATGTTGATCCGGACTCCACTCATTTTGCGAGCGTCCTGTGGAAATCGCGACACAATCTCTTTCAAGACCACGTAGGTGGATGTCTCACCAAGATAGTTCTGGAGAATCGCCAGGGAGAAATCTGCCTCCGTCTCGCCGCCAGCTTTGACTAACTCGGCGAGCGCAGCAGCGAATTCCGGGGTGCAATTGGGAAGCGCTCTGCTGAGCAGGCTCCCCCCTCGAAACCGGAATTCCTCCCGGTTCTGAGCGAACCACAACAGTCCCTTGCTGATGGCGAGTTGCGGGTCTTTCGAGAGCACCTTTTCAAGTTCTTGGAACTCAAACGGCACCGTTTCGAACTGCTCTTCGTCGCCGTCCTCGGACTTCCTGCCGAGCCGAGCGGTAAGCACTTCGTCGAGTCGCTGCTGCTCAGTCTCTCTGATTCGAACAAAAGCGAGCCCGGCGGTTTGCTCACTCACCCACTGCACATCAGCCCCATCAATCATCAACGGCCACTCCAAGCCGGGCACATAGATGCGCAGTTCTAACGAGAGGCCTGGCAAAATGAGGAGCGGGCTTTCCAGCCGGCACCCGCCCCTTGAGAGATCGAGCATGAGGCCTGTTTCCGCGGGCTGGGTGGGGTCTGACAACGTGGTGCGAAATTGCACCCGGAAGCGAGGCGTAGCGCGCCGATCCTCCATCTTCATGTCCATGACTGATCGACTCCCCACCTTTCCATCAATGGCACCAATCACCAATCATTCCCCTTCGGCATGTTCATACATCAATAAGAAGAAGTGGTGGTGCCGAAGGCGGGATTGTATCAGAGGGGATTGCTCAAGTCATTGAAGGCCTGGGTAATCCCCGCACCAGCACAGGGGTTTCAGGTATTACCAGGTTGTCGCAGTCTGTTTCATTCAGGGTCAATCCGTATCAGTTTCTTCCTCTCGCTAACACTGTAATAACACCTGTTCAGAATTGAAGAGAGGGGGGTGGGGTTAAAAATTCACCTCCAGAGATGGACGTTCCAACCCTTTCAAAAACTGCGAAGATTTTTCCAGGTATCCACCTTTTTCCATATCGAAAATCGGGCTGGAACGAGCGAGCAAGCGGAGGGTGACGGATTTGAAGCCCTGATGCCTCTAAATAGAATCAATGACTTCTAGAGGGTTATAGCTCGTACATGACAGGGAGGTTACCGTACACCCGAGGATGGAACGCTAATCCTCGGGTGGTGGTTATGTCTTTCGTTTCGCCTCTTTCGTATCTAGCAGTGGAAGTCCTCTTCTCAGCTCCTGCATGTTAGCTGCTTCGATATCCAATAAATAGAGCTGAACTCGAAGGATGTGGAGATCGACGGACGACACCGTTGGGCCCTCTTCGAGTGAACGGAGCCGTTTTAATAGCTCGCGCCCTTCGGTTACGTATTCACCGATGGCGCGACGAAGATCCATAATCGGCCGAGACTACACCTGTGTAATGAGTCAGTAATTGGGAGAAACCCTAGTCGGGAGCTGTCTTCAAAAGCAGGTGGATAGATTCTTTGGTGTTATTGGTGCTAATAGGGCTAGCATCGACCTAGGAGGTTGAGGTACCTTTGAACTCACCACCGTCAACCCAGGGAGGACATCATGGAAATCGCTCTTATCCCAGGTCTCTTCGTCGCCATCTTCGCAGGGGGGGCGGCTTTGATTTTGTGGTGGCCATACGATCGTTAGGCGGGGGATTCCTTGGAGTCACAGGGTCTCTTGGGGGCGGCTCAGTAATATAATAACAGCGCAGTTAGATTCTGCCAGAATTGTCGGTGACAGTGTGGAGAGGTACGCCTTGAAGACTTCAGACTTGTTAAAGGCCCCATGGCTACGCTGACCGCACTGTGGGGGTGAGAAGCATGAGCTGATTCTAGCCTGCTGGCATACCTACGGTGATGACGACCCACGGTAGGATGTCGGTAAATTGCCTTCGGGTGATGATTTGTGGGTAAGGGATCTTCAAAGTGGGCTCTGTGCCAGGCTCCACGAGCTCCACCGCCACCCAGCCGTCCATTGGCCCCCATATGTCCGGCGAGACCTCGACAACGCCAGCGAAGGCCATGGGATCGCAAATCGCTCCAACGCTCTTCGGGCCATAGCCAAAATAGGTCCCAAGGTGCTCAGTTCCCCGGAACGTGCCATTCAATGGCTGGCGTCGGTCCGATGTGAAGGCCTGACTCCCGTGGCTTTTCATGTGCAGGGTGCCGTCGAGATGATAGCTCGTGTGAACGTCCCATTCGCGACCCCCTCTCGGGAGCATGATGAAAAACTCCCCTTTCCGCGAACGCTTTACCCAGAATGTGAGTCGGAGGTCGGCGAGATCCCTGACTACCACTGCGTATCGATACTCACCGGGGATCGGCTGAAGCTTCATCAATTCCACTTTGGGATTCGTGGCGGTGCGTTGCCTCGCTTCCTCGAAGATACGCCGCCACGTTGCTAATTCCTCTGGCGTGATCGCCGTCGCGTCAATAGCCTGATACCGCAACCATCCGTCGAATGACTTGAGATCATCCTCGCTGATGAACTCTTCCACTATCTTCTCCTGGTGGGGTGGTCTTTCTGGTCGCTGGCGATTTCTAGGATACAGTGGGGGCATGAGAGTGTCTATTCTCGCCTCATTTTCCGATAGTCCCACGGCGGCACCGGGTGCAGATCAGTCCACCATCCTTTCTTCTCCACTCGCGCGTCCGTCTCTAGCTTCTCCAGCTCTGTATCTCCCGGCGCATACTTCCACCAGCACCAGCCGTTTTTGACCAATGCGTGATTAGGGTGTGAGGTCCAATGCGAGGATCCCCATGGATTCTTTCCTGTGGCAGCGTCTTGGGGTCGGGTGCCGTTTCGGATATGTCGATCGTCATGAAGAAGGTCTGATGCCAGAAATCTGCTCGAGTTAACGGATGAAAGTCGAAGAGAGATCTGGATTGCCGAGGATGGGATAAGAGGAGGGCTCAGGATCAACTGGACCACGCCGTGGTTGGCCGCGAGGAGACAGGCCCCCCTCTCTTTGGTTGGATTTGTCCAGGCCCATTGATATGGAGCTTCAATTCTGGCTATGAAGAGAGCATCGATATGATCTACATATGTCGGGCGTGCCACTTGGATCGCTCGATGAAAAGGAAGCAGGAATGTGGAAGTCAGATATCTGTTCGCAATAGGGATGGCAATATTACTTGCAGCGAACGTGGCCTTGGCCGAGAAGCCACAGGCTGTTTCATCCTCTACTCCGGCGGAAAACGATGCGGATTTTTCTGACGTGATGAATGAGATCAAAAGGCGGGCAGACGCCCAAACCGGAAAAAACTGGATTGAGCCAGCCGATGCCGTCCTCCATCGAAAAATATGGAATGCTTACCCGATTGGATTGACCTAGGTCTCGAAAACCGGACTCGATTTGAATCGTATGACCATCCCTGGCGCGCCAATCAAGCCATCGGAAACGGGGCAACCGATGCCCAGTTGCTCCTCCGATCAAGAGCGCGCGTAGGATTGGGGGGCAATGACCACGGCATCGGGATGTTCTCGGGCATAGTCGGAAGAACCCGAGTTTTGACGTCGTTGAGATCACAACGACTCATTCCAGAAGCCAGAAACCGAGCAGCGTCAGGAAGACCGGCGTCAGGATGATGAGCGCGTCTTGGATCATGAAACTCACCGGGTAGCGCTGAAAATCAAACCGATCCATGGTGCACCTCCATGACCATACACTCGACGATATGCTCCCAATGGAGGTTTTTGCACTAGGGGATTCCCGAGGCGATGTGGTCGCAAAGTGAGCCAGCAGAGCTATTTGCCAAGATCGTGGGAGAAGAACCATGCACCCCTAATCGTGAGGAGGGCTGAGCAATGGCCCGCATTAAAACCGTCTTTCTCGGGCTCGTGATACTGGACTTCTTACTCACCGGCTGCGTGACAGTCGCCTGCGATCCGGACGACCCGAAATTAGGACAAGACTGCTATGAGTGCACGCGCAAGGCGACGATAGAAGCCCAGCAGGTCGATTCAGACACGGGCCGTCGCATCAACATCAAGGACAGGATCAAGGACCGGACGGAAGAGTGTTTGAGCGAGCGGGGCTATGTGAAGCAGAAAAAAGAAACCCTCCCATGATCGCTTCGATTCGGTCGAGTAAGAGCAACGAGTAGGCTAGCGTCGACGAGACCGAGCCCTCCAGGCCCAAGCGGATCAAACAATTGTGCCGCATGGTTGCGGGAAAGGTGGAGGGGCTACCAGCATGGCGAAGGAACTCACGGTCGCCCAGTAGGAGGGACATCACTTTCCCAAGATCAAATCATCCCAGAAGTACCACAGTACACCAACAATCGTCAGAATTACCGGCGGCGCCAGCAGGATGAACGTCCAGAAGTTCTGAACATCAGATCGTCTCATGATGAGGTTCCTCTCCATGAACATCACGACAGACGTATATGCTCTCAAAAGAAAATAGAGTTTGGTGCTAGCACAATCCCGAGGCTGAACAATTCCCAATTTGGTGAACCATGAATGTCGCCTACAGAAAGGAATCTGAACATGGCACGATCCACGACCGGGCCTGTATAAGCGGGCGGGGAGAGGTGTGGTGGATGACGTACCGGGATGCTACCGGCATCCAGCGCTTTGAATCCTGTAAGACCTCAAACAAGAAAGAGGCGGAACGGCGGTTGATCGATCGGTGGAAGGAAGCGATGGAAGGCCTCGTGCCGGCGCCTCCGATCAAACCGCTCAGCTTGAAGGAACTCGCGGAGCGGTATCTCGCCTTTGTCAGTCATCAACGTAGTGTGGTGACCAAGCACCATCACTTCGCCCGCTTCTCGTGCGTCTGGGGCAACCCGCTCATTCATACCCTCACAGTGGATGTGTTGGATCAGTACCGGGGGCGTCGGCGGGGCGAGGGAGTGGGACCGACCACGATCAACCGAGAAATGGCCACACTCAAGCACGCGCTCAGCAGAGCGGTGGAGTGGAAACTCTTACGCAAGACCGCACGGGAAGAACTGACCGCCATCAAGAAGTATCAAGAGCCGAGGGCCGACGCTATCTCGATGTACGGCATGCCTTTGTGCGGGCCTGTGAAGCGTCAGGCTTAACGGATTTCCACTTTCACGACCTGCGCCATACCGTTGCCTCCTGGCTGATCATGCGAGGGTCGCGCTCGCGACCGTCAGCAACCTACTCGGGGCATACCTCGCCCACCATGACCCTCCGTTATGCCCACCTTTCGCCCAAACACCTAAAAAAGAGAGGGTAGTAATGACAAGGAATATCAGCCTCATGGTGCAGATTCTCAACAAGGTGTACGAGCGGTCGCCTGATGCCGGCCGACTCAAGGAAGTCTCAAGTCGATTACAGGGCATGTTCACCGAGCAGGGCGAGTTAGAAAAGAAATTGGAGGCGGATCCGAACCTGACAACGACGGGCCGACGCAACGCGATGAAAACCTCGGTGCAGCGGTTGTGGGGCGACCTGACCTGGTTTCGCCAAGAAAAACGGCAGGCGGGAGAGCAGCTGACCTCTCTCCACAACAAACTATTTACACTGCCGCCCTCCACACGCAATGAGGTGGTCTAGGAGCTTCGTGATTCGGAAATGCGGATCGATCTCCGTGACCTTGACCAATCCCAACGGGATCACGTGTATCTCACTGCCGCGGAGGCCAATAACGTTGAGCTGCTCCGGGCCATTCAGAATGCACCGGACATCAAGCCACTCATCACGCCAGAAATGCGGAGACGGGCCGATGATCTCCGGGCGCAGCGCCTGGATCCGACCGCGTATCAAGAATTTGCTGAGAAGAGCGAGTTGCTCGAATCGTTGCAGATGCTGGCGCGCGAGACCGAAGACCTCGTGACGCAGTTTGAAGTTGACGTCACCAAGGTGCCCTTGACGGATGCGGAAATACACGACCGCATTGGGCAAGTGATCGAACAGACATTCGGTCGAGAGATGTACCTGAAAGTGAAGGACGCTGCTCAACAGGCAGTCGCCTGACATGGTCACACTGAGACCGAAGCATCAGCGGTTCGTTGAGGAATATCTGACGGATTTCAACGCGACGCAGGCGGCCATTCGCGCCGGGTACACGAAGAGATCTGCACGGCAGGTCGCTCAGCGATTGCTGACAAATGATGACATTCTGGAAGCCGTCGAGGCCAGGCGTGATCGTCTCACCCAGCAAAGAGACCTGACGGCCGAACGAGTATTGCATCAGCTCGCGTGTGTCTGTTTCGCGGATATTCGCAAGCTCTTCGACGCGCGCGGCCGGGCGCTTAAACCGTATCAGTTGGACCCTCACACCGCGGCCGCAATTGCAGGCATCGAATACAACGGCAAAACGTTCAAATATCGATTCAGCAGTAGGACTGAAGCGCTCAATCTCGCCGGCCGATATTTCAAACTGTTCAGAGAAGACGCCCCGACACAACCGCAGTCCGGGACGTATGTGCTCCTCGCGCCGGCCACGGCTACGCTGAAGAATCCAGAAGAGTGGATGAAATTGGTCCAACAACATTCACTGCCCGAGGCCAAATGATCTCTTCGGCCCCACATCGAAACACTGCACTGGGACTGCGCGCGAAGACACACGCTCACCAGTTTCTAACCAGAGGAGGATCTCGTGACTACTGACACGATCGAACGAACCCCAGCAGAACAGCGAAAGGCCACGGCTGCTCATCACGTGCAGACGCTCAGTGCAGAACTTGAGCACTTGAAGAAGCGGAAGGAAACGTCGGCCGGCGACGTTGGACGGTTATGTGACGAGATCGCCAAGGCGGAACGAGCCGGCGCAGAGCCGAAGATCCTCACGGCGCTCCGGAGAGATCGCACGGAGGCGGAATCGGTAGGCGCCGATCTGGATCGGGTCCTCTCCAACATCGAAGCGGAGCTCGTTCCAGCTCAGGCAGAGGTGCGAGCCGCGACGATCGCATGTCATGCGGAAGGGTACAACACCTTGGTGGAGAAGCAGCGCGCACTTGCAGGAGTCCTCGATGAAGCCGTGGCGACCATCCTGGAAACGATCAAGGTCAAACAGTCACTCGCCGGAAGACAAGATGACATCCATGGCGTCGTCGGCTGTCCGAACCATGAATTGTCGACGATGGGGATTCGTGAGGTCATTCGTCAGGCCATCAGCGGTCAGTTGGCTGGAGACGAAGCCTACGGAAAACTCCCGCTGTTCAGCCGGCTCGACTGGAGCTGCCGGAAGATGGCCGATGGGGGAAACCTCTTGCCGTTCGAGTAAAGGAGCGCAGCCATGGCGAACGACTTTCTATCGTTTAACCTCCAGCTCGACGACTTCACCTGGAGTAAGAGCTGATGGCAGCTTCTCGTCAGATCGCAGAGCTCATCACGGACCGGTTCATCGGCCATAAAGTGAACCTGTTGCGCCTCGACGCCGGCGAGCGGCGACGAGTGTTACGCATGCTGGCACGGTTGCAACGAGAACTTGACGCGAAGCTTGCCGCCTCAGACATCGACGAGCGATCCATTTTCCAGCAGCAACGGCTTAAAGCGTTGTTCATCGCCGTGAAGGCGACAATCGAGCAGCACTATTCGAAAATCGCGGACACTCACGACGAGCAGATGATCGAGTTGGCCGACATCGAAAGCGCACATACGATCAAGGCTCTGAATTCCACGATCGGAGTTCCGCTGTTAGACGTGAATGTCCCGAAAGTCGTCTTACGGGCCTTGGCTAAAGACGCCATTGTCCAAGGCTTACCGGCCAAAAGACTGGTGGAGCCGTCAAAAGTCGAATCTTCGAGCCCGCTTTCAAAACACGATTTGTCAAGGGGTGTTTGCCGGCGAGACGTTGGGGCAGCTATTGCGACGCGTGCGCGGGACGCGAGAACGACGTTTTCAGGATGGCATCTTTCGCATGTCGAGCCGGGAAGCTGAAGCTCTGATCCGGACGAGTGTCCAGTCGGTGGCCAATGCCGCCAGGCAAGCGACGTTGAAAGCGAATGATGATGTGATCGGCGGGCAAACCTGGCTGTCAGTGTTGGACTTTCGCACCTCGGCAGAGTGCATTGCCTTGTCAGGCTCTTCATGGGATTTTGACGGCAACCCCCTCGGCAAAACGAAGATCAGATTTCCCGGTCCTCCGCCACTTCATTTCGCATGCCGCAGTGATTTGGTCCCGCTTATGAAATCCTGGGAGCAACTCGCGAAAGAGACCGGCGGCAATGTGGAATTGGCGCGCAAGATGGATCGTCTTGAACGTGAGTTCTCCGGATCCAAGCAAGCCAGTATGGGAGGGCCTGTCGATGCCGATCTGACCTATGAGGATTGGCTCAGACGGCAGGATGAGGAGGATCAGATCAAGGTGCTCGGTTGTGGGAAATGGGAACTCTGGCAGGCGGGAACGATTGAACTCTCCGATCTGATTGATGAGACCGGTCGGCCCATGACATTGAAGGAACTCAGAGAGACGTTTGAATGAAGAAAAGAGCGACGCGATGGCGAATGATTTTCGAAGCTTTAGTGTTCAGCTGGATGAATTTGCCGAGAAGGTCGGGATCGCGCCGGCCAAGGTGACCAAGCGTATAGGATTCGATGTCTTCGGCCGCATTGTGCGCAAGACCCCGGTCGATAAAGGCCACGCGCGCGCGTCGTGGAACATCAGTCTCAACCAGCCAGATCGGAGCGTGGCGGAAGAGGTGAATCTTGTGGGAGCTGGAGGCGAGAAAGTCGTCGTGCTGAAGAATAAGAAGGCGCTCGCCAATCAGGTCATACGTATGGTCGGTGCCCGTTATATCACGCAAGCTGAGGCGCGGCAGGCTACGAAAAAGACGCTGTCCGGTAGAGCCACGAATGCCATGCGACGCTTGGATGTGAGACCGGGCGATACGATCTGGATATCCAATAATCTACCCTACATCGTGAAACTCGAGGAAGGCCACAGTCAGCAGGCGCCGCAAGGTATGGTCGCGCTGTCGATCGCCGAAGTCGATCTGCGGATGAACAAGTTGATCGCGGAAGGGCTCAAGGATGCTGGACTCTGAGAAGATGCAGCAGGTCTTCCGCAGAGGCGTCCGTGTTGAGACACGCTTATTTAGGCGAAACGTCTGGTGGGAACGGGGCGGTTTGCACGGCATATGTTTGCAGGGCCGCTGATTGGGAGCAGAGCGTGATGGCGCGCCACATGGCATCGGAGAGACGCACTCGAGTTGGTTGGACATCCGTCCAGTCGTCATTGCGGAATTCCACGCGGGTTGTCCCCGAGGAGTCACGGAACAAGATGAACTCAAAGGTCGCATGGGGTCTGCGCATGAACACGGCTCTGAAGGCCGTCAGTCGAATGCTCCCTCCGTCCAGATCCTCCCACACATCCAGATCGACAAGGGTGTCGTATTGGAACCGGTGGTTGGAACAGGTGGCCAGCGGGCCATACGGGACGGCATACGACTCAACGCGTTTCACAGGACTCTCACGGAGCTCGTCCAGAGAAGATGCGCAGCCAGCCAGGAGTGGGATGAGGAGCAGCGCCAGACGCGTCATGAGTGTCATGGCCAACACTCCTTTTCAATCAAGGATAGCGCTGAGTCGGCGTTTCGTAATACTCGGAGCCCCCCTAGCGAGGAGAGGGCGAACCATCACTTCGACCCCAAAGAAAATCGCTCGTGATTGCAAGCCAGTCGGCGAACAGCAAACGCAACGCAAACCGGAGGCCGCACATGGACGCTGTGAACCACGTTAACCCTGGTAACCTGGTAGACCAACCCAAGACCCTGCGCCTCATTGTCTGTCCGCATCTCGCGATCGAGCATGACCGCATCGATCGCTATGTGCCGGAAGGAAAGACCGTGGCTGAGCATCTTCGCGCGATCGGGTGGAAGCTTGCGGGTCTGCATGCTCGCGTCTTCATCGACGGCGAATTCATTGAGCAGGCGCAGTGGGAGTATGCCGTCCCGCGCGCGGGGCAATCCTTTTTCACGCACGTGATTCCTACGGGGGGAGCGGGCGGGGGCAAGGACGTGCTCAGGATGGTGGGATTTTTAGCGATCATCGCGGCGACCTTGTACGTGGGCGGCGGAGGCCTTGGGGCATTCTTACCCGAAGCACTTGGGATGGCATTTGCAGCCGGTACCAACGCGGCATTCTACACAGCCGCATCCATCACCGTGGCCGGCACGCTGGCCATGCAGGCGCACATGCCTCCCGCGCGGCCGCGGCTCTGCGATCAGCGATTGGTGCAGCATGGCTGAGTTCCCCAGCATGAGCCCCCTTCAATTCCAACACGCGGCCGATGGACAGGTACAGCTCGTGGGCCGGCCGGATGTTCCCTTGAAGATGATCGGAGGAAAGGCGAGCGCCATCTTCCCCGAATGGGAACGGACACTCGGATTGCCGACGTATCAAGAAGAATGGGAAGCCTTGGCGATCGTTCGAGGCCTCAGTCACCGGTATGTCCGATTTGTCCTCTGTGACCAGTCCCCGACCAAATTTGCTGGGAATTTTTCCACTCCAACCGACGCGTATTCGGTTTCAGCCAGGCCGGTATCTCTTCACTTTGGGGCATACAGGCTTTGTCATTGGAGACTGTTATGTGCTGACGCTCCTGCTCAAGGACTCGGTTGGGCGCGCCTTGTTGCCCACGACGTTGGATCTTCCAGACTTCGAGGATCTCGTGGAGGGAGACTGTATCATCGGGCAAGCCCTCCTCTATGATTCTGCGTTGGCCGATATCGCGTGGCGCGGTCTGCAGCAAGACATCTTTAGTCATGCGTGTGCGGTGTTGTTACAGGAACCTGATGATCCAGACGGCGCCAGCGGCCTCGCTGAGATCGCGCTAGTATCGGAAGTGGAAGCCGGCTGTCCCGGTGCACGAGTTCTGAAGAGTTGGCTGGGGCCACTGCCCGACACCAGCCTGTATGAATCCCCAATTCATCAATCAACTGCTATTCGTCCCCTTCAAGGATAAAGGGCGCGATCTCTCCGGGTTCGATTGTTGGGGATTGGTGCGCTATGTGCTGTTGCACGAGTTTGGGATCGAAGTCCCCAGCTACACTGAGAACTACCGGACGTGGAAAGACGTCGAGGAGATCGCGGCGTTGGTGCAGGGTCAGTCATTGGGCTGGCAGGACATCCCATTGCCGGCCGCACAACCTGGCGACGTGCTCGTACTTCGAATCCTCGGCCGGCCGTGGCATGTCGGCGTCATTACCGATCAGCCGTGGTTCATGCACATCGAGCACACAATCGGGGTGTCGAGAGAACGATATGACTCGTTGACATGGCGGAAGCGGATCGTGTGTGTGTCTCGTCATCCGACGTTATGTCGGTGAGTCCAGCGATCTGACTATTACCCGCTTCGCTGTCAAGTAGGTTTGCACCAGATCATGGTAATGGCCGAGCCCTCGTGCCGTTCCACGTCTGGCTTTCTCGCCAACTAAATAATGCCGGATCGCGGTCATAACATGCCGCTTGTCCGGATGCGGATGATCCATGGATTCACTACCTATGCCGGCGGCTCCAGCGGTCCGGCCCAGTGGCCCGGCAAGTTCTCAATTTCTAGCATGTCCAAGCTCTCAACAAAGAGCGCGAACAGTTTTACGACTCGTGTCTCGTCTTCACGCTTCTGAACCGCGACGATTATCGGCGAAAATTCTTTGTCAGCCTTGTACCAGTACCACCCCGTCTGCGTCGGCTTCTCGGTCGTCCAGATCATTGGGCCATCTGTTGTTTCGTAAGGTGCCAATGTCGACAGTATGGACATCGATATGCTGGAAAATTGTTCGTATCACGCTGGGGATGACGTAGCGATCTGAGTGCTTTCATCAGTGCGTCCTGCTTCGATGTAAAGCAGATTTTCCCCTTGCAGGTCACTCCCCCGCCTCCACCTGACCGACCGATCGAACCCCTTATTCGGCCCCCGTTTTTTCGACCAACAGTCTCAGTAAGTTACAGATGCAGCAAACTGCGGGCTAACCTTGCTGAAGGAATGTCGCCAGTCCGTAGCCATTCGTCAATGATGTGATGGCCCCACCTGAATCCAGCGGTGTGCGCCTCGTTGGGAGTTGAGTAGAAATTCACTTCGTCGAGGTATTCGGGAGCCGTTGCGGTCAAACCTCCCGTCGGAAACGTAATATCAAGACGAATTTTCCATCTCTTCTTATTCTGTCTTGTCACTTCGAGAGGGTGAGATCTGATATCGACCCCGCTATAAGTTTCATGCTGAATCAGCTGGACAGACTCAGTCATCGGCTTTAGCCCTTACTCTTCGGCAGGATCCCCTTCTTCTCCATCTCCACCCAGTGCGCGTCCACCAATTTCATGATGTAGGCCTTGACCGAGAGACCCTCAAGGGCCGCGCCGATCTTTGCTTTCACGATATGGTCCCGCGGCACTTCGCGAAAGTGCCAAATCCCGGGCTCTTGGGGTTCTCTGTCTTTGTCTTTGGGCATCAGTCAGCGTTGACCACGGTTACCACGGTTACCAGGCCGCACCTTATCAAAGGACTTTGCCTCAATCAACACCACTTACACACCATGCATCATATGGTGTAGTATCCCCACAACAGGAGGGTGGTGTATGAAAATGGTACGAGTCAGCGTGCAACTGCCGAAGTCCCTGAAGGCCAGGATCGATGCCCTGAAGCAGCAGGGCACGTCGGCCAGTTGGTTTATCCGGAAGTTGGTGGAGAAGCATTTTGAAGCGGAGCGGCGGAAGCCAGCCGCCTAATTCACCGGGTCGATCGACCCCTCACGAAAGGAGCTTTTCCATGGCCAAGACGTTGGCATTGACGACGGTACCCAAGACACCGACGACCGAACATAAGAAGCGGGAACGGCTCGTGTGCATCGAAACCCCGCCAAAGCCGGAATGGTTTGTGCGCACGCGAGAGCAAAGCCAGACGGTCTGGTATCTCCGGCTCCGACTGACCGGCATGTTCCCGCGTCGATTCGGACCGTTCCGAAACCGTCACCGGGCTCTGCTCGCGCTCGATGACATGATCCATGCGATGACAGATGTAACGGCCGAATGCCAGGACGCGGCCCAGAAGTATGGATTGAACCGACAATTTAGAATGAATTGTCAGCCCGTGATTGAAGACGATCTCGCACTGGCGAAAGGACGGTGAGCGATGCAGCTGCTCAACATTGATGGAGAGATTGAGAACATGGGCAACGTGCTGAATAATCTCGATATGTCGTGCAGTGCGATTCGTCGGGTACGCGACACACTGACCAATGAGGAGGCATGGAACAGCGATAGCCCGCACCTGATTAATGAAATCATCGACCAAGGACTCCTGTTGGCGGCCGTCATCCGTCATATGGAGCAGCTCATCGATCAGGGGCATAAGTATGAGTTCGCCCGGCGCCGGGCGAAATTAGCAGAAGGTGCGGCATGAGGGGCCACCTCTTTCAACGCTACCCGGGGAGTTGGACGATCGTCTTGGACGTCGGCCGGGTTGTAGATCCAGGAACCGGCCGCACGAAGCGCGTGCAGAAGTGGAAGACGATCCGAGGCACCAAGAAAGAGGCGCAGGCCGAACTCGCCACGATGCTCCACAATCTGAACCGCGGCCAGGTCATCAGTCCATCCAAGATGACGCTGGCCGAATGGTTCGTCGAGTGGATGAAGTCGGTCATCACCCCGCACAAACGGCTGCGGACGGCCGAAACGTATCAGAGTGTCATCACATGCCATCTGTTGCCAGCATTAGGGCAATACCGGTTATCAGACCTCCGCGCGAGCCACATCCAGGCATATTACCAGGGATCCGCACTCGCGCCGGCGACGCTCCAGCAGCATCAGGCCATTCTGCATAGCGCCCTGCAGTCGGCCGTGTTACAGGATTTGCTGCCGCGCAATGTCGCGTCAGTCGTCATCGGCAAACCTCGTCAACGCGACGCACACGAGACCCTCGCCCAAAACTGTTGGGAGGCGGCCGAGGCCGAGTGTTTTCTTGAGACGGCCAAAGCCGGCACCACGCAGCAGGCCGCGCTCTACTCCCTGGCGATCGATGCCGGTGCACGGAAGGCGGAGCTCTGCGGGTTGAAATGGTCGGACCTCGAGGTCGAGCGGAAGACCCTCTCGATCGTGCGGCAACTGGTCAAGGTCGGGAAGGTAGGGGCGGCGCCGCTCTTTGGGCCCACGAAAAACGGTAAGTCTCGCCTCATCGATGTGGACGAGCGCACGGTTGAGCTGCTCCGCCGGCACAAGGCCGACCAAGCCGCCAGGCGTCTGTTATTGGGCACGTCCTACCAGGATCATGGACTGATCTTCGCCCGGGACTTTGGACAACCGCTCCCCATGAACAATCTTGGAGAACGCGACTTCTTCAAGCTGATCGAGGTCGCCCAGGTTAAACGCATCACCTTCCATGGATTGCGGCACACATGCGCCACGCTCTTGCTTCAGGCCGGCGTCCCGATTAAAGTCGTGTCTGAACGACTCGGCCACAAGCGAATCGAGATCACCCTCAATGTCTACGCCCACGCCTTGCCGTCGATGCAGCAAGATGCGGCCGTGAAACTCGGTCGGCTGCTCCATGGATGAAACCCCAACACCCTCAAACCTCGAGGATCTGATCACCGCGTATCGGAAGCGGTTCAAGGATAATCCGCTCATGATGGGGGTGGACAAGGACGATCTCGCGCGCCGGATTCAGAAGGCGCTCAAAACCGGTCAGGCGATCCGTACAGAAGACTTTGGGGTGCCTCCCGATGCCTACGTCTCACCGAGCTCCTTCACGTGGCAGGAAGGCCGTGTGGATCAACAGCAGACCCATCTGGAGATCTATTATGTCCTCGACCTTGAGCATGAAGGCCCTTCGTTTCTGATCGCCGCCATTGCGCCACCCAAGGATCAGGTGTTCATTGTGGAGCTTCTACCGGAGAACCTGCCCGTGGAGATGGATCCCGGGCCGATCGTCGATGAAGTCAAACAGGAACTCAATTTCTTTCTGATTGAGAAGCGAGAAGCGGACCCTTGGAAATATGCCCGGTATCACTGCACGACGGCCAGCAATTTCTACAGTCACGTTCAGTGGGCGGTTAGCGATCGGTGAGCGGTCGCGCGTCCTAGCGAGCGAACCCCGTGAAAAATCAGGTGAGGAGAACGGTTGGTGCCGAAGGCGGGATTTGAACCCGCACACCCTTGCGGGCGCTAGACCCTGAAACTAGAGATCATTGAATAATATCAATGGCTTACGAGATGGTAGTAGCAGATTAGTAGCAAATTTTAGGGGTTTAGAAACATCGTTTTGCATCATACATCGTTTTCCTTACCATAGTTTTTGTAGATATGGACTGGGACATTCGGAATCATCGGATGCCAATCAGCATTAATCCCGAACTTGTTCGCCAAAGCGATATAGGACTCTATCGCAGTCCGAACTAGGTCCCCGCGTCCCCTCATATTGGGATGTGTTTTCAAAAACTCCTGGGTTAGATTCCACAAAGGCAAATCTACGTCCTGCGCTGAGATGGTGAGCCTCTTGGGCAGACCAGGTGCCAGCCGTTCCCTTTTCATCATAACCTCCAAACTCTTTAACATGATCGAACGGACTTTAGTATCGTCGTATCCCAGTTAGAGATGCATATAATACAAAGTATGCGTAGCTATCAACACATCAAGATAGCAAAGCACCAAGAAATGTTTTTCATAGATTAACCAGGATTAACTAGGGAGCATGATTATAATATGCCATATCTTATTGTTTTGTAATCATAATTCGCAATGTTTGTGGTGTAAGTTAGTGTAGATGCTGAGCCATTTATCGGTATCAAGAAATCGCCCGTCCTACGTATACTAGATATAAACACTTATATAAGTAGTAGCACATTAGTAGCACGGTATGTCAAAAACCGGGCGCTAGATATTCTGGGGTGTCGTGCGCGGCAAAAAGTACCGATTTAGAATCACGCCGGTAATCGGCGAGAACCCGCGTAGAACATAGGGTTACGAGGTTTTGTGTGGTGCCGAAGAGGGGATTTGAACCCCTACGGGATTGCTCCCGCTAGACCCTGAATCTAGTGCGTCTGCCAGTTTCGCCACTTCGGCATATCGAGGTGGAGGCGGATTATCCTGAATATGTGAGGCTCTCGTCAAGCAAGCGGCTTCGGTCATCGAAGTTCCGGTTCGCGTAGAGCCCATAGTCCTGCCGATGCGATGTCGCGGCGGTCTCCGCTGATCACGATTCGTTCGTGAACGAGTCCTGCTGCGCCGAGCAACGGGGCTCCTGCAATCCATGGCGCTTCATCTGCGATCAAGACATCAAACCGGATGCGACTGAACAAGGGATCGGTGAGTACTCGCGATCCCGTGGTGACCACGAGCCGACGATTTTGCATGAAGGCCTGACGGTTGGTATCCTCTTCGGCCGCAAGTAGTTCCCGGATCTTTTTTGTCCCTCCTAGCCGGACAATCTCTTCTTTAATCTCGTCAAACTCCGGACGCATGCCTTTCGGCACTGCGGCCTCCGGCACGAGTTCATCGATGCGCGCCTTGGCGGCATCGAGTTCCTTCCGAAGATCGGTACACTGACTCTCATACAGTTCGATATATTGATGCAGCGATTCGACGTTTTTTCCGACGGCCTGCAGGCTTAGTCGTCGCAAGAGTGGGAGGCTTTCATACTCGGCGAGAATGGTATGCACCTCTTTAATCTTGGCCTGGATGTCGCTAACCTGCGTCAGCAGCCGCCATTCTAAAAGGCGCACCTCATCGAGGTCTTTCTGCTTCTGCGCCTTGTATGCCAATACCGGCGTCAATTCGCGGAATCGATCGTATTTGCCTCGTAGCGCGGCCTTATTTGCGTGAGCTTTGGCATAGAATTGGTGCATCTGCGCTTCGAATCCTAACTCCTGAATTCCGATTCCCTCGACCTGCTGGGCCAATGCCATTTCATAGCGGCTTACCCACGTTTTGTACATAATCCCAACGGCCTTCATCGCTCGCGCAATGGTCCCGATAAGGGCATCAGCCGCTTGGTGATCCGGACAGATTGCCAGAATGCGCTTATTCGCACGAATCTGTTCGATCGCCAATGCAGCCAAGCGTTGGCGTCTCATTGAAAGCTCATCCGCCCAAACGGTTGTGACAATCGACGAACCTGAGACGAGCCCGGAAGGTGCTCCTGTTCCCGTCGTCGCCTCAAGAATGGGAGCCAGGCGGTCTGTCGAACCGATTCGATACACATCGGGCTGCGCAAGCATATCCCGCAATCGCTTGGCCGACGTGGTGAGAAGCCCAGCCCGATCGGGAACCACCGTCATGTCGGCAGAGGACTGTCCGATGGAATCGAATATCTGTGCAAGGACGATATTGCCCTGCTTGCTCAGGACAACCCCTTCAGTTGGCTCAATGTCATCGGCAGGAATAATCGAGAGAGGGGTATCAGGTTCAATGGACGAGCCTTCCGGGAGTATCAGTTCATAGAGATGAAGCGTACCGATTGTGCGCACAAGTCGGCCTGTGGCAGGGGTAATCGGGCGGTCAAGCGCTGTGTCGCTCACCCGTTTCTGTTCAGCTTCAAGTAGGATCGCCCATGTCTCGAGTAGGTCTCGTGAGGTCATAACATTCTTGGAAGATTGTCGTCGTATTGGCGGTCGTCATCATACGGTTGGCTGATGAGACCTGTCCAGCCTGCCAATGGGACACGCCTCCGCCCACGATCGTCTCGGAACGATGATCAAGGCGAACCTTTTTTCATACATTGCGAATTGACTTTTTGTTGCCCCCTCAGTATCCTCTTTTGCTTTCCAACAGAAGGAGTTATGGGTATGAAGGTCATTCTACAAGAAACGATGGAGGGGGTCGGACATCTTGGCGACCTCCTCGAGGTGAAAGCGGGATATGCGCGAAATTTCCTATTGCCACGGAAAAAAGCGGTGCTGGCCGACAGTCGCAGCATCAAGGCCTTTGAGCATATCAAACGCGTAGCTGGCGAGCGGGCCAAAAAAGAAAAGCTGGAGATCGAAACTCATGCCAAGAGTATCTCGGCCGTGTCGCTCACGGTCCAGGCTCAAGTCGGCAAGGACGACAAGATGTTCGGGTCGGTTACGACCAAAGACATTGCTGAAAGATTGGCGGAACAGGGATTTACGGTGGATCGACGCAAGATCCAGCTGGATCATCCGATCAAGGAACTCGGCACATTCACTGTGCCGATCAAGCTCCCACGGGATGTCACCGCAACGATCGTGATCCACGTCGTCAAGAAACAGGAAACTGAAACGGCTCCCGCTGAGGCCTAAGGAGAGAACGAGCTGTTATGAACGATGTGATCGGTTCTCTAGACGCGCTCAAAGCTACGGATCCGGATGTCTATGGTGCGATTGTCGCAGAGGAAGGGCGACAGCGTGACAGACTGCTGCTTATTGCGTCTGAGAACTTCGCCAGTCACGCAGTCCTGGCCGCTCAGGGCTCCATCTTGACCAATAAGTACGCTGAAGGGTATCCGGGAAAGAGGTACTATGGTGGCTGCGAGCATGTGGACACTGTGGAGGATCTCGCGATCCAGCGGTGTAAGCAGATCTTCGGTGCAGAACATGTGAACGTGCAGCCGCACTCAGGTTCCCAAGCCAATATGGCAGCCTACCTGTCCGTGCTGAAGCCCGGCGACACCATCCTCGGTATGGACCTCGCCCAAGGAGGTCATCTTACCCATGGCAGCAAAGTGAATTTTTCAGGAATCCTGTTCCGAGTGTTTTCCTATGGAGTAGAGCGTGAGACCGAAACCATTAACTATGATGCGGTGCAGAAGGTGGCGGATGAATGCCGGCCACGTCTTCTCGTCGTCGGCGCCAGCGCCTATGCGCGCACCTTCGATTTTCCACGTTTTCAACACATCGCCAAGTCGGTCGGTGCGTATCTTCTGGTGGACATCGCCCATATCGCCGGGCTGATCGCAGCAGGACTCCATCCGAATCCTGTTCCCTTTGCCGACTTTGTCACAACGACCACCCACAAAACCCTGCGCGGCCCCCGGGGGGGCGTCGTGATGTGCAAGGCTGAGCATGCCAAAGCGGTCGACAAATTGCTCTTCCCCGGGATACAAGGCGGACCCTTAATGCATGTGATCGCAGCGAAGGCCGTCGCGTTCAAGGAAGCGCTCTCACCGGCATTCTCGCGCTACCAACAGCAGGTCATCGCCAATGCGAAGGTGCTGGCCCAGGGGCTTCTCGACCGTGGATACAAGATTGTATCGGGCGGCACGGATACACATCTGATGCTGATGAATCTGGCCGACAAAGGCATTACGGGTAAAGAAGCAGATGCGGCTTTGGGTGCTGCAGGCATTATCGTCAACAAGAATGCCGTGCCTTATGATGAGAAACCACCGGCTGTCGCCAGCGGCATTCGCCTGGGCACTCCCGTTGTGTCTACCCGTGGGATGCGGGAAGCAGAGATGAAAGAAATTGTAGGTTTGATCGACCGGGTCCTCCAGAATCGGCAAGACCCCGCGACACTCGACGAGGTTCGTGTTCAAGCTCAAGCCCTTTGCAGCCGTTTCCCGATCTTTCATTCCTTTTAAACCACGTCAGACGGGGCTGGATCACCGCTTGTGAAATGTCCGTTCTGCGATGAACTCGAAGACAAGGTCGTCGACTCGCGTATGGCGAAGGAAGGCGAGGTGATTCGCCGCCGGCGGGAGTGTCTCGCCTGCAGGCGTCGCTATACCACCTATGAACGCGTCGAAGAAATTCTTCCCATGGTGGTGAAGAAGGACGGCCGCCGGGAATCGTTCGACCGTACAAAAATCCTCGCCGGTCTCAAGAAAGCCTGTGAGAAACGGCCGATTAGTACCGCCACTATCGAAGACGTGACGGATCGGATCGAGAAACGTATTCAGGAAATGGGTGAAACTGAAATTGAGAGCCGCATCGTGGGTGAAGAGCTCATGAAAGAGCTTCATCAATTGGATCAGGTCGCCTATGTTCGCTTTGCCTCTGTCTACCGAGAGTTCAAAGATATTGATCAGTTCATGGAGGAGCTGAAAACGTTGGCTCAACAACGCCGCGAGCGGTGAGGGCTTCGAAACCTCTCCGTTCTCCTCTTCGTCCCCGCTCCGTCCTCTGCAGTTCGTCGAGTGACAACATGATAATATTTCTCAGCGAGTAAGCGTCACAATGCCGGCCATACAATCCAAATCTTCCAGACGTCCAGCCGCGACCGGAGTGTCCAGCGGTACGCACGTGGCGATCATCGGCGCAGGCCGTGGTGGCACGGCGTTGATGGAGATCTTTGCGACAGATCCGCTGGTAAAAATCGTGTGCGTGGCTGAAATTCAGGCTAATGCTCCGGGTATTGTACTGGCAAAACGGCTTGGTATCCCTGTCACCCGCGACTACCGGAGACTCCTGGACCTCGAGCGCGTGGATCTTATCATCGACGTGTCGGGCGATTCTAAAGTCTGGGAGTTGCTGCAGGACTTCCATCGGATGGGTGTCACGATCATCGGCGGGGCCAGCGCCAAATTCATGTGGGAGCTTATCGAGGCCCGCATCCGCGCCACGTCAGAGATCGAAAAGACCTTGAATAAATATCAATCCCTCTATCGTCTGTATGTGAAGGAAACAGGTGTGGCGGTGACGGAGGAACGGACACGCATCGCCTGCGAAATGCACGATGGCCTCGTGCAGAATTTGGCCGGCGTGAATTTCAAGCTGGACCTGAGCCTACAGCTGATTCGAAAGAACCCGAAAGCCAGCCTAGCGACCTTGCGCGAAAGCAAAGCTCAACTGAAGTTGGCCATCCATGAGGCGCGGCAAGTCATTTTCAATCTTCGCCCCCTGCACTATGACAAAATGGAGTTGTTTCCGGCTCTCACCAACTATCTTGCTTCGTACGAGACCCAGTATCATATCAAGACGCAGTTCCGGGTATCTGGCGATGAACAGATTTTATTCCCGCGTACCAAGATCTTTTTATTTCGCATTGTGCAGGAGGCTCTGAGCAACGTGGAGCGGCATGCAAGAGCGACTCGGGTTACCGTGGGGCTGGACATCGACCCTGAACGTCTGAGGGTCACCGTTGGAGATAACGGCGTGGGGTTCGACATGGACTCCGTCCTGCGTGATCCCGATAAATGGGATCACTTTGGGATTCGCGGAATCCTGGAGCGGGCGCGACTCGTGGGTGGTGAAGGCAAGATTGAGTCGAAGAAGGGGCGTGGCACGACGATCATCGTCAACATTCCGCTGGTGAAAAAGGAGACGGCACCCCATGGAAAAAATTAAGGTACTCATTGCGGACGATCATCGCGTCGTGCGCGAGGGGCTGGCCGCCATCCTCAAGACGAAAGACGACATTCATGTGGTGGGGGAGGCCCAGGATGGCATGGAAGCGGTCGAGAAAGTAAAGACATTGGTTCCCGACGTCGTATTGATGGACGTGAGCATGCCCCGGATGGGAGGGGTCGAAGCCACCAGACAGATCAAGCGGGAGTTCCCTCACATTGGTGTCGTGGCTCTGACCATGTATGACGAGCAGCAATATATCTTCGATTTGGTGCGCGCTGGCGCCACCGGCTATCTCTTGAAAGATTCCGAGTCCTCTCAGATCGTTGCCGCAATTCGTGCGATCTATAAGGGCGAGTCACTGATTCATCCATCCGTCGCGAGCAAGATTTTGGCGGAGTTTTCCTTGATGTCACAAAAGAAAGGGAAAAAGCCCGGCTGGGTCGAGCATGATTTGACAGAACGAGAAATCACGGTCTTGCGCTTGGTCGCAGACGGCAAAACGAACAAGGAAATTGCCAATAATTTGGATCTGAGCGAAAAGACCGTCAAGAACCATGTACGCAATATTTTCCACAAATTACAAGTCTATGACCGTACGCAAGCAGCTATCCTGGCAATCCGGAAAGGACTCATCGAATTGGATCCCCGCCCGTAGTGAATTCGGTTCACTAAGGGGAAACGTTTTGTCCCCAACAGAAACATTTTGTCCCGACGAGCGGCATATGTCTCTTCCGATACCGACCCGTGTGCAAAACTTTTATTGGCAGTGGAGAGCAGATCGTAAGCCATTTCATCAATCCGTCACTTAGAATGGAGAGATGATTCGATTAATGTTCAGTCGTGCTGGGTGCCCATCATGATTGAAATGGGAATTACACTTTGATAATCTTTGAAAAGTCACAGGTGTCATGTTTTTACAACATCACTGCACGCCGGTTTCAGCTAAAATACTACTGTAATAACAATGACATATGCTCATTTTTCTGAGAAATTATGGCTGGCACACGAGTTGCTGATACCGTCTGTATAATTTTTTGAGGTGACTTTGTGAGGGCTCAGCAGACCTTAGCAAAAGCAGTAAGTTGCGCAGGAGTCGGACTCCATTCTGGACAGCCTGTTACCCTTACAATCAAGCCCGCACCAACTAATACGGGCGTTGTTTTCATAAACAGAAATGGCAAAAACGGGGCTTCCCTCGCAGCATCTATAAAACATGTGGTGCCTACGGAGCTCTGCACCGCAATCAGTGGCAACGGGTTTCAGGTCAAGACGATCGAGCACGTCTTATCCGCCTTAGCTGGGCTCGACGTTGATAACGTCTATGTGGAGCTTGATGCTGGTGAAGCTCCTGTGATGGATGGCAGTGCGGCGCACTTTGTTCGCTTGATTCAGTCGGTCGGAGTTGTTTCCCAGAACCGGCGACAACCCTATCTGAAGGTTACACGACCTATCGAGGTAGTGGATGGAACTCGTCGAGTCCGTATCGAACCATCTTCGACCACCAAGATCACGTATTCTATCCACTATGATCATCCTTTGATCCAGACTCAAACCTACATCTATGAGCACTCAGCCCATGCGTTTGAGCGTGAAATCGCAGATGCCAGGACATTCGGATTCTTGCAGGAAGTGGAAGCCCTTTGGGCTCGTGGACTAGGTCAGGGCGGCAACTTAGATAATACGATTGTGCTCTCTCACGATGGTATTCTCAATGAATCAGGTCTTCGTTTTGCCAATGAATTCGTGCGGCACAAAATTCTCGATCTGATCGGGGATTTTTCGTTGCTCGGCGTCCCCTTTATCGGGCACTTGATCGCCGAACGCTCGGGGCATGCGATACACACACGCCTCGTTCAACAGATTCTCAACCATCCCGATAGCTGGGTATTGCTCAACGCTGACGAAGCAGTCGTCTCATCCGAGCCGCGCTCCGCCATGGCTGCATCGCGGCCTGCCTCGCTTGTCGCCCTCCAAGCCTCATAACGCGCATCGGCAACAATTACACATGATCTTGCCAGGCCGGCGAGATTGTTTGTGATGGTCAAAGTCACTGAGATGTGATTTAACGTCGGGAGCAAGTGGCCTCGCTCCCGACGCTAGAATCAAGGCGGGGATTACTTCTTCTTCTTCTTTGCTGCTTTCTTCGTCGCCAAGACTCTCACCCCCCTTCGTGTATTTGAGGTCTATCTAACCAGGATACGCTAGACTGCATGAATTAGGGATTCTTCCAAGGCCTCGAACGTATTCGGGCCCACTTTCTTGAACCGCTTGTCCCTCTTCAGAGACGTGGCCACAGATGTGAGCGGCGTTTTCCCCTTGATCTGGAGCCCTCCTTCGACCAACCGCTGCACAAGCTCTTTTGCGTGCATCGATCGATTGGCCTCTCGAAGCATTTCGTACGCGGCCTCCGATACACTTTTCCCTGAATACTTGCTCCGCCCCATGAGGATCTCTCTTGATTGGTCGGTGACATCAGTATTCGGTCGCTGACGGGCGCCTTTTTCATCGGAATAAAACTGACTGGAGAGACTGGCGAGTTTGGCCTTGTCGGCTTCGACACGATAGAGTGTTTCTGCCAACTCCAAGTATTTCTTGATCGTGGCGATTTCGTCGTCCAGACGACGACGTTTCTTTTCGAGCTCCTGAAGCCGATTCTTGTAGGCGCTAATTCGCTGTTCAAGACCAACCAAGATATCGGTGAGTTCTTCCACAACCCTGCCCCCAATTGAAGCATACTTGCTTTATAGCATTGCTTGCATAGCAAGTCAATAGATAAAGTTGCAATAGTGGCTTGCATGGTATGATCGCTTTAATACGGGTCTGTGCTTGCTTGGGGAATGTACCTGCACGGATCAAAATACGGTGATAGGAAATCGGTGAGGGGTATTGGCCTCAGCAGGTGGATTACTTCCGGTCGAAGAGGTCTCCTCGCTCTACACATGCGCAGCGTGGCCTCATGCTATGATGCTGTCCAATGTCATTACCATGTGATCAGAATATTCCTTACGACACACTCATCTCCGTCGCCACTGACGCAGCCCGCCAGGCCGGAGCCGTTCTTGCGGAATGCACGCGCAGCGGTTTTCGCATTGAACACAAGCAGACTATCAATCTTGTCACCGACGCCGACCGTCAAGCAGAGCAACGGATCATCGATATCATCCACGACTCGTTCCCAACCCACTGTGTGCTAGCGGAAGAACGTGGAATGACAGAACAATCTCGATCTCGATACAAATGGGTGATCGATCCGCTTGATGGCACGACCAATTTCGCCCACGGCTTCCCTGCCTACTGCGTGTCCATTGGGGTCGAATGCGACGGACGCGGGATTATGGGGGTGGTCTATGACCCGACGAGAGACGAACTCTTTACCGCGCAACTGGATCGGGGGGCTTTTCTTAATGGAACTCCCGTTTCCGTGTCCACAACGGACCATCTCGATCGCGCGCTTCTGGTCACAGGTTTTGCGTATGACATTCGTGAGACCGCGAACAATAACTTGAACCATTTCGTACGATTCGCATTGAAGGTGCAGGGCTTGCGCCGAACCGGCACCGCAGCGCTGGATCTGTGCTATGTTGCGGCTGGTCGGTTCGATGGATTTTGGGAAGTGGCGCTGAATCCTTGGGACATGGCGGCCGGAGCCGTCATTCTTCGGGAGGCTGGTGGTACGGTGACGGACTTCAAAGGCGCTCCTCACTCGATTTATGGACGCGAATTAGTCGCGAGTAATGGGCACATCCATCAAGCCATGCTCGATGTGCTTCAAGCAGACGGAATTCCCTCGTAAACCCTACTTCTCGCCACTGTTCGCACCAGACTTACACATGACCGTATGGTTCAGACCGGACGGCCAGTGACGGATATACAGAGAGAATGAGGATGAAGTATGATCTACTGGCGCAATGACAGAGGGAGATTGACTGGTATGGCACGTTCAATACCTCCATCGGGAGCCTCAGATGGAAATCCACCGCAGTCTGCAGGAGCCGAATCACACGCCAAAGATGTGGAGTTGCTTCGTGTACTGGTCAGTCGAAAGGGTAACCAAGTTGACGCCCAATGGGCAATTCATCCTCAACTGAAACAGGATCTTCTGCCGCAAGAATGGCGAGAAGTGACCGAGCTCATGACCAAAGTGATCAGCATCGTCGGCCCGCAATTTTCGCAGGCGCTCATACAAGCCGGCCCTGAACCGCCCAGTAACGCATAGCAGCCTAATGTCGAAGTTAAGGTTGAGGCGGCCTCCTTGACCACTCAGCCTCAACCTTTGCCTAAGGAGCAGACACATGGAGACCTACTATCATCCCCACGACCTGAGTAAGTTCGGCGAGATGAGTAAGGGCAACAAGGATCTATGGGAGAAGTTCATGGCCTACTACGGCGCTGTCTTCGCCGAAGGAGCATTGACGGAGCGAGAGAAGGCCCTGATTGCTCTCGCCGTCGCCCACGCCGTCCAATGCCCCTACTGTATCGATGCCTACACCCAGGCGTCTCTTGAAAAAGGGTCGAACATCGAAGAGATGACAGAAGCCGTTCACGTTGCCTGCGCCATCCGAGGTGGCGCTTCGCTCGCGCACGGTGTCCAAATGCGCAACGTCGCCGACAAACTATCGATGTGACGAGACCGGTGACTCGTATGGCTAGAGATAGGGGTGTTCGGGAATGGCAAGAGTGAAGTATTTTCCGCGCTCTTCGTAGAGAATTCGCGCAGCCGTCAATGCAGCCAGTGCCTGATCAATCTCCGCCTCACTGTTTTCGTTCTTACTGCGTCGCTGTGCCAGCAGCGCGCGAATTTGGTCTGCACTCTTTGCCGCTTCATTGCAGATCTCGATGACTCCCGCTGCAGGCCAATCATAGCGCTGCCGTATCGGTGTCTTTGGGTTCCTGCCGTCGTAGACGGTCACATAGTCCATCGCCTTTGAATAATAGAGAAATGGCCGATCGCCGGAACCTGCCCGTTGCTGCCACTCTTGCACCAGGTCGACCAATTCTTGGTAGACTTGGTGGTCCACGTTCCAATTGTCCAGTTCATACTCGAAGTCGTAGGCGATCTTCTTCAAGTCAACCTGCCGGGCATCGTAGACATACTCGTACGCCGTTCCAGGACCTGTGATGCAGACCCCATATTCGTGTGGTTTGGTGTAGTAGGGGCTGAATCGTTGCAGCCAGAACTTCCCGGTCGCCTCCGGCGGATGCAGATGAAACAACGATGGAATCAGGTCGATCTGGCGGCGGTAGTCGTCGTTCGTTTCCCCTGGAAACCCTAGCAGGATATTCCAGGATACTGCGACGTGATAGTAGTAGCTCCATTTGAGGGTGATAATATTCTGCATCGGCGTGACGCCCTTATCCATCGACCGCAATTGATTGAAGCTCAGACTCTCCAAACCAGGCTGCATGCACTTAACCCCGCCGGCGGCCAATGTTCGAATCTGATGTTTCTGCAGATTACTCTTGGTTTCAATGAATACGTCGAGGTCGCAGTGGTCTGCCGCAAATTGGCCGAAGAGGTTCTCCACATATTTCATATCGATGATATTGTCCACCAAGCGAAATCGCGCCGTATCATAGCGGCTGGAAAGATAGGCCATTTCCCGAGCCGCTTGCTCAGACGATTTGGCTCGAAACTTCATGCTTTGCGCATTCAAACCACAAAACGTACAGTGATGTTTTTCCCCCCACCAACAGCCCCGTGAACCTTCGTAGAGCAAAATCCGATCGAGGCCCTGGGCGGTCTCCCCCAGCTCAGCCAATAGATGGTAATAATCGTCATAGTCGGGTGGACCGGTTTTTGCGAAATCCGAAAAGAGCGAATGGTTCGGAGTGAATGAGATCGCCGCTCCATCACGAGTGGTGACGCCGCTGGGGACGGCCCCTGTCTTTCCCGCGAGAATGTAGCGAACCAATTCCGGGAACACCTCTTCCCCTTCTCCCACCACCACATGATCGATGAAGGGAAAGGCCCGGAAGTACTCTAGTCCCATCTCGCCGTCGAAGTTTGCTCCGCCGAAGACGATCGCTAAGTCTGGATAAAGGTCCTTGATGAGTTTCGCCATCGTCAGACTCGCGACGTTCTGATCGAAGGTGGAGGTAAAGCCGACAATCTGATACTGCTCCCAATTGATGGCGGTCAGAGCCCAGGTCAAGAATTGTGGGGCGGTCCTCGCCGCCATGTCTTCGAAGAATGAGACTGGATGGCCGGTCTCCTTGGCGACTTGCTCAAACACCGGTTTAAACAGGCGGGGGTACTCAGCGCGCTTTGGATTGTCGCGAAACAGGAGGTATGAAAAAATCCACTCGCCAAACAGCGCCCGTTTCTCGCAGATCGTTTCATACAGGGGCACACCGATCTTGTGAGCGAAACGCAGGTTCAGATGATGGCAGTCGACAGACATACCCTTCGACTTGAGCAGCGCGGAGAGTGTGCCTAGCTGGATCGAAGGATACTTCGAGAAGCTGAACGGCATATTGACGAGCGCCACTTGGGCCTTGTCGCTCATCTGCTGCCTCGTGGGGTCATCACACAACCATCTGACTGGCTGCTAACCGGCAGTCGTACGAAACGGTTCAAACTCGCGATCCGCCTTGGCCGCCATGTAAAAATCGCTCTCCGTCAGGCCATTGATCTTGTGCGTCCAAATTTCGACCTTGCACTTGCCCCAGGCGAGATACAGATCGGGATGGTGGCCCTCCGATTCCGCCACGGCACCCACGTTGTTCACATAAGCCAAAGCCTGGGCAAAATCCTTGAACGTGTACAAACGCTCAAGATGGCCGGATTGGTTCATCGACCACCCGCGCCCAAGCTCTTTCAACAAAGCCTGAGCCCGATCCGCAGGAACTGGCGGTACACCGCCTCGACAAGGGATACATTTATGATCTGCAAGGCTCATGGCACACCTCCGAGTGTGAAGAATCAACACTGCATATCATCCTGTCAAGCATTGGTATTCTAAATGGGCATCACGAGCAAGGGCAAGATAGGGAAATCGGGTGACTGATTGACTATTCGGTTTCATCGACTGCACCGCCGGAGCGAGCCACGTCTTCCATCTTGATTTTCTCGGGGTTGAATTTGGCTATTGCAGTCGCTATACGGTCGAAGGCCTCATCAAATGAGAGGGGAACGGCATCCTTTGGCCGGAACCGGATCGGGTTGACCCGGGCGACCACGAAGCTTTTCAGATAGGGACTCGTCAGTCCTTTCGCTTTGAGCGCCTCAACTTGTTTGACGATCTGATCGTCCAGTACCAGCAATGTCTTCGCCCGTTCTCGCCGTAATTCCATTGCGACGCGCAAGGGTTTCTTCAGAAATTCATCCACCCGCCTCAAAACTGAATTATAGACTCCGCCGCTGAATCTCGGCCGTTCTTCATAGCATAGGCCCAGTGTGACGAAAGCCGGCTCCTCGAATTCCAATGCATAGGTCTCTTCGGTCGCTTCGTCGAGCTGCGCCAGTTCCTTATACATACGGATGACTTCAAGGGATTTTTCACGAAGATTATGCGCCTTCTCGGTATTCATCGCGAGAATTTGGTAGGCTGCAGTCGCCTCCGGCACGACAATCGCGACGATACTCTTCGCTCCCAACGTCTTCATGGCCGAAAGCCGATGGTTGCCATTGGGGGTCCAGTATTTTGCAACCTGCTGACTCCGTGGCGCCCGCACGGCAATGATCGGATCGAGAAACCGCCCGATCTTGCCGATTACGGATTCCAATTTTCGACTATGTGTCTCTGAGAGATTACGCTGATAGGGGGTCGGCTCAACGAGTTCAATAGGCAGAGCCGCCAGCACCATCCACCGTCCGCCATAGGGTTCTCGATAGATCGAGAGCGTCTTCCCGCCATCATCTTCGATCGCTTGATGCAGTTCGGCGACCTCATTCGGAGGTGCCGCACCCTGGAGTTGTGTCGCGGTCAAACCGGTCGATGCATGAGCAGGTTGGCGCCGTCGCCGCACCGCACCAGAGGTACGAGGGACTTTGGTTTGTTTCCCAGGCATTGCTGAGTATGGTAGGGAAGGAGAGAGAAAAAAGAAAGCCCCCACCCATCAAACAGTGGCGATCGTCCTGAGTGGAATTCCCCTCTATTACTTCTGGCAGAGGCGTCACGATGTCGATCAACACGAGTCGTGAGGAAGCTCCTTGAAATGTTCTCCAACGAGTCCGTATTTTTTACGAACACTCTAGCTGTAGTCCTGATGGTGCAGGGCATTATTCTGACGCTGGCGGATGCTGAAAAATAATTGTAATCGAAGAGTCTAGGACTGACGGATATCATTGAAAACGTCAGATGAAACGGAGGCGAATCGGTAAGGCAGCAGGTTGCGAGAACACCACGGGCGACCCTGTACTAAGGTAGGAGGTCGCCCGCGTGTGGCGCTTGGGGCGCCAGATTGCTATGTAATTGTCCCGGCCCAGCCTTAGCACTGAGGCCCGCGCGACAGTCAGGTATCGGGCTGTGAACGGGGGAAAACGAAATCGTCCCAGGCGCTTATGTTCCTCGTCCTAGCGTCGAGTTCTCCATAAATAAAAATAGGCTAGCACCCTATTGGTCTTTGGTGCCGTTACGGCACAGCCAGTGGAGAACCAGCTAGAACGACCGATCAGAACCCCGTCCCCGAGTCGGCGGGCCTGTCTGGCCAGGTGGAGTCAGATCATCCATCGCTTCCCTCCTCTCTTTGAGAAAGTTGGTAGGGGGAGCCGTTACCAGCCATATGTTCTGTTCGGTCCTCCCCTCATCGAATGAATGGGCCGTAGATCCCTCTTACGCCCATTAGAAAAACGTGTCAATGGAGAAATCGATCACTCCATATCAACACATGCAGCATAAAACATACCCACCAGTGGAACATCCATTTGGAGCGCTGGATACAGTTACTCGGCTGCGGAAGGAGATAGACATTATGGTTGCAGCGAGACTGTTCTATCCTTGCCGGAGCTACCCTTGGAGCTTGTTGTCTCAGGGTTTTATTGAGAGCCCTCATTGACATTGAATAGTGTGGCTAGACGAAGGAAAGTCGCAGAACGATGTCACGACGACGTCTCACGAGTGACGCTGAATCAAACACATTCTTCGGATATGCGGAAACGCATTCGCAAGTAGTGACACCCTGCCTGGCCCGAGAAAAGAGTATTGAGGTCCTTATCGCTCCAGAGGCCCTGTGGAGGCTTGCGCTTTTTCACGCTGCCGTGCATAGTGCGCCGCAGCAGCACACCCTTCGAGGAGGCGCGCCATGGCGCAGCGACTGATCGCTGAAATGATCGGCACCTTTTGGATCGTGTTCGCCGGCTGCGGGAGCGCGCTGCT
>CBDDRB010000038.1:0-56338 GCA_965232965.1 uncultured bacterium
AGCAGCGCGCTCCCGCAGCCGGCGAACACGATCCAAAAGGTGCCGATCATTTCAGCGATCAGTCGCTGCGCCATGGCGCGCCTCCTCGAAGGGTGTGCTGCTGCGGCGCACTATGCACGGCAGCGTGAAAAAGCGCAAGCCGCCACGGGGCCGGTTCTCTTTGCCGTGCAGACGACTCTAGTTTTTTGCTTTCCGATCTGGCTTCCAGAAAATTAATTAGGCGCATTCTTTGCGTGCAGCTTGCGGTGTCAAGTTGGAACGAATGGAGTAGAATACCGATTTGAACAGGATTTCCAAAGGGATAAAGGAGGCGTCAGCATGAAAGAATATCGTATCAAGCCGGACGCACACCTCAACTTGGATATGTGTGACCCCGATGACACCGGTGCATACAAGAAAACAGACCAAGGCAAAGAGAAGGCTAAAGCGGTGACAGCTCAATTGATCGGCAGGCTTGACGAATTACAGGAACGTCTCTATGCCAATGGAAATCGTGCGATGCTCATCGTATTGCAGGGGATGGATACTAGCGGTAAGGACGGGACGATTAAGAGCGTGATGTCCGGATTGAATCCACAGGGCTGCAAAGTCGTGGCCTTCAAAACCCCCTCGTCGGAAGAATCGGCACATGATTTCCTGTGGCGGGTCCATCACAAGGCGCCATCCAAGGGCCAGATCGGCATCTTTAACCGCTCGCATTATGAGGATGTGCTCATCACCCGCGTTCACGGATTGGTATCGGAAAAGATTGTGAAACAGCGGTTCAATCAGATCAAAGAATTTGAGGAGTTACTCTATGAGAACGGGACGACCATCGTGAAGTTCTTTCTACACATCTCAAAGGAAGAACAGAAGGAACGGTTGGAGGAACGGATTCGCAATCCTGAAAAGCGATGGAAATTCAATGAGGGGGATCTCGAAGAACGAAAACTATGGAAGGAGTACATGGGCGCATTCCGGGACATGCTGGCTGCCACGAGCACCGATCATGCTCCCTGGTATATCGTGCCGGCCAATCGAAAATGGTATCGCAATCTCATAGTCGCCGATCGCGTTGTTGAAGCGTTGGAAGCCATGAAATTGAAGACACCGTCTGCTCCTGAAGGGATCAACTTCGATACATTGAAGATTGTGTAACGAACTAGAGCTCAAGCCACGTCGGAGAGCCTGTTTCTTGACACTTTGGGCAGGGCTATATTAGCATGCGCATCCAGATCCATAGGCGCGTAGCTCAGGGGGAGAGCGCTACCTTGACACGGTAGAGGTCGACGGTTCAAGACCGTCCGCGCCTACCACCTAGCTGGGTTATCCGTTTGCTTCTCGCAGGCGGGGCCGTCGTATTGTTTCTCGTGCCTGGTCAATTGCATGCATGTTATGAAAATTGCGCTCAAAAATGGCAGTAGTCGGGAAGTTCCAACAGGCCAGACCGTTGGGTCTGCTCTGTCAACGCTCGGCCTGACACTTGGCCGGGATATTTTTGCAGCCAAGGTACATGGCCAGAGCGTGGATCTCTCGAGCGCCTTAGCGGAAGATGCCGAAGTGATTCCGCTTCAATTCGACAGTGCAGAAGGCCGAGAGGTCTACCGCCATAGTAGTACCCACATTATGGCCCAGGCCGTCAAAGAGGTCTTTCCCACCGCACAGTTGACGATCGGTCCAGCTCTTGAGGATGGGTTCTTCTATGACTTTGCATTTGAGCGGCCATTTACCCCTGAAGATCTCGAAAAAATCGAAGTGCGAGCGAAAGATATCATCAAGCGTGCGCTTCCCGTGAAACGGGCAGAATTGTCAAAGCAAGACGCGGTGAAGCTATTCCAGGATCGCGGGGAAACGTACAAGGTCGAGCTGATTCAAGGACTGCCTGAGGGAGAGACCATTTCAGTCTACAGTCAGGGTGAATTCACCGACCTCTGTCGTGGCCCGCATCTTCCGACGACGGGTCATGTCGGGGCATTCAAACTGCTGAGTACGGCTGGAGCATATTGGCGCGGCGACGAACGCAATCCCATGCTGCAGCGGATCTATGGGACCTCCTTTCCGACCCAGGCGGAGCTTGACGCACATCTCGCGAAGTTGGAAGAGATTAAACGGCGGGATCATCGGAAGGTCGGGAAGGAGCTCGACTTGATCTCGGTCCAGGATGAGATCGGTCCCGGCCTTGTGCTCTGGCATCCGAAAGGCGCGACGATTCGGCTGTTGATTGAGAATTTCTGGCGAGAGCAGCATATTCGAAATGGGTATGAACTGGTGTACTCCCCTCACGTCGCCCGGTTGGACCTCTGGAAAACCAGCGGTCACGTCGATTATTACCGCGACAACATGTTTGCCCCCATGAAAGTTGAAAATAGCGAGTACCAGCTCAAGCCGATGAATTGTCCGTTCCACATTATGATCTACAAGTCGCACCTGCGAAGCTATCGCGACCTCCCCATCCGTTATGGTGAATTGGGCACGGTCTACCGGTACGAACGAACAGGCGTCCTCCATGGTCTGCTGCGGGTTCGCGGCTTTACTCAGGACGACGCGCACCTGTTTTGCCGGCCGGATCAAATTGAAAGCGAAGTCAGCCGGGTCCTCGACTTCACGTTCTTTGTTCTCGGAACCTTCGGGTTTACTGAGTTTGAAGTCTATCTTTCGACGAAACCGGAAAAGTCTGTCGGTTCGGAGGAACGGTGGGCCCAAGCCACGAGTGCGCTTGAAGCTGCATTGAAAGGACGAAGTGTCGCCTACCAGATCGATCCTGGTGAGGGCGTGTTCTACGGACCAAAAATCGACATCAAAATCAAGGATGCTCTCGGACGATCCTGGCAATGCTCAACCATTCAAGTCGATTTCAACAATCCCGAGCGATTTGACTTAGGTTATATTGGAGATGACGGCAAAGTTCATCAGCCGATCATGATTCATCGAGCCTTGATGGGATCGATCGAACGGTTTTTCGGCATTCTTATCGAGCATTTCGGCGGTGCGTTCCCGACATGGCTGGCGCCGGTTCAGACAATGGTCATGTCGATCACGGATAACCAGCGGCCTTACGTTGCAGAGGTCGTGGCCCAACTACAGGCCGTGGGATTTCGCGCTGAGGCAGATCTTCGGAATGAAAAAATTGGGCTCAAAATTCGAGAGGCAGAGAAGGCCAAGGTTCCTTTCATGTTTGTGGTCGGCGAGAGAGAAATGCAAAGTGGGACGCTGGCTATACGGGGTCGGAGCGGAACCAACCTCGGCAGCATGACCATCGCAGGAGCGATCGATCTGCTCCGTGCGGACATAAAGTCGGCGGGGCAGCCATATTCACTGACACAATAAGAGGTGTGTTATCGTCCCCAAACTACGAGTGAATCGGGAAATCAGGGTGCGTGAAGTCCGGGTCATCGGTCCGGAGAGCGAACAGCTCGGCATTCTCCTTACGGCAGATGCATTCAAACAGGCGCAAGATCAGGGGTACGACCTTGTCGAGGTCGCCCCCACGTCTGTGCCGCCGGTATGCCGCATTATGGATTACGGGAAATACAAGTTCGAACTGAGCAAAAAGGATCACCAGAACCGGCGACATCAAAAATCGACACAGGTCAAAGAAATCAAATTGCGTCCTCGGACGGACAAGCATGACTTGGATATCAAGATTCGACAGATTAAGGGGTTTTTGGCCGATGGCAACAAGACGAAAGTTCTCTTGACGTATCGCGGTCGTGAAATGGCGAATCAGGAGATGGGTCGAACGCTCATGAATACGGTTATTGCAGAGCTTGGTGAGGCAGGGACGATCGAGTACGCTCCACGCATGGAAGGGCGGAGCTTGATCATGATCGTGGCACCGAAGTAACCCAAGTGGTCGAAATGATATTCACCTAAGGAACCGCCGCCATGAAAAATAGGAAAATGAAAACGCATAGTGGGGCCAAAAAGCGGTTCACTCGTACCGGCTCTGGGAAATTGGTCAGGCGAAAAGCCGGAAAACGCCATATTCTCACCAGCAAGACGCAGGACAGGAAGCGCCGATTAAGCGGCACGGTTCTCGTCGATAAGACCAAGACTCAAGCCCTGGACCGTTTATTGCCCTACAGCTAAATGTGCTGTCCGAATCGCGTTAACCAAAAGGAGTATTGACTCATGCCTCGCGCAAAAGGTGGTCCAAAAACACGACATCGGCGGAAGAAGCGTTTGAAACTGGCCAAAGGACAGTATGGAGGGAAGAGCCGGTTGTTCCGCACCGCAACAGAATCAGTCGATAAGGGTCAGGCCTATGCCTATACCGGAAGGAAAAATCGGAAACGGGACTTTCGGGTGTTGTGGATTGCGCGTATCAACGCGGCAGTTCGGGCGCACGGACTGACTTATGGCCGGTTTATCAATGCCCTGAAGAAGGCGAATATTCTTTTGGACCGAAAGGTTCTCTCCGATATGGCGATCAAGGATGCCACGGGATTTGAGCAGCTGGTCGGTCTCGCGAAACAGCAACTCGCCCCTGCGGGGGCATAAGCGTAGTTGCCTGCCAAGAACCCTCTTAGAAGAAAATTGGTTGTAAATAGAAAGTAGGTCTTGAGGAGCGCACCGATAGGCGCAAACCTCAAGACCGTCCTGCTAGTTCCGTGAGATCGATTTCGAAGGCAACAACCGGAACACCGATCTGCCAGCGTTCGAGCACTTCGGGGTGTAATTCCCCAATCACACCAACCTGTTTTCCATCAGACACGATCCCTCCCACCCGTCCGGCGAGAAACGAAGGATGTTGGATCGGTTCCAGGCTGTAGGCTTGGCTCACATAATAAAACAGCGTGTCCAAGCACGAATGAGCCTCGGAGAAATGTGCATCGGCATGGGCGATCATTCCACAGAGCACTGTGAGGGTGCGTGATCCCAGGGGGTGCGTAAGATCGTAACGCGCCACTTCGCCGGCCTCGAACATTCGATGCGGGTAGAATGCGCGGTTCGATGCCGCTTCCACGCGGAGCAACGACGGAAGCATCCATTGTCGAAGTGCGGAGAAGCTCTGGGACATCACATTGTCCACCTCGACAAGTTGTCCCCACTCGGTCCCTTTCAACCTCATCGCATCACGTAGATCTTGGGGAGAGCCGAGAATATTGGAAATGATTTCTTGAAAGCCCATGCCGACCATGAGAGCCCTCACACGATCGGAGAGCTCTTCGATGCGTGACAATCCCCCGACCGTAAACTGCGAAGGCATCACCGGCAAGAAGCCTCCGTACCCTCGGCTAATTGCAACATCTTCGACCACATCCATCGCGTGCATGAGGTCTTGTCGATAGAATGGAAGCGTCACCGTCACGTTTTTGCCTTTCGTCGTCACCGTATAGCCGTAGGCAGTGAGGGCGTTTGCGACTTCATGGGCGCCGAGGGCCTGCCCGAGGGCCTGCTCAATCGTACTGACGGGAAGCTTCCGTGATTTCTCGAGATCTTGCGGAGTCGTCACTCCCAAGCCAAGCGTGGTCTTATAGGGGTAGCGTATTTCGATCGGTTCGATCACAGCGCCGCGATCCGCAAGATTGGCGGCAAAGATGTTGAGAGTCAGAATGACCATCGAAAGGTCAGTGCCGGTCACTTCGACGAAGAGGGCATCGTCTCCTACCCTCACCTCTCCGACCTCGCGGCTATTAATGATCGGCGGAAAGGAGAGAGCCCGACGCTTTGCATCGCATAGAAAGGGTAGACGATCGTGTCCGGAAAGAATCCCGCCGAACTCCAGACCCTTAGGATGAACAAGCAGCATCTCTCCAAGCGTCATGACGGTATCCATGCCTAGGGGAGTGAATGACGCTTCGTCCGGCTTGACCAAATCATACGTGACAGGAAACTCGATTGCCGCGAGCCGATAGAGTCCGATTGACACGGTCCGGCGTTTACGACCGAACATCTCTGCGAGTTTTTCTTGCGTTTGGATGAGTTGCGCGAGACCCTCCGGGGTCACGAGATAGCCGCTCGCGGTGCAGGCAGCCACATAGGGTCTGACCTTCTCCAAGCCGGGAACCACGTTCAGTCGTTTGAGGGATTTTGAATTGGTCGTGAGAAAATCATACTTCGCGGGAACGCCTTGCCGTTTCACCCGAAGCTGCCTGGCGATTCCTTCGCAGCACCAAAGATCGGGACGATTGCTGTCTTGCAGTTCAATTCGCAGTTCGCCGGTGTCGGGATTCTGCCCCTTCAACTCACCCTTCACGAGCATCAAGGACTCTTCGAGTTGCTCCATGGTGATCGGTTGAGAAGCTTCTCCCGGCACCGCGAGCAGTTCATCGAGATCCTGCTTGAAAATAGTAATCGTGGGCATGTGGAACCTAGAACGATCCTCTGGTGGAGCGAATCAGATCGAGATTGTCAGTGAACAGCTCACGAATATCGTGGACGCCGAGCGCCACCATGGCCATACGATCGAGCCCCAATCCCCACGCGATCACCGGAACGGTCACGCCCAGCGGAAGAGTGACTTCGGATCGAAACAATCCTGCGCCGCCCAACTCCATCCATCCCAGCTTCGGATGGCGGACGTGCAACTCGACCGACGGTTCGGTGAAGGGAAAGTAGGCCGGAAGGAATTTGACTTCCTTGGCTTGCGCTACTTCGCGAGCAAAGAGATTCAACAGACCGAGCAACGTGCGAAAATTGATGTCTTCTCCCAGCACGATCCCTTCTACCTGAAAGAAATCGGTTGCGTGCGTCGCATCAACTTGATCGTAACGGAAACAGCGGGCGATGGAAAAGTATTTTCCCGGCACGGCAGGAAGTTCTGCCAATGTATGGGCCGAAACGGCCGTCCCCTGGCTCCTCAGGACCAGCCGTCGCGCGCGCTCCGTATCGAAGGGATAGCTCCAACCGGTTGAACCGGTTTCACCGCCATCTTGATGCGCTTGCGAGACTCGTGACAAGAATGGTTCTGCGACCGACGAGGCCTGAGTCGGTTCTTTGACGAAGTAGACGTCATGGATGTCACGTGCCGGATGGAACTGCGGCATGAAGAGGGCGTCCATGTTCCAGAATTCTGTTTCCACAAGCGAGCCCCGCATTTCCTGGAATCCCATGCTCACCAGTTTCGTCTTGACGATATCGAGAAACTCACGATAGGGATGCCGTTTGCCTGGCGCAATTCGTGGTGCTCGGAGACTGATCGTGTATTTCCGGAATCGTTTCGTTCGCCAGCTCCCGTCTTTCAAGAGTTCCGGCGTCAGCTGGGAGACCTCTTCGACGGTCCCTTGCCGAGAGAGTTGCTGCGCGATTTCGATACCGGAGGCAGAAAGCGTGAATGCTCTGGCTACGCGATCATCGATGCGAAAAGGTTCCCGTGCATTCCCTCGTTTAACAGCGTGATCTTGGATGACCTGCCGCTGCGCTTCGGAAAACGCCCGCAGCTCACGAGGGGCTCCATGAAGCTGCTGCAGCAACCCTCGCATCACTTCCGCTGTCTGGCTCGGCCGACCGGTCGATTCGATACAGCCGCCTTGTATGATGAGGAGGGCACCCTCTTTCTTGAGCCGTCCGATGGCACCGCTCACTTCCGCCGGTTCGAGCCCTTCACGGGATTGAATGTCTTGAATGGTCAGGCGCTTGCCGGTTTTGGCCGCATCGCGAGCGACGGACAATACCCGTTCGATCGGCGAATACTTTTCAAAATAGAGTTCACCGATTTTTGTGAGCGAGACAATGGGTGTGACGGTTTCGGTATCGATGGCGAGCAACGACTTCGCAAGTAACCATTCGACGGCCATGCTTAGCTGTGAGGGCTCTAAGCCGGTAGACTGTACGAGCTGTTCAGTCTGGAGGATCGTGGAGGGATTCGCTCCGAAGATCGACAGGACTTTGACTTCAAGAGGATGGAAGCTATCGATGAGGGAAGAAATGTCCACCCGGGTGGCCTATCAGTGAGCAGCGACGCGCTTCGGCGCCGTGGTAGATTGGCCGGCTGCTCTCATCGCAGCGATCGTCGCGGCATAGTCTCGACTGGAGAAAATGGCCGACCCGGCGACTAGTACATCGGCTCCCGCAGCCAGCACCTGCGTCGCATTGTCGATCTTGACCCCTCCGTCTACTTCGAGCAACGCGCCGCTTCCGATCCGGTCGATCATTGTTCGAGCGGAAGCGGTCTTCTTCAGACAGGAGGTAATGAACGTTTGACCGCCGAAACCCGGATTGACCGACATGATGAGAACCAAATCAACTTCAGGGAGAATTTCTTCGATGGTATTCAGTGAGGTGGCAGGATTGAGAGTCACTCCGGCTTTGACGCCATGTTCCTTGATCAATTGCACTGTACGATGAAGATGTGGAGCAGCCTCTACATGAACGGTGAGATAGTCCGCCCCAGCCTCGGCAAACTCTGAGATAAAGGCATCGGCGTTCGTGATCATGAGGTGGACGTCGAGCGTCAGTTTGGTGACTTTTCTGAGCGCTGCTACGATCGGAGGACCGATGGTCAGATTCGGGACGAAATGTCCATCCATCACATCGATATGCAGAAAGTCGGCTCCCGCACGTTCCACGGCTGCCACTTCGTCAGCCAATCTGGCAAAGTCGGCAGCTAATATTGAGGGTGCGATACGAATGTGACGTGCCATCACAACACCTTTTTCAGTCGTGCGGCGTAAAACCCGTCCATCGAGAACCGGTTGCCCACCGTCGAGAGGGCGCCGTGTTCTGTGACGAACCCCTGAGCCGCTGGTGGGAGCCAGGGGATGATGGATTCACGCTTGAATTCCGAATGAGTGCGACAGAACTGCTCAATGACGTCTTCGTTCTCTTCCGGCTCTGTGGAGCATGTACTATAGACCAGCACCCCGCCGGGCCGCAAGCGAGGGGCCACCGATTCGAGAATCTGCTTCTGGAGCGCTTGATGTCGAATGAGCGTCTGCTCGACTTTCCGCCACTTCGCTTCCGGATGTCGCCGTAGCACACCGAGCCCGCTGCAAGGTGCGTCCACGAGAATTCGATCCAGGAATGGATTACCCAGGGAGAACTTCTTCGGCGAGCGAGGTCCTGCCGTTTCGATCATGGGAACCCATTCACGTGGCTGTCGAATATCGCTGACGATCGGCATGACGATATGAATCCCAAGGCGGCGACAATTGCTTCGCACTAGATCCAGACGGGTCTCTTTCCGGTCGGCCGCGTAGATTGTTCCCTTGTTCTGCATCAGCGCAGCCAGATGAGTTGATTTTCCTCCCGGTGCCGCACAGGCATCGAGCACGATGTCGCCAGGTTGAGGATCGAGCAGAAGGGGAATCAATTGTGCGGCTTCATCTTCGACGTAAAATGCGCCATCGTGAAATTCTGGCAGCGAGACCACGGGTCCTCCTTCTTGAAGAAAAAGTCCGAAGGGACTTACGGTGGTCGGCTTGGCCGCAATACCCAGGTGTGCAAATTTTTCGAGGAGTGCCTGCCTCGTTGTGATCAGCTGGTTCACTCGAAGTGTCAGTGGAGGCGCGACGCTGGTCCCCTCGCAGGCCGCTTCTGCGGATGCGTCGCCCAGACGTTCCACCCATCGACGGCTGAGCCAGCCCGGAACTGAGTATCGCACGGCAAGCGCGTGTGCCGCGTCAACATCCATACTGGGCCATGGTTGAAGGGGATGGCGCGCGAGCGCGCGCAATACCGCATTGACGAATCCGCTCCAATCCCTGCCGACTATAGCAGCAAACGCCTTGGCCAGGTTCACCGATTCATTAACAGCGGCAGACTGGGGAATTCGATCCAGAAACAGGAGTTGGTAGGCGCCAAGCCTGAGCACCATCTGCACGACCACGGGAAGGCGGGGAAGCGGCTTTTCCAGGACCGGCTCAAGCCGCCAATCGATAGTGCCCAGTCGCCGCAAGACACCATAGGAGAGTTCCACCGTGAGAGATCGCTCCCTATCGTCGAACGAGCATCGCGCGAGCGCGCGATCCAACAAGACATCGATGCCTTCCTCGCTCTTGACGGATTCCACCAGCAGCGAAAGGGCGATCGAACGGGCCGATGGTCTGGTCTGGGCAGCGAATAGCGATTGAGAGCGAGAAGCCATGGGGGATTAAAGCCCGGTCTGCCTGGTTGGCCCTGTCTGTCTCGTGTGTTTGGGAAGACGAATTCGAAGAACTCAATAATACAAATCGACCAGTTAGACAAACTGGATAAGATAGACTTTTAGGAAGGAACCGGCCCGCCTAATTGTTCTCCGACAATAACAGGGTGACCTGCCAAGTATTGCGAGACGGCCATCCGACGGCTGTTCGCCGGCTGCAACTCCGCCACCGCAAGGACCCCTTTCCCAGTCGCAATATGAATCGCTTTGGTGCTGACGGCGACGATCATTCCCGGAGGTTTCGACACGGTATCCGGAAGGGCCAGGGCACGCCAGATGGTCCAACGATCGCCTCCGGCCCTGGCTGTGTAAGCCCCTGGCCAGGGAGAGAGCCCGCGAATCCGGTTGGCCAGTACCAAAGCAGGCAACGCCCAGTCGATCACGCCATCTTCCTTGTTCAACAATGGCGCTGAGGTCGCCAGTGAAGCATCTTGCGGCTGCGGAACGAGGGTGCCAGCCTTCAGTCGAACCAGAGTTTTCACCAACAGTTTGCCTCCGAGTTCAGCCAAACGTGGTGAGAGAGTATCGGCTGTATCAATCGGTGTAATTGTGATGGCCTCTTGAAGCAAGATCGCGCCGGTATCCATGCCCTCATCCATCAACATGGTCGTAATTCCTGTTTCCGTTTCGCCATTGATGATAGCCCACTGGATTGGACCAGCGCCGCGATACTTTGGAAGCAGCGATGCATGCACATTAATACAGCCGCGAGGGGGAAGCGACAGGATCGCAGACGGCAAGATGCGTCCGAATGCTGCGACCGCAATGATGTCGGGTTTCCATTCAGCCAGAGTCTCGAGCAATGCAGGATCCTTCATCTTGACCGGCTGCAGCAGAGGAAGTTGTGCGCGCTGAGCCAGAAGTTTCACCGGTGACGGACTCAGGACTTGGCCGCGTCCTTTCGGACGATCCGGTTGAGTGACCACGCCGACAACAGAATCGTCAGACCTCAGCAAGGCCTCAAGCGAGGCCGAAGCAAAATCCGGCGTGCCCATGAACACGAGTCTCATGATATCGCTTTAGCATTGCAGGTGGACGAAAGCAACTTGGATGCTCGGACATTGGCTTGACTTGCCGTTTAGCGCTTTGTTAGCATCCGCCCGCGGGGTGGAGCAGCCCGGTAGCTCGTTGGGCTCATAACCCAAAGGTCGAAGGTTCAAATCCTTCCCCCGCAACCATCGCCAATTTTCCATGAAATCCGCTCAGTTTTAGCAGCCCTGCGTAATCCCCGGTCGCTTCGGCGATGAGCGAGCTGTCTGCGTCCGCTTGAAGCACTACATGCCCTCCAATTAAGTCCGCAGGTGGGGTCGTACTGCTGCCACCTGGCCAGCAACCACGTGTTCAAACTGTCCCACCAGGCGACCAACAAGCATTAATCAGGGGGCTGGCATAGCTCATCGCTAATGCTTGGTTGATTTGTACCAGTATTTCAGCTGCTTGAGCAGCTGTTGGTGACCGCCGCTATTGAAGCGCCATTCACACTCCTTCAAAAACCAGGAGAAATTGTCCGGCGTAAGGCCGTTGAAGCGACGCAAATGCCGCTTCGCTTGGTTCCAGCAGTCTCAATCCCATTGATATGATGTCCCCTCTTGGTCACGAAGACCTTGCTGTGGTTGACGCGCCGGTGGTGAAACTCCGAGACATCCAGCACATCATACGCCGTGAAACTATCCGTATAGACGATACTGTCCGGTGGCACCTGCTCGCGAATACTTGGCCGCAGCGTTCTCGACTGTGCATTCGGAATACCAGCGGTCAACACCTTGCCACCCCGTTTTAACAAGCCAAACACGGGCACCTTGCCCGCCGCCGCCCGGCCGCGTTTGCCCTTGCGAACACCACCAACGTAACTCTCGTCCGCCTCCACCTCGCCAGACAGGTCATCGCTTGGCAGCTTACTGGCGATTCACTGGCGCAGCCGGTGGTAAAACGTGCGCGCTGTATTCCGGTTCACCCCGGCAATCTCTGCCGCGGCCCGCGCGGGCGCTCCCGCAACAAACAGATCGATCAGTCGCCCTTGCTGCTTCCCGCTCAACCGGCTCCGCCGTTCATATACCATTGGCTAAAGCTACCCCTCTTAGGCCGTTTTAGCTATGCCAGCCCCTTGTTTTAAACAGCGGTCGGCACCATTTGTCTGATGGATTCGGAAGAAAGCTCCCTTCGCAAAGTACAACATACTTTGAATGCCCCCCAGTGCTCGCCAATACTTCGGCGTTTAGGTAGGCGGTTGCGCGTGTTGAATCTTCCTCGTAATGACTAGGGCCCTTCCTGGTATGACTTGCCGTGTGAGTCCCATAAATTGAGATAGCTTTGGAAACCGCCACGGCCAGAAGCTGCGCTTGCAATCGCAGTGGAAACCCTTTCGAGGGAGGTCCTCTATGCAACCTATTCGTCCAATCGTCAGTGCCGTATCGTGTAGCTTGTTATTGTGTGCAGGTCTGGGGCTATCTGACGTCGCGTCTTCAGAATCTGGCATGATCGTCAAAGGTAAAGTGCTGCGTATTGAAGGGGCTAACTATTTCGTCAAGAACAGAGAGGATGGGAAAGAAGTGCGCTTACAAATTGACCAGAATACGCACATGACCGCGGTAGGGATCAAACGCGGCGATAATGTGATGGCAAAAATAGATGATCAGAACCGCGTAGAGTCAATCTTAACGGATCAGAGTGCACCTATGGACCAGCGGGATAGGGCTCTCGAGGAGCTCGAGTCCCGTTAAGGTGTTTTTGCATTTACATTTGAATAGGGGTAGTTAAGCTTTCGTCGTCCGCTCGTGTTCAATTCGTTTCACTGCGGAGCGCGGTTGACGAGTGCCTCAGTTGCTTGACGCCCCGGAAAGCTAGTAACGGAATCACCAATTTCCTCGAACAATGTGGCCCAAAGCGCCCCCCCCGCAACCACGTTATTTAACTTGTCGCCAACCACCAGTTTCAATAGCCCGGCATAGTTCCCCGCGAGCCTGCTTCAAAGTATCCTTCTGCCATTGGCACAAGCTTGAATTTCTCTCCGGTGGAAGCGAGGGCTTCTCCAGCGACGCAGTCGTTTTTATGCAACGCACCAGGCAGATCAACCGTCTCACCAGCGAATGACGGTATCGATCGAATAGTAGTTCGAGTTCGCCGACGGAAGCTATCTATTGGCAGCCAGCCTGTTGGGTCGTGAAGTCTACGGGCCTCTCCTGTAGACATACACGGCCCCTGCCCCGTCACAACTGTTGTCCTGTTGGTTACCATTGATGCCTCTCGAACAACTGTCTTCCGCGTCGGCTCCGACGACGAGTGTGCGCTCACCGAGTGTAACGCTAACGCCAAATCGATCATCGAATCCCGTGTTCGACGCCTTCACATACGCTTGTTGGGTCCACACCTCAGCACTTCTGGTGAAGAAATACACAGCCCCGGCCCGAGAATCGGCACCCGTCTCCGGCGCGCTGCCGCAACTGTTGTTGCTTTGATCACCATTGACCCCGGTCGCGCAACTTGCCTCCGCCGGTGCTCCGACTGCCAAGGTGTCCCCTAGCAGTGCCAGGCTACTGCCGAAGCGGTCGCCCGGGTCGGTATTGGACGCCTTCACATAGGCCTGTTGCGCCCAACCCGAGGCTGAACGGGTGAAGACATACACGGCTCCCGTGGCGGTCACGTTTGCGCAGGCATTATTGGCCTGGTCGCCATTGATCCCGGTGGCACAGCTGTCTTCGCCCCCCGCGGTCACGGCCAGCGTGTCGCTCGACAACGCCACTGCGGAGCCGAACACGTCGAGGCTCTCCGTGTTGGAGGCTTTGACATATCCATCGCAGATCCAGTGTTCCGAAGTCCTTCTAAATGTATACACGGCGCCAGCGCTTGGACATCCGTTGTTGTCTTGATCGCCATTGATACCCACGGCGCAGCTGTCTTCGCCGATTGCGCCGACCGACAGGCTGTTGCCCGAGAGGGCCATGCTCGTCCCAAACCGGTCATCAGCTTCGGTGTTGGGTGCTTTGACATAGGCTTGTTGTGTCCATCCACTAGATGAACGCGTAAAGATGTAAGCAGCGCCAGCGTCCGGACAGCCACGATTTGTCTGATCCCCATTACTGCCCGTGGCACAACTCGCTTCATTTGGCGCGCCGACGACCAGCGTGTCGCCCGATAGCGCGACACTCAGGCCAAAGCCTCCGCCGAACACCTGAGGGTCTGTATGGGAAGGTTTTACATAGGCCTCTTGACTCCAGACGCCCCCTGTACGGCTATAGACGTATACGGCACCTGAGCCAGCGCAGCCGGTCAGCTGTTGGTCGCCATTGACGCCCGTGGCGCAGCCGCTTTCGTTGGCGGCCCCCACTGCCAGGGTGTCTCCGCTGAGCGCGAGTGCCATGCCAAAATCGTGATGGAAGTCGGGATTGGAGGACTTGATATAGGCCTGTTGCGTCCACCTGCCTTGTCCGTTCTGGACGAACACATAGACGGCTCCTGAAAATTCGCAGCTATTATTGTTTTGATCACCGTTGATTCCGGTCGCGCAGCCGCTTTCGTTGGCGGCCCCCACTGCCAGGGTGTCTCCAGACAGTGCGACCTGCCCACCAAAGAGATCAGATCGCTCAGCATTCGAGGCTTTTAGATAGGCCTGGAGCACCTTATTCACTGAGGGGGAGGTGGGAGCCGCCGTCGTCCCCACTCCGTCCGAACTTATGTCTCCGCTACATCCGGCAATGAGCAGAATGACGAATAGCAATCCATTTCCTATTGCAGGGTGCGCCCCTCGCGAAGGTCCCATAATGCCCTCCAGGTGAGTGTGTTTACGTTCGGACGCTGAAAGTCATATTGCCCAGGTGAAGTCTTCGACATTACTGCGACAAAGAAGTAGGAAAACGCTCGAATGAGATACTGAAGGTTTATAACTTAGGTTAAAATATTGTGATGTTTATCAGCCACCATAATCTCCCACACCTAGGGAGTTCCCTAGAATTTAGTTGTTACAAGCCCTATGGCTGAGCTTAGTAGATGGGAAAGGATTAGATTTTCGAACTGATAGGCGCGAACCCGACGTCTTATGCTGTGATCTGTACTAGGGTCCTTCCTAGTCCTCGTATTGTCGCCAGTACGGTAAAGTCAAAATACACCAGAAGACGCGATGGGAACACGGCCTCAGGGGCACTGTTCAGTAGTTGCCGTGAACGCCATGGGAAATCTGAAGAAGGCCCGACTCCGCGAAGGAATCGGGCCTTTTATTTCAGCCATTGCTCGGCATCGTTTGACTCATAACAGGCGGAAGCCTCTTCGCAAAATTCCACATACTTTGAGTGGCCCCTCAGTGCTCGCCAATTACTTCGGCGTTTAGGTAACCGGTTGCGTGTACTTCCTCATGACTAGGGCCCTTCCTGGTATGACTTGCTGCGTGAATCCCATAGATTGAGATAGCTTTAGAAACCGTCACGGCCAGAAACTGCGCATGCACTCGCAGTGGAACGCCGGCCTACCTAAAGCAAAGGCCCGGTGCTCGACGGCACCGGGCCTTTATTCCTTTTAGAGAGACTCAGCCGGTGTTTCTATTGGCTCTTTACCTGTTGCTTTGGAGGTGCCGACAAAAAATCAAAAAACTTTGACCGTGTCGGCACTGATAATGGAATCACCAATTTCCTAGAAAAGTGTGACCCAAAGCGTGTCCTCGCATTTCGCCAGTACGATACGATAGGGTGCGGCTACGCCAGAAGATGCCAATGGGAACACGGCAACAGGGGGTGCGTGTCAGGCGCGTGAAGACCATGAGAAATCTGGAATATTGAAGGCCCGATTCCGTGAAGGAATCGGGCCTTTTGTTTTGACCATCCTAAACCACCATATGACGAGGACTCTATGATGAGGACCTGGATATTCATAGTGTTAATGGTTGGGGGTAGTTTTCTATTTTTGACTGTAGTGCAAGGACAAGTTCAACCTCAACCTAATTTCGCCAATAGCGATGATGTGGCGCGTGGCAAGATTTTGTTTACCAAGTACTGTACTGGTTGTCATGGGCCTGAGGGTGAAGGGGGGGAATATAAGTTTACTCGTGGACCGGATCCGCCTGATCTCACTTCACCATCGACCGAAAAGAAATCTGATGACGACCTGCTTGAGATTATCCATGACGGTAAACCGAACATGCCGCCTTGGAACGTCCGCCTCTCGGAGAGAGAAAGGAAAGACGTGTTAGCCTATGTGAGGACGCTGGCTAAGTGAAGCCGATACAGTCGCATCGCTGTCGGTAGGAAGTCACATAACATGCGGAAGTCTTTCCCCTTCGCAAAATTCCACATACTTTGATTTTCCCCATCGTGCTCGCCAATTACTTCGGCGTTGAGGGCCTCGCAACCAACCATCCCTTTTTCACCGATCCATCCTCCCTCAAAGTTTCAGCTTCCTTTGAGTCGGCGTTTGTGTTGTGCTTGCGAACCTTGCCGGAAATTACGTTAAGCGTTTGACGGAATGCCACGCAATGATATAGTCGCTCATGTGTCGACGCAGAGCAAGGAGATGTTATGCACTTTGTTCGTATTGGCAAGAAAGCCTTAAATCTCGATAGCGTGAGTTACTGCGAGGCGCAGATTTGGCAAGATGAGATGTCGTTAAAGGTCTATTTTGCCGGCTCCGCGCACAATACCCCGTTAGTATTCGCCGAAAACGATGCCAAGGAACTGTGGAAGTACTTGGAGTATGTCGCTGAAAAACCTGTCTAACATATCTCCACGTTCTTAACTCTCGAACGATAATCTCACCTCACTCTATACCCCCTCCGAAACTTCATCCTTTTCAGGATGAGTCCCTACACTCAGCAATGTTGCTCGAGGGTCACGCTCAATTTCGTGTGATCGATTAGGACGGCCGGCCTGTTCGCACAGATGGGGCAGCGATCACAACCGGCATAACCCATCCGTCTTTTTTGTAGCCACGATAGTACACGAGCACCTTTTTGACGTAATCCTGTGTCTCCTTATAGGGCGGAATTTGACCATATCGATCCACCTTTCGCTCACCCGCATTATAGGCAGCTAAGGCCAACCGAATGTTACCGTGGAATCGGTCCAAGAGATAACGCAGGTGCTTGGCCCCACCGGTGACATTATCGTTCGCATCGTAGAGGTTACGTACGCCGTGCCGTATGGCGGTTTCTGGAATCAGCTGCATGAGTCCCACCGCCCCTGCCTTCGAGATCACGGTTGGATTAAAGGAAGATTCGGCTTTCATGACCGCAAGGAGCAGGGCGGGTTGAACCTGATGCTGTTGAGCCGCACGGATGACGGCTTGTTCAAGCTCTAGACTCCCCACTCCACGGTGATACCGAACAGTGTGGCGAACTCTTTGGACTGGCTCTTCTATTGGTATATTTGTAGGATCCACCAGCTGCATGGGACCGACGTATTCCTCGACTTGCACATCGGAGAGAACAGAAGGCGTCCAAGTTGCCGTCAGTATGACAACTGCGCAAGCAGTGAATATTGCGGAGCTCTTGTGGCTGAGCGTTCGACATTCTAAGTCATTATAAGGAGGTTCGTTATGATGCTCTACCCTGTTCATCTCTGGTTCCTCCCCTGTTTTGGAGACTTGTTGTAACTCGGTGTATGCCCCACTCTCATGATGCTGTAAGCGCAGGTTCTATGCCTTCTAGGAAGAGAGCAAAAACGGTTAACCTTGTAACTATTACAACGACTTGTTGTTCTCCATCACTCCAACTTTCGTAGGGGGATTTCTACAGGAACTTCTCCTGTTTTGTTTCTTCTTGCCGCACTTTGCTGTCATGATCTGAGTCGATCCTTCGAAAGAGGGGTTCTCGCGTGCTGAAGGAGAACTGTGGTATCGTCAGAGTGGAAGGAGTGGGGCATGGCAAGACTGAGGTACTGCGAACGAGTCCACACCCACTTCCCTGTTGTATTTGCCGGTGAGGCCTATATCGGGGAGGGAACCGTACTCAATGTGTCTGTTCCTGGCTGCGCGGTCCACAGCAGAAAGCGGGTACAGCCCGGTTCTTACCTCGAGATGAGAATGCTTGTTCCTGACACCACGCCTCCGCTCCGAGTCGGATTAGCCAAAGTACGTTGGTGTGAAGGGCGACGGTTTGGTGTCGAATTTATTCAAATGCCCGGTGAAGACCAGGTTCGCTTAGGTCGGCTCGTCAAGAAGGAGATTCCTGTCGCGCTGACATCTCGTTTTCGCGCATGGGAAGGAATGCATACTTGAGAAGAGTCATACCAACAGGCGAGGGTGAACGCGCATGATGAGAGGTCTTGTGCTCATCATGATATGGCTACTCGCCGGCTGCGCTGAGAGCTATACCGTATTCCATAGCCAGACGGGTAATCCGATCATGCTGGGTCGCCGTGCATATTCTTACGAAGGCTGCCTGTCCACAATGCGCGAGGAAGCGGCTCGACTTGGAGTTTCGTTGAGCACGGTCCAAGTGAAAGGCTCTTGGCAAGGTCGATCTCTTCTCTGGCCCTTCGAGCCCGGGTATGCCTGCGAAGGCGCAATCGGTCCAGAACGCCCACCGAATGGAATTTATCCAAACGTTCCACCGCTCTCTCCTCAAGGATAGTCATTATTCACTTCCTGCGTTTTTTGACCTCGCCATCTTATTGAAGAATATGGGAGAGTTTTCTCCTTCGATCCTTCAAGAGACCTGTTGACAACACTACTGCTGGCGCAGTATTACTCGACTAACGCTACAAGATGTAGATTATGGGTACTCACGCTTGGACCTGCACGCCGATTCTCGCCAACAGTCATACATAAGAAAGGAGGTGGATCGATTTAATCCCCGCCACCGAATTTGATCTTTGCAGGCCGATAATAGAACATTTCACGGCATGTGAAAAATATTTTGTTCGCATGCCATACACCATTTTTGAAACTATTCGCCTCAAAAGGAGTTGGATCAATGGAAGACCTGGTTATCGAAGAAGAAGGCGCCTCGTCTGCACTGAAGATTACGCTTGGCGATTTTCTCGTCTTCATCAATTGGATGAACCAAACTGAAAAATCGCTCGACCGAGCCGAAGCCTTGCCGCCGCTTCCTGACTTGGATTCCGGCAAGGTCAGAGGCTGGGTCCAACTGGTGCAGCGGCTTGAGGAACGTTTCCGCAGGAGTGAAGAGAAGAAACTGGCTCTCGAGGCGAATGTGATCGCACAAGAGGCACAGTTGGGACAACTCTTGTCGCACTTGCATGCGAATATCGCCTCTCTGTACGACAACCTCGGGCAATCGCATAAAGCTGAAGAGGTGCGTCGGCGAGCTGAAGCGCTTCATGTTGGTTAATCCAGGTTGCCTGAATCCGTATCGTCCGCAGTGGTTCCCCTTGACTGCCCGATGCAACTATTTCGTTGGTGTGCATCTGTTTCAAGGCGTGGTGAAAGGTCTCTCAATCGGGAGTGTGGCGTGATGAACTCCAGGCCGTTACGCTTGCCCATGGCGTGGGACCCGCTTCGGGTTTCACGCCATTCCATCGTATTGTCGCATTTTCTTTATCCTCCTGCGTCTCTTGGCTATAATCAACCACTCATGAGGGACAGGCCTCGCCAAAGACAAGCGGTTCACGCCTAGCAAGAAGCGGCTGCCCTAGAGGTTTACGTGATAGCGAGGATGTCAGATGATCAAAGCACTCCTCGTCGAGGACAATGACATCGACGCTCAGCTCACGCAGGATCTTCTTTCTGAATGGAGCGTTGAAGAGTTCCAGATTACTCGTGCGAAAACATTGGGAGAAGGACTCGCATTACTGAGCCGTGAGCGATTCGATGCCGTGCTACTGGATCTGTCTCTCCCTGATGCATTTGGTCTTCCGACCGTCCGACAGGTCCATGCCACCAGTCCGACCATCCCCGTGGTCGTCCTCAGCGGCGTGAGCGATCAAAGTCTGGCACTTCAAGCCGTTCAACAGGGGGCGCAGGATTACCTCGTAAAAGGTCAGGGTCATCCCGAGCTTCTCGCTCGCGCTGTTCGCTATGCCATTGAGCGGAAGCGTTCCGAAGAACACCTGACGTACCTCGCGCAGTATGATCATTTGACCGGCTTGGTGAATCGAAGCCTCTTTCGAGATCGGCTGATTCAAGCGATGGCTCGGAGCAAGCGTATGCATCAACCGATGGGCCTCATGCTCCTTGATCTTGATCGATTCAAGGCGGTGAATGATACCTTCGGGCACGATGTAGGTGATGACCTACTGAAAGCCGCCTCCGAGCGACTCAAGACCTGTGTGAGGGAAGTCGATACTGTGGCCCGGATGGGCGGGGACGAGTTTACGATTATTCTAGAAGGGATCGCTTCGGACCAGAGTATCCTCGTGGTGGCAAAACGCATCACAGAATCGATTGCTACGCCATTCGAATTAAAGGGTCACCACATTTCTGTCGGCATCAGCATCGGAATTACGATCTATCCGCAGGATGATCATCCCCTCGACGAATTACTGAAGCATGCTGATACGGCTATGTACAGAGCAAAACAGCAAGGCGGCAGCACGTTTCATCTTCACGAAGCCGCTGGAACTCATTCGACCAATCTCCTTCCTTAGAAGCCTATCCCATCCGACAGGGACCTTTTCTACCGCGGCGACCAACCGACATCTCTCGACTCGTTTCCGCGCTCTACGCACAGGTAACCGGCGTCTTCGATATTCAGGGTCATTACCGACCGATGTCACCTAGCGGCTGGTCTGTCACGATCAAGGTCCCGCGCGGATTGGGAGCAAGTACGTTTGAGTTGTCGAGCGCCTCCCGACCAGGTGTGGGATGACAGTCCGGGGTCATGACCATCCCCCAGTGCTGATTCTCCCTGCACGTATTATCGACAAGGAGCGCTTCTGCGTAATGAAAGAGCAGGATCCCGCTCAGCATATTCTCGCGACACAGGTTTCTGACGAGCTCCGGATGACTCCCAGTATCTCGCACCGCAATTCCGAAATGGTGGTTGCCCCTACAGACATTATCGGCAATCCTCGGTTGTGCTCCGGCAAACACAAAAATTCCTGATTCCCGATTACCACAGACTTCGTTCTCGACAAAAGTCGGTCGCGATCGTGGGCCATAAATCACGACGCCGGACAGAATGCCCTCCATGGCACGGCACTGTGTTACCGCACAAGAGGAATCGAGCAAGTTCATTGCAGAATGCTGATCGCTCCCGACATATCGAAACGTGATGCCGGAGATGCGACCGGTCGGGACTTGCTGAAGGTAGAGCGGCCCGCCGCGCCGGGAAAAAATCTGCACCTCATCTCGTCCGGCCCCCACCAAATGAACCGGTCGCCCTGTAATAAAAACTTTATCTTCATAGATTCCTGGACGAACGAAAACCTGATCATGCTCTCCCGCATCGAGCAATGCCGCACTGGGCCGCGGGTACGAATCGCCGTCCATTCGGTCGACGATCAAGGTTTTTCCCCCGTGTGGATTCGGCGGAGGCTCAGTCATCATGTCCAGCTCCCTTCACCGTTCCCCATTTCTCTCTCGCCGTTGTCGTTCAACTTCCACACTTCTCATCTACGCGATGGCACGCATTATTTCGACCACGCGCGAGCAAGTCAAGTTCCCTGCAAACCATGTACTGGAGCCACTTGGTCGATGTTTGACTCAATCTGTCAAGCGGGTAGGGTGACGTCAGGATCGTACAAATCTGTCGGTGAAGTTGAGGGAGTCGATCGACAGCTCCCGACATGGAATAGGGTCAAGGTACTGGATTCTCTTCATTTTTTGCTCTGGCGGATACTTCAGTGGTGGCACGGCGATTGCGACCTCAAGAAAAGGAGTGCTGGATCGTGCCAAGCAGTATGGAGGGATTATAGATGAAAATACTGATGATCATGTTCCCGGCCATGATGGCGGTGTTGTTCTCTATCAACCTCGCCGTCGCCGCTCCTTCAAACGTACAGGATTCGTCTCGACACCTGTATGATCGAGTGATGGAGGAGTTCAAGCACAGGGATTACGAGGCTGCACTGGCTGGTTTTCGATTTTTTCTCGAACTCCACGGGCAATCCTCGCTCGCGGCCAACGCACAATACTGGGTGGGAGAATGTCAATATCGATTAGGGCGCTACAAGGAAGCCTTGAAATCTTTCTATCATGTTGTGTCGTACTACCCACTCAGTCCGAAGCTTGTGGCCTCTACCTTGAAGATTGGGCAAACCTACACAAGGCTGAAGGATCACGAAAAAGCTCGAATGATGTATGAACGAGTGATTGATCAATATCCCGAAAGTGCAGAAGCGGAGTTGGCACGGAAAGCTCTTGATGCGTCGCCGTTGCGCGAAGAAGAGTCAACTCCTCAACTGACCGGCAGCAACTCTTCTGAATAAGATTGGCAGAGAAGACGACAGCCTTTGCCGTCGCGAGTCACTCGCCATCCTCGACCCCAAGCAGATGAGCTAATTGCGGTACCGTATACGACGTGTGTGGCTTCAATGTGGTCAAGGTGATCCCGGCCGCTAATAGCACAGACTGAACCTCTTTCATCCGAGTACGCTCGTGTGGCTGAGGGGGAACACTCTCCTCAAGCCACACAACCTGTTCCGCAGCCTTCGTTCCTGGATGGACCAACACAAAGTCGAGTTGCTTCAGCGCTATCTGTCTCAGCACCTGCGACCGAGCCTTTCCTTCCCCTTCGACGCTGACAACGGACCAAAGCGGAACTCTCGCAAAGACGAGATAATGGTCTTCTACAGCCAACCGTATGAGATTGTAGAGCAGGAGTTCAGCATCGGTCAGCAAAGGCTGAGGACGTAGCGTGACCTCAGCGGGAAGGACAAAGGGCTCTTTGTTGACTGGCACAGTAGTTGACGACATCCGCCACCGCCATATCAGAAACGCCAGGAGCGCAATGGCAAAGCCAATGAATATGTTCTCCATCGTGTCACTATTACCAGGGGAGGGATCGACGCCATTGAGGTCCGTTTGGGACTATTGTGCCAAGGAGTACGGGATGGTTCGCGCCCGTCACAGACGGGATATTGCCCCACTGTCCGGTCACGGTTTGATACGCCAAGAGGGCAAAGGCCACTGCTTCAAACATCTTACTGTCCCATCCCAGGGATTCAAAAGTGATGACCGGAACTGGAGCAAAGACCGTCGCGAGATGGTTCATGATGGCACGGTTACGGACACCACCTCCGCCCACCACCACTTCATCGATCTCTGCACGGATCCAGCGTCGCGATGTCCCCACCGCCTTGGCCGTCCACATACTGCAAGTCGCCAACAAATCTTCGATCGAGAGGCTGCGTTGCTGCTGAATCGCGATCAGTTCCTCGATGAGATCGGGACCGAATGCTTCCCGTCCGGTGGACTTGGGCGGCCTCTTGGACAGAAAAGGATGCGCAAGCAGTTTGCCCAACAGTCGTGAATCGACGCGCCCCTTCAAGGCCAGTTTGCCATCACGATCCATTAATAGCCGCCCGTCTGTCATACGCACCATCAGAGCATCCAACACTATATTGGCCGGCCCCGTATCGAATGCCTGTACCCCGCTGAGTTGTCCCCCTTTCGGCACATAGGTCACATTGCTGATGCCTCCGAGATTCACCACCAGACGTGCACGACGCGCATGCTTCAAGAGTAGAGCATGTGCAGTCGGCGCCAGCGGAGCCCCCTGGCCTCCTGCGGCAATGTCACGCGGGCGGAAATTTGCCACAGTGGTGATCCCTGTCCGTTCGGCAATGACAGCCGGCTCGGCGATCTGGAGTGTAGAACGAATTGCTCCGACTCCCGGCGCATGAATACCGTGCGGAAGATGGTGCACGGTTTGGCCATGCGAACCGATCAATGCCACATGACTCGCCTGAAGCTTAGCCTGTCGAATAACGTGCAGTGCCGCATTCGCAAACCATTCACCAAGAAGCGCATTGAGGTGACACACATCCGCGACTGTTCCTGAAACTGACGCGGAAAGAATGCGCTGCCGTAACGATCGCGGATAGGGCAGTGTGTGTGCTGCGAGTGTCCGTGCTTTTAGTGAACGATCCCGCCCCGTAATGTCCACGAGCGCTGCATCGACACCATCACCGGATGTTCCAGACATCAGTCCCACGATATACATCCTCGGATTCCTCCCAGTGATTGCCTCGCAAGAGCTGTAGGACCGCTACGCTAATGGAACTATCCGGTGGGGTCAAGCAGGGAAACATCGCCAACACACTCTGCCCATACATTCAGATCGTTGCGTTGACAACAAAGGGACCCAATGTTACCGTCCTCGCCCATGCTGAATCTCCTCTTGGTGCGCCTGATCTCGGTAGTTCTGATTGTCTACAGCAGCGTATTTGTCGCACCGTTGGTCCAGGCCGCCTCGTCTCCGGAACCCCTCAATATCGTGGTCACGATTCCTGTCTTGAAAGATCTGGCCGAACAAGTCGGCGGGGGTCACGTGCGGGTGACCTCTTTATTGAGCGGCTATGAAAACGAGCATACCTATTCCCCTAAACCTAGCGATCTTGTTGCTGTCCGGAAAGCTCGGCTGCTATTCGAAGTTGGTATCGGCCTGGAAGTCTGGGTGTCATCGTTGGTGAAAAATGCCGGCAGCGCGTCACTCCGTGTGGTTACCACATCCAAAGGTATTGCGCTTATCCGGGATAGGCCAGACCATGATGGCGCAGCGCATGCTGATGGAGAAGACGAGCGAGGTAATCCTCACGTATGGATGGACCCTGAAAATGCGACGACCATGATGCGCCATATCACGGAAGCGCTCATTCAGGCTGATCAGGTCCATGCGAGCGAATACCGGGCGAACCAAGCCGCCTATCTCCGGAAGCTGGATCAGCTTCGAGAGGACCTGAGTGAACGTATCACACGCGTGGCTGACCGGAGATTTATCGCTCACCATCCGGCCTGGCCATACTTCGCAAGGCGATTTGGGTTTCAGATTGTCGGAACCATCCAGCCCCAATCGGGCAGCGAACCATCTGCGCGACACCTGCATGAACTCGTATCGAAGATCAAAAAAGACCGGATCAAAGTCGTAGTGTCGGAAATTCAACTGAGCCAAAAGATTCCCGAGCTGTTGGCGAAGGAGACGGGTGCGCGAGTGGCGGTGCTCACGACACTCCCGGGCGGCCTTCCGCATACAAAAACCTATCTCGACATGCTCCGTTATAATGTGCTCCAATTGGTCAACGCACTGGATGCAGCCTAGCGGGTCATAAGCATCGATTTCAGCGGCTTGGACTGAAAGGAGCCCTCACCGTCGTGTCAAGTGCGTCATCTCTTATTATTCACTTCGACCATGCCACCTTTGGGTTTCCCGGGGTGGTGGCACTTGAGGATATCTCGCTCGGGATTCAATCCGGCGAATTCGTGGGGGTCATTGGCCCAAACGGGTCAGGGAAGACGACGCTTTGCCGCGCGGTCCTCGGTTTAATGGCTCCTCTGAAGGGTCACCTCAGAATTTTCGATTGTGCCTGTGATGAGCTACGCTGTCACCATCGAGCCAGGATAGGTTATCTGCCTCAGAAAGGAGTGATCGATCGTAACTTTCCCGTCACCGTACTGGAAACTGTCATGATGGGACGGTACGGTGCCTTAGGGGTTTTCAGGCGGCCATCAGAGAAGGATCGCAAGCTCGCGTTGGATGCTTTGGCTCATGTGGGAATGGAGGGGCATCGAGACAGCGCGTTGGGCCATCTCTCGGGAGGGCAACAGCAGCGGGTCTTCATCGCTAGAGCGTTGGCCCAGCAACCGGATGTGTTGTTGCTCGATGAGCCGACAACCGGACTGGATATCACGACGCAGCACAATGTGGTCGAATTGGTGCAGCACCTGCACGAAGAACTAGGCCTAACCGTCCTCTTGATTACTCATGATATCAATATGATCCGTTCGCGGGTCGACCGGCTTGTGCTACTCAAAACACGCCTCTATGCCGCAGGACCTCCTGCTGAAGTCCTCAAACCGGATATCCTCAGCCAGGTGTATGGCAAGGAACTAGTTATTACAGAGAAAGACCTCGTCATCGTCGAAGACTATCACCATCATCATTGACCATTCAGTACGATGCTTGACCTACTCGCATACGACTTTATACAGCGTTCACTCCTAGCGGCCGCGCTCGTTGGTGCCCTATGCTCGACGGTTGGTGTTTTCGTCGTGTTACGCGGCCTCGCATTTATGGGAGCAGGTACGGCACATGCCGCGTTTGCCGGAGTCGCGTTCGGGTTTCTCATGGGCTGGCCGCCGTTGCTCATGGCCATTCTCTTCGGCCTCGCCACAGTCTGGATCACGGGATGGGTGGAAGAAAAGGGTCGAATGAAACTCGATGTCTCGATTGGGATTCTCTACACCGCCACCATGGCTCTGGCGATTCTCTTCATCGGCCTGATGAAGACGTATAACGCTGAGATTTATGGATACCTCTTTGGAAATGTGTTGGCCGTGACTAGCGAGGAATTACTCACAATTGCAGGATTGAGCATCGTCGTCATCGGGGCGATTGTGCTGTTTTCGAAAGAATTGTACTTTATCGCCTTCGACCAGGAAATGGCAGAAGCTTCCGGAGTACCGGCGCGGCGCATATTTTTTCTCCTGCTGACCCTGGTCGCACTCACGGTGGTGATATCACTCAAGACTGTCGGTGCGATTCTGGTTTTCGCGATGATCCTGATTCCTGCGTCCACCGCGTATCAATTGACGCATAGTCTCTCGACACTGACCTGGTATTCGGTGCTTATCGGAATCACCTGCTCGGTCGGGGGCGTCCTCATCTCCTCATACTGGGATATTCCATCTGGTCCTGCCATTGTGCTGCTCGCCACGTTGCTGTTCTTTGTCGCGGTCCTTGTTTCTCCAAAAAGACAGCGGCAGTCTCTCGCACTCGGCTGACTGTAGCTCCGTGTACATGGTGCTCGAAGAGTTCGTAATCATTGTTTTGCTGGCTCTCTACTGTAGGGTTAGAGATACAACACTGTGTCAGAAACGAGTCATTATTTCGCAAAGGAAACTGCATCATGACTGCCTGTACATCCCTCAACAATCTTGATGGGCCTAAGTTACTATGTCTATTGAGCAATTGCGTTTGGTCAGCTAAATCCTGTTCAATAGAAATCTCGGCATTACACTTGCGGGCCTGTGCGGGTTGATTGTAAGCCGTATATTTCATTCCATCACGGAGGATTCAAATGGGTGTCGCTATTGTTCGTTGGGGGTTGGTGGGGTTCATAGTGATAAGCGCAATCGTATTAGATAGTGAAGCGAGAGCGGAAGAATGGAAGATGGAGCAGGGAGGAACAGAGGCAGGCAAAGTCATGCTCGGCATGCGGGCTGGATTTGCTCCTTTGACCCAATCATTGGCCTTCAATACCTCAACAGATGTGGGCTCCTTGGTCAATTTCCAAGCGATGTATAGCTTCAACAAATGGCTTTTGGCCGGAATGATGTTGGAGTGGGAACGTCACGCCGTGGATCAAGAGCGGCCCTATCGGGACTTGGGCCATCAAGACACTGTGTCGGTGCTGCCGACAGTGGAAGTACGCCCGGTGCGATTCGGCCCGGTCATTCCCTATGCCAACATGAGTTTCGGGGTGAATGTGAACAGTTTCGGTGAAAATAGCCTAACTCGTATCTCCCCCAGTAACAACTTCGCCTGGCGCCTCGGCTGGGGCGCTGACTACATGCTCACCAAACAGTTTGCGCTGAATACAGAAATGGCCTATAAGCGCAATGACGGACACGCGGTGGTGAATGGAAATCTCAGGGACGACTGGGACGCCTCGTCCTTCGGCTTTCTCTTCGGCGCCAAACTCTTCTTTTAGCTTTTCAAAGCTCGAGGCAGATGGAGTGACGTGGAACCTCTATCCTGTGGAGGTTTCACGTCAGAATAGGATAGGAACGAGTCTCGAAGGTGAAGAAGATGCACTATTCCCGTCGACCTTGTTTGGATCGGCTCCACACCATCCCGGTCTGTTCTTTTGCACTGAAGCCAAGTTTTTCGTAAAAGCCCGGCATCCGGGTGCAGAGCCAGAATAGTTCGATGTTCTTGAGACGGGGGTGGTTCAAGATACGCTGGACGATGTCGGTGCCGACGCCTTGGCCTTGATAGGGCTTATCCACGATCACATCCCAGATCGTCGCTCGATAGACATAGTCTGTTAATACCCGTCCAAAACCGATCAGCACGTCACCGTCCCAGGCCGTGATGGCCATATCGGTGTGGCGTAACATCTCACGTGCTTCCTCCGGGGCTCGTCCTTTTGCCCAAGGTGCTTGCTGATAGAGACGGACGAGCTTGGCTGGGTCAAGGTCCTTCTTTTCGGAGAAGGTGATGGCGGGCTTGAGGGTTGGAGGCATCTTGTACTAAGTTATCTCCCAGTGACAACAATCACGATCACGCGGAGTGTACGAGGAACATCATGGCAACGCAAGTACGAACCTGCCCTAAGTGTGCGCAGCTGATGTGGTTGAAAGAAGACCAGTACGAACAGCTGGATGAGGAAACCATCCGTGCAAAATGTCCTCAATGTGGATCGACGGTTCGCTTTACGCTTGTCTCGCAGGGGGACAATGCAGCCGGGCCCAAGATGGGGCATTGACCGCGTAGCGAAGTGAAAAGTTTTGAGTTAGTAGGTGTTGAGTAGCGTAGAAACCCAACGCTCAACACTCAGAACTCAAAAATTCGACCTCACATTCCGCGTCCTGCGCCGTCTAGTTCAGGCGTATTTCCGGGTAGAATGTGATTCAGAGCAGCTCGATATTCGCCTGTGCGTTTCTCATCGATTCGCCCAATATCGATTTCGTGATCTCGCTGCATCCGTTCCAGATGATCGAGTACCGACAGGAGTGGCTGTACCGATCCGAGCAATCGACCAACCTCGAAGGCTTCCAGCGACTCCACAAATAATTCGCTTAAGCCCTTGTAGGGAGTACCGGCGCTCTGGCTTCGGAGCCGTGAAACGATCTCCTCATACTCTTCGACAGCCTCAAATTTCGGCTTCACAGCGGTCGGCGTCGTTGATGGATGAACGATCGACGGCAATTTGGCCGCGTAGATCTTCAGCTGAGCAATCAATCCACCCATCGCGTCCAATACAGTGGCAGTCTGCATGCACTTATCTTTCGAGTCGGCGTGGTGTACGCCACGTTCGGTGGCCTGTCAAGATTTGTTGGCGCCGGGAAGTGGTATGAGCCCATCGAGCGCTTGAACGACCTGCTCCATATCCGATGGAAAAGGCCTTGTGAACTCGTGAAACTCACCCGTGGAAGGGTGACGAAACCCCAAAGTTCTCGCATGCAACATCACGCGGGGTATCTCGGCACTCTCCACCGTACAGACCTTCTTCCCGCCATAGGTCTGATCTCCCAGAATCGGGTGACCCAGGGACGCCAAATGGACGCGAAGCTGGTGAGTCCGGCCGGTGCGTGGATACAACAACACATGAGAAGCCAGTTTGCCAAAGCGATGGTCGACTTTGTATTCCGTCACGGATGCCTTGGGTCGAGCCGTATGGGCAGAGAATTTTTTCCGTTCCTTTGTGTCACGGCCGATTGCCATCTCAATGAGCCCATGTCCTTTTTTTGGCACACCTGAAATCAGTGCTTCGTAGACCCGCGTGATCGTGTGCTGTTTGAATTGAGCCGACAGATCACGATGAGCGTCATCTGTTTTGGCGATCACCATCACGCCGGATGTTTCTTTGTCCAGCCGATGAACCAGCCCTGGGCGTTCTTTTCCGCCAATCGTCGACACCGTGCCGCCTGATGTCTGAAAATGATAGAGAAGGGCATTCACCAGCGTGCCCGACCAATGACCCGGAGCAGGATGAACCACGAGGCCGGCCTGCTTGTTTAAGAGCAGCAACACATCGTCCTCATAGAGAATCTCAAGGGGGATCGACTCGCCTTTCAGTTCCAGCGGTTCCGCTTTCGGAATGTCGAAGGCGATTGCGTCGCCGGGTTTGATCTTTTGGCTGGGCTTGACCACCTGACCGTTGATCCGGACACGTCCTTGCCCAATCAACCGCTGTAAGGCTGACCGCGATAACTTGGGCTCACGATTGACCAGAAAGACGTCCAGACGTTTTGGCAGCTCGCCAGCCGTCACGACAAACTCGGTTACCATACAGTAATTGCCCCCGGCACGTTCAACCCACGCTACTGCAGGGGAAGGACTAATTGCAATCGGTGGCCCTGCCTGGGCATTCATCGGTCTGCCGTTCGATGGTGCTCTCAGATTTGGAGAACCGGAGAATCATAAGGCATGGCGTTATTATCGGCGATCGACTGGGTGTATCGTCTTTTGAATGGCCGGAGAGGGATTTCAGTGCAGAAGCTTGTGAGTACGGTCTGCGATCTTCTTTCGAAGACGAGCTTTTTCGAGACTGATTTCAGCTTCTTTGACTTCTGACGGTAGACCGCCGGCCTTGAGCCGCTGTTCGGCCTTTTCAACAGCGGCTTGAGCGCGGCCGATGTCGATATCTTCGGCTTTCTCGGCGATTTCGGCCATGACAGTGACTTTTGTCGGAGTGACTTCTGCGTATCCCCAGAGAATCGCCATGTGGCTCGTCAAATCTCCGATGCGATAGCGAAGCTCACCGATGCGTAACGTAGAAAGAAAATGACAGTGTCCCGGCAACACGCCGAACTCACCCTCAGACCCTGGAGCAATGACCTCATCCACTTGCTGGCTCAGGAGCAGTTTCTCCGGCGTGACAACTTCTAACAAAATCTTTCCAGCCATGTCTCCTCGCGAGGCGTGAAACGTAAGGCGTCAGGCGAAGGATTCAATTTTGAAGCCCTTACCCCTTACGCTCTTTTAAACTTTCACTCCCATTTTCTCGGCTTTTGCGATCACTTCTTCGATGGGGCCGACCATGTAGAACGCCTGTTCCGGGAGATGGTCATATTTGCCATCGAGAATCTCTTTGAAGCTCCGCACTGTGTCTTTGAGCTTTACATACTTGCCGGGTGAACCGGTGAAGGCTTCGGCAACGTGGAATGGCTGTGACAAGAAACGCTGAATCTTCCTCGCACGAGCCACCGCCATCTTGTCGTCTTCCGATAATTCATCCATTCCGAGAATGGCAATAATGTCCTGGAGGTCTTTATACCGTTGCAAAACAGACTGGACACCTCGGGCGATCTTATAGTGATCTTCACCGATCACTTGCGGGTCGAGAATTCGTGAGGTGGAGTCGAGTGGATCGACGGCTGGATAGATACCCAGTTCAGCTAGTTGCCGCGACAGAACGGTCGTCGCGTCCAAGTGGGCGAAAGCGGTGGCCGGGGCAGGGTCGGTCAAGTCGTCTGCCGGTACGTAGACCGCTTGCACCGAGGTGATCGATCCACGCTTGGTCGAGGTAATGCGTTCCTGTAATTGCCCCATCTCGGTCGAGAGGGTGGGCTGATAACCGACCGCGGACGGCATACGGCCGAGCAATGCGGACACTTCTGAACCGGCTTGAGTAAACCGGAATATATTATCTACGAAGAGCAGCACGTCCTGATTCTCTTCGTCTCGGAAATATTCGGCGACGGCCAGTCCGGTCAGTGCGACGCGCAGACGGGCTCCAGGCGGCTCGTTCATCTGGCCATAGACGAGCGCAGCCTTTGATTTGGTGAAGTCTTTCGGATCAATGACTTTCGATTCCTGCATTTCGTGCCAGAGGTCGTTGCCTTCACGGGTCCGCTCACCGACACCGGCGAAGACCGAGAATCCACCATGGTGCAAGGCGATGTTGTTGATGAGTTCCATGATAATGACGGTCTTGCCGACTCCGGCGCCGCCGAAGAGGCCGACCTTACCGCCCTTGCTGTACGGTTCGAGGAGATCGACGACTTTGATGCCGGTTTCGAGAACTTCGGTCTTCGTATCCTGATCTTCGAGTCTTGGCGCAGGCCTATGAATGGGATAGGTCTTCGTGGTCTTGATCGCGCCCATTTCGTCAACCGGCTCTCCCAGTACGTTGATCAGTCGACCCAGTGTCTCGCGGCCAACCGGCACAGAAATCGGCGCTCCGGTGTCTTGTACGTCCATCCCTCGCGTGAGACCGTCAGTGGTGGACATGGCAATGGCGCGGACTCGGTTTTCACCGAGGTGCGACGCGACTTCAAGGGTAATGCGAACGGCCGGCGTACCGGCGGCCTTATTTTCTTCCTGTGTCACTTTGAGCGCGTTGTAAATGTTCGGCAGTTTTCCAGTAGGAAACTCCGCGTCCACCACCGGTCCAATGACTTGAATAACTTGCCCTGTGCTCATCTTTCACCTTCGCTAAAAATGTTGAATACGAATGATAACTGGTGAATGGAAGACGTTCAGCGACGGTTCATTCCACATGGAACATGAAAAGGTCACCATTCAACATGGCTATTTGAGTGCTTCTGCACCACCGACGATGTCCATCAATTCCTTGGTAATGGCCGCCTGGCGGGTTTTGTTGTAATACAACGTCACTTTCTTGATCAGCTGTCCCGCATTCCGTGTTGCGCCGTCCATTGCCGCCATCCGAGCCCCATGTTCAGCTGCGGCAGATTCCAGCAATATACGAAATGTCTGTGTCTGAAAGTGTTTCGGAACGAATACGTCCAACAATTCGGCTTCGTCGGGTTCATACAAATAGCTGCCGCCGGTCGTGCCTTCAGCCTGTGCCGCCCCGAATTCGACCGCGGTGTCGACGGGGAATAGTTTTTCCACGATCACGCGTTGTTGAATAGCCGACTTGAACTCGTTATAGACGATATAGAGTTCGTCGAAGGTTCCCTTCACGAAGTTGTCGGTCAGGTCTCCGCCGATATCGATGGCATGTTCGAACGACAGCTTGTCGAAGATACCGGTCCATTCTTGCCTGATCGGCCAGCTACGTCGACGAAAGTAATCACGGCCTTTGCGTCCCACGATGCTCAAACTTACTTGAAGTCCTTGGGCTTCGCATTGCCGCACAAACTCGGCGCTTTTCCGTACAATATTGCCGTTGAACCCGCCGCATAGCCCGCGGTCACTTGTGATCACGAGCACTTCAACCTTCTTCCCTTCGCGCTTTTGGAGCAAGGGGTGGGAAGATCGATTCACGCGCTGGCTCAGGTTGCTGAGCACACCTCGCATCTTGAGGGCGTAGGGGCGGGCCGCCAGAATACGGTCCTGCGATCGTTTCAGCTTCGCCGCGGCCACCATCTTCATGGCTTTGGTAATCTTTTGTGTATTCTTAAACGCCGCAATTTTACGGCGCAGGCTCTGCAAGCTTGGCATTATCGATCTTTCGTCGTCATCACCCGGGCACGTCGTCGAGCACTACTTGCCGCCGTATCCCATCTTTTGTTTAAACGCCGCGATAATCTCTTTCAGTCTACCGGCGACCTTGTCATCGATCTTCCCGATGCTCGTAAGTTCTTTTTTTAGCTCGGGATGGTTCTGTTGCACGTAGTGCAGCAGGTCGGCTTCAAACTGTTGCACTTTATCAATGGACACATCGTCGAGGTATCCGTTGACGCCGGCGTAAATCGACAGCACTTGATCGGCGACCGGCATGGGTTTGTATTGCCCTTGCTTGAGCAGCTCTACCATCCGGACGCCGCGCGCAAGCTGCATCTGTGTCGCTTTGTCCAGTTCACTGCCGAATTGCGAAAAGGCTGCCATTTCGCGGTACTGGGCGAGGTCGAGTCGGAGGGTTCCGGCTACCTGCTTCATAGTTTTAATCTGAGCCGAACCTCCGACACGGGAGACCGAGAGTCCCACATTAATTGCAGGGCGAATACCGGAGTAGAACAGATCGCTGCCGAGATAGATCTGTCCATCGGTGATTGAAATGACGTTGGTCGGAATGTAGGCAGAGACGTCGCCGGCTTGTGTCTCGATGATCGGCAGTGCGGTCAGGCTTCCGCCCCCGAGCGCATCACTGAGCTTGGCCGCACGCTCCAACAGTCGTGAATGCAGGTAGAACACGTCTCCTGGGTAGGCCTCGCGGCCAGGCGGACGGCGGAGCAAGAGAGACAACTGGCGATAGGCGACGGCGTGCTTAGAAAGATCATCATAGACGATCAAGGCATGTTTGCCGTTATCCCGGAAGTATTCGCCGATGGCTGCACCGGAAAAGGGGGCAAGATACTGCATGGGTGCCGCATCGCTGGCGGTGGCTGCCACCACGATGCTGAAATCCATCGCGTGGTTCTCTTCCAGCGTCTTGACGACGCGCGCCACGGTTGAACGTTTCTGGCCGATGGCGACATAGATACAAAAGACGTTGAGGCCCTTTTGATTGATAATGGTGTCGACGGCAATAGCGGTCTTCCCGGTCTGCCGGTCGCCGATGATCAACTCACGCTGTCCGCGGCCGATCGGGATCATGGCGTCGATAGCTTTGATGCCCGTTTGCAAGGGTTCGCGCACCGATTGGCGTGTATTCACCCCAGGCGCCACGACTTCAATCCTGGAAGAGAGCTTCGACTTGATTGGACCTTTGCCATCGATAGGCTGACCGATCGCGTTCACCACACGACCGATCAAGGCTTCACCGACGGGAACTTCTGCAATACGTCCCGTACGCTTGACCGGATCGCCTTCCTTGACCCCAACGTCATCACCCATGAGCACGGCACCCACGTTATCTTCTTCAAGATTGAGGGCGATCCCATAAAGACCGCCTGGGAACTCGAGCATTTCGCCGGCCATGGCGCCGTCAAGGCCGTAGACCTTGGCAATGCCGTCTCCGACCTGAATGACCGACCCCGTTTCCTTGACGTCGACTTGTTTGTCGAAGCCTTTGATCTTCTCTTTGATGATCGAACTAATTTCTTCTGCCTTGATCTGCATGGCTACTCCTTCGTCAACAAACTCTGCATCGCTTGTAATCGCCCGAGCACGGTGCTATCGACGACCGTGCTGCCGAGACGGATCTGCATGCCAGCGATATAGCGGGCATCCGTGTGAAAGGTGACTTCAACTTGCCGCTTGAGCATCGTGCGCAAGCGATTGCTGATTTGATCTTGCTCGCCTGGGGACAGAGGCGTTGCGGAAAAGACGGTGACGGGCTGAGTCCCTTTCGAGGCATCGGCGAGTTTTGCAAAGGCGTCGGCAATTTCAGGAAGAAAACCGACGCGATTTTTCTTCACCAGCTGTTCGAGAAACGTTTTTCCGACAGGAGGACAACCCAAGCGCGAACCGAGTTCTGCGAGCACGGCGATTTTATCTTCCGCACCAAAAGCCGGCGAGGCCACGACATGGCGCAATTCGACGGAATCCTTGATCGCTTGCCCCAACCCCGTTAAGGCCGCACGGGTGGGTTCGATGGTGGATGCGTCGAGTAACTCGAAAAGCGCCTGTGCATAACGTCGCGCCACTGCTGTCTTAATCACTATACAGGTCCATTCGCTCTTGTTTTTGACACACGAGGAAGCCTTCGTGGCTCGCACGAAAAGCGGCGCGCCAAGTTAGCATTGGCGGACGAGAGCTGTCAATACGACGGCACCGATGTCGAGGAGATTAGAATGATTGAATGATGCCGCCACCGAGCACTCGATCGTGTCGATAGAAGACAGCTGACTGTCCCGGGCTTAACGCGCGTTGCGGCTCATGAAAGATAATGCGAAGGACGCCATCTGCGCAGGGCTGGACAGTGGCAGGCGTGGCTGGTGTGGCATATCGAACCTTGACCTCGACCTCGGTTGATTCAGTCAGTAGCAAGGAATCGAAGACGTTCACATCTGTCACGCTACATTGACTGCGGCGCAGGGATTCGTCTGTTCCAAGGACGACCGTATTGGTAAGAGGCTGGACTTGCTGTACATAGAGCCTACGGCCTGCCGCAATACCGAGACCTCGTCGTTGGCCTGGCGTATAAAAGGCGATTCCCTCATGGTCGCCTAAATATCGTCCGTCACTGTCCACAAAAGCCCCGGGCTTCTTGGCAGCAGGTGCTTCCTTCTCGATAAACGTTCGATAATCTCCGTGGCTGACAAAGCAGATTTCCTGGCTTTCCTTCAATTCGTCCGCAGGAAGGCCCAGCGATTCTGCTTCCCTCCACACGTCCGTCTTCTGCATCTCGCCCACAGGAAAGAGAAGGCGAGTGAGCCACGATTGGCGAAGACGATACAGGAAGTAGCTTTGATCCTTCTTGTGATCGGCTGCCCGCCGAAGAGTCGGTGTCTCCTCTGAATTGCCGATGCGGACATAGTGACCGGTGGCCACAAAATTGAACCCGCGTGCGTCTGCAAGCTCGATGAGACTCCGGAGCTTGACGCGTTCATTGCATCGGACACAGGGATTGGGAGTGGTGCCTTCAAGGTACCCGGCGACAAAGTCGTCGATCACGCCGGCACGAAATGTTGCTCTGGTGTCGACTACTTCGTAGGGGATCTTCAATGTCTCGGCGACAAACCGGGCAATGCCAATCTTGCAGCATCCGCGTTCCTCCCAGCGCTTGGAGACCGCGACGGTTTCGTCTTCATGCTCCCAGACCTGAAGTGTAACGCCATGAACGTCATAGCCCTGGCGAACCAGGAGTGCCGCGGCGACAGAGCTATCCACTCCCCCGCTCATGCCAAGTAGTACTGTAGGGCGAGTCATAGGGTCGCTATTGTACTGAGGAGACGGGAAAAGGGCTAGAGGGCTGCTTCCTCCAGCTACTGTGTGGCTGCAATAAGGCTGGGAGCCACGTTGACCGAAAGGGCGCGTTCGCTCCAATGATGAGCACCCATGTCACACATGCCATGGAAGCGAGAGCCTTCTTCGATCGCGATGACCGGAGTACGGATATCGCCGACAAGAACGCCTGGGTTAAGAATGTGAATCTTTTCAATAGCAGTGATGGTGCCATTGATTTTACCGCTGTTCATGAGTATTCCCGCCGATACGATGCCCTCGATGACAGCGTGTTCTCCGACAATTAACGTTCCGGTTGTATGGATCTCGCCTTCGACGCGTCCATCAACCCGGACGGTGCCATCAAAACTTACGACGCCCTTGAAGTCCACGCCCTTTCCCAGGAGCGTGATGTTCTCGTTGCTCTGCTCGGTGTGCTGGCCGCGTTCTTTCGTTGCCCACATGATCGCCTCCTCACACTCATCCCGCACATGCGTGGCCTCCTCGCCACACAGCAACGCACAGGATAAATACCTAGGTGATTAATATTTCCCTCTAGCTGTTGGCTCGCTTAAGGATGGGCGGCGCAATGATTCCCACCGGATGCAATGAGAGGTCTCGCGGGAGTTCGCGCACGCCGTTCGCCATCTCAAGTGCCCCGTTGAAGAGCACGCCGTCTTCCATCGCGAGGACCGGCGTCTTGATACTTCCGTTCATGACGGCCGGAGCTCGGAGTTTGATGCATTCATTCGCGATCACCTCACCGGTGATCTTTCCTTTCGACACGATGGTTCCGGCGGTGATTTTTGCCTGAATGATGGCTTCTTCGCCGACCAATAACATACCATCAGTATGAATTTCTCCGTCGAGATATCCGTCGATTCTGACCGTTCCACTATAGGAGATAGTGCCCTTGAACTCAACACCCTTCCCTACAAATGCACTAATCTCTTCAGCCTTGTCGGAAGTTGAGCTGGGAGGTACCATAGTCACCTTTTCACCTTCCTGCTGATTGAAATGTGTATCTTCTTTTTTTTCTTGTCCCCACATGAACCCATCTCCTGGAGTCGGCAACGCTAATTTTGTCGAAAGTGAAAGGCTGTGATGGAGAAATACTTGATCAGGACACGTATGACCACGAATACGTAGAAGCAACAAGTGTGCCTCTATCTCTCATGATTCTCCCGTGCAGAAAGCAGATGGCTATCTAATTAAGAAGTGTTTCAAGGATTCCATCGAGCTCGGGAGGAGAGAAGTAGTGAATGACGATTTTCCCGCCGCGCTTTCCTTTCTGGATCATCACCTTGGTGCCCAATCGTTTTTGCAATCGTTCTTCAACATCAGACCAGGCTGTTCGCCGTAATTCCCTTGCCCCTCGCTTCTTTCCAGCGAGTAAGGATTCTATAAGCTTTTCGGTCTCTCTCACCGATAGAGATTTTGATACCACAAGTTGGGCGATTCTAAGCTGTTCATTTTGTCCCGATAGGCTGAGAATGACTTTGGCGTGTCCCATGGATAGCTGATTCGATTCAAGTAGCTGGTGAATCTCAGATGGAAGCTGAATAAGACGCACGACATTGGCAATCGAGGATCGTTCGCAGCCGACTCGTCGCGCAATTATGTCCTGAGTGAGTCCAAATTCGTTCATCATCCGATGGTACGCCCTGGCCATCTCCATAGGATTGAGATCAGCTCGTTGAAGGTTTTCTACCAAGGCCAACACAATTGATTCTTCATCTCCGCAATTGCGAATGACAGCCTGGATCGTCTCCAACCCTGCTTCTTTCGCCGCGCGCCAACGCCGCTCGCCGGAAATGAGTTCGTATATCCCGTCTCCCTTGCGACGCACGAGAATGGGTTGCAACAATCCGCTCTGTTTCAATGAATCCGAGAGTTCCGTCAGTCCCTGAGCAGAAAATGCTTGTCTTGGTTGATACCGATTCGGCACGATTGCATCAACTCGCAGCTGTTGAGTTTCCGAGGATTCAGAAATCGTGACAGACTTAGCTGCAGGAAGCAGTGCATCGAGTCCTCTACCGAGCGCTTTTTTCTCCATGACTGACAAACTCCTTGGCTAAAGACAAATAAGCTTGGGACCCTGCAGATGCGACGTTATATAACATGGCCGGCCGTCCGTAACTTGGAGCCTCCGCCAACGTCACATTGCGAGGAATCATCGTACTGTAGACAACTTCTTTAAAATGCTCCCGAACTTGCTCTACGACTTGACGCGCCAACGTATTCCGCACATCAAACATTGTCAAGACGATCCCTTCCAATTTGAGATCCGGATTAAAAGATTGACGAACTCGATCGATGTTGCCGACCAAGCGGCTTAATCCTTCCATGGCATAATATTCACATTGAACCGGGACGATAATACTCTGTGCTGCGACGAGGGCGTTCACCGTCAGAATTCCCAAAGTGGGAGGACAATCGAGAAAGATGATGTCGAACAACTGGTTCACATCTCGCAGGAAATGCTGAAGCAATCTTTCACGTTCTTCAACATTGACCAGCTCTATTTCTGCCCCAGACAAGTCAGCATTTGCCGGCAAAAGTGACAAACCGTTCACTTCTGTGACTTGCACAACCTCATGAAACTTCACATATTTAATAAGGCAGTTGTATACAGTCGTCTGCAAGGAGCGGGGATCAACTCCTAGTCCACTTGTGGCGTTGCCTTGCGGATCCATATCCACAAGCAAGACGCGCTTGCCCAAGAGGGCAACACCAGCCGCAAGGTTTACAGCTGTTGTCGTCTTTCCAACGCCACCCTTTTGATTTGCAATTGCTACAATCTTCGCCATAACTTGCGCCAGTCCAACTTCCATTTTCTCCAATTACACCAATGTTCCACGTGGAACTTACACGTATATAGTATTGATTGTATTAACTATTTATCTCAACGGCAGTCACGACTCTCGTACCATAACCTTGCGGGAGGCTAACAGTTTTTTCATTTACAAGATGAAACCCTTCTCCAATTTCCTGCTTTTTGATCGCTTCCGTTCGATACAAAACAATTTTCCCTTTCGAAGCCAGCAAGGCAGGGATGTGTTTCCTTACGACTTCGTACTTCAGAGCTCTCATTACGACCATCCCAATGGCATGATGGAGCGGTCGCTTAGCGTATTGCTCGATCGTGCCATTAAATGTAGAAATGTCCCGTAGCTCTAACAGTCCGATTACTGAGTTAAGAAATGAGCATTTTTTCTGAACTGGCTCTATCAGGACAAGCTGTAGATCAGGTCTTACGATTTTAAGTGGGATACCAGGAAACCCACCCCCAGACCCCACATCGAGCACGACGCCATTTTGCGGAAAACTTGTTGTGCCGAGCGCAACAAGTGAGTCAACGAAATGCTTGATAATAATTTCCCTGGGATCGGTGATGGCCGTAAGATTGATGGTCTTATTCCATTCGATAAGATGCCCGAGATAGCGTAGGAACTGCTCAACCTGTATTTCCTTAATTGTCAGCCCGATTTCATTGACGGAACTCAACATGAATTCGCGTAATTCTCGTCCATGTTCCACGTGGAACAATTACGTGAATCAGCAGATCAGGTCAAGACATTCCTGAACGGAAAGGAAATTTCTTGGAATACGATCTTAGGATGAGACAGGCAGAAGACTATCTCGAAGGGATTCACCCTTGTGCTTTTCTAGTGCCACAAGGAGAAGTGAAATTGCCGCTGGTGTGACTCCAGAAATTCTCGATGCTTGGCCAATAGAAGCAGGGCGGACTTTTTTTAGTTTTTCGCGAACCTCCTGTGAAAAACCTGGGGTCCCATCGTAATTGAACGTTGTTGGAATGGGCTTTTTTTCGAGCTTCTTGAATCGAGCGATCTGTTGAAGTTGGCGCTTGATATAGCCGGAGTACTTGATTTGCAACTCAACTTCATCAGCAGTTTCAACATCTTGTAATGAATCTATCTCAAGCGCTTCCAACAAAGTCTTATAATTCGCTCCTTGGCGCCGCAAAAGTTGGGCTACGGTACAGGGTCCAGATATTTCCTCCATCTGAATTGTCGCCAGGCGTTCACGAAGAGCTTCCGTAAGTCTTGGCCGAAGGTCTTCGAGGCGAGCAAGCTCAGTTTCAATGGCTTTCTGTTTTACCTGAAACCGTGCATAGACCTCATCGCAGATCAATCCAATTTGCCGTCCAGTATCAGTCAATCGAAGATCAGCATTTCCATGGCGCAATAAGAGGCGATATTCTGCTCGTGATGTAAACATTCTATAAGGTTCTCGCGCGTCCTTTGTAATGAGGTCGTCAATGAGTACACCAATATAGGCTTGAGATCGGTCAAGTACCAATGGCAATTTCTGTTGAAGCTTCAGGACGGCGTTGATCCCGGCCATAAGCCCCTGAGCTGCCGCCTCTTCATATCCGGATGTCCCATTGATCTGTCCGGCATGATAGAGGCCATTCAGTAGCTTGGTTTCTAGAGTTGGATGTAACTGCCGTGGGGGGAAGTAGTCGTATTCGATGGCATACCCCGGTTTAAGCATGATTGCACGCTCTAATCCCGGAATCGTTTTCAGGATCGCGGCCTGCACATCCACCGGCAAGCTGGTAGAAATACCATTGGGATAGAACTCACGGCTCTCCAATCCTTCCGGCTCGATAAAGATCTGATGCCGTTCCTTGTCGGCAAATCGCACGACTTTATCTTCGATCGATGGACAATACCTCGGCCCCACTGATTCGATGATGCCGCTGTACAGTGGCGACCGGTCCAGATTGCGTTGAATCAATTCGTGGGTTGCACGATTGGTATAGGTCAAATGACAGGGCAGTTGCCGGTTCTCAATCCGGCCTGTCCGGTACGAAAACGGCGGCGGTGGATCATCGCCTGGCTGGGGGATCATCACGGAGAAATCAATGGTATTCCCATCCAAGCGAGGAGGCGTGCCGGTTTTCAGCCGGCCCACTTCGAACCCCAGGTCGCGCATACAATCGGACAGGTGTTCGGCGGACGCCTCTCCAGCCCGGCCGGCGGGAAAATGATTCAAGCCGATATGGATAAGTCCCTTAAGGAATGTACCTGATGTCAGAATGACAGCATTCGCCAGAATCTGCTCGCCGCGGTCCGTCACGACGCCGACAATCGCGCCGGCACGTGTCAGCAAGCGATCGACCGTCCCCTCGCCGATCGTGAGTTCTGCCTGCAGGCGCAATGTGTGTTGCATGGCCTCTCGATACAATTTTTTGTCGCATTGGACGCGGAGGGCTCGCACCGCCGGGCCTTTGCTGGTGTTGATGAAGCGGAACTGGATGCCGGCTTGATCCGTATTTCGCGCCATTTCCCCACCCAACGCGTCGATTTCTTTTACCAGATGTCCTTTCGCAATTCCCCCGATCGCCGGATTACACGACATTTGTGCGATTCGGTCATGATCCATTGTGAGCAGCAAGGTTCTCGCACCCATGCGTGCTGCGGCCAAGGCGGCCTCGCAGCCGGCATGACCTCCACCCACCACGATAATGTCGACTGCCTGTCCCACGTCCAACCTTTCCTACTTGCCGATACAGAACTCTGAAAAGATCCGGCCAAGGATCTCGTCCGTCGTAATGGCGCCCGTAATTTCACCGAGCGCGTCGGCTGCGGCGCGCACATCGATCGAGACAAGCTCTCCTGCCATCCCATGCTGCACGGACTCAAGGGCCTGGCCCAAAGAGTTACCAGCTCGGCGCAATGCGTCTCGATGTCGCACATTCGTGACCATGATGCTCTCTGCTGCCTCAAAATTTCCGGACAACAATTGGGCGCGGAGAGCCGACTTCACCATCTCAACCCCTACACCTGTTTTTGCTGAGATACTGTATGAAGCATGGCCTGCAAGCGCGATATCCGACTCGACCGCATTGGCCAAATCGGCCTTGTTCAAGAGCACCAAGTGCTTGCGATCCTCGACCATACTCAACAGCTTTCTGTCATCGCCTGTGAGGGGCACACTCCTATCCAGTACTACCAAGAGGAGGTCTGCCTCGTCCTGTGCGATACGCGTCCGCTTGATCCCCTCCTGTTCGACAATATCGTCTGTATCACGCACTCCAGCCGTATCCATCAACCGGATTGTCAGCCCGTCGAGATCGAGAGATTCTTCGATCACATCCCTCGTCGTGCCAGGAATGGCGGTGACGATTGCCCGTTCTTCTCTCAGCAGCCGGTTTAACACGCTCGATTTACCGACATTCGGTCGGCCCAGGATCGCGACGTGTGCCCCTTCCCGCAAGATCCGTCCCTCCTGCGCCGTTGCCTCCAGTTTCTGAACCACTGCACAGGCATTCGTGACGATCCGCTCCAACTCATCTCGTTGAAGAAAAGAAATATCTTCATCCACAAAATCGATCCCCGCCTCCACATGGGCTAATACTCCTAGAAGCGAGGTCCGAGCCTGTTCTACTTCACGCGCAAGGTCCCCCCGTAGATGGCGTTGCGCGATATTCAATCCAACGGAGGATGTGGCTCTAATGGTATCCAGCACGGCTTCCGATTGGGAAAGATCCAACCGTCCATTAAGAAAGGCTCGCTTCGTAAACTCTCCGGGCTCCGCCATCCGAGCCCCTGACTCAATGCAGACCTTGCACACCATCCCCAGCACCAACGATCCGCCATGAGACTGAATTTCTACAACATCCTCAGCGGTAAAAGACCTCGGAGCCTTCATATAGACCACGAGGGCCTCATCCAGCAGGTTCGAAATAGATTGGTGCGTATGAGCGAGTCTCGCTTCTGACTGATTCTCCAATGAAGGAATCACAAGGTCGGCAAGATAGAGCGTATGGGAAGAAATCGATGAGAGAGGTCGGCCACACCGAAGGCGCACAATGCGAGAGGCGACGAGCAGTGCTTGAGAGCCGCTCAAACGAACGATCCCAATGCCGCCTTCTCCCGCCGGGGTGGCAATAGCACAGATCGTGTCTTCGAGTGCCCCATGCATGACGCCTCTTTCCCTGGCAGGATGCTGAAAAAATCGCCCGTCTCACCCACCCAACCCCGTCGCGCCAAGACGCGCCTTTTCCCGAGCATCGTTCTCGCATCGCTCAGAAGCTCAACGTACCGAATGAGATTCTCGGAGGTCAGAAGCACGAGCGGGGCGTATTCGTTCGCCAAGATTCATTGTACGGGCGAACGGCCCACACGAAGTGCGGTTTGTACCTCCTCGCCTCTTCGCTCGCTGCTGCCTTGCTGGACGGCCTTTTTGAGCATCCTGCGTGGCATCGTGTCGCGAATCTAACGTGGCGAGCAAGACAGGAAAAGGAATCCAATCTGTCCGTGTCTCGTGCATTCCGCATCAAAGTGTCTGCGGCTGCTGACTGACGGTTCCAACACCTCAATAGTCGCTGGTCCCATATCAGATCGTAGCGGGTTGCATATCAGGGGAATGCCTAAGCGCTTGTGCTGCCGCTCTGCTGAGCACCCATCGAGGCGAGGGCTTTGTCGTGCAACAGAAAACGATCCGTCACTAATTGTTGCGTGATCGTTAGGACATTGTTCGTCAGCCAGTACAGCACGAGGCCCGCAGGAAAATTTACGAACAGGAAGGTTAAGCCGATCGGAAGCACCAACATGATCTTCGCCTGTTGCGGATCCATTGTGGTGGGCGTGATCTTCTGTTGAATAAACATCGACGCTCCCATGATAACCGGCAGCACATAGTAGGGGTCCTGCAACGACAAATCGGTAACCCAGAGCATGAAAGGGGCTTGGCGCAGATCGATCGTCATGTAGAGGACATTGAACAAGGCAATGAAGACCGGCATCTGCAAGAACATCGGGAGAAAGCCGCCCAGCGGATTCACTTTCTGCTCCCGGTACAGCTTCATCAACTCCTTGTTCAGACGATCGCGATCGCCTTTGTATTTCTCCTGGACTTCTTTGATTTTGGGTTGGATCAATCGCATCATTTTCATCGATTTGTAGCTCTTGTATTGCAGCGGCACAAATAACAATTTGATCCCCAACGTCAGCAGAATAATGGTGACCCCATAGTTATGGACATACTCATGGATGAACCGCAGAACATAAAAGATCGGTTTGGCAACTGACTTCACAATCGTCCAACTGCCGTAGATGAACCATCCGAAATCGATCATATCCTCCAGGCCCACATTCAACGAGCGGAGCGTGTCATATTCTTTTGGGCCGGCATACAGCTGAAGTGCAACCGAGGATGCGACTCCTGACGAAGCCATCCGCAGCCCAGCCGACACGATTTTGTCACCCTCGGTCTTGGCAATAGCGGCCGCACCAGCCTTCGGGATCAACACCGAAAGAAAGTACTTATCCTGCAAGGCGACCCACTGAACCGCTCCCTTCCGTTCAAGTTCCTTCTCCGGAGTTTCTTTTTCAATTTTATCGTCAACCCGCGAGGCCGATCCGATCAGACCGATGAACCCATCGCCCCATTCCACGATACCGAAATTCGTCCCTAACCCGATATCATAGGACTCAGCCATTCCCTCAACGGAGAACGACATATCCACCAAATAACTATCGTAGTGAAATGTCAGTCGTTTTTCCACGCTGAGATGGGTGGCTGAATCGTGAAACTGCATCGTGACGTGCCCGACAGGGTGAGCGGCATCGAGTTTTGTGAAGTCTTTCTCAATACTGTATAGGCCTTCTCGAATGACCTTATCGACGTCGGCGTTCGGCACCGTAATCGAGAGGGGGCCTCTAAACTTTCCCCCTTGGTAGACGAGCTGTACTGGCTTCGCTTCAGGGGGGGACGTATGGTATCGCTTCAATTCCCAACTCCGAATCACACCGCCACGATTTGAGAATTCCACCCGAACCAGATCCGTCTCAATCGTCACCGTCTGTTCCGAGACTGGTAGAGGACTCCCCGGCGCAGGGGCTTCAGAGTTTCTACCCGATTGGCTTGGGACACTCAAAGTGGCAGGACCACTGTCCTTGCCTCTCTGGAGGTCGGAGGTTGATTCATGCTCCGGGGCTTGGACAGAGGCGTCCTGAACAGGTGGGGGCTCAGGAAGCCATCCCATCTGCTTGAGGAGCAAATCAAATCCCAGGATGATCGCTAATGACAGAACCAGAAATACGACAACGCGTTTGTCCATAAATAAACCACTACTCCGATCCGAACAATCGTGCTCCTACTACATGACTGCATCCATTTCCGGAAAGAAATGGGGAAACGTTTCAGCAGATGGTTGGTCACGCACTTGCGGTCATGTACCATCCCCGCAGATTGATTGTGGCCTCGCGATTCAGAACAGATCGCCTTGGCAGGGCAGATTGGACTGAGGAGGAGCGAGATCCAACATTCTGGTAACCGGCAAACAGGGCCAGGCGCCGAGAGCACACGCTAGCCTTCATACATATGAAGCAACCGTTGCCGTTGTAGCGTTGATATCCATACTTTCTTCAAGACTGCAAATGGTTGCGAAAGCGAATCCCGTTTGGGAAAAACGACCACATCGTGTCCAGGCAACAATTGACCGCGCAATTGACGTGTAAGTTCCCGAAACTGGCGCTTGATCCGATTTCGACTGACAGCTCCCCCGAACCGCTTCCCCACTACTATACCGATTCGACTGATATTCGTATCAGTTCGACAAATCACGACATTAAACAGGCCGGTAGAGATACGATGACCATGCTGTTTAGCATACTCGATCTCGCGGCTACGTTTCAGAAACAGACTCTTGCCATCTCCACCCTGCGACATCGCCATCATCCTGTGAGTGGGCCGGCTTGCACAGGACTTCTTCTTCACGTCCGGATCTCCGGACCCGGCTGTGGCCACACATCGTCATTCTGTGATGGAAACTACCTTGTCCGGGGCACATAACGGAGGGCAAAGATTCCTTCGTGCAGCCCTAGTCAGCGTCGCTCAACTTATACTGTTAAGCGGACTCGTCCCTTAGCGCGACGACGAGCCAATACCTTCCGGCCATTCTTCGTGCTCATCCTCTTACGGAAGCCGTGTTCACGCTTCCTCTTGAGGTTTGACGGCTGCTGATATGTAAACGACATGCGATCGCTCCTTGCCTAAGAAAACCCACAGTTGAGGAAGTCGTTCATTATAGGGAGGGACCGATACCCTGTCAAACTGCGTGGTATCCCGATCTTATGTTTGTGTTTCTTTGATCCGATATCTACAATAACGGAGAAGGCTTACCATGACGCTGAAGATTGATCGATCATTTCCCGAAGAACTTCAATCGCTGATCAATGCGGGGAACACGCGACTTGACGCATCCCATGCAGTCGAGCGACTCTGGGCTCGCGATCATCGCCTCTGGAAGCAAGATCCCACCGACATCACAAACCGCCTCGGCTGGTTGACCGTCATCGAGTACATGAAGGACCGAGCCGAAGAGTTAAAGACCTTCGCCACGTTAACCCAAAAGCGCGGCATTCGCGACGTGGTCCTGCTCGGCATGGGTGGCAGCAGCTTGGGACCGGAGGTGTTGCGCTCGACATTTGGATCGTCCCGTGGGTTCCCCCGCCTGTGGGTTCTCGATTCCACCGTCCCTGGTTGGGTTCAGCAGGTCACGAAGGCCATCGATCCGGCTCGGACCCTGTTCATCCTCGCCAGCAAATCCGGCGGAACCATTGAAGTTATGTCACTCTTTGCCCACTTCTGGGAGCGTGTGCACCAGACTCCTGGTCACCAGGGCGGCGCGCAGTTTCTCGCCATTACGGATCCCGGCACCGGATTAGAAAAGCTGGCGGCAGAGCATCAGTTCTGGCGCATCTTTACAAACCCCCCGGACATCGGTGGACGTTACTCAGTCCTTTCCTATTTTGGACTTGTTCCTGCCGCCCTGATGGGGATCGATGTCACAGAATTACTCTCGCGTGCGACAGCCATGGCCGAGGCCTGTCGCATCCAGACTCCCCTTGGACAAAACCCCGGCGCGGACCTTGGCGCAACCATGGCCTCGCTGGCACAGGCAGGACGCAACAAGATCACCCTGATCGCCTCGCCACAGATCAGCACATTTGGTTTGTGGGGAGAGCAGCTTCTCGCGGAGAGCACCGGCAAGGAAGGAACCGGCCTCATTCCCGTGGCGAATGAACCGATAATCTCACCGATCGCCTATGGCACGGACAGGCTCTTTATCTATCTGAGATTGAAAGGAGATCAGAATAGGCAGCTTGACCGACAGATCGCCGGACTCGCCCGAAAGGGCCATCCAATCCTGACACTGACTCTTCAAGACCGATACGACTTTGCCGGTGAGTTTTTAAGGTGGGAAGTTGCGACGGCCATAGCAGGCCATCTCCTGGGCATTCACCCGTTCGATCAGCCGAATGTCCAAGAAAGCAAAGACAACACGGCTCGTGTGCTGGAAAGTCTCCAGGCAACAGGCCGATTGCCGAATCAGGCCACCGCGACAGCGCCACAGGCAGCGGCACAACTCAAGCGGCAGTGTCGCCCTGGCGCCTACGTCGCCATCCTGGCCTATACGACTCCCTCCTCCAAAATGGAACAGGCTATACGCTCGCTACGAAAAGCACTCGTCTCCCATTACCATGTGGCCACGACTGCCGGCTATGGCCCACGCTATCTCCATTCGACAGGGCAACTCCACAAAGGAGGTCCCAAGGGCGGCATATTCTTACAGCTCATCGATCCGATGACTCCTGATCTCAAGATTCCCGGAAAGCCCTTCACATTTCGCACGCTCGCGCAGGCCCAAGCCGCCGGTGACGTACAGGCCCTCCACGCTCATGACCAACAGGCCATCGTCTTGCCCTTGGGTAAAAATCCGATCGCGACGATACAGGCGTTGACGAAGGCTCTGGCCCCTCGCACGCCGGCACGTCGTCCACCAACACGGCGCGCCAGGAACATGCGCGCCCGCAAAAAGTAGAATGCCCGCCGTTCCCGACATCCGTATCCACCTCGATATCCAAGCATGGGCCGAAGCAGCGGCTGCCTTCGTACTTGAAGTGGGCAAAGAGGCTGTTGGGAGGAACGGCCGATTCTTCATGGCTCTTTCCGGTGGCACCACCCCGGAGATCCTGTACCGAACTCTGAGTTCTCCCCCTTTCATCGATCGCTTCGATTGGTCCCGGACCATATTTTTTTTCAGCGATGAACGATGCGTTCCCCCGGATGACTCTCGAAGCAACTATGCCATGGCCAAGCAAGCATTGTTCAACCCGCTGAACATTACGCCCTCTCAGATTTATCGGATGCCCGGTGAATCCAGCGACCCACAGGCAACGGCCGTTGAACACGAACAGCAGTTGCGTCTTGCAACGAAGACCGCGCCATCGGCCCAGCCGTCCCTTGACCTTATCCTCTTAGGGCTGGGCGAGGATGGACATACGGCGTCTCTCTTTCCCGGAGCCTCGATCTCGCGGGATCCTCAACGCGTGGTCGAGGCCACACAGTCTCCGAAAGATCCACCCAACAGACTGACCATGACGCTAGCTGCGATCAACAGGGCGAGTGTGATACTGTTTCTCGTGACAGGGGCCGGCAAAGCAGGAGTGGTGAGAGCCATCCTCGATCCGAGAACAGAGGCTGAACGACAACTTCCAGCTGCGCTGGTCACACCGGAGGAAGGCCGCCTCATCTGGTTCCTCGACCGAGCTGCGGCAGCCGAGCTACCAATACGTTAACAGCGGAAGAGCGCATGAGGGCAGGATGATTGTTGCTGGAGATATCGGGGGCACGAAAACTCACTTAGCCCTGTTCGACTGGAAGAAGGACCGCGTCGATCCCGTCCGATTGGAGACGTTCCAGAGTGCCGAGTACACCTCGCTTGAGGGCATCCTCACCGAATTCCTCATTCCACCGAAGCTTCCGTCGCCCAGCGACGAATTTGCTGCCGAGAAACGTGACGCTGCTGAATTGGAACCGGATCGTACAGCGGAAAAACCGCCGAAAATCGACGCGGCGTGTTTCGGGGTCGCCGGCCCCGTCTTTCAGAACCATTCAAAAACGACCAATCTCCCGTGGGTGGTCGATGGTGCACAGCTGGCAAAACAGTTCGACATACCGAGAGTGAAGCTGCTCAATGATCTCGAAGCCATGGCGCACGGTATTCTGTTGCTTCGACCGGACGAAGTTGAAATCCTCAACGCCGGCACTCCTCCACCACACAATCAGGCGATCGCCCTGATTGCTGCGGGAACCGGGCTGGGTGAATCCATCCTCTTCTGGAATGGTTCACGCTATCAGCCCATGCCGTCGGAAGGCGGTCATTCAGACTTCGCACCGAACGATGACAATGAAATTGAACTGCTGCGCCATCTGCGTAGTCACTATCTCCATGTGAGCTACGAACGTGTATTGTCCGGCCCCGGTCTGCATGCGATCTATGACTATATCCGCGACAGCAAGAAGAACGAGCCGACATGGCTCGCAGAACAAATCAAAGTCGGCGACCCAGCGGCAGTAATCGCTGCGGCTGGGCTCAAAGGGCAGGCAGATATCGCTAAACAGGCCCTCGACCTGTTCGCCTCCATCTATGGAGCCGAAGCCGGCAATCTTGCTTTGAAAGCCATGGCACTCAACGGCGTGTATCTGGGTGGCGGCATTGCGCCGAAATTGCTGGCCAAACTGAAGGATGGGACATTCATAAAGGCCTTTACCAACAAAGGCCGCTACAAACGCTTGATGACTTCGATCCCCGTGAAAGTAGTGATGAACGACAAGACGGCGCTGCTCGGAGCTGCGTCTGTCGCCGCAGCCCTCTCCCATCCCCCCGAAGCATGATGACCAACCAGGATCTCGACTCCTTGAAGAAAGCCGCGGCATTAAGAGCCGTAGAGCATGTCCGCGACGGGATGGTCGTTGGCCTCGGCACAGGCTCAACGGCGAAACATATGGTCATCGCGCTAGGGGAAAGGGTCCGTGCGGGCATGAGACTTCGTGGAGTGCCCACATCGAACGAAACAGCCGTACTCGCCAGGCAACAAGGCATCGAACTGATCGATGCCGATCATGCATGGGTGATCGATGTCGCGATCGATGGTGCCGATCAAGTCGATCCGGACTTCAATCTCATCAAGGGCGGCGGCGGCGCGCTCTTGAAGGAAAAGATTGTCGCGGCATCGGCGAAACAATTCATCGTCTTGGTCGACCATACTAAACGAGTCCCTGTATTGGGGGGATCCTTTCCCCTCCCCATCGAAGTGATTCACTTCGGCTGGGGAAGCACAGCTCGGGAAATTGAGGCTCTCACGCAGAGCCGTGTGGTGCTGAGAGTACAGAACGGATCGCCGTTCAACACAGAAGCAGGCCACGTCATTCTGGATGTCCATCTCCCGCGGATCGACAACCCTCGAAAACTGGAGATCGCCTTGAACATGATTCCAGGAGTCGTTGAGACCGGCCTCTTTGTCGGTCGGACAGACCTGCTCATCGTGGGAACGCCGAACGGAGTCGAATCGCACCCTGCGACGAGGACATGACGGAACCGATCAGCAGACGACAGACTTTACAGGCCCTCAGTACACATGTCCGACTCCTCCTTGCCATTCCACTTGCACCGTTCCTCAGCTCGTGCCTCAATAGATCCGTCGTGCACACGCCTCCCACACGACCGAAAGGTGAGGATATGAACCAGGCTCCTTCTTCAAGCACGCTCGATCCGTATCGCCTTCCAAGACACGTAATTCCGATTCGCTACGACTTGCGATTGGAGCCGGATCTGACGGTTGCACGCTTTGTTGGAGAGGAAACCATCACTCTCATCATCCATCACCCAACATCTGAAATTGTTCTCAACGCAATTGAACTCGATATCTCATCGGCGCACATCATAGGAGATTTCGGCTCATCGGAGCAGGCGACAATTGCGTTGGATGCATCGCTCGAACGGTGCCATTTCACATTCACCACGCCTCTCTCGCCAGGTACTTGGCGGCTGACCGTAACATTTTCCGGCACGCTCAACGATAAGCTCCGCGGGTTCTATCGCAGTACCTACAAAGACGAGCGTGGGGTGCCTCACAGCCTAGCCGCAACACAGTTCGAAGCAACCGATGCGCGTCGGGCTTTTCCCTGCTGGGATGAACCGGACTTCAAGGCAGTCTATGCCACGACGCTGGTCATTGATTCAACGCTCGTTGCGGTCTCCAACACCGCGATCGCGACTGAATCGGTAGCCGGCGGGAAGAAAATCGTCCGTTTTGCCGATACGATGAAGATGTCCACGTATCTGGTCGCATTCATCGTAGGCCGGATTGAATCGACCGATCCGGTGATGATCGGGAAGACCCCGCTTCGCCTGTGGACCATTCCCGGGAAACAACATTTGACCAAGTTCGGTCAAGACATTGCGGCAGCGTCACTGTCGTTTTTCGAGAGTTACTATGGCATCCCTTACCCAGGCGACAAGCTGGACTTGCTCGCCATTCCTGACTTTGCCTCCGGGGCCATGGAAAATCTCGGCGCGATTACCTATCGTGAAACAGCCTTGTTGGTCGATCGGAAAAGCGCCACGCACGGTGAGCTGGAACGTGTGGCCGATGTGGTCGCACATGAAAACGCGCACATGTGGTTCGGCGATTTGGTCACCATGTCCTGGTGGAACGGGTTGTGGTTGAACGAAGCGTTTGCCACGTTTATGGAAATGCTGGCCGTCGATGCGTGGAAACCTGGATGGAAGCGGTGGGACAGCTTCGGTGTCACGCGCGCCGTGGCTTCGTCAGTCGATGGACTCTGGAGCACGAGACCGATCGAATATCCGGTGCAGGCCCCCAAGGATGCTGAAGCCATGTTCGACGTCCTGACCTACGAAAAAGGGGCATCGGTGCTCCGAATGCTGGAACAGTACATCGGACCAATGGCCTTCCGTGACGGTGTCCGCGACTATTTGCGCACGCACGCCTATGGGAATGCAGACACGAAGGATCTCTGGATTTCGCTGGGGAAGATCTCCAAACAGCCGGTCCCCCAACTCATGGACGGCTGGATCTTTCAACCGGGATATCCCCTTGTGACGGCCGAGATCAATCAGTCTGGATGGCTTGTACTGTCCCAACAACGCTTCACCTATTTGCCTAACCCTTTATCCCTTACCTCTCACCCCGGGCCTCAAGCATGGCAGATCCCCCTCCAGATGCGAGTCACCGCGGGAGGCAAGAGCAGTACGTCGCGTATGCTGTTGACGGAAAAGAGCACGACTGTCCCGCTTCCCCGCGATTGGGAGTCCATCCTCTTGAACGAGGATGGTCATGGCTTCTACCGGGTGCGCTATGCCCCGGAACTGCTTGATCGGATCCTGAGCATCGGCATCGATCGATTGGCCGTGACGGAGCGGTTCAATCTCATCAACGACGCCTGGGCGACCACTGTCGCGGGCCTCATGTCCCTCACCGACTATCTTGACCTGACTGCGCGTTTCACCGCGGAGCGGGACAAGAATGTCTGGGCTGTGCTACTGGAGGCCTTGTCTTTCCTCAACCGGATCGTCACCGCGGAGGATCGGCCGGCACTCGAAGCGTTCGTACGGGGACGCCTCGGTCCGGCTGTAACAGACCTTGGCTGGGCTCCACAAAGCGATGAGAGTGAATTGACGAAACAACTACGGGGTGATCTGATCGGCGCGCAGGGAAAACTTGGCAATGATCCAGCCATCCAAAGTCGCGCAACCGAATTGTACCGGGCGTACTGCGACGACGCGACGGCCGTAGATCCGAATGTCGTCCCCGCACTCGTTGCGATTCTCGCGCATACGGGCGATGCAACCCGGTACGACCAATTTGACGAACGGTTTCGCACGGCGACCACACCACAAGAAGAACGGCGCTACTTATTCTCGTTTGCGGCATTTAGGCCGAAGGCATTGCTGGAACGCACACTCGCCCGCACCATCAGTGGAGAAATCCGTACACAAGATGCGCCGTTTCTCGTCAGCGCGATTTTGGGCAATGTCTATGGCAGAGAATTGGCCTGGACATTTATGAAGACGAACTGGGAGAAGATGGATCACCTATTCCCCAAGCAAGGGCTGCGACGCATGTGCGGTGGGATTGTCAGTCTTGCCTCACCTGAACTCGAACGAGACGTTCGTGACTTTTTCGCCACACGCAAGATCGACCTTGGCGGGAAAACATTGGAGCAATATCTCGAACAGTTGAGAATCGCCGTCACGGTTCGAGAGCGAGATAGCCGTGCCTTGCGCACATATTTAAATGGATAGACATGAGTATTGCTAGGTGTATTTGTCTGTCACAGTCGCGTCATTCACAGTGGGAACATACCCCTCCCTTTCTTCCTCCTCGTTGAGTTGTTAGACTGAGCAATCCCTCCAAGGTAACGGAAGTATCAAAGGAGGTGAGTGCAATGGCTATCACATCGCTCGGTCTTCGTATTGCCGTTTGCCTTTTCGCGCCACTAATTGCAGCATGCGATGGCGAAGAAGATGATCCCTCTACGCCGAATGTTGCGGCCTCGGCACCATGTCTTGTCAGCCAAAATCAGACGCCACCTCCTGCTCCATCACCTGGACCACCTTCTCCGGGATTGTCTCTCCAGTTTCAGAGAGTTAATCCCTCCGTACCATTGGCTTTTCCTGTCTTCCTGACTGCACCTCCAGGGGATAACGCGAGGATCTTTGTGATAGAAAAAGGCGGAACAGTCAAAATTCTCGACCGCAACAGCGGTGCATTGATGTCGACGTTCATCAATATCAGCTCCCTTGTCTCAACCGGAAGTGAGCAAGGTCTATTGGGATTCGCGTTTGATCCTCAATATGCAACGAATCGACGCTTTTATCTCAGCTACACAGATATTAATGGAAGCTCCGTTATCGCTCGCTTTCTTGCCAACCCAGTGAATCCCAATGTGGCCCTCCCTGCAGCCGACCATGTCATCTTGACCATATCCCAACCATTTACCAACCATAACGGCGGCATGATCGCATTTGGGCAAGATGGATTTCTCTACATTGGGTTGGGTGATGGAGGAAGTGCTGGAGATCCTGGCCATCGCGCACAGAATTTGACCAATTTGCTCGGAAAGTTGCTTCGCATCGACGTTTCGCAAAGCGGCCCTCCTCCATTGGCGGCCTATACGGTTCCTCCGTCGAATCCCTGTGTCGGTCAAGCCGGCGTGAGGCCTGAGATCTGGAGCATTGGGTTGAGAAATCCATGGCGGTACAGTTTCGATCGTCTGTCAGGAGATCTCTATCTTGCCGATGTGGGGCAAGGAGACCGTGAAGAAGTGAATCTCTCACCGCTCACATCAGGTGGAGGGAAAGGTCTCAACTATGGATGGAGTGTCCTTGAGGGTACGATCTGTTTCCCGGTCGGAGTTCCGTGCAATGCAGCTGGACTGGTACATCCTGTCGTGGAATATGATCATGGTAGCGGTGCCTGTTCAATCACAGGCGGGTATGTCTATCGGGGTCCAGCTATTCCCGCGCTTCAAGGCACTTACTTCTATAGTGATTTCTGCACAAGTTTTATCAGGAGTTTCCGCTATGTGAATGGTCAAGTCACGCAACATTTCGACTGGGCGTCGCTCAATCTCTCTGCTGAGAACGTCACGAGCTTCGGTGAAGATAACCAAGGCGAGTTGTATGTTATGACTTCACAAGGCGGGCTGTACCGAATCTCTAACTAACTGTGAGCATCAGTTCTCAAAGTAAAGAGGACTTGTCAACATCAGCGCTTTAGAGGGGTAGAGATTTTCTGATCTCCCGTCCTACAATACGCCATGAGACAACTGCAAACGCCGCTTTAGAGAAGGTTAATGAACGATGCCTACCTTCCGTTGTCCAAAATGCGGCACGCAGAAGATCAAGCTCGCGCCCCGCTATGGGGTGGCTGATCGGCTCCTCGGCGCCTTGACCATATACCCCTTTCGCTGTCAACTCTGTACCCATCGCTTCACCACATTCATCGGGAAGCTGAAGGCCAACCCTCGCCGCAACTACAAGCGTGTCCCTGTCGAGTATCCGGCACAGCTTCGCCCCGTCCGTGATCCCAGCCAACGTGTCGTCGTCGAAGGCACGTTGTCGAATTTGTCTCTTCGAGGGTGCCGCGTGCGCACGAGTCAGCGCATTCCTCTGGGATGTCGCGTGATGCTTGAATTTCATCCTGCCGAGTACGACGATCCCATCTTGGTTGACGGAGCCATTGTGCGCTCTCGTTGTGCCGAAGGGATCGGTCTTCGTTTTTCCAGTTTCCTCAGATCGGAAGAGCGACGCCTCAGCCGTCTCCTCGCCTTGCGCCTTCCCGATCACGCCATCTGATCGTCGATTCTCTTCCTCTGCGTAACTACTCAGGTAGATAGACTGGAGGCTTTTAGTCTTCAGTCTAAACACCTGACCCCCTGGTTAGGCGGCATCAATCAACAGACACGACAGCAAATTAATAACAGGATTTCCGCGGGCCACAGTGGGTCTTTTCCTTCATTTCGCGTTCGCGGAGGCAGGAAGGCCGCGACGATTTTGACTGTGAGATAGTCCTCGTCTCGGTAGACGCAGGCAGGCCGTTGAAGATCGCAAATCTTGTTGTTGAGCATGTCCACCACACCGAAGCGGACCTTGTTCAAGCGATGGATCCCGTCAGGAACGCCTCCTCAAAGAAGGCGTTCCGACATGATCGGGCCACAGAATCACCCCGTAGCCCATTCGAGAGTGGCTAGTGGTTTTACTAGTGTCAGAACCAGTTATTTTACTAGAACCTATCTCAAAATTGCTTGAGGAGTATGGTGATGGATGCCAGTTGCACAAAACCCAGGAAGTTGGAGGCATAATATTCCCACCGAACGAGTAAGCGGCGCTTCCACTGTAACCAGGCGAAGAACCGCTCGACGAG
>CBDDRB010000039.1:0-8800 GCA_965232965.1 uncultured bacterium
GCCGCGCCGCGCTCCTCCAGCTTGTGGAAGATAAAGGGTTTGAAGAGTTCGAGCGCCATCTTCTTGGGAAGTCCGCACTGATGTAGCCGAAGCTCTGGTCCCACGACGATGACGGTTCGGCCAGAATAATCGACCCGTTTACCGAGCAGGTTTTGGCGAAAGCGCCCCTGTTTCCCCTTCAACATATCGCTCAAAGACTTGAGCGGCCGCTTGTTGGGTCCACGAATCGCACGACCGCGACGACCATTGTCAAAGAGCGCATCGACCGCTTCCTGTAACATCCGCATTTCGTTTCGGATAATCACGCCCGGCGCCTTCAGCTCGATTAGCCGTTTTAAGCGATTATTCCTATTGATGACGCGGCGGTAGAGATCATTCAGATCCGATGTGGCAAACCGTCCACCGTCCAGCGGCACAAGTGGGCGCAATTCCGGCGGTAATACCGGGATGACGTCCATAATCATCCACTCAGGCATATTTCCAGACTTGCGGAAGGCCTCGATGACTTTGAGTTGCTTTGCATATTTCTTCTTCAGCGCAGCGGAGGCCGACGTCTTCGCCTTAGCCTTGATCTCATCCCACTTGGCATTGATGTCGATCTTGCGAAGCAACTCCCGAATGGCATCGGCGCCGATACCGACCTTGTAGGAACCGGGGCTGTATCCGGATTGGAGCGCGCGAAGCTTTTCTTCCGAGACCAGCTCCTTCTCCGTCAAATCTGTCGATCCTGGATCGACACAGACATAGCTCTCGAAATAGAGAATCCGCTCCAGCCCTTTGAGGCTCATGTCGAGCAAGGTTCCGATCCGGCTCGGCACGCCCTTGAGGAACCAAATATGTGCGACCGGCGCCGCGAGCTCGATATGGCCCATGCGCTCTCGGCGGACTTTGGACTGAATGACCTCGACACCGCACTTGTCACAGACAATGCCGCGGTGCTTCATGCGCTTGTATTTGCCGCAGTTGCACTCCCAATCCTTGATCGGGCCGAAAATCTTTGCGCAAAACAGTCCATCTTTTTCCGGCTTGAACGACCGGTAATTGATGGTCTCCGGCTTCTTCACTTCGCCATAAGACCACGACCGAATTTTTTCGGGTGATGCGATCCGAATCCGCATCGAATCGAACGACACCGCATCGCGCGGCTTTTCAAACAATGTATAGACGCCTTCCAAGGTAATGACCTCCTCTGATGCCGGCTACTTGAACCGGCACACAAATGGGTTAGTCTTGCGACTTGACCAGCTCGACGTCGAGTCCCAAACTCTGCAGCTCTTTGACCAAGACGTTAAATGACTCGGGTAATCCAGGCTCCAGAAACGGCTCACCCTTGACGATCGCCTCGTACATTCGCGATCTTCCCGGCACATCGTCCGATTTCACCGTTAAGAACTCTTGCAGCGTGGATGCAGCGCCATAAGCCTGCAACGCCCACACTTCCATTTCCCCCAACCGCTGGCCGCCGAATTGCGCCTTGCCTCCGAGAGGTTGCTGCGTGACAAGCGAATAGGGACCGATCGACCGTGCATGAATCTTGTCATCGACCAAGTGGTGTAATTTCAAGACGTACATGTAGCCGACCGTGACGGGGTTGCCGAACATTTCCCCGGTTCGTCCGTCCATCAGCATGGTTTGTCCGCTAGTCGGCAAGTTCGCCCTCTTCAGCAGATCCTTAATCTCCGATTCTGATGCTCCATCGAACACCGGGCTCGCCACCTTGATGCCCAACGCTTTGGCCGCCCAACCCAGGTGAGTTTCCAAAATCTGGCCGACGTTCATACGGGACGGCACACCAAGCGGATTCAGCACAATTTCCACCGGCGTTCCATCCGGTAAACACGGCATGTCCTCTTCCGGCAAAACCCGAGAGACCACACCTTTGTTTCCATGCCGCCCGGCCATTTTGTCGCCGACTTGAATCTTGCGCTTCATCGACACATAGACCTTGACGAGCTTGATCACGCCGGGCGGAAGCTCGTCGCCACGCTTCAAACGTCCAACTTTTTCGTCGTAGAGCGTCTGAAGGATTTCAATCTGCTCCTTCGCACGCCGCTCAACGTCTTCCAGTTCTTTTTGCTCATCGGGATCGCTCAGAATAATGTAACGGACGGTCTCGTCCGGCAACCGCTTGAGAATCTCTGCAGTCAACTTGCCCTTCTTCTTCAGAATGACATCGCCGCTCTCAGGATCCATGAGGTCACGGCCGACCACCTTCCCCAGCAACAGCTTTCTGATCTTCTTCGTTTTTTCTTCGTCGATGATCCTGAGCTCCTCGTGGTGGTCACGCTGGAGTTTCATCGCATCTTCGCTTTCGATACTCTTGGATCGCTCGTCCTTATCGAGCCCTTTACGCGAAAAGATTTTCACATCGACGACGATACCCTCGACACCCGGCGGGACGGTTAACGATGTATCCTTCACATCCCCGGCTTTTTCACCAAAGATGGCTCGCAGCAGCTTCTCTTCCGGCGTCAACTGTGTCTCGCCTTTCGGCGTCACCTTCCCGACCAGAATATTCCCAGGCTTCACCTCGGCTCCGATTCGGATAATCCCGCTCTCGTCGAGATCGCGAAGCGCTTCTTCTCCGACGTTCGGGATATCCCGAGTAATATCCTCTTTCCCCAACTTGGTGTCGCGGGCCTCCACTTCAAACTCCTCAATGTGAATCGAGGTAAACGCATCCTCACGCACGAGTTTCTCGCTCAACAGAATGGCGTCTTCGAAGTTGTACCCACCCCAGGGCATGAAAGCGACCAGAATATTCTTGCCTAAAGCCAGTTCGCCATGATCGATAGCGGGGCCATCGGCCAAGACCTGTCCCACTTTCACCGGCTGTCCAAGCCGCACCACCGGCGTCTGTGTGATGGTCGTACTCTGGTTCGATCGTTGAAACTTGATCAAATCGTACACGTCCAAACCGGCATCGTTTCTTCTTCGACCTTCTTTCAAATCGGCGCGCACGACGATCCTCGTCGCGTCCACGCTTTCCACGACACCGGCTCGCCGGGCCTGCACGACATATCCTGAATCACGCGCGACCACGGTTTCCATTCCCGTACCAACTAATGGAGCCTCTGCCTTCAGCAGCGGCACCGCTTGACGTTGCATGTTCGATCCCATCAAGGCACGGTTGGCATCGTCGTGTTCCAGGAACGGTACCAGAGCCGTTGCGACACTCACCACCTGTTTCGGCGACACATCCATGTATTCAATCTTTTCCGAGGTGGCGGTCACGAAATCTCCGGCAGCGCGTGCCGAGATGGTTTCTGACACCAGACGGCCGGAAGCATCCACTTTCGAGTTCGCCTGAGCGATGATGTACTTGTCCCCTTCTATTGCGGACAGAAACTCGATTTCATCGGTGACTCGCCCCTTCACCACTTTGCGATATGGCGCCTCGATAAACCCGAACTTATTGATACGCGCGTATGTCGCCAGCGATGTGATCAGCCCAATGTTCGGACCTTCCGGCGTTTCGATCGGGCAAATACGGCTATAGTGCGACGGATGTACGTCGCGCACTTCGAACCCGGCCCGTTCCCTCGTCAATCCGCCTGGACCGAGCGCAGAAAGTCTCCGCTTGTGTGTAATTTCTGCGAGCGGATTTGTTTGATCCATGAACTGAGACAATTGGCTGCTGCTGAAAAACTCTTTCACCGCGGCCACGACGGGCTTTGCATTAATCAAATCATGCGGCAGCACCGTTTCCATATCCAACAGGTTCATCCGCTCCTTGATGCTGCGTTCCATACGGACCAATCCAAGGCGGAATTGGTTCTCCAACAACTCACCGACTGAACGGACACGACGATTGCCCAAATGGTCGATATCGTCGATTTCACCCTTGCCCAGCTTCAGGTTCACGAGATAACGAATCACCTCGACCATGTCCTGCGCCGTCAACGTCCGCTGTTCCAGTGGCAGATCGAGGCCCAACTTCTTATTCAACTTCAAACGCCCGACCGGCGATAGATCATACCGCTTGGAGTTCATGAACAGATTATCGAAGAGTGCTCGCGCCGTATCGACTGAGGGCGTTTCTCCCGGCCGCAAGCGGCGATAGATTTCGACCATTGCCTCCTCTTTGGAGATGGTCTTATCCATCTCCAAGGTATCCAGAATCACCGGTGTCGACGTGACCGTGTCAAAATAAATCGCCTTGAATTCCTCGATATCGCTCTCGAGCAGTGCCTCGACATTTTCAGCAGTGAGCCGCTGATTTCTTTCGGCTATCTTGTTCTTCTTAGAATCCACCAGCTCGGTGAGAACGGCACGGCCGATCAGTTCGCTCGGAGCGAGCGGGATCTCTTTCACGCCGGCTGCCTTCAGCTTTGCAATAAGCCCTTTTGTGAGCCTGGCTCCTTCGCGTACCAGCGGCTCCTTGCCGCCCTTTTCAAGGACTTCCGCCGAACAGCGCAAACCTTGATGGATTTCGGGATCTAGCTTTCGCAGCATCTTGCCCTTGATGACCCGAATCTCTTCGACCGGATAATACATCTTAAGCAAATCGTCGCTAGAATACCCAAAGGCCTTCAATAGAATGGTCGTCGGCATTTTCCGTCGACGGTCGATGCGCACATAGAGGATATCTCGCGCATCAAATTCGAAATCCAGCCACGATCCGCGATAGGGAATAATCCTCGCGGAATACAGCACCTTCCCACTGGAGTGCGTCCGGCCCTTGTCATGCGTAAAGGACGCGCCGGGAGATCGATGCAACTGGCTGACCACAACACGCTCCGTCCCGTTGACGATGAAGGTTCCCCGCTCCGTCATGAGCGGCAACTCGCCGACGTAGACTTCCTGTTCTCGAACGTCGAGCACCTTTTTCTTGGGACCCTTGTCTTCCTTGTCGAACACAACCAAACGCACCCGGAGTTTCAGTGGAACGGCAAAGGTCATTCCCTGCTCAAGACATTCCCGTTCATCGTACTTCGGGGTGCCGAGCGTGTAGCTCGTAAACTCCAATACGGCCGTATTGTTGTAATCCGGAATCGGGAAGACACTCGCCAAAGCTGCCTGGAGCCCATGGTCTTTGCGACGCTCGGGCTCGACCTCCCGCTGAAGAAACTCTTCATAGGAGCGCTTCTGGATCTCAATAAGATCAGGAATGTCGATGCTGCTATGAATACGAGAGTAGTCTTTCCGCTCGATAAACTCTTGCAGAGTCGTTTCGGACATTCGCAGGTCCTCCACTACTAATGATCAGACTTGGGCGCCGGCATATGGCAGACGCCGACAGACGCAACTGGCCAAATAAGCTACTTGATCTCTATTTTGGCGCCGCTTTCTTCGAGCTTCTTCTTCATGGTGTCGCATTCTTCCTTCGTGACACCAGTCTTCACGGGCTTTGGCGCGCCCTCGACTAAATCCTTTGCTTCCTTCAACCCGAGACTCGTAAGTTCGCGGACAACCTTAATGACTTGGATTTTCTTGTCCGCGGGAGCAGATAACAGCACAACATCGAACGCTGTTTTCTCCTCGGCGGCGGCTGCAGCACCACCCCCTGCTGCAGGAGCTGCGGCGGCCACCGGTGCGGCAGCAGTCACGCCGAACCGAGCCTCTAGGCCCTTCACGAGTTCCGCCAAATCGAGCACACTCATCGTCTCGATGGCCTTGATCAACTCTTCCTGTGATAATTTTGCCGTGGTCGTTGACATATCCCCTTCTCCTTTTCGTTTATCCTGAATGGCTGCAATGACTCTCACAAATTTCGACAAGACTGCGCTGAGCGTATACACCAGACCACGTGCCGGACCTTGCATGGCCGACAACAACATCGCAATGAGGACTTCTTTCTTCGGTAGCTTCGCCACAGCCGCCAATTCAGACGGCTGCACCACCTTGCCCTCCAACACACCGATGGTGATCTTAATTTTCTGTTCGCGCTTCTCCGCCAGAATGAAGTCTCGAAGGATCTTGGCCGGGAGGACCGGATCGTCATAGCCGATCACCAACCCTGTCGGTCCTTTGAGGTACGACGTCACCCCGGAAAGAATTGTGCCCTCAGATGCACGGACAGCCAACGTATTCTTCACGACCTTGTATTCGGCCTGAGCGCCTCGCAATTGCTTGCGAAGCTCCGTGACCTGGTTTACAGAGAGCCCCGCACTTTCGGTGACGATGGCAAGCCGTGCACGACCGAATGTCTCCATCAATTCCGCAACGGCTGCCGATTTCTCATCCTTATTCATAAGCGAACCCTTCCCCTTCCACGCCTCAAAACTCGACTAACTCCATTCTTTGGCTAGCGCAATGGCATCAAGCTTGATGCCGGGCCCCATCGTGCTCGAGAGCGTCGCGCTCATCAGATACCGCCCCTTACACGAAGCCGGCTTTGCCTTGATCACCGCTTCAAGGACCGCCGCAGCGTTGTCATAGAGCTGTTCGGGCTGAAACGATACTTTCCCGACAGGCACCTGTACGATCCCGGCTTTCTCAACTTTGTACTCAACACGGCCTTTTCGGATTTCCGACACGGCTTTGCCGACATCGAAGGTGACAGTCCCGGTTTTTGGATTGGGCATAAGCCCGCGAGGCCCCAGTGCCTTTCCAAGCTTCCCGACGGCTCCCATGAGATCCGGCGTCGAAATGGCGCAATCGAAGTCCATCCATCCGCCCTTGATCTTCTCCATCAAATCATCCGACCCGACATAATCAGCGCCGGCTTGCCGAGCCTCCTTCTCTTTCTCTCCCTTCGCAAAGACCAATACACGAATCTTCTTCCCAGTGCCGTGCGGCAGCGAGGTCGTGCCACGCACCATTTGGTCCGCTCGTTTCGGATCGACACCCAATCGAAGCGCCAAATCGACGGATTCATCAAATTTGGTATAGGCTGACCGCTTCACCGCGTCGACCGCCTCGCCCAACGCATACGCTCGAGGCTCAAGCTTCTCCACTGCGGCTCTCATCTTCTTTCCCATCACGCCCTCTCTTCTCTCATCATCTGTCCATCCACGCCGATTCGATTATCCTTGAACCGTCACTCCCATGCTACGCGCCGTCCCCTCAATGATCTTGATCGCACCCGCAAGATCGACAGCGTTGAGATCAGTCATCTTCTTTTGTGCGATTTCACGTAGCTGCGCCTTTGTGATCTTCCCGACCTTGTCTTTCTGGGGAACGCCTGACCCCTTGATGATTCCCGCTGCCTTCTTCAAGAGATCGGACGCCGGCGGAGTTTTCATCACAAAAGTAAACGATCGGTCCTTATAGACCGTAATGATTACCGGGATGATGCTATCGCCCTCTTTCTGTGTTTTTGCGTTGAACTGTTTGCAAAACTCCATGATGTTGACGCCGTGCTGACCCAGCGACGGCCCGACCGGGGGAGCAGGGTTTGCTTTCCCTGCCGGAATTTGCAACTTAATCTGCGCTGATACTTCCTTGGCCATGTCCTACACTCCTGCGTGTTCGATCATTTCGGAGACTAAATCCGTTCCACTTGCAAAAACCCAAGCTCCACCGGGGTGGAGCGTCCAAAAATACTGACCAGGACTTTGAGCCGGCCATGGTCCTGATCCACTTCATCCACCACACCGTTAAATCCAAGAAACGGCCCATCAATAATTCGCACGTTATCGGTTTTGATGAATTTGACCTGTTCGCGTGGGCCGGCCGCTCCCACGTCAACTTGCTTCAAGAGCGACTCGACCTCGTCTGTGGACAAGGGCGTCGGCTGCGCGCCGGCCCCGACAAATCCTGTAACTTTTGGCGTTTCCTTGATCATCTGCAAGGTTTCATCGATAACCGGCGACTCCAACTCTACAATCACGTAACCGGGGAAAAACTTCCGCCGAGACGTCCGGCGCTTGCCGTCCTTGATCTCGATCACATCCTCCGTCGGCACGAGCACCTGCCCCAGCTTTTCAACCAATCCCATTTGATTGGCTCGTTCCAGCAAGCTGGTCTTCACCCGCCCCTCGAAGCCTGCGTAGGTATGAATGACGTACCAATTCTTTGCCATGCCCTACCCTCGAATCATTGGTTGACTATGTGCCCTGCGGAGACTCTCACTTTCGGATACCCGACTCATATAATTTTGCTCACTAGCCATACAAGGATTGAGTCGACGAACGACAGGTATAAGGACATGATGATGCAGAAGACTATGACGACCGTCGTGGACCCGATCGTTTCGGCTCGGGTTGGAAACGACACTTTTTTTAACTCGCCGCGCACATCGATGAAGAACTCACGAATTGAATCAATAAACTTCTTGAACATACACACCTCACCTTCGCCCATACCGAGGGAGTTCGCGCCCTCCCCCTCACCGCGCTAACGTCCTTGCTTTGCTACCAGTCTGCTCTCAATTCCAACCATCGATATGGAGCTGACCCAACCACGACCCAGCGATTGGCAGGGGCACTAGGATTTGAACCCAGACTCTCGGTTTTGGAGACCGATGTGCTACCATTGACACCATGCCCCTACGACGACTGGCAACCCAGCCATTGAGCCAGCAGCCCAGCTACTTCACTTCCTTATGGGCAACGTGTTTCCGGCAGAACTTGCAGAATTTGCTCCGTTCCAGCCGATCCGGATCGTTCTTCTTATTCTTCATAGTGGAATAGTTTCGCTGCTTGCAGACCGTGCAGGCCAAATCAATGATCTCTCGCATCTCTACACTCCCATGCTGTCATGCGACAGCCGTCAGATTTAGGCCAGAATTTCGGTGACGACGCCGGAGCCGACCGTCTTGCCGCCCTCACGCACCGCGAAGCGTAACCCTTGATCCATCGCGATCGGACTGATCAGCTCCCCCGTCACACTCACATTGTCCCCCGGCATCACCATC
>CBDDRB010000040.1:0-7565 GCA_965232965.1 uncultured bacterium
GGCAATGAATTCATTGCGATTTTCGGGGCCGGGACGTGTGGCGACATCAATCATATCGACGTACGAACCATGGGCGTCCGGACTGCGGAGCAAATTGGCTCGCTGCTAGCCGAAACAATTGGCGACGCGCTGGCCTCCGACCGGTTGACGCCGATCGAGCAACCCGCGCTTGCGGCGCGAAGTGCCACCATTGAAATAACCGCGGGAGCTCCTGCTGCTTGGTAAGTGGCGGGATGTGCCGCTCTAACAGAGGCTATCGGTGAAGGGTGCGCGGCAAGGGAGACCAACTCCCTCGCTCCCGACATCATATCCCTAGCCCGTTCGAAGGAGAGAGCAATGTCACTTGAGCTTGCGAGGAAGCTCTACGCGAAGATGCCCGATGTGTGCGCGAAGGCGAAGGCAAAATTCGGCCGCCCGTTGACGTTATCGGAGAAGATTCTTGTTTCGCATGCCGACAACGTCGATACTCAAACCTGGGAGCGCGGGAAAGCCATGCTGGCGCTGCGCCCCGATCGTGTGGCGATGCAGGATGCCACGGCCCAGATGGCGGTGTAGCAGTTTATGCAGGCCAACAAGCAGAAAGCCGCCGTGCCGAGCACCATCCACTGCGACCACTTGATCCGCGCTGAGATGGGGTCCGAGAAGGACTTGCTTCGGGCCATGGATGAGAACAAGGAAGTCTATAACTTCCTCGCGTCCGCCGCGAAGAAGTACGGAATCGGATTCTGGAAGCCTGGCGCCGGGATTATCCATCAAGTCGTGCTCGAAAATTACGCCTTCCCTGGCTGCCTGATTATCGGCACCGATTCACATACACCGAACGGCGGCGGGTTGGGAGGGTTGGCCATCGGTGTCGGAGGCGCTGATGCCGGTGAAGTGATGGCAGGTTTGCCCTGGGAGGTCTTACATCCAAAACTCATCGGTGTGAAGCTGACCGGTAAGCTGAGCGGCTGGGCGTCACCGAAGGATGTGATTCTCTATCTCTGTGGTCTATTGACCGTGAAGGGTGGGACGAACAAGATCGTTGAATACTTTGGTCCGGGAGCCGAAACCATCAGCGCGACCGGAAAAGGCACCATCTGTAATATGGGCGCTGAACTAGGTGCGACGACATCGGTCTTCCCTTTCGATCAGAAGATGGTCGACTATTTGAACATCACGGATCGGGCAGATTGGGCGAAATTGGCTCAGGCCAATAAGGCCTTGCTCATGGCGGATCCAGAAGTCGCCCAGGCGCCAGAGAAGTATTACGACCAGATCGTTGAGATTGACCTGTCGAAGCTTGAGCCCCACGTGGTTGGTCCACATACGCCGGACCTCGCGAGGCCGGTTTCAAAACTGAAGGCGGAAGCAAAGGAGAAGGGGTACCCGGTCGAGCTCAAGGCGGCCCTGATCGGCAGCTGTACGAATTCATCTTACGAAGACATCAGTCGCTCGGCCCATGTGGCACAACAGGCCTTGAAGGCCGGTTTGAAGGCGAAGGCGTCGTTCCTCATTTCCCCTGGGTCGGAACGCATTTACCATACAATGAAGCGCGACGGATTCTTAGACACATTCGAGAAGCTTGGTGGCACAGTGCTGTCCAATTCATGCGGTCCCTGCATCGGGCAATGGAAGCGTGCCGATGGGGTCAAAGGCAAAGCCGATTCAATCGTCAGCTCCTTCAACCGGAACTTCCCGGGCCGGAACGATGGGATCAGTGAGACGCTGTCGTTCCTCGCAAGTCCGGAAGTCGTGACGGCCTATGCGATTACCGGTGACCTGGGCTTTGATCCGGTCAATCAGATGGTGAAGGGCGCAGACGGTAAAGAGTTCAAGTTCCAGCCCCCTGTGGGCGAGGAGTTGCCGGCCAAGGGTTTTGCCAAGGGCGAAGAGGGGTATGTTGAGCCTGCCGCAGACGGCTCGAGCTTGACCGTCGAGATCCCGCCGACGAGTGAGCGGCTGCAAGTACTGCAACCGTTCCCGCGTTGGGACGGAAAAGATTTCGAGAAGTTGCCGCTCTTGATTAAGACCAAAGGCAAGACCACAACAGACCATATCTCTCCTGCTGGGCCTTGGCTCAAGTTCCGAGGCCATCTGGATAAGATCAGTGACAATATGTTTCTCGGTGCCAACAGTGCGTTTGCGTCTGAGCCCGGAAAGGGAACGAATGTGTTGACCGGCGAAGCAAACCTCACGATCGCGCAGATCGCCCGAGCCTATAAAGCAAAGGGCATCGGCTCCATCGTTGTCGGCGATGAAAACTATGGCGAGGGCAGCAGTCGTGAGCATGCAGCGATGTCTCCGCGGTTCCTAAACGTCCGCGCCGTCATTACGAAGAGCTTCGCGCGCATCCATGAAACAAATCTGAAGAAGCAGGGCATTCTGCCGCTGACGTTCGCCGATCCGAAAGACTACGACAAGATCGAGATGAATGATCGGTTAAGCGTGGTGGATTTGGCGAATCTCTCGCCGGGGAAGCCGGTTTCGGTGGTCGTGCATAAGGCGAGCGGCGATGTGAAGGTTCAGGCCAATCACAGTATGACGACTCAACAAATCACGTGGTTTAAAGCTGGTTCAGCGCTGAATGCGCTCAACTAAATAACTGAAAGAGGAGACGCCATGGCGAAGGCAGATAAAATTATCTATACAAAGACCGACGAAGCCCCGATGCTGGCAACTTATTCGTTCCTGCCGATCATCAATGCTTTCTCGAAGGCGGCTGGCGTATCGGTGGAGCTGCGCGACATTTCACTCGCAGGCCGCGTGATCGCGGTGTTCCCTGAATACTTGACGCCAGAGCAGAAACAACATGATGCCTTGGCCGAGTTGGGCGAACTGGCCAAGACACCGGAAGCGAACATCATCAAGTTGCCCAATATCAGCGCCTCATTGCCGCAGTTGCAAGAGACCATCAAGGAATTGCAGAAGCAAGGGTATAAACTTCCTGAGTATCCTGAGAATCCGAAAGACGACAAAGAGAAGGACGTCAAGGCTCGCTACGACAAAGTCAAAGGCAGTGCCGTCAATCCGGTGCTGCGTGAAGGCAACTCGGATCGCCGGGCCCCGTTGTCCGTGAAAGCCCATACGAGAAAACATCCGCATAAGATGGGCGCCTGGAGTCCTGATTCCAAGACCCACGTGTCCCACATGAAGGGTGGCGACTTCCGTTCCAACGAAAAGTCGATGACGATCCCTGCAGCGACCACGGCGAAGATCGAGTTTGTGGGCGCCGACGGCAAGACCACCGTGTTGAAGGAGAAGGTGGCGTTGCAAGCCGGTGAAGTGTTGGATGCGACCTTCATGAGCGTGAAGGCCTTGCGCACGTTCTTGGAAGAGCAGATTGAGGATGCTAAGAGCAAGGGCGTGTTGTTTTCGCTCCACATGAAGGCCACCATGATGAAGGTCTCGGATCCCAAGATCTTCGGTCATGCCGTGACCGTCTATTACAAGGATGTGTTCGAGAAGCATGGGGAGACGCTCAAAAAGCTGGGTGTGGATCCGGATAACGGAATCGGCGACCTCTACACGAAGATCAAGGCCTTGCCGGACGACCAGCGTAAGGCGATCGAGGCAGACGTCCAGGCTGTGTACCAGAAACGGCCTCCCATGGCGATGGTGAACTCCGACAAGGGGATTACCAATCTGCATGTACCCAGCGACATCATCATCGATGCCTCCATGCCCCCGGTCATTCGGGACTCAGGAAAGATGTGGGGCCCTGACGGCAAGGCGTATGACGCGAAGTGCGTGATTCCTGATTCCAGTTACGCGCCGGTCTATCAAGAGGTGGTGAGTTTCTGTAAGAAGCATGGCGCATTAGACCCGAAGACGATGGGCAGTGTGCCCAATGTCGGGCTTATGGCCCAAGCAGCCGAGGAGTACGGCTCGCACGATAAGACATTCAAGTCGCCGGGCAACGGCACGATCCGCGTTGTGGATGCCTCAGGAAAGACCTTGCTCGAACATCAGGTGGAGGAGGGCGATATCTGGCGTATGTGCCAGGTGAAGGATGCGCCGATCAGGGACTGGGTCAAGCTGGCGGTGAATCGTGCGAAGGCGACCGGCGCGCCCGCAATTTTCTGGTTGAACAAGGACCGGGCGCACGATGCGCAATTGATCGCAAAAGTTGAACGGTACCTGAAAGATCATGATACGAAAGGTCTCGATATCAGGATCATGACTCCGGCCGAGGCGACACATCTTTCCTTGGAGCGGATCAAGGAAGGGAAGGATACGATCTCTGTGACGGGGAACGTGTTGCGCGATTATCTTACGGACCTGTTCCCGATTCTCGAAATCGGGACCAGCGCCAAGATGCTTTCAATCGTGCCTCTGCTGAACGGCGGCGGCCTTTTCGAAACCGGCGCAGGCGGCTCTGCTCCCAAGCACGTACAGCAGTTCCAAGAAGAAGGTTATTTGCGCTGGGATTCGCTGGGTGAATTCCTAGCCCTCGCTGCTTCTTTGGAACATCTTGCCAAAGTGGGGAATAATCAAGCCGCAAAAATTTTGGCCGACGGCCTCGATCAGGCCAATGCGAAGTTTCTGGAGAGCAATAAGTCGCCGGCCCGCAAGGTGGGAGAGATCGATAATCGCGGAAGCCATTTCTATCTGGCCCTCTATTGGGCGCAGGCCCTGGCGCAACAGACTCAGGATAAGAATCTGGCAGCGCGCTTTACCAAGATCGCCAAGGAGATGGCGGACAATGAATCCAAGATCTCGACCGAATTGCTTGGGGCACAAGGGAAACCGGTTGACGTAGGCGGGTACTATCGCCCCGATGATGCCAAGGCGTCGAAAGCAATGCGTCCCAGCCAGACGTTGAATGCGATCGTGGACGCGATCGCTTAGAGACCGTTAGGGGTAAGGCGTTAGGCGTGAGGGGATGGTTCTATCGACCCCTTACGCCTTACGTTTCACGCCTCACGTAGGAAAAGATGGCACAAGAAGACTCCAATGTGATCGATCAACCCGAGGTGCTTAAACCTCGTATGGTCACGATCGAGATTGCCGGTAAGAAGTATGAGGTGCCGGAAGGAATCACGATCATTAAGGCCTTGTGGTATTCGGGTCAGGAGGTCGTTCGCGGGGCCGGTTGTCTTGGCGGGTTCTGCGGTGCCTGCGCAGCGTACTATCGTACGAAGGACGACCCTAAAGTGAGAACCTGCCTGGCCTGCCAGATGGCGGTGCAAGACGGCATGTCGATCACGATGATGCCGCCGTTCCCGGCCCGGAAGGCCACCTACGATGTGCAGACGCTCAAAGATCCGAAACAAGACCTCTTCAACCTCTACCCTGAAGCGCCGCTGTGCAGAAACTGCAACGCCTGCACCGAAGCCTGTCCGCAGCAGATTGATGTGCGGGAAGGCGTCTGGAAAGCTGTCTTCGGAGATTTCAAGAGCGTGTCGGAGATGTTCATGGACTGTGTGATGTGCGGCATGTGTACGCCTGTTTGTATAGCGGACATTGCCCCCAATCTCGTGGCCCTGTATGTGAGCCGTGCGCAGGGGGCTCATTTCACCGAGAAACCGTTAGGTCTGGATACGCGCATCCAGGAGATTCAGGACGGCCGTTTCGATGAGGAGTGGGCCAAGATCCTCAAGATGACCGACAAAGAATTGACCGATCACTGCGCAACTGTGAAATAGCATGATGAGCGGTCAGCCGTCAGCCCTCGGCTTCTGGATTGTGGCGTAGAAGCTGGATACTGAACGCTGATAGCTGAAAGCACATTCATGGATATCCATGCCCTTCAACAAATCGTGCACCAAACGCGGGATGCCCGACGCAAGCAGACCCTCCCCAAGTTCTCTCCAGCCGATCGCGATCAACTGATCCACAAATTTCATCCGGATTTTCGCGAGCGAGCCTATCGGCCGATCCGTTTCGGCCCCAATGAGGGGGAGAAGACGGTTGTCGAACTGGCGGCGTTGCTGGAAGGCGAGAGTCCGATCGCCGACGAGTTCACTCTAAAGGCTGACTATACGACCGACGTCCTGGTGGTAGGCGGTGGCGGGGCCGGCTGTGCGGCAGCGCTTCATGCACATACGGCGGGCGCCAAGGTCATCCTCGCAACAAAGCTTCGTCTCGGCGATTCCAATAGTGTGATGGCCCAAGGAGGCATGCAGATTTCTGTGGCGCCCGGGGATTCGCCCGTGACGCATTTCGTCGATACGCTGAAGGGCGGCCACATGCAGAACGATCATCAGCTGCTCAAAGTGATGGTCGAGGAAGGCCCCTCGATTGCGAAGTGGTTGTTGAGTCTGGGCGTGCTGTTCGATCGCGATGGGGACGGCAACCTCCACGTGAAGAAAGGCGGCGGAAGTTCGAAGCCTCGCCTCCTGACCTGTTCAGACTATACCGGCCTTGAGATTATGCGGGTGCTCAAGGACGAAGTGCTCAATCAGAACATCCAGTTATTGGAGTTCTGCGCTGCGATTGAGCTGACGAGTGATGAGCAGGGGCATTGCACCGGGGCCATTTTTAAAGACCTCGACAACCAGCGCTACGTTGTCGTGGCCGCCAAGTCCGTCATTCTCGCGACCGGCGGCATCGGCCGGCTCCACATTCAGGGGTTCCCGACCAGCAATCACTACGGTGCAACTGGTGATGGGCTATGTTTGGCCTATCGACTGGGGGCCAAACTCACGCAGATCGACACGTTCCAGTATCATCCCTCCGGCGCGGTCTATCCCGAACAGCTCATCGGAGCGCTGGTGACGGAAGGTATTCGATCCGAAGGCGGACATTTGGTCAATGCGAAGGGTGAACGGTTCGTCAACGAATTGGACACTCGCGACGTGGTGTCATCTTCGATTATCCGGGAGTGTGAAGAAGGACGCGGTATTCGTACCATGTCCGGCCGCATCGGTGTCTGGCTCGATACTCCGTTGCTCGATGCCGAACATGGTCCCGGCACCGTGGAGAAACATTTCCCCGCGATGATGCTGCAGTTCGAACGGTTCGGCATCGATATCAGTAAAGATCCGGTATTGATCTATCCGACGTTGCATTACCAGAACGGCGGGGTGAAGATCGATACCAATTCAGAAACGAACGTGCACAATCTTTTCGTCGCGGGTGAGGCATCCGGTGGATTGCCCGGGCGGAACCGATTGATGGGGAATTCGCTACTTGACCTGATGGTCTTTGGAAAGCGATCCGGGCTGACGGCTGCGGGTCGTGCCGCTGCCACGACGCACGGGAAATTGACGGTCGGACATCTGAAGGGATTCCGCGCAGAAGCCAAAAAACACGGCAGTGTGAGCAGGATCGTGTCACCCATGATTCTGCCGGCGTACACGAGAAAAGAATAGCGCGACGGGCGCGAAATGCGAGACAAGCGAGACACGCAAGTCTTGCTCGTCCCGCGGAGGGAAAACATGAACGTTCATGAGTTTCAGGCAAAACAGTTGTTCGGGCAGTTCGGGGTTCCGGTTCCCCGCGGGAAAGAGATTACTTCACCCGAAGCAGGATCGGCCTGGGCGGGAGAACTCAACACCCCGGTCTTTGTCGTCAAGGCGCAGATTCATGCAGGCGGTCGCGGCAAGGCCGGCGGCGTCAAGATTACGAAGGATAAGGCGGCT
>CBDDRB010000041.1:0-28209 GCA_965232965.1 uncultured bacterium
TGAAGCTATGCCGACCGGGACGCCTAACAGGCAAAATACCAGCGAGGCAGACGGAAAGGCCAAATCTTTATAATACTCAGACAATCGTCGGAGCGCAGTCGGGTCGCGCCATTTGGATTGTTCGAGCTGGGTGACGATGGCGTTATACGACGGACGTTCTTCCGTGGTTGTGTAGCCGCTTTGATTGAGCGAGAACTTCAGATCGTAGCTGGCGAAGGACACGTGTTCGTATTGATCCCCCTGATTCGGTCGATTGTGAATGACTCCGTGTTGCAGGCGTAAGGCGACCTGATCCGTAGAGGCATCCATGATGACCTCGTACTGTTGCGCCACGATGATGCGAGGACCGTCTGCATTCCGCTCGTCGGAAACAAATATACCGGGCGTGGCCTCTTCGGGATTTCCATCCGGAACATAGATCATCATCTTGGGAATAGGTTCGTTGAATGAACCCCGCTCCAGCGACAGTACCAGCTGATCTCGAAGAAGATTCAGCGCCACTTTCTTCAAGTTTATCGAGCTCCAGGGCTGCCCCCACTGTGCCAACCATACGGTGAGCCCGAACACCAGCAAGGCGAAAAGCAATACGGGGCGAGTGAGACGGATGAGACTCAGCCCCGCAGTCTGCATGGCGACTAATTCCTTGTCGAAGGATATTCGTCCGAAGGCCGTGATAGAAGCCACGATCCCGGCGATGGGAAGAGTTAACACAAGGAATGACGGCATCAGATGAGCGAAGACTTGCAGAACTGCCAGGATCCCGACGCCCTTTGAGACGAGCAATTCCACAAGGCGCAGAAGCTCTCTCGTGAGCATCACGAAACACAGTGCCCCGAGGCTGATACTAAAGGGAGTAACAAGTTCAGTGAAGATGTAGCGATCTAACAGCGTTCGTAGAAACATTCGAAGAATCACGCTCCTAGGAGCCCGCACGACTAGGACTGTTTTCCTGCCGCGAACGATCTGCAGTCTGCTGGGTCGTGCTCGGCCCGAGAAAATCCTCGATATCTGACACCGAAGACTCTTCTGGTTTTTCCAGGCGTGCGGATTCGCCTCTGACAGCCCCTTCTTTGCCTCGTGACACAGGCAACGTCAGACAGGCTACTAGTCCAGCGCAACACTATAGGCGAGCGGATGAGGGTTGTCCACCTTACGGCAGTGAGTATGCAGGCAAATAATGGCTTGACAAGATTTGAAACGCCATGATAGATGCTGCGCGAAATCTAACCGAGATGGGTTTCGAGATTGATGTTGTCTCTCCTAATAAACCCGTCCTTCCAACCTGCTTTTTTCCCCATTGTTTTCTTTTCATCGTCATGTTTTCGTAGTTGGGTTCCGAGGCTAGGCCACGTAACTACGCGTGGTCGTTGAGGAAAGGAGTTTTTTTGTGAAAACCAAAGGCACGGTCAAATGGTTCAACGATCGCAAGGGATTCGGGTTCATTCGCCTTGAAACCGGGGATGATGTCTTTGTGCATTATTCTGCGCTGCAAGGAGAGGGATTCAAGACCTTGAAGGAGGGCGAAAACGTCGAGTTTGAGGTCGTGCAAGGCGCAAAGGGGCCTCAGGCTTCGAACGTCTTAAAGACGGCCGTTGCCGAATCGTGAGCGTGCATTCTTAGGAGAGTGTGCCAGAAGGGAGGCCTGCCTTTCATGATAGGGCAGGCCTCCGTATTTCTGCCGCAATCCCGATTCACTGCGCATGCGCATGAATCGGAAGCAAGACATCGCGCGACGCGCGCGACAAGCAGTTCGAAGTTCAGGGTTTGAAGTTCTGAAAACGCCGAACCTCGAACTTTCTAACATGGAACTCCCACCTCTGGCCCGTCGCGTCCCACTTTTCTCGCGAATCTCGCGTGAGTCATGCGGGCTAAATGCCCCATTTCGTTGACAATACGTATCGACACTGTTAGCGTTTGATCGTTAGCCCTCATTATTCATGAAGGTTCGTCGCGAAAACGTGCAGACGCGAAGCGAGACGGGCACTTGGAGGCGTAAAGCCCTGAGGCATACTCGTGCAGTATGTCGAAGGGCTGAACGGCGAGACTGCCCGTTACAGCCGCGTATCCACGTTTGCAGCAGAAGCTTCATGAGTAATGCAGGCTAGGGAGGTTTGACTTGGGGATAGATCGCGGGAGCGTGTTGCAAAGCGCACAACTCTTTGCGTCACGGGGCCAGTTCGACGCTGCTATCAATGAATGGAAGAAACTCTCCTCCGAATCGCCTGGCGATGGGAGTATCTTCAATTCAATCGGGGAGTTACATCTCAAGCGTCAAGCCTCCAACGATGCCGTTGCAGCGTTTCTGCAGGCGGCGAATGCCTTCCGAGCCGAAGGGGCTACCCTCAAAGCCATCGCCACGTTCAAGAAGATCCTCAAGCTCGACCCTTCGCGGTACGATGTCTTCAGGCACCTCGGAGACCTCAATGCCGAACGTGGTTTATTGAGCAGCGCTGTTCAAGATTATCTCACACTCGGAAAACACTACCTCAAAGCGGGAAAAAGCAAAGACGCGCTGGATATCTATAAGAAAATCGTCAGTCAGGACCCTTCGAATCTTGATGCCCAGCAGCGGGTGGCGGAATTGTGCCTGCAAGAAAACATGCAGGATGAAGCCACTAAGGTGTATTTGCAATTAGGCCGGGAACGTTCAGCGCAGCAGCGCTATGCCGAAGCAAAAGACGCGTATCAAGGTGTCTTGCGGATCGATCCTACCAATAGCGAAGCCGCCCAGTTCATTGAGCACTTCAAGAAGACGGATGGGCATCCTAACCCCGTCGCCAAGGTTGGAGCGGGATCGCCAGGAGGCTTGCCCAAGAGTGCCGAGCCCCTCAATCTGTTGACAGAAGCCACCCGCCGCATCGAGGGAAAGCAGTTCGCCGGGGCTGAGGCCATTCTCAATCAATTATTGACCAAAGAGCCGGGAAACCCTGAGGTCTGTCAATTGCTCGCGAAGTTGCATCTGCAACGCGGGGACTTGCAGGTTGCGCTCGGAGAATATCGTTACCTCGCAGGAGCGGCCCTGCGTGCACAAGATTATGTGAAAGCTGAATCATTGATTACCGACTTTTTGGCCATCGAGCCGCAGTCGGTTCCCATGCTCGAACTCTACGGAGAACTCTATGGAGAGAAAGGCGATGCCACCAATGCGGTGATCCAATTTGGAAAAGCAATTGAGTTGCTGTTGAAACATCCGGAACCTGGGATGCCGACCTTGCATGAAGAATTATTCGAGAAGGTCACGGCACTGGCACCGGACAGTCCAACGGTGAAACAATTGACCGCACTGATTCAAGGTACCGCAACGGAGGAACCGCCCGTCGTGGCCCAATCCAAGGCCGCTGAGACTCTGACAACTGCGAACCCTTCGATCTCTGCTCAGATCGACACAGGTTCACCGACTCATGCTGTTCCAGGCCATGCATCGCAAGAGACCGCCAAGGTCGCCCCATTAGAAGAGCAGCCTGTCGTGCGCACTGAAGCGAAATCCACACCGCCTCATTCGGAACCGGCACTGTCGAAAAAACCGGAGCCGGTTGCGAAAAAAGATGAGTGTATGTGGACGAATGTTGAGCCGGACCAGCTATGGCAACCGGCGTCGTCGAAAACAACTGGTTCGGTTGTTCCCGCGCCACCTGTTCTCTCGACGGCCGAGCAGTTTCAAGCATACGTGAACACCGGTAAGCAGGCAGAGGGGGAAGAATGGCTCAGCAGTTTGGTCACGGCACAGCCGGGTCATGCAGAAGCTCGAGAACTATTTGGCTCTCTCCGTGAAGCCAAGGGAGATACCGCCGGCGCAGCGTTGCAATATTCCCGCGCCCTTGAATTGCTTATGGCGAATCAGAACGACAAGAGTCGGAGTCATCTGGCAAGCCTGTATCAGAAGGTTAAAGAACTCGCCCCGGCCAGTCCATTGGTGGCCAAATGGGCTTCGACCTTTGTCACGAAGCCACAGACCTCCATCCCTAATGTTGAAACACCGGTCGCCACCCCGCTTGTCAACGAGATCGAACCGGAGACCCACTACACACTGGGAGTCGCGTACAAGAATATGGGATTGCTGAACGAGGCAAAGGAAGAGTTTGCGTTCTCAATGAAAAGTCACGATTTTTTCGCAGACTCCTGCCTCATGCTCGCGGTCTGTTTGAAAGAACAGGGCGAATGCCAGTCAGCGAGTACACAGCTCGAGCTCCTCTTGAAGGACCCGAAATGCCAGGGAGCCAAAGGGCAGGCCATTCGCTATGAGCTCGGCCTCCTCTACGAAGCTCAGGAACAGTGGAGTCAAGCTGCCGCAATCTACGAATCGATCCCGACTTTCCACGATGTACCCCAACGACTCGAATCAGCTCGCCTACGCATGACTACAACTGAGACCACATCTGCATTCCGCTACGGAAACTAGAAAGCGTTGTTTTGGTTTGTTTTGTTTATTTGGTTTATCTGGTTCACTGGTTTGTCTTCCGAGAACGAAACAAACCAAATAGACCAAATAACCAGATAGACGAGGCTAGTGAATCTGGTTTGGGGCCGGACGTCCGTCCAAGACCGCTTGAATATTCTCCAGGCAGACCATACCCATTTGGACTCTCGCGTGAAGCGTCGCAGAGCCCAGGTGCGGGAGGAGCACGACCTGTTTCATGTGCGACAGCGCGGAGTGGATGGCAGGCTCCCTTTCGTATACATCGAGTCCCGCACCGGCGATGATTCCCGATTTGAGAGCGTCAGTCAATGCCCATTCATCGATGATGGGGCCGCGCGCGGTATTGATCAGGTAGGCGGTGGACCGCATCCAGGCCAATTCACGCGCGCCGATCAGATGCTGGGTGGCAGGTGTGAGAGGCACATGAATCGTCACGATGTCGGCCTCTCGAAGGAGGTCCGGCAATGATCGATGCACCCACGTTCGGGAGAGAGATGAATCCCCCAGGGGCCGGCGTGTGTGATAGTGGACCGCCATACGAAATCCTGCGGCGCGCTGGGCCACCGCTTGCCCGATCCGCCCCATACCGATAATCCCCAGTGTCTTGCCCGAAACTTCCGCTCCCAAGAGTTGAGTGGGACTCCACCCAGTCCAACGACCGGATCGAACGAGGGCGTCGCCTTCGACAAGTCGGCGTGCTGTCGCCAGAAGCAAGGCCCAGGTCAGATCCGCAGTGGCGTCCGTCAAGACGTCCGGAGTGTTGGTGACGGTCAGACCTCGTTGTCGCGCGGTAGCAAGATCGATATTGTTATACCCAACGGCGTAGTTGGCCAGAATTTTCAGCCGAGTGGCCGCATGAATGGTCTCGGAATCGACACGATCGCCCAGGGTTACGATTGCGGCATCGGCTTGGCAAAGTCCCTCACGCAATGCCGACGGAGTGGGCAACGCATCGTGAGGGTCCCGCACCAGTTGAAACCGTTCCCGCACGATGGCCATGACCGGATCGGGAAGCAGGCGTGAGATGTAAAGTGTGGGACGTGTGTCGGTCATAGACGATCATAGCAGCATTGTTGTTTCGTCTGTTTGGTTTCATTGGTTCTGGGAGGATTGGTTCCGGAAACAAAACAAACAAAACAAACCAGATTAACCAGATAAACCAGACTTGTGCTGGTCTCAAGAGTGCATCTAGAATGGCAGACCCATCCAACTATGACCGCACCAACTCTCATTCTGCCGGAACGTTCCCACGCTGTTGCTTCTGACCTTCGAGTTGCGATCGGCGCCGAGAAAGTCAAGGATGACTATTCGACGCTCACTGCCTATGCCGTGGATGCGAGCATCTATCGGATGACGCCCAAGGCGGTTGTGCTCGTGGAGTCCGAGGAGGACATCGCCACCACGGTGCGGTATGCCGTGGAGCGGGGTATCCCACTGACGCCCCGTGCCGCAGGAACGAATCTGACGGGCTCGGCGATCGGGTCCGGGATCATTCTGGACGTCTCGCGTTTGAATCGAGTGTTGGAGCTGAATCGAGAAGAGCGCTGGGCCCGAGTGCAACCGGGAATCGTGCTTGCCGAGCTGAACAAACAATTGGGGCGACATGGGTTGATGTTCGGTCCCGATCCTTCGAGTGGCGAGATGTGCAAGCTCGGCGGCATGCTGGCGAATAATTCATCCGGCCCCCACACCCTCCGCTATGGTGCCGTCAAAGATAATGTCGAAGCGCTCCGTGTCTGTCTGCAATCCGGTGAGTGGTTGAATGCCGAAACCTATCGGCTTGACGATCCGAAATGCACTGATCTCTTGCACGCTCACAGGCCGCTTCATGAGTTACGGTCACTGCTCCAAGACAATGCCACCCTCATCGCGCAAAAGCGTCCGACGGTCAGCAAGAACAGTTGTGGCTACAACCTCTTTGGTCTTGCCGACGGGCTTACGCGGGGCTGCTTCGATCTTCCCAAGCTCTTTGTCGGCAGCGAAGGCACGCTTGGTCTCTTCAGCGAAGCGACAATTCGTCTTGTGGAGAAACCTCACGCAACCCTGACGGCGCTGATTCATTTTCATCGATTGGAAGATGTGGGCGATGCGGTGCCAAAATTGCTGGAACTGAGTCCGAGCGCGCTGGAAGTGATGGATGCCAACACGCTCAATCTCATCGGACGGGCGAAGCACGGCATCCCGGCAGACGCGGCTGCCACCCTTTTGGTGGAGTTGGATACTGACGGTGCGGAAACCGATCTCCGCGAGCAGGCCGAGCGCATGACTCAGATCTGTCGCCGCTATCGCCTCACGTCCGACCCCGTGATCGCCTTCGACCCTCAGCAACGCGACCAATTATGGAAGGCTCGCAAGGCGCTCTATCCCACGCTCTACCGGTTTGATCCAAAGAAGAAGCCTATTAACTTTGTCGATGACGTCGTGGTGCCTGCCGAGCGGATCAGCGAACTCATCCGGTATCTGGAAGAATTCTTTGTCGGACAGCGCGTGCCGGTCGCGATTTTTGGTCATATCGGGAATGGGAACGCCCACATCATCCCCTTGCTCGACGTAAACGACCAAGACGATTTTCAGAAGATGGTGCAGGGCTATCACGAGATTCATCAAACTGTCTTGGGCCGCTTCGGCGGATCCATTTGTGGAGAGCATGGGGATGGCCGCGTGCGAGCCGAATACGTGCGGAGCATGTTCGGCCCTGAGCTGTATGACCTGTTTGTGCGTGTGAAGCAGAGCTTCGACCCCTCCGGTGTGTTCAATCCCGGTATCAAGATCAGCGACCGACCCTTCACGGAGCACATCGATTATGTGCGTTTGTCGAAACCCTGTGCGACCTGCGCCAAGTGTAATGCAGTCTGCCCGGTCTACGATGTCTTTCAATCGGAAGATATGAGTTCGCGGGGCTGGTTCGAGATTGTCACCGATCAGAACTACAGTTATCTCAATTCGAAGCGAGTCGTGGAGGCCTGTCTCAATTGCAAATCCTGCCGAACAGCCTGTCCGGCAGGTGTCGATGTCTCTCAACTTATTCTGGATCGGCGGGCTGAGCAGCCTAACAAGACGGCGGGTGTCATCTTTCGCTTCCATGCACAAACAAGGAAGTTTGAGCTCTTCTTAAAGTTCCTGGCGAGGTTTCAATCGATCTGGGATCGGCCTATCTTTCGGAATATCCTCAACTATCTGACCAAACCATTCATGCGCGGTCTTGCTGAAACGGCATCGTTGTCACCGCAACTGGTTCTCCCTCGACTGGCCGTGCGACATCTTCGTGATCGGTATCCCGAGCTAATCCCACAGTCTGGGCATGCTGCTCGTTCCCCGGTAGCCTATTTCCATGGCTGCGCGGCCAACTATTTCGAGGATGGGGTAGGGGATGCCGTCATCGCGGTGCTGCGTAAACATGGAGTCGAGCCTGATCTGCCGCCTCAGCGCTGTTCCGGGACGCCGATCGAAACCTATGGACATCGCGGCTTGGCTAAAGAGGGGGCACGGGTCAATCTTGCGTCCTTAGCAAAGTACAACAACGTGGTCACAGGGTGCGCATCCTGCACCCTCATGTTGAAGGACTATCCGACCTTGTTCGCTGGAGAACCGGAGCAAGCCGCAGCTCAAGCCTTGGCCAAACGTGTCATCCATATATCGGAGTTTGTATCGCAATCCTCGGTGAAGCCGGCCATGGTTGGTCAGCAACCTAAGAAGTGCAAGGTGGCGTATCATTCTTCTTGCCATCTGAGAGCCGCGGGAGTGACAAAAGAACCGCGCGAGATTCTGCGAGACTTGCCGGGGGTCGAGTATGTGGAGATGCCCGATGCCGATCGCTGTGCAGGCGGAGCGGGGACCTATCTCGTGAAGGATTTTGACACATCGCAGCGCATTGTCGAGCGCAAGCGACGGGCCGTCGAACAGAGCGGCGCCGAAGTGGTGGCCACGAGTTGCCCAGCCTGCATGATTCAACTGCGCACGGGATTGCAAGGTTCAGCAGAGGTGAAACATGTGGCCCAGCTGATTCAAGAAGCGTATGAGGCGGCAGACCGATGATGGTCTATCTGGTCTATTTGGTCTGTCTGGTCTGTCTCGTCAGTCGGATGTACGTGGTCCTCTTGCTCCACACCAGATAGACGAGAAAGACCAGATAGACGAGACAGACCAATCCGAGAAATGAGGATTCTATGGTCAAAATGCAGGTCTTTGGATTGACACTTCGCGATGCAGTTGGAGAAACAGAATTTGAATTCGAGGTCTCGGAACCGACCACGGTCAGGAAACTCATCGAATTGAATCAGGATCGTACCGGCCCGTTGATCCAATTTCTGGCGAATCGAGAAGTGATGATTGCAGTAAACAAAAAAGTAAGCGCCGAAGATACCGTGATCAAAGACGGCGATATCGTAAAGCTCTCCCACCAGTCGAGAACGTCATATGACGGCACGAGAGACATTCCGGTTTAGTGAAATCCTCGCATATAGAATAAAAGTGACGATCCCTTGGCTTTGAGGTTGTATTTTCGAAGCTGGTAGGAAGTGCCTATTGCCCTTGGCTACGGCTGTTATTTCGGCCTCGGTCAATTTGTGGCTGGATGGGTCTATGAGGCGTGAAAGATAAATTCTTAGAGGAGATCTTTGAAGTGGTCGGAATCAATTTCGGCAGCGTCCAGTATCTGCTTCAAGGTGCCGGGCTTGATGGTGTGATGGCGAGGAATAATCACGAGGTGTTTATTGTCGGTCATCGAGAGATGCTTGCCTTCACGAAGGACATAGAAGCCGGCGCGTTTGAGGGCTCTCACGACGCGTTCATGAGAGACCTGAGGCAGCTTGGTCATACGCTGACTTCGACGGTCCTCAGCTTCTTCAAACGTTTGAGATCTTCAATGCTTTCGAGGTACGTCTTGATGGCATCTTTGATGTTGTCCAAGGCTTCTTCTTCGGTTTCGCCTTGGGAGACGCACCCCTTGAGAGTTGGGCAATACACCACATACCCCCCGGCATCGGGATCTTGTTCGAGGATGATTGGATATTCCATGTGCACCTCACCGGTCTGACAATGGGATCGAGCCCGCATTATACACGAAGCGGGGTGATTTCCAGGTAACAAACGAGTATCCTTTGACCTCTTCGGAAACCTATGGCCTGAGGTTGCTGCATGCAGTGGATTGCTCCATCGGAAAAAGACACGGCGACGGACGCGTTGGAAAAGCGTCTGTGGGATGCAGCCGATCAGTTGCGGGCTAATAGCGGTCTCAATGCTGCACAATATTCCACGCCGGTCCTGGGTCTTATCTTTCTCCGTTTCGCCGATGTCCGTTTCGCGAAAATACGATCTGGCTTGGAGAAGATGGCATCATCGTCACGGCGCGGTTCCCGCGTAGACGAACCAGCTGCTTACCATGCTGAAGGGGTGCTCTACCTCACGCCCAACGCCCGTTTCGACAAGCTCCTGCATCTGCCTGAGGGAAGCAATGCCGGCAAGGCGATCAACGAAGCGATGCGTGATATCGAGAAGCACAATCCTCAGCTCGCGGGAGTGCTGCCCAAGACCTACGAAATCTTCACCAGCACGCTGCTGAAGGAACTCCTCAAGCGCGTCTCCGAGATTCCAGCCACCATCGACTACGACGCCTTCGGCCGCATCTATGAATACTTCCTCGGCGAGTTCGCCAAAACGGAAGGATCAAAGGGTGGCGAGTTCTACACCCCGTCCAGCATCGTGCGCCTCCTGGTCGAAGTCCTGGAGCCCTACCATGGCCGCATTCTCGACCCAGCCTGCGGCTCCGGCGGCATGTTCGTCCAAAGCGCGCGTTTCGTGGCCGAGCACAAGAAAAACCCGTCTTCGGAATTGGCGATTCATGGTCAGGAAAAGGTTGGCGATACTGTCAAGCTCTGCCGCATGAACCTGGCGATGCACGGCCTCGAAGGAGATATCAAAGAAGCCATCACCTACTACGACGATTTGCACAAGAGCACCGGACGGTTCGACTTCGTCCTTGCCAATCCGCCGTTCAACGTGAACGCCGTCGATAAAGAAAGACTGGAAGCCGAGGTAGGGAAGGGCCGCCGGTATCCCTTCGGCTTGCCACGTACCGACAATGGGAATTATCTTTGGATTCAGCTCTTCTACTCGATGCTCAATGCGAATGGTCGAGCCGGATTTGTCATGGCCAATTCTGCTTCCGATGCCCGCTCCTCCGAGCAGGAGATTCGCAAGCAGCTCATTGAAGCCCGCGCCGTCGATGCTGTCGTCGCCGTCGGGCCGAACATGTTCTACACCGTCACGCTCCCGTGCACGCTGTGGTTTCTCGATAAGGGGAAGGAGCGGACGCTTCGCGCGGATAAGATCCTATTTCTCGACGCGCGCCATGTTTACCGGCAGGTAGACAGGGCTCACCGCGACTGGACTGAAGACCAGATCGGATTCTTGGCGAACGTCGTGCGTCTATACCGAGGCGAGGAACCGGATTTCACGCTTGGTGGGGCAGAGGCAGAAGCCAAGCTCAAGGAAGTCTTCGGCAAGAAACTCAAGTTCACCGATGTACCAGGCCTATGCAAAGCCGCTGCGCTCAAGGAGATCGAGGCTCAGGGATGGTCCTTAAACCCAGGTCGCTATGTCGGCGTGGCACCGGGAGAGGATGTGAGCGATGAAGACTTCAAGGAACAGCTCGAAACACTGAATGAGGAGATGGAAGCCCTCAATAAGCAGGCCCGTGAGCTTGAGCAAACCATCGCTCGCAACGTGGCAGAGATCCTCGAATGATTCCCTGCAATCGGCGGTCAGGTTGGCAGTATTGGGAAATTGCAGATCTTCTTCATGACGGCATGCTTGAAATTGGCGATGGCTATCGAGCCAAAAACTCGGAGATGGGCACTTCGGGGTTGCCGTTTGCTCGTGCTGGTAACGTGAACAACGGTTTCCACTTCGACAACGCTGACATCCTGAGGAAGGAAAGCGTACGGCTCGCAGGGAATAAACTCTCACGTCCTGGAGACATCACGTTCACATCGAAAGGGACCTTTGGAAGGTTCGCCTTTGTTCGCCAAGACACACCACCGTTCGTTTACTCGCCTCAGCTCTGCTACTGGCGTGTGAAGCGGGAGGGGGTAATTGAACGGCGATTTCTTTACTACTGGATGCAAGGCGCTGACTGCATGAACCAGCTCAATGAGGTCAAAGGTCTCACTGATATGGCCGATTATGTGAGTCTGACGAACCAGCGCAGGATGTGGCTTTCAGCGCCTCCGCTTCCGCTCCAACATCGAATCGGGGACATTTTGTCGGCCTACGATGATCTGATCGAGAACAACCAGCGGCGCATCAAGATTCTGGAAGAGATGGCCCGATCCCTCTATCGCGAGTGGTTTATCCACTTCCGCTTCCCCGGCCCCGACAAAGTCAAAATGGTTCCTTCCTCCCTCGGTTCGATCCCCCAAGGCTGGGAAGTGAAGCGGGTGCCAGAATGCGTGGACCTCAACCCGCGCGTTATTGTCCCGCGCGACGGCAAGAAGCCGTTTGTGCCGATGGATTGCCTCTCCAACGACTCGATGCTTATAAGCGACATCGAGTCCCGTGATGGCAACAGCGGCGCGAAATTTCAGAAAGGTGATACGCTTTTTGCCCGCATCACCCCATGTCTGGAAAACGGTAAGACAGGCTTCGTACAATTCCTGTCAGACGAACAAGCCGTTGCGTGCGGCTCAACAGAGTTCATCGTCCTCCGCTCTCGAACGCTCACGCCCGAGTTTGTCTATCTTCTCGCGCGTAGCGACGAGTTTCGCAATGTCGCCATCAAGAGCATGACCGGTGCAACTGGACGTCAGCGTGTGCAGGAGCAGTGCTTCAATAATTTCCAGATCGCGCAACCGCCATCCGCTTTACTGGAACGCTTTTCAGCAATTGTCACGTCCAGCTTCCGCCTCGTACATAAGCTGCATCTGCAAAACCAAATCCTTCGCCGCACCCGCGACCTGTTGCTCCCGAGGCTGCTGTCGGGACAAACATCGGTAACATGCTGACGATCAAACTTCCCTCTGGTGTATATGAATATGACCCAGCTAAGCCTTTGGGCAAACCGGGCGGTTTTGGGCAAGTCTATGCCGGGAAAACCGCGACTGGAGAGGACGTGGCTATCAAGAAGCTTCACGTCACAGCTGCGGATGCCGCACATCGCGAGTTACTCGTTGTCGAAGAGTTGAAGGGCATCTCATACGATCATGTCATTCCTTTCATAGATGCAGGCGAAGATGCAGATACCGGCACCTACTTTGTCGTGATGTCGAAGGCTGAAGGGAGCCTTCAAAGTGCTGTAGAGAAAAGTGGACCGCTCGCACCAGGTGATGCTGCATTGGTCTTGCTTCAAATCGTCAAAGGTCTCATGGAGGTAGACGAGCTGGTGCATCGCGATCTGAAGCCAGACAACGTACTGTCTCACGAGGCAAAGTGGAAAGTCGCCGATTTTGGAATTGCTCGCTTTGTTGAAGATGTCACAGCAAGCAATACCGTCAAGGATTGCCTAAGCCCGTATTATGCTGCGCCAGAGCAGTGGAAATTAGAGCGCACAACACATGCTACAGATGTCTATGCGCTGGGGTGTATTGCCTTCTTTCTTCTTACCGGGAAGCCACCGTTTGTCTCGAACCTCTCTGAGGAACATCAGAAAATGGCGGCACCCTTCTTCCCCTGCGCTGATTCTCGGATTGCGACGCTCACTAACATGATGCTTCGGAAACTCCCATCTACCAGGCCTGCTTTGTCTCGAATCCGTGACCTATTAAACGAGATAGTGGCAAAACCACAACAAGTGGGCAATGCAGATCCTCTAGATGCGTTGGCTCAGTCGGCAGCTAAGATCGCTGATAATGAGCAGAGACTTCAGGCGCAACGACAGACAGAGAACGCGGCGAGGATTGAGAGATCGCAGTTGGCGGTGAGTGCTTTCGAAATTCTGAAAGATAACCTAGAACGACTTTGGGGAAAGGTACATGGTCAGGCACCGAATGCAACTCGTCGATATTCTCCAAATGCTTTCCAGTGCAATTTGGGACACGGTTCGCTTTACGCTGATCTCTCCCATAAGAATCATCTCGATGCGGGCCGCTTTAGGCAATCAGGTTGGGATGTTGTGTGCATGGCACAAATGACGGCCTTGCAAGAGCATTCAGAATATAATTGGTCGGCCTCGCTTTGCTACATGAAAACTTCAAAAGCCAGTGATTATCGTTGGCATGAGGTCTCCTATTGGAGTTGGAAGGGGAATAAACCTCAGCCTTTTGCCACTTGGGACTTGAGGAGTGCTGATATCGCTGCATCCAACGTTATGGGTCTCGTCAACATCGCATTTGGTCCTGAACCAATCGACGACGAGAAGGAAGACGATTTCCACAGTCGATGGATATGGCTACTGGCGAAAGCTGCCGCTAATGAACTAAGGCAGCCGCGTTCGATGCCAATTGAGAAATGGCCACCGCAACTCGTCTAACTTACATGTGTTGTCAGCGATAAAGGGTGAGGCGTTCCTGTACATCCAAGGGTGCAGGCACCGCTTGTTTGGAATGGAGCTGGCTGACGTTCCGCTATTTTAGCTATAGCTCCGAGTTTTCTAGTTAAAGAGTTTCACGGTGCACGCCCAAGTCCATCTAACCATCATGCCTTCGCTTGAGCTATATCCCACCATTCCTCTCCATAACGAGGATGTGTTGGCTCCTGAAGAAATGGGGAGTAAGCGCAAGGGATGGGTGCGCGTTCCGCATGATTCCGAACGCTGGCTCTTCAAGCATGCGCGCTTCAGCAATAGGCAGGTGACTGGCGAACACTGGGCTGAGAAAGTGGCGGCTGAGGTAGCCGAGCTCCTCATCATTCCCCACGCGCGCGTGGAACTCGCCACACTTGACGGGGCCTTGGGTTGTATCAGTCGTCGATTCTCCGAGCTCAACAAGTCAGGCGCCGAATTGATTCATGGGAATGATTTACTATCCGGTGCCGTGCTCGGTTATGACCGTACAAAAGAGTTTCGTCAGAGCGATCATACCGTGGAGAATATTTTGGCAGCCATTGCGAATGTGTTGCCGAGTTCAGATGAACAGGCCGCAGCGTTTGGACAGATGGCCGGCTATCTCATCCTTGATGCCATCATCCTGAATACGGACCGGCATCATGAAAATTGGGCGCTCATTCGAGTGATGCACCAAGACGGACGGGTTTCTCATGAGATGGCGCCGACGTTCGATCATGCGTCCTCTCTTGGACGAAATGAGCCATCCGACAAATTGACCACCTGGCTCTCTGAAACCGGACGGCCCGAATGGTATGCAGCCAGAAGCCGGTGTCATGGAGGCATTTACCTTCGCTCCGACGACGCCCATGGGGCCAATCCTCTGAGACTGCTTGAGCTTGTTGCCCGAAAATGGCCCGAGTACTTTGCGCCCTGGTTGCCGAACCTTGGAAATGTTACCGAGGAGGCCCTTTATGATACAGTGGACCGCGTGCCGGTTGATACGATGGTACCGGCACAGCGGGACTTTGCGAAAGCCTTGCTGCGAGTCACGTACCGCCGAGTGAAGGACATTCTGTTATGAAGACCTTATTCCTAGCCTGGCAAGACAAACGACTACGTGGTGAACAGGTAGACGGCACTCGTGCCTGGTTCCCTATTGGTCGCCTTGACGCCGATCCCAAAGATGCGCACTACCGCTTTGCCTATACCCGCGGGGTGTTGCAAGCCAAAGAAAAAGCCGGCTTTCAGCCTCTCGATGCCTTTCCGAAGTTCGAGACCTTGTACGAATCGGCTGAACTGTTTCCATTATTTCAAAACCGGCTCATCAGCACGAAACGGGAAGACTATGCCGAGTATCTCACGCGGCTCGACCTCTCTCCGGAGCGCGCAGACCCGTTTGAAATTCTGGCGATCAGTGGAGGCGGCAAACAGACGGACAATTTGGAGGTGTTTCCAAAAATTCAAACCCGCCGTGACGGCAGCTTCTCCTGTAAATTCTTCCTGCACGGGTGGCGGCATGTGAACGGACCCTCACAGGAGCGATTGAATCTTCTCCGTCCAGGTGAATCGTTGCAAGTGTCGGTGGAGTTGAATAATCCGGCCACCGGGGTAGCGGTCCAGCTTGAGACCGCAGATGACTACTTCATGCTCGGTTGGGCCCCGCGCTATCTGATTCAAGACGTGCTGCAAGCGATTTCTGGCGGCCGGGCGAAGATCCAAGCTCGCGTCGTTCGATTGAATCCTCCCCCGGCTCCGCATAACCAGCGTGTGCTTGTCGAGTTGGAGGGCGCGTTTTCAGCAGGCTACGAACCAATGAGCAGCGATGATTTCCGTCTCCTGCGTTCTTAGCGACGCATGGCTCACGCCTACTCCGAAGATCAACTTGTCGAACAGCCCGCCATCCTCCTGCTTGCCGAACTTGGTTGGCAGACTGTCTCGGCTTTAGAGGAGACCTTTGGCCCTCATGGAACACTGGGTCGTGAAACCAAAGGCGACTCGTTTTTGATCACGCGCCTTCGCGCTGTATTACATCGCCTCAATTCATCGTTCCCCCCGGAAGCTCTCTCAGCTGCCGTTGATGTGCTGACCCGAGACAGGTTGGTGATGAGTCTCGAAGCGGCGAATCGGGAGGTATATGGTTTTCTGAAAAACGGAATTCCCGTTTCCGTTCCTGATAAAGGAGGCGGGCAGAAGACCGAGCGCGTCCGGGTCATTAACTGGGAGAATCCTGCTGCCAACGATTTCTTGCTGGTGAGTCAGTTCAGCGTGACGGGATCGCTGTATACCCGTCGGCCTGATCTGGTTGGATTCGTAAATGGTTTACCCCTCGTCGTCATCGAGCTGAAGAAGCCAGGTGTGCCGGCGCAGCAGGCCTTCGACGACAACCTCACCTGCTACAAGGCTGATATTCCCCAACTCTTCTGGTTTAACGGATTGTTGATCGTCTCCAATGGGACGGAGAGCCGGGTGGGCTCACTGACTGCTGATTGGGAGAGGTTCTTTGAATGGAAGCGGATCGAACGCGAGGATGAACCGCGCCGGGTGTCGCTCGAAGTGATCCTGCGTGGAACGTGTGATCCATCACGCTTGCTCGATCTTTTGGAAAACTTCACGCTCTTCTCCGCACACAAGGCGGGACTCGTCAAAGTTCTCGGACAGAATCATCAGTTTCTTGGCGTGAACAACGCGATTACGGCAACACTGGCTGCTCGAAAGCAGGGCCATGGGAGGGGCGGCGTGTTTTGGCAGACGCAGGGCTCCGGCAAGAGCCTGGCGATGGTGTTCTTCGCGCAAAAGATCCTCCGCAAAATTCCCGGAAACTGGACCTTCGTGGTGGTGACGGATCGGGTGGAGTTGGATGACCAGATCGCGAAGACCTTCAAAGCCTGTGGCGCGGTCAGCGAGACTGAGAGCGATCTCTGCCATGCACAGACCGGCGCGCAGCTTCGGCAACTTCTCGGCGAGAACCACCGCTATATCTTCACGCTCATTCACAAGTTCCAGACACCGGACGTGCTCTGCGACCGTTCGGATGTCATTGTCTTGACTGATGAGGCGCACCGTAGCCAGTACGACACATTGGCTCTGAACATGCGCGCGGCTCTGCCTCACGCGCTATTCCTGGCGTTTACCGGGACGCCTCTGATTGCCGGAGAGGAACGGACACGGGAGGTATTCGGCGACTATGTGTCCATCTATGATTTTCAGCAGTCGGTTGAAGACGGCGCGACGGTCCCGCTGTTCTATGAAAATCGGACCCCTGAACTCCGATTGGAGAATCCGAACCTCAATGACGATATCTACAACCTGATCGAGGCCGCCGGACTGGATGATGAGCAGGAGAAACGACTGGAACGGGAGCTAGGTCGGCAATATCAATTGCTCACTCGTGATGACCGGCTCGAGACCATAGCCAAAGATATTGTCCGGCATTTTCTCGGGCGTGGCTTCCAAGGCAAGGCCATGGTTATCTCCATCGATAAGGCGACGGCTCTGCGGATGTACGACAAGGTGCTGGAGCACTGGAAGTCCGAAGAGAAACGAGTTGAGCAAGAGTTGGCCAGGCTCACGACGTATGGCGCGAAGAATGATCCTGATCGAATCCGAGAACTCAAAGCGCGACGGGATGTGCTCCATACGACTGACATGGCCTTGATTGTTTCATCCAGTCAGAACGAGATCGAGCAGATGAAGAAGGTGGGGCTCGATATCGCCGTTCACCGTAAACGGATGAACGATGAGCAATTGGATGAGAATTTCAAGGACCCAACTCATCCTTTGCGCCTGGTGTTTGTCTGCGCCATGTGGCTGACCGGCTTTGATGCGCCGAGCTGTTCAACGGTCTATCTCGATAAGCCGATGCGCAACCACACATTGATGCAGACCATTGCCAGAGCCAACCGCGTGTTTTCTGGCAAGCACAGCGGCCTCATCGTGGACTATGCGAACGTCTTTGCCTCGCTGGAGAAGGCGCTGGCGATCTATGCCCAAGGCCGTGGAGGAGAGCAACCTATCCGAGATAAACAGAAGCTCGTGGAAAGCCTGCGCCAGGCGATCTCAGAAACGGAAGCCTTCTGCCGTGCGCATGGTGTCAATCTGGCAGAAATTGAGCAGACTTCTGTAGGGAGCCTTGACCGGCTGACAAAGATTGCTGAAGCAGTCGAGTGCATGATCTCCCCAGATCCCCTCCGTAAGGACTTTCTTGCCCAGGAGAGTTGGGTCCGTACACTGCTCCAAGCGGTGAAGCCTGATCCATCGGTGCTGGAGTTCGCTTCCCGTGTGGCCTGTCTCACGACCATTGCCGAAATCATCCGTGAACGAACGGGTGATGGACCGGCAGACATCTCAGCCGTCATGACCGACCTCAATAAGATTCTGGATACGTCGGTGGCGGCGGATGGCTTTCACATCCCACAGGGAAAGGCCGGTCATGGAGTCATCGATCTGACGAAGATCGACTTCGAGGCTTTGGCCAAGCGCTTTGGGAAATCGAGAACCAAGAATATCGACCTGGAGCAACTGAAGGCGGCGATCCGCGCCCAACTGGATAGACTCGTTCGCCTGAACCGGACCAGGGCGGACTATCTCACTAAGTTTGAGGAGCTGATCGAATCCTACAACGCAGGCAGCCGGAATATTGATGAGCTCTTCAAGGAACTCCTGGCGCTCAGCCGTAGTTTGAACGATGAACAGGAACGGCATGTCAGGGAGCGTCTTTCGGAAGAAGAACTCGTTGTCTTTGATATCCTCACGCGCCCGGCCCCTGATCTGGCTCCTGAGGAGCGTGCTGAGGTGAAGAAAATCGCTCGGGAACTCTTGGGAAAACTCAAGCAGCTCTTGGTTCTGAACTGGCGACAGAAAGCGACGGCCCGATCACAAGTTAAACTGGCAATTGAGGATCTGCTGGATCACGGGCTTCCACGCAGCTACACCCCTGATTTGTACAAGAAAAAATGTTCCGCAGTGTTTGAGCATTTCTATGAGAGTTATGGAGATCGAGGGGCGAGTCTTTACCCAACAGGGCCATATTGAGGGCTGAGAAAGAAGAAAAGGTATCATTAGGGGAGAGAGAAAGTGTCCGGAACCATTTGTGCTCCGCTTGCGCTGTTCCCAGGCGGGAAGTAGGCTGTTCCCACTGGTTGTTCCGCTCTTGGAGGCTCGTTATGTGGATGATCTGGTTCCTCGGTTGCTTCCTCTTCCCGGCTGCCGCGCTTGCAGAATCCGGTTTCTCTGAAAAGTACGAGCGAGACTACAACATCTTCAATCCGATCAATCAGTACCGTCCCGACAATCCGCTGAACCCCATCAACTCCGTTGATCCCACGAATCCCTTCAACCCGATCAATAGCGTGGATCCCGGCAATCCCGCGAATCCGATCAATCGCATCAACCCGAACAACCCCTTCAATCCTATCAATGAAGTCAATCCCGACAATCCGCTCAACCCGATGAATCGCTACAATCCCAACACACCATTCGCACCCCTCAACCGCCCGTATGGATCTGATCGCTAAATGGGGCCCTGGTCTGTCTGGTCTATTTGGTCTGTCTGGTCTTTCTTGTCTTTACAGACCAGACAGACCAGACAGACGAGATAGACCAGATAGACCTGCTATCTTAGCCGTCGCTTCGCTTTGGCGGTCGGCGGGGCAGTGAGTGGATCGTCAGGCCAGGAGTGTTTGGGATAGCGACCACGGAGTTCTTTTTTCACGTCCCGATAGGTTGATTTCCAGAAGCTGGAGAGATCCTTCGTGATCTGGACCGGCCGGTGTGCAGGTGACAGGAGGTGCAGCATGACCGGAATCTTCCCATCGACGAGACGGGGTGTGTCTTTGCAGCCGAACATTTCTTGCAACCGCACAGCCAGAATAGGCAGGTCAGACGTTTCATATTCTACACGAACGCTCGATCCGCTCGGGACTGTCAGATGTGTGGGCGCCAACCGATCAAGTTGGCGGGACTGCTCCCAGGAGAGGAGCGAATGCAACGGCTGGGTCAGATCGAGTTGTGTCACTCGCTCAAGCGTGGTGAACCCCGATAGATAGGGCCCAAGCCAGGCGTCGAGTGTGTCTCGCAAGCCCTGGTCCGATACATCTGGCCATTGTGATGCCGGCCCTTCGACTCGATGCAAAAACGCCACTCGCGCACGCCACTGCCGGAGTTCCGTCGTCCATGCCAGTTTGTCGAGACCCGCTCGATACAGCTCTTGCAGCAAGGCAGTGGTCAAGATCGAAGGATCGGGTTGGGAGAGCCCCTGCTCAGACAGGACGAGATACCCCAACCTCCGTTGCCTCGTCGCACGGACTGACCGCGTGGTCTCATCCCATACAACCTCATCTCTTACTTGAATCTGATCGGTATAGAGAGCCTCAAGCTCTTGGAGTGTGACTGGTGCAGCCAGATCGATCCTGGCCCATTGCGAACCGCCGTCTAGATCGGCAATGACGAGATAGTCTTCTGAGCTGAGCGGATCAGGATACGGAAATATGGCGCCGCGACCATTGGCCATGAGATAGCGTGAGTCATTCCTGCGTTGGCGTTGGGCAATGCGATCCGGATAGGCAAGTGCGAGCAAACAACCTAACCCGTCAAGGCTGTCTTGCCGATTCGAGTGAGAAGATCGCGGAAGTTGCCGTTGCCACAGGTCGGCGGTGCGCCTGACTCGTTGGCAAGCGGCTCGATCGACGGTGGCGCCGGTCGCGTGATCGGACTGCCCATGCAAGACATCCAGGCGGAGCCGCAGATCAGCATTGCGCCAGCCGGAGGAGCCTCGGAGGATATCTCGCTCACTGAGCAGGGCGGCCAGTTCACAGGCGAGATCGCCTCGCTGTAATGGGACAGCTTTGAGTAGCATGTGCGCAAGACGTGGATGCAGCAGCAACTCCGCTATCTGTTTTCCATGAGGCGTGATTTGTCCCTCTGCATTGAACGCACCGAGGCCGGTGAGTAATTCTTTCGCTTGGGCCACAGCTCCAGGCGGTGGGGGAGTGAGCCAGGACAACTCGGATGGATTGGTGGTCCCCCAGAGAGCCAATTCGAGCAGCAGCGGCGCCAGGTCGGCGTCGAGCATTTCAGGCGGGCGACGAGGGGCCAACGTGTGATGCTCTGCGGCGGTCCAGAGGCGGACACAGACGCCCGGTTCATGGCGACCAGCCCGGCCTCGACGTTGCTCGGCAGAATCCTGTGTGACGCGTATGGTCTCCAGTCTCGTGAGTCCAGATCGAGGGTCGAAACGAGGTACACGCAGCAAGCCGGCATCGATCACGACGCGTATACCGTCAATCGTCAAACTCGTCTCGGCAATGGAGGTCGCCAGCACGACCTTTTTGTTACCTTGTTGAGTAGGAGCGAGTGCACGATCCTGCGCCTCTTGCGACATATCGCCGTGGAGCGGCGTGATGAGGATATTCGGACCGAGGTTCATATCGATCAATTTCTGTTCAACGCGGCGGATTTCAGCCATGCCTGGCAGGAAGACCAAAAGACTTCCTTGGTCCTGAGTGAGCGATCGCCGAATGATCTGTGCGACGGCCGCATCAAGATGGCCGGAAAGCGGCCGGTCGAGATAACGGGTCTCTACGGGAAACATCTTGCCTTCGCACGTAATGACGGGCGCGTGACCCAAGAGCTCTGCAACCGGCCCACAGTCCAACGTGGCGGACATCACCAACAGGCGGAGATCAGAGCGAAAGAGCCGTTGCGATTCGAGACAGAGAGCCAGACCCGTATCGGCCTGCACGCTTCGTTCATGGAATTCATCGAAGAGCACGATCGCGTAGGGGCTGAGTGCAGGATCCTGCCGAATGAGGCGACCGAGAACACCTTCTGTGACGACTTCGATTCTCGTCTTGGGCCCCACCCTTGTATCGAGTCGCATGCGATAGCCGACCGTCTCACCGACGGACTCACCCAACGTAGCAGCCATGCGATGGGCGGCCGCACGGGCTGCGAGACGCCGTGGCTCCAGCATCAGCACCGCCTTTCCATCGAGCCAGGGAGCATCGAGCAGAGCCAGCGGCACCCGCGTGGTCTTTCCGGCGCCAGGGGCGGCAGTGAGCAGGGCATTTCGCCCCTCCGTCAAGGCGCGACACAGTGTCGGTAGTACGTCTTCTATTGGAAGTACAGACATGATAGGTTCAGCCTTCCGACAGGCTGTTGAAAAAGCCCGCCCGCGTCGTTCTCGCATCGTTCAGACCCTCAACGTACCTATGAGATTCTCGGGGGTCGGAACATTGGAGGGGGTCTTCCGTTCGCAAGATCCATTCTAGGAGCGAACGGCACACACGAAGTGTGGTATGTACCTCCTCGGGCCTTCACTCGTTGCGGCCTTGCGGGACAGTCTTTTTGAACAGCCTGGTGCTGCGAGAGTCGTCCAGGACTTTCTCCACCACTGTATTCTTCCTGGCCGCAATGGTATTTCACAATCTGCGCGACTGTAACAGACTAACAGTAGTTGGGAAAAGGAAACGGACGGATGGCCGATTATCGATGGAGCAAGGATAAACCCACTGCCGCAGGTTGGTATTGGTTCCGCGGTCCGGCGCACGAAGCTGACCCCTTTATTGTACAAGTGGACGAGGTCGGCCAATTTCAATGGCCAGACGGCGGATATCAAGAAGTGACCCTGGCCAAAGGAGAGTGGGCAGGGCCGATCCAGCCACCGGAAGAGGGAGGAGAGTAGAAAGTTGTGTATTGAGAAAGGCCGTCGATTCATTCTATGAAACACCCACCCGCACACCCATCTGTAGACACACCTGCTAAAGGGTTTTCTCCCAGCTTCGCAGCATTGGGTCTGGAAGCAGCCTTGCTCACCACACTCGACACTCTGGGCTATGAAGAGCCTACGCCGATCCAACGAGAAGCGATCCCTCCGTTATTGGTGGGCCGCGATCTCTTGGGCCAGGCGGCGACCGGGACCGGCAAGACGGCCGCGTTCACGTTGCCCCTGCTCCAGCGCATCGCTCATTCGGTGCGTCGCTGCCCCTCCGTTCTTATCCTGGTGCCGACGAGAGAGTTGGCGATGCAAGTTGCTGAGGCCGTGACTCGTTACGGCAAGGAACTGAAGATCTCCGTTCTGCCGATCTATGGAGGACAGGCCATCGGTCCGCAGCTTCATGCGTTGAAGCGCGGTATCGATGTCATTGTGGCGACGCCAGGGCGAGCGCTGGATCACATCCGCCGCAAAACACTGCAACTCAAGACGATTCAGACGGTCGTACTGGACGAGGCTGATGAGATGCTCGACATGGGCTTTGCCGACGATCTGGACGCCATTTTGGAACAGATACCCAAAGAGCGCCAGACCGCGTTATTTTCCGCCACCATGCCACCCAGGATTGCCACTATTGCCAAGCGTCATCTCAAGGAACCAGTCGAGATCAGGATTGCCAAGGAGCCGCTCAAGGCAGGCGCTGCTCCTCGCGTGCATCAAACAGCCTATATCGTTGCCAGACCGCACAAGGTGGCGGCATTGGCTCGTATTCTGGATGTGGAAGCTCCAAAGTCTGCTCTGGTGTTTTGCCGGACACGTATCGAAGTCGACGAACTCACCGCCATGTTGACAGATCGCGGGCATAAGGCCGAAGCCATCCATGGCGGCATGAATCAGTCCCAGCGTGATCGCGTGATGAATTCCTTCCGGTCAGGACAGACCGAACTCCTCGTCGCTACCGATGTGGCGGCACGTGGATTGGATATTCCATCTGTGTCGCATGTCGTGAACTTCGATTTGCCCATGTCTCCTGAAATCTACGTCCATCGGATCGGTCGGACGGGCCGGGCTGGACGTGAAGGGTCCGCAATCACCGTCATTGACCCGCGCGAGCAGCGATTGTTGTGGAACATTGAACAGCTCACGAAAGCCAAAATAGTGGTGACACCAGTGCCGACCGTCGCCGACCTTCACACAACACGACTCACGCGAACAAAGAGTGCGGTTGAAGGCATCCTGAAGGCCGGTGACCTTGACCTGTTCAGGGCTATCGTTAAGTCGCTTGACGACCAGGGAAACCCTATGGAGGTGGCGGCAGCAGCCATGAAGCTTATCTTTCGCATGCAGGGTGGGGAGCGGAAGGAATACGATATTCCAGCAGTGTCGGCCAGACCGCCGGAGCGTCCATCAATGGCGCGGCGCTCTATGGGAGATCCTCGGGGGCGGGCCGGTGGCATGATGCAGAGAGAGGGACAGGGCAGACCATTCAACTCACCTGGCCGTGGCGGGCGAACAGTCGGCATGGTCAGGGTGTATATCGGCGCAGGCAAGGAGGCGGGGATCCGGCCAGGCGACCTTGTCGGAGCAATTGCCAATGAAGCCGGCCTCAATTCGAATGTGATCGGCGTTGTCGAAGTGTTAGATCGATTCTCACTGGTGGAAGTGCCGGAAGTATTGGCTCGGGAGATCATCGAGGCGCTCAGTCGGACCAGAGTCAAGGGGCAGAAGGTGGCCGTGCGATTGTTTCTGGAGCAGCCAAGTGGGGGGAGGGCATTGCCAGGTGCCCTTCTTGCTCGCAGAACGCGCACGGTCAAGCGGTGCTCGTTCGATGCGCGCAGTCAAGGGCAACCTGGCTACGCCCTCTGTGAGAAGAGAGTAGGAAGGGAGAAAGGGAGAAGAGGGAACAGTACCCATGCAGGTCCCCTTGCTCCCGGAGCGCGCACGATGAGAATGTGCTCGCTCGACGGCCGCACTGGGACCTACATGGGTGCCATTCCCAGAGAGCGAAACGAGCAAGTTTGGAAGGATCGTTAATAGGAAATAATGCCCTTCTTGCTCGCAGAACGCGCACGATCAGAATGTGCTCGCCTGGGATAAGAGCGCGTCTCAGCGCGCTCGGGGTTGGGCGGGTAAGAATGTCGCGCGCAGTCAAGTGAAGCCTGGCCACGCCCTCTGTGAGGGAAAATAAGACGTGCATTCAGAGGGCGGGATAGGTGAGAGATTGATGCGCAATGGTGAATCGGTGGGGTATTACCCGGCTTTCTTCATCTGTTCCAATATGAGTGTGTGAGGATGGGGAATAATATCCACCGCATTCCTGCCCTGGTTTTTGACGCGATAGAGGGCATAGTCGGCCATCCTGCGCAAGAGATCAGCACTTAATGGGTGTTCGGATGACCAGACCGTTGCTCCAATACTCACCGTCACCGCAAGCGGGCCGCTCGGTGTGGGAAATGGCCAGTCGCTAATAGAAGCCCTGAAGCGTTCACCGCACTCCCGTAATGCCTCAAGATCGCAATTGGGAACCACAATCAAGAATTCTTCTCCGCCTATACGTCCCACATGATCGTAGCGGCGTGCGGCTTCACGGAGCCGCTTGGCCGCTTCTCGAAGGACGACATCCCCGATGAGATGTCCGTAGGTGTCGTTGACCTGCTTGAAATGGTCGAGGTCGGCTATGAGCACTGCGAGAGGTTGATGGCTTCGTTCTGCTCGCGATAGTTCCTGCGTCAACGCCGTGAGCGCCGTCGAATGATTCAACAGTCCCGTTAAGGAGTCATGATTCGCCTGTTCTTTTGAATCGTGAAGGAGCTGTAAATTCTGGATGGCCGTGCTCGCTTGAGAGGCCAGCGTCAGCACCACCTGTTCATCCAGTTCGCTGAAGTTCTCCGCATGATCTTGAGGCGAAACCTTGTTGGCGAGTGAAAGGTGGCCGAAAAATTGATCGTGATAGCGAATCGATACCCCGAGAAATGATGTCAGCGAGGGACGATGTTCGAGTAATCCGACGGTGGCCCAGTATGCTGTCACATCGGACAGGCGAAGGACACTGTTCCCTTGCCCCAAAGATTCCCGAGACAACTGCTCGAATGGGAGCAATCGAATGGCGCGGGCTGCTCCATCGTCATTTCCCGCAGTCAGGAACTGTATGGCGACACGTGGGTTGCCGTCGTAGACCCCTAACGCGGCGTACCGTGCCCCGGTGTTCTCTTTCGCAAGATGGAGGAGCTGGTGCAGCAGTTCGTCGAGATCTTGCTGGGACGCCAACCTCTGCGCGGCCACAACCAGAGAATGGAGGGCCTCCGTCCGTCTTTTGAGTGCCATTTCTGCATCGGCTGCTCGTTCGAATTCCCGCTTCGTGGAGCTCCATTCTTCGTGCAGCGTCTTGATCATTCCCAACACAAGACCAAGCAAGGGGAGAAGAATCAGTATGGCCAGCACGGACAATTCTTTGAGAAAGGACCGGATGGGAGCCAGAAGGTTGTCCTGGTCTATGTGAATCAAGATGCCCCATTGGGTGATCGGGTCGGCATGGGCGATGGAGACCTGAGCATAGCCGGTGATGACGGAGGTCCCGCTGCGATGATCTGTTTCTTGGACAAAGCCATGCGCCTGCGAACCCACGAGTGTTGCTGAAGGGAGACCCAGCCGTTTGAGATTGCCTTCAGGTTGATGCGTCGAGTCGGCGATCAGTTCTCCCTTCTCGTTGATGACTTGATATTTGACCTGTGATTTCTCTGTCCATTCGGAGTTCTTGAGCTGCTGTATTGTTCCGTCAAGGATGGTCATCAACGAGGGGACGCCCACAATAGCTGAGATCGCGCCAAGAAATTTCCCGTCGGAACTCCGCAGAGGCGCGATCATCGTAATTGACAATGTTTCTCCAGGCTGCTCACTGACCTGCGCATCGAGAATTCTTGCATCCGTAAGGGTCCGTGCCTGTTGAAACCAAAGCTGTTGACTCTGATCGGGGGAAGCGCTCGATGGATCGGTTGTGGAGGTAATCTTTCCACGGGAGTCGGTGACACCAATCCATCGATAGGCGGGGTAGGCACGTGCCAGTTCACGGAGATATGCAGTCAGCGCTTCGGGGTTCTGATCCTTCGCCATGGGCGTTGTGGAGAGCAGCTGAATGTCACGATATCGCTCCAGGATTATCATATCCAACTTGGCGGCGGCATCCGTGGCAGCTTGCACCAGGCGTTGTCCGCTGGATTGGATTAACCCATGCTGTACGGTATAGGCGGTCCAGCCCAAACAGAGCAACGTGACCAGCGCGATGACGACGGCCACAGAAACGATCCAACGGGTGGGATGACTCTTCATCCACTCAGGGAATTGGTCTGTGGTGATCGAGATAAGCGGCGGCGTACTATTGGGAGTAGGAGGAACCCCGGTGGCGTCAGGGGTAGCGGCGATAGGAGTCTGTTGTTTCATGCAAATTCAGCGGCGTTCTGTTGTAAGAGGCTCTACATATGACTGCGACAATCATAAAGTAGAGAAGAGGAAAAGCAAGAAAAGTACCGATTGTCGCTGCCGCTACCTTGCTCATAAATAGGCGCTCTATCAAGCAAAACGGGCTGAGGTGGTAGAGAATTGGAGCCGCTTCCCGCAAGCTTTGGCACAATTTGTTGGATCGTACATGTCGGAACGCATGGAAGAGGGAGCAGGTACCCTGCATTCGTAGGGACCCACTAATTCGCAGGTTGAGAAATTCTTTCAGTGATTCGAAGGGTTGGTAGCGCGGGTCAAGTTTCTATCTGCTCAACCTCTTCCCGCAACTGAAACTTAAGGGCAACATATTCTTTCATGCAATAGGCGAGGAGCCGATCGGAGCCGAAGAGCATAACCATGCGGCCGTCTCTATCGACGAGCCGTCGCGTGTCCTGCGGCCAGTAGATGCGGGCAATGGCATCTGGGGCGCCGCTTACCCAGCGAACCAGGACAAATGGCATCCGCTCGACGGTGGTCTTGACTCCATATTCACTCTCGAGGCGGGAGGCGACGACATCGAACTGGAGTTCTCCCACGGCAGCCAGAACCGGTTCCCTGCGCACATGATCGGGTGAATAGAATACCTGCATGACTCCTTCTTCTTCGAGCTGTTGGAGTCCTTTCTGGAACTGTTTCTGTTTGGTGAGGTCCTGACTGCGAAGCACGCCGAAGCATTCAGGGGGAAATTGAGGAATGGCATCGAAGGAGCGGGGAGTCCCGGAGCAGAGGGTGTCGCCGATGGCAAAGAGACCGGGATTGACCAACCCGACGACATCACCCGGGTAGGCCTCTTCAATTGTCTCCCGGTCGCGGCCGAACAGCCGGTGTGGCCGCGTCATCCGGATCTTCCTGTCCAGTCGCGCATGATAGACCATCATGTCTTTCTCGAACCGGCCCGACACAATACGTAAAAATGCCATTCGATGGCGGTGTTGTGGATCCATATTCGCCTGAATCTTGAACACAAAACCAGAGAATGTGTCATCCGTCGGACGCACCAGCCCCACTGAACTCACCCGTGGTCCGGGAGGTGGAGCAAGTTGAAGAAAGGCAATCAGGAAAGACACGACGCCGAAATTTATCAGGGCGCGCCCGAAGAAGACGGAGGTG